>JASGJB010000058.1:0-31776 GCA_049840895.1 Nibricoccus sp. | reverse complement strand
AAATCCAGCGGAAACCAGAGCGCCAAACCGCCAGCCCTTGGGCAGCGACCTCGGCAAAGCTGCCAACCAGCTCTGTGCCGCGATCGAACACCAATGAATCCGGCCATATTGAAAGCCTGACGCAGAAGTAGGGCTTTGCATTGCGTGAGCAGATACGACCAGGAGGAAACGCCCCCACCAAAACCAGCCGGCCACCAGGTTTCCGTGCCGTAGACGAGCGCCAGATAATCGAGGAAGCAGCCAGCCCGAGATAGACCCGCTTCCAGATGTGGACGCCTTGGAAAACGATCCCGCCACAAATGTCCGGTCATAGAGCAATACCATCACCGGCGCGCTCACCATCACCTCCTTCCGCAGTCATTCCGAGCGCGAGGTCGCGATCGCAGCGCCATACCATCTGCCGGACGTGGCGCCGTCGTGCCCCGGACAAAAAAGTATAGAGTCAGCAGATAGCACAACCCACGGAGAGACTCCGCCCGCGACCATGTAGGTCACCGACTCTGTCTGCAAAGGATGCAGCAGCCAGAGTAAGGCTATACGAAGCACGCCCATTCCTACGTTAGCTCCCAATAAGCTATCACGACTTGAATTCGCGCCGACGGGAGACTGCCCGTGGATCAACGTGACGGACAAGTCCCCAAAGCACCAGACCACTGAACAAGTGGATGCCCACATTAACGACATGGTAGCTCCAGGGATCCAAAGTCCGCTCCAAGCGGTAGTTCAGCGCCAGCCGGAGGCTCACCAGAGGTCGTCCGACGACCTGGGCGACCGTCCGCCGCCGGAAAAACACGCCGCGGAAAAACTCCGTATTTCCGGGTTATCCACGATCGCCGCCCGATCATCAAAACGAACGGCGCGGCCAGGCTGTTTTTATAAAAAGCCAGAGTGGCTAGAATCAGAATGACGGCGCCGCCCACAACACCCAACGCTTGGGGTCATTTCTACTACAAGGAGCGCTTTGTTCATCCACGACGTGGTTGAGTTAACCGGCTTCACCTAGTTGACGACAAAAAAACCTCCCGCCTTTGCAGGCGGGAGGTTTGATCAACCAAGAGAACAACACTTCCTGAATTAGAACTCGAAGGTCGTGGTCAGGAAGAACTGGCGTGGGTCGATGATGCGGTAGCAAAGGCCATCTATCTCAGGTTGTAGGCGACGGGCTGCAGTCCTCCGCTTCCAGCGCGTCACGCAGGTCCAGCTGGATCTTCATGTTCACCTTGTTCTCGAGAATCTTGCAGCGATAAGAAACCCACAGGTCGACGTGCGATTCCGATTGGACCGGTGATTGAACGATCGAGGTCAGGAGCGACAATCAAGTTGTTTGAATCGCGGTTATTGGGGTCCCCGTAGAAACCAGCGGTGGCTTCATCGGCCCAGCGATAACCACCACCCACCGTGAAGTTCTTAAACATGCCCGATTCGAAGGCGTAGTTGGTGATGATATTGAACGTCCACGGGCGTTCATTGGGGACTGGTTTATCTTGGAGAGCTTTCGCTACGTTGATTTCCGTAGCAACTGCACTCTCGTAAAACCCTTGGTGACTGATCCAGCTCGGATTGGCGCCTGTCGCATTGGAGAGACGGGCATCTGCGGTTGGACCATAGCCCGTCCAGAAACGCTGCAACGAAGGCGGGTGCCGTTGGACATGGTGATTGAGGCCGGCATGTCTAGTGCTACACTGTTCTGCCAGATAGGCAGACGAGTCGCAATCCACGCATCAAATCCGTGCGCCACTTTCTGATAGGTCACTCGATGCGACGTGTGGCTTCGTTTCCAGTTACGCTTTGGATTGTATAGTTAGCCCGGAATTCCTGACCCTTTGCCTTGTTGGTCTGGGTGCCGTTGATGTTTGCTGGCGGCCAATTGTCATAGGCCGGAACCTTCATCAGCGCCGCAATTTCATTTTTCATGTTCTGCGTCAGCGGGAACAGGGTGTTGTTCGCGAAGTTAGGCGCAGTCGGATCCTGACCGTTGCGGATACGCACAACATAATCAGCCCAGGAGCGGAAACTCGTGGTGTCCATGCGGGTCGACGCGACCGATCGCAGTCGTGGCCGCGGTGGCGGGAGCATTTTGTCTTCGTGCTGTCGAACCAGTTGAGTTTCGCCACAAGTCGTTGAAGAGCGAACGGGAACACCGTAGTCCTTACCTTCACCCGTGGCAATCCCCGGGCAGCGGTGTACCGAAGAAATCGATCGGAATGCCGCTGGGTGGATTGAAGTTATCGGACTGATTGTAGTGCACCAAAACCTCGCCGCTCTGCCAGCGTAGCGGTTTCTACCACGATTCCGACGGTGCTGGTCGTGCCCTCGAGCTCGTACCAATTCGTCAGGCGCTGCTCGGTCCAGATGGGATTGATCGCGAAGCCGTTGACATAAGATCTGGTGGCAAGACCCGTGTTGGTCGTCCCGCCCCAATCCATTCACGTTTGTGTTGCGGGCTTTGTACTTGTCCTTGCGCCAGCCAAACGTGCCGACAATGCGCTCATCCCAGAAGTAACTGGTCAACGCGCCGCTGTTACCTTCATGGTCTTCGATTCAGACCGTAGGCACCCGCATAGTAAAAGCTGCTGGCTCATATGCAGGGGGGATGACTCCCACTGGCCGGTGGACCAGTTATAGGTGTTCACGTCTGCATTCAGGACCGCCATAGCCGGGCTGTCCGAGATGTCCGGGGGACCGCTGCGTAATGCCTTTGTTTTGTCCGACATAGAAAATACGGGTGTAGTTCGAACTCGCGACAATGGAGTTAGCTGCCGACGGATTCGCCTGATAGCGAATATCGCCGTTATCAAAAAGGTGCTGCGATAACGGAAGGGCGCGCTGTTCACCCATCTGCTTGCTCCAAAGAGCCATCATGCGGTGCTTGCCAAGATAGTGCCAGAAACCGCTCTTCTTGGTCAGATCCAGTTCATAGGCGAGAAGCGCGCGGTAGTTGTCGTTAATCTCAGGTGTCTTAAACGTGTCCGGAGAAATATCGGCCAGGTAAGGACTGCCAAAATAAGGATTAAACGTGCCATCCATATTGTAGTAGTTGGTGTCCACATAGAGCGTCGTGATGGCGTTGGCATTCGACACCGTGTAGTTTTCCACCGCATCGAGTTCCTGACGGAACCAGCCCGCCGAGAAATTCAACGAGGGCAGGATCTCCTGCTGAAACTCGGCGTTGTAAGTCTTCATCGTCATCTCGCCGTAGTTCATCTGGAGCAGATTCACGTGCTCCCAATCGTACAGCGATTTATCGGTGATCGACGGCTGGACATAGCCGCCGTAGCCGGCAGGCGCCAAAGGTCCGGCGGAGGATGTCGACGGCAGGCGATCACACCTGGCTACTTATTGCGCAGGCGCGCGACCGGCGGGTACCCGGAGCGTTATAAACCGCCAACGGGCCCGTGAGCGTCGTGAACGCATCACCGATGGGGCGCACCGCATAAAGCAGGTTTCCATTGTCTGTGAACACCGTAAGACGGTTGCTGCCAGTCGGGCCGAATTGAATACCCGGGATATACAGCGGGTTCGGCGTGGTCGCCGTGGGCGCTGTGGTCGATAGCCTGGATTGCCGACGATCGTGCCAGCAGGATAACCGGGCGACGAAGCCGACGTGGTGTAAGGACCTTTGGTCACACCGGTGTCGAGAATCAGAATCGAGCGGGAAACCGGATCATAGGCGGGATGTCCTGCCTGGCAGCTAAAGGCTGACATAGTCACGGGGCGTTTGTGAATTGGCCGGTTGTTGTAGTTGTGATAGTGCTCGAAGCTGGCCGTAATCTTGGTCTTGCGGAAAGGCTGATAGGTGATCGCGCCGTAGTAGCGCTGCGATTCATCCGCGGATGGCTTGCGCCGGAATCCCTTTTTCTTCCCAAAGACCCGCCACGTAGAAGGCGAGTTTGTCCTTAATAAGCGGCTGATTGTGGGAGAAGCCAAGGCGCTGATCATCCCAGCTGCCAAAGCGGGCCTCAACGGTGGTCAGTCGCTTCGACGTGCTGGCCTGGGCCGTTGATTGATTGACGATACCAGCAGGACTTCCCGTGCCGAAAAGCAATCAACTCGGACCGCGGCTGATTTCCAGTGAGTTCGTGTTGTACGAGTCGAATGGAACACGCGCGATCGCGGGATAATTATTCTGGGCGGCATCCGGCGAGCCCAGGCCACGCACACGATTGGCGGTGGCACGAGTGGCGGGAACGCCCGCATCCGAGCTGTAGCCGGCCAGGGTATCGCGCGGTACGCCGTTACGACTGACGTCTGTCTGCGTGTAAGTATTGGCGCCTTCGGTGCCCGCTTCGTACATGAACACGTCGTTGATATCGGTGGACGACGTATCGGAGAGCTGCTGCTTGGTGACGATCGTGATGGCTGCCGCGAGATCGGAAACCTTCGTATTAAGGCGGCTGCCCGCCAGGGTATTTTCGGCATAGTAACCGATGTCCTTCTTGAGGACTGCACCGTGAAAGGAGAGAGCACGATGGTCTCTTCCTCACCGGTCACCCCGGTGTCGGTTACAGGAGCAACTGGCTTGTCCGCAGGCGGTGTCGCCGGTGCGGTTTCTTGTTTTACTTGCTGCGCGAGAACAGGAGTCACGACCGCCAATGCACATAGTTGTGCAAGCAGCAGCCTGACGAGTTGTCGGTTCGGGGTTTGGGTTTTCATTGGTTTGGATAGGTCGGCCAAAGAACTGAAGTCACGGAAACGAAAGACCGCGGCGGCACCGTTAGCAGGTGATCCTGGTGGAAATATCAGGATGGGAGGATACGACGAAAACACGTTCGTACTCACGAAGGGGGTAGCTCGCTGGGTCAACGCGGTCACGACACGGGAATATGTTCCCAGCCGCGAGCATTCTCAAAATCTTCCAGTATGAATTATGGCATCCAAACAGAAAAAGCCTGCCAGATCCCAAGGATCGGCAGGCTTAAACCAACTAACGGCAGGCGCGTGCCCTAGGGAGCGAAAGCCGGCACATTCGCGGCCGCCGTGTTTAGAAACGGCGCGAGAGGATTCTCCCCCAATGCCTTTAACCCGGCGACCACGCACTCCGCGTTTAACTCCGCCCCCGGCCGGTTCGTGTGAGTATGCTCATCGCCGAAAAGTCCGTTCACTTTGCCCCAAGTGCGTCATACCTGCGCGCAATGATCTCGTTGAGCGGAACGAATGGCGTGTTTGTTTCCCTCGCCACCGCCTCCGCCCACCCGGCGTAGCCAGCCGGACTGCGCACCACCTTGCCCGCCTCCCAGGTCTTGCGCGGCACCAATGAGCACACGATCGGCGTGGCGCCCTTCGCGCGTGCCTCTGCCATGAATTTCTTCAGGTACCAGCCGTAGGTACTGCACCACTTCACGCTGCTTCGTGAGCGCGTTATCGATCTCTTCCGTTTCGTCACCCGCGCCTTTGAGCGTTCCACGTGCCCGCGTGTTGTCATTCACTGCACTGCTGTCGTTGTGGCCAAACTGCATGATCACAAAGTCACCCGGTTTGATCATCTCCAGCACCTTCGCCCAATGCCCGCCGGTCAGATAGGTGCGGCTGCTCAAGCCGCCCACCGCGCGGTTGACGACGTTGATCTTCGCCGGGATCGAGACGCAACAATCGGCTCACCCCAGCCCCACTGGCCGTTTGAGCCGTCGCCCTGGCCATTTCGCACCGTCGAATCACCAATCAAAAAAAGCGAGGGCAGCGCCGGGTTCGCCGGAACCGGCAGCGGCTTGCGCTCACGAGCCACTCGCTCGGTGGATTTCGGCGCATCCAGCACTGTCAGGGGTGAGGCCTCCACCGCGACACCCTTCTCCGAGTACGGTTTGAGCGCGCCAAAGGGACTCGTCGGCAGGCCCTTCAATCCCGCCACGACAAGCGATGCGGTGAGCTCGGCTCCTTCCGGTCCCGTGTGCACATAGTCCTTCGGGAAAAACGCCTTCACTTTCTCCTCACCTAACACGTCGTATCGATCCGCGATCATCGTCGAGAGATCGATGAATGCCGTGCCCTCGCTCTTCGCGAGATCCGCGGTCCACTGACTGTACTTGCCATTCGCACGCTCGACCTTCCCGTCCTGCCAGCGTTGACGGATCGTGAGCGAAAGCAGGATCGGCGTCGCGCCCTTCCCCTTCACGTCGGCGATCATCTTCCGCATGTACCAGCCAAAGGTATGCGCCGTCTCCACTTTCCCGTCAGGCAATGTGCCTTCCTGCGTTTCCTCACCCAATCCCGGCAACGACGCGCGCGCCTTCCCCTTGAAAACATCTCCGCCGTCATTGTGCCCGAACTGGATCAGGACTACGTCGCCTTTCTTCAACTCCTTCACGATCTGATCCCACAGGCCTTCCGTGACAAAGGTCTTGCTGCTGCGTCCACCGCGCGCGCGGTTCGCAACATTGATCTTCGTCGCGTCAAAAAACACCGGCAGCGGCTTCCCCCAGCCCGTCGCCACCGGTGATCCATTCGCCGCGGTTGAATCGCCCGCGACCCACAAAGTCGGCAGAGCCGCATTGAGCGCAGGCGCCGGCGCAGCCTCGATCTTTTCGACCACGCGCTGCTCCTCGGTCGCATAGACGCAGCTCATCGCCGCAAACAAGAAAACCAAGCCGCGCACCAGTACGCGCAAGCCAGAGGGGATTTTTTCCGATGACATAAATTTCAGGGAGACACCGTCCAGATCACGAGTTGATCAATCACCACGCCCGCATCGACGCCATAGATGCGCAGCATCCGTTTTCCCTGCGCGCCAACCTCAATCGAGGTCGTGACCACGCGCTCTCCCGAGAGAACGCCTTGCGCCCAGTCCGGCCCGCCGTCGCCAATGTCGAGCGTCACCAACTGCGGGGCCTCGTCATCAAGCCCGAGCCCAAACCGCAGCCCTCGTCCACTCACGAGCGAATGCGTCGGCAGCAAATGAACCTCCACTTTAAATCGCCCCGCCGATGGAAACTCCACGGCACACGCCAGCATCGGCGCAACCGATGCCTGTTTCGCCAGGTCAAAACTCTCCGCATCCATCGGAAACAACGTCATCGCCGCGCCCGACTTCCCCAAGCCAGGAACAACCCGCCACGCGGCCTTACCCTCAACACCGCCGTCGCGCACATGCTCGTATTGGCTCAGGGAAAAGCTCTTCGCATCGATCCGAACGAGCGGCTTCACCGCATTCGCTTTCTCCACCTGCGCGACCACGTCCGCCGGAAATTTCGGCACGCTCCAAGGCGCGATGCGCATCGATTTCCAATCCTCATCCGCCGGTTCCAACCGCATGAACCCACGCCATTTTCCATTCGCAATCGCCGCGCCGAAACTTCGGGTCGCCTCCTGGAGCACAGCGTCGGCGCCGACCGCGCGTTTCCGCAGCGCCTCGGCGAGTTCATGCGTGCCCCCCCAGCGAGGTCAGCGCCGCCAGCTCACCGCCAAAATACCGCGTGTTCGCCTCCGTCGCTCCAATGACCGGATAACCCACCAGCTGAAAATAGCCGTCCTGCTTCGCAGCCGGAAGTTCCTTGGCCACTTTTACGGCGCGATCGCGCAGTCGTGAAAATTGCGAAAGCCGCGCCTCGATTTCCGTTCCCGCCCACCCGCTCGGCCTCGGCGCCTCCTTCGGCAGCCACCACTGCAAATGCTCCGGCTTCCGCGAAAAATTAAGCAGGTAGCATCTCGTCCATGATCGCCGCGATTTCCGACGCATGTCTGCCACCAAACTCCCGCGCCGCCCACTCGAGCAAAAACTCCGGCAGGTTCGCCCGGTTCCACCGATCGATATCCCACGCCATCCGGAGGAAAAACTCCGTGCCGATTTCACCCGGCTTGATGTCGCCGACATTCACGATCCACAGCCGGTCCGCTCCGTGGTCATACGCTTTCCGCATCTCCGACCAGATGAGCGCCGGCGGCGTCGTGTTCAACCAGAGATAGGACAGCGGCCGGCCGAGGTAAGAGATGTGATAGTAAACGCCAAACCCGCCTTTCCGTCCTCGTTCATCCACTGATGGAAAATCGCGGATGTAACCGAAATTGTCATCAGGAAACACCACCGTCACATCGTCCGGCACGTGCAGTCCTCCGCGGAAAAGTCCCAGCACTTCTTTGTACGCGCAGAACATCTGCGGCACTTGCTCGACCTCCGGCCGCACGTATTTCGCGAGCAGC
This sequence comes from Nibricoccus sp., assembly GCA_049840895.1. GTDB lineage: Bacteria > Verrucomicrobiota > Verrucomicrobiia > Opitutales > Opitutaceae > Nibricoccus. The sequence goes on along the minus strand of JASGJB010000058.1, from coordinate 23,646 downwards.
GCGCGTTGATCGGCAAAGATCTGCTCCAGCAGCGCAATCTGCTCCTGCGGCGTTTTTCCTCCCTGCATCCCCCAGTCGTGGATGCCGCGCATGCCGAGCGTAAACACACTTTCGTACTTCGCATTGGTCTTCATCCGCTCCTCCCAATAGCCGAGCACGCCTTCGCGATTGATCGCGTAATTGCACTTCTCCTTCGCGTCTTTCCACTCGCCGACATTGTTACGAAGCATCGGCTCGGCGTGTGAGGAGCCCATCACGATCGCGTAGTCATCCGCCAGCGCCGCATTGCGCGGATCCGCATTGAACGGCTTCGAGCAGGCGTGCATCGCCGGCCAGAGCGTGTTCGCCTTCAAGCGCAGCAGCAGTTCGAAAACCTTTCCGTACGTCTTCGGCCCGATCCCGCCATTCTCTGGCTCAAAGGTCTGCGCCGCCCACGGCTGCAGGCCCCAGTCCTCGTCATTGATGAATATCCCGCGATACTTCACCGAAGGCGGCCCCAGCCGCCTCGCCTCGGCAGCCACGTGCAACGCTTTCTTTTTATCCGGCGTCACATCCGACCACCAATGCCAGGGCGACACGCCGATCGCCTGCGACAACTCATAAACACCAAAGGCCGTTCCGCGCCGATCGCTGCCGACAATCACCAGCGCCCGCGACACGCCTGGCAGAGGCCGTTCCGCCGTCGTGATCAAAAACGTCTCCCACTTCCCACGCACATCCGTCACATCGAGTTTTCCTTCCGCCACCAGGGCGTCGATCCACGGATTTTTTCCCAGTGTTCCGACGAGCACCACATCACCTTTCAAACTATCGCTCGCAGTCCTTACCTCGGGCTTGGACCCGGCGACCCGCTCGATATCCGCCGCCAGATCGTTCGCCGCCAGCGACACGACTTTGAAATCCTCTTTCGCCACGAGCAACGGCGCCGCGCGCCCCGGCTCCGCCAGCGCGAAACTCCCGTCAGAGGTCTGCTCGCTCACCCAGGGACCCGCGCGCAACGAAACAGCACCGAGCAACAACATCACCAGGTGGAGCGCGCACTCCGAGCGCGCTGAGCGACGTCGAAAACAAAACAGACCAAATCGCCTGCAAAGCCCAAGAGCGCGCTCGGAGTGCGCGCTCCACCCCCGAGCATTCAATTCTTCCGGCCGTACTCGGCTTCCGACACTCTTCATAATCCTGTAGCTCCTGTTAATCCTGTCCAAAAAATCAATGCCGTGATTTCGCCGACTCATTCTGCACCGCACCATCGCTCACCAGCGCCGCGGCACCCTTGCCTTTGCGCAGCGCGATCATCTCGGCGCCAGCCAGCAAAACCGGCCCATAGCCATGCGCGGCATAAACACTCACCGGCCGGTAATAATAAAACGCCGGATCAAAACCCATGCCCGTTCCCACGCACACGTTTTCCACCTGGCCCTTCGCGTTGACCTGCTTCGCCACCGCATTCCATCCAAGTGAAACCATCGGCGTATAGGCGTGCGCATCCAGCCAGCCACGGTTGATCCCGCGTGCGATGCAGTAGACAAAAATCGCCGACGCCGACGTCTCCAGATAAGAATCCTGCCGGTCGAGCAGCTGATGCCAGAGCCCCGCGCCGCCTTGCGTCGCCGCAATGCCACGCACGTGCGCCCGGTAAAGCGTCAGCACTTTCTCACGCCCCGGATGATCCGCCGGCAGCACTTCGAGCAGCTCTGTCATCGCCATGATCGCCCAGCCATTCGCACGCCCCCAATGAAAGACCGGGTGCGGTTCCATGCCGCCGATCCAGCCGTGCATATAGAGCCCTTTTTCCCCGACAAACATGCGCTCGGAAAACTGCACGATCTGCTTCACCGCGTCGTCGAAATAATTCCACCCGCCCGTCAACGCGCCCATCTGCGCCAGCGCCGGCACGCTCATGTAGAGATCGTCGAGCCAGAGCGCATCATCGAGCGGACGATGCCGCGCCAGCGTCCCATCGGGAAAACGATACTGCTCCTTCGAAATCCAGTTCAGGTAACGATCGATGTACTGCCGCATCAGCCGCGCATGCAGTCCGCTCCGCGCCGCCTTGATCATCGCCGCCGCCATCGCGCCCGAATCATCGAGCGACCGCGGCGCGTTCACCTGGCGAAACGGCGTGCGCCACACGTCCGGCAGACGACCGGTCGCGGGCGGCGGCGCGAGATTGGCGACCTGCTCCGCAAACAGCGGTGCCGTCCTCGCAATAAAATCGAAACGCTCCGACACGTAGTCGCGATACTTCGCGTCGCCCGTTACCTCCGCCGCGAGCAACATGCCCGAGTAGGTGACACCCCACTCGTAACTCGTGAGCTGGAAATCGCCGCGCGCAGGCACCGCATCTCCCGGCAATTTCGAGTAATCCGTGATCTCAACCTGTGTCTTGCGATCGACCATCTTCGGCGGCGTCACCTCCGCGAGATAGCCACGCACGCGATTCAAAACCTCCGTGATTTCCTCGATTTTTGCCGGAGCGTAAGGCACCGGATACGCAGGCGGGTTTCTCCCCGCATTGATCGCCGAGAGTGCTTCGGCATCCGGTCTCGAGCCGGCCGCGGGGACTGGAGCCGGCACAGTCGTTGCGGACGATTGCGCGTGAATGACGCCGACGGAGACGGCACTGATCAGCGCCGCAGCAAGAAAACGGGGGGTAAGAGAGTTCATGGCGCAGGGAGGTGACGGACGAAGAATCGTTTGGTTGCGTCGCAGCCGGATTATGGCGCGGCCGCCGGCTGTGTTTGTGCAGCTGACAGTAAACGCGTCTCGCGAACCGCGCCAGCCACCGGCCATCTATCGTCCGCCCACGTCAGTTCGCGCAGCGCAAACGTCGGCCGGCCTTTGTCCGCGCCATCGTAGAAATGAATCCCCAGCCAGTCCCGCCCCTCCTCTGAAAAAATTCCCACGTGACCCGGCCCGATCATTGTCCCTTCGGTCGCGAGAAATTTCGTACCGCCACCCTTCATCAGATCGACCCCTTCGCGATCCAGATACGGTCCGGTGATCTGACGACTGCGTCCGACACGAATCTCGTACGTGCTGTCCGCGCCGCGACAGCAGATGCCCCAATTCACGAAAAGGTAATACCAGCCGTCGCGCTTGTGAATCGCCGGCGCCTCGATCGCCTCTTTCCACGCGATCGAAAACAGCGGCGCATCCTCCGCGATCCGTTTTCCCGTTTTCGCATCGAGCTCGAGTAACTTGATCCCGCTCCAGAACGACCCGAACGACATCCAGAGGCGTCCGTCATCATCGCGAAAAATCGCCGGATCGATCGCGTTGAATTTATCCTCCTTCCGTGACTGCACGATGATTCCCTCGTCACGCCAGCCATGGTTTGCATTTGCCGGATCGAGCGTCGTGGCCGTCGCCAGCCCGATCGCCGACGTGTTCACGCCAAACTTCGAGACGGAGTAGTACACGAGGAAACGCCCGCCGAGTTTGATCACATCCGGCGCCCACAAATGCCCTTTCTGTTCCGGCACAACTTCCCGATGCCACGCCGGCATCGTGGAGAAAACAGGCTGCTCACGTTTCCACGTCATCAAATCCCGGGAGCGCCACGCGCTCACCCCGTTCCCCGTGCAGAAAAACCAGTAATCTCCGCCTTCCCGGACAATCGTCGACGGATCATGCACGCGGGGCTCCCGGGGTCCGCCACTGCTGCTCGGTACAGTTGCCGGAACCACCGCACTCGGATTCGGCGTGGCCGGCGTTTGCGCCGGCGCTGAACAAGCAGCGATGAGCGAATAAACGAGCGTCCAGCGGTGATCCGGTTTCATCGGTTGGGGTTGATGGAAAGCAGCTCCACAAACGTAGGCTGGTCCCGATCGCAGCTCAACACGCCATCCTTCTCAAACAACTCCACAACCTGCAGCGAACTGCGCCGCTGCTCCGTTCCGTCGAGCTTCGCCGCTTTCGCTTCCGCCGTGCGTCCGGGATGCGTGAAATAAAACAGGTACGCACGATCGCCGCTGATCACCACGTCCGGATGTCCGCCAATCACGCCGTCGTCCACGCCTTTGCCCGCGTGCTGGAGGAGATTGTCGCCGCCCTGTCGCGTCCAGTTCACCAAATCTTCGGAGCGATAAACGGCGAGTCCGCGCCACACGTCCGTGATCATCCAATACGCGCCGTGCCAGCGAAACACCTTCGGTCCTTCGCCGCCCTGGTCGCCGACCGCCTTGCCTTTGTCTGTCCAGTTTTCGAGGTCGGTGCTGTCGGCGTAGTAAATCGATTTCCGGTCACGCTCGTTGTTGTACCACATACGCCAGCCGCCCTCGGGCAGTGGCAGCACGCACGCGTCGATCACGCGATCCGACGCCAGCTTCAGCGTCGAGCGATACTCCCAATCGATCAGGTTCTTGCTCGTGAGATAAACCATCTCACGAGGATGTTTCCAGTCGGTGAAAATCCCCGGCACGAACGTCAGGTACATGTGATACTTGCCACCCCACTCGATGATCTCCGGCGCCCAATGCGTCATGCCTTCGCCTCCATGCGGGATGTTCGCCGTGCCGCGATACGTCCAGGTCGCACCGTCGTCCGTCGATTCCGCGATTCCAATCTTCGTGCCGTGCACCCACGTCACTCCGTCCAGCTCCGGCACATTCGCCCGGCGATTTGTATAAAACATGAACCATTTTTTCTCCGCGCGATTCCAGATCACGACCGGATCCGCCGCACCGTCATGGATCTGATCGCGAAACAACGGCTTCGGCGCGATCTTCCCACGCGGCTTCGCATTCGCCGTCAGCTTCGCGATCACCGACTGCTCCGTCGTCGCATCATACGCGCCATCCGGCACCGGCACGCCGAAGTCCGGCGAGCCATCCGCCTTCCAACGCACGATCTGCGCCCGCGTATGCCGGTCCGGATTCTTCAACGGATCGCCGCCGATCTCCCGGTAGTTTCGCGCGTGATAAACCAGGATATCCGTCTTCCCATCGAGCGACGTCGTGAAGCTGTTATGCCCCGGTCCAAACTGGCTCGTCGCTTCGTTCGCCGTAAACACGGGCGACGCCGTTTTCTTCCACGACTTCGCGTCCAATAAATCCGCGCCTTCGTCCGCCGTCAGCAGCCCGAGGCAATACTCAGCGCCCGTCCCCGCAGCCGAATACGTGATGAAAACCCGCCCGTTCTTCACGAGCACCGACGGCCCTTCATTCACCCAATAACGAATCTGCTCCCACGGCAGCTCTGGTTTCGAGATAAGCACCTGCGGTCCGGTCAACGACCAGGGCGTGTCCATCTTCGCAATGTAGATGTTCGTCCCCTTGATTTTCGGATCGCGATCCGTCCACACAAGGTAGCGCGCACCGCGATGCTCAAAGGTCGTCGCATCCAGCGAGAACGTCTCGAACTGCGTCTTGACCTGCCCCTTCTCCACCCACTCGCCCGAGAACGGATCCACCGACGCATTCTCCAAAACATAGATGCGGATGTCCCAAATCTTCTCTGCCCGCCCCGCCGCAAAATAGATGTACCACTTCCCGTCGATCCGGTGCAGCTCCGGCGCCCAGATGTGGGCACTCATCGGCCCGCTTGCATGTTTTTTCCAAAGCGTCTTCGCCTCCGCCTTGCCGAGCCCGTCCAGCGTCGCCGCCTTTCGCAGCTCGATCCGGTCATACTCCGGGACCGTCGCGATCATCAGGTACTGGCCGTCAATCAGCGACACATGCGGATCAGCTCGTTGAGATACGAGCGGATTACTCCAGCGCAGCGACTCCTGGGCAATCGCGTGGACGCACAACAAGACAACACAGGCCGCAAAGCGGACGAGGGGACGAAGGGTTTTCACAGAAGCGAGGTCCGCCAGCGAACGCAGCCATCGTCCACGGCGCAACGCTCGCTTCCGCGAATTCGCTCCTTACAGTCCAACCGTTTTCCCCGTATTCACGACCCCGGCCGGTTCACACGACCGTCAAGCGTTGGAAACGTGGAGAAACTTTCCCTGCCGCTCCTCATCTCTCCGCCATGCCCCACTCCCGCCTGCTCGCCTTGGTCGTGTCGCTAACCACCGCGTTCGTTCCGTTCGTACGCGCCACCTCCGTCGATCTCTCGCAACAGCATGCCGGAAAGCCCCTCGAATTTTTCCCGCTCACCGACGTCCGCCTCTTGGACGGTCCGTTTAAACACGCCCAGGACCTCGACCGCACCTATCTCCTCGCACTCAACCCCGACCGCCTCCTCGCGCCTTTCCGCACCTCCGTCGGCCTCGAACCCAAAGCGCCGAAATACCCCAACTGGGAAAGCACCGGCCTCGACGGCCACACCGCCGGCCACGTCCTCACCGCCCTCGCGCAGATGGTCGCCGACACCGGCGACGCCGAGCTCCGCCGCCGTCTCGATTACATGATCGCCGAACTCGCCGCCTGCCAGGCCGCCTCCGGCGACGGCTACGTCGGCGCCGTTCCCGAGGGGCAAAAATTCTGGGCCGAAATCCGCTCCGGCAAAATCGACGCCACCAACTTCTCCATCAACGGCCGCTGGGTCCCCTGGTACAACCTCCACAAACTTTTCGCCGGCCTCCGCGACACCTGGCTCATCACGAAAAACGAGCAGGCGCGCGACGTCCTCATCCGCCTCTCCGACTGGTGCGACGCGCTCTTCTCAACACTCACCGACGACCAGATCCAGACCATGCTCCGCTGCGAACACGGCGGCATGAACGAAGTCCTCGCCGACGTCTCCGCGATCACCGGCGACACCAAATACCTCAAACTCGCCCGCCGCTTCTCCCACCGCGAAATCCTCGATCCGCTCCTCCGCCACGAGGACAAACTCACCGGCCTCCACGCCAACACCCAGATCCCCAAAGCCATCGGCTTCGCCCGCATCGGTGAACTCTCTCACGACAACGCCTGGCTCGATGCCTCGCGCTTCTTCTGGGACACCGTCGTCACCCGTCGCAGCGTCGCCATCGGCGGCGACAGTGTGCGTGAACACTTTCACCCCTCCGACGACTTCTCCTCGATGATCGAGTCACGCGAAGGCCCCGAGACCTGCAACACCTACAATCTCCTCCGCCTCTCCGAACAACTCTTCCGCCTCGATCCACTCGCCCGCTACGCCGATTACTACGAGCGCGCCCTCTTCAACCACATCCTCTCGTCGCAACATCCCGAAACCGGCGGCTTCGTCTACTTCACGCCGATGCGCCCGCGACACTACCGCGTCTACTCGCAACCCGAGACGTCCTTCTGGTGCTGCGTCGGCTCCGGCCTCGAGAGCCACGGCAAATACGCCCACTTCATCTACGCCCGCCGCGCGACCGACCTCTTCGTCAACCTCTTCATCGCCTCCGAACTCCGCGTCGACGATAGCCTCACCCTCCGCCAGGAAACCAAATTCCCCGACGAGCCCCGCACGCGCCTCGTCTTCAAAACAAAAACCCCGCGCACCGTCCGCCTCTTTCTCCGCCATCCTTCGTGGGTCGCCGCCGACGCCTTCGCTCTTCGCATCAACGGCAAACCCGTCCCCGGCCTGAACTCCACGCCCGGCTCTTATCTCCCGCTCGAACGTGAATGGCACGACGGCGACACGCTCGACATCGAACTCCCGATGACGACGCACCTCGAACGCCTCCCCGACGGCTCCGACTACGCCGCCATCCTCCACGGTCCGATCGTCCTCGCCGCCAAGACCGGCACCGAATCCCTCGACGGCCTCCGCGCCGACGACAGCCGCATGGGCCACGTCGCCCCCGGGCCTTATCTCCCGCTCGACTCCGCCCCCGCCCTCGTCGGCGACGAAAAAACCTTCCCCTCAAAGATCACGCCCGTCTCCGGCCAGCCCCTCAACTTCACCGCCCGCGACCTCCTGCAGCCCACCGCCTACCGCGACCTCCAGCTCGTGCCCTTTTCCCGGATACACGACGCCCGCTACGTCACCTACTTCCGCATCACATCGCCCGAACGCTACATCGAACTCACCACCCAGCTCGCCGCCGAAGAAAAAGCACGCCTCGTCCTCGAAGCGCGCACGCTCGACCGCGTCACGCCCGGAGAACAACAGCCCGAAGTCGAACACGCCTTCGCTGGCGAGGACACCAACACCGGCTCCAACCTCGGCCGCCGCTGGCGCGACGCCTCCAAATGGTTCAGCTACCAACTCAAACTCCCCACCATGCCCACACTCACAGCCGAAACTCTGCTCGAACTCCGCGTCACCTACTTCGCCGCCGAGCGCAACCGCCGCTTCGACATCCTCGTGAACGACCACGTCATCGCCACCGTCGACCTCAAAGGCGGCCCGCAAGACCGCTTCACCGACATCACCTACCCCATCCCCGCCGACATCCTCCGCACCGCCCTCATCTCAGGTTCTCACGGGCTCACCGTCAAATTCGTCGCCAAAGAAAAATCCCGCACCGCCGGCATCTACGACCTGCGTCTCCTTCAGGCGAAACGCGCCGTCCCGGCGCGTTAATCCGCACTATCCTACCCGTACGCGTTGCCCCTTCTTCCGCTCTCTGAATCCTGTTAATCCTGAAATCCTGTCCAAAAAACTCAGGCCTTAGGAAATCCTCTCCCCGTTTCCGCCCTTCTGCGCTTCCGCGATCTCCTCTTCCTCACTCACCGTCCGCCATGCCCCTTTCAAAACGTCGCATCGTCGCACTCACCTTCGCTCTGCTTCTCATCCCTTCCCTTCCGGCTTTCTCAGCCGACCCAGCCCCATCCCCCGCCAGCGGCGCCATCGTCCCAGCGCCACCGCCACCGCCTCCCGGCCTCGGAATCAGCGGCCCCGGCGCCGTTCACGGCGAACGCTGGAAAAAGCTCAACGAGAGCGCCACCGGCTCGGCCGTGAAAGACGGTCTCATACCGAATCTCCGTCCGCTAATTCCCGATACACAGATCCGCGACACCGTCGTCATCCTCGGCGGCGACGGGAATTACTACCTCACCGGCTCCTCGGGTAACGACATCTGGGACCACAACGACGGCGTAGAACTCTGGCGCTCGCCCGACCTCAAGAACTGGAACTACGTCGGCCTCGTCTGGAGTTTCGACAAAGACGGCACGTGGCAGAAGGACTGGCGCTGGCACAAAAAGCCGACCCGCGCGCTCTGGGCTCCCGAGCTCATCTATATCAAGCGCCTCAAAAACTACTTCATCACCCTCAGCATGCCACCGGGAAATCGCGGCCTGCTCCGCAGCACCACCGGCAAACCCGAAGGCCCTTACGTCAACGCGCTCGCCAACGACGGTTTCTGGCCGACCGACATCGACGCCTCGCTCTTCGAAGACGACGACGGCAGCGTCTATCTCGTTTACGGCGGCGGTTGGATCGCCCGCATGAACGACGACCTCAGCGCCCTCGCCGAAGAGCCGCGCAAACCCGTCCTGCTCAATCCCGACATGGACCCAAAACACCACGCGTCCACCTGCCCGCCGCGCCGCAACTGCTCCGACATCGGCCACGAGGGCGCTTTTCTCTTCAAGAAAGACGGCAAATACTACCTCACCGCCGCCGACATGTACGACGGTCGTTACAGCAGCCTCGTCGCCGTCAGCGACAACCTCTACGGCCCTTACGACGGACGCCACGAAGCCGTCCCCACCGGCGGCGGCACCAACTATTTCAAAGACAAGGAAGGCCGCTGGTGGTGCGGCCACTTCGGCAACGACAACCAGGCCCCCTTCCGCGAAAAACCCGCCATCGTCCGAGTCGAATTCTCACCCGACGGCAAACGCATCAGTGTCGCCAAAGACCAGCCCGATTTCGTGATCCAGCCCTGATCCGACGCCTGTATCTGACAGATCGCCTCTTCGGCGTTTCAGCCCTTCCGCGCTTCCGCGATCTCAGTAGCTCCCCGAAGCGTCCGATTCTTTGCGCAACAAAGCGCGCAACCGGCCGTTCGCGCATCCATGGATTCGCGCAAGCGTCTTTCCTTCCGGCTCCCTCTTGAGCGCGCTCCCCCGCATCCCTCTCGTTCGCCGGTCCGTGTACCCATGATAAAATCCGCACGTTTCGTCCTTTCCCTGGCTTTTGCTGTCTCCGCTTTTCTCACCGTTCGCGCCCAACCGGCCGCAGCCACGTCGGAAAAATTCCGCAACCCCGACCTTCCCGTCGCCGATCGCGTCGACGACCTGCTTTCGCGCCTCACCCTTGAGGAAAAAATCTCCCAGACGATGATGGCGTCCGCTGAGATCCCGCGCCTCGGCATCGTCAAATACGACTGGTGGAACGAAGCGCTCCACGGCGTCGCCCGCAACGGCACCGCCACCGTTTTCCCACAGGCCATCGGACTCGCCGCGACATGGAATCCCGATCTCCATCACCGCGTCGCCGAGGTCATCGCCACCGAAGCCCGCGCCAAAACCAACGAAGCCCTCGCTTCCCAAGGTTTCACCAAACGCTACCAGGGCCTCACGATCTGGTCGCCCAACATAAACATTTTCCGCGATCCGCGCTGGGGCCGCGGCCAGGAAACCTACGGCGAAGACCCCTTTCTCACCTCCCGCTTCGGGGTCGCCTTCGTTCGAGGCCTCCAAGGCGACGACCCGCGCTACCTGAAAACCGTCGCCACCATCAAACACTACGCCGTTCACAGCGGCCCCGAGCCCGACCGCCACCACTTCGACGCCGTCGTCGGCCCTCGCGATTTTTGGGAAACATATCTGCCCGCGTTCGAAGCGGGCATTCGCGAAGGCGGTTCCACCTCACTCATGAGCGCGTACAACGCCGTCAACGGCACTCCCGCGCCCGCCCACGAACTCCTCCTCCAAAAAATCCTCCGCGAGCGCTGGGGTTTCACCGGCGCCGTCGTCGGCGATGTCGACAACGTCGCCGACATGTGGCGACCCAACGGCCATAAATATTCCAAGGACGCCGCCGAAGCCTCCGCCACCGCGATCAAGATCGGCAACGATCTCTGCAGCGGCGTCACGTATCAGGCGCTCACCGACGCCGTGAAACGCGGCCTCGTCACCGAAGTCGACATCAACGTCGCCCTTCGCCGTCTCTTCACGCTCCGCTTCCGCCTCGGCGAATTCGATCCCGTCGACCGCGTTCCCTTCCGCTCCATTCCCGCATCCGCCAACGCCACTCCAGAAAATGACCGCGTTGCCCTCGAAGCCGCCCGCCAGGGTCTCGTGCTGCTCAAGAACGACGGCACTCTTCCGTGGTCTGCCAAGCAGCTCAAAACCGTCGCCATCCTCGGCCCCACCGGCGCCGACGCCTCCGCTCTTCTCGGCAACTACAACGGCACTCCGCGCAAAACCGTCACGCTCGTCGATGGCCTCCGCGCAAAACTCGAACCGCTCGGCGTGAAAGTTATCGCCGAACCCGCCGTCCCGCTCGTGAAAGGCTTCCGTATGAGCGGCCAGCCGTTTCCGGAAGGCGTGCTGTTCGCCGACGCCGCTCGCTCCCAGCCCGGCCTGAAAGCCGACGTTTTCTCTCACGAAAATTTTGATCCCAAGAAACACACCGTCGAAGGCACACCCGTCGGCAAACGCACCGACACCCAGATTGATTTGCAATGGGACGAAGCTCAACCGGCCGCCGGCATCCCGATCAAATCCGCCAGCGTCCGCTGGACCGGCGTGATGATTCCTCCCGTTTCCGGCGAGTACGTGCTCGGCGTAGTCGCCGAGGGAGCCGTCCGCCTCTTCGTGGACAACAAGGCCGTCATCGATTCCTGGCGCCGCGATCCCGAGCGCCCGCTCAGCAACATCATCAATCTGGAAGCCGGCCGCGCCTACGAAATCCGTCTCGAGTATGGCCAAGGCACACCCAAGGGCCGCATCCAGTTCGGCTGGATCGCCCCCGGCAAAGACGACTCCTTCGCCAAGGCTCTCGCCGCCGCCGAAGCCGCCGACCACATCGTCCTGACGCTCGGCATCACCCCCGACCTCGAAGGCGAATCCATGAGCGTCACCGCCGAAGGTTTCAAAGGCGGCGACCGTCTCACACTCGATCTTCCCGCAACTCAACGCGACCTCCTCGAAAAAGTCGCCGCGCTCAAAAAACCCACCGTCATCGTTCTCACCACCGGCAGCGCCATCAATCTCGACGACTCCAAGGCCAATGCCGTCCTCCTCGCCTGGTACTACGGTCAACGCGGCGCCGACGCCGTCGCCGAAACCCTTCTCGGCGAAACCAATCCCGCGGGCCGTCTCCCCGTCACCTTCTACCGCAACCTCGACGGACTCCCGGCCTTCGACGACTACGCGATGACCAATCGCACTTACCGTTTCTACACCGGCAAGCCGCTCTACGCTTTCGGCCACGGTCTGAGCTACACGACATTCTCCTACGAAAAACTCGTGCTCTCGTCCCCGACCGCACGCGCCACCGACACCATCACCGCCCGCGTCACCGTGAAAAACTCCGGCCAGCGCGACGGTGACGAAGTCATCCAACTCTACGCCACCGCGCTCAACGCTCCCGTCGCGATGCCGCTGCGCCAACTCGTCGGTTTCTCCCGCGTGTCCTTCAAAGCCGGTGAAACCAAAACCGTCGAAATCGCCATCCCCGTTTCCCGTCTCCGTCGCTGGGACGAAACCCGCAACGACTACGTCGTCGACCCCATCACCTGGAGCCTCGCCGCCAGCACCGCCTCCGACCGCCCGCTCCTCAAAACCGAACTTCGCATCAGCGCCAAATAACCGACGTTCCGTTCCGCCGAATCCTGTTCATCCTGTAATCCTGTCCAAAAGTTCCGCGCCTCCGCCCTTCCGCGTTTTCGCGATCCTCTCTCAACAAATCAGCGCGCCGCTCCTCCATGAAAGTCGCCAGCTTCGCCCTAGCACTCCTCGCCACGGCCCCGGCATTCCCGCTCTCCGTCGCACCGTCCCCCGTTCCCACACTTCCCGCGCTCCCCGTTCCCACAAAATACGACGCCGTCGTCTCCCCGGCGAAAGACGCCCGGTTCAAAACTCTCCAGGCCGCGATCGACGCCGCGCCCGACAACTCAGAAAAGCCCTACGTCATCCTCATCAAACCCGGCCATTACCGCTGGCAGCAGACGCTCATCCCGAAGTCCAAGCGCTTCATCCACCTCGTCGGTGAAGACCCCAACACCACCGTCCTCAGCTTCCACCTCAACGTCTACGAAACGCTGAAGGAACGCCGCCTCGAAAAACTCGAAGGCATCACGCTCATCGCGCAGGGCGACGATTTTTCCGCCACCAACCTCACTATCGAAAACATCGCCGGTGACCGCGGCCAGGCTCTCGCTCTGCGTCTCGACGGCGACCGCGCCGTTGTCCGCAACTGCCGCCTCCTCGGCTGGCAGGACACACTCATGGTGAACAACGGACGCCAGTATTTCCGCGGCTGTTACATCGAAGGCCGTGTCGATTTCATCTTCGGCTCCGCCACCGCGGTCTTCGAAAACTGCGAACTCCGCAGCAAGGCCGGCGGCCACGTCACCGCCGCCAGCACGCCACAGGAAAAGCCCTTCGGCTACGTCTTCCTCCGCTGCCGCCTCACCAGCGACGACACGCCGTGGGAACCTTCCGACACCAAGAAAGGCCGCCTGCTTGCCACCCTCGGCCGCCCGTGGCGCCCGTACGCCGCCGTCGCCTTCATCGAATGTGAGATGGGCGACCACATCGCCGCCACCGGCTGGAATAACTGGGGCAAACCGGATAACGAAAAGACCGCGCGCTACGCAGAGTACAAATCCACCGGCCCCGGCGCGAACACCGCCGCCCGTGTGTCGTGGTCCAAACAACTCACCGACACCGAAGCCGCCGCCTACACCCTAGAAAACATCCTCTCCGGCTCCGACGCATGGAACCCTCTCCCGTAGGCCAGCGTGCTCGCACGCGCCCCTTCCGAGTCCTGTTAATCCTGAAATCCTGTCCAAAAATTCCGCGCCTCCGCCCCTCCGCGCTTCAGCGATCTCACCCAACCATCGCCCCCATGCCACGCCTCCCGCTCTTCGCTTTCCTCATTTCCCTCCTGTTCTCCTGTTCGTCTCTCCACGCCGCTGCACCCACCGGCCCCGGCCTGCGCTTCGGCGACGACACGCCCTTCTACGAAATCAGCACGACCGAACTCCGCTTCGCCCGCGCCCAATCCATCGAACTCTGGCTCACCCCTGCCGCTGACTGCCCGGCAGGCGCGTTCGTAATCGATCTCTTCGGCCCCGCCACACTGCTCGGCCCGAGCCTTCGCATGGGCGCGCAGGGAAAGATCGAGTACCACACACCCGCGCCGCTCATCTGCGCCTCGTGCGAAGCGATTCCCACCGACCACCCCACGCACGTCGTCGGCGTCTTTAGCTCTCCCGACAAAGTCGCCGCCCTCTTCATCAACGGCCAGCGCGTCGCCGCGTTCACACCGACCAAAGATAAAGTCCTCGCGCCCACCGAAGGCATGCCTCTGCGCGTCGGTGCCGACCAGAACGGTAACAACCGTTTCCGAGGGAAAATCCACTCCCTCGCCGTCTACCGCCGCGTCCTCACCGACGACGAAATCGCCAAAGCCTTCGACGGCACCGCACCCGCCACAGGCCTCGCCGCCGCATGGGATTTCACCCCAACAGCAACCCACCGCATCATCGCACGCGACGGCCGCACCACTCTCGTCGCACCACCATCTATCAATGCCACCACGCAAGGTCCCGCTGGCGATCTTCAGATGTGGTACCGCCAGCCCGCACGCGAATGGGTCGAAGCCCTGCCTCTCGGCAGCGGTCGTCTCGGCGCCATGGTCTACGGCGGCATCGAACGCGACCGCATCCAGCTCAACGACGACACCATCTGGTCCGGCGCTCCCTACGATCCCGCCAATCCCGAAGCACCCGACGCGATCCGCAAATCCCGCGAACTCGTCTTCGCCGGTAAACGCGAAGAGGCCGAGGAACTCCTTACAAAACATGCCCTCGGCCTCCCGTCGCGCATGGTCCAGTTCCAGACGCTCGGCAGCATTATGATCGATTTCGTCGACGAGAAAGACCGCGCCGTCACAAACTACCGCCGCTCACTCGATCTCGACTCCGCCGTCGCCACCACGACGTTTACCCGCGGCGGCGTCACCTACACGCGCGAAGTTTTTCGCCAGCGCGCCCGATCAAGTCGTCGCCATCCGTCTCACCGCCGACAAACCCGGCCACCTCAACTTCTCCGCCACGTGGCAGACTCCGTTTACCGACGCCGTCGTCGCTTCCGAAGGCAACGTGCTCACACTCTCCGGTCAGGGCAGCGAGTGGAATGGCAAACCCGGCGCGATCCGTTTCAAAGGTCTGCTCCGAGCGCTCAACGACGGTGGCTCCGTCAAAGTCGCCGACGGCAAAATCACCGTCACTGCCGCCAACTCCGTCACGCTCCTCGCTTCCAGCGGCACCAACTTCGTCAACTACCAGGACCTCTCCGCCGATCCCGCCGCCCGTTCCACGCGCGATCTCACCGCCGCCGAAAAGTATTCCTACACCGATCTCCGCACACGCCACGTCGCCGATCATCAATCGCTCTTCCGCCGTGTCTCGCTCGACCTAGGACGCACCGCCGACTCCGCGCTGCCGACCGACGAGCGCATCCGCAAATTCACCGGCGCCAACGACCCCGCACTACCCGCGCTCCAGTTTCAATACGGCCGCTACCTCCTGATCGCCTGCTCCCGCCCCGGCACGCAGCCCGCAAATCTCCAGGGCATGTGGAACGATGCACTCACCGCCGCATGGGGCGGCAAGTACACGATCAACATCAACACCGAGATGAATTACTGGCCGGCCGAGGTCACCAATGTCTCCGAGACCGCCGAGCCGCTCTTTCAACTCATCCGCGACATCTCCGTCACCGGCGCGCACACCGCCAGGGTCATGTACGAAGCCCGCGGCTGGGTGACGCATCACAACACCGATCTCTGGCGCGCCACTGCACCCGTCGACTCCGCCGGCACCGGCGTCTGGCCCACTGGCGGCGCGTGGCTCTCGACGCACCTGTGGGAACACTACCTTTTCACCGGCGACAAAAAATTCCTCGCTGACGTTTACCCGATCTTCAAAGGCGCGGCGGAGTTCTTCCTCGATACGCTCGTCCCCGAACCAAAACACGGCTGGCTCGTCACCAATCCTTCTCACTCGCCCGAACACGAAGGTACCGTCGCCGGCCCGACGATGGACCTCGGCATCGTCCGCGATGTTTTCAACCAGGCCGCCAAGTCCTCCGAAATCCTCGGCACCGATGCCGAGTTCCGCACCCAAGTCCTCGCCGCGCGCGCCAAACTCGCACCGTTCCAGATTGGAAAATTTGGCCAGCTCCAGGAATGGCTCGACGACCGCGACAAGGAAAAGGACGCGCACCGCCACCCATCGCATCTCTATCCGCTCTATCCTTCCGCGCTGATCACGCCTGAAACGCCCGAACTCTTCTCCGCCGCGAAAAAAGCCCTCGATGGCCGCGGCCTCCAAAGCACCGGCTGGGGCATGGCGTGGCGCCTCAACCTCTGGGCCCGCGCGCTCGACGGCGAAAACGCGCACAAAGTCCTCGTCTTCCTCCTGACTCCGCCCAAAGGCGGCACGCAAGGCGGCGGCGCTTATCCGAATCTCTTCGACGCGCATCCACCTTTCCAGATCGACGGCAACTTCGGCACCACCTCCGGTATCGCCGAAATGCTCCTTCAATCGCATCGCGACGGTTTCATAGACCTGCTGCCCGCGCTTCCCACCGCCTGGCCCACCGGCTCCGTCAAAGGCCTCCGCGCTCGTGGCGGCTTCGAAGTCGATATCACTTGGAAAGACGGCAAACTCACCTCCGCCACCATCCGATCTCTCCTCGGCAACCCGCTCAAACTCCGCCACGCAGGCACGATCAAAGAAGTCTCACTCGCCAAAGACGCCTCCATTACGTGGGACGGCCGCTAACCACGCTCCATCCGAATCCTGTTAATCCCGAAATCCTGTCCCAAAAAGATCCGCGCCTCCGCCCTTCCGCGCTTCCGCGATCACATTCACACCATAGTCCGCTTTCACGCCATGCCACGTCTCTCACTCCTCTCCCTCCTCACGCTCTTCCTGTTCGCGTCCGCCCACGCCGCGCTCACCAAGCCTGTCGTCCCCATCGCGCCTGCCGCCCCCAAAATTCCAACAACCCGCGTCAACCTCGCCGACTTCGGCGGCAAGCCCGACGGTATGACACTCAACACCGAGGCCTTCGCCCGCGCCATCGCCGCGCTGGAGAAAAAAGGCGGCGGCACCCTCGTCGTCCCGCCCGGCATCTGGCACACCGGACCGATCGCGCTCAAAAGCCGGATCAACCTCCACGTCGAAGCCGGTGCGCTCATCCAGTTCTCCCGCGACACCACGCTCTACCCGCTCCGTCACTTTAACGCCCGCGGAGAAAAATTCATCGACTCCACGTCTCCGCTTTCCGGCGACAACCTCGAAGACATCGCCATCACCGGCGGCGGCGTGATCGATGGTGGTGGTGACGCCTGGCGCCTCGTTAAAAAAGCCAAGATGACCGAAGGCGCCTGGAAAGCCCTCGTCGAGTCGGGCGGCGTGCTCAGCGACAAGAAGACTGAATGGTTCCCCAACGCAGCCGCGCGCGACGGCAGCGCCGCCATCGCCGCACTCGAAAAGAAGGGCTCCACCGACCTCGCCGAGCACGCCCCCTGGCAAATTTTCCTCCGCCCGCGCCTCGTCCGCCTCCTCGACTGCAAACGCGTGCTCATCGAAGGCGTCACCGTCCGCAACGCCCCCAACTGGACGCTTCACCCGTGGCTCTGCGAAGACCTCACGCTGCGCGACGTGAAAATCTTCAACAACCGCTGGGCGCAAAACAGCGACGCGATGGACATCGACGCCT
This sequence comes from Nibricoccus sp., assembly GCA_049840895.1. GTDB lineage: Bacteria > Verrucomicrobiota > Verrucomicrobiia > Opitutales > Opitutaceae > Nibricoccus. The sequence continues at coordinate 5,887 of JASGJB010000058.1, read as the reverse complement.
GCCGCCGCGTGCACATCAAGGGCTGCATCGTCGACACCGGCGACGACGGCATCTGCATCAAGTCCGGCATCAACGAATCCGGCCGCCGCATCGGTGTCCCGACGGAAGACGTGCTCGTCGAAGACTGCGTCGTCTACGAAGGCCACGGCGGTTTCACCATTGGCAGCGAAATGTCCGGCGGCGTCCGCAACATCCTCGTGCAAAACTGCACCTTCATCGGCACCGCCCTCGGCCTCCGTTTCAAGACCGCTCGCGGCCGCGGTGGCCTCGTCGAAAACATCCACATGCGCGGCATCCGCATGACCCACATCGAAGGCAACGCCATCGACTTCAATTTCTTCTACTGGGTCCAGGGCCAGCCCCAGCCCACCGCACCCGCCGTGGACGAAGGCACGCCTCAATTCCGCAACATGCTCTTCGAAGACATCGTCGCACGTGACGGCTCGGGCACGCTTGTCCTCCGCGGCCTCCCCGAGATGCCCATCAACAATCTTACGTTCCGCAACGTCACCCTCGCCGGTGATAAAGGCGCCGACATCGCCAACAGTGACGCCATCATTTTCGAAAACGTCCGCATCGAAAACAAAACCGGCGAAGCACTCACCACCACTGCCGTCACCAACTCCAAGCTCGAACTCGCCCGCTAGTTCACTGGGAGCGCCTCTCTAACGGAAACTCCGGATCCCTGCCTGAATCCTGTTAATCCCGTAATCCTGTCTAAAAAAATTCCGCGCTTCTGCCTGCCCGCTGCCCAATGAAACTCTGCCTCCTCGCCGCCCTCGCGACGCTCTCACCTCTGGCACACGCCCAGTCACCCGCACCATCCGCAGCGACCGACAGACCCCGCGAGTTTCTTTCCCAGCCGCTCATCAGCCACATCTACACGGCCGATCCTTCAACTCACATCTTCGACGGAAAACTCTATCTCTACCCGTCACACGACATCCCCGGCGTCACCGACAAGACCGATGGCAATCACTACGCCATGCGCGATTACCATGTCTTCTCGATGGACGGCATCGGCGGCAAGGTGACCGATCACAGGGGTCGTCTTAAAACTCGAAGACGTTCCCTGGGCCAGCCGCCAGCTGTGGGCACCCGACGCCGCCCACGCCAACGGACGTTACTATCTTTATTTCCCTGCGCGCGACAAAGCCGGCGTCTTCCGCATCGGCGTCGCCACGAGCAATTCGCCAGCCGGTCCGTTCAAAGCTGAACCGCAGCCAATGGACAACGCCTTCAGCATCGATCCGACCGCATACCGCGACGACGATGGCATTCACTACCTCTACTTCGGCGGCATCTCCGGCGGTCAGTTGGACAAATGGCCGGGCAACCGCTACTCGCCCGACACAAAACCCCTCGCACCCGATCAACCCGCCGCCGCTCCGCGCGTCGCGAAACTCCGCCCCGACATGCTCGGCCTCGTCGAAGAGCCACGCGAAATCCAGATCCTCGACGAATCCGGCAAACCGCTCCTCTCCGGCGACGAGAACCGCCGTTTCTTCGAAGACGCCGGTGTTTACGCATCCGCGTCCGGTTTTCGCTGTGCGGTTTACTTTACCGTCACGAGAAAACGCAGAACGCCGTCGGTGATCTTCAGAACGCGCTCCAGCTCCGCCGGAAAATCCGGTTTGCTGGTGAAGTTCTGAAGATCACCGACGGCGTTCTGCGTTTTCTCGTGACGGTAAAGTAAACCGCACAGCGAAAACCGGACGCGGATGCGTAAACACCAGCAACCTTCGAAGAAACGGCGGTTCTCGTCGCCGGAGAGGAGCGGTTTGCCGGATTCTCGAGGATCTGGATTTCGCGTGGCTCTTCGACGAGGCCGAGCGTGTCGAGGGCGTTTTTCGCGACGCGCGGAGCGGCGGCGGGTTGATCGGGTGCGAGGGGTTCCTGTGCGTAGCGGTTGCCCGGCCATTGTCCAAACTGACCGCCGGAGATGAGTAGAGGTAGTGAATGCCATCGTCGTGCGGTATGCGGTCAGATCGATGCTGAAGGCGTTGTCCATTGGCTGCGGTTCAGCTTTGAACGGACCTGCTGGTGAATCGCTCGTGGCGACGCCGATGCGGAAGACGCGGCTTTGTCGCGCGAGGGAAATAAAGATAGTAACGTCCGTTGGCGTGGGCGGCGTCGGGTGCCCACAGAATGCGGCTGGCCCAGGGAACGTCTTCAACGTTTTAACCACCCCGTGATCGGTCACCTTGCCGCCGATGCCGTCCATCGAGAAGACATGGTAACCGCGCATGGCGTAGTGATTGCCATCGGTCTTGTCGGTGACGCCGGGGATGTCGTGTGACGGGTAGAGATAGAGTTTTCCGTCGAAGATGTGAGTTGAAGGATCGGCCGTGTAGATGTGGCTGATGAGCGGCTGGGAAAGAAACTCGCGGGGTCTGTCGGTCGCTGCGGATGGTGCGGGTGACTGGGCGTGTGCCAGAGGTGAGAGCGTCGCGAGGGCGGCGAGGAGGCAGAGTTTGATTGGGCAGCGGGCAGGCAGAAGCGCGGAATTTTTTTACACAGGATCACGGGATTAACAGGATTCAGGCAGGGATCCGGAGTTTCCGTTGAAGGCGCTCTCCAGTGAACTAGCGGGCGACTTCGAGCTTGGAGTTGGTGATGGCAGTGGTGGTGAGTCTTCGCCGGTTTTGTCTTCGATGCGGACGTTTCTCGAAAATGATGGCGTCACTGTTGGCGATGTCGGCGCCTTTATCACCGGCGAGGGAGACGTTGCGGAACGTAAGATTGTTGATGGGCATCTCGGCAGGTGGCCGGGAGGACAGGTGCCCGAGCCGTCAGCGTGCGACGATGTCTTCGAAGAGCATGTTGCGGAATTGAGGTACTCGTCCACGGCGGGTGGGTGGGCTGGGGCTGGCCCTGGACCCAGTAGAAGAAATTGAAGTCGATGGCGTTGCCTTCGATGTGGGTCATGCGGATGCCGCGCATGTGATGTTTTCGACGAGGCCACCGCGGCCGCGAGCGGTCTTGAAACGGAGGCCGAGGGCGGTGCCGATGAAGGTGCAGTTTTGCACGAGGATGTTGCGGACGCCGCCGGACATTTCGCTGCCAATGGTGAAACCGCCGTGCCTTCGTAGACGACGCAGCCTTCGACGATCACGTCTTCCATTCGGGACACCGATGCGGCGGCCGGATTCGTTGATGCCGGACTCGATGCACATGCCGTCGTCGCCGGTGTCGACGATGCAGCCCTTGATGTGCACGCGGCGGCAGGCGTCCGATGTCCATCGCGTCGCTGTTTCGTGCCCCAGCGGTTGTTGAAGATTTTCACGTCGCGCAGCGTGAGGTCTTCGCAGAGCCACGGGTGAAGCGTCCAGTTGGGGGCGTTGCGGACGGTGACGCCTTCGATGAGCACGCGTTTGCAGTCGAGGAGGCGGACGAGGCGCGGGCGGAGGAAAATTTGCCAGGGGGCGTGCTCGGCGAGGTCGGTGGAGCCCTTCTTTTCGAGTGCGGCGATGGCGGCGCTGCCGTCGCGCGCGCGGCTGCGTTGGGGAACCATTCAGTCTTCTTGTCGCTGAGCACGCCGCCCGACTCGACGAGGGCTTTCCAGGCGCCTTCGGTCATCTTGGCTTTTTTAACGAGGCGCCAGGCGTCACCACCACCATCGATCACGCCGCCGCCGGTGATGGCGATGTCTTCGAGGTTGTCGCCGGAAAGCGGAGACGTGGAGTCGATGAATTTTTCTCCGCGGGCGTGAAAGTGACGGAGCGGGTAGAGCGTGGTGTCGCGGGAGAACTGGATGAGCGCACCGGCTTCGACGTGGAGGTTGATCCGGCTTTTGAGCGCGATGGGTCTGGTGTGCCAGATGCCGGGCGGGACGACGAGGGTGCCGCCGCCTTTTTTCTCCAGCGCGGCGATGGCGCGGGCGAAGGCCTCGGTGTTGAGTGTCATACCGTCGGGCTTGCCGCCGAAGTCGGCGAGGTTGACGCGGGTTGTTGGAATTTTGGGGGCGGCAGGCGCGATGGGGACGACAGGCTTGGTGAGCGCGGCGTGGGCGGACGCGAGACAGGAAGAGCGTGAGGAGGGAGAGGAGTGAGAGACGTGGCATGGCGTGAAAGCGGACTATGGTGTGGATGTGATCGCGGAAGCGCGGAAGGGCGGAGGCGCCAGATCTTTTTGGGACAGGATTTCGGGATTAACAGGATTCGGATGGAGCGTGGTTAGCGGCCGTCCCACGTAATGGAGGCGTCTTTGGCGAGTGAGACTTCTTTGATCGTGCCTGCGTGGCGGAGTTTGAGCGGGTTGCCGAGGAGAGATCGGATGGTGGCGGAGGTAAGTTTGCCGTCTTTCCAAGTGATATCGACTTCGAAGCCGCCACGAGCGCGGAGGCCTTTGACGGAGCCGGTGGGCCAGGCGGTGGGAAGCGCGGGCAGCAGGTCTATGAAACCGTCGCGATGCGATTGAAGGAGCATTTCGGCGATACCGGAAGGTGGTGCCGAAGTTGCCGTCGATCTGGAAAGGTGGATGCGCGTCGAAGAGATTCGGATAAGCGCCGCCGCCTTGCGTGCCGCCTTTGGGCGGAGTCAGGAGGAAGACGAGGACTTTGTGCGCGTTTTCGCCGTCGAGCGCGCGGGCCCAGAGGTTGAGGCGCCACGCCATGCCCAGCCGGTGCTTTGGAGGCCGCGGCCATCGAGGGGCTTTTTTCGCGGCGGAGAAGAGTTCGGCGTTTCAGGCGTGATCAGCGCGGAAGGATAAAGCAGATAGAGATGCGATGGGTGGCGGTGCGCGTCCTTTTCCTTGTCGCGGTCGTCGAGCCATTCCTGGAGCTGGCCAAATTTTCCAATCTGGAACGGTGCGAGTTTGGCGCGCGCGGCGAGGACTTGGGTGCGGAACTCGGCATCGGTGCCGAGGATTTCGGAGGACTTGGCGGCCTGGTTGAAAACCACGCGGACGATCCGAGGTCCATCGTCGGGCCGGCGACGGAACCTACCTGCGTGTTCGGGCGAGTGAGAAGGATTGGTGACGAGCCAGCCGTGTTTTGGTTCGGGGACGAGCGTATCGGAAGAACTCCGCCGCGCCTTTGAAGATCGGGTAAACGTCAGCGAGGAATTTTTTGTCGCCGGTGAAAAGGTAGTGTTCCACAGGTGCGTTGAGAGCCACGCGCCGCCAGTGGGCCAGACGCAGGTGCCGGCAGAAGTCGACGGGTGCAGTGGCGCGCCGAGATCGGTGTTGTGATGCGTAAACCAGCCGCGGGCTTCGTACATGACCCTGGCGGTGTGCGCGCCGGTGACGGAGATGTCGCGGATGATTGAAAAGAGCAGCTCGGCGGTCTCGGAGACATTCGGTGACCTCGGCCGGCCGTAATTCATCTCGGTGTTGATGTTGATCGTGTACTTCCCGCCCATCCGGGCGGTGGTGCATCATTCACGTGCCCTGAAGATTTCGCGGGCTCGGTGCCGGGGCGGGAGCAGGCGATCAGGAGGTAGCGGCCGTATTGAAACTGGAGCGCGGGTAATGCGGGGTCGTTGGCGCCGGTGAAGTTGCGGATGCGCTCGTCGGTCGGCGGCGCGGGAGTCGGCGGTGACGTCCTAGGTCGAGCGAGACACGGCGGAAGAGCCGATTGATGATCGGCGACGTGGTGTCGGCGAATGAGTAAAGGGATACTTACGCAGCGGTGAGATCGCGCGTAGAACAGGCAGCGCGATTGGCGGAGAGGTCCTGGTAGTTGACAAGTGTGACCGCTGGAAGCGTGACGGAGTTGGCGGCAGTGACGGTGATTTTGCCGTCGGCAATTTGACGGAGCCACCCGTCGTTGAGCACTCGGAGCAGACCTTTGAAACGGATCGCGCCGGGTTTGCCATTCCACTCGCTGCCCTGACCGGAGAGTGTGAGCACGTTGCCTTCGGAAGCGACGACGGCGTCGGTAAACGGA
>JASGJB010000057.1:0-8251 GCA_049840895.1 Nibricoccus sp. | reverse complement strand
CGGCCAGCGGCACCTGTTTTTCCGCAAGCTGGCAATCCACGACGGTGAAGATGCGCGCGAGCTCGATCTCGTGGCGAGCGAGCCAGGGTTTCAACAGCTCGAGCTGCGTCATCGGATCGCCCCGGGAATCGGCGAGAAAAAAGACGGCGCCGGTCGCGGGCAGGTTTTGGTCGGGCAATGCGGTGCCGTTCCACGGCCAGCGCCGGACCTCGACATTGGAACGCGCCGCGAGCTTCTCGTCGGCCGGATCGGCGGGCTCGCTCTCCGCCAGCAACACGAGCACGGGATCGTCGGGCGCGAGGCCGTTCTCAATGAGATCGAGCACGAGACCGCGGCGACCGGAACCGGGCGTGCCGAGGAGGAAGTAGAAAGCGGCGGAGGAGCTCATCGCGGACGGAACGAATACGGGCGCGTTGGCCCGACAAGTCAGAACTTGAAGGTTTGGTTTTGCGCCGCGTGGCGCATCCAATGATCGACGAGGACGAGGGCGGCCATCGCCTCCACGATCACGACGGCGCGCGGCACGACGCAAGGATCGTGGCGTCCGCGGCCTTGGAGCTCGGTCGGTGCGCCGTAGACGTCGACGGTCTGCTGCGACTGCATGATCGTGGCAGTGGGTTTGAAGGCGACGCGGAAGACCAGTTCCTCGCCGTTGCTGATGCCGCCCTGCACGCCACCGGACTTGTTGGTCGCGGTGCGGACCTTGCCGCGCTTGGCGACGAAGGCGTCGTTGTGCTGTGAGCCCTTGAGCAGCGTGCCGGTGAACCCGCTGCCGATCTCGAAGCCTTTCGTGGCAGGCAGCGAGAGCATGGCCTTCGCGAGGTCGGCCTCGAGGCGATCGAAGACCGGTTCGCCAAGACCGACGGGAACATTGCGGACGCGGCACTCGATGATGCCGCCGACAGAATCGCCTTCGGAGCGCGCCTGCTTGATCGTCGCGATCATCTTCTCGGCGGTCGGGCCGTGCGGACAGCGCACGGCGTTGGCCTCCACTTCGGCCAAGGTCGGAAAATGGTCGAGCGACGGCGCGGCGATGTGGTGGATGTGCGTGACGTAGGCGCGAATCTCGACCTTGCCGGCGAGAGCAAGGATCTTGCGTGCCACCGCGCCGGCGGCGACGCGGCCAATGGTCTCTCGCGCGGACGAGCGACCGCCGCCGCGATGATCGCGGATGCCGAACTTGGTTTGGTAAGTGAAGTCGGCGTGCGACGGGCGGAACTTGTCCTTCATCTCGTCGTAGGCGGACGAGCGCGCGTCGGCGTTGCGCACGAGCATCGCGAGCGGCTGGCCGGTGGTGCGGCCTTCGAAGAGACCGGAGAGAAACTCGAGCTTATCGGCTTCCTTGCGCGGCGTGGTGATGTCGCTCTGGCCGGGGCGGCGGCGATCGAGATCGGCCTGCACGTCGGCCTCGGTCAGCGGCAGGCGCGGCGGACAGCCGTCGATCACGACGCCGATGGAGGGACCATGGCTCTCGCCCCACGTGGAGATGGTGAAGAGTTTGCCGAACGAGTTGGGCACGACGGAAAGGTTGGGCGAAGGTCGCTTGCAAGCAAGCCCCGGCTCGCCATCGTGCGGCGCCATGAAATTCTTCGTGCTGAGCGGGAGCCATCGCGTCGAGGCGCAGTCGTTGAAGGTCGCGAAATACACGGTGGCGGCGCTGCCTCAGGAGGTCGCGGGAGCGGAAGTTTTTCTCTACAGCCTGAGCGGCAATCCGCTCCCGCTCTGGGACGAGACGACCGGCGGCGCACCGGACGAATTGTGGGACCCGATCTCGCGCGAGCTGAAGGCGGCGGACGCGCTGGTCGTGGTAACACCCGAGTGGAACGGCATGGTGACGCCGGGCGTGAAAAATTTTCTGATGAACTGCTCGGCCGACGAAATCGGTCATAAGCCCGGGCTGATCGTCACGGTGTCGGCCGGACGCGGCGGAAGTTATCCGGTGTCAGAGCTGCGCATGAGCGGCACGAAGAACAATCGCCTCGCGTGGATTCCCGAGCACGTGATCGTGCAGCACGTCGAAGGGAACCTGAACGCGCCCGACGACGCGGACGGAATTGCGAAGGAAGACGCAACGATCCGTGCGCGGCTGCGATATGCGCTGCGCGTGCTCGGCGCATATGGGACGGCGTTGCGCAGCGTGCGTGCGAGCGGCGTGGTGGACCACAAGACGTTTCGCAGCGGGATGTGAGGCGCCGCGAGGCGCGGTAGGTCCACCGGAAGACACCTGATGGGTGAGGTCGGCATCACCTTTGGTTTCGTCGGCGGTCCCAAAGAGCATGCGGATCTATGTCGGCTGCTCCGGGTGGTTTTATTCGCACTGGCGCGGGATTTTCTATCCACCGCAAGAGCCGACGACTGAGCACTGGTTCGCTTACTACGCCAACGTGTTTGAGACGGTGGAGCTGAACGCGCCGTTCTACCGCTGGCCCAAGCCGGCTACGGTCCGGCGGTGGAAGCGGGAAGCGTCGCCTAATTTCATCTACAGCGTGAAGGTCAACCGACAGATCACGCACGAGAAACGAATGGTGCGCACTCAGGCGCTCGTGAATGCATATTATGCGATCGCGGCAACGCTCGGGGAGAAGATGGGCTGTTTCCTTTTTCAATTTCCGCCGAGTTATCATTTCACCGCGTCGCGGCTGAAGAGCATCGTCAGCCAACTCGACCCGAAGCACCGAAACGTGGTGGAGTTTCGGCACCGCAGCTGGTGGCGGAACGTGGTCTACCGCACCTTGGCGGACCATCGCATCACGTTCTGCGCGGTGAGCGCGCCGCGTCTTCCGGAGACGATGCCACCTGCTCAGCGGATGAATTACCTGCGGCTGAGCGGAAGAACCCGATGGTATCGGCATGACTACTCGCCCGACGAACTTCGAACCTGGCTGGAGCGGCTCCGCGCGTCGGGTGCGGAAGAATCGTGGATCTACTTCAACAACGACCGCGACGGATTCGCGGTTAAGAACGCGCTCATGCTGCGACGGATGTTGAGGAATTCGGGCGAATCCTCCGGCCGAGCAGGCCAGATTGGCGCCCCCGCCCGGACTTGAACCGGGATGCGCGGTTTAGGAAACCGCTGCTCTATCCAGTTGAGCTACGGGGACTAATCTGGCGCGAGGGAAGGCATCCGGCCGGCATCCGGCAAAGCTAAAAAATGCCCGTTGACAGAGTGAAGGCCGGCCGCAACATCTCGTCCCCTTTTCCAATCTCCATGAGCACCGAACAGAAGCAACAGAGCCTCAAGCCGGAAGAGATTCCGATGACCCAGCCGCAGCTGATGTCCCGTTACATCACTGACACGGGCAAGATTCTCCCCCGCAAGTATACCGGCATGTCGGCCAAGCAGCAGCGTGAGGTGACGCGCAAGATCAAGCGCGCGCGCCAGATGCTGGTGATGCAGTAAGCCGGAGCCAGACCTCCTTTCGCATTGAGCCGGAGCACACGCTCCGGCTTTTTGTTTTTTTCGCATGAAGACTCGCGTGCACGCGCCAACTCCTGCTGCGCTCCGCCGCCTGGCGGCGGTATTGCGACGGGGCGAGCTGGTCGCGATCCCGACCGAAACCGTTTACGGACTCGCCGCCAACGCGCTCGACGCGCGCGCGTGTCGCCGGATTTTCACAGCCAAACGTCGTCCCGCGGACGACCCGCTCATCGTCCACGTCACCGATCTGCGCGCAGCGGAGCGGCTGGCGGAGTTCAACGACGCGGCACGCTTGCTGGCGCGCACGTTTTGGCCCGGGCCGCTCACGCTCGTGCTGCCGAAGCGCGACTGCGTGCCCGCTATTGTCACGTCGGGGCAGGACACCGTGGCCGTGCGGGCTCCGGCGCATACGTTGGCGCGAAAGCTCCTGACGCTCGCGCGAGTGCCGCTCGCGGCGCCGAGCGCGAATCCGTTTGGTTATGTGAGCCCGACGACGGCCGCGCACGTGCTGGACGGTCTCGGTGGACGAATCCCTCATGTGCTCGACGGCGGAGCGTGTGCCGTCGGTGTGGAATCGACTATCGTGGATGTGAGCGAGCCGGGTCGGCTGGTGGTGCTGCGGCCGGGCGCAATTTCGGCGCATGAACTGCGAACGGCGCTCGCGAAAGGACTTTTGTCCGTGCGGGTGAGCAAGCGCCCCCGCGAGAAGACTCTCGCTCCGGGTTTGCTCGACCAACACTACAGCCCGCACACCCCGCTCACGCTCGTTACGCGAGCACCGCGTATGGCGGAGGAGTGTGAAAACGCAGGCGTGATCTTTTGGCAGCGCCCGCGCGAAGTGGCGACGAGGCGCAACATCTTCGCCCTCACTCGGAGCGGCGCGGCGGACGACGCAGCGCGATCGCTCTATGCGGTCCTACGCGCCGCTGACGCGAGCGGATTTGCCCGGCTTATTTGCGAAAAGGCACCGGCTCACGCCGGTGCCTTGGGAGAAGCGATCAATGATCGACTACGGCGCGCCGCCGGAAAGCGGCACGCACCACACTAGCGCGGGGCGGCTTCGCCCTTTTCGCGCTTCGACATGGTGATGTAGTAGTCCTTGTAGGACTTGTCGTAATATTGCGCGTAGTAGTAGCCCGAGACGGTCAAATTGAGGCCGTTGAGCACCGCACCGAAACACGGCACGTTGACCTCCAGCAGGCGGCGGGCGGCGAACTGCGCGGCTTTGCGGCGCACGCGATTGAAGTAGATCGTGAACATCGATCCGTCGACGAGCGGGAGGATGATCAGCGCGTCACTCACGGCAGCAAGCGGCGGGGTGTCGAAGAACACACGGTCGTATTTTTTGCGGAGTTCCGAAATCATCACCTCGAAGCCCTTGCTGTTGAGGATCTGAGTCGGGTTTTTCGCACGACCGCCGGCGGGAATGATGTCGAGACCCGGGTGGAGGTTCTTGACCGCCACATCGTCAAGCGAAGCGGTGCCGGCGCATACGTCGATCACGCCCTTGAGATTCTCGATGCGGAAAGACTTATGAACGTTCGGCTTTCGGAGATCGCAATCGACGATGCATACGCGCTCACCATGCGCCGCAAACGTCAGAGCGAGGTTGGTCGAAACGAACGATTTGCCTTCGCCCGGGATCGTCGACGTCGTGAGGATGCATTGCGCATTCTTGCTCTCGTCCTTGAGGCGCAGCGATGAGTGGAGCGCGAGGAAGGCTTCCGAAACCTGTTTATCCTGATTGTTAATGACAATCTGCGCTTTGTCGGGCTGCTCCATGCGCTTGATCTCGGGAATGATGCCGATCAGCGGGAGACCGATGACACCCTCGATGTCGAAGGACGATTTCACGCGATCGTCGATGTAGGCGACGAAGAAGGCGAATGCTGTGCCGAGCGTAAGGCCGCCCAGGAAACCGAGAGCGAGATTGAGCGGAATGTTCGGTGAATAATGCCTGAGTGCCGGCGAGGCCCGATCGACGATGCGCGCGTTCTGCGTCTCAATCGTGCTGCTCATCGATGTCTCCTTCATGCGAGCCAGCGTGTTGCCGAGCAGTTGCTCGCTAATGCGAAGATCGCGTTCGAGGTTGGAGTATTCGACTGCGGCCCGGTCAAGATCGAGCGACTCGGACTCCTGTTTGGCGAGCGAAGCACGAGCCTGTTCATCGCTGCGCAGGGCCGTCTGATAGTCGGCCTCTGTCATCGAAACCGCAGTGACCAAGGCACGATTGAGCTCGGCTTCCGTTTGATTGAGGGAATTGACGGCCTCAATCATCTTCGGATGCTTGTCGCGATACCGTTCGCGGAGCTGCGCAATGACGATCTTCTGCGCGGCCACCTGCTGCACGAGCTGGGCGATGAGTGGCTGAACTGAGACGAAAGGAAGGTCGAGAAGGGCAGTCAGCGGCTCACGGCGCTCCTGAACCTGTTTCCAGCGGACCTCGGCCTCTTTGCGACGCGCATCGGTTTGCGTCACGTAGTTATTCAGTGCCTTGAGTTTTTCCGTGACGATGTCTTTGCGTTGGTCGAGGGAGACGAGATTATTCTTTTCGCGATAGCCTTGAAGCGAGAGCGCCAGCTCCTCGACCTTCTTCTTTTGTTGGTCAGCGCGGATCTTAAGCTCGTCGACCGCCTTCATTGATTCCTCAATGCGAAGTCGAGAGTTGTGCGAAATGAATTCGTCGAGGAACAGATTCGCTACCTTCGCGGCCACAAACCGATCCGGATGAGTATACTGGACCTGAATGATCAGGCTGAGTCGCACAGGAACGATCTTTCGGTTCGACAGAATAATACCGGCTGGCGCAATCGGTTCATCCGAGCCATTCTTCTGATAGGGCGCAAGGAACTGACGCAAATCGTCACCGGTTAACCGATCAGCAACCGCCTGAACAATGGAGAGACTCTCCAATACCTTCACTTGGGTATTTAGGTCCTCCGCAGAACGGATTTCGTTGTCGACCACCCCCTGCACTTGCATGACCACGGGATCCCGACGAAACACCTGCACGCTCGCAGAGGAGAGATATAACCGTGTGCGAGTGAAGGTATAAACGCCCACCGAGCTAAGCACCAACAGGAATACAACGACGATATACCATACCCGTTCCCGCAGGATCAGCATGTAATCTTGGAAGCCACGCTGAACGGTCGTTTCAGAACCGCCGCCGTAGCCGCCGTAATTATTGCCGTAGTAGGTGTAGGGATAAGCTCCGGAGCCTGAACCCTTGTCGAATTTTGTGCCTTGTTCCATGGGCTTAGAGGATCCGTTCCGGCACGAAGAGAACATCGCCCTTTATGAGCGGCCATTTCTCCGTCGAACTTCCCTTCATCAAGTCGTCGAGATTGATAGTGAAAATTTCCGATTTACCTCCCGTGCCTTGGCGGGTAAGGCGCACCTTGCGTATGTCAGCGAGTCTCGATTGCCCGCCGGCCTTCGCGATGGCTTCCATGATTGTCATTTGCTGCTCCGGCGTGAAGGCGATCGCCCCCGGTTGATTCACGGCGCCGAGAACCTGCACCGTGCGCGGTGTGTATTCGAGAACCGTAATGGTGATCTGAGGATTTTTGAGGTAATCGGCATCGTAGCGTGCCCGAATAATTTCCTCCGCTTGGCGAACGGATTTGCCAGAAAGATCGACCGAACCAATGAGTGGAAGATTGACCGCGTATTCCTGACTGATCCGAACCTGCCTTTCCAAATCAGGCTCTTGGAATACGACAATACGCAACAAGTCCAGCGGCTGGAGCGTGTAATCCACACCTTGCACCTCGCCCGGCTTACCTACCGGCGCTGATTCATCAGCGAGCGATCTGCCCGCATTGAGCGCGAACAGTATCGAAAGAAAGAGAAAACGTCTCATAGTAAAAGCGAAAACGGAAGAAGATCGCGAGCGACCTTCTTCCGTCCAGATAAATCCTCAAACAATTTTCAGTAACGAAGATTGGCTCCGATACTGAAGACGTTATTGGCGAATTCGTAGGCTGCGCTATTTGAGCTGTTCTTTCGGTAGGTGTAGGAAGCGGTGAAATTCGCCGACGTATTCAGGATGTAGGCCACTCCGACACCACCCTGCCAGAAGTCGTCAGAATGACTCGGAACCTCCAAGGCACGGTAAGCCAGACTGGCGTTCCAACTCCATTGCTCGTCAATGCGGGTGTTGGCACTCGCGTTAACCGTGAAAGACTTCGTCGACTCGCCCAAGGCAGAAGAGCCGAAGTCATTGGAGACGCTTAGAATATAAGAAGTTTTCGGCGAGAAAGCGTAAGTGAAACTTGAATCAATACCCAGATCTGAGTCATCGCCGCCGCCATCAAATTTACGCAGGCCATAACCGACGCGCAACTGACCGGTCAGTTTAGGAGTGAACTCACCGCGCGCGCCGACATTGAAAAAATGGTCCGTGCTATCAATCGCTGCACCTGAGAGATCCGTGGTGCGATAGCGGTAACCCACACTCCACTGGAGCTTCGGCGAGTATTCGAAATACGCATCCACCGGTAGGGTCCAGATGCTGCTATCACGATAGGTTGCACCACCCGTGTAATCGATCTTCTCAAATCGCGCTCCAATACCGATAACGGTTTTCTCCGTAGCCCCAAATTCCGAAACGGCCCGAGCATTCGACACATTGCGCTCCACGATGTCGCCAGGGACCGACGTGTCGTTCTGGGCAAATTCGGAATAGGAAGCCCCGAGATCGAGCTTCGATTTACCGTTGTTGTAGAGCGAGTTGAATCCAGCGTTCGTCAGCGACGTGTTCTGTTGATCGTTGTCGGAGTAACGCAGAATGTCCTCGCGGAAATAGAGATTGCCGGACGTCGCGGCATT
>JASGJB010000056.1:0-28219 GCA_049840895.1 Nibricoccus sp. | reverse complement strand
AAGGTTAATAGGGAAACACGATAGAATCCGAACAGCACCTGAGCCTGAGGGCCACGCAATCCACGGACGGTTCCCCAATCTCGTCCTCGTTCCCGAAAACACGCGCTTCAGCTTGAAGGCGCAGACCGTGACGTGGACCGACGGCACCGGCGCGACGCGTACGATCAAAATGCTCGCTGGCAAAGTCTATGTTCGTCCCAGCGGGTACCGCATCCACATGGAAGAAATTCCGGGCGAGCACTCGGGCTGGCGTCTCGTCGGTACCACACCGGAAGGCACGCTTTGCCACAAGCCATCCACCGTTTCCGGCGGAGGAAAATCAGAAATTTCCAAGGCGATCGACTACGCGATTCTCCCAGGGCACGTGTTTATCGGCGATCTCGACCGAGATCTCGATCAGGTCGTTGCAATCCTCGACAACGATTTCTCCCAGCGCTTTCGCGACAGCATTCGCAATGGAAAGGACAAGCGCCCGATCCTGAGCAAGGAACGTTCGCTCGGCAGTGTCATCAAGCTGCTCACGCCGTCCTCACGCGAATATACCGACGCGTACAACGCGTGGATCCTCGCGATCCCACAGCACGTGAAGGAACTCATCTTTGTCCTCAAGCGGGTGTACAAACCCGAGTGGGGGGTGAATTGGAGGAGCCACTTCACAGTCGACACCATCAACGGCCGCCCTGGCTATGAACTCAAGGTCGCCGGCCGCCGCATCGTCACCCACAGCCTGCGTGTCGGTTTCAGCGAAGACGGTTCGTGGCGTATATTCGGCCTTCGCGGGGATTTTCATCCCGCGGCCAAGGTCCAGATGGAGGACGACATCACAGCGTCCGTCGTCGTTCCCCGCGCAGCGCTCCCCGCGAATCTGCTCGCGGAGCGTCGCACCGACCACATCGCCGGCGTGAACCCCGTCCCGCCGCAGGGCATCTCGCTGAAGTTTGTGCAAAACTGTGAAAACCGGCTTTTCCAACGCCCCGACGACGCCATCCATCGCGGCTACGATCGTCAGGCGGAAGCAGACATCGCCAGCGAGGGCACCTTCCTTTCCAACTACGAACCACTGACATCGCCAGATGCGCGCAAGCTGGTGGAGGATGCGGTGGGATATAAAGCATACACCCTTCCGATGCGGGAGTTAATCGCTCAAGCCGCGAAGAACGCGTCGCCCGCCTACTTCGTTTCCTCCGCTCATCCGCGCATCGTCGACGGCAAGCCCACGAAGAATCCTCGTTACCTCCAGATGCGGCCGGACGTCGCGGACGCCTCCGGTACGTTCATCGCCGAATTCTGCGCGCGCCTCCGCCGCAATCTCGGGCCGGAGGATCCGCTCTATTCACCGGTCAACGTCGTCGCTCCCGGGCGTCGCAACAATCCTCCCGAGACAGGCATTCGTTCACTCGCGGTTTTCAATCCCATCCACTACCTCGATCTTCCGGAACTCTTCATGGAGTTCATCAGCAGCATGACCGGAAAATCGCCGTCCACCACCGGCGCGGGCTCGGAAGGCGCGCTGACCAAGGGACCTTTCAACGCGCTGCCGCCGATCATCGATCTAAACGCGGCCCTCGTCTCGCTCGTCCTCACCGGTCACGACGGATTCCTCTCCGCCGCCGGCTACGTCGGCCCGCGCGTCCGGGTCGATCACGATGTCTCGATGCTGGTGCCCGAGGTTTTCTCGCGCATGACTCCCGTCGAACGCGACGCCCGCACGTTGATCGCCGATGGCTGCCTGGAACGCTGCGAGGACTTCACCCACGAAGGCCGTCCCGTCCTGGCCAGCCGTCTCGGTTATCGCATCACCGCACGTTTCGTACGCCTCTATTTCGGACGCATTTTCAATCATCCGCATACCGTCTTCACCGACGAGATGCTGCGGCCTGAATTGCAGGACGTCGCACTCTTTGCGGACGGCGTGGACAACATCGTCACGACACATCAACGCGTCGCCAAAAGCTATTTTCTCGATGGCAGCATCGACCTCGCATGTCCGCCGCTCCGCGCGCTGCTCCACATCATGGCGCTGGGAAACTTTGAGGGAGCCACGCTTGAATCCCCCTCAGTCCGCGCCCTTTTCACGCGTGAATCCGTGCTGGGCAGCAGCTGGTATTCCGCGCGCCTGAACGCCCGTCAGTCCATTGAGGTTTCCCTCTGGGCCAGACATGCCGGCTACCTGAAGTCCGTGCTCGATCGCCCTGACTATCTGGACTCCAGCGAGCGCTCCGCCCTCGAGCAAAGGCTCCGCGACGCCGAACAAGAAGGCCTACGCGCAGCTTCGTCAGACTCCCGCAAAAAACTCCAGGGCACGATTGGTACACAACCGATGGTCTGAACTAAAAAGTGCTATTGGGCTTCTCCTCGCCATGAACGCTAAAACCTACATAACACCTCTTCACTTCAGTCTCTCTGCGGACACCCGCACCCAAATTGACGGAGCAGTCCGCCCGCTGTTTTCCCAGGATGTCTATGTTGGAAGGGTCGACGTCACCATCGATGGCGAATATTCAAACAACACGAGCATCCTTTATTCGGTAACGATCCGCGCCCAGCTACGATCCGAGGTTCTCTTTGAAATTGTCCGTGGAAAAAAAATTCTCCCGGCGGTTGAAGCAGCCACCCTCGCGCTGCAAAACCGCCTGACTCCGGCACCTTCTCACGCCTGACATTCCCCCCAGCCCCATCCCGCGAACTTTATGGCCACTATCTCCGCCGTCGCCCCATCCCCAAAAAAGACCTTCAAGATCCTCACGCCAGCTGAAGCAGCGGCGCTCGTGAATCACGGCGAAACAGTCGGCTTCAGTGGCTTCACCCCCGCGGGCTCGCCCAAGGCCATTCCTCGGGAAATTGCCAGGCGAGCCAGCGCCGAGCAGTCAGCCGGACGGCCTTTTCAAATCGGAGTCGTGACCGGAGCATCCACCGGCCCTGCAGTCGACGGTGTTCTCGCGGAAGCCAATGCCATCTCCTTTCGCACACCGTATCAATCCGACCCGATTCTTCGCCGGCGGATCAACGCGGGAGAAACGAAGTTCCACGACATGCATCTCAGCATGCTTCCGCAGAATGTGCGTTACGGTTTTCTCGGAAAGATTTCCTGGGCCATCATCGAGGCCTGCAATGTCACCGACGACGGCCAGATCGTCCCCACATCCGCAGTCGGGGCCTCGCCCACCTTCTGCCACAGCGCGGAGAAAATACTCATCGAACTAAACCGCCGCCATCCCGCCGCGCTCCGCGGATTCCACGATATTTTCGAACCGCTCGATCCCCCGCATCGCAGCCATATTCCCGTTTACACGCCATCCGACCGCATAGGTACGCCGTACATCCAGGTCGACCCGGCAAAGATCGCCGGCATCGTCTACACCGACCTCCCCGACGATACGGCACCGTTTGAAGAGCCCTCACCGGTCACCACGCAGATCGGAAAAAATGTCGCCGAATTTCTCGCCGCCGAGCTGCGGCGCGGATCGATTCCGGCACCGTTTCTTCCGATTCAGTCGGGCGTCGGCGATATCGCCAATGCGGTGCTCGGCGCACTGGGCGCGCATCCCGACATCCCCAAATTCACCATGTACACCGAGGTGATTCAGGACGCGGTCATCAATCTCCTGCGCCAGGGAAAAATCGAATTCGTCAGCGGCGTTTCACTCACCGTCAGCCAGCCAGTCCTCGCCTCGATCTACGCCGATCTCCCCGCGCTCCGTTCGCGATTCCTGCTGCGTCCGCAGGAAATCTCCAACCACCCCGAAGTCGTCCGACGCCTCGGACTCATCTCGATGAACACCGCGATCGAGGCCGATCTTTTCGGAAACATTAACAGCACGCACATCCTCGGAAAGACCCTCGTCAACGGCATCGGCGGCTCGGGCGATTTCACGCGCAACGCCTTCCTTTCGATCTTCACCTGCCCGTCCACCGCGCGTGGAGGAAAAATCAGCACGATCGTTCCACTGGTGAGCCACACGGATCACAGCGAACACTCCGTGCAGGTCATCGCGACGGAGTACGGCGTCGCCGATCTTCGCGGCAAGGACCCCTACGAACGCGCCAATCTCATCATCGAAAAGTGCGCGCACCCTGATTTCCGCCCCGACCTCCACCGATACTTCGCCCTCGCGCAAAGCGGGCACATGCCGCAGACACTCGCCAATGCCTTCGCCATGCACCAGCAGTTTCTGAGCTCTGGCGACATGCGGGGCGTCAACTGGGTTTCCTGAACTGGCCACCTGGCCGGGTTTCGCGCGCGTCCCAAACCGAACGTTACGGCTTGTCCAGCGGAGGATGGCGACGCGCCTGACTGGCTTTAAACGGACATGTCGCCGGCACCGTCAAACTGACCCGTGCGGTCGCCGTCGAGGGCACTTCGATCCGGCATATCTCGCAAAACTGGGTGATCTCAACGCGGCCCAGACTTCTGAGGATCGCGAGCAGTTCCCCTTCCGAAACGAGAATGTCCGTCTCCGTCATGGAGTCGGTGGCACGCATTCCTCTCACCGTTCCCGTGAGCGCCGACTCTCCGGCGAGGTAGTATCCGATCATCGGATTGATTGCGCACCTCGAAGCGGGTTCCACCAGCAAACTTGAAGGAGGCATCTGAGGCGACCAGGTGGCCTCCGGACGCGTGCGCGCGATATCGAAGAGCTGGTTCAACGTCGGCTCGATCAAGAATGCCAGCGTGTCCGCGTTCCCCAACGCCGTATAGACCGGTGCCTCCTGCAGTGCCACCCGCCACCGGCGCGTAATCTCCGCTCGATGGTGGAGCAACTCCTGCAGAAACGCGCTTTTCATGGCTCCCAGTTAAGCACGGCTTGCGACCAGTTGACGGCGCGCCTGTTGGCGATTGATGCGCAAATTTTGAAAGTTAAACGCACCGATTTTCGCAAAATAGGCAGGCTCCCCACCAACCGATGCGCAGCGAAATCAGCCTGTCTCGGCTAAGCTCAGCCCCGTTCAAAACGACTATGAAAACATGGACTACCGCCAGAAACATAGACGCCCAGATACGCGAGTTAAGCACACAGCGTGAACACCCCGAACCGGTGCTCTGCACGTACCTGCCCAATGAAAATTTTCGACCTGACAGCAGAACATCAGAACCCGAACCGCGCGCTGCCGATCCACAGATCAAGCAGCGAAAGGTGATCTAACCCAAAGCCTCCTCCGTTCCGCTTAATCCCCCATATAAATCACTCCCCATGAATTCCAAAATTTTGATCAGCGGCCTGCACCTCTCTCCAGAAACTCATCTCGAAATCACCCGCCTCCTCGAAAAACCGCTCCGCCATAACAGCGCCATCGTGCGCCTTCGTCTCGATCTGCACGAAAGCGGATTGCACGGCGGCTGTGAGTATCACACGGCAAAAGCAGTCATGGAAATGCGCGGGCCTGACCTCGTCGCCTCGGAAAGCTCCGACAATCTCTTCACGGCCATTCATCGCGTCATCGACAAACTGGAGCGCCGCCTTGCCGAACACATGCGCAGGCACGCAGGCAAGCGCCGTCATCTACATGCGATCGATCTGCCGGCAGCGCTGCCAAAACTTTCCCTTCCTTGATAGTGATGCATCAAGGTTTGAGCCAAACGCACTGGACCCCGGGGCCGCTTTCTTCCCCGGGGTCCTTCGCGTTTATGGCGAAACGTTTTCCCCGCCCCCCACTCTCTCCGCGGGCTTACGGATAGAGCATCGTTCCCGACCAGCCGTTCGCGTTCTTCTCAAAGAGCACACGCTCATGCTGGCGGTAGGCTCCTTCCTGCCAGAACTCCATGCGATCAGGTTGCACGCGAAATCCCGACCAGTGCGGAGGCCGGGCAACTTTTCCTGATCCCCACTTCGCCGCCTGCAACGCCACTCCGGCGGCCAATGCCAGGCGCGCCATCGGCTTCGACTGCTTGGACGCCCACGCTCCCAGTTGGCTGAGCCGCGGGCGCGTTTGGAAATACGCATCCGCCTCCGCATCATCCACCGGAGTCACCGGACCTTCCACTCGCAATTGCTTTCCGAGCGGAGCCCAGTGGAAGCAGAGAGCCGCCCGGGGATTTTGAGCGAGATCACACGCCTTGGGACTTTCCAGATTGGTGAAAAACACCAGCCCGCGGTCATCATGCCCTTTGAGCAGGACCATGCGAACAGTCGGCCGTCCACTCCGGTCGGCGGTGGCGAGTGCCATGGCCGAGGCGTCCTTGATGTCTGGATTGCGGAGAGCCTCCGCATACCAATTCTCAAAGAGCTGAAAAGGAGCGCCGGCCATTCGTCATTCCTCGTATTCCGCCCAACTCGTGTCTGTCTCGTGCATTCGAATCCGGACCACGCGCACCCGTTCGCCGAGTGAATTGGGCGCACTTCTCAGCGCGGCCGCCATGCGTTCATAGACAAGCTTCGCCATGAGCTCGCTCGTCGGATCCTGGTTTTCGAAGGGCACGATGCGAGCGTACGCAGCGCGATAGATCGCGAAGTGAGAATCATTCGTGTTGAGGCACATCGCATGGTCGAACTGATCGATGAACTCCTTGATCAGCCTCGAGACGTCCTTGAAGTCACAGACCATGTCGTTCGCATCCAGCGTGTCCGCTTCGAGCACAACCTCGATCTTCCGGCTGTGGCCGTGAGGAAACCGGCAGTTTCCCGGATGCTTCGAGAGAATGTGCCCGTTCTCGACCGAGAAAATTTTGCAGATGCGAAAGGGCATTGGATCAAAGCGTCGAAACTCACACGCGCCAGAGCTGCAGCGTGCGAAGATAGTTGGTGCGCTCGAACGCGTCGGGATTCGGGCAGTGCCGCAGGCTCAGGTTTCCACGCAGCTGTTCGAGCGAGCGATAATCCTGTTCCTCCATGAATTGCTTCAGCTGGTTCACCAGCACCGTCAGGTGCTCCGGCCCGTTTCTAAGCAGCGCCGAGACCACTTGAACCGCGTTCGCTCCCGCCATGAGCGATTTGACCACGTCCATCAGGCCATGCACTCCCCCGCTCACGACAAGCGGGATGGGCACGCGGCCCGCAAGAATCGCCGTCCAGTGCAGCCGCATTTGCAGCTCCGCCGGACTCGACAGTTCCAGTCGCGCGCGAACCTCGAGATTTTCCACATCGAAATCCGGCTGATAAAAGCGGTTGAACAAGATCAGCGCATCGGCACCGAGCTCCTGCAATCGCGCAGCGAGCTGCGGCAGCGACGAGTAGAAGGGCGACAGCTTGACCGCGACCGGGATCGTCACCGCCGCTTTCACACTGCGTACGACTTCCAGAAGCCTCCACTCAACTTCTGCGCCCGTGATGTTCGGGTCGGATGGGAAGGAAATAGACATTTAACTCCAGTGCGGCGGCCCCTGCATCCTGAATACGCCGGGCATATTCCACCCAGCCTCCCGGATGTGATCCATTCAAGGACGCGATCACCGGGATATCCACCGCCTCTTTTATTTTCACGATCTGCGCCAGGTATTGTTCCGGGCCCAGTACGAACTCACTGGGCGCGGGAAAGAACGACGCCGCTTCTGAGAAACTTTCCTCGATCTGTTCGCGAAAAAGATGATGCGCGACGCCCTCCTGCAAAATCTGCTCCTCAAACAGGGAATGCATCACGATCGCCGGTGCGCCCGCGTCTTCCAGGCGGCGCACCTGATCCAGATTGTCACAGAGCGGCGACGCGCCCGGCAGAATCGGATGCGGCAGTTTTAATCCAAGATAATCGACGCTGAGATTCATGATGAGTTCTCCGCTGCAGTTTTGGCCGCGAGGGCCGCTTCGAGTTTTGTTGCACCGGCCGCGACCGGTGCCTGCTGCGAGGCAGCCAGCTGCTGATAGAGCGCAAAACGACGTCTCACCTGCGACTGCGCATCGCGTTCCGCCTGCTTGCCCTTCTCCACATCCGACTGCGCAAGCAGCCGGTAGCGCAGTTCGTTGCGGGTGAAGTTCGTGAGCTCCGTCTTCGGCGGCGACGAATCGAGCTGAAGCGGATTCTCGTTTCTTTCCGCACGACGCGGATCGTAGCGGTAGAGCGGCCAGTAGCCGGTATCCACCGCGAGTTTCTGCTGGTCGACGCCGAGACGCAGATCGTAGCCGTGCGCGACACAGTGCGAGTATGCGATGACCAGCGCCGGACCTGGATAAGCCTCGGCCTCGCGCAACGCCGTGACGGCCTGTCCGTCGCGGGCGCCCAGCGCGATGCCGGCGACATACACCGAACCGTAGCTCATCGCCATCAGCCCCAGATCTTTCTTCGCGACCATCTTGCCTCCCGCGGCAAACTTCGCGGTCGCGCCCAACGGGGTGGATTTCGAGCACTGGCCGCCGGTGTTCGAATAAACCTCGGTGTCCATCACGAGTATCTTCACCGGATGTCCGCTCGCGAGCACGTGATCAAGTCCACCGAAGCCGATGTCGTAAGCCCAGCCGTCGCCACCGAGAATCCATAGACTCTTGTGCACGAGATGATCCGCCAACTCCGCGAGTTCGCGCGCCACCGGCGAATTCACACCAGCAAGCTTTTCGCGCAGCTCCGCCACGCGCACGCGTTGATGATAAATTCCCGTCTCCGTGGTCTGGTCAGCTTCGAGCAGGGCTTTCACGCGATCGGAGCCGACCGTCTCTGAAACCGCCGAGAGCGCAGTCTGCGCGCGCGCCGCATAACCATCCAGCGCAAGACGCAGTCCGAGACCGT
Source organism: Nibricoccus sp. (assembly GCA_049840895.1). Taxonomy (GTDB): domain Bacteria; phylum Verrucomicrobiota; class Verrucomicrobiia; order Opitutales; family Opitutaceae; genus Nibricoccus. The sequence continues at coordinate 19,567 of JASGJB010000056.1, read as the reverse complement.
ACTCGGCGTTGTCCTCGAACAACGAGTTGCTCCACGCGGGCCCGCGATTCTGCGCATCGCGCGTATAAGGCGTGGTCGGTAGGTTACCGCCGTAGATCGACGAGCAACCGGTGGCATTGGCGATCACGAGCCGGTCGCCGAAAAGCTGTGTGAGCAGTTTCACGTACGGCGTTTCACCGCACCCGGCGCACGCGCCCGAAAATTCGAAGAGCGGCTCCATGAACTGCGTGTGCTTCGGATCCGTCTTCAGAGTGGTGCGATCCGGTGCCGGGATTTTCAGGAAGAAGTCGAAGTTCGCCTTCTCGGTTTCCACAAGCGGCGCCTGCGGTTCCATCATCAGCGCCTTCTTCTTCGGGTTGCTCTTATCTTTCGCCGGACAGACCTGCGCGCAGAGGTTGCAGCCGGTGCAATCTTCAGGAGCGACCTGGATTGTGTATTTCTTATCCGGGTAATCCTTCGAGCGGAAATCCGTGGAGTGAAAACCTGCAGGCGCGCCATCGAGCGCACCAGCCGGATAGAATTTCGCCCGGATCGCGGCATGCGGGCAGTACTCCACGCATTTGTTGCACTGGATGCAGAGCGTCGCGTCCCACACCGGAATTTCAACCGCGAGACTGCGCTTCTCAAAACGCGAGGTCCCGGTCGGAAAACTTCCATCCGGCGCAAACGCGCTGACAGGCAGACGATCGCCCAGTCCCGCCAGCATGACGGAGGTCACGCGATTGAAGTAATCCGGAGCGTCTCCTGGCAGCTTCACGGCAGCCTCCGCCGTATCGTCGGCCACGGACGGGATCTTCAATTCATGCAACGCCGCCAGCGCTCCATCCACGCCCGCGATATTTTTGCGCACGGTCTCAGGCCCCTGGCGTCCGTAGCTCTTCTCGATCGCAGCCTTGATCTTGGCGATGGCCAGATCGACTGGCAGCACGTTCGCGAGCGCGAAGAAGCAGACCTGCATCACCGTGTTGATGCGACCGCCCAGACCGGCCTCGCGAGCCACGGCCGCTGCGTCGATGGCGTATACCCGCAGCGCTTTCTCGCGAATCTGCTTCTGCGTCTGCGCTGAGAACTTTTTCCACAGCGTCGACACATCGCCTGGCGCGTTAAGCAACAGCACGGCGCCCTTTGACACGTGTGCGAGCACCGGCTGCGTCTGCAGAAGCGTGAACTGATGACACGCCACAAAATTTGCCTGACGGATCAAATAAGGAGCCCGGATGGATTTCTCACTGAAACGAAGATGCGAGACCGTGACCGCGCCCGCCTTCTTCGAATCATAGACAAAATATCCCTGCGCGTTGAGACCCGCCGCGCTGGCGATGATCTTCAGCGTATTCTTGTTCGCCCCGACGGTACCGTCTGAGCCAAGCCCAAAGAATACCGCGCACGTCGTGCCCTTCGGCTCCAAGTCGAGCGCGTGATCATAGCGCAGGGACATGTGAGTGACGTCATCCTCGATGCCGACCGTAAAAGAATGCCGCGGCTTGGCCTGCTTGAGCTCGTCAAAAACCGCCGCGGCCATCGCCGGTGTGAACTCCTTCGAGGCCAGTCCATAACGCCCACCGATCACGCGTGCCAGCGCACGGGGGCCGGCATCCGGATGACGCAGCGCTGCCACGACATCGAGGTACAAGGGCTCACCGAGTGCACCCGGCTCTTTCGTGCGATCAAGCACCGCTATCGAGCGAACCGTCTCGGGCAGCATCGAAATAAACGCTTCAGCGCTGAACGGCCGGTACAACCTGATCTTCAAAACGCCCGTGCGTTCTCCGCGCGTGTTCAACCACGCGGCTGTTTCCGCAACCGTCTCCGCGCCCGACCCCATGATAATCACAACGCGATCGGCCTCGGGATGCCCTTCATAGTCGAAAAGCTTATACCCACGGCCCGTGAGCCGTTCGAAGTGATCCATCGTTTTCTGCACGATGTCTGGAGTCTTCGTATAAAATGAATTGGCCGCTTCACGCGCCTGGAAAAATACATCCGGGTTCTGTGCGGTTCCACGCAGCACCGGGCGATCCGGTGTCATTCGTCGATCGCGAAAAGCCGCGAGCGCGTCGTCCTCAACCATCGCCCGCAATGTTTCATCGGCGAGTGGTGTGATCGTCGCAACTTCGTGCGACGTGCGAAACCCATCGAAGAAGTGCATGAACGGCACTCGCGCGCGCAGCGTCGCAATATGCGAGACCAGTGCGAGATCCTGCGCTTCCTGCGGCGAGCCTGAAGCCAGCATCGCCCAGCCGGTTTGCCGGCACGCCATCACGTCAGAATGGTCGCCAAAGATGGACAACGCATGCGTCGCGAGCGTGCGCGCCGTCACGTGCATGCAGCACGGCGTGAGTTCGCCCGCGATCTTGTACATGTTGGGGATCATCAGCAGCAGCCCTTGCGAGGCGGTGAATGTGCTGGCGATCGTGCCGCCCTGCAGCGCGCCGTGCATCGCACCGGCGACACCGGCCTCCGATTGCATCTCCACCATCTGCGGCACACGGCCCCAAAGATTGGGCTTCTGTGCGGCGGCCCACGCATCGGCGGACTCCGCCATCGGCGAAGACGGCGTAATCGGATAAATGGCGAAGAGGTCGGTCAACCGGTACGCGACCGAGGCAACAGCTTCGTTGCCATCCAGCGTGACCGTTTTGGAAGCAGGGGTGGTTTTCACGACGTGCAAAGGCGATTGTGGAAGTAGGCGCGCGCAGAACGCAGGCGCTTGGATAAGCATTAGCATATCCGATGACTCCGCGGCCGACTGCGCAGTCTTTGCCGGAGAGAGCGCGTCTTTTGTTGGCACTGTCGCAGAAATTTTTTCCGCAAAAAAATTCCAACTTTGGACAAGCCATGCGGAGCCAGTTTCAGCGATCCCAGCTATTCTCTCTCACCCCATGAAAGCGCTCCCGAGTGACTGCACCGTGCGTCGTCTGCATCTGTCAGACGAGCCGGCGTTGCTGGAGTTTTTTCACTCTCACTCGAAGGAGACGATTTTCCAACGGTACCACTACCTGCTCGCCGAGATGACCCACAAGCAGGCGATTTCGCTGCTCGATGTGGATCAAGAGGGAAATGTGGCACTCGGGATCTTCGAAGAGATCCCGGACGGAGAACGCATTCTCGCGATCGCCCGCTATTATACCGAGCCGACAGGACGCGTTGCAGAAATGGCCTTTGTCGTCCGCGAATCAACACGACGCCTCGGCCTCGCCACGCGCCTTCTCCACGAGCTCGGACAGATTGCCAGCGAGCACGGCCTGACCTGGCTGCGCGCGCAAGTGCTCCACGACAACTATGCGATGCGCGGCTTGTTGAACCACTACGCGCCGCGCGTCCACCACATGCCTTACTCGGATGTGGTCGAATACTTCGTGCCCGTCTCGGCCTTCGCTCCCTGCCACGCCCGCCATTGAGCTGCTGCCAGACGCAGCCGCGCAGGAGACCCTTTTTCCCATGACCACACCGCTCACTGCACATCGTACCGTCGTCAAACGCGACGGAAAGACCTCCGCCTTCGACATCGAACGTATCGTCCGCTCCATCGCCCTTGCCCTCTTCGCCGCCCGTCAGGGCGACATCGAAAACCCACTCCGTCACGATTCCGACCTTCGCTACGGCCTCGGCGAGGACGACTTCGCCCGCGCACGCGCAATTGCGCGCTCCGTCGAGTGGGCTAGCGAATTGTTTTATCAAAAAAACACCACGCCCACTTCCGACGAGTTACAGGACCTGACCGAAAAGATGCTCGCCGCCGAGGGCGAGTTCGGTGCCGCCAAAGCCTACATTCTCTACCGCTCGCGCAAAAACGACGCCCGCCTCACGCGCTATCCCAGCAACGGCTTGCAGGAATACATCTTCATCTCCCGCTATGCGCGCTATGACGCCGATCTCCAACGACGCGAGACATGGGACGAAGCCGTCGATCGCGTCGCCGCCATGCACCACAAACGTTACGCCGCGCTCGAAGACTCCGCTCTGCACGCCCTCATCGACGAGGCCTTCGAATCCGTCCGTCGCAAGGAAGTCCTCCCCTCGATGCGTTCGCTTCAGTTCGGCGGCCCCGCCGTGTTCGCCCACGAGGCGCGTCTCTTCAATTGCTCGTTCACTCACATCAATCGCCTCCGGGCATTTCAGGAGTCGTTCTACCTCCTTCTCGTCGGCTGTGGCGTCGGGTTCTCCGTCCAGAAGTGCCATGTCTCCCAGCTTCCTCCGCTCGCGTCGCGTGGCCACGACGACGACCTCGATGTGCGTCACTATCACATCATCGATACGATTGAGGGCTGGTGCGACGCCCTCGGTGCGCTGATCGACACCTACGTGCGGGGCGGCGTTATCGAATTCAACTATTCCGCCATCCGCGCCCGCGGTACTCCGTTGCGTACGTCCGGCGGCAAGGCTCCCGGACATCTCCCACTCAAACGCGCGCTCCAGGCCGTCGAAGCCATTCTGCAATCCGCCGCCGGCCGCCGTCTCGAACCCATCGAGGCCTACGATATCCTGATGCACATCGCCGGAGCCGTTCTCGCCGGCGGAGTCCGTCGCTCCGCAACCATCGCGCTTTTTTCCGCAGACGACGAAAAGATGATGCAGGCCAAGACCGGCGACTGGTTCCGCACACATCCACACCGCTCAGCATCGAACAATTCCGCAGTCCTCATCCGTTCGCGTGTCACCAAGGAGGAATTTCTCCGCCTCTTCGAATGCCAGAAACAATTCGGCGAGCCCGGCTTCTTTTTCACCGATCACGAGGACTACGGCGCAAATCCTTGCGTGGAAATCGGCCTTCATCCGGTTTTCCAGGTGATCAGCCGCGACGACATCGCGAAACTCCACACGCGCGGTATCACCAGCGACGACGCCGGCCAGCCCCTGCGCATCGGCTCGCGCCTGCACGGTTTCCAGATGTGCAATCTTTCCACGATCAACGGCGCGCTCGTCCGCACCGACGACGATTTCTTCCGCGCCGCCCGCGCTGCGACGATCATCGGCACGCTTCAGGCCGGCTACACCGATATCCCCTACCTGGGCGCCGTTACGCAGCTGATCAACGAGCGCGAGGCGCTGCTCGGCGTCTCCATCTGCGGTATCATGGACAGCCCGGATATTTTGCTTTCGCCACAAATCCTCCAACACGCCGCCGCGCTCGTGAGTGAGACCAACACCCATTTCGCGGCGCGTCTCGGCATCCGCCCCGCCGCACGCACCACGTGCGTCAAACCCGAAGGCACCACCTCGCTTCTGCTGGGCACCGGCTCCGGCATTCACCCGCGCCACTCCCGCCGTTACTTCCGCCGCGTTCAGGCCAGCCGCCTCGATCCCGTGTACCAGATTTTCAAACAGAACAATCCTCACCTCTGCGAACCCTCCGCCTACGGCAAACGCACCGACGACGTCATCACCTTCCCGGTCGAATCCCCCGCCGCCGCGCTTCTCCGCGATCAGCTCGACGCCGTGCGTTTCCTGGAGATCGTCCGGCTCGTGCAGGAAAACTGGGTGATTCCCGGAACCAATCACGCCGCCTACTCGCCCGGACTCGCCCATAACGTCTCCAACACCATCACCGTGCGCGACACCGAGTGGGCCTCCGTCGCCGACTTCATTTGGGAAAACCGGATACGCTTCACCGGCGTCGCCCTGCTTCAGGCCACTGGCGACAAAATGTATGTCCAGTCCCCACTGGAATCCGTGCAAACCGCCGCTGATGTCCAGCGCTGGAACCTGCTCACCTACAATTCAGTTCCCTACACGGCGCTCAGCGAGGCGCAGGACGAAACCAAACTCGCCCAGGTCGTCGCCTGCGCAGGCGGTCAGTGCGAACTCAGCGTATAGCCACCCGCCGCCCGGAAAATCACTCTGCATGAAGCGGGCAACATCAGCCCGAGAAGGCACTGTCATAAATTCCTGAAAGCCCGCTGCGCGCGTGACTCCAACGGGAAACGTTGCTTCGTGGTGTGTGTTGGGTCGATAAACTCAGCATACGCCATGGAAGATCCCGTCACACGCAGCCGCCACCTCGTCGAACAACTCAAACGTTCACAGATCTACCGCGACTACGAACAGGCTTTTCGCGACACCACGGGCCTGCCCATCAATCTTCGCCCGATCGAGTCCTTCAACCTGCCTCACCAGAACGACCCGAACGAAAATCCGTTCTGCGCGTTGATGGCGAAGACCAACCACTCCTGCGCCGCCTGTCTGCAACTCCAGCGCAAGGTCGAGGAACAGGCCCGCCTCGAGCCCAAGACCCTGAAATGTTTCGCCGGCCTGTGCGACTCCGCCGTGCCCATTCGCGTCGGCGACAACCTCATCGCCTTCCTCCAGACCGGCCAGGTTCTTCTGCACCAGCCCAAGGTCAGCGAGTTCAGCAAGGCCACCAAGGAAATCCTCGGCTGGGGAACCGAGGTTGATCTCAAAAAATTGGAGGAAGCTTACTTCCAGACCCGCGTCGTCTCGAAGAAACAGTACGAGGCCGTGCTGCGCCTGCTCACGATCTTCGGCCAGCACCTTGCCGCGCTGAGCAATCAGCTCACAGTGCAGGAGGCCAACTCCGAAAACCCGGCGATCACACGCGCCCGCATCTACATCGCCGATCAGTTCTCCGAGGATATCTCCCTCGATACCGTCGCCAAACAGGTCAACATGAGCGCGTTCTATTTCTGCAAGATGTTCAAGAAGGCCACAGGCATGACCTTCACCGACTACCTCGCCCGCGTGCGCATCGAGAAGGTGAAGAATCTCCTTCTCAATCCCAACAAGCGCATCAGCGAGGCCGCCTACGAAACCGGTTTCCAGTCACTCTCGCAGTTCAACCGGGTCTTCCGCCGCATCGCAGGTGAATCACCCTCTACTTACCGGGATAAACTGCACCGGACGTCAGCGGCTGCGTCGTAAGCCCGAGTTCCGCCTTCGGATACGGCGACCGGCAGCTTCGCACGCACATGCCGCACACCGCGTCGATTTCGCGTTGAGCGAGCAGACGCCAGCTGGAACGCACGAGCGCATACAACGGTTCGTCCACTGACTCTTCACGTCCAAGCAGGAACATCAACGACGCCTCGCCCGTCGTGAAATACGCAAGCAGCGGGTTCAACCGGCAGACGCAGCGATTTTCAAAATCTCCCGCGATTTCACCGCGCGGACGCGTTTTTCGTACGAGCAAATCCGCGAGCTGATCGAGTGTTTCGTCCATCATGTGAACCAGGATGACAGGCTCCGCCATCGCATTGCGCACTGGTGCTCTGCGTAGACGCGCCGCCCACTCACGCTTCAGGTGATGCCGGCGGTCGTTCACAAAACAAAGGATGCGCTGTCGCATGACCCATGATGACGGAAACTGGTCCGCTCTGCTCCGCAGACATTGCCTAAGCCTGCGCGTCACTTGGCGAGGCAGGCCTTGGCAAAAAATGCGCAGCCCCCGCCAACCCCCGCAGAGAAGCTTTCACGCGATTCCGGCAGGATGAGGGGACTCAAACTCCCTATGGACATCGTCCCGCTCACCTTGGTGATCAGCCTCTGCCTGACCTTCACGTTCATCGTATTTTTTGCGCGGGAACAATCCCGCCGCCGCTTCGGCGGCACCGAATCCGAATCGCTCCTGCCTCTGCTGGAGGAAAAACACGCCAACGCGGCCACCCACGTGATCGATATGTCCAAGGCCCGTCCGCGCTGCCGTGACCGCCACACCTGCTCGCGCGGTGAAAACTGCGAGCACCGCGGCCACCACGGTGAAACCCACGCCTGAGCCTTCCAGCTGACTTTCATGCAAGACCGCAAAATCACCATTGCCTTCAACGACGGGATCGTCCGCCAGTTCCTCCTCGCCTCCGTCATCTGGGGCGCCGTCGGAATGATCGTCGGAGTGCTCGTCGCCTCCCAGCTCAACTACTGGCGGCTTAATTTCGATCTTCCCTGGCTCACCTTCGGTCGCATCCGGCCGCTCCACACCAACGCCGTCATCTTCGCCTTCGTCGGCAACATGATGTTCGCGGGTGTCTACTACTCCACCCAGCGCCTCGTGAAGGCGCGCCTCGCCAGCAACTTTCTCTCGCAACTCCACTTCTGGGGCTGGCAGCTCATCATCGTCGCAGCCGCCATCACGCTCCCGCTCGGTTTCAGCCGCGGCAAAGAATACGCCGAGCTCATCTGGCCCATCAATATCGCGGTCGCCGGCATCTGGGTCGTCTTCGCCGTGAACTTTTTCTGGACGCTCGCCCGCCGCCACGAGCCCGCACTCTACGTCGCCATCTGGTTCTACATCGCGACGATCATCACCGTGGCGATGCTCTACATCGTCAACCACCTCTCCATCCCGACGAGTCTGCTCCACTCGTATCCGCTCTTCGGTGGCGTCCAGGATGCGCTCGTCCAGTGGTGGTATGGCCACAACGCCGTGGCGTTCTTCCTCACCACGCCGATTCTCGGCATCATGTACTACTTCATCCCGAAGGCGGCGGGACGTCCGGTGTACAGCTACCGGCTTTCGGTCATCCATTTTTGGTCCCTCGTCTTCGTCTACATCTGGGCCGGCCCGCACCATCTCCTGAACACCGCATTACCCGGCTGGCTCCAAGCCCTGGGTATGACTTTCTCACTCATGCTCTGGGCCCCGTCGTGGGGCGGCATGCTCAACGGCCTGCTCACCCTCCGCGGCGCATGGGATAAAGTCCGCACCGATCCCGTCCTCAAGTTCTTCGCCGCCGCCGTCACTTTCTACGGCATGGCGACCTTCGAGGGGCCGCTTCTCTCGATCAAATCCGTCAACGCCCTCGGCCACTACACTGACTGGATCATCGGCCACGTCCACGCCGGCGCCCTCGGCTGGAACGGCTTCATGGCCGCCGGCATGATCTACTGGCTCATCCCGAAACTCTGGAGCAAGCCGCTCCACTCGACCGGCCTCGCCAATCTCCACTTCTGGCTCGGGACCGTCGGCATCCTCCTCTACGTAGCCGCCATGTGGACCTCGGGCATCACCCAGGGTCTCATGCTCAGCGCCACCACGGAAGGCGGCACCGTCCTCACCTACCCCAGCTTCCTGGATACGCTCAACACGATCCAGCTCATGATGCTGATGCGAGTGATCGGCGGCGGTCTCTACCTCGTCGGCTGGTTGCTGCTCGCCTACAATCTCTGGCGAACCCTGCGTGGCGCACAGCCCGTGAACAGCTCCATCGACGTCTTCGTCGAGGAAAAAGCCGCCGAGCCACGTCTCAAGCTCGCCGCGGCTTTCATCAATCCGCCGGTGCTGTTCTCCGTCTTCGGCTCCCTCTTCGCCTGCGCATGGCTCTTCGGCAACGACCTCGTCATGCTCGGCGGACTCTTCGGCACCATCACCTGCGTGCTCCTCGCGTTCGCCCACTACCGCTCCCGCGACACCGTCTGGGGCGCCTGGTACGACAAGCTCATCGTGAACGTGATGCCGTTCACCATCCTCACTTTCATCGCCGTCGCCGCCGGCGGTCTCATCCAGATCATCCCCACCACGCTCGTTCATCGCGCCGCCAACGTCGAAGACCGAATCCAAGTTCCCTACACGCCGCTCGAGCTCGCCGGCCGCGACATCTACGTCCGCGAGGGTTGCTACAACTGCCACTCCCAGATGATCCGCACGCTCGTCCCCGACGTGCTTCGCTACGGTGACTACTCACGCCTCGGCGAATCCATCTACGACCATCCGTTCCAGTGGGGTTCAAAACGTACCGGCCCCGACCTCGCCCGAGTCGGCGGCAAGTATTCAAACACCTGGCACTACCGCCACATGCTCGATCCGCGCTCCATCTCGCCCGGTTCCAACATGCCCAATTATCCGTGGCTCGCGAAAAACGCCACCGACGTCGCCTCGCTCTCCAGCAAGATCAACGTCCAGCGTATTCTCGGCGTTCCCTACCCAGCGATGAGCCCCGCCGCAATCGCCGCCAGCGTCGACGAGCAATCCAAGATCATCGCAGCCGATCTCCGCACCCAAGGCGACGAGGTCGCAGCCGACCGTGAGATCGTGGCTCTCATCTCCTTCCTCCAGAAGCTCGGCAAGTCCGAGAAAGTTACCTCTCACGCCGCTGCCAAATAGTCCCGCCAGGCTCCAGCCATCGCTCCGTCTTTCACCATTCACCCTTCACTTTTCACTCTTCTCCCATGTTCCGCCGCCTCCTCTTCGAAAACTGGGTCAGCATCTTCACGCTGGTCGCCTTCATCACCTCCGCGTCGATCTACGTGAGCTTCACGTGGCGCGCCCTGCGCATGCGACGCGTGCAGGTCAAACGGCTCTCCTACCTGCCCCTCGAGCACGCCACTGAAAACATCGTCCGCCATGACTCCTGATCCCAAACGCGACCCCGGCGAAGATCCCATCCGCCATCACGTTTTTGACGGCATCGCCGAGTACGACCGCCGCATGCCCAACTGGTGGCTGCTCACGTTCTACGCGACCATCATTTTCGCCATTCTCTATTGGTTCAACCGGCAGATCTTCGCACGCGACAGCGACGCCCAGCAGCTCCAGCAGGAAATCGCCCGCATCGATGCCGCGAAACTCGCCGAAGCCGGCGCACGCGACGACGCCACTCTCTGGAAAATGAGCCGCAATCCCGCCTTCGTGCAGGCCGGAGCCGCCACCTTCAAAACCACGTGCGTCAGCTGCCACGGCAACGAACTGAAAGGCGGCGTCGGCCCAAATCTCGTCGACGACGTCTGGCTGCACGGCGGCAAACCGCTCGAAGTCATCAACACCGTGGAAAACGGCGTGCTCGCCAAGGGCATGCCTGCATGGGGACCGATACTCGGCACCAAAAAGGTAAACGAGCTCGTCGCCTTCATCCTCAGCCATCATCCCGCGCCTCCCGGCACGGAATGATCATGAGCCAGTGACCAATGACCAATGACTCCGACAAAACCAATCAACCGCCGAAAACGCGTGCCTCATTGGTCCATGGTCATTCGTCATTCGCGCGTCCTACGCGCGATGCCGTCACGACGATCCGTGAAGACGGCTCGCATCGGTACCTGCATCCCGCAGACGCGCCTGGCCGGTTTCGCTTCACGCGCTCGTTCACGGGCTGGCTGTTGATCGCGTTCTATCTCTCGCTCCCCTGGATTAAAATCGGTTCGCACCCCGCCGTCTTCCTCGATGTCGCGGAGAGACGCTTTCACCTCTTCGGCCTTACTTTCGCGTTTCAAGACATCTGGGTGCTCTTCTTCGGCATCACCGGTCTAGGTTTCGGCCTTTTTTTTCTCACCGCCCTCCTCGGCCGTGTTTGGTGTGGGTGGGCCTGTCCGCAGACCGTTTTCCTCGATCACGTTTACCGCCGCATCGAACGCCTCCTCGAAGGCGACGCTCCGCGCCGCCGTGCGCTCGATGCCGCTCCATGGACTTCCGCCAAGGTCCTTCGCCGCGGCGGAAAACACCTGCTCTACATTCTCGTCTCGGCCGCCATCGCCCACCTCTTCATCGCTTACTTCGTCTCGATTCCTGAACTCTGGGCGATGATGCGGACCGCTCCCGGAGAACACTGGGCCGCGTTTCTCTTCGTCGCCGTCTTCACCGGCGTACTCTACGGCAACTACGCGTGGTTCCGCGAACAGCTCTGCGTCATCATCTGTCCCTACGGCCGTCTCCAATCCGTTCTCATCGACGATCACTCGCTCGTGATCGGCTATGACACCAAACGCGGCGAGCCGCGTGGTAAACTCGGCATTCCCGATGCCGGCGCCTGCATCGATTGCAACCGCTGCGTTCGCGTGTGCCCGACCGGCATCGACATCCGCCAGGGCCTCCAGCTCGAGTGCATCGGCTGCGCCGCCTGCATCGACGCTTGCGATGAAGTGATGACGAAAATCAAACGCCCGACCGGACTGATTCGCTATGACTCGCTCGCCGGTCTTCGAGGAGAAAAAACGAAATGGCTCCGTCCGCGCATCTTCGTTTACGGCGCACTCCTCGCCATCGGCTCTGTCGTCGCCACGCTCGCACTCTCCACGCTGCGTCCCGCCAACTTGCAGATCACCCGTCTGGGCGGCACGCCGTACTTCGTCGACGACGCCGGTGTCCGCAATCAATTCCTCGTCCGCCTCGTCAACAAACGCGACCACGCCCAGCGCTTCTCGCTCACCCTTTCCGACCCGTCGGTCAACGTCACAGGCTGGAGCGAAGCCGTGGAGATTCCTCCCATGGCCGAGGAGGTCCGCCCGTTGATTCTGCAAATCCCGCTCTCGCGTTACACCGGTCCCGAGAAACTCGAGGTGACGATCACTGTCACCGAGGAATCATTCTCGCTCACCCGGGCGGTGGAATTCGTCGGGCCCAACCCTTCCCTCGTGAAATCCCGACCCGCTCCATGATCTCCGGCGACCGCAAACTCTGGCTCGGTGTCTCCCTCGGCTTCTGCCTTCTCCTCGGGGCCTGGACCATCCTCTTCGTGGTCGCCGCCAACAACCGCGTCGCCGAGGTCCCGCTCGCGCACAAAACGCCCGGAGCAACCACCGCCTCGCCCGCGCGCTGATCACCATGGAATTCGCAGGCATCAACTCTCCAGTGGCCGCGTTCCTCGCGGGTCTTACCACGAGCCTTCACTGCGTCGGCATGTGCGGTCCGCTTGCCTGCGCGCTTTCCCCCGCCGGTCCGGCCGCCGGTCGCACAACTCCGCAAACAGTCAACACGGTGTATCAGGTCTCGCGCATAGCGGGCTACATGTCTCTCGGCCTTCTCGTAGGCGCGCTCGGTCAGGGACCGCTCAATGCCTTCGACGGTGCTCCGCTTCGCTTTGGCCCATGGCTCTTCGCAATCTTCTTCCTCCTCGTCGCCTTCCGTCTCGATAAACGCCTGCCGCGATTCGTCTGGCTCACCCGCGCGCAATTCCGTCTTCAACAAACCTTTCGCGGTCGCTCCCGTCTCGCCGCAGCCGCCGGACTCGGCCTCGCCACGCCTCTGCTGCCCTGCGCTCCGCTGTATTTTATTCTCACCATCGCCGCCTTCTCCGGCTCCGCACTTCGCGGTGCCGAGTTCATGCTGTCCTTCGCACTCGGCACACTACCGCTGCTCTGGCTCGCGCAGACGCACTATGGCTGGCTCCGTTCGCGTCTCGCGCCGCGTACGCTTGCCCGCGCGCAGACCGCGCTGGCTCTCGCAGCGGCCGTGATCGTTCTCTGGCGGCTGCGCGGCACCTTCGGCTGCGCCGCTCCCACGATCAGCAACCTCCTCTGCGGTTTTTCGTCATCATGAGTACGGCAACCGAAACGCCTCCTCGCAGAACTGCCACGTCCGCCAGCGCCCGCGTCTGTCTCCACTGTGGATCGCCGTCGTTCAATCAGGACTTCTGCTGCTCCGGCTGCGCTTACGTCCATCGCCTGATTCACGACGAGGGTTTCGAAAAATATTACGATCTTCGCGACACGGTCACCAATCCCGCCGAGTTCGCCGTCACGTCGCCACGCGATCAAAGCTGGCTCGCTTCGCTTCAACACAGCGCCGAGCAGGCCGCAGGCGAATCCACCACCGCTTCGCTCGCCGTCTCCGTCCAGGGCATTTCCTGCGTTGGTTGCGTCTGGTTGATCGAGCGCATTTTCGCGCGCCAGCCCGGAGCAGGTCGCATCGAGATCAACGCCCAGACCGGTCAGGCCCGCCTCAGCTGGCTCACAGGTAAGTTCGATGCGCCCGCCTTCGCCGGCGCGCTGCAGCGGTTCAACTATCTCATCGGTCCCGCCAACACCGCCGCGGCCGGTCACTCCGAGAGTCAGCAATTGGTCCGGCGTCTCGGGCTCTGCGCCGCCTTCGCGATGAACGTCATGCTCTTCGCGCTGCCCGCCTACTTCGGCATGGATGCCGCGAACCGCTACGCGCATCTGTTTTCCACCCTCTCAATGGGGTTCGCCACGCTGAGCCTGCTCGCCGGTGGCGGTTATTTTCTCAACCGCGCAGTCGCTGCGCTGCGAGAGCGTGCGTTGCACATCGATCTGCCCATCGCCGTCGGCATCGTCGGCGCGTATCTCGGATCGTTCTACGGCTGGCTCGCGCAAATCGAGGAGTACCAGTACTTCGATTTCGTCAGTGCTTTCATCGTGCTCATGCTGCTCGGCCGCTGGGCCCAGGTCGCCGCCGTCGAGCGCAACCAGCGCCGCCTTCTCAGTGAACAACCGGCGCCGCCGCGCATTCGTGTCTATCAGCCCGATGGAAAGTTCTCGGAAATCAATCCAGAGGACCTGAAACCCGGCCAGCACTTCGGTGTCGGCTCCGGCCAGACTATTCCGGTGGACGGCGTCCTCGCTTCGCTCGAAGCCAGTCTAAGTCTAGCGTGGATCAACGGCGAAACCGACCCGCGTCTCTTCCGTGCGAGCCAGCGCGTGTCTGCGGGCGCTCAAAACATTTCCCGCGACGAGATCCGCGTCATCGCCACCCAGACTTGGGCGGGCTCGCTCTTTGCCGAACTCCTGAAGCCAGTGACGCGCGGAGTGTTTCGCCACCGGCTGATCGAGCGCGTTATTCAGGGCTATCTCATCGCCATCCTTGGAGCCGCCGCGATCTCCGGCGTCTGGTGGTGGTGGTTCACCGGTGACCTTGTTCGCGCGGGCGCCGTTGTCACCGCAGTCCTCGTAGTTTCCTGCCCGTGCGCACTCGGCCTCGCCTTCCCGCTCACCGACGAAATCGCCACCGTCCGCCTCCGTCGCCGCGGCGTTTTCGTGCGCAGCGGTGATCTCTGGCCGCGCCTCTCCAAGGTGGATCGCATCGTCTTCGATAAAACCGGCACCCTAACTCTGGAAACACCCGAACTAAAAAATCCCGCCGAGCTCGCCGCACTTTCACCCGAGGCCAGAAGCGCGCTCGTCACCATGGTCGGCGACAGCGCGCACCCCACCAGTCGCTGTCTTCACGCCGCCCTGCTCGCACTGGGCGACATTCCCCGTACCTCGGGCGAGCCGCGCGAAGTCATCGGCTCCGGTATCGAACTCGGTCCGTGGCGCCTCGGTCGTGCCGACTGGGCAGCCTTCAGCCGCATACCTGGCGTCCGATCAAAAGATGAAACAGCCCTGAGCCATCTCGGCCGGATCATCGCGACTTTCTCGTGCGTGGACACCTTGCGCACCGACGCACGAAGCGAAATCGTCGCACTCGCCCGTCGCGGTCTTTCCACGACGATTCTAAGCGGCGACAGCCGGGCAAAAGTCAGCCAGCTGGCGCACGAGCTCGGTCTTTCTCGCGAACGTGCCATCGGCGAAAACTCGCCCCACGACAAAGCGATCTGGCTCGAGAACAATCACGCCGACCGAACGCTCATGCTCGGTGACGGCGCAAATGACTCCCTCGCCTTTGATCGCGCACTTTGTCGTGGCACGCCCGTCATCCACCGCGGCCTGCTCGAACAAAAGGCGGACTTCTACTTCCTCGGTCGAGGCATCGGCGGCATTCGTGCGCTGTTCGAAATCAATGACGCCCGCAACCGCACTCATCGTGCGCTGCTCGTCTTCATGATCGCCTACAATTGCGCCGCCGTCGGCCTGTCTGTCGCCGGTTGCATGCACCCGCTCTTCGCCGCGGTGCTGATGCCCCTCAGCTCGCTGGCGACACTTGCCATCGTGGCGATCGGACTCCGCCCGATCCGGCACATCGCCGTATAAGCGCAATTCCGGGCGCAGCAAAATCTGCGTAGTCCCCGCCAAGGCCCGCCGAGTAGCCTTCCGCCCGGCATGCGATGATGAGGCGCACCCATCCTCACATGGTCTCCCTATCTGAATCGTTCTCGCCCTCCACGCCTGACACCGATCTGGATCTGATCCGGAAGTACACTGCTTCCGCGCCGCGCTACACCTCTTATCCGCCCGCCACCCAGTTTACGGGTGACGTCGCCTCGATCCGCGTCGAAGACGCCATCGCGGAAGACAACACCGTCGATGCACGCCCGTTATCGCTCTACGTGCATCTGCCTTTTTGCGAGTCCCAGTGCTGGTATTGCGGCTGCACCACAGTCATCACGCGCGATAAATCCGCGGCCGATCGCTACCTCGATGACCTGGCGGCTGAGATTGCCCTCTACAATCTGCGACTCAACGACCGCCGCCGCGTCACCCAGCTGCACCTCGGCGGTGGCACGCCCACATTTCTGACGCCGTCACAGATCGATCGTCTCTCGGAGATTATCCACTGCTATTTCACCTTCGCACCCGATGCCGAGATCAGCGTGGAGATCGATCCCCGGCGGCTTTCATTCGAACAGGTCGAAGCGCTGCGCCGCCTTGGGGCCCGCCGCGCTTCGCTTGGCATTCAGGACACCGACCGGCGCGTACAGCTCGCCATCCATCGCCATCAGCCGCACGCGTTGAATCAACAGGCCTTCGACTGGCTTCGCGGCGCAGGCTTCACCTCGATCAACGTCGATCTGATCTACGGTCTTCCTCTGCAGACCGGGAATTCTTTCGCGCAAACACTCGATTCGGTTCTAGGCCTTGGCCCGGACCGTTTTTCGGTCTTCGGCTACGCTCACGTCCCGTGGATCAAACCCGCTCAAACCGTTTTCGACCGGCGTGAACAGCTCCCCGACGTCGAAACCCGCCTGAATCTCTGGCTGCTCGCCCGGCAACGACTCACCGGCGCCGGCTATATTGATATCGGCCTGGATCACTTCGCACGCCCCGGAGACGAACTCGCACTCGCGCAGCGCACGGGAACCTTGCATCGCAATTTCCAAGGTTACAGCACCCGCGCCGGCGCTTCCGTCTACGCGTTCGGCATGTCCGGGATTTCCTCGGTGGGAAATGTGTATTTCCAAAACGCCCGGTCGCTCACCGACTATCGCGCGGCGATTCAAACAGGGCAGCTCCCCATCCAGAAAGGCCTCCGCCTCACAGCCGAGGACGGAAGGCGCCGCACAATCATCATGCGGCTGATGTGTGACCGGCTCCTCGACTTCGACCGCCTCTCCATCGAGCTGGGCATCAACTTTCGCGAAATGTACGCCGCCGAAATCACCTCGCTCGCCGATCTCAAACAAGATGGCGTCATTGAGCTCACCGACCGAAAACTCAGGGTCACGGCTCTCGGTGCACCGCTCCTTCGCATCATCGCCCAGCGCTTCGACGCCTATGCCACGCAGACGGCCGGCAGGAACTCACAGGCCGTCTGATCATTGCTCACTCAAGCCAGACAAACATCGCCTCCTTCTCCATGGACTGGATCATCACTCTTTTCACGCATGAGTCCGTCGCCCATGCGGTGATCGGCCTCAGCATCGTCATCGCATTCGGCCTCGGCATCGGGACCGTGCGCGTTTTCGGAATCAAACTCGGCGTCGCCGGCGTTCTTTTCACGGGTATCGCCCTCGGCCACTTCGGCATGGCGCTCAATCCCGAGGTCCTCGAATTCGTCCGTGAATTTGGCCTCATCCTCTTCGTCTTCGCCATCGGCCTCCAGGTCGGCCCCGGTTTCTTCGCGTCGTTTAGACGTCAGGGCGTCACCTTGAATCTGCTCGCGGCCACCACCGTGACGCTCGGCTCACTCATCACGATCTGCCTCTTCAAATTCGCCTCCGTGCCGCTCCCCGCAGCGGTGGGCCTGCTGTCTGGCGCAACCACCAACACGCCCAGTCTCGGCGCCGCCGGCCAGGCGTTAAAGCAGTTCTCCGAGACCACGCCCGACATGCTCACACAACTCGGCATGGCGTACGCCGTCGCTTATCCGTTCGGTATCATCGGCACCATTCTCGCGATGATCAGCGTGCGCTTCTTCTTCCGCATCAATATCGCCGACGAAGCCAGCGCGCTCGATGCATCGCGCAAACGCGAGAAACGCGATGTCCAGGCCGTCACCCTTGAAGTGCAGAATCCGAACCTCTTCGGTGTGACCATCTCCCGCGTTCCCGGACTCGTTGAGGGCAAGGCGGTGATCTCACGCCTGCACCGCGATGGCGCGAGCCAGCTCGCACGTCCCGAAACAGTGCTCCAACGCGGGGATCTCGTGACGGTGGTGATGCCCTCCGACCGCATGGAAACCATGCGCATCGCGATTGGAAATCCGTCGAACGCCGTCCTTCCCGCCAGCACGGGAATCCTGACCGCACGCCGTGTGCTTATCACCAAGGAAAACGTGCTGGGAAAAGACGTCAGCAAACTGGACCTCCACACGCGCTTCGCCGTCAACGTCACGCGTGTCTCACGCGCCGGCGAAGACTTCACCGCAACAAGCGAACTTACACTTCAATTTGGCGATCTGCTCACCATCGTCGGCCACGAGGACGATGTTCGCAACGCAGCATCGGCACTCGGCGACTCAACGAAGGACCTCAATCATCCTCGGCTCGCGCCTATCTTCATCGGCATCGCCCTCGGTATTCTTCTCGGCTCCATGCCGTTCTTCATCCCCGGAATGCCCGCGGCCCTTAAACTCGGTCTCGCCGGCGGACCACTATTCGTCGCGATCATCCTGAGTCGTCTCGGACACTTCGGTCCGCTGGTCTGGTACATGCCACCGAGCGCGAATCATCTGATGCGCGAAATGGGCATCGCTCTGTTTCTCGCGTGCGTCGGCCTGCGCGCTGGCGGTTCGTTCTTCAATGTCCTCCTGCACGGCGGCGGCCTCCGCTGGATGCTGCTCGGTACCATCGTGACGTTGGTGCCGGTGTTGGTGATCGGTTTCATCGGCCGAAAGTTTTTCAAAATCAACTACGTGAGCCTTTGCGGAGTGATCGCCGGAAGCATGACCGATCCGCCAGCCCTCGCCTTCGCACAAAACGTCACCGGCTCTGAAGCGACCTCGATCGCCTACGCCACCGTCTACCCGCTCACGATGATACTGCGCATCTTCGCCGCACAGCTCATCATCCTGCTCTTCTTCCACTAGTATCGGCGAGGAGGTTTTGGCTGCCCGGCGAAAACATCACGATTCGCCGGGCCTCGGCCTTCCGCGACGGACCGCCCTCCCCACTCAGGCCCGTCGCAGTTCAACGAACTGCTCATCCACTATTCGCTGTCAGCCGCTTTGAACCTCATCGGTTGTTGCATCCGGACGTTCACTGTTTTTCCACGCCGGTGACCGGGCTTGAATTTCCATTTCTTAATCGCCCTCACGGCGATCTCGTCAAACGAGGCGTTGTCCGAACGGACTACTCGCGGCTCCAGCACCTCCCCTTTCGTCGACACAATAAACTCCACGAGGACGTGCGCGTTCGGTGCATCGCGCAAGAGATGCGCTGGAACAGACGGTGCGGGTTGAAACGTCGGGACGGGAGCGCGATCGAGATCCGCCAGGCTGAAAATATTACCGATGCTGGTCGCCGTTCCTCCCGAACCACCGTGGCGGAAATTTCCGGGGATCGTGGACAGTTTTGCCCCGTTGAGATTTACTCGAGGCAGCAGGCTCGTCGCATCCAAGGCCTGGGTGAAATCGTTCAGATTCACCGTCGTTGGGAGATCGGGAAGCGCAGGAACATCCACACCCGCGAGTGCCTCGCCTTGCTCACCTGTCAGATCCACCACTTCCTCCTCGAGGAGCTCTTCAGGTTTCGGTGCGACGAAGTCCACCTCAACGGTCTCTATCTCAGCGACCACAGGCTTCAAAGCCTTCGGTCCGTTGAAACCGAATAGAAAGACTGCGTGCGACGAA
>JASGJB010000055.1:0-32107 GCA_049840895.1 Nibricoccus sp. | reverse complement strand
CTATGTTTATGTGGCGCGCTTCATTCATCGTATTGCTAAGGTTAATAGGGAAACACGATAGAATCCGAACAGCACCTGGGGATTCGCCAATCGACGGTGGTGATCTTGTCGGCCGATCACGGCGGGGCGGGGCTGACGCATGGAGCCGATGACCCGCGGAGCCGGCACATCCCGTGGATCGCGACGGGGCCGGGAGCCTTGAAGAATGTGGATCTCACGCAGAATGCAGCACTGGACGTGAATACCGAGGATACTTGCGCGACGGCGTGCTGGTTGCTCGGGCTGCCCCAGCAGCCGTATTTCGACGGGAAGCCGGTGTTGGCGGCGTTTGAAATACCCTGAGCGGAAGGGAAAAATCGCGGAGGCGCGGAAGAGCGGAAACGCTGAAAGAAGAGAGTGGAGAGAGCGCTCATTGCTCCGCGTTTCAGTTCCTCCGTGATTCAGCGATATCTGCCACTGCGGCTCGCGGTAAAGGCAGGTCCCGGGTGCGACTTTCAATCTTGTCCGCAATCTGGCACGCAGGATGATACCATGTATCGTATCCGCCGATGCCTCCTCGCGAACGCAAAATTGCCCAAGCCTGGCTAGAATCGCCCACGAGCGGGACCATCGAACTCACACACGACTGGCGGGCGCGGTACAATCCGCCGCTGGCTCTCAGCGGGATTGATGCACCGCGTTTCACCACCCTGACGAAGGTGCCGGATTACGTGTACGGCTGCGACAGCGCGTACTTCGTGAACAAGAAGGGAGAAATCTTCTTTTTCCTGCGCGTGGCCATCCATCCACATTTGGTGAAGCCGGGCGTCAGCGTTTTTCTGGCCGGGGATTTCAACGGCTGGCAGGAAGCGGTGGGGAAGGACGAGTGGCTGTTGAAACGTTCGAACTACGCGGGGCGTACGACGTGTTATTGCTCAGTGCGAAGGCGGAGCGCTTTTGACGGGAATCCGCCGATGCGATTCAAATTCGTCACCGGTGAGCACCAGTGGCAGGACGTACCGGGAAATGCGCCCAACGCGGTGCGCGAGGAAACGGGCAACGTAAACTACATCATCGATCCGAGCCGGACGGGGCAGCATCTCTATCGGTTTACATTGCAGGAGCCTGTGAATCTCGCGGCGGGGTGGGCGATGACCTGGCAGGGCGGGGAGAGTGTGCCGCTGCGTCCGGGCGATTATTTTTATCAGCTGGAAAGCAAGGTATGGCTGCCGGGTGCGCTCGCGCGCGGTTCGGAGACGGTTTTTCGGATTTTCGCGCCGCGGGCGAAGCGGGTGGAGCTGCTCGTCTTTGAAAAGACGGCTCATCAGGAAACGCCGCACCGCTATCAATTATTCAAGCGCACGGATCATGTCTGGGAGGTCACTCTTACGCAGAATCTGGACGGCTGGTTTTATTGGTACCAGATCGATGGCCCGAAGGATGCGCTGGGTATTTTTGATCCGACGAAACGCATCCTCGACCCCTATGCGCTGGCGACGGTGGGGCCGTCCGGCCCCGGGATTGTTCTGGATCGGTCGCGTATTTCGACGCCGGATCGCAGTTTCAAGACGCCCGCCTGGCAGGATCTTGTCGTGGTGGAGGCGCATGTGCGCGATCTCGTGGCTAATGCGCCGATCAAGCTGCGCCCGGAGGAACGTTTTGGTTTCGCCGGGCTGCGGCAGTGGGTGGAGAGCCCGGAGTTTTACCTGCACAATCTCGGTGTGAATTGTGTGGAGCTGCAGCCGATCCAGGAGGCGGACAACCGTTCGCGCGAGGATTACCAGTGGGGCTACATGACGACGAACTACTTTGCCCCGGCGAGTGCGTTTGCCCTCGATCCGGCGAAGGCGTCCGGCGTGAGGGAGTTCCAGGAACTGGTGGCGGCGTTTCACCGGCGCGGCATGGCGGTGATTCTGGATGTCGTGTACAACCACGTCGGCGAGCCGCCGCATCTGCTGTTCGTGGACAAGCTGTACTATTTCGAAGTCGGCGCGGATGGCTCGCTGTCCAACTGGAGCGGTTGCGGAAATGACATGCGGTCGCGCTCGTCGATGGCGCTGCGCCTGATCATCGACAGCTGTGCGCATCTGATTGAGACGTACGGCATCGATGGCTTTCGCTTCGACCTCGCGGATCTGGTCGGACTTGAGGCGCTGAAGGCGATCGAGGTCGCGATGAAACGCATCAAGCCCGACGTGATCCTGATCGCAGAGCCGTGGAGTTTCAAAGGCCACATCGGCGGCGCGCTGCGCGACACCGGCTGGGCGTCGTGGAATGATGGTTATCGCAACTTTGTGCGGGACTTCGTGCGCGGCGGTGCGACGCGCGAAGGCTACGAATATTTTCTCAAGGGCTCACCCTGGCACTATGCGAAATGGCCGGCGCAAACGGTGAATTACACCGGAGTCGCATGACGACAAGACGTGGATCGACGTGATCACGGAGAATGCCGACGGCAACGGCCACCTGCCGACGGCGAACGACCGGCGTCGCACGCATCTGATGGCGGCGATTTTGTTTTCGTCGATCGGCATCCCGATGATCTCCGCCGGCCAGGACTTTCTGCGCTCGAAGCACGGCGTGAACAACACGTACCTGCGGGGGGACCTGAACGCCCTCGATTACCGGCGGATCTACCGCTACCCGGCGTCGACTGCGTATTTCGCGGATTGGATCGCGTTCCGCCTCTCGGCAGCCGGCAAACTGCTCCGATTGTTTTCGCGGCCGGCCGACAGTTATTACCGCTTCCTCTTTGCGCCGGATTCGACGGCGGCGGCGACGATTTTTAATGCCGATCGCAGCTTGGGGCCGCAACGCTTGTTGTTCGCGGTGAATCCCACGCTGAACGACGCGTTTATACCGGTTGGCACCGAGGTGGCGGGGTTGCGCTGGAGGCAGCTGGCGAATCACGAACGCTTCTTCCCGGCGTCTGGACCCGTCCGGAATGCCGAACCTGTCGAAGCAGATCTTTTCATACCGGCGCTCGGTTGCGGGCTCTGGCTCGAAGAAAACGCTAACAGTTGAGTCGGCGGCCTCGCTCGTGGCGGATGACTGTGTCTGCCGCAAAAATTGGCATCTGCTGCGCATGTTTGACGCCAAACAGCCAAAACCCTTGCAACGTCGCGCTTCGCTTATTTCACTAGCCGTTCCGCGTTCGCAGGATGCGGCTAAAACTCAATCAGCAAACAACACCCAACCTGTAGAAAGATCGGAGTCACTCCCATGGCAGTTAAAGTCGCTATCAATGGTTTCGGCCGCATCGGCCGCCTCGTCTTCCGCGCTCTTGTTGAGCAAGGTCTCCTCGGCACGACCCTCGACGTCGTCGCTGTCGGCGACATCGTCCCGGCGGACAATCTCGCCTACTTGGTGAAGTACGACTCCACCCAGGGTAAATTCCAGGGCACCGTCGCTTCCAAGAAGTCGTCCCCCGACAAGGCCGAAGACGACGTCCTCGTGATCAACGGCAAGGACATCCTCGTCGTTTCCGCGAAGACCCCGGCCGAACTTCCCTGGGCCAAGCTCGGCGTCGATCTCGTGATCGAGTCGACCGGTCTCTTCACCGAAGCTGAAAAAGCCAAGGGCCACATCACCGCCGGCGCCAAGAAGGTCATCATCTCCGCTCCTGCGAAGGGTGAAGACATCACCGTCGTCATGGGCGTCAACGACGACAAACTCGATCTCTCGAAGCACACGATCATCTCGAACGCTTCCTGCACCACGAACTGCCTCGCGCCGCTCGTCTCCGTGCTCCTCAAGGAAGGCTTTGGCCTCGAGGAAGGTCTGATGACCACGATCCACTCCTACACCGCGACCCAGAAGACGGTCGACGGTCCCTCGAAGAAGGACTGGAAGGGCGGCCGTTCCGCCGCGATCAACATCATCCCGTCCTCGACCGGTGCCGCCAAGGCCACCGCGCTCGTGCTCCCGGAAACCAAGGGCAAGCTCACCGGCATGTCCTTCCGCGTGCCGACCCCGACAGTCTCGGTTGTCGACCTCACCTTCCGTTCGACGAAGGAAACCTCCCTCAAGGAAATCAACGCCGCCGTTAAGAAGGCGTCGGAGACCTACCTGAAGGGCATCCTCGGCTACACCGACGAAGAAGTCGTTTCCTCGGACTTCATCCACGACAAGCAGTCGTCGATCTACGACGCCGGCTCCTCGATCGAGCTGAACCCGAAGTTCTTCAAACTCGTCAGCTGGTACGACAACGAATGGGGCTACAGCAACCGCGTCGTCGAGCTCACCAAGAAGATCGCCGCGAAGCTGTAACCGGTCTCTGAAATTCTAAAAACTGAACCACAGAGGCACGGAGTCCACGGAGGTTTTTTCGAAACACTCTGTGCCCTCTGTGACTCTGTGGTTCTTCTTTTCCCAACATGGCTAAATTCAAATCCATCCGCGACCTCAGCCTCTCCGGCAAACGCGTCTTCATCCGCGTCGATTTCAATGTCCCTCAGGACAAGGCCACCGGCGCGATCACGAACAACGCGCGCATCGCCGCCGCGCTGCCCACGATCAAGTATGCCCTCGAGAAAGGCGCGTCGGTCGTCCTCGCCAGCCACCTTGGCCGTCCGGACGGCAAGGTCATCGCGAAATTCTCCCTGAAGCCTGTCGCCGCCGAACTCGCCAAGCTGCTCAACAAGCCCGTTGCTTTCGCGGAAGACTGCGTTGGCCCGGTCGCTGAAAAAGCCGCCGCCGCGCTGAAGCCCGGCGAAGTGCTCCTGCTTGAAAACCTCCGCTTCCACATCGAGGAAGAAGGCAAAATCAAAGAGAAGCAGGCCGACGGCACCGAAAAGTCCATCAAGGCCGAGCCCGCCAAGGTCGAAGAATTCCGCGCCAGCCTCTCGAAGCTCGCCGACGTTTACGTCAACGACGCTTTCGGCACTGCACACCGCGCGCACAGCTCGATGGTCGGCGTGAAGCTCAAGGACAAGGCCGCCGGTTTCCTCATGGAGGCCGAGCTCAATGCTTTCGCGAAGGTCATCGATTCGCCCGCCCGCCCGCTGCTCGCCATCCTCGGTGGTGCGAAGATCGCGGACAAAATTCCGCTCATCAACAACCTCCTCGAAAAAGCCGACGAAGTCATCATCGGCGGCGGCATGTCCTTCACGTTCAAGAAACAGCTCGAAGGCATGTCGATCGGCACGTCGCTCTTCGACACTGAAGGCGCGAAGATCGCCAAGGATCTTTTCGACAAGGCGAAGGCCAAGGGCGTGAAGATCACGCTGCCGGTGGACTTCATCACCGCGGACCGTTTCCCCGGTTCTCCCGCGGATATCGAAGCCGTGAAGACGGGCGTAGCCGACGACAAGGCGGGCATCCCTGACGGCTGGATGGGTCTCGATGCCGGTCCGAAATCGCGCGAACTGTTCGCGCAGGTCATCGGCCGCGCAAAGACCATCATCTGGAACGGACCTCCCGGTGTGTTCGAAGTCGAAAAGTTCGCCGACGGCACCAAGGCCATGGCGGCCGCGATCGCGCAGGCCACGGCTTCGGGCGCCATCACGGTGGTCGGCGGTGGCGACACCGCGACGGCCGCCAAGAAGGCCAAGATTATCGACAAGGTTTCCCACTGCTCCACGGGCGGCGGTGCCAGCCTCGAACTCCTCGAAGGCAAGGCGCTCCCGGGCGTGGTTTTCTTGGAGAGCTGAACCAAAACATTTGAACAGGAGGTAACGGAGAGAACAGAGAGGCCCGAAGCTTGCTTTAACTCTCACTCCGTTACCTTCGTTTCCTCCTGTAATATTTCATCATGATTCGCAAAAAACTCATCGCCGGTAACTGGAAGATGAACAAGACGGCCTCCGAGGGCGTTTCCCTCGCGCAGGATCTCGTCACCGAAGTCGGCAAGGTCGTCGACATCGACATCGTCATCTGCCCGCCCTTCACCGCGCTCGAATCCGTCGGCAAGATCGTCGACGGCTCCACCGTGAAACTCGGCGCGCAAAACATGCATCCGGAAACGAACGGCGCCTTCACCGGCGAAGTCTCGGCTCCGATGCTCCGCGCGTTCTTCGCGACGCACGTCATCCTCGGCCACAGCGAGCGCCGCCAGTACTTCGGCGAGACCGATGCCTTTATCAACAAGAAGGTCATCGCCGCGCTGAAGAACCAGCTCCGCCCGATCCTCTGCGTCGGCGAAACGCTCGCCGAGCGCGAAGCGGGTTCGACGCTCAAGGTCGTGCAGACCCAGCTCGAAGCCGGACTCGAAGGCGTGAGCAAGGACCTCGCGACGAGCGTCGTCATCGCCTACGAACCCGTCTGGGCCATCGGCACCGGCAAGGTCGCCACGACCGAGCAAGCGCAGGAAGTGCATGCGTTCATCCGCACGCTCCTCACGAAGCTCTTCGGCGAACAGATCGCGCAGAAAGTCCGCATCCTCTACGGCGGTTCGATGAAACCGGCGAACGCTCCGGAGCTCCTCGCGCAAAAAGACATCGACGGCGGCCTCATCGGCGGCGCGTCGCTGGAAACGCGCAGCTTCGTCGACCTCGTGAAAGCGGCGGTCGCGGCGAAGTAAGGTTGGGTCTCTTCGCTGTTCGGAAAAATCGTGAGTTACGTGCGTAGAGCATCAACTGCGGCTTCTTTTGCGTTGGTGCTTCTATGCGCAAGTTGCGCTCACCATTATCCCGCTGAGGGCAAAGATACCTATCGGCAGGTAGAATTCTCGCAGGCGATGCGAGTACATAAAGACGTGTGCTCCGCGCTAGAGCTCGTGAAAATATCACCAAGCGGTGTTGTGGTGATGCGTTACACGTCGGACCAAGCTTATCTCACTTACGCGAGTCGAGGAGAGTATTTGCGCGGTGAATGTGGGCAGATTGCGTACAAGGTCGTCTCAGTGGATTTGGAACGAGGCATCGCTACGATAGAGTATTTGTACTCGTCCACTCGTCCGTCGTATTGAGCCGAATGCCAAACGAAGAAGCCCGGAACGATTTCGTTCCGGGCTTCTTCGTTTTAGTTTTTTCGAGGTGGAGCGCGCACTCCGAGCGCGCTGTGCGATGTTGAAAACGAATTCCGCCGATATCGCGGGCGACGGTGAAAAACGCGCTCGGAGTGCGCGTTCCACTTCGATCCTTCACTTCCGGTTCGCGAGGACGCTCTTCTCGTAGTTTTTGACGACCGGGAGCCAGGTGTGGCCGGTGGGGACGTTGTTGCGTTTGCAGAACTCGTCCCAGACGGCGCCGAACGGAAGCGCCTTCGCTTCTTCGAGGATCGCGAGGCGGCTGGAGAAATCGCCTTCGGCTTCGAGCGCGCGGAGTTTCGCGGTGGGCTCGAGGAGCGCGAGGAGGAGCGCCTTCTGCGTGTTGCGCGCACCGATGACCCAGGCGGCGAGGCGGTTGATGCTGGCGTCGAAGAAATCCATGCCGATGTGGACGCGCTTCAGGAAGTCGCCGCGGACGATTTCTTCCATGAGCGCCTTGGTCTGGTCGTCGAGCGTGACGACGTGGTCGCTGTCCCAGCGGACGCCGCGGCTGACGTGGAGGAGAACCTCGGGGACGAACTGGAGCGTGGAGGAGATCTTGTCGGCGAGGGTCTCGGTCGGGTGGAAGTGACCGGCGTCGAGGCAGACGATCTTCTGCTTCTTCACGGCGTAGCCGAGGTAGAACTCGTGCGAGCCGATGACGCAGGATTCGGAGCCGATGCCGAAGAGCTTGCTCTCGACGGCGTCGCGATTGAGCGCGGGATCGATGGAGGGGGCGAAGATGGCGTCGAGCGATTGCTCGAGGCGCTCGCGGTACTCGCGGCGGTTGACGGGCGTGTCTTTGAAACCGTCGGGAATCCACACGTTGGTGATGACGGTTTTGCCGAGGCGTTTGCCGATCTCGGCGGCGATGTGGCGGCAGGCGATGCCGTGTTCGATCCAGAATTTGCGGATGCCGGCGTCGCGATTCGAGAGCGTGAAGCCGTCGGCGGAGAGTGCGTGCGAGAAGTAGGTCGGGTTGAAGTCGAGACCGAGGCCCTTCGGTTTGGCCCAGTCGACCCAGCTGGCGAATTGCTCGATGGTGTAGGCGTTGCGCTCGACCTTCTTGCCGCCGAGGTCGGCGTAGCAGGCGTGCAGGTTGACGCGATGTTTGCCGGGGATCAGCGCGAGGGCCTGATCGAGGTCGGCGCGGAGCTCGGTGAGATTGCGGGCTTTGCCGGGATAGTTGCCGGTGGCCTGAATGCCGCCGGTGAGCGCGGCGTTGGGATTTTCGGAGCCGGCGACGTCGTCGCCCTGCCAGCATTGGAGCGAGATGGGCGTGCTCGCGAGGGCTTGCAGCGATTTTTCGACGTCCACGCCGAGTTCGGCGTAGCGTTCTTTGGCCAGGTTAAAAGCGTCCATAGTGGTAGAGGTCGGGAAAAGGGAAAAGACAGACGGTTTCAGCACCCATGGCGAAGCGAAATCTTTCGCGGTGCCAACAGTCAGATGGGGCGTTGCAGGGAAAGCGCGAATCTCCTAGCTCATCCGCTATGAGAACGGACGATCTTGCGTGGGCGGTGCGAGCATTGGCTCAACCGGCAAAGATTCAAAGGACGCTATTCCCGTCGTTTGCCGCCACTGCTGACGAATTGGCTCTTATTTTTGAGGAGCATTATCAGCCGGCGATAGCCCGGCAGGGAAATACTTGGACAGAAATTCAAGCACTCACCCTACAGCTCCTTGATCAGCAACTGACTGAGATGAGTGGCCCAAAGAAAGAAGAGATTTGGGTTAAAGATGATTGTCTGGATCACGCTGATTGGAGCGTCGTCCGAAGACTCGCGAATGAAGCTATCAGCGCATTTGGCTGGCCGGCTGAAGCACCGCCGCCGAGTGACGCCATTTATATTCCGACTAGCTGAGCGGCCGATCAGAGTCGAACCTCCACCGTTAGCCCTTCGCGGCGATCGGGCAGGCGGACTTCGACGGTGTGGTTTGCGAAGAGATGCGGTGTTTCGGTCCCGTCGATGGTGATAGTACGCGGCGATTGATCGGGGCGGAGGATCAAGCGGAGGACGAGGTCGCGCGGGGCGGGACGGTAGTCGCCTTTGGTTGCGGAGAGTATGAGGCGGACTGAGGTGGTGGTGCGCTGTTGCGTGACGGTGCGACGGGCGAAGTGGCCGTTTTTGTGGGCGAGCGTTTCGCCGTCGTCTTCGTAGAAGCTGGCTTCGCTTGATTCGGCGCCGGGGTAGGCGGTGACGATGAACGGCTGGCCGGGCATCTCGCCGGTGTGCTGGACGACGGGTTGGTGGAAGAGGAAACCGCCGGCGCGCACGTAGAGCGGGAGGCTCGTGAGCGTGACTTCGAAGTAGTGTCGTTTTCCGCCGGGCACTGACTGGCTCGTCCAGTAGTCGAACCATTCGCCGGGAGGCAGGTAAGTGCCGCGGTGCGTCTGGCTGGGGCGGATTACGGGGGCGACGAGGAGGTCGCGGCCGAAGAGGAAGACGTCGTCGACGTCGGCGGACTCGGCGTCGGTAGGATATTCGAGCACGAGCGGGCGCATCGCGGGCAGGCCGGCGGTGAAGGATTCGGCCATCACGCTGTAGAGGTACGGCAGGAATTCGTAGCGGAGCTCGATGGCGCGGCGGTTGATGGCCTCGTGTTTTTCGCCGAACGACCACGGCTCCTGGTCGGGTTTGTTGATCTCCGCGTGCACGCGCATGAACGGGTAAAACACGCCGGCCTGCAGCCAGCGGGTGAAGAGTTCGGGCGAGGGCGTCTGCGAGAAGCCGCCGATGTCGGCGCCGACAAGCGGGAAACCGGAGAGGCCGAGACCGAGGAGCATCGGGATGGATTGCTGGAGGTGCGACCAGTCGGCGGTGTTGTCGCCCGTCCAGACGGCGGCGTAGCGCTGGCCGCCGGCGAAGCTCGAGCGCGTGAGCACGAACGGGCGCTCGTTGGGACGCAGTTTCAGCAATCCCTCGTGCGTGGCGCGGCTGTTGAGGAGGCCGTAGACATTATGGACGGCGGGATGCGGCGCGGGCTGGCCCTCGTTGTCGTGGACGATGTCGGTCGGGAGCGTCTTCGTCGGAGAAACGAAAACGGCGGGCTCGTTCATGTCGTTCCAGATACCGCCGACGCCGAGATCGGTGAGGTCTTTGAAGAGTGTGCCCCACCACGTGCGCGTCTCGGGGCGGGTGAAATCAGGGAACGCGCTCTGGCGCGCGCCCTTCTCGGCGTTCGAGGGCCAGACGGGCGCTTCGTAGAGCGAGCCGTCGGGATTTTTCACGAAGTGGCCGCCGGCATTGCCGGTGTCGAACGGTGCGTGGCCGGCCTCGATCTTGATGTGCGGATCGACGATCGGGACGACGCGGAAACCTTGGGCGCGCAGATCGCCGAGGAGTTTTTTCGGATCGGGAAAACGCTCGGCGTCCCACGTGAACGGCGCGTAGCCGTCGAGGTAATGGACATCGAGCCAGAGGACATCGGCGGGGATTTTTTTCGCGCGGAAATCATCGGCGAGTTTCCGCACGCGGCTCTCGGGGTAGTAGCTCCAGCGGCATTGGTGATAGCCGGTTGCCCAGCGCGGCGGGAGCGGGCAGCGGCCGGTGAGCTGCGTGTAGCGGGCGACGACGTCACGCGGATGCGGGCCGGCGATGAAGTAATAATTTAACTCACCGCCCTCGGCGCCGAAGGTGAGGACCTGGCGCTGCTGGCGTCCGATGTCGAAGAAAGAGCGGTGTGTGTTATCGAGGAAAATACCGAAGGCGCGGCCCTCGCGCAGGCCGAGGTAGAACGGCACCGAGACGTACATCGGATCGGTGCTGAGATCGTACGAAAACGTGTCAGTGGCCCACATGGCGTAGCTGTAACCGCCGAGACACCAGCCGCGTTTGTTGAGGCGGCCGGTTTTCTCGCCGAGGCCGTAGATCGACGTGGCATCGTCGAGGCGTTTGGAAACCTGCACGCGTGCGCCGGCCCACGCGGTGCCTTGGGACATCTCGTCCTCGTCGAGCACCCGGCCGTCGGCGTCGAGAAAGGTGAGACCGAAAGGTGTGTGATGGATGCGAACCTGGAGCTTGGCGGTGGCGAGGAGCGATTCGCCGTCCTGACTCTCGATGCGAGTCGCGGGTGTCGCGGTGGCGGCGGGCTTTTCCAGAATGGTGTAAGAATGATCGCGCCCGAACTCGGGCACGGGCGAAAAGCGGACGCGGATGATGTCGTCGGTGACCGCGGTGATCGCGAGTGTGCTCTGCGGACCTTTGAAAAGCAGGCCGTTGAGCAGCGGCTGCGGAGGTTGGGGGGAAGTCGCGGTGCGCCAGCCACCGTAGGTACGAGGTTCGGGCGGAGTCGGCATGAGAAGAGCGAACTAGGCTCAACTCAAACGAGTCGGGGAATGGAGGAAGGCAAGCGTGAGGAGGAAAACCTCGGAAGGGGTGAACCACTAAAAGGATTTCGCCAATGGGCGAAATCTTGGCGAAGAGCCTTCGCGAGCGTCCGCGCCATAAGTGGCGCGGCTACGGGGCGGAGGGGCGCGCTGATCGCGGGCCGGGCGATGCGTGACGTGGCATCGCTTGATACAGGTGGAGCGAGGCGTGGCGGACGACACGGAGGTCGTCCCTCTAGGGAGGATGGCTACTCGACTTCGAGGGAGTCGAGGGTGAGTGCAGAGGAGGTGTTGAGCGGAGTGAGGCGGATTTGGTACGTGCCGGCGTTGATGCTGGAGCCGGTGCGGGTGCGGAAGATGGACCACGTTTCGTCCGGCTTCGGCGGAGGGAAGGTGATGGTGTCGGTGCGCAGGACACGGCCTTCGTTGGTGATGATTTGTTGTTCAACGGCGACGGGTTCTTTCGAGGTGGTCGTGTAGCGGAAGTTCAGGCCGTAACGGGAGCCGACGCCGACTTCGATCGTGAAGGTGTGCGTTGTTTTTTCGCCGGAGGTGGTCGCGACGGGTTGGTAAGTGAAGGCGGCGCGAACCGGGCGGATGAGAACGGAGACGGGTGAGAGGCCGGTGAGGTCGACGGTCTGGCCGGGCGTGTAACGGCGGCGGTGGAGCGCGAGCGGTTGTGTTTTGCTTTCGCTGGTGAGGAGCGCGAGTTCAGGTGAGGCGATCCAGTTGGCGGGTGTCGGTTCGGTGGCGGGAAGAGCGAGATAAACTTCGACGTGATCGGTCACTGTGAAGCGTGGGCGGGCGGAGTTGGCTGTGAGTGCGGACGGTGTCTGCAGCCAGTCGGCGTCGGTGAGGTTGGGCGCGATTTGCGTGAAGGTGAGAGCGGCGTCGGTGTGGACGGGCTGGCCCATTTTTATGTGACCGGCGGCGATCCAGCCGGGAGGCAGTATGATGTCAGTTAGACTTTGCGGTGGCGGAAGCGGGAGAGGGGGCTGGAACATCAGCGCAATCGCCGGGACTTCCGCGGGAAGTTCAAGGACGGTATCCGCCTTCTGGCGTTTGCGGTAGAGAGGATATTGCGCGGAGGTTGTGACGAGCGATTCAACGAGCGGGCTCCAGCCGTCCGGTGGCGTGGCCCCGGCGGGAAGTGCGAGGTACAGATCAACGGCTTCCTTTTGAGGAGTAAACGTGAACGCTCCGACACGGCCCACTCCGAAACTATACCACTCGGCGTTTCGCAGGTTTTCGGGGAGTGAGACGAGCGTATCGTCCCGGTTAAATTGCAGGCGATCTCCGGTATCGAGATGTGAGCGTCCCTGGACTGCTTTGGGAAGAGACATGGAGCGGCGATCGCGGCGCGCGATCGTCGTGTCGGATTCACTATCGGAGGCTTTTCCAGTCTTCGGGGCGGAGATGGCGATGGCGGAAAGAACGGCCTGATAGGACGAGACGCGCGGGAACGAGATTTCGAGGCGGCCGTTTTTGGCGCGGGTGGTGACGACTTTTTTCAGCGCGTGGGCGCGGCCGCCGGATTCTTTCCAGATGTCGAGGTCGCGGAGTTTGGTTTCGCCGTTTACGGCGACATCGAAGACACGCCATCCATCGGCGTTGCCTTCGCCGGTGCCGTACCACGGCTCGGTGAAGAAGAGTTCGATGCGGTAGTCGGAGGAAGAGTCGGGGACGTTAAAGATGAAACGAAGTTCGTGGCGGCCGTAACGGAAGGTTTGGAACAGTGCGTCGTCGCGAGCGCCTTCGATGGGATCGAAGATTTTGCGCTGGCTGCCGAAGGCGGCGGGGAGGTTGGGGAATTGCTGCGCCCACGAAACGGTGCGGTAGTCGCCTTCGCGGTAGTCACGATCGGCGAGCCAGAGATTGCCCTGTTCGTCGGTGTAGTCGGGGCCGCCGAGGTTGACGCGGTAGAGGTAGTTCTGGCCTGGCTCGGGTTTAGGTGAGCGAAGCTTAGCGGCTTCGTGTCTGGCGAGCGCGGGACCGGCAGGAAGGTGGTGAAGCGTGACAAGGTCGCGGGCGACGACGTTTCCGTTCACACGACCTTCGGCGTAAAGTGTGTTGGTCTGGATATCGACATCGTCCCACGTGAAGTGCGTGCCGACGCCGCCGCGGGTGCGTTTGCCGAGCGAGCGCTCGCCCAGATCGTTGAAGAGCTCCACTTCGTCGCAGTTGGAGTAGACGATGATACCGGATTTCTTGCCGGGCTGTGGAAAACGATCGGGCCAGGTGTGCGACGCGATATAGACCATCGGGTCGGTTTGTTCTCGGCGCGAAGTTCGAGCGGTACATGTAGAACGCGTCGAGTGGTTCGCCCCAGATCGTGAGCAGGCCCTTGTTGTTGGCGGGCCCGATCTGGTCGAGTTCGCGCCAGC
This sequence comes from Nibricoccus sp., assembly GCA_049840895.1. Classification (GTDB taxonomy): domain Bacteria; phylum Verrucomicrobiota; class Verrucomicrobiia; order Opitutales; family Opitutaceae; genus Nibricoccus. Next base: position 18,450 of record JASGJB010000055.1, on the reverse strand, counting down.
CATCGCGCGTTTGTTCACCGACCTCGCCGATGTTGCGGCCGGGATTCGAGTGGGTCGTGAAGAGCCACATGAAGTGGCCGCTGGCCCAGTCGCGCGCGGCTTCGGCGAGGCGGACCTTGGTCTCCATGATCGCGGTGAAACGCTCCTCGGTGTACGCGCCTTTGAGATCGAGCGGGCCCTCGGCGTGATAGTCGAGCGAGCGCCAGGCGCCGTATTCACCGACGAGGCGTTGAGTGCGGAGATCTTCCGCATAGGTGGCGGGATCGCCGCCGTAGGTGCCGGACCAGTTTTGCGGGACGTTCCAGTCGGAGCCTTCGCCGCCGTTGCAGGTGGTGATTTTGGCGCTCGACCGTGGCGGTGGGATCGATCTCGCGAATGATCGCGACGCACTCGGCGACGAAGGACGCGGGGAGGCGGCTTTCGTTTTGGAGAGCCCAGAGAACGACGGCGGGATTGTTGCGGCGTTCTTTTATCCAGTCGCGGAGACGGTCTTTGAAGGCGGTTTTGAAGGCGTCGTTGTCGAACCAGATATGCGTGCCGAATTGCGGCCACCAGAGCAGGCCGTCGCGCTGCCAGTAGTCGGCGTAGCGGAGATTGTGAGGGTGGTGCGCGTCGCGAAAGGCGTTGAAGCCGGCGGCCTCGATCTGGCGGACGCGGGCGCGGATCTGCACGTCGGAGAACGCGTGGCTCTGGCCGAGGAGGTGTTCGTACTCGGCGGTGCCGTTGATGAGGAAAGGCTCGTTGTTGATGAAGAAACGGCCGTCGGTGGATTTGGGGTCGGCACCGCGCCACTCGATGGTGCGGAAGCCGGTGACGGTCTCGATGCGATCGAGGACGTTGGCGGCGCTGGAAGAGGAGGAGCCTGAAGAGAGCTCGGTGGTCAGCGTGTAGAGATTTGGGTTCGAGGGTGACCAGAGCTTCGGGTTGCGGAGAGTCGGGAAAGTTTGGGCGGCGGTTTTGGTTTCGCCGGGGGCGAGTGAGACATCGGAGGAAGTTTCGGCGACGAGCTGCTTGGAAGCATCGCGGAGTTGTGAAACGAGGCGGAAGGCTTGTCGGGTGGTGCCGTGGTTTTTGAGTTCGGTGCGGGCGTGGACCGTGGCGGAAGACGTGGAGAGCGTTTCGCGGTCGGCGAGGATTTGAACGCCGAAAGGTTCGATGCGGACGGCGGAGGTGGAGACGAGGCGGACGGGGCGGTGGATGCCGAACGGTTGTGAACCCTCGGCGAAACCATAGGCGCGTTCGCTGCCGCCGTTTACCCACGGGAGATCGCGGATGCCGGACGGGTGGTCGGCGCGGACGGCGATGAGGTTGGGCGAGCCGTCGGTCTTGAGTGCGTCGGTGACGTCGAGCGTGAAGGTGGTGAGGCCGCCGCCGTGTTTACCGATGAGTTTTCCGTTTACCCAGACGGTGGCGTAAGCGCCGACGCCTTCGAAGAAGAGGAAGTGGCGTCGATCAGCGGAGATCGCGGAGGTGGGAAGTGTGACGGTGGTGCGGTACCACGCGTAGCCGTAGAGGTGGCCGGCTTTGACCTGGCGGAAGCCGTAGTAGTCGTCCCAGTTGTGCGGGACGCTGACGGTGCGCCACGTGGAGTCGTCGAAGTTCGCGGACGTGAAGGCGGCGAATTTTTCCGGGTTGGTTTCGTCGTAGGCGGTGCGCCAGTTGTCGGTCAGAGCGATCTCTGAGCGTGGAGCGAGCGAAGACTCGGGGGCGGCGTTCTGCGCGGGAGCGCAGGGAAGAGTGAAGAGGGAAAGGTGAAGAGTGAAAGCCGCGAGGAGGAGACGGAGAAATCGGAAAGAGGCGGAGGTCACGGCACGGAATTTTTGAGACAGGATTAACGGGATTAACAGGATTTCGGAATCGCGGCGTGAAGCCGCTCCTACAGCCGGAGGAGAGTACGAGAAAGAGACGATTTGGAATCAGCGAACGGGCGTGATGCTGACGTCATCGACCAAGAAGGAGGCGGCGGGGACTTTTTGGTCGGCGCCGGGGAGGTCCTTGCCGCTGCCCTCGGGGCGATCGGCGAGCGGGCCGGTGCGGAAAGAGAGACGTTCGACGGTCGAGGTGAGTTCAATCGGACCGCCGGCGGGAGGGTTGGAGGGTTTGCCGTTGATGAGCCAGATACCGCGATCGGATTTGGGATTTTTCGGGAGCTCGTAGCTGAAGGTGATCCAGTGGTTGGACTCGTAGGTGCCGTTGTCGGTCCAGATGCCTTCGTGGTTGAGCCAGAGGTGGCCGTCGGTGCCGAAGGCGAAGGAAGTCTGGCGCTCGCCGCGCGGGCCGAGGACGTCGATTTCGAGGCGGCCGGTCGTTTGGCGCGCGAAGACTTTGAATTCGATCTTTACGCCGTGTGTGGACGGAAAGACGCGGACGGCGCGGGCGTACTCGAACGGATCTTCGTCGCGGAGTTCGAGGGCGTTTTTCTGGGCGGCGTCTTTAGTGTCGATGACGCGAACGGGCGCCCACGCGGGACTGTAGATATTCCAACTGGCGGGGAGAGTACCTGCGGAGGTGGCGTTGAAATCGTCGCGTATCGGTTTTTCGGGCACGGTGCCGGTGACAGGTACGGGCACGCGCGAGACCCAGATGTCTTCCTTGTGTGTCGAGTAGGTGAGCCAGAGGCCGCCGTCGGGCGGGGTGCCGTTGCCCTCGACGATGCCGCGGACGTATTGAGCGCCGAGGTTTTTGAATTTTCCGGGAAAGCGTTGCGGCGGGAGATCGCCGTGGACGGTGAGGAGGTCACCGAAGTTTTTGGCGTCGGCGGATGTGGCGATGGCGAGCGGGAAGCGGAGGCGGCTCGTAGGATTGAAGACGAAGGCGTAGCGGCCGTCGTCGGTTTTTTGCAGCCAGTATTTCGAAGAGTTGACCGGAAGATTTTCGGCGAAGCCGAGGCGTTTCCATGTTTTGCCCTCGTCGGTGCTGGAGGCGTGCTGGGCGTCTTTTGCGACGGCGAGCAGTGTACCGTCGGGGCGGCGGACGGTGCTCACGGCCTTGAGTGTAAGGTTGTAGTAGCCGTCTTCGGAGCGGTCTTCCTCCCACCATTGCGATGTGTAACGGCGGTCGGCCAGGAGGGCATCGCACGCGGCTACGAACGAGGCGTCGGGAGATTTCGTGTAGAGCGGGTAGGGGACGTTGGCCTCGGTCGAGCCGGCGTGGCGGTTAAGGCGGATGAAGTAGATGGGACCGAGTGCGCCGTCGGATTTGATTTCGCGGATGACGCGGCCGACGCCGGTGCCGTCGTTAGGTGACGGGTGCTTGCCGTGGAAGCCGGTGGCGAGAAGGCGATCGCCGGACGCGACGTAGAAGCTCGCGCGCTGGTGCATGATGCTCTCGGTGCCGTCGGCGAGCTTGATGGCGGGGAAGAGGAGCTTCGGCGTGGACCAGTTCAGGCCGTCGGGTGAGGTGACATAGTTAGTGACGGTGGGCTGGTCGTGCTCGTTGACGGGGCCGCTGAGGTAATCGAGGTAGAACTGGCCGCGCCAGTACGCGAGCATCGGCGCGTGGAGGTAGGTGTGGTTGAAATCGGGATTGTCGTGCGCGGCGGTGGTGCGGTTGGCGCGGACGACCTGGATGTTGTGCACACCGACCACGGGGCGAAGTGCGCCGTCCGCGGTACTCTCGACGCGCTGGGTGTCTTTGAGGATGAGCTCGGGCGCGGGATCGACGGCGAAGGCGGAGAGAGCGGTGAGGGTGGTGAGAGCCGAAAGCGGGAGAGCGCGAAAGGTGGGTTTCATGGCGATGAGGATAGGGCCTATAGGTCTTATGGGACTTATAGGGCTGATATCGAAGGGCTGAATGGTAGCTGGTGAGGCTACGGGCGCGAACCTTACGGAACGGTGACGGGCGCGCGATTTTTCGCCATCGTGGCGGCGAGTTTGATCGCCTCGACGAGGCTGCGCGGGTCGCCGCGGCCGGTGCCGACGTTGGCGAAGTCGGTACCGTGTTCGACGGAGGTGCGGATGATCGGAAGACCGAGGGTGACGTTTACGCCGCGCCAGATGCCGAGCATCTTGGCGGCGACGTGACCCTGGTCATGGTACATGGCGATGCCGGCATCGAACTCGCCCTGGAGCACACGAAAGAAAACGGTGTCGCCGGCGTAAGGGCCGGAGACGTCGAAGCCGCGGGCGCGGCCCTCGGCGATGGCGGGCTCGATGTATTTTTGTTCGTCGTCGCCAAAGAGTCCGTTTTCGCCGGCGTGCGGGTTGAGGCCGGCGACGGCGATCTTCGGTTTTTCGATGCCGAGTTTTTTCACGGCGTCGTGTGTGAGCTGGAGAACCTTGAGAATGCGCTCGGGACGGACGCGATCGATGGCGACGCGCAGCGGGACGTGCGTGGAGACGTGGCTGACGCGGAGTTTTTCTGCGACTAGCATCATGGTCGCGCCGGGAGATTTGCAGACCTCGGCTAGCAGACCGGTATGGCCGTCGTAGTGATGGCCGGCGAGGTTCATGGCGGCCTTGTTGAGCGCGGAAGTGACGATGGCGCCGACCTGACCGGCGAGGGCGAGCTCGGCGGCGTGTTTCACATACTCGTAGGCGGCCTGACCGGCCATGGCGTCGACTTTGCCCAGCTGCAGTTTGGCGAGCTCGACGTTTTTCATGTCGAGGACCGCGATGGTGTCGGGCGTGTAAGTCGCTTCGGCGACCGAGGCGAAGGCGCGGACTTTCAGGGATGAATTAACAAAACGCAGTGCCTGGGTGAGCACGGCGGCGTCACCGACGATCAGCGGACGGCAGATCGTGTGGATCTCGGGAAGCGCGAGGGCTTTTGCAATGATCTCGGGGCCGGTGCCGGCGGGATCGCCGAGCGTGATGGCGAGAATCGGAAGAGAGGCGGCGGACATGGAAAATCAGGACGATGTGGCGGAGGGCTTTGGGAGAAGTTTTTCCCAAAGTGGAGCGGGCCACGCGTAGCTGCCGGGTTTGAGCGTGAGGAGGATGCCGGGAGCGGTGAGCGGTTGAAGGGAAACGACGCCGGGAGCCCAGATGGCGGCGGTGGACAGTTGGTGCCACGCGAGCGAGCGTGTGACGGCCGCGGCGGTTGCACCTCCATCGACGAGGAGGTGGTGGAAGGCACGGTGTTGATCGAGCAGCGTAGCCATGCGGGCGAAGGCGCGGCGGATGGCGGAGGAGACGTGCGGCAGATCGCTCACGGGCTGGCCGACGATGACGATGGCGATGCCATGCGTCGTGAGAGCACGGCGGATGTTGTCGGCCCAGGTTTTGACGGAGGTCTCGAACGATTCGCCGGCGCTAAGAAGCGCGGAGGGAATGGAGAAAACGGGGAGGCCGGCCTTGCGCGCGTTTTCGCGGAGTGTTTCGCCGGCTGCGCTGGTGGTGCCGGAAATGATGAGGCTGGGGCCGGACGGAATCGCGGCGTTGGCGGCGGGCGTGGCCGAGGGAGACAGGCCGAGACTGGCGAGATAGGCTTGGAAAAAATCCGCCCCGCCGGCGGGAAGCATGCCGGGTTGGAGGCGTGAGGCCCAGGCGGCGACGTCGGCTGGAGAACTGGCTTCGGCGACTATCAGGCCGAGCGAGGGCAACTGCATGCCGGATCGTGCAAGCACGAGCGGAAGGGCGGAGGTGGTTCCAAGCAGAACGGCGACGTGGGCCGAATGCGCGGGGTGGTGTGGATCGCGAGCGAAGGGCGTCTGGTCGAGGAGGACGCCGTTTACGGTGTAGAGTCCGTCGTGGATTTTGCGACCGAGCGATGGATTGGCGGGCGCGAGCAGGACTTTTTGGTGCCCAACGCGGCGGCTGCGGCCTCGAGTTCGGCGACGACGGGGCCGCGGAGTACGGAGTCGGTCTTTTTGAAGACGCGTTGATTCCAGCCTGCGGGCAGATGCTCGATGATGTGGCGGACCTTGCGGGCGGCTTCATCGGGCGGATTGAGCCGGGAGTCGGTGTCGAAAACGATGAGGCCTGCATCGCGCGGAAGAGCTTCCGTCGAAAGAGCCACGACGGCGGTAAGACCGTGGGCGCGACCAATCGCGCAGATCTCAGCGGCGCCGGTGAGATCGTCGGCGAGAACGACGATGGGCGTGGCGGTCATCGCGCAGAAACCGGAGCAAGATCGAGGGCGGCAAGTTCGCTCTGGACGGCGGCGCGGCCGGCTTGGTCGAGAGGGAGGAGTGGCGGCAGCACGGCGGGGCCGCAGAGGCCGAGGGTTTCGAGGCAGACCTTCAAGGCGGCGAGCGACTGGCCGAGGGAGCGGTCGCGTTGGAAGACGCGGGCGACGGCATCAGCGCGGCGCTGAAGCTCTTCGGCTTGCTCCCATTTGCCTGCGAGGGATGCGCTGTAGAGGTCGCGCCAGAGAGACGGTGCGATGTTGCCGGAGCTGGGAACGAGACCGTCGAAGCCCGCGCGGAGAGCCTGCGCGGAGAGAACGGCGGCGCCCATGAAGATGGAGAAGTCGGTGCGCTTCGCGAAAAGCTCGGCGGTTTTTCGAGGCGGCCGGGGACGTTTCGGAATCTTTGAAACCAACGATGTTCGGGATCTCGCTGAGGCGTTGCACGACCTCGAGCGGCACGGACATGCGGGTGGTCTGGGGAATGTTGTAGAGGACGAGCGAGCCTTTGATTTCGCGGGCGAGCAGTTCGTAGCAGGCCTGCATTTCGGCGGGGCTGAGCAAATAGTACGACGGCAGCGGGGCGACCACGGCATCGACGCCGAAGCGCAGGTAGTTTCGACCGGCTTCGATGGAGCGGGAGAGACAGTTGTCGGCGAGACCTGCGTAAACCGGGACGCGGCCGGCGGAGATTTTGACGGCGATCTCGACGAGACGCTCGCGTGCGACTGGGGGAACAGAAGCGGCTTCACCGGTCGTGCCGAGGACGAAGACGCCCATGTCATTGCCGGCAAGGTGCGCGACAAGACGTTCGGCGGCGGGCTCATCGAGACCGCCAGTAGGCGTGAAAGGCGTGGCCATCGGCACGATGACCCCCCGGTGTTTGGTGGATTTGACCATGGTCAAAAAGCTTCTCGGTAGATGGTTTCGGCATCGGCGAGGGTGACCTCGCGCGGGTTGTTTTTCAGGAGTCGGGTGATTTTCAGGGCATCCACGGCCATCCGTGGAATCGCTTCGGATGGAACACCGCAGGCGGAGAGCTTTGCGGGCAGACCGCAGGCGGCGTTGAGTGAGAAAAGCTTTTCGACGCCGAGGGCGGCGACGGTTTCGTCGGATGCGCCGGCCGGAGCTGAAACGCCGAGGGCGCGGGCGATCGCGGCGTAGCGGGCGGGAGCGGCGGAAAGATTGAAGCGCACGACGTGCGGGAGCAGCAGGGCGTTGGCCAATCCGTGAGCCAGGCGGAATTCGCTGCCGAGCGGGTAGGAAAGCGCGTGAACGGCTGCGGTATTGACGGGACCGAGACAGAGACCGCCGTAAAGACTGCCGAGGGCGCAGGCGGAACGGGCGGCGAGGTCGGAGCCGTTGCGCACAGGCTTTTCGAGATTGGCGGAGAGCAGGCGGATGCCCTCGAGTGCGTAGAGATCGACTGTGGGGTGAGCGGCGCGATTCGCGTAGGCCTCGAGACAGTGCGAGAGCGCGTCGATACCGGTGGCGGCAGTGACGGCGGGCGGAAGCGTGACCGTGAGCTGCGGATCAACGAAGGCGGCGTCCGGGACGAGCCACTGGCTGATCACGGCTTTTTTGAGGCGGGCCTCTTCGTCGTAGAGAATGGCGTTGGGCGAGACCTCGCTTCCGGCGCCGGACGTGGTGGGAAGGCAGATCAGTGGAAGACGACGCGGCGGGAGCAGATGCATCCCGAAATAAGTGCGGACGGAGCCGGGTTGCCCGTGGAGTGCGGCGAGAAGTTTGGCGACATCGAGGACGCTGCCGCCGCCGATGCCGAGGACGGCGTCGAAGGTTTGCGAAGAGCCGGCGAGGTCAGTCTGGAGTTTTTCGAGGTCGCCGACGGTGGGCTCGGGCGGGACGCCTTCGCGCAGGATGAGTTCGAAGGACTGGGCGCGCAGAGCGTCGAGGACCGGGGCGGCGGCTTTGCGCGCGGAAGCGGAGAGGACCACGAGGATGCGCCGGGCGCCACGGGCGGTGAGCTCGGCGGTGCATTCGAGTGCGCAGCCGGCGCCGAAGCCGATGCGCGGCGGCTGGCGGAGGGTGACGGTGGTTGGAGGCGGGAACGTCACGAGTTGTCAGTGAGCAGCGGTGTTGGCCGCGGCAGGAGACGCTGTGTTGGAAGCGGCGAGGTATTTGCGGCGGAACGTGAGCTGCTCGACGTTTTCCGGGCGATAACCGCCGAAGAGGAGGCTGGCGATGTAGCCGACTCCGAAGAGCACGACGTGGCCGAGGACGCCGATCAGGATCGGGTTCATCTCGAAGTTGAAGCCGAGATCGATCACGCGGGTTTTCGGTTCTGTCAGGAGGCCCCACGCGGTGAACAGGGCGCAGGCGACGATGCCGATGTAGCAACCCTGGCGGGTGGCGCGGCGGGTGAGGAATCCGAGGAAGAAGAGGCCGAGCGTGCCACCTGAGAGGACAGCGGCTACGGTGACACCGCGTTCCATGATGGAGGCGGCGCCTTCCGTTGGCCGCATGTAGAGCGCGACGGCCGTGGCGAGGATGCCGCTGGCCGCTACGAGAATACGTCCGAGCAGGAGTTGCACGCGGTCGCGCATCTTGGGGAAAAAGTGGCCGATGTGATCGGTCGTGAGAACGGTGGCGATGCTGTTCAAGTCCGCGCTGATGGAGGACATCGTGGCGGCGATGATCGCGGCGAGGACGAGGCCGACTACGCCGGCGGGCAGAAAGTGGATGATGAAATGAGGAACGACGTCATCGCTCTGGGCCGGGCCGGGCTGGCCGCTCAGTTGATAATATCCATACAGGCAGGCGCCGATCAGCATGAAGATCGCCCAGATGGGAACGCAGAGAAAGCCGTTCCAGAACGCACCTTTGGCGGCGTCTTTGTCGGTGCGTGCGATGAGATAGCGCTGCACCATATGCTGGTCGGCGATGTAGCGGCGACACCAGTTGGCCAGATAGGCGAGGAGGAAAAGCCACTGACTCGTGACGTTTGAATCGAAGAGGGAGCTCCAGGAGAAATCGAAGCTGCCGAGATCGAATTTACCTGCACGCCAGGCTTCGCCGAGAACTGCGCCGGTGGCGCCCACTTCAGGAGCGAATACGAGGCGTGCGATGATCATCAGCGCGGCGCCGATCAGAACGGAGCCCTGAATGACACTCGACCAGACGACGGCTTTCATGCCGCCGATCATCGTATAGAGAATGGTGAAACCGGATGTCCAAAGGAGTACCTCGGTCAGGCTCCACCCGGTCATAACGTTGAGGGCAATAGCTGTGGTGAGAAGCGTGAGTCCCAGATCGAAGACGCAGGAAGCGACAAAACCGGCCGAGGCGTACATGCGGCCGGCGACGCCGAAACGCGCGCCGATGTACTCGTACGCGCTCATCCCGATGACATGGCGGTAAAAGGGGACGATGTATTTTGCTACAAAGATCAGGACAAAGAGCAGCGACGCGTTGCCCAAAAGAAGGATCATGCCCTTCTGGTAAACGGTGGCGGGATGCCCGATGACGGTGTTGCTGCTGATGAGTGCGGCCATCAACGCCATGGCGACGGCCCAAGCTGGCATGGAGCGACCGGCGACAAAGTAGTCGGCTGCGGTTTTTTGTTTTTTAGAAACGATCAGACTGAGAACGGCGATGCCCAGTGCATAGAGGCCGAGAACGAGGTAGTCTAAGAAATGAAGGCTCACAAAGAGGAGTGAAACGGGAGTTGAGTGGCGGGGCGGGAGGGGTGTCCCGACAGTCAAAAAGGATACGTTTCATGAAATAAAAGTGTCAAATTAGTAATTTCATGAATCCGGGCGGCAGGGCTTGTTCAAACCCGCGTGCCCATGAATCCGGAGATTAGCCGGCTTTGGCCGGGGCGATTGCGCCAAGAAGTCGCGGCCCCGGCGACTCTCCGCAGATATTGATGCCAATCGGGCCCTGGCCGGGGGATGCCTGGGCTGTTTAAACGGAGCTGGCTGCTCCTCAGAGCTGGGCGACTGATCCGCGTTCCACCAAGGTGGGTTCGATCAGGATTTGCATCGAGAAATCCTCGCCGGGGTTTTGAATCCGCCAGAGGAGCTGATCAACCGCGCGGCGGCCGATGAAGTCGGCGTGAATGTCGATTGTTGTCAGCATGGGGCTGAGATTCATCACGAGAGATTTCTCATTATTGCAGGAGACCACGCTCACGTCGGTGCCTACGCGCATCCTTAAGCGCTCCAGTGAGGCATACAGCTGCAGTGCAGTCCGGTCGGAAGGGATAAAAATGGCAGTGGGACGGGACTTTGCCGGCAATTGCGCCCAGCGCTGGGTGAGCAGATCGACATTGTCCTGAAGCGTTGTGGCGGGGAGCGGCCACGTGAGTTTGCCCGGTGGGGCCACTTCTAGAAGTGTGCCCTCGAGGCCCAGTCTGGCCGAGTGGTTCAGAAAGGAGCTTTTTACTTTCTCAAACTGAACCTGGCCCGGCTTGGGGTTCATGAAGGCGACGTGCTTGTGGCCCTTGGCCAAGAAGTGCTCGGCGACCAGGCGCCCGGCGCTGTCGGTGTCAAAATTGCAATGATCGCCCAAGGCGTTGGGCAGTCGTCCCATGACCCAGACGTGAGGAATGCGGTAAATGTGCCTGAGTAGCTCACTGGCCGCCTGCGAGGGAAGTTCCCCTTGATTGGGCCCTTTGAGGATCAGCCCCTCCACGCGACCCTCGCTGATAAACGGAGGAGTCCGGTCGCCATTCGGGATATTGGCGATAAGCAGGCTTCGTCCATGGGTGGAAAGCGCGCTTTCAATGCCTTGTAGTGAGGTGCTGACTACGGGAAGCTGCACCAGCGTGTCCTGCATGCCGAAAAAGACGATGCCGATGTCCCCGGCGGCGCCGTTGCGGCGTACCGGTACTTCACGCGTGCCGCGCCTCTGCCGGATCCGCCGGTAACCGAGCTGGTGCGCTGTATCGCGAACCTTGCTGGCGATGTCGGGATTGACGTCAGAATGGTTGTTGAAAACGCGTGAGACTGTCCCGACCGCGACTCCCGCTGATTTAGCGACATCGGTGATCGTGACTTTGGTTTTTTTGCTCATCAGGGGCGGCTTGTGGCCGAAGATAACGAAGAATGAAGTGGGGCGGGAACAAAAACGTTGACAGACTAATTCATGAAATACATTCGTCAATATGTTATTTCATATGAAATAATTGTCAGCCGTTTCACCGACATCGCTGGCAGCAATAAATCCCGTCTCAACCTCAAACATCCATCCTTCATCATGTGTGATCATCTGCACCTTGCAGGTCATTCGTATGCTGATGCGGTCACTGCGCAAATATTTCTGCGTCGTGGCTGGCTCTCGACTGGACAATGCGGCGGGCGGATTTCCATCGAATTTTGCATCTCAAACCCGGACGGCCTGCGCTGGGGTAGTGCGGACGTTCGCGGATGATGCAATCGGATGGAGTGGTGCAAGCCACTCCGTTCGTTTGGGTGTGAGGGCCGGTGTGTGCAGCACCGGCCCTTTTCCTTTCACTATTTTTCTTTGCTGCGCAGCTACTGCGCTTCGTGTGCGTCACTCCTCATGGCTCCTGCTTCACTCCATCACGCATGCGTCGCGCAATTTCGCTACAAGGATTGTGCGATGCCGGCTCGAAAAATTGAATCATAACTGAAATAACTCCCAGCCCTGATGCATCCTCGTTTTCGCTTATTTGGATTTCTTGCCGGTGTGATTTCCGTGGCGCTGTCTGTTGACTCCCGCGGCGAGGGCCCCGTGGTGCTCAAGGCATCGGCTTTCGCGCACCATATCGAGTACTTCAACTCGATGGAGAACGAGAACGTCGCCAATCTCGTGCCGAACTCAGAGTCGTGGAAATGGCTGCAGGCGCAGGTGCCGTTTTTCGAGTGCTCTCAACCCGAAGTGGAGCAGATCTATTGGTATCGCTGGTGGGCCTTGCGAAAGCATCTGCGCAAAGCGGAGACCGGGCACTTGGTGTTTACAGAGTTTCTCACGCGCGCAAATCCGGTGAGCAGCGCGCTGGGCCATCATCTGATGGAAATGCGCTGGCTCCGCGACCAGTTGCCGGTCGACAGCTACGTCCAGTATTGGCTGCGCAAAGATGAGCAGGGCAAGCCACAGACCCGCTTGCGCTTTTATTCGAGCTGGCTGCAAGACGCGCTTTATCAACGCTGGATGGTGACGCGCGACACGGCCGTGCTGACGGGGCTGCTGGACGAACTAGTGGCCGACTATGACATTTGGGAGAAGAGCAAGCAGCGGACCGACGGGTTGTACTGGCAGTTCGACGTGAGGGACGCGATGGAGGAGTCCATCAGCGGTTCACGGACGAAGAAAAACGTGCGACCCACGATCAACAGCTACATGTTCGGTAATGCGCGTGCGCTCGCTGCAATCGCGCGCCTTGCGGGGAAGCCTGAGATCGCCGCGACCTTCGACGAAAAGGCCGCGACGCTTCGCAAGCTCACCTTGCAGTCGCTTTGGGACGCCGATGCGAAGTTCTTCAAAGTCCGGCTCGAAGATGGTCCGCTCGCGGACGTTCGTGAAGAGATCGGTTTTATTCCCTGGTACTTTGAGCTGCCGGAGAAAAACGCCGGCTATGAAACCGCGTGGGCCCAGTTTTCGGATACGGAAGGTTTCAATGCGCCGTTCGGCATCACCACTGCGGAGCGTCGTCATCCGCGGTTTCGATCGCATGGCGTAGGGACGTGCGAGTGGGATGGCGCCATCTGGCCGTACGCCACGTCGCAGACACTCGTGGCACTGGCGAATGTGCTGCGTGATTATCCGCAGCCCGCTCCCGCGGTCGTGACGAAGCGCGACTACTTCGATGCGTTTATCGACTACACACGCGCGCATCGCTACGACGGCCTTCCGTATATCGGCGAATATCAGGACGAACTCACGGGTGCCTGGCTCAAGGGGCGCGACGAGCGCAGTCGTTACTACAATCATTCCACGTATGCGGATCTGCTGATCACGGGTCTGGTCGGCTTGCGTCCGCGCGCAGACGATGTCGTGGAGATTCATTCACTCCTGCCGGATAACTCCTGGAGCTGGTTCTGTCTCGATAACGTCCGTTACCACGACCGCGATCTCACGATCATCTGGGATCGCGATGGCAAACGCTACAATCGTGGAAAGGGCCTCATCCTGCTCGTCGATGGGCAGGAAATTGCGCGTGGCGAAACGCTCGCTCCGCTCGTCGCAAAGCTTCCGGCTATTGCCGCAGCAAAATAATTCCGCACGTAACAATGATCTTGCCCAAGAAACAAACGCGCCGCGTGGCGCACACCTGGCTCGCGGCGACCGTTTTTGCAACCAGTGCTCTGGCTGTGCAGGTTGGTCCGCCAGTGAAGTCGGCCAAGGACGGCACGCTTGTGTACGAAGTGGATTCACGTGGCGACCGGGTTCCGGATTTCTCCCACGCGGGTTACGGCGGCGGCGGAGTGCCACTGCCGTTGGCGCCTGCTCGTGTGGTGGTCGGGCCTGTTGATGGCGATGACGGCGACCGCATCCAGATCGCGCTCGATTATGTTTCTTCTCTTTCGCCCGATGCCAATGGACTTCGCGGTGCGGTCGAACTGGCTCCGGGGCGTTACGATATCGCCGGCCAGCTTCGTATGCGTGCGAGCGGCGTGGTTCTTCGCGGTTCGGGCGCTGGTCAGCAGGGAACGTTGCTGGTGGCCACGGGGGTCGACCGGCGTGCGTTGATTCTCGTCGCTGGAAAAAACGATTGTGCGCCTGGCAGCCCTGTTTCGCTGGTAACAGAGGACTATGTCTCCGTTGGCGCGAATCGGCTTCAATTGGACAACGTGGCCGCACTCAAAGTCGGCGCGCAAATCCTCATCGAGCGACCAAGTCCGAAGGAATGGATCGAGCAGCTCGGTCTGCAAAATTCGCCCGCGCGCACGCCGTTTCAATGGCGGCCGGGGAAGGAAAATATTTCCTGGGAGCGCACGATCATCGCCATCAATGGCCATGAAATTACGCTCGATGCACCGCTGACGACCTCGCTCGAGAAGCGTTTCGGCGGAGCTACGGTGACGCCGCTTTCGTGGACTGGCCGCATCGAAAATGCAGGCGTGGAAAATCTCCGCTGCGAGTCCTCGTTTGATGCCGCCAATCCCAAGGACGAACAGCACGCGTGGGAAGGTGTGCGCTTTGAGTCCGTTCGCGATGCGTGGGTGAGTGATGTCGTTTTCGTTCATTTTGCGGGCTCGGTCGTGAATGTCACCGAAAGCGCCAGCCGCATCACCGTGCAGGACTGCGCATCTCGCGAGCCGGTGTCGGAGCAGGGCGGGTATCGGCGGTTGACGTTTCACACGAGCGGCCAGCAAACCTTGTTTCTGCGCTGCACCGCCGAGGATGGTCGAAACGATTTCACGGTGGGTTATTTCGCGAGCGGGCCAAACGCTTTCGTCGAGTGCCGCGCGGAACGCTCGAGCGGTTTCAGCGGCGGCATCGGTTCCTGGGCGTCGGGCGCCTTGTTCGACAATGTCCACATCGATGGAGGCGAGCTGCGCCTCGATAATCTGGAAACTTATAACCAAGGCGTCGGCTGGGCTGCGGTAAACTCGGTGATCTGGGAGGCCAGTGCCGGCCGTTTCGTCGTGCGCACGCCGCCGGGCGCTAACAACTGGGCCGTGGGTGTGTGGGGACTTTTCACCGGCGATGGCAGCTGGAGCCGGACGAGCGAGTTTGCCGAACCCGACAGTCTTTATCGCGCGCAGCTTGCCGGGCGAAAGGGCGCGGCGGCGTTGAAGGCACTCGAACGCGGCGCATTCGGAAAAATCGCGATGTCATCGGTGCCTTCGCTGGAGAAAGCGGTTTCCGATCTTTCTGCGCGGCTCGCGTCAGTCGTTGAACGACGGAAAACATTGGCGCCGGGTCTGCAGCTTTCTCCGGCCGGCTGGCTCGTCGCGAATGATACGCTGCTGGTTGGCCGACACTCGGAGGTCGCATGGTGGCGCGGACGGCTTGAACCCAATCGCGCTGCTGAAGTGGGGCCGAGTCTGACGCGTTTTTCTCCAGGCCGCAAGGGCACCGGGCTCACCGACGATCTTGACGAATTGACCGACAGGATGCGCGCCACCGGCCAGGTCGCGATGCGTCATCACTACGGACTCTGGTACGATCGACGTCGCGACGATCATCAGATGAACAAGCGTCCCGACGCCGAGACATGGCCGCCGTTTTTCGAACAGCCGTTTCTCCTCAGCGGACAAGGTGAGGCGTGGAACCGTCTGAGTCGTTACGATCTCACGCGCTACAATCCCTGGTATTTCGGTCGCCTGAAAACCTTCGCCGAACTTGGTCGCGCGAAGGGTCTCGTGCTGATCAACGAGATGTATTTTCAGCACAATATCATCGAGTCGGGTGCGCACTGGGTGGACTGCCCGTGGCGGCCGGTGAACAACATCAACAACACCGGCTTCACCGAGCCGCCGCCCTTCAACGGCGACACGATCAGGATGGCGCCCGAGTTTTATGATGTTTCGCATCCCGTGCGCGGGCCGTTGCATCGCGCATATATCCGCCAGTGTCTCGCCAATCTCGCCGATGAGCCCAATGTGATTCACACGCTGAGCGAGGAATACACCGGCCCGCTCCACTTCATGCAGTTCTGGCTGGATGTGGCGGGGGAGTGGATGCGCGAAACCGGCAAGCATCCTCTGCTCGCGCTCAGTGCGACGAAGGACGTTCAGGACGCGATTCTCGCCGATCCGGAGCGAGCGAAACTGATTTCCGTGATCGATCTGAAATACTGGTTCCGTACCGATCGCGGCGAAGAGTTTGCACCGAAAGGCGGTGAAAATCTCGCCCCACGCCAGCATCTGCGAAAATGGAAAGGCGGCCGCCCGAGCGCTGCCTCGATCGCGTCCATGGTGCGCGAGTATCGCGCGAAATTTCCCGACAAGGCGGTGATTGCCGAGCTCGACGAAGCCGACGGCTGGCAGTTCGTCTTCGCCGGCGGTTCACTCGCGAAACTCCCCGCGGGCACCGATCCGGCATTGCTGGCGGCGATTGCCCATTCAAGGCCGACGCCTCCTTCGGCGGCGATCAACGCGTCCGGCGACGCCGTAGTATTGGAGGGCGAGCGCGGCGAGTTGATCGTGTATCTGTCGAAAGGCGGAGACTTCAAACTTCCGAAGTCGGCAGCGTCTCTCAAGCCGTACACCGTCGATCTGGGCACCGGCGCGGTTCGCGCGACTGGCTCACTTTCCACGCCTGCCGGTAAGGCTGCCGTAATCTGGCTCAAGTTACCCTGACATGTTGCGCGCATCACTCCCGCATCCCCTGCTTTTCCAATGACAACCTCACGCCTCCTCCGTTTCCGCCTCGGACTCTTCGCCGCGGTAATCGCCTGGATCGCCCTTCCGCTCACCGCTCTGCGCGCCGCGCAGACGACCGTCGAGCAATGGGGCGTCTTTGAAGTCGCCCTCAAGGGTCCCAGCGATGGCAATCCGTTCACGGATGTGCGCCTCACCGCGAATTTCACCGACGGCGTGCGCACGATCGAAGTGGCGGGATTCTATGATGGAAACGGCGTGTACCGTGTCCGTTTCATGCCCGACAAAACCGGCGAGTGGCGCTACGAAACGAAGAGCAACCGCTGGCCGCTCGCCGACAAGAGCGGCATTTTCACCGTCACGGCGGCCACCGGCAAAAATCACGGCCCGGTCCGCGTGCGCAACACCTACCACTTCGCCTACGCCGACGGCACCGCGTTCAAACCGATCGGCACCACGATGTACTCGTGGACGCATCGCCCCGCCGAGATGGAGGAGCGTACGCTCAAGACACTCGCGTCAGCACCTTTTAATAAAGTCCGCATGGCGGTCTTCCCCCAGGCTCATGGCGTGAAGTTCATGCCGGTAGAACGCTTCCCATTCGCAGGGAAAGCTCCGCGTGATTGGGACTTCACGCGCTTTAATCCAGAGTTCTTTCAGCACCTAGAAAAACGCGTCGCCGATCTCGCGGCCCTCGGCATCGAGTGTGATCTGATTCTGTTCCATCCTTACGATGACGACGAGGAATGGGGCTTCGAGACGATGGATGCGAAGACTGACGACTTCTATCTCCGCTACCTCGTCGCGCGCCTTTCCGCCTATCGCAACATCTGGTGGTCGATCGGTAACGAGTACGATTTCCTCCGCACCAAGACCGAGTCCGACTGGGATCGTTTCTTCCAAGTCGTTCAGAAAGCCGATCCGTATAATCACCTTCGTTCGATCCATAACGGAAAACTCATCTACAATCACAATCAACCCTGGGTCACGCACGTGAGCATGCAGAACGGCATGGCCACCGAACAGCCGGGCGCGGCCGAACTTTATCGTGATGTCTACCGCAAGCCGATCGTGTACGACGAACTCAAGTACGAAGGCAGTCACGGACTCCGCTGGGCGCAGCTTAGCGGACAGGAACTGGTTCAGCGCTTCTGGAACTGCACCGTCGCCGGCACGTACGGCGGCCACAGCGAATATTTCGAAGACGACAAGCAAGTCGTCTGGCTTGCTCAAGGCGGCGAGTTGAAGGGAACGAGCGCGCCTCGCCTCGCTTTCCTCAAGAAGATCCTGGATGAAGCCCCTGCTGAAGGACTGGAGCCGCACGACCAGTGGCAGGATCCGCGTATCGCGGGGAAATCGGGTCAGTACTATCTCATGTATTTCGGCGCCGAGAAACCGACTTCATGGACCATCGAGCTTTACCGCAACGGCCTTCAGGAAGGTATGCAGTTCAAGGTCGAGGTCATCGACACGTGGGACATGACGATCACGCCGATCGAAGGCGTGTTCACCACGAAGAAAAAGGACCGCTATTATTTCACCGACCGCGACGGCCGCGAAATCAAACTCCCCGGCAAGCCTTACATGGCGCTTCGCATCACGTACGTTGGCGGTGCCGCACCGCTCTCCACGGCCAAGCCGCCGATGGAGCCTTGAGATGATTTCTTGAGGGAACGCGCTCGTTGGTGCGTTCCCTTGTCATCATCCGCCCTTCGACCCCCAGCTCATTTAGTCCATGAAACTCTCCCGTCTTCTTTTTCCTCTTCTCGCCGTTGCCGCAGCGGTTGCCACGCATGCAGCCAGTCCAGCCGCCCCGCAAAAGGATGCCTATCTCTTCGCATACTTTTATGTGAACGGCGAAGACGGCTTGCATCTCGCGGCGAGCGACGACGGCTACACATTCGAGTTGCTCGGCGGCGATCGCAGCTACCTGCGTCCGACAGTCGGCGAGTCGAAGATCATGCGCGATCCGTGTCTCTTCCGTGGGCCCGACGGCACGTTTCACCTCGTGTGGACGACTTCCTGGGGCGGCAAGACGCTCGGCTATGCTTCCTCGAAAGATCTGATCACGTGGTCGGCTCAAAAGGAGATTCCCGTCATGGCACATGAGCCGCAGGCGCAGAACGTCTGG
>JASGJB010000054.1:0-20386 GCA_049840895.1 Nibricoccus sp. | reverse complement strand
GCCGGCGCGATCGCCGTGGGCAAAGGCTGGCACCGGAGGGCGCGTGCGTTTCTCGCCGATGAAAAAGAGGAGGCGCACGAGCACGGGCTCTATGTCTGGCTCGCGGCTCGCATCGCGTTGTTTGAGGGAGACCTGCCGACGGCGCTGGAACGGGCCAAGGAAGCAGAAAAGATCGCCCGGCGTGTGGAAGATCCGGACATCGAGGCACTGGGCTTGATGTACCGAAGCCATGTAGAGCTCGCGACCGGGGAAATCCGCCTGGGGCTTTCGCATCTCGACGAGGCAGGGGCGGCGGCGCTGGCCGGTACGGTGAGCCCTTGGGTGTGCGGGACTATTTTTTGCGCCGTCATCTATGCTTATCTCGATCGCGGCGACATCGGCCGGGCGGGGCAGTGGACGGACCAGTTCATACGCTGGACGAAGCACAACCGCGGCTACGGTTTTCCCGGACTCTGCCATCTGCATCGCGGCGAGGTGCTGTGCGCGCTGGGTGAACTGAGCAAGGCCGAGGAGGAAATCCGCATGGCGCGCGAGCGGCTGGCGGACACTGCGCGTTACGCGGAGGGCGACGCCTTCCGCGTGCTCGGTGAGATCCGCCTGCAGCAGGGCGATGTGGCCGGTGCGGAGACGGCGTTTCGTGAGGCGCACGAGCGCGGATGGCATGCGATGCCTGGCTGGGCGTTGATCGAGGAATCGCGTGGCGACGCGGCGGCGGCGATCAAGCTGCTGCAGCGGGCGCTGAAGTATCCGACTTGGGCGGACGGGCAGCGTAGAGGCATCCTACTAGCGCAGCTGGTGCGCATAGCGGCCCGCGCCGGCAAGGCTGCCGTGGCGAAAAGTACCCTGAAGGAGCTGGCGAAGTTGCGCGAGCATCTCGCGCCTGCGGGCTGCCAGGCGGCGTTCCAGCAGGCCAGGGCCGAGGTGGCGTTGCTCGAAGGAAACGTGGAGGGCACGCTTGAGGCGCTGCGTGCGGCGCTCACGGTCTGGCAGGAAGTGGGTTCGCGAATCAACGTCGCGCACACCCGGCTGCGACTGGCGGAAGTGCTGAGGAACCTGGGTGACACACGCGACGCGGAGCTCGAGCTGGCATCGGCAGAAAAGGCTTTCGCGCGCATGAATGCGGTGGCGATGGTGAAACGCTGCCAGGAGGCGCGGAAGGAAATCGAGCGCCGCTGAAAAGCGGGCGGCGCTAAAAGCAGAAAAATTTTTCTAGCAGCGCATGAAAGCCATCGACGGTTACCGGTTAATCGCGCCAGACGATCTGGCCTGGCGCCCTTCAAACATGATGCGCATTCCGAATGCGGATTTTCTTGAGCGCACGGGAAGTGAGCTGCTCGGAGCGCGGCTCTGGCGCATGCCTCCGATGAGTGCGAATACGCTTCATAAGCACGTGCTCGCAGAAGAATTTTATTTCGTGCTCGAAGGCACGGGACGCATCCGTGTTGGCGAGGAAACCCTCACGGTGCCGAAGTATGGTGGCGTGTTGGTTGGCCCGGCGACGCTGCGGCAGATTTTCAATGACTCGAAAACGGAGGAAACGCTTTGGCTGATCGTTGGCGCACCGGACAAAGAGTTCGAGTCAGGCCAGATTGATCTGAAACAGATTTACCCCGTCGAACCCACGCAGTTGCCGCCGGAACTAAGCGGCGCCATCTGGCCGCCGAAAGGTTGAAGCCGCCCGCGGGGTGGAGTGCGGCACCATCCGGTGCTACTCGAGGGTGTGGTCAATATACTTGAGATAGGCCTGTCCGTCGAAGAGGAGGAGCTCGATGGTCTTCGCGCTGTTATTGACCAATGCGGAGGCTTTGAGGTTCGTGCTGGGAATGGCGCTCAAATTCGCCGCTCCGAAGTACTGCTTAAAGCAGGCGAATTCAGCTTCATATGCGGAGACATCGCTATAGCCGTGGCCCAGGAGATAGTATTCTCCGATGATGATGCCTTTCCGGTTTACCCACACTTGCACCGGGCCGCCGTGAACCGACTGGCCGCGCCGATAAACTTTCACTTTTTTTCCGGAGCGGTCGTCACTCGGTTTCTCGATGAGTGCGAACTGCTTTTCCGGCGTGGCGTAGTCCTTGAATTTTTTCCCGATCGCGCTGACGCCGTCTACCTGAAGCTGCGCATTCGGCTCATAAATTGGCCCGTACGCCTGTGCCTTCGCCTCGAGCGACAGCGGGGCGAGCTTTCGGAAGATGTCGGCGCGTTGGATTATTCCCTGCTCGAGCTCGGGCCTGAATTCATCCTGCCATCTTCCCTTTTCCTGAAGTGATTTCATCCAACGCTCGGTCGCCAGCAGATCGGTATATCTCTCTTCGTGAACCATGTATTTCAACGAATCCGTATCTCCTGCGTCGGCGGCCTGTTTTGCCCAGTAGACCATTTTATCGCGGGCTTTTTTTCCGTCCTGTTGTTGTCTGGAGTCGTAGAACCTTCGCAGCTCGTTCATCGCCTGAACGCTTCCACCCTTGGCTGCGCGGGTGAGCAATGCCGGCTTCGCGGAGTCATCGGCGAGCATGGCGAGGAAGAAGAGATCCTTGAATTTCCCCTGCCGCTCCGCCTCCTGGAAAAACGGAAACACGACACTATCGACGCGGGAGTGGTAGCCGAACACGAACTTGAGGCGGTCAAAGTCCTCAGCGCTGAGCGTCTGCACGGGCGGCAGCGCGGCGACGAGCGCTGTCTGGATGGGCGAGAAGATGCCGTCTTTGACGTAAAACGGGACGACGAGCGTTTCTTCATGGGTGACGACTTCCTCACCGTTTGAAATGACCTTTGTTTCAACGCGGGCCGGTTGCGTCAGGTGCACCGTGTAAGTCTGCGCGACGGCACTGCTCCAATGACTGGAGTAGGCTGTCTCCCGGGCGGACGACAGGTTCACATCGCTGTAGGTGATGACAACAGGGTCTCCCGTCTTGGTGTCCTTGGCGTTGACGATGTAGGTGGCGCCACCGCTGTCGCCTTCATAAAAGAAAAATGCCGTGCCGGATTTCTCCAACGTGCATGAGCGTCCAGCCAGGTCGACTTTCAGGCCGCCAGCGGCGTACCGGGCTTCACGCACGGCCTGTTCGGCGTAGCGTTTGCTGAACGTAGCGTAGTTGGATTTGTGGGCCTCCACTGAAAAGAACTCGTGGAACAGCGCCGTGTCGAAAAGCATGCGCGACACTCGCAATTCGAGGATCCACGGTGAGTCCACGAGGGTTTCCTTCGACTGAAAGATGCGTCCGTCGAGGGTGATGCCGTTTGCCTGTGGGAACATGAACCGTCCGCCACGGAGCCCCTCGTCGGGTGCGTATTCAAGAAAGCCTTTTGGTGCACCATTGAATGGCTGGAGGGGGCCGAAGACATCCGTCAGTTTTTTAAGAACATCGTTGTGGCCGGTGACCTTGCCTACCGTTGTCGCGAAGGACAGGATGTAGACTTCGCCCTGCTCGAGCTCGGCGAAGACTAACTTCCAGTTTTCGTTCAATCCCAGGAATGGCTTGAGACCGGCGGCGGTGAGTTGGTTGGTCACATCGATCATGGCCTTCCCATCGACCTTCTCATCGTACAGCAATGGATCGTCGTCGTTGGAACTGAAGAATTTCCCTTGATCGAGCACGCGGCGTTCGTCGCCTTGGGAGCGGAGCGGAACGACGAATCCAAAGGGAAACTCAACCCATGCGTCCGTCGACTGGCCCTGGAGGCGCTGGACGACTGCGCTCTCGGTTTGGACCCCGGCTATGCGTGACTGATAAAGCTTTTTGAATGCCGTGGCTCCCATATCCAGGCGGAACGGGCCGGAAAGCAGATGCTTCTCCACGCTGAAGATCCTGTCGTTGAAACGAGAAGCGAGGGCGTGAGCGTCCGATGATTTCAGAAACTGATAGTCGGACGGAGTTAGCTTCGACAGTTTACTGTCGGCAACGCGAGCGACTGATTCCCGGGACTGTCTCTGGGCCTCCGATGCGCGTTTTTGAATGGATTCCTGAAGCCGGCGTTCCGCAGCCTGAGCTGCTTCGTCCGCTTTTTTTCTTCGTTCGTCCGCCTCTTCCTTTTTCCGCTCCTCGAGTTTCTTTCGATAGTCATCCAGCAGCGTCATCAGCTCACGATGGTTCTCGTTGTTGAAGATGGACGCGTTGTCGCGGGTCATTTCCCAGTAACGCTCGAGGCTTTTGAAGGTGAGTGCGTCGTCCTTGCCTGTTTCATGGAGGGAAAGCGCCCGTAGTGATTCGAGTTTGGGCGACGGTCCTTGCTGCAGCTCTAGGGCTGCGACGATGCCGAGGCAGCGCGTTTGGTCACCGGATGAGTAAGCCTCGATGGCTTGCGCGAGCGGATCCTCTCCACCCGGCTGGCGGGCGCTGTTTTTGAGGTCCTCAGCGGCTTTCTTTTTCTCATCTGCCGCCGCTTTTTCCTGATCCTCTTTTTCCTTCTTCTTTTTCTGCTCCGCCTTTTCGCGATACTGCGCGATCAGCGATGACAATTGGGAGTCGTAAGATGTGCCGGCGCCTCGGGTGTTTTGATATTTTTCCAATGCCTGCGCTGTCGCGTCCTCGTCGCCACCCAGGGCGTGCGTCGACAGGGCGATCAACCCGGTCGTCAGCGGGGTGGGGCCGGAGGTTCGTTCGATATAGCCCGCAACGGAAATGCAGCGCAGGTAGTCTTTACTCTCGTACGCGGAGACGGCTTCAGATTTGGGATCCTGTGCGGCTGAGGAAGCCATCAACACCGCCCACGTTAGTGCGGCGAAAACGATGCGGGTTTTCATTGGGCGAAGTACGCGGGTTCGCGGGCAATGACCTTCTTGTTATTTTGGTCGAGAGTGAGAAACTCGCCGCGGAAGAAATGAATGGTGTAGGTAGCGAAAGTATACTCCCAGACGACAGGTTTGCTTGGATCTGGCTTTTCACTCCTCGGTGGTGGCCGCTTGTGGTCTTTGCTTTTGAATGCTTGGAACTCCGCTTCGGTTATCGGCGGATACCACCTGGACTGATACGTGTCTTGCGAGGAGTAGACCGGTGCCGGGTTGTCGGGTATGCCGACAAGGCGTTTGTCGCGTAAAATGAACCGTGAGTAGCCCTCATACTGGACCCATTTGCCTTTGGTGTTGATCAAGCGGGATCCGATTTCGTCGGGCATCCCTACCAGAAACAGCGTCTTCTTGTCGTCGAAGGGCTCCGGTGTACGGACGATCTTTTCCGATTCGAAGATCACCTTGCCGTTCACGCGAATGCCCGCGTGCCAAGGTTTATCCTTCGTGGAAGATACTTGGAAAGCCTCGCCCGGTTTTGCACTCGCGTCGACCGGAAGCGCCATCTCCTCGTTGCCCGAGTAAGGTTTTTCTTTCGGTGGGTCTTTAAGGAATGCGTAATCTTTCTCCGCTTTCTTTCCCTCTTTTTCGTAGCTCTCGTAGTCTTTCGCTATCCGCTCGATCTCGAAATCCGGCCACGCGATCTTGATGTCCACGTTGACGTCGTTGCTCTGCGTAGCGGTCTTGTCGTGGACGCGGATGATGTTGGTGAAGATTTTATTCAGCTCCTCGTCCGTGGTGCGATCCTCGCTGGTGAACCAGGTCGTAGAATTGTGATCGAGGGAAACGCGGTCTTTCAGGTGCAGTGGAACGACAGGTTCGGCACGGTCTTTTCCGTCGCGGGACTGTCCGTACACGAGATCCAGTGGATTGATCTTAAAGGAGAGCCGGCGGATCACCGGCGTCCCTTTGGTGAAATCGCCGTAACCCTGACATTCTGCCACGACGGACACGATCGCCTCCACGTTGGTGGGACGGATCGCGTTGTAACGTTTCACCAGATCGGGATATTTGGAGATCCGGTTCATGTGGATGCGTACCCCGTTGGAGTTTTCGATGACCAGTGGATTCAGGGAGTAGAAAAAGCCCGCCCGATACGCTAGGTCTCCAAACGCGCGCCGGGCCTGATAGGTGATCACGAATGACTCCAGATTGTTCGCGCGACTGTAGTGATTGAGCCGGGCGGTCCGTTTCTCCGCCTGCCCGAAGGCGACGTATTCCGATGCGCCAAAGCCGTATTCGAAGGCCAGATTCACCAGGGGAGTTGCCTCCGACGAAAAGGCGGACGCGGCGAGGAACAGACTCGCCAGAATGGAGAGGATGGTTGGACGCATGCTGGAGAGGGAAAGCGGGAAGAGGATAATCTTTGAGGGGAGTGAGATTATCCTCATGGGCAGCGTGATCGGATCATCAGGGAAAGAACTTAAGTGCTTCGTGGAGTGGACTGTGGGGCTCGCCGGGGCTCGAGGAGTTAAGGGCGCAAACGCGCACGCAGGCAGTGGGGGACGTGGCCCGGCGCGTGTCACGGATCGTGACGATGCAGGTCTTACGACCTGGGTAATTTGGCCAGCTCGTCTTTCGCCGTGTAGTGTTTCAGTTCCACGGCTTTTTCCAGACAGCGGCGGGCCTCGGCGATATTTCTGATGGGCGGCGGGGCATCGCGATAACACATGCCCAGCTCGAACCAGCCGATATTGTTCAATGCCTTTTCGGGTGCGGAGAGGATGCGCGCCCATTTCATTGATTCCTCGTATCGACCGTGTTCGCGGCAAAACTCTGCCATTGCCGCGAGTGAAAGCGATTCACCCTGGCTGGCTTCCTCGGTCCAGATGCGCTCGGCCTCCGCTTCATTTTTTGTGACGCCTTTTCCTTCGGCTAACAGTCTTCCCATGTGCCAGCGTCCGAATGGATCGCCAAGCGCCGCGGCTTTCTCGAAGTAAGAGGCAGCCGTTTGGAAGTCGTCCTTACCGAGCTTTCCGTAGAGGTAGAGGGCTCCCAGTTCAACATAGCCGTACGCGTTTCCAGCGTCGGCCGCTTTTTGGTACCATACCGCAGCTTCAGCGGGATTATTGCCTGCCTCTTTGTGTTCAAAATACGAGCCCATCGCCATCAAGGCAAACGAGGCCCCGTGCTCGACCGCCTGTTTGAAGAGCTCTTTTTCTTCGGGCGTGCCGGTGTTGGGACCCCAAGGCATATTGCGCATATTGGCGACGGTCTCCGCGCCGAAAGCTTCTTCAATGAAGGTGGCCATAGCGGTACTCTCCTTGCTGTTCACCGCCCACATGAATTCCTGGCGAAACTGGACGTCGTTCACGTCGACTCCGATGGCGCACGCGCGTGACAGATGCTCCACGGCTTTCTCGTAGTTTTTCTTTCCATCATAAAATGCCGACGCCTCCAGAAGGGGTTCGGCGCGGTCCGGAAAGGCTTCGATCAGCCGGTTGAGAGTTTCCAGAGGAACCCTGCGTTGCGTGGTCTTGGCGCGTTTGAGCTCTTCGGTGAAAATTTTGTCCAGTGCCGCGTGTCGCTGGGTTAGCTCCTGGCGCGCGGCGTCCCGGCTTTGTTCGTCCGCCTGACTGGCGACTTTTTGCCAGAGAATCGCTGCATCGAGCGGCTTGCGAAGGTTGTCCGCGTAGAGCGATGCCGCTTTCAATCCCAGGCGTCCGTCCTTTGGGAAAAGCAAATAAGCCTTGCGGTAGGATTCGGCGGCTTTGGCGCGGAGACCTTTGGCGAGTGCTGCGTCGCCTTCCGCTTCCAAGCGCTCGTACGATTGTTTTTCACCGATGACGCCGAGCATTTCTTGCACGCGGCTCTTCTCGGCTTCGGGCGCCTTTTCGAGCGCGAGTCTGGCGTACTCCTCGGCGGCGGCGAGATTGCCGAGACGGTAGGACGCGATGGCCGTGTAGAAGTAGCCTTCGTAGTTCGCGGGATCGGCCTGCGCCGCATTCTGAAACTCAATCAATGCAGCTGCAGGTTTACTGTCATCGAGCAGCTGCTTCCCGCGGCTGAGTGCGGCGTTGTCGCCGGCAGTGCCGTGGGTCGCGAGTGACGCGAAGAGGACGGATGCGAGAAGAGCGTGGCGTGGAGTGATCATTATTTTCCTTCCAAAAGGTCTTTCATCGACTTTTGCGGAGCGGGCGTTTGCGGAGAGTTGGTGCGTTTTGAATCGCCGAGAAGATTATCGATCGACCCCGGAGAAGAGGGCGGATCGAAACGACGGACGGCGTAGACCGTGTAGGCGACGGGCCGGGGAGGATTGGTGAGGTTTTGTCCCAGAAACCAGCCGCCGGGCAGGCCGAACACCTCGGGGATTTCGGCGGCGATTTTGGCGAGGCTGTCCATATCCTTGGTGGCGGCGGCCGAGAACTGCTGGGCTTGCTGGCGCGCGCGTGATTCCGCGCCCGCGCCCTTTTGCACGGAGGCGGCGAGCTGTTTTTCCTGGATACGCAACTGGGTTTCCGCGACCGAGGTGTCCGCACCGGCGGGCATTTTCTTGAGCGCGCCGGCGGCGGCTTCCACGCCGGCATGAAGCGTCTCGAGGCCGCGCTCGATCGTTTCCTTTTCCTGGGTCCAGTCGGCGAGACGGAGATCACGCTCCTTCAAAATATCTCCGTGATAAACCGGCAGCAGCACTCTGAACCGGTGATACAGGTCGCTGATCTCCCCTGAAACCTGTTTTGACTGGTTTTCGAGTTCCTGGAGTTTTTTGCGCAGACGGGCGAGGCGTTCGTTGTACTCGTTCTCGGTACGCTTGAGTTCTTCAGGAGTGGCGGGACGGGCGTGCTGATCCGGGTGGGGGAAAGGCTCGCCGCGGGCGAGGAGCGCGCGGCGCGTTTGTCCGCAGCCGCTGCAGAACTCTCCGTTGAGCATGTCCTCGAGCGCCTGAGCTTTTTCGACTTCGAGATCGGCGATTTCTTTCCGCAGCTTTTCGATTTCTTTCGTGAGGCGGTTCACCTCGCCGGCCTTGGTTTTGAGATTGCGCAGTATCTCGGCGAGCTGACCGGACTCCTTGTCCCAGGCAGAGCGCGCGCGTGAGATTTCCTGCGTGAGGTAGTTAGGAGACGGCGACGTGGATGCCGACGCTGGAGATTGGGCGCGCAGAGCGGCACCTTTCCAGAGGAGGCAACACACGACGACCGCTAGGTGCTGGGCGAACCTGGCGAGCCGGATCATGTTTGGGTGCGGAATTGCGCCATTGCCCGCTTTGATTGGCAAGTGGGATAATCCCCTATGGCTATTCACATTGGTTGCGGCAGTTGGAGAGATGACGAGTACGTCGGCGTGCTTTATCCCAAGGGGTTTCCGCCGAAGCAGCGATTGAGAGGCTATTCACAATGGTTCGATCGCGTGGAGCTCAACGCGAGTTATCACAGTCTGCCGACGCCTGAGATGATGGCGGGATGGGCGGCGCAAACGTCGAAGGACTTTTTCTTCGATGTGAAATTGCCCCGGGGATTTTCAGACAATGCGGCGGCTGCGGCGAAGAGCGGGCTGTGCGAACGCACGCTCGAGTCGATCCGGCCTCTGCTCGATGCGAAGAAGTTCGGGATGTTTCTGCTGACGCTGTCGCCGTCGTTCACCGCAAAGAAGCATCAGCTGGAGGAATTGGACGACGTGGTGGAGACGTTGCGACCGCATCGTATCGCGGTGGAGTTACGCAGTCGCGACTGGGTCGAGGGCGCTCGTTTGACGGAGACGCTGGAGCACTTTCGCAGCCGGGGGCTGGTGTGGGTGGCGCTCGACTTGCCGCGAATCAACTCACCGGCCCTGATTCCTCCGATCGACGAGGTGACGAATCCGTCCGCGGCCTATATGCGGTTGCACGGACGGAATCCGCACTATCTCTCCGGCGAAAATGCCAAGGATAAACATCGGTACAGCTACCCCGAGAGGGAACTGAAGCAGATTGCAGAGCGGATCCAATCGCTGGCCGCGAAGGCGAAGGACGTGCATGTGAGTGTGAACAATCACGCCGAGGATTTCGCACCGAAGGCGGCGATAGCGCTGCGGCGGTTGCTTGGGCAGCCGGTGCGGACGGATCTCCCGGAGCTGACCGAAGGCGGCGGCGAGCAGGGCGCGTTGTTTTGAGTGCCGCCGGCTCGGTGCATGTGGGCGCACGCGGCCGGCGGGTTTCCGACGAGCGGCCGCTAACGGCGCAAGTCCAGTCGCAGCACGCCCTGACCGGATGGTGTGTCGCTGAAGAACGCGTCGCCGTTGTTGCAGATGAAGAACGTGGCTGCATCGCGCCCGCGTCCGAAGACGAGACTCGTCGGGAAGGAGAGCAGGCCGCCTTCGGCGAGCGTGTTTATCTGTCCGGTCTTTTTAATGCGGAGGATTTTTCGCTGAATGTTTTGCGCGACGTACACATTGTCCGCGTCGTCCGTCTTGATGCCGTCGGCGCCGATCAACCGGGCATCGGCGGCAACGACACTCACCGGACCGGCGGCACCGTTGGGCTTCACGTCGACGGCGAGGAGATAGCCGTCGCTGGTATTAGTCACGTACAGCGTTTTCTGGTCGCGGCTGAAGGCGATGCCGTTGCAGCCGACAGGAAACGGGTAGGCGGGATCGGTGGCTTTGAAGAGCGGATCGTCGCTCCAGATCGCCGCGCCGCCGCCGGAATCGATCTTCCAGATGACGCCGAGTTCGTCGTCGGTGACGTAGAGATTTCCACGGCGATCGTAGACCAGATCGTTCAGCGAGTGGTGGCCGGGAACGGTTGCGAACAGCCAGACGCAGCCGGCGGGTGACACTTTCCAAATGCCCAGCGCGCCTGCGGCAACGAGGTTGCCCGCGGGATCGAATGTGAGGCCGAGCAGCCAGTCGTCGGGGATGTGCGCGAAATCGGACTGCGTGCCCTGCGGGGTGATTTTTTTTATCCCCTGGGCCATGGTGAGGCTGAGGTAGAGGTTTCCGTGGCGGTCGATGGCGATCGATTCGGGAAACTCTGTCTGCTCGCCGTCGAACCAGGCGACGGGACGCAGGGCTTGAGCGGAGGACGCAGGTGCACCGGCGCAGAGCGCGGCCACCGTCAGCGATAGCAGGAATGTTTTCATGGCGGATGGATGCGGATGTTCGTGTGAACCGCCGGCGCCGGGGCCTCTCGTTCTCGCCTGACCTCCTGTTTATTTCCCCGGATCGCTCGCGGTGGATGGCGGATGTGTAGAGGCCTGTGATTGGGTGCTCAAATCCAAAGCATGCCGTCGGATGGCTGATCACGGCAGACACATCGGACCGCGATTGAGCGTAGATTACGGGTGACGATAGGAGGCTTTCGCTGCTTGGCTGAGGCGCACATGTCTCTCGATCGTTTCAAAAAAGCCCAGGATGATCTGAACTCAGGTTTCGCGACGGCGCTCGCGGAAATGCAGGCCGGGAAAAAGACCAGTCACTGGATCTGGTATGTGCTGCCCCAGCTCGCGAGTCTCGGGCGTTCAGATACGGCGCGGTTTTATGGGATCGTCGATCTCGCGGAGGCGCGGGCTTACTTGGAAGACGCGGTGCTGCACGAGCGGTTGCTTCGCATAACCGAGGTGGTCGCTGAGCCGTTGAGAAGCGGTGTGCGCGTGCCGGTCTTGATGGGCAGCGATGGCGACTGCGTGAAACTCATGTCGTGCATGACGCTGTTTAAACACACGGCGAAGAGTCTGGATGCTGGAATAGGAAGTCCTCGTTTTTCGAAACTGCAGGCGGCGTGTGATGAGGTTTTGAGTCTGGCGGAGAAGCAAGGTTACGCCAGGTGCGCGCACACGGACGCGGTGTGCGTGAAAACCGGGTAATGTTTTTCGCGCGGGATTTATCCCGACGATTCATGCAAGACTCCGCACCGTTGTGAAACGGTGCGGAGATGCGTGTGTGTTGTTGCCCGCGGTGTGGCCGCTCAAGGCGTGAGTGTGAGAGGGAGTGGGAGGAAGATGACGAACGGGCGAAGTTTGAAGGCGCGATAGACGTACATCCCGGCACCAGGGCCATCGGCGGGCGTGGCGAGCCGCCGGGCAACGCCGACGATCACACCGTTGTCGTTGATGCCGTTGGCGGAGGTCAGCGTCCACGTCGCGGAGGTGGCGGTGGAGATGGCGGTGTTGAGATCGATGAACTGGCCGCCGGAGCGCAGATACACGAAGGCTCTTCCATTGGCCGTGCCGACCACGTCGCCACCGGCGTTGACGGCGCGAACCTCGGTGACGTTGGAACCGAACTTCACGGCACTGGCACTGGCGCTCGAGTAGAGAAAGCCCTGGCCGCCGACGGTGCCGGCGACTTCGCCGCTTTCATTGATGGCGTAGGCGCGGTTGCTGTAGGAACCGAGTATCCAGCCCAGGTAGATTGTCGTGCCGGTACCGACGTCGTAGGTTTTTCCGCCCCAGGTGGTATCATAGCCGGTGATGACGAAATCATTGTTCATGTCCTTGGGGATGAAGTTGGCGCCGAGACTGGAGCTCAGGAGATAGATCCAGCCGCTGGTGTGACCGATGAACGGTTGCGACGATGCCGTGCCCACGACGTAACCGGAGTCGTTGATCGCGACGGCCTCACTGTTGCGCGTGAAATCGCTGTCGAAGTCCACCGCCAGGCCGCCGCCGGGTGACGCGTAACACGCGTGCAGGCGGGCGCCGGTGCGGTCGCAGAGGCCGACGATGGTGCCGGAACTGTTGATGGCGTTACCCCACGTCGAGTGAGCGGGACCGGGCGAGGCGTGCATGTAGAACGTTCCGGACGCCTGGCGAAACGCGACGGGGCGTCCGCCGAGATCGTAGGCGGAACCGACGATCTCGCCGGCGTTGTTGATGCCCGTGGGAATCACCCAGGGATAGGACGCCGGCGCGCCGAGATCCGAGAACAGGTAGAAGGCCGCTTGCGAAGAGGCGGTGAATACCAGCGCGACGAGACAGAGGAGGAATTTTGTTTTCATGGGGTTGTGTCGCGTACATCGCAGACACTCCCCGGTGCGTTACTGAAAACGATTGTGTGCGTTTGATTGCGGCATTTCTCGCACGCGCTGGTTGGGTGAAATGCCTACGGAGGAATGGTGAAGAGTGAGGAGTGAAGGGTGAACGCGGAGGAAGAGTGAAGGGTGAAAAGTGAGGGGTGAAAGTCGGATGCGCATCTGGGTGTCTGTGTTTTTTCGCTCTCTTGGATCCACGACTTTTCTGTGACTTTGCTTTGTGACTGGCATGGCCCTTAAATAGAAAACCACCGGACCCGATGAGCCCGGTGGTTTGTTTCACGGCGACGTGTGGATCAGTTCACCACACGATGAGGCTGGCGCCGCCCCATGACCAGACATCGGACTGGCTGGCTCCGACATCGATGTAGATCGCACCGTAGCCGGAGTAGGTGTCGAAGTAGTTCGTTAACATCCACCAGAACGGCGAACCGGGATACGGTTGATAAGGAGAGGTCGCGTAGTCCGGGAAACGCAGATCCATGTCCACGCGGTAGCTGCCGGAGGGCAGTCCGGTGATGTCGATCGACTCGTAGTTGGTGTTGTACGACTGACCGGTGTAGTAGTTCCAGGCGTTGCCGGCGGTGGCGACGACCTGATTGTTGGCGGTGTTGACGACGCGGATTTCCAAGTCGGCGACTTCAACGGTCACCAAATCCAGCGTGAGTGTCTGGCCGGAGGAGATGGTGCCGATGTTGGTGGAGGTACTGAGTACGATCAGACCGCCGCCGGCGGTGAGGTTGGCGAACAGCGGAGCGGCGAAGCAGAGAGAAAGCACTGCGACCGCGCGGAGTAATTGTTTCATGGTAGGGAAACACGGGGTTTTGGGTTGGACGGGAAAAGGAGCCGACGATGGATGATGCTCGGAAGCGTCGCATTACTCGCGGCGGTCCCTCTGCGCCACTCAGTCTCTCCTGCGATTTACGTCCGCAGTACACGCGTTTTGGCGCATGGGGTCGACTGTCCCGCCGTCTTACGGTTCGACCTGCGAACACGGTGTCCGTCGGCCCGAGTTCAGTGATTGGCCTTCGTCTGGGGCTGGCCGCCCAGCGGCATTGTTCAGGATTTTTTTCCTACTGGTCCCGGAGGTCCCGGGATTACGTCGACGGCGATGCGCTTGATCTGATGCCAGAGAAAGGCGTCCACGGTGGCTTTCATATCGTCGAGGCTCGTGCCCGAGGAGAATTTGCAGCCCGCAACGATCTGGATGTCCGCGCCGGTTTCAAACGTCTCCTCGGTGATGACGTCGAAGATAAACGGGGTGTTGATATCCGGCGCAGGAAGCACGGCGGAGACGTCGTCTCCTTCCGATTCGAGCGTATGGCCCACCATCGTCTGCGTCAGTTCGATCACGTTTTGCCCGCGGATGAGATTCACGTAGATATTGCTGCTCGCTAAAAGGACGCCCGATGAAAACCCGAAGTTGTCCTCGAGCGACATCGTCACGCGCGTAGACAGGTGCTGAAGTTCGGTGATGATGCGCAGCCGGCCCCGGGTCGGCACCGTGAAATTGAAACCGCAGCCGGCTCGATTCTGTACGCTGGCCAGTCCATCGAGGCCAAAAATGCCATTGAGGATCGAGGTGTCTTCATCGAGCGAGCCGTGAAACTTGTTCACGACGTGCCCGATGCCGGGAAGCGCGAAGGAGTCGTTTTGAGAATCGTCGTACTGGTTGTTTTGCGTCACATCGAACACTGCG
Organism: Nibricoccus sp.; assembly: GCA_049840895.1. Lineage (GTDB taxonomy): Bacteria > Verrucomicrobiota > Verrucomicrobiia > Opitutales > Opitutaceae > Nibricoccus. The sequence continues at coordinate 5,956 of JASGJB010000054.1, read as the reverse complement.
AAGGGCGGCGTGAACACCTGCATCGTCGACCCCAGCTCTGGCAGATTTCCGAGATCGAAAGGAAACTGGCCCTGAAACGTGCGATGGAAGACCTGCGGCAGGAGCTTTCTGAAATCACGACGAGCCGTCTTGGTCAGTGCGCGAACATCCCGGAATGCAGGCACGGCACGTGCGAGCTCGCGTTGCGTTGCGCGCCTGAATTTCTCCTTGGCGGCTTTCCAGGCGGAGGCGTGGGGACCTGACTGGATGGCGGCCCTGTTTCGCTCCTGCCGGAATCGGTCGCTGACGGACACCGCCTCGCGGAGGTCGCGTTTGGAGAGGAGCTTTTTGGCCCGGCCGTGAAATTGTTTCCGAAGAACGGCCAGCGCCGAGTGTGCTTCTGTGGTTTGTTTTGCGTGAAAGGCGGAAAGCGCGCGGCCCCGGACATTGGAGCCTATCTTGATCCGCTTGATTGTTTTCGATGACCGGGGAATGGCGGCGGGGAGCGAAGATTTCGTAGGCGGTTCGGGTTGAGCGCAGTCGCTCAGAGATCTCTTACCCACGTATTACTTGAGAGCTCCCGGGGCTGTTACGGGAATTGGAGGCCGGCAACGCGGCTGCTCCGTTTACCCGGTCGCTCCGCTGGCAAACATTGTTCCCGGCAACTTACGAGTACTTGGTGAATTCGTTGGGCTTTTGGCGCGTGTGCCAGAAGCGACGCTGAAGAGAAGCGGAGGGTGCTCAATTAACTGGCCAAGACATGCCGAGCAATTTTGGCCGAGGGAAGAGTAACGTGAGCAGAGTCCGGCGTGTTTTATCACGAAGGAAAACTGTCATGAACTCTCTCAAACTTGGTTTTGTTTTATTCGCGCTGGCGTTCCTGCCGGCGCTTCGTGCGTCCGAAAAAACAGATTCAATGGTCGGAAACTGGGAAGGAAACGCCCGCGTGATCGTGCAGTGGTGCGAACAGAGCGACTTGCTGGTTTCGATCGAGATCGCCGCCGATGGCAAAGTGACGGGCAAGGTCGGCGACGCGGAGCTGATCGATGGTCAGTTGAAAAAGAAAACCAACTGGTTTGGCGGTAAGAACGACGAGCGGACGACCCATGTCATCAGGGCCGGTTTGAAAGGGGCGATCCTGGATGCCGAGGGAGTTTCCCGTGAGGAGATTTTCATCCACGTGAGGCTAGACGGCTCCCTGTTGTGCGGCTCGCTGGCAACCAGCGGCGCCAAAGTCGGAGGCAAAGAGAGCATGGCGCTGACGGCGACTCCGCTGCGGTTGTCGAAAGTCGACTGAGGATTTTGAACCACAGAGGCACGGAGGGCACAGAGACAAACGCCGAACCGAAAAATTAAAATTAAGTCCAGCTCCGTGAGCTCTGTGTCTCCGTGGTTCAAGCGAAGAGGATCGATCTTCGCCCCGACCTTAGTGGCTTCGCATCTTTGCGATTTGTTTTTTAACCGCGGAGACGCGGAGTTTAGCAGGTCTTGCCTCTGTGCTCTCTGTGTCTCTGTGGTTCTAAAAAAGATCGCGGATCGGAGGGCGGTGTACCGGCGGTTATTTGCTGCGGACGGCGGCTTGGATTTTGGCGACGTCGATTTTGTCCATCTCCATCATCGCTTCGAAGGCGCGTTTGGCGGTGTCGCCGCCTTTGGCCATGGCGTCGGTGAGGACGCGCGGGGTGATCTGCCAGTTGATGCCCCACTTGTCTTTGCACCAGCCGCAGTAGCTCTTCTTGCCGCCGTTCTTGATGATGGCGTTCCAGTATTTGTCGGTCTCTTTCTGGTTGTCGGTGGCAACCTGGAAGGAAAACGCCTCGCTGTGTTTGAACTGAGGGCCGCCGTTGAGACCCATGCACGGGATGCCCATGACGGTGAAGTCAACGGTGAGGATCTGGCCTTTCTTGCCCGACGGAAAATCCGCCGGTGCCTTGTGGACACCGGTCACTTGGCTGTTGGGAAACGTCTTCGCGTAGAACTTCGCGGCCTTGAGGGCGTCTTTGTCGTACCAGATGCAGACGAGGTTTTTTGGAGTCTGGGTTTTCTTCATGGGATGTTGTGGGTTGGACGCCTTTGAGCGGCGTTGGTTCTTCAAACTCAACGAACGACTGTCGTGTGAATGGACACGATTCAGAAAATTAACGCGGCTTTTAGGAAGCCTAAGCGGCGGTGCCTTTATGAGGCTTCCGAGTAGAGATGCTTTTGGAAGCCTGCGAAGGCCTGGCCGATTTCGTCGGGGCGGCCGAGATCGGCGACGGCGTCGGCGATGGAGTCGTGGTAGCGAAGTTTGAGCAGTGGCGTGAGTTTTTCTCGGGCGAGTTCGTCGACGCCTGCGCTCACGTAATGCGACAAGACAAATTCGAGGAAGGCGCGTTTGCTTCCGCCGAATTGCTCTGTGATCGCGATTTTAGCGCGCGAGGCGCGTTCTTCGCGAGTGAGCGGAGCGCGGGCGTAGGCGACATGCGTGAGGACGTCGTAGAGGTCGCTTTTTTCTGCATCGATTATGCGCTGCATTTCGGCGAGTTGCGGCGGGCCGAAGCCTTTCTCGCTCAAGCCGGCCAAGAGACGGGCGCGGGTATCGGGATCGCTCCAGAGTGCGCGCAGTTCAGCTTCGTTGCGGAAAAACTCCGGGAGCTTGCCGAAGAGGAGCTCGAGAAATTGTTGGGCGGACATCGGCGTACCGTCGGGATGCCAGAAGGTCGTCACGGCCATGTGCTGGATCGTGCGGGCTTTGCCGTCCGCGAGTTTGATTTTTGCCCGACGAGGGGGCTCTGGCTTTTCCGGGTCTTCAGCGTCGGGTTCGGGTTTTGGAGTATCTGGTCGCGGCGGGCGTGGCTCGGAAGGCTCGGGCTCAAGCGGCTCACCGTCCCACTCGGGATCGGCGAAATGATGATGTGCTTTCACGAAGTCGTAGATCGTGAAGTAGTCTTTGCCGTCGTAGAGGCGCGTGCCGCGGCCGATGATTTGCTTGAACTCGATCATCGAGTTCACCGGACGTAGGAGGACGATGTTGCGGACGTTGCGGGCGTCCACGCCGGTGGAGAGTTTTTGCGACGTGGTGAGGATCGTCGGGATGGATTTCTCGTTGTCCTGAAAATCGCGGAGGTGCTGCTCGCCGAGTGCGCCGTCGTCGGCGGTGACGCGGTGGCAGTAGTTGGGGTCCGCGACGCGTTTGATATGGTTGATGTAATCGCGGACGGCGAGGGCGTGCTCCTGGGTGGCGCAAAAGACGAGCGTCTTTTCGCGCGGATTGATCGCGGCCATGAAAATATCGACGCGCTTCTTTTCGCGCTCGGGGATTTCGATGACGCGATTGAAATCTTTCTCTTCGTAGCGGCGGCCTTCCACGACTTGTCCGGCGACCAGTGTGTCGTCGTTCGTGTAGACGTAGTCGTCGAGCGTTGTGGAAATCTGGCGGACGCGGAAGGGCGTGAGGAAGCCGTCGTTGATGCCGTCTTTGAGCGAGTAGGTGTAAACGGGCGCGCCGAAGTAGGCGTAGGTATCGGCGTTTTCGAGGCGCTTGGGCGTGGCAGTGAGGCCGAGCTGAACGGCGGGTGAAAAATATTCGAGGATGCCGCGCCACGAGCTTTCGTCGTTCGCGCCGCCGCGGTGACATTCGTCGATGATGATGAAATCAAAGAAGTCTTTCGGGTAGGCGCCGAAGTACGGCGATGGGTTGCCGTCGGCATCGGGCGGGCCGGACATGAAGGTCTGGAAGATGGTGAAGAAGACGCTGCCGTTGGTGGGGACGCGTTTCTTTTTGCGGATCTCGTCGGGGGCGATGCGGACGAGCGCGTCTTCCTCAAAGGCGGAGAAGGCGTTGAAGGCTTGGTCGGCGAGATTGTTGCGGTCGGCGAGGAAGAGGATGCGCGGACGGCGCGATGGCTCGCGGGAGAGATTCCACTTCGCGTGGAAGAGTTTCCAGGCGAGCTGAAAGGCGATGAAGGTTTTCCCCGTGCCTGTCGCGAGCGTGAGGAGGATGCGCTGGCGGCCGTCGGCGATGGCGGCGAGGACGCGCTCGATGGCGATGTCTTGGTAATAGCGACCGGGGTGCGAGCCGCCTTTGTCTTCGAACGGGATGGCGGCGAAGCGGTCGCGCCACCGTTCGGCGGGCGCACGTTCCGGTGCGGCGGGTGGAAAGGTGGCGGCCCAGAGTTCGTCGGGCGTGGGATAGCGTGGGGGCGTTAGTTCGCCTTCGGTGGCGTCGCGCATGTCGGCGCGGTAGAGACCCTGGCCGTTCGTCGAATAGGCGAAGCGAAGGGAGAGCTTGCCCGCGTAGTTCTTGGCTTGGGCGAGACCGGCGGTGAGCGGTTCGTCCCATGCCTTGGCTTCGATGACGGCGAGGCGGGTGTTGCGGTATTCGAGGACGTAGTCGGCGGTGAGGGCTTTGCCGCGGCGACCGGCGCCTTGGAGGCGCCCGAGGGTGATGGGAAATTCGCGGCGGATGCGGCTGCCCTCGACCACGCCCCAACCGGCCGCGCGCAGGGCGGGATCGATGTGCTCGGCGCGCGTCTCGGCTTCGTTCATGGGGTGAGCCCGGGAGTTCTCAACGCGCCGAAAATGAGTCCAGTATAAGTCAAGTTATGAGTCCAGTGAGTCACGGGCTTGGCGGGGTATCTGAACCAATCTCGAATTCGTGCTGACCGGCCGGGTCGAAATGCGACCGATCAAAACCGTCTACCAGCTTGATTGCCCGTGTGGTTAGCTGGCGTTTGGCGCGCAGCTCCTGGCTGAATCGGTAAAGGCTCTTGTCGTCTTCCGTGATGAGGAAGGCGATGTCGTTGGCTTTGGCCTGACCCAGGAGCTTGAAGTCGTCTTTCAACGCATCGCGGGTGACGCCGGCGGCTCCTTTGTAGAGCGTAAAATCCAGCTCTGCGGCACGGATCGCATCCGTAAGGTTGAAGGGCAGGACGATCATCGCATCGAGCGGCAGGTCGGTCACCGGCTGGCGGAGGTGGAACTCCGAAGCTGCAACGGTGGACACGAACATCGGGATGCCTTCCGCGACGAAGAATCGAAAATACTGCAGGGCGACGGCGTGATGCTGCCGTGTCGGCGTGGCGAACGTGATCAGGAAACTGGTATCGAGCAGCACGCCGTCAGCCATGGCTGCCTCCGCGAAGCTCTTCGACCCAGCCGCCGCCTTCGGCTACCCCCGCCCAGGCCTTTGCTCCTTTTTCGAAGAGATGCTGCAGTTGCTCTTCGCTCACGTCCGGCTTGTAGGCGCGGAGTTCGATGAGTTTGTAGCTGCCTTTGTCCACTTCGCCCGACTTTGGATTCTGCCGGGCGCGCACGTGAACGATGGCCTTGTGGAAAACGAGATTCTCGCGCTGCTCGCGAATCTGATCCTCGGTGGCATCGACGATGATCGTCTCCCGGGAATTGCGAGGGCGAAGGTGTACGTTCGGATTTTGAGCGCCGCCCCAGTCGGTGATTTCGCCGATCAGATAGCGCTCCACCTGCACCCACTGGATGCGGTCTTCGCGGCGCAGCTCCGAATCTTTGGAAATGGTGACGGGCGCGAAGGCACCCTGCGGGCTGCGCACGCCGTAGCGCAAACCGGGCTCCATCTTCGCGCGTTCCTGCCAGCGCGAAACCACACGCGCCCGGTTGGGATCGATGTCGGCGAGAGAGCCAGTTTGCGCGACCTTGGCGGTGTCGGCGATGAGCGAAGGAAGCAGGCCAACCGGAATGAGGACCCGCAACAAGTAGGAGCCCTCGTGGACCTGCACTTTGACGTCGTGGAGCGCGCTCTTGCCGTCGCTGCCCTGGACGTAGGCCTGCACGTCGTTGTTGAACTCGATGAAACGAGTGAATGGCACGCCCTCCGTAGCCGACACACGCTGGCCGGCGACGGCTCCATCAAGCACGAACTCAACTGTTTCTGGCTGGCCCATCCGAAAGGGTAAGTTACGGCAATCTGTTCAAGGTGCTGTTCGGATTCTATCGTGTTTCCCTATTAACCTTAGCAATACAT
>JASGJB010000053.1:0-51725 GCA_049840895.1 Nibricoccus sp. | reverse complement strand
CGTATTGCTAAGGTTAATAGGGAAACACGATAGAATCCGAACAGCACCTTCAAGCGCCTGCGGATTTGGCGAGAAACGAAGCCCATCGGCTTTGCTGATCTTGCCCGCCTTGATCAGGCGGTAGAGATCTTTGTTGAACGAGAATGTGCGCGAATCACTCGAGCTTTCCAGCAGCGACTGGATTTTCTCGAACTGCCCTTCGAGAATCAGGGTCTTGATCGTGGCATCCGCGAAAAGGATCTCGTTGGCCGGAACACGACCGCCGCCTTCGAGCGCCGGGATCAGTTTCTGGCAGATCAGTCCGCGAAGGGAGCCCGCGATCTGGCGGCGGGCCTGAGCGACCTGCTCGGGTGGAAAGAATTCAAAAAGACGCGTCAACGATTGCGCCACGGTGGCCGCGTGCATCGTTGAGAAAACCAGGTGCCCCGTTTCCGCGGCAGAGATCGCTGTCTCGAACGTCTCGCGATCGCGCATTTCGCCGATCAGGATGATATCGGGGTTTTGGCGAAGCACCGATTTGATCGCCAGTGGGAAACTCGGCACATCGAGACCGATTTCACGCTGGTTGAAGACCGACTTGTCGTCCTGGAAAGTGTACTCGATCGGATCCTCGATCGTGACGACATGCTTGTCGAAATTGTGATTAATCCAATTGAGCAGCGCTGCCATCGTGGAGCTCTTGCCCATGCCGGTTGCTCCGCAAAATAGGAGAATACCGTCCTTGCCCTGGCCAAGATGGAGCAGCGGATCGGGGTTCAAATTCAGATCCTCGAAGCTCGGGATGCGGCTCTTGATATGACGAAAAACGATGCTGACAGTCCCGCGTTGGTGAAAGGCATTCACGCGGAAGCGTCCGATGTTTTCGGCCGCGTACGCGAAGTCGATCTGCCCCTCGTTTTCCCAAATCTGCTTAAACACACGCGGCACATGATCATCCACAAACGCCTGCGCCTCGACACCTGCGATCGGGTCCATGTCGACCGGCTTTAGCTTTCCCGACAGGCGCACGTAGCCGGGTTTGTTGGACTTAACGACCACGTCACTCGCACCACTATCCACGGCAAGTTTCAGCAAGTCGTTGAAGATCTCCGTGTGTAGCGAGGTAGACATAGGATACAGTGGGGAAGAAAAACCTTGTAGATTTGGTAAATAGACCTGCTTTTTTGCGCAAGGTATCTTCCTGTAAACCCTCCATGAAACTCCGTCCGCTCACCGGTGCCATCACCGCTCTCGTGACCCCGTTCAAGAACGAGGCCGTCGCTTACGACGACCTCCGCAAGCTCGTGGAGTTTCAGATCAAATCGGGGATCCATGGGCTGGTTCCCGTCGGCACCACCGGCGAATCGCCCACCCTCACGCACGAAGAGCACATGGATGTCGTTCGTGCCGTGGTCGAAAACGCCAAGGGCCGCGTCCCGGTCATCGCCGGAACAGGCTCCAACTCGACCAAGGAGGCCATCGAGCTCACCCGCCTTTCCCACGAAGCCGGAGTCGATGCTATGCTCGTGGTCGCCCCCTACTACAACAAGCCGAGCCAGGAAGGCGTCTTCCGCTATTTTTCCGCCGTCGCCGAGGCCACCAACAAACCGATCATCACCTACTCGATCCCCGGCCGTTGCGGCATCGAGATCAGTGTCCCCGTGCTTGAACGCCTCCGTGCCAAATACCCGCATGTCCGCTACATCAAGGAAGCAGGCGGCTCGGTCGATCGCGTTGACCAGATCAAGCAGGCGCTCGGCAAGGACATCACTGTCCTCAGCGGTGACGACAGCCTCACCGTTCCCTTCATGGCCGTGGGCGCTGAAGGCGTGATCAGCGTCGCCTCAAACCTGCTGCCCAAGGAGGTCGCCCAACTCACTGAACTCGCCCTCGCCGACGAATTCGCCAAGGCCGCGAAACTCCACCGTAAGTTCTACCCGCTCTTCAAGACGCTCTTCATCGAACCCAATCCCGTTCCCGTGAAGACCGCACTTCTCCGTGCCGGCCGCATCAGCTCCGCCGAAGTCCGCTCGCCGCTGAGCGAGATGACCGAGGCCAACAAGCAAATCCTCATCGCCGCGCTCACCGCCGCCGGCAAGTAACCGCCATGCCTCTTCGCATCGCACTCGTCGGAGCCAAGGGCCGCATGGGCCAGGCCATCACCGCCGCCGCGCAATCGCTCGGCCACAGCATCTCCGCCGCCCTCGACCAGGGTGACGACCTCGCCGCCGGCATCAAAACCGCCGATGCCGTGATCGACTTCAGCTTTCACGCCACGACCGGCGAAGTGATCAAACACGCCACGGCGTCCAACAAACCGCTCGTGATCGGCACCACCGGCCACGCTGCCGAGGAAAAGAAACACCTGCTGGTCTCCGCTGCGAAAATCCCGTGCGTGTGGGCTGGTAATTATTCCGTCGGCGTGAATCTGCTCTACGCGCTCACCCGCCGTGCTTCCAGCGTACTCGGCTCCGACTACGACGCCGAGGTCGTGGAGATGCACCACCGCTTCAAAAAAGACGCCCCCAGCGGCACCGCTGCGCGCCTGCTCGAAATCATCCTCGAGGAACGCAAACTCACCGCCGAGGCCCTCCGCCACGGCCGCGAGGGTATCACCGGTGAACGCACGTCCACCGAGGTCGGCATCCACGCGCTTCGTGGCGGCGATGTCGTCGGCGAGCACACCGTGATGTTTGCCGCCCTCGGTGAGCGCATCGAGCTCACGCACAAAGCCTCCGATCGCGGCATCTTCGCGCGCGGGTCGATCCGCGCCGTCGAATGGCTCGTCAAAGGCCAGAAGCCCGGCGTCTACGACATGCAGGACGTGCTCGCACTTCGCTGAAGCGAGGTGCGAAATGACCAGTGACCAATGACGCAATGACCATTGGTTCAATTTCAGCCCACCCGCTTTCGTGCCTTTGCTAATTCTTATGTCCGCTTCTCCGACACTGGTCATTGGTCACTGGTCATTGGTCATTTCATCGCCCCGCGCATGATCACCTCCATCCAAGGCCTCCTCACCGAAGCCACTCCGCTGCGTGCCATCATCGAGCTCAACGGTCTCGGCTACGAGGTGAACATCCCGGTCACCACTGCGGAAAAACTTCCGGCCACCGGATCGACCGTCAAACTACACACGCTCGTGATCTATCGCGAGGACGCCCAGACGCTCTACGGTTTCGCCACGATTCCCGAGCGCGATTTTTTCCGGCTGATGATCGAGCACGTCACGGGTGTCGGCCCGAAGATGGCTCTCACCATCATGAGCAAACTCTCCCTGCCCTCGCTCGAATCCGCGATCCGCATGGGCGACATCGCCACGCTCGCGAAATGCCCGGGCATCGGCAAAAAAACCGCTGAGCGCCTGGTCGTCGAACTCCGCGCCAAAGTCGGCGCAACATCTTCCGCCGATCCCGTCACACTCGGCGGCGATCCATCCGCGCACGAAACCGCCGTCTCAGGCGATTCGCGTATCCGCGACGCCGTGCTCGCCCTCACCGCACTCGGCTACAAAACCGCCGACGCCGACGAGGCTATTCGACGGGTCAGTCTTGCGCTCGGCCCCAAGGCCACCACAGAGCAGCTCATCAAAAAGGCGCTCGGTTAAAACCGAGCGCCTTGAAATTGAATCCTTAAGCGGATCGACGGTTCTGATTCGGTCTTATCGGGTAAACTGAATCACGGTCATCTCCGTGGCAGGTTCCTCTGTAGTCGTTGTCGAAAACTGAGTCGTCACCGGTTTTTCCGTCGCCGTGCGCCGATCGAAAGCAAACTCGTCGGCCGAAACTTTGCGGAGCGGCTTGAGCTGCACCTGATGCGTCCAGTCCAGAAACGGCGCATTTTCCTTTGGAGCGTCGACGAAAAGCTCGTCTGTCCTGCCTGTGGTCGTGCGCAACGACATCATTGTCAAAACCGGCTTGAATTCCTCCGTCGCGACCAACGAGACCACCGGGGACGATTCTTCACGTGCGACAACCGGCACGGCTGCGATATTCGCCTGCGGCGGAACACCCGGAGTCACCGCCAGCTGATTCCCGCCGGAAACCGGACCACCTGTATTCGTCTGACGTACGACAACAAATGCCACACACGCCGCCGCGGCGATCGCTCCGATGGAAATCCCAACCGGCCAGATCGATCGACGCGTCGAACGGCCGGGGAACGCCACGACTTTCCGGTCGGCGTCCGCCATGGCCCGCGTCAAAGCCAACGACGCTGGAGCGACCGAACGCTCATGTTCGAACAATTGCGCACAGGCCTTCTGCATGCGGCAGTACTGCTGATACGTGCGATGACGGACCGGATTCTTTTGAATCTCAGCCTCCAGCTCGGCGGCTTCCTGAGGACTTAGTTGCTGATCAACGTACAGGTTGAGCAGTTCGATAAAACGCGGTTCGTTCATTTAAAATCATCTCCCATTTTAGCACGCAGGCTTTCTCGCGCGCGAGCAATGCGACTCTTCACGGTGCCGACCGATATATTGAGAATCGCGGCAATGTCTTCATACGAGAGGTTCTTCACGTTGCGCAGAATCAGTATCTCTCGGTGCTTCGCGCCCAGTTTCTCCATACCCTTGGCGATGCGGTCCACGAATTCCTGCGTAACCGTGATCTCGTCCGGCGATTCGATTTCGGCGGCAAAAACCTCGGAGAGCGGCATTTCATTGCTTTCGCTCACTGGCTGATCGAAGGAGACCGTCTTGTCCCGCTTGCGACGCCACCAGTACCAATAGCGATTACGGGCGAGATTCGTGGCGATCTGGTAAAGCCAGGTCGAGAAAGCCGACTCGCCACGAAAATTCACCAGCCCGCGGTGCGCGCGGATGAAAGCGTCCTGAGTGACTTCCTCGGCGTCCTGCTGATTACGCAGGAGCTGATGAACCATCGCATAAATGCGATCCCAGTAGCGCGTCACCATTTCATCAAAGGCTGCCTGATCGCCGCTTTTGAAGCGATCGACCAGCACACGATCCAAGGCCACGTCATGAGCTTTCGTTGACATACGTTCAACGGAACTTTGATGGGCGTATTTTTCGATTGTTCCCACTTTTTCGGGTTTGGATGACTCCCTGGCCACGTACTTTGTTGCGTAATTCGTCGTATGTTTTCCGGCTTGCCGCCTGCCGCCAGCCGAATCGTTCGACGCGCGTCAGAGAGTTCCGAAAAAAGCCTTGCAAAGCCCCGGCAGAAAACCTTTTTCGACCCTTCCTTCTGCCTGGGGGTTGATAGCTCAATGGTAGAGCAGCGTCCTTTTAAGTCGTTGGTTCCGGGTTCGAATCCCGGTCAACCCACCACGCAGGCAGAAGAGTTGGCTGAGGTTTCTTACTCATCACGGCGGCGTAAAGGGCGTCCGGCCAGCGATTCAGCCGCAAAAAAACCCGGACCTTCGCAGATCCGGGCTTTGTTTTCGGCTAGAAAATCACGGAGTTGATTACTCTTCCTGCTGCAAGCTCGCGACGACCGAGAAGTCCTCGAGCGTCGAGGTGTCGCCCTTAACCTGCGTACCCGCCGCGATATCCTTGAGGATGCGGCGCATGATTTTTCCGCTGCGAGTTTTGGGCAGACTCGCTGCGAAGCGCACTTGATCCGGCTTTGCGAGCGAGCCGATCTCTTTGCCCACATGGCTGCGCAAGGCTTCTTTCAACGCCTCACTCGCCTCATGCCCCGTCTTGAGAGTGACGAATACAACGAGCGCCTGACCCTTGAGATCATCCGGTTTTCCGACCGCCGCCGCTTCGGCCACGGACGGATGCGAGACAAGAGCGCTTTCAACTTCGGCCGTACCGATGCGGTGTCCGGAAACGTTAAGCACGTCATCAATGCGTCCCACGATCCAGAAGTAACCATCCTTGTCCTGACGTGCACCGTCGCCGGTAAAATAGATTCCAGGAAACTCGCTGAAATACGCCTGTTTGAAACGCGCATCGTCGCCCCAGAGCGTCCGCAACATCGAAGGCCACGGCTTGGTGATGACGAGTTTGCCGCCTGAATTGCGCGGTACTTCCTTGCCCTTGTCGTCGACGACCTTCGGCGCGATTCCGAAAAACGGCAGCGTTGCCGAACCTGGCTTGAGCGGTGTCGCGCCTGGAAGTGGCGTGATCGTGATCGCACCCGTCTCCGTCTGCCACCACGTGTCCACGATCGGGCACCGCTTCTTGCCGATCATGGTGTGGTACCACATCCACGCCTCGGGATTGATCGGTTCGCCCACCGATCCGAGCAGGCGCAGCGAATCGAGCTTGTGGCGGCGCACGTAGTCATCGCCCCAGCGCATGAACGCACGAATCGCGGTCGGCGCCGTGTAGAGGATGGTGAGACTGTGGCGGTCGATCATCCGCCAGAAACGATCCGGCTCGGGCTGATTCGGAGCTCCTTCGTAAATGAAGACCGTCGCTCCGTTGCTGAGCAGGCCGTAGACTACGTAGCTGTGGCCGGTGATCCAGCCGATGTCGGCCGAGCAGAAATAACGATCCGTTTCATTGAGGTCGAAAACGTAGTGGGAGCTCAACTTCGCGCCAAGCAGGTAGCCCGCGCTCGTATGCAGCACGCCCTTCGGCTTTCCGGTGCTGCCGCTGGTGTAGAGGATGAAAAGCGGATTCTCCGAATCAAACGCCTTCGCCTTGTGCGCGTTGGCCGCGCCTTCCCAGGCGTCGTGCCACCACACGTCGCGGCCCTCCTTCATGGCGATTGGATTGCCCGTGCGCTTGAGTACGAGCACCGTTTGCACGCTCGGTGTGCCCTCGACGGCCTTGTCGACGTTGGGCTTGAGTTCGATGACTTTCCCGCGGCGCCAACCGCCATCGGCCGTGACCACGAGTTTTGCCTTACAGTCATTAATGCGGTCCTTGAGCGCCTCAGGACTGAAGCCACCGAAGACCACGGTGTGAATCGCGCCGATGCGCGCACAGGCCAGCATCGTGATCATCGCCTCCGGTACCATCGGCATGTAGATCGCCACCCGGTCACCAGCGACCAGACCCATTTTTTCAAAAACATTGGCGAGCCTGCACACCTGCACATGCAGCTCCCGGTAGGTCAGCGTGCGCACGTCGCCAGGCTCCCCTTCGAAAATGATCGCCGCCTTGTTTTCGCGAGCCGTGCCGAGGTGACGGTCGACGCAGTTTTCCGAGACATTCAGCTTCCCGCCGACAAACCACTTCGTGCTGGGCATCGTACCCTTCATCACCGTCTTGAACGGCTTGCGCCAGACGAGCTGCTCGGTTGCCTGCCGTTTCCAGAACTTTTCTGGGCTAGTTGACAGACTCGGCATAGAGCTTTTTGTAAGCCGCATCACTTCCAAGATTTGCTTGGCGTTGAAACTCGGCCGAAGGCCTGAAAACCCGGCTGTTCTCGGGAGACTGAGGTAATCGATCTGATCTGTCACGTGAGTGGCTGATTTATTGGGTTATGAGAAGTTCGCTTGAAAAGCGCGGCTCTTATCCCGACCAGAGTTTTAAGCGTCAAGCCCGGGAAGCTAGTTTAACTTTCGTCCGTCTATTCATGGAAAATAATCCGCCCCGCGTCGACTGCAGCCACGGCTGCGACCGGCCCCCCAATCTCCAGTTCCGCGCACCGGCCGCCCCCGCCAGTGCCGGATAACACGATCCGCGTCGAAGGCGTCCTCGACATCGACCTCCAGAAAGGCGGCAACGGCCAGCTGCTCGATCGTCACCAAGTGCGGCAAACGCCGCCCGACCGACGTCTTCGTGCCCAAGGAACTGATCCGCCGCTTCAAGCTCCGCCAGGGCAGCCTCGATCGGCGGCACCGCTTATCCCGCCCGACGGCAGTTTCCCGAATCCCGAAGATGAAGTTCATCGAGAAGGTGGACGGTCTCGATATCGAGGAGCGCCGACGACAAGCTCGATTTCACTACCCTCACCACCATCTCCCCCGAACAAGCACCTCAAGATGGAGCTCAAGGATGGCCGTCTCACCACTCGCGCCGTCGACCTCTTCTGCCCGATCGGCAAGGGCACCCGCGGCCTGATCGTCGCGCCGCCCCGCACCGGCAAGACCACGCTGCTCCGCGACATGGCGCTCGGCGTGCTCGAAAACAATCCCGGAGTGCCACGTCATGATCCTCCTCGTCGACGAGCGCCCCGAGGAAGTCACCGATTTCAAGCGCAGCGTGCCCGCCGAGATCTGGGCCTCGTCCAACGACGAGCAGATCGAGAATCACATCCGCATCGCCGACCTCTGCATCGAGCGCGCCAAGCGTCTCGTCGAGACCGGCGTCGACGTCGTGCTCTTCGTCGACTCGATCACCCGTCTCGCCCGCGCGCACAACACCGCCCGCAACTCCGGTCGCACCGGCTCCGGCGGTCTCGATGTCCGCGCCCTCGAAAAGCCCCGCCAGCTTTTCGCCGCCGCCCGCAATACCGAGGAAGCCGGCTCGCTCACCATCATCGCCTCCGTTCTCGTCGAAACCGGCAGCCGCATGGACGACGTCATCTTCCAGGAATTCAAGGGCACCGGCAACATGGAGCTCGTCCTCGACCGCAAGTGCGCCGAGATGCGCCTCTGGCCTGCGATCAACATCGCCGCATCCGGCACCCGTAAGGAAGAACTCCTGATCGACGCCAAGAAACTCGAAGGCATCCATTTCTTCCGCCGCGCCCTCGTTCAGCAAAAGATCGAGGAAGCCACCGAGACCATGATCGCCCGTCTCTCCAAGACCAAGAACAACGACGAGTTTCTCAAGCTGATCGCCCGCTGAAACCGTTTTGGGCGCTACGTCCTTTTCACAGCCATAATTCCCTCTTGCGCCGCCCTCAGAAACTCCTGAACAAATCTCCCTTCCCGTCGCGCGCAGTCCGCCGTACCGTACCGCCAGCCGCCAGCCCGTAACCACACGACATGCACAGTTTTTCCGAGCAATGTCTCGACATGGCCCGTTCGATGTTGGGCCACAATCTCAGACTCGATCCAGCCCGACGGCACCATCCTCCCCGCTCACGGCGAACAGCCTCGCCCTGACGAGCCCGGCCACGTCGCCTACGCGCTCGGCGAATACTATCGCGCCACCGGCGAAACCACGCTCAAGGGCTACGATCTCGATCGATCTCGCGGCGCGCTGCATCACCGCGCAGATGTTCACCGAGCCGGCCGCCGAAAACGGCCTCGCCTACGCCTCCCTCGGCCTTCTCTGCCTTCGGCCCCTCCAAGGAGCGCAATCCGGTCTGGGAACGCCTCGTCGAGGAAACCCAGCAGCGCATCGACAAGGCACTGCTCCACCGCAGCGACTACGACAACCACTGGCAGGCCTTCAACATCGCCAAGGCGGTCGCCCGTTTCAGCTTCGGCCTCTCCAAGAAGGACGAAACCTCGCGCCTGATCGAGCGCATGGTCGATCGTATCAACCAGACCAGCTCCGACCGGCTTCTTCGACGACTCCACGCAACGGCTTCGGCGGTAATTTCAATCTCTACGGCGTGATGACCTTCGTGTTCATCCGCTCGGCCCTGCAGCTCCACGCCAACAGCGGCGTGCGCGATCGCAAGCTGCCGACCCTCCGCACCTACGCCGAGAAGTACATCAAGATGATGCCCGACCTCGTCCGCGCCGACGGTCTCGGCTGGGCATTCGGCCGCGCCGCCGGCGCCTACGGCCAGATGCACTGCATCAGCCTCGATCCTTCAGGGCCTGCGCGACGGCTGGATCCCCGACGACCAGAAGCCGAAGTACTACGATCTGCTCCGCCGCCTGTTCGTGTTCTTCTATCAGACCTATCTCGATCAGGAGCACGGCTTCCTCGATCTCCGCGACGACGAGCGCACCGCCTACGCGCAATCACACCACGCGCATGGCGAACTTCGACGCCGCGCGCTACCTCTGCCAGTGGTCCCGCCTCGCCAAGACCGTGCAGATGCCGGCCGGCGCCGCCGAAGCTCGAGCCCGCGAAAACCACCGGCCGCTTTGTCATCTTCGACAAATCCAACCGCAAGGAACAGGGCCTCTTCCTCTATCGCGACGCCGAAAGCGGTCTGCATCTCGCAGATCCCGCTGATCAGCTCCGGCACCACGCTCGTCGCCGACTCGCTCGCCCTTCCCGCACTGCCCCGGCATCTTCGACTGGCCCAACAACGTGTACGCTGCCGATCATGCTCCCCGAGCTGACCTTCGGCGACCACGTCACCCTGCCCGCCTTCTACGGCAAGAACTGCGTCACCGGTCTCGGTCTGCGCAACAGCTTCTACTTCCGCTACGAGCAGCCCGAATCTGATCAACACCAAGGAAGAGATCGTCAAGGGCCTCGGCAGCGTGAAGGTCCAGTGGAATTTCTCCGGCAACAAGATCTGCTGCGAATTCGCCTACACGGTGAAACAGCAGGTCACGCTCGATAAATTCCGCTACATGCTCGCGATCGCCGCGCCACATTCGAAGTACCGCGTCGCCGGCGCGCTCGCCGCTCGGCCAGCAAGGTCACCGCTGCACCGTCGCAGAAGGACGACTTCCAAGCCACCTGGCAGGAAACCGAAGTGGTCAGCGCAGATCCGACCTACCGCACCAACTACGGCAAGATTCACTACCTGCAGTACCTCGTGCGCGATCATCCGCTGATCATGCGCCCCGGCCAGATCTACCGCCTCGCGGTCAACTTCGAGCCCGACATCGCGCAGGTCGACGGTTAGAGACTTCACCACGCATCGCAGTAATGCTGGAGAAATCCACGGCAAGACTTCGGAAGCCGCTGAGGCCCGTCCTCTCGGTTTTTTTCTACTCGCTACTCACCACTCGCCACTCGCTACTTTCCGTCCGTCCTCGCCAAACATGCTCGCCGCCGCATCATTCCCTGTCTCGACGTCACCAACGGCCGCGTCGTCAAAGGCATCAAGTTCCAGGAACTCCGCGACGCCGGCGATCCCGTGCGAATGCGCCAAGGCCTACGACGCCCAGGGCGCCGACGAGCTCGTCTTCCTCGACATCACCGCCTCGAGCGACGACCGCGGGATCATGCACGACGTCGTCGCCGCGCACCGCCGAGCAATGCTTCATGCCCCTCACCGTCGGCGGCGGACTGCGCACCGTGGACGACATCGAGGCGATGCTCAAGAGCGGCGCCGACAAAGTCTCGCTCAACACCGCCGCCATCAAAAATCCCGAGCTGATCGCGCGATGCCTCCCGACCGTTTCGGCGCCCAATGCATCGTCGCTCGCGATCGATGCCAAACGCGAACCCGACGGCAAATCGCTGGCGCGTCTACACGCACGGCGGCCGCAACCCCACCGATCTCGACGCCGTCGACTGGGCCGAAAAAGCCGTCTCGCTCGGAGCCGGTGAAATCCTCCTCACCAGCGATGGACCGCGACGGCACGAAAGCCGGTTACGACTCGAACTCACCCGCGCGTCAGCGACGCCGTTGAAGTGCCCGTCATCGCCAGCGGCGGCGCCGGAGAAATGGATCACTTCGCCGACGTCCTCGAACGCGGCCGCGCCAGCGCCGTCCTCGCCGCCAGCCTCTTTCACTTCGGCACGTTCACTGTGCCACAGGTGAAAGACTACCTGGCGACGCGCAGCATCCCGGTTCGCCGCTGAGCCGCACGTTTACGAACTCGCTTCGCTGCCGCGCCGTCCCGTAGCCGCGCCATTTAAGGCGCGGACTCTTTCGGCTCACTATTCAATCTGACGTCATCCATTTCCCGACGCTTCACGTAGAGCTTCCAAAAAACGTCCCAATAATCCGGCCGCCTAGGCTCCACGTCCGGATATCCGGGCAGGCAAGCTCCCGAAAACGAATACCCACTCCAATCGTTCACCAATCCTGCCTTCACTGGATTTTGTAGAACGTAGTGGCAAACCGCTGCAAACGCACCCCGATTTCGCTCCTCCTCCCGAAGCACGTGATCATAAGCTTCACGTTGCCACTCGCATGGCGTAATCACATCGGTCGCCGTCTTCCTGAAAAATTTCGCAGCCCACAGTTGATCCGACTCCACACTCATCCCCATCCACATGAGATGAACGTGATCCGGCATCAGACAATAAACCGGACAGAGCAGATAATACTTCACTGCCGTGTGCATAATCGCCTCGCGCAACTGTGCATGACTCAGCGCGCTCAACCACCCAGTCTTTCTGTCGCGAATCGCCATCGTCCAATGCACGACTGAAAAACCGCGATACGCCGCCGCATTCAATCTAGGCAGATGCCCATGCTCGATATTGTTCATCGTGTATTCGATTTATGCCCAACGTCCGCGTCTTAAATGACGCGGCTACTCCCGTCCCTCACCGCCTTCGCCACTTCGTAGCCCCCTCCACCTCGTAGCCGCGCCACTTAAGGCGCGGACACACCCGAGCCCGCTTTCACCCCCGCCCCACCCGGCGGGCCCACCAGCACACTGAGTTGCTCCTGCACTTGGATGAAAAACTCCGGGGCTTAGCTCGCCGACCGGCACTTCAAACAGCTGCTTGGTCTTCGCGTGCTCGAAGATATTCTTCGTTCCATCCGCACTGCGGCCCTTAGGCTTCAACACGCGCTTTCGCTCCAGCATCAACGTCAGGAATTGCACCAGCCGCGTATTTTCCGGGGTCACTTCCGTCGCCGGATCGGCCAGATTCAGGAACAGCGCCTCTGCCGTCAGCTTCATCTCGCGCTCGGCATTCTCGCCGGCCTTGCGCGGCTTGAACACGCGCACCCAGCTGCACACCCGCACGCCTTCCTGATCGAATTTCGCGCGCTCCGCTTCGAGAACATCATAGCGCATCACTTCGCCGGTTTTTCCACGGATCAGAAAACTGGCGACGCGCTGACCTTCGACAAAGGGTTGTTGTGTGACAAAACACACGTTGGCTTGCGGCTGTAACGACAGATCCATTCGGCCACTTGTTTACTTGTAGCCGCCGCCGACGCTAGCCAATTTCCCATCCGCCGCTCCATGCAAGGACGTATCATCGCCATCGGCGACATCCACGGCTGCCACGCCGAATTTTCAGAATTGCTCCAACGCCTCGAACTTACCCCCGAGGACCAACTCATTCTCCTCGGCGATCTCGTCAATCGCGGCCCCGACAGCTGCAAGGTCATCGACCTCGCCCGTGAGCACAAAGCCCTTTCACTCCTCGGAAACCACGAGCTGCGCCTGCTCAATTTCCGCAAAAGCAACGACACCGCCTTTCTCAAGGAGTCCGACGAAGACACCTACAAAAAACTCCGTCCCGAGGACTGGACTTACCTCGAGCAAATGCCGCTCACGCACTACGTCGAGGAACTGAACACCGTCTTCGTCCACGGCGGCTTCCTCCCCAACGATCCCTGGCAGAAACAACCCGCCAGCGTCGTCACCCGCATCCAAGTCATCGACTCTGAAGGCCGCCCGCGCAAACGCGCCGACGATCCCGATTCACCACCGTGGGCCGATCTCTGGAACGGCCCTCCTTTTGTCGTCTACGGCCACACCCCGCGCCCTGAGCCCTACAAACTCAAATGGTCCGTCGGCATCGACACCGCCTGCGCCATGGGCGGCCACCTCACCGCGTACATTCTCCCGGAAAAACGCTTTGTGCAGGTCAAGGCCCGGCGGAAATATTATCCCTGAAGACCCTTCGATCTTAGAATGCGCCATCCTGAATTTTTTGTAGGCATTGGCACCCTGGCTCTGATCAACGCCGGTCTCGCTGAAACCAAAAACCGCAGCCGTCTGGCGTGGTTTTTGGTCAGCCTCATCCTTGGTCCCATCGCCACATTGCTCATCGTCGTTCTTGATCGCGCACCCCACCGTGCCTCCCCAAAACCGCCCACTGTAGGAGCGGCTTTACGCCGCGATCCGAGCCGCGCTTCCCGCGCGCCCAATAAAAAACCGGAGCCGCTTATCGCGCACTCCGGTTCATAGCTAAAATCCGATCTGTGCCGCCCGCTCAGTATTTCACCGAGCAGCCATACGGTGCAGTCGTCGCTTTCTCGACCGGTTGACCGGCCTTCACAGAGGCGAGCGCGGCCGTCACATAGTTGGTCGCCTTGCCAATATCCTTGGCGTCAGCGGATTTGATGCTGTCGATCGCGCCGTTGTAGACCAGTGTGCCATCAGCCGTGATCACAAACATGTGCGGGGTTGTCTTCGCACCGTAGAGTTTGCCAACCGTACCGTCGCTGTCGCGGAAGTAAGCCGCTGGCGCGGTGTTGTTCTTCGAAGACCAGGCTGAGACTTGCGAGGGATCGAAGTCGCCCTGCGCGCCGGCCTTGCCCGAATTGATCGAAAGCCAGACCACACCGTCGGCGGCCGCGGCTTTCTGAAGAGCAGGCATGTTGCCGCTGTCGTCATACTGTTTCTTCACAAACGGACACTCCGGGTTCACCCATTCGAGCACCACGGTCTTGCCGCGATAGTCGGACAGCTTGTGCGTTTTGCCGGACACATCAGTCAGCGTGAAATCCGGAGCAGCCTGGCCGACTTCGGCGGCGGCAAACATGCTCGTCACGGTCAAAGCGGCTAGCACGGCCGCGGCAGAGAACGATTTCAGGATGTTTTTCATAGGGATCTAAAGAAGGGTTGCAGGCTAGTCATACGCTGGCGATCCGCCAGTGCCCGCATGAAAATTTCGCGTCTTCCAAACCGACCGGTCAGAAATCCCATTGCTGCGTAACAACCCGCCCGCCTAACTCCTCCCTGTGACCGGCTGGCTCGCTGACCTATTCCGCCTCGCCTGGGGCTTGCTCTACTGGAATTCTGCCAAAACCCGCTTCCGCCTGCGCGGCACCCGCGGTCGTTGCCCCTGCCAGAGTCCCAGCGACTCCGGTCGCGCCATGGAAACCACCTGCGAGGCATCGCTTACCTGGCACCGTCAGGACCGCTTCCAACGCCTTTGTCCGCTTCTTAAGCGCAATGCCTCCGGCGAACTCCGCTGCTCCGTCAACACCACCGATGTCCGCCCGTTTTGGAGCCGCGCCTTTCTGATCTATGGCGGCACCATCGTTTCGCTCTATCTCGTCGCGACCCTCGGGTATTTCACGCTTCAACGCGTTATAGGCATCCCCGTCAGCTACGTGACGATCGCCTATCCGCCTCACTGGCCGCGCATCGACCTCGCCCGCAGCGAATACTTTTCCAAACGCGCCGACCACGCCCTCCTCAATGGCCAGATCGGCGACGCCGAAAAATCCCTCGCCCTCGCCTACTCGCTCGACCCGAGGAACTACCCCGCCGCACTGAAACTCGCCCTGCTCTACCAACACACCCAGCCGGCACTCTCGGACAACATCTACGCCCGTCTTCTCCACGAACACCCCGCCCAACGCCCGACCACCGCCACTGCCTGGTTCCAGGCGCTCCTGCTTCGCGCCGACTACGCCACAATCATTCCGCTCGCCGTGACCGCACTCTCGGCCGACCCCGCACATGAGGCAGCCTGGACCAACGCCCTGCTCTTTGCTCTCCGCCATTCTCCCGTCGAAAAAACCGAAGCCCTTTCCCTTTCTTCCGAACTTCCGCTCGCCCCCCGCGCCATCCTCGCCCTCGAACTCACCGCGCACGCGCAGATGCCGGAGAACGCCCGCCTCACGTTGCTCCAGGCAAACTTCGCGTCGCCTTATTTCGACTACTACCGCGTCTCCCGCTTGATCCAGCTCGGTTTTCCCGCCGATGCACGATCCCTCCTGAAAACGTCCCCCGGCCTCAGCGCGCGCGACCGCGTCGCCCTTTCACTCGAAGCCACCGCGGCCCTCGGCTGGCAAAGCGTGCTCGACAGCGATATCGAGCGCCTCCTCAGCGCACCACCCAGTCCCGCCGTCTGCGAAATCCTCGCCGTCCACTTCATCCACCATCCCGACCGCACCCGCCTCGCCCGCGTTTTCGCCGCCGTTGAGAAAAATCCACTGCCCGCCACCGACGCCGGCTACAGCGCGTCGATGGCCTTGCTCGCCGCCGCAGGTGTGAACCAGGATCCTGCACTTCTCAAAGCTGCCTCCGACTCCGTGCAAAAACTCGCCGGCGGACGTTTCCGCACCCTCGCTCTGATCGAGGCTTTCTTCCTCCAACCGCGACGTAATGCCCGCATCGAAGCCATCCTTCCTGCTCTTCAACCGCTGTCCGCAGAGCTCAACTACGCACTCCTTGAGCGCTACGACCAGGCACCACGCACCGGCAAAAATTTCTCTTCCTCCGCTCCGGACGTCACCGCACCCGCGTCGCCATCAACATCGAAAAAATGACGCGCCCCTCCGCCGCCGAAGCATCCGGCCCCACCCGCGCCGCATTTTCCGAACTCTCCGTCCTCGCACGCGTCTCGGCCACCCTGCTCGCCGCGCTACTCCTCATCTGGAGCCTGCACCTGTGGCCGCAATGGCTGCACAACCCCGATCTTTCCCACGGGCTCTTCACGCCGCTGATCTTTTTCCTGCTGCTTCACGAATCCCGGACACGCGGCACTCAACGCTGGCTGCCCGCGAGAGGACTCACCGGAACCGCGCTCGCCCTCTCGCTCGCCGGTGGACTCCTGCTCCTAGCCCTCGCCGGAGCCTACGCCGCCGCCGTCGGCTGGTCGCATGCACTCGTCAACTTCCTGGCCGCCGCCGCGCTCAGCACTCTGCTGTTTTCCGCGTGGATCGTCGCAGCCAGCGACCGCCTTCGAATCATCCCCTTCAACTGGCCCGCAGCCGTCGCCATCTCCCTTTGGCTGCTCAGCGCACCAATCCCTCCCGGCACCTACACGCGCCTGACACAGGCGTTGCAGCTCTGGGTCACCGACGTCGTCCTCTCCGCTCTGCACACGCTCGGCATTCCCGCTCTTAAAAACGGCAATATCATCGAACTCGCCACCGTTTCCGTCGGCGTCGAGGAAGCCTGCAGCGGTGTCCGCAGCCTCCTCTCCTGCATCTTTGCCGGACTTTTCTTCTCCGCCGCCCTCGTCCGCTCAACCGCACACCGCATCACACTCATCGTCCTCGCACCGATTCTCGCGCTGACGATGAATATCGCTCGCTCGCTCACACTCACGCTCCTCGCCAACGCCGGTATCGACATCTCGGGCACCTGGCACGACGCCACCGGTTTCGCCGTTCTCGGCTTCACCGCCGCCCTCCTCGCCGGCCTCGCCCTGCTCCTGGAAAAAAACTCCCGCCGCCCCGCGCACGCCACCGCCGTTTCAGAATCTTCCCCACCGCCCGCCGCCCCCTCCGCCTTTCACCGCTCACCCTTCACCCTTCAACTTTCCCTCCTCTCCTCCGGCCTCCTCGCCGCCTTCGCGCTCGTTGTCGTCTTCATCCTCAACACCCGCCCTTCCACACATTCGTCTTCAACGCCGCCCGATCTCGCCGCGCTACTCCCCGCCAACGTTCCCGGCTGGCAAACCGTGACGAGCAGCGATCTCTACCGTTTCTCCGCCCAACTCCAGACGTCCAATCTCATCCAACGCACCTACGGCCGCGCAACGCCCGGGGGACAGGAGCAGATCACCGTCTACCTCGCCTACTGGCCCGCCGGACAATCGACCGTCAGTCTCGTCGCCTCGCATACACCCGACGCCTGCTGGCCCGGCGCCGGGTGGCAACTAGACACTTCCGCCAGCAGTCGCGAAACCCTCACGCTTTCCAACCACACGCTTCCCGCCGCCGAGCACCGCTTCTTCACCCACGAGCGCTACCCGCAGCACGTCTGGTATTGGCATCTGCACGACGGCCAGGTCATCCACCACGACGGACTTGGTTCTCCTCAAAAACTTCTCCGCCTCGCGCTCCGCTATGGATTCCGCCGCGACGGCGACCAGCTCTTCATCCGCATCTCCAGCAACCATCCTTGGGAAAAAATCTCCCACGACCCGCTCCTTCAGGAAATCCTCACCCGCCTCCACCCCTTGGGCCTCTGATCCCAATTCCACCTGCTTGCTTTCACACTTCTCTCTTCACCCTTCACTTTTCATCACCCCATGCTCTTCCAACTCACCTCGCGGGAAAAACACGCGCTCGCCGTCATCGCGCTTCTCATCGCTCTCGGCCTACTCGGCCGGTGGTTGCTTTGACGCTACCGCGCGCTTGTTTGCTTTCCCCATTTTCTGCGACCATCGCATCTCCCTCTCATGAGTTCCTCCGCCCCAAACGCACCAAAGCCCACGGAATCCGCGTCCGCCCCATCCGGCGGCCCCACGCTCTGGACCGGCTGGGCTGCAGCCGCCTGCTTTGCCCTCGCGACCGCCTATTTTGGCGCCCACTACTTCGCAATCCGCGGACAACTGGCCCTCGCCACCACCGACGCCGATTTCTCCCGCACCGAGGCGCAGGACCTCGCGCAGCGTCTCGAAGCCGAACGAATTGTCACCACCGGCTACACTGCGCAGCTCCAGAAGTCCGCCGACGTCGCCAACCTGAAGATTATCCGTCTGACCGATCCTTCAATATCCTCCAACGCCCCCTGCACGGTCATCGCCGTCTGGAATCTCCACAGACAGGAAGGCATCCTTTCCGTCGACAAACTCCCATTCCTTCCAACCGACCAGGACTATCAACTCTGGCTGACCGATTCCGCCCAAACCGAACCCGTCAACGGCGGCGTTTTCACCGTCGAAGAAAACGGCGCGGCACGCGTGCCCTTTCATCCTTCTCAAAACACCACGTCCGCTACCGCTTTCACCATAACGCGCGAAGCCAAGGGCGGCGCCGCAAAACCCGAAGGCCCGGTCATCGCCACCGGCAAGCTCTGATCGTGTAGGGCCGGACCTCTGGTCCGCGCCTCCGGCCTCCGTCATTGTTCACTGGTCATTGTTCATTGGTCATTCCTCCTCCTTCGGCCTCCACCTCCGGATTTCTCCCAAGAAATTTCCCCTTTCCCCGCCCCTTTCTTTCCCCCTTCCTTAACAAACCATGGTCATCAAACCCAAAGTCCGCGGCTTCGTTTGTGTCACTGCCCATCCCGCCGGTTGCGCTGCTCATATCCAGGAGCAGATCAACTACGTGAAATCCAAAGGCCCCCTCAAAAACGGCCCCAAGAAGGTCCTCGTGATCGGCGCCTCCACCGGCTTCGGCCTCTCCTCGCGCATCACCTCCGCCTTCGGCTGCCAGGCCGCGACCCTCGGCATCTTCTTTGAGCGCCCCTCCGAAGAGGGCCGCCCCGCCACCCCAGGCTGGTACAACACCATCGCTTTCACTAACGCCGCCCGCTCCGCCGGTCTCTACGCCAAGAACATCAACGGCGACGCCTTCTCCGACGACATCAAGAAGCAGGCCATCGAGACCATCAAAGCCGACCTCGGCCAGGTCGACCTCGTCGTCTACTCCCTCGCCTCGCCGCGCCGCACGCATCCGAAAACCGGCGTTGTCCACAAATCCTGCCTCAAGCCCGTCGGCCAGACCTACACCAACAAGACCGTCGACACCGACAAAGGCATCGTCAGCGAAATCTCCATCGAGCCCGCCAACGAAGCCGAGATCGCCGACACCACCGCCGTCATGGGCGGCGAAGACTGGGAAATGTGGATCGACGCCCTCCTCGAGGCCAACGTCCTCGCCCCCGGCGCCACCACCGTTTCCTACTCCTACATCGGACCCGAAGTCACCTGGGCCATCTACAAAAACGGCACCATCGGCCTCGCCAAAAACGACCTCGAGCGCGCCGCCAAACGGCTCGACGCGAAACTCAAAGCCCACGGTTACGGCCGCGCCTTCATCTCCGTCAACAAAGCGCTCGTCACCCAGGCCAGCTCCGCGATCCCCGTCGTCCCGCTCTACATCTCGATCCTCTACAAGCTCATGAAGGCGCGCGGCACCCACGAAGGCTGCATCGAACAAATCCAGCGCCTCTTCGCCACGCAGATGTACAACGGCTCCGCGCTCAACTTCGACGACGGCGGCCGCGTCCGTATCGACGACCTGGAGATGCGCCCCGACGTCCAGGAAGAGGTCAAAAAAATCTGGCCCCAGCTCACGACCGAGAACCTCGCCTCGCTGACCGACATCGCCGGTTACCGCACCGAATTCCTCAAAATGTTCGGCTTCGGCCTCCCCGGCATCGACTACGAAGCCGACATCGAACCACACGTGCCGATGGTTTGAGCGCCTGTCGCTCCATGAAGGGCCTCCGGCATCTTCTGCTCTTCCTGTTCCTTGCCGCGTTTTCCCGCGGTGAGGAAATGCGTCCGGATATGGCCCTGTTTTTCCGTACACCGGAAAACTTAGAGATCGTGACTTCTCCCGAATGGGTCGAAGCCTGCATTCTCTATCCCAAGAAACCTTGGTTCAGCCGGAAACACCCGACGAAATACCGCGAGGGGAAATACCAGAAGCTCTCCGCAGAGGAAGCAGCCCTTCTCAGTTCAAAGCTGAGCGACGAAAAGACCTACAAGTGGAATTCGGCAAAAGCATGCATGCCGACCTACAATGCGAGAGTGCGGTTTCACCACGGCAGTCATGTTATCAACGCCGACTTCTGCTTCGGATGCGACATTGTCATTTTCCGCAAAGATGGTGAGCCCCTAAACGGCGAAGATTTTGATAATGCCAGCAGTGAAATCTTCGAAGTGATCCGTACCCATTTCCCCAAAGACTCTGTGGTCTCCAGCATTCTCGCCATGCAGGAAGAGCGAAGAAAAAGTCGCTTGCAGATCGAAGAAGCCATCCGTCGCGAAAAAGAAAAGAAAGCAGGGAGGCAGCCAGCTGCATCCGATCTGCCCGCCACTCCCTGAGTTTTCTTTGGCGTTTGGTCTTTTGGCCTTTGCAATTTCGCGCCGCCCAGCGGCGCTCTACCTCTTGCCACTTGTTACTTGGCCCTTGCCCCCTTTCACGCTGCTCTCCGCAGCGTGAAACTCGTCCTTCAACGCGTCTCCTCCGCCAGCGTCACCATCGACGGCACCATGCGCGGCGCCATCGACCGCGGCCTCCTGATTCTCCTCGGCGTCGCCGCCGGTGACACCGAAGACGACGTCCGCTGGCTCGCGGAAAAAGCCGCCGCGCTCCGCATCTTCCCCGACGACGCCGGACTCATGAACCGCTCCGTCCGCGACATCGGCGGAGGCATCCTCGTCATCAGCCAGTTCACGCTCATTGCCAGCACGCGCAAAGGCACCCGCCCCTCCTTCAACGACGCCGCCAAACCCGACCTCGCGCGCCCCCTCTACGAAAACTTCCTCGCACAAATCGAGACCGCTCTCGGCCGCCCCGTCGCCCGCGGCGAATTCGGCGCCGACATGAAAGTCGCCCTCGTCAACGACGGCCCCGTCACCCTCGTGATCGACTCCCGCCAGCGCGACTAGTCCGTCATCGCGCCCGTAACCGCGTCACTTAAGACGCGGTCGCTCGAGACCTCCCCTTGTAGGAGCGGCTTCACGCCGCGATTTCCCCGATCCCACCGGCTCGCCACCCCGTCGCATTTCCATCGCCCTCATTTTCAGCGCTTCCTCCCCTCCGCGCTTCCGCGATCCCGCCTCTCCGCCTCCCCCAATCCTGTTAATCCTGAAATCCTGTCCCAAACTCCGTCCTTCCTCACCGCCCAAACCGAAACACCTCCGCCAGTTCATTCATTCCCCCCACGATCGCATCCCGAATAATCTCCGCCGCCAGCGCGCTGAAGATCACGCCATTCCCGCCATACCCCAGCGCAAAATAAATCCCCGCCCGCCCCGGCACCTCCCCAACATACGGCAGCGAATCCTTCGTCTCCGCAAACGTCCCCGTCCACGAAAACGCCACGTCGCACCGGATCTTCGGAAACAACTGCCCGAACCGCCGCTTCAACGCCGCCGTCTTCGCCACCAGCAACGCATCACGCTTCCGCGGATCGCGAAACTCCTCGTCGTACCCGCCGATGATCGCCCGCCCGTCCTCCGTCGTCCGCGCATAAACATACGGACGCGCCGTCTCCCAGATCAGCCGCTTCCCCGGCCAGCCCGTCAGTTCCTCCAGCGGCTCCGTCACCAGCGCATACGTGCTGTGACACTTCGCCGGTTTTCTTCTGAAAAAATTCAACGACTCATACCCCGCCGCCACCACAAGTTTCCGCGCCTTCACGCGAAATCCCTGCGCCGTCTCCAGCAAAAATCCGCCACTCCCCTTCACACTTCCGCCCCCAATCCTCCTCCACGACGTCACCGCCGTCCGATCAAAAACCTTCAGCCCGTGCTTCATGCCCGACGCCGCTTTCACGACCGCATGCGTGAACTCAAACGCATCGATCTCCGCCGCGTCGTGACTCTCAATCGCCGCATAATGCGGCAGAGAACTCTCCGCAATGATCCGCTTCCGCGACCACCAGCTCACATCGAAACCATGCCGCTTCCTCAGCTCGAGCTCGCGTTTTAACCCCGCCACCTCCCGCCGCGTGTTCGCCAAGTAAAGACTGTCCCGCGGTGTGAAATCACCGCCTTTCACCCGTCGCGCCAGCACACCAACCGCTTTCACCGCCCCACGACACGCCCGGTAAACGCGCACCGCACTCTCTTCTCCCAGCTGTTCACTCAACTTCCCCAGCGAAAAATCCGTCTCATACTGCAACAGCGACGTGCTCGCCGCGGTGCTCCCCGTCGCGATGTCGCGTTTGTCGAGCATCACCGCGTCCACACCCGCCTCCGCCAGCCGGTACCCAATCAACGTCCCGCTCACACCCCCGCCGATGACCGCCACGTCGCACTCCAGATTCTCCCGGAGCGCCGGGTAAACTTCCAGGAAACCATTCTTGATGATCCAAAACGGACAGCCGGAAACGAGGTCCATGATTCTCTGGCCGACCTCGTCCACCTTCCCGAGTGCCCACCTCCTCCCGTCAAAACAACCCGACGCCTTCCCCCGATTTTCTCCCATCCCATCCCCAACTACCAATTACCAACTACAAACTACCTCCCCGCCCTGCTCCGATCTGCTCACTTTTGCCCAACTTCCGTCAATGGCACATCCCTTGCTCAATCGTCCGGCGTAACACGATTTGCTCAAAAAGTAACACAACCCATGATCTCCGTCCCGCGTTCCCTCCGCCGCCTTACGCTTGGTTTCGCCTTCGCCGCCCTCCTTCTCTCCCGCGCCGCCGCCGCCCCACTCAAAGTCGCATACTCCGACTGGCCCGGCTGGACCGCCTTCGCCATCGCCGCTGAAAAGGGCTGGTTCAAACAAGCGGGTATCGAAGTAGAACTCCTTTGGTTCGAGTACGGTCCGTCGATGGAGGCCTTCACCGCCGGCAAAGTGGACGCCGTCATGGTCACCAACGGCGACGCCCTCGTCACCGGCGCCAACGGCGCAAAGAACGTCATGATCCTCGTGACCGATTATTCCAACGGTAACGACATGATCGTCGCCCAGCCCGGCATCGGCTCCCTCAAGGACCTCAAAGGCAAAAAAATCGCCGTCGAAGTCGGCTTCGTCGACCACCTCCTTCTCCTCAACGGCCTCAAGAAAGCCGGCATGACCGAGTCTGACGTCGAACTCGTCCCCACGCCCACCAACCAGACGCCACAAGTCCTCGCTTCCGGCCAGGTCGCCGCCGTCGCCGCCTGGCAACCCAACTCCGGCCAGGCCCTCAAGGCCGTCGCCGGCTCGAAGTCCGTCTACTCAAGCGCCGATGAGCCCGGCCTCATCTACGACACCGTCGCCGTCAGTCCGCAAAGCCTCGCCCAAAACCGCGCCGACTGGGTCAAATTCGTCGGCGTCTGGGACAAGATCGTCGCCTACTTGAACGACGAAGCCACCCGCGACGACGGCATCAAAATCATGGCCGCCCGCGCCGGCGTCGACGCCAAGGAATACGCCGCCTTCATGTCCGGCACCAAGCTCCTCACCCTCGCGCAAAGCACCAAAATCATCTCCGGCAAAACCGACACCTTCGGCTCCATCGCCGGTTCCTCCAAGATCGCTGACGACTTCAACGTGAAGAACGGCGTCTACAAAGAATCCCAGCCCGTCGCCTCCTACATCGACGCGACCCTCACCGCCGACGCCCTTAAGAAATAATCCGCACACGCCGGGCCGCTCCGTCTCACCCTTGGAGGGACGACCTCCGTGTCGTCCTTTTCCTCTCCGCGTGAAGCGCGTCTCCCTAACCGCGTTTCACGCAAACCCCTTCGTCCCCGTCCGTCCCTTCGCGAGACACTCACCTTCGTCCTCCGAACTACTAACTACCGTCTTCGCGATCTGTCATTCGGCCTTCGACCTTCGGATTTTCCCACTGGCCATTGGTCACTCGGTCACTGGTCATTCTCCTCCATGCCCGCCCGCTCCCCTTGGTTCGCGATCCAGCACCCCCTCAGTTCGCGCCGCCGCCTGCTCCTCGGCATCTGCTCCTTCCTGCTCCCGCTGCTCCTCTGGTGCGCCGTCAGCTACACGCCGTTCATCTGGCACCCGATGGTGAAAATCGAGAACCCCGGCGGTGTCTCTTGGTTCCGTCCCGGACTCCTCGTTGAACGCGCCGCCTTCGCCACCGAAAACACCAAGGCCCTCGCCGCCGGACAACCCGCCGCCACCGGTACCCGCGCCAATCCCGTCTTCCTCCCCGAGCCGCACAAAGTCGCCCAGGCTTTCTACACCGCCTTCACGACCGAGCCCAAACTCCGCGGCGACGTCTGGCTCCACGAAAGTCTCTGGCGCAGCATCCAGACAATCTTCTGGGGCTTCGTCATTTCCTCCGCCATCGGCATCCCGCTCGGCATCCTCTGCGGCGCCTACGCGCTCTGGTCCCGCGTCGGCGAACCCGTCATCGACTTCATCCGCTACATGCCCGCGCCCGCTTTCGGCGCCCTCGCCGTCGCCGTCCTCGGCATCAACGACGCGCCGAAGATCGCCATCATTTTCATCGGCACGTTCTTTCAACAGGTCCTCGTCGTCGCCAACACCATCCGCCGCACCGACCCCGCTCTCCTCGAAGCAGCCCAGACTCTCGGCTGCCGCGGCTTCCGCCTCGTGCTTCACGTCATCGTCCCGTCGAAACTCGCCGAGCTCTACACCGACACCCGCATCCTCCTCGGTTGGGCCTGGACCTACTTGATCGTCGCCGAGGTCGTCGGCGTCAGCTCAGGAATCACCTTCTTCATCAATCAGCAGGCCAAGTACCGTAACTTCGAAAACGTCTACGCCGCCATCATCATGATCGGTCTCCTCGGCCTCGCGACCGACCAGATCCTCGCCTTCGTCGGCAAGCGCCTCTTCCCCTGGGAAACCCAGCGCCCCAGTCGCATCCGCGCGTTCATCGTCCGTCTCTTCTCCAGCCGCCAGACGCCGCTTACCGCCTCGCCCAAATCTCCGGCCATCCCAACCGCATCCTGGGAGGCCCGCTCATGAGCCCCTCCGCGTCACCACTTCCCGACTACCGCGCCCAGTCCCCCGAAGTCGCCGCCCGTTTCGCAAAACTCAAAGAACGCCCCGTCGTCCTCACCGTCGAAAATCTCACCCGCCGCTTCACCAAGCCCGACGGCACCGAGACAACCGCGATCGAGAACCTCAACTTCGTCACCCACCGGCGCGAATTCGTCTGCATCCTCGGTCCCTCCGGCTGCGGCAAATCCACACTCATTCGACTCCTCGCCGGACTCGATACGCCCACCTCCGGACGCCTGCTCCTCGACGGAAAAGAAGTCCACGGTCCCGGTCCCGAGCGCGGCATGGTCTTCCAAGGCTACACGCTCTTCCCCTGGAAAACCGTCACGCAAAACGTGATGTTCGGCCCGCTCATGCGCGGCACCGATTCCGCCGAAGCCCGCCGCGAAGCCCTCCAGTGGATCGAACTCGTCGGCCTCACCAAATTCGCCGACGCCTACCCGAACCAGCTCTCCGGCGGCATGAAGCAACGCGTCGCCATCGCCCGCGCCCTCGCCAACAACCCGCGCATTCTCCTGATGGATGAACCGTTCGGCGCGCTCGACGCCCAGACGCGTGCCCAGATGCAGAAACACCTCCTGCAAATCTGGAAGAATGTAGACGTCACGATTCTCTTCATCACGCACGACCTCGACGAAGCCATCTACCTCGCCGACCGCATCCTCGTCCTCAAAGCCAACCCCGGCCGCATCGACGAACTCATCGAAGTCCCCGTTCCGCGCCCGCGCACACCCTCACAGTTCACGTCTCCCGAATTCCTCGCCACCCGCGCTCGCATCGACGCACTCATCCACCCATCGCAACCCACCTCGGCATCCGCTGACACAACCGCGACCGACACCCTTCCCATCATTCGCCTCACACAATCGGGCGACGACGTTGAATAATCCTCAAACCGCAAATCGCTCATCGTATCGATCACTCCCGCTCATCAATCGTTCACCGGTTAACTTTTCGTGATTCCCGCCTCAACAGACTCGCCCTCGCGCACCTCGTCCGACATGGTTTCTTCCAAAGTCTCCGCGCCCATGCCCAAGAAGAAAAAATCCGACAAGATCACGCGCTTCAGCGTCTCTCTCCCCGAGAGCCTTCTCGACGAGCTCGACACGATGGTCGCGCGCCGCGGTTACGCGAGCCGCTCCCAGGCTGTCGCGGCGCTCGCCCGCGATGGACTTGTTGAATACGCCAGCCAGCTCGGAACCGAGTCCGTCGCCGGCACGATCAGCCTCGTCTACGACCACACCCAGCGCGGTCTTCAGCAGCGCCTCGCCGCCATCCAGCACAAGTACTACCTTATGGTCGTCTCGAGCATGCACGTGCACCTCGAGGACCATAACTATATGGAAGTCCTCCTCGTACAGGGCCCGGCGAAAGAACTCCAGAAACTCGCCGACGAACTCGTCACCGTCCGCGGAGTAAAGAACGGCAAGCTGAACCTCACGGCATCCGCAATGCCGCCCTTGCTCTAAGGTAGAGCGGGTTATCCCTAACCCGCCGGTTGGACTCCGCCCACTAACCATCCGCCAAAAAAACATCCATCCCATCATCTCCCGTCTTGCCCACCAGTAACACTTTTATCACATTTCGTAACACTCATAATCCTGTTCATCCTGTAATCCTGTCCAAAAACTTTCCGCCATGTCCGTTTCGCCGCCGCTCATCCTAAGCAAAACCCTGACCCACTCCGGCCTCTGGTCCGGCGTGATCGGCCGCGGAAAAACCCTGCGCCTCACCGACCTCGAAGGCGGCGCCAACGTTGGCATGCTCCTCTACAACGCCGACGTCCCCAGCGAACGCTACAACATGCCCGACACGCTCAAGGGCCAGCACATCTTTTACCTCCGCGCCCCCTACTGCCTCCACTCCGACATGGGCCGCATTCTCGCCTCGATCACGAAGGACACCGTCGGCTGGCACGACACCGTCGGCGGCTGCTCCGACAAAAAATCCGTAGCCACAAAGTACGGCGAGAAAACCTACCAAGCCGCCCACAACGACTATCACCGCAACGCCCACGAGAGCTTCCTCATCGAGCTCGCCAAATGGGGCCTCGGCAAACGCGACCTCGTCCCCAACCTGAACCTCTTCAGCAAACTCGTCTCCGACGACACCGGCCGCCTCAGCTTCGTCCCGAACAACTCCAAGAAGGGCGACCTCATCGAACTCCGCTTCGAGCTCAACACCCTCGTCGTCCTCAACACCTGCCAGCACCCCTTCGACCCGGACCCGACCTACCACCCACGCAACATCCAACTCGAAGTCTTCGCCTCGCCACCACCCACGCCCGACGACCCGTGCCGCAACTCGCGCCCGGAAAACGTCCGCGCCTTCGAAACCACCGAGCTCTACCACGCCCTCCGGTCATGACTTCCAGTCCACTCTCTCCGTCTACCGCCACCTACCGGGCCACCGTCCTCGCCGGTGACTATTGGGCCCACACGATCAAGCGCGGCCAGACCTTCCGCATCGTCGACATCGAGGGCAATCAGGCCGCCGACACACTCTTCCTTGACGCCGCGAATCCGGAAAACCGTTACAGTGCCTCCGACACCATCCGCCACCAGAGCGCGCTCTACCTCACGACCGGCACGAAGCTGATGTCCACCGAAGGCGACATCCTTCTCACCATCACGGCCGACACCTGCGGCCGCCACGACACGCTCGGCGGCGCGTGCTCACGCGAGAGCAACACCATGCGCTACGCCCACGAGAAGGAGTTCATGCACGCCTGCCGCGACAGCTTCATCCGCGGCGCACAGGAATGCGGCTGCGAACTCGGGAAGCGCGACATCACCTGCAACATCAACTTCTTCATGAACGTCCCCGTCACACCCGACGGACAACTCACCTTCGCCGACGGCCTTTCCGCCCCGGGCAAGTACGTCGAGATGCGCGCCGAACGCGACGTCATCTGCATCATCTCCAACTGCCCCCAGCTCAACAATCCCTGCAACGGCTGGAACCCCACATCCATCGAAGTCCTCCTCTGGAATCCGTAAACTGTAGGAGCGGCTTCACGCCGCGACTCTTCCTCTGCCATTAGTGTCCTTCAGTGTGCATTAGTGGTTAAAAACTTTCCGCCTGTGTTCACCAAAGTCCTTATCGCCAATCGCGCCACCATCGCCTGCCGCATAGAGCGCACGCTCCGGCGCATGAACATCAAGTCCGTCGCTGTCTTCTCCGAGGCCGACGCCGCGTCTCTCCATGTCGACCAGGCCGACGAAGCCGTCCTCATCGGACCGCCTCCCGCCGCGCAGAGCTACCTCGTCGTCGAAAAAATCCTCGAGGTTGCGAAGCAAACCGGCGCGCAAGCCATTCACCCCGGCTACGGTTTCCTATCCGAAAACGCCGCCTTCGCCGAAGCCTGCGCCGCGGCCGGCATCGTCTTCATCGGCCCCAAGCCCGACCAGATGCGCCGCTTCGGCCTGAAACACACCGCGCGCGAAGTTGCCAAAGAACAAAACGTCCCACTCCTTCCCGGCACCGGCCTGCTTTCCTCCGCCGACGAAGCCCTCCGCGAGGCCGCACGTATCGGTTTCCCCGTGATGCTCAAGAGCACCGCCGGTGGCGGCGGCATCGGCATGTCTCTCATTTGGAAAGCCGACGACCTCCCCGCTGCCTTCGCCACCGTCGATCGCCTCAGTCGCAGCAACTTCAAGGACTCCGGCATCTACCTCGAAAAATACGTCGAGCGCGCCCGCCACATCGAGGTCCAGATCTTCGGAGACGGCAAAGGCAACGTCGTCGCCCTCGGCGAACGCGAGTGCTCCATTCAGCGTCGCAATCAGAAGATCATCGAAGAAACCCCCGCACCCAATCTCCCCGAAGCCACGCGCACGCGCCTGCTCGATTGCGCCGAGCGCCTCGGCCGCGCCGTCGGCTACGAATCCGCAGGCACCGTCGAATTCGTCTACGACGACGCCACCAACGAATTCTATTTCCTCGAGGTAAACACACGCCTCCAGGTCGAACACGGCGTCACCGAGGAAGTCACCGGCATCGATCTCGTCGAGTGGATGGTCAAACAAGCCGCAGGCGAACTTGATCTCTCCAAATTCCGCCGCGCTTCCTCGGGTGCTTCGATCCAGGTCCGTCTCTACTCCGAAGACCCAGGTAAAAACTTCCAGCCCTCCACCGGCACGCTCACCGAGATGACCTTCCCGCGCGGCGCGCGCATCGAGACGTGGATCGCCCGCGGCAGCGAGGTCAGCCCGTTCTACGATCCGATGATCGCCAAGATCATCGTGCGCGGCGCCGACCGCACCGAAGCGCTCGCCCGCCTCGAGCAGGCGCTCGCCGACACCCACGTCTCCGGTCTCGAAACCAATCTCCTCTATCTCCGCCAGATCGCAGCCTCCGACGGCTTCCGCGCAGGAAAAGTCACCACCCGCTTCCTCGAAAAACTCCCGTACTCCGCGCCGACTATCTCCGTCCTCGAAGGCGGCACCCAAACCACCGTTCAGGATTATCCCGGCCGCCTCGGCCACTGGGATGTCGGTGTCCCGCCCTCCGGCCCGATGGACGCCCTCGCCTTCCGCCTCGGCAACCGCCTCGTCGGCAACCCACCCTCCGCCGCTGGGCTCGAAATCACGCTGACCGGCCCGACACTCGTCTTCAACACCGACGCCGTCATCGCCCTCACCGGCGCCGCCACCAACGCCACCCTCGACGACCAGCCGCTCGCCTTTTGGCAAACGCACACCATCCGGCGCGGACAGACGTTGCGCGTGGGCACTGTTTCAAGCGCAGGCATGCGTGCCTACCTCGCTATCGCCGGTGGCTTCGACATTCCCGACTATCTCGGCAGCAAATCCACGTTCACCCTCGGCCAGTTCGGCGGCCACGCCGGCCGCGCCCTCCGCACCGGAGACGTTCTCCGCCTCACCTCGCCCATACTCTCCTCTCCTTCGCAACCTTCGTCCCTTCGCGAGACACTCCCTCCGTCTCTCATCCCTGCCTACACACGCGACTGGGAAATCTCCGTCCTCTACGGCCCGCACGGCGCTCCTGATTTCTTCCAACGCGACGACATAGCCGATCTCTTCTCGTCGACCTACGAGGTCCACTTCAATTCCGCACGCACCGGCGTCCGCCTCATCGGCCCCAAGCCGCGTTGGGCGCGCAAAGACGGCGGCGAGGCCGGACTGCATCCGTCCAACATCCACGACAACGCCTACGCCATCGGGACCATCGATTTCACCGGCGACATGCCGATCATCCTTGGTCCCGATGGTCCCAGCCTCGGTGGATTCGTCTGCCCCGCGACCATCATCGCCGCCGACCTCTGGAAAATCGGCCAGCTCAAGCCCGGTGACAAAGTCCGCTTCCAAGTCATCACCGCCGCCGAAGCCCGCATCCGCGAAGCCGCACAGGAAGCAGCCATCGAAACACTTCAGCTCGCGCCCCCTTCTCCGAAGACGAAAAAGACTCCGCCCGCTTCCCCCATCCCGCCGGAGTCTCCGGTTCTGCACCGCATCCCCGAAAAACCCGGCACACCCGCGGTCGCCTACCGCCGCTCCGGCGACAAGTACCTCCTCGTCGAATACGGCCCGCTCGTCCTCGACCTCAATCTCCGCTTCCGCGTCCACGCGCTCATGCAGTGGCTGGCCGACAACCACACACCCGGCCTCCTCGATCTCACGCCTGGAATTCGCTCGCTCCAGATCCACTACGAGAGCCGCATCCTCCCCATCGAACGCCTGATGGAAACGCTCATCGAGGCCGAAAAACACCTTCCTGGTGTCGACGACATGGAGGTCCCCACGCGCATCGTTCATCTGCCGCTCTCGTGGGAGGACGAGTCCACGCTGCTCGCCATCCGCAAGTACATGCAGACCGTCCGCAAGGACGCGCCGTGGTGCCCGAGCAACATCGAGTTCATCCGCCGCATCAACGGCCTCGACTCGATCGACGACGTGAAACGCATCTGCTTCGACGCGTCCTATCTCGTCCTCGGCCTCGGTGACGTCTACCTCGGCGCCCCCGTTGCCACCCCCGTCGATCCGCGCCACCGTCTCGTCACCACCAAGTACAATCCCGCCCGCACCTGGACGCCCGAGAATGCCGTCGGCATCGGCGGCGCCTACATGTGCGTCTACGGCATGGAAGGCCCTGGCGGTTACCAATTCATCGGCCGCACCGTGCAGATGTGGAACCGCTGGCGCCAGACCGCCGACTTCAAGGACGGCAAGCCCTGGCTCCTTCGCTTCTTTGACCAGGTCCGCTTCTACGAATGCTCGCCCAAAGAGCTCCTGAAGTTCCGCGAAGATTTCCCGCTCGGCCGCTTCAAGCTCCGCATCGAAGAAGAAACCTTCCGCCTGCGCGACTACCAAAAATTCCTGACCGATAACTCGGCCTCGATCACCGCATTCAAAACCAAACAACAAGCGTCCTTCGACGCCGAACGTCACCGCTGGGAAATCTCGGGCCAGCTCAATTTCTCCGCCGAAAACGAATCCGCCTCCGCCAGCGCCTCAGACGCCACCGCGATCCCGGCCGGTTGCAAAGCCATCACCGCCCAGGTCCCCGGCAACGTCTGGAAAATCACCGCCGCCGTCGGCGACAAAATCACCCGCGATCAGGCCATCGTGATCCTCGAATCGATGAAGATGGAAATCTCCGTCCTCAGCACCGAGCCCGGCGAAATCGTCGAAATCCGCTGCACCGAGGGAAAACCCGTCAACGCCGGCGACATCATCGCCGTCATCCGCCCGTAAAGGCGCGCCTCCTCCGCATCTAATCCTGTTAATCCCGTAAATCCTGTCCAAACTCCACCTCCGTCCGCTCCGTTACCTTCTGTAAAAAATTCCGTCTCCGATCCCATGGCCGAAAACAAAACCAAACCCACCACGGCCAGCATCGAAGACTACGTCGACTCACGCGCCGACGACCAGCAGCGCGCCGACTGCAAGGCGCTGATGGCGCTCCTCAAAAAAATCACCAAGCAGTCCCCGAAAATGTGGGGACCGAGCATCGTCGGCTACGGATCCTACCGCTACACCTACGAAAGCGGCCGCACCGGCGAGGCACCACTGACCGGTTTCGCCATCCGCGGCCGTGAGCTCGTGATCTACGTGCTCGCCGAAGGAAACGAACAACAATCCCTGCTCTCCAAGCTCGGAAAATACAAAATGGGCAAAGCCTGCCTCTACTTCAAACGCCTCGCCGACCTCGATAAATCCATCTTCGCGCAACTCATCACCGGTTCGATTACCGAGCTCAAACGCCGCTACGCATAATTCGCGACCTCCGTCCCTATAGGGCCGCACCTCTAGTGCGCGCCTCCGATTCTCCCCTCTCGTCATCGACGACTGCGCTTTGACGTCCAGAAAACTCTGAGAACCGTGCGCGATGAAACCGCGCATTTCCCTCATTACCCTCGGAGTCGATGATCTCAAACGCTCGCTCGCCTTTTACCGCGACGGCCTCGGCTTAACTACCGAAGGAATCGTCGGCAGTGAATTCGAACACGGCGCGGTTGTATTCTTCGAACTCCAATCAGGCCTGAAACTCGCCCTCTGGCCGCGCACCAGCATCGCTCACGACACCGGCCTTCCCAGGAGCGCACCCGCTCCGGCCAACGTCACCCTCGCGCACAACGTCGCTTCA
Organism: Nibricoccus sp.; assembly: GCA_049840895.1. GTDB lineage: Bacteria > Verrucomicrobiota > Verrucomicrobiia > Opitutales > Opitutaceae > Nibricoccus. The sequence goes on along the minus strand of JASGJB010000053.1, from coordinate 18,921 downwards.
AAACAGGAGGTCGACACCGTGCTGGCCCAAGCAGCCAAAGCAGGCGCGACCATCATCAAGAAACCGCACGACACCTTCTACGGCGGCTACGCAGGCTATTTCCAAGATCCCGACCAACACCTCTGGGAAGTGGCCTGGAACCCTGCCTTCAACGTGAAGTGACGCATACTTCCGTTCGTTGCGCTACGTCGCTGGGGGATATTTCTTTCTGACGCACCGACTGGAAGACCTCGCAAACACTCCGCGATTTTCAACCCTCGTTCGGCACGTCACTTCCGCCCCATGCGCCGCCGCTTTCTCCGTCACCCATTTTTCGCGCTCACCTTCGCTCTTCTGATATCGGCCTCGCCGTCGTCAGCCACCGCAAAAACGCTCACGGTCAATCGCCAGTCCGCCATTGCAGGTCAGTACACCTCCATCCAGTCCGCCATCGACGCCGCCAAACCCGGAGACGTGATCAAGATCAGCCCCGGCCTCTACCGCGAACGACTCACGCTCAAACACCGCGGCGAGCCGTCCGCGCCACTCACCATCGAAGGAGAATCCGGAGTCATCCTCGATGGAAGTTCCGAGGTGACCCTGAACTGGATCCCCGCCTCGGAAATCGCCCCCGGCGTTTATCGGACTTCCGTCGACTTTGTGCCCTTCACCGTGGTCGCCGACGATGGCGTCATCACCACGATCGACGAAAAACGCACGGACCCCGCGCTGCCTCACTCCGAGCGCGACAACCTGCGCTGGCCTCAAATCTTCAAAGACGGCGTCGGCCCCTCCGGCTGGAAAGGCGTGCGCGCCGTTGCGATGTACCGCCACAAGGGTCGCGACTTGTTGATCCGCTTCGAGCACGAACGCGATCCACGTACGATGAGCATCGTCATTGCTCCGCGCGAACCCGTCATCCGTATAATCGACTCCAGCCACTGCGTGATTCGCGGCCTGCAGCTGCAAAACAGCGCCTTCGGCATTCTCGCGGAAAACACGAGCGACCTCACCATCGAGCACTGCGTCATCAAGCGCATCGACTACGGCATCCACATCGGTCGCGGCTCCGCCCGCTGCCTCATCCGCTACAACGAAATCAGTTACGATCCCTACGCTGGTTCTGACTTCCGCCGCCCCGGCCAGTGGGACGCGTGGGTCGCGTGTAAGAACGCCGGCTTCTACGACCGCTACGCCGTGCGCATCGCCGAGAGCGATGGACACCACGAGGTCCACGACAACTTCGTGCACGACCACTGGGACGGCATCCAATCCGGTTTCCCCGGCACGCCCGAGCAAAACTCTTTCGTCCGCGTCCATCACAACCGCCTCCTCAACATCTTCGACGACGCGCTGGAAACCTCCGGTGGACAAACCAACTCCCAGTGGCACGACAACATCATCGAACACGCCCGCTGCGCCTGCCGCATCAAAGATGCCCAGTCCGGCCCGCTCTACATCTATCGGAATCTCTTTCTCGATAACGGCGAAGATCTCCGCAACTGGGCCAGCGCCAAAGGCCCCGCTCCCGTCACCGTCTGGGTCTATCACAACACCACGACCTCCGACGCCGCCGTCACCATGAACTACCCAGCAGGCGCCCCCATCTCGACGCCGCACTATCACTTCGTGAACAACCTCCACTGGTGCCGCACCTGGGTCGCCCAGGCCACCGGCACCGGCGCCAAATACCCGCTTCCCGACTGGCAGGGCGACCACAACGTCTTCGTCCGGAAACCCGCCGAAAACTCCTCCAATAAAAAAGATCACTGGGCCGACGGCGTCGCGATGGCCGAAAAAGCAGGCCTCGACCGCCACAGCATCTGGATCACCGACAGCATCCCCGGTTTCGTCGACGGCACCACCGGCAATCTCGCCCTGAAACCCGACAGCCCGGCACGCAGCCGCGGCCAAGACCTGCGCCCATTCAACCTCCCCGGAATTTCCATCGACGCTTCCAACGCGACACACCCCGATGCGGGTGCTCTCCAATTCGGCGAACCCATGCCAAAACTCCCGCGTTCACCCGCGCCTCGATAGAACTGCCCGCGACGCAACGCCCTCTAGGACCACACCTCGGGTGCGCGCCTCCGCTTGCCTCGAAGTAGAACGCTCCGTCCCCCCGCGCGTTGTTCGACCGAACCCCACGGTAGAGTTTCGCCCACGCGAAAACTTTCTTACCGTCATCCGAGTCCGCCATTGAGCCGATCCTCCGGCAAAAGTCCTTTCCTCGACTCCAAAGAACGACTGTCTGTCGCAGCGTTCCAACCCCTGCCTCCTATGGTGCTAAGAACTCTCCTCTGCCTCCTTTGTTTCTTATTCGCCAACGCGCGCTCGTTCGCATCGACGACTGAGCCGTGGTCCCACGGCGACTGGAATCTGGAGACCGACACCGACACCGGCGCACTCATCAAAATCGAGAACCCGCGCGACCCGCATCACATGAACTGGCTCCGAGCCGCCGGACACTGGGAGAAAACCAAATGGACTCCCGACAACTCGCCCGACGCCAAAACCCGCGGCGGCCAGTGGGGCCTTGTCCAAACGCCGTACTCCGGCCTGCTCCACACCGCAAAATCCCGCCAGCTCTCCGGCAACCTTCGCGAAACCGTCTACGAGTCACCATCGCTCACGGTCACCGTCCGCCGCGAACTCCGCGAGGACAGCCTCTACGAATCCTACACGTTTCAAAACACCAGCATCGCCGAACTCGCGCTCCCCGTCGGCTCCTTCGCCATCACCGCGCCGCTCTTCGATCAATACCCCGGCGCCGCTCTCAGCCTCACCTCTCGCGCGCATGTGCATCTGTGGATGGGCGGCAGCACCGCGTGGATCAACGCCACCCGCATGGGCACCTACGCGCCGCATCTCGGTCTCGTCCTCACCGAGGGTTCGCTCGACGCCTACAGCCAGCAGGGCGCCGGCTACGGCGACCGCGGAACATTCCTTCTCCATCCCGCTGCGATGACACTCCGCCAGGGCGAATCGAAGACCATCGCGTGGCGCCTTTTTTGGCACACTGGCTGGGACGACTTCTTCGCCAACATCGCTCGCGAGAAAAACGTCATCCGCCTCTCCGCCTCACGTTATACCGTACAGCCCGGCGAACCGCTCGAAATCACCGCCACCTCTGCCGAGTCACTCGACGCCGCCAAACTCACTGCCAACGGCCAGACACTCACCACTCGCCTCGAAGGAAAAACGCTGCGCGCCACCATTCCTACGACCACACCCGACGAAGTCCGCATCGAGCTGACCCGTGGCGACACCCGAACCTGGCTCCGTGCCAACATCGTCGCTACACCCGACACACTGATCGACGCGCGCCTGCGCTTCATCGTCCGCAACCAGCAGCGCAATTCTCCCGGTGATCCACTCCACGGCGCCTACCTCGCCTTCGACAACGAAACCGGCCAGCAAATCTACGCCACGCGCAACGACCACAACGCCGGCCGCGAGCGCGTCTGCATGGGAGTCCTCGGTGCGCTCTATCTCCCGCTCTGCAAAGACGACGCTTTCCGCCGCGAACTCACCGATAGTCTCCGCCGTTACACCACCTTCGTCGCCCGCGAACTCGAAGACGAAACCGGCACCGTCTTCAACAACGTCGGCCGCCAGCCGTCGCATCGGCTCTACAACTACCCTTGGATCGCCCACCTGCACCTCGCACTCTACAAAGCCACCGGCGAAACCGAGCAACTCGACCGCTGCGTCCGCGTGCTCCGCAGCTACTACGCCCACGGCGGCGTGAAGTATTACGCCATCGGCCTACCCATCACCGACACCCTCGCCACGCTCGCCAAAGCGGGACGCGACGCCGAGCGCACCGAACTTCTCACCCGCTTCCGCGAACATGCCGATCACATCCTCGAGCTCGGCACCAACTACCCGCCGTTCGAAGTGAACTACGAGCAGTCCATCGTCGCGCCCGCCGTGCAGCTCCTCCTCGAAGTTCATCGCGCCACAGGCGACGCGCGCTACTTGGACGGCGCGAGCCAACAGCTCCGTGTGCTTGAAGCCTTCGCCGGCAAGCAACCCGACCATCGCCTCCACGAAGTCTCCCTCCGCCATTGGGACGACTACTGGTTCGGCAAACTCCGCGTCTACGGCGACACGCTTCCTCACTATTGGAGCGCCATCAACGCCATGGCCTACGCCCACTACGCCAAAGCCACAGGTGATAACGCCTACATGGAACGCGCCCGCACTGTCACGTGGGCCAACCTTTCGCTCTTCACCGCCGACGGCCGCGGATCCGCTGCGCATCTCTATCCATTTTCGACCAACGGCGTCCGCGGCGAGCGCAACGATCCGTGGGCTAACGATCAGGACTGGGCTCTCGTCTACCTGCTCATGACGCGCCAGATGGCCGCTGAATAAAAACACAACACCGACGACTCCTCACCCCATGAAATCCCGCCTCTCACTAATCGCCCTCTCCCTCGTCGCTCTTTCCAGTTCGTCTCTGACCGCATCCGCACAGACCACCGCCGCTAACTCAACCAACACCCCGACCAAATCCTTCATCGACTACCTCCTCCCGATTCCCGCGCAGGCCCCGCTCACCTCCGACACGTGGGGCGCACCAGGAACGTTGCCACGCGACACCCGCAACGGCCTCGAGGATGTCCCCAACCGCTACTGCTACTGGGACGGCCAGATCCTCCGCGGTCACGACGGCAAATACCGTCTCTTCGCCTCGCGCTGGGACGAACCGCGCGGCCACAAGGGCTGGGGCGACTCCATCGGCGTCAGCGCCATCAGCGACAACCTCCTGGGGCCTTACGTCGATCGCGGCCCGATGTGGCCCGACAACCAAAACGGTCGTGGCCACAACGTCACGGCGCTCAAACTACCCGATGGCCGCTACGCCGTCGTCGTGAGCGAGACCCGCCAGGGCGACGTCTTCGTTTCCGACTCCCTCGACGGCCCGTGGACTCACCTCGGCAACATCGTGACCGAGGGCGACGTCCGCAAACGCGCGTCCAACTACTCCGTGATCGTCCGCCCTGACGGCGATTTCCAGATCGTCCCGCGCTCCGGCCAGATGCTCATCAGCAAAAACGGCATCCTCGGCCCCTACATCGCCCAAGGCCCGAGCATCTACCCGAAAATCCCCGGCCTCGAACAACGCGACCTCGAGGACCCCGTCATCTGGTACAGCGGCGGCCGCTACCACATCGTCGTCAACAGCTGGAGCCAGCGTAAGGCTTATCATCTCACATCAAAGGACGGCATCACCGGCTGGACACTCCGCGGCCTCGCCTACGATCCGCTCGTCGATTTCGTCCGCTACACCGACGGCACCGTCAACCGCTGGGACAAACTCGAACGCCCCGCCGTCGTCCTCGAAAACGGTCACATCGTCGCCGTGACCCTCGCCGTGCTCGACGTCCCGAAGGATCAGGAAAAAGGCAACGACCGCCACGGAAACAAAGTCATCGTCATCCCCTTCGACGGCGCCGCCCTCGACCGGGACTTGGAAACCGTCTCCGAACTTCCCGCTGAAACGTCGCCTCCTCGGTCAGAGCTTAAGAAATAAACGCCCCCCCTTTTAGCTGAAGTCCGTCAGTTGCTCCTTGAGTCAAACCACCCGATAGCTACTCCGTTCTCACCCACAAACGGCTTGGATCGTGGCGCCTGACGGACAGCCGCCCCCAACTGTCGGTTGGTCTTTAGCCGGACGAAAAATCTCCCCCAAAAGCATAACCCAGACAAAAGCATTCTTCATGGTGAACTACTTAAAAAAGCCCCATACTATTCAAGCTGGTCCCGCAAAAGACCAACTGGGTTGCGGTCAATAAACACTGTTGGGCAAAGAAAGACCATGAGCCAAGTTGGTGATCTCTACTTTATCGATCGCGACAAAAGGACTTCGTGGATCGCTGAAGTCGATCAGCTCGGTTTCACGGTTGAGGATATGTCGGAGCGATTGACGGAATCGGAGCGGAGCACGTTTGCATTTCTCGGTAAGCTCAAAAACGAAAAGAAAGAGCGGCTGGTAGATCTTCAGACATGGGAGCAAGGTTACGTCCTAGCAGTGAGATTCGCCGACCGAGATGATCCAGAGTTTCTGAAGAGGACGATCGGCTCTCGTTTTCCGCATCCACCCGAGCCAAAGAAAAAATGAAGACAACGGAGCCCAACCAGCCGCTACAGCGCAACGCCTCGACGAGGTCCGTTTCGAATTTCGAGCCGCCAGCTCGGCGTGGCTGATCAGAGATCGTTAGCCGAAGAAAGCCCGTCGTGTTCGAAAACGTCTCACGCGATACAGAGAAACAGAAAACCTACCGCTGTCCGTGTTGCGGTTATTTCACGCTGTTTGGAAGAGGCGGTTTTGAGATTTGCGAGGTCTGCTATTGGGAGGACGACGGCCAAGACGACCACGACGCCGAAGAAGTAAGAGGCGGACCAAATGGCCGTTTGTCACTCAAGGTAGCGCGAGAGAATTTCAAGAAATGCGGCGCTAGCGATGCACTCTACGTTTCGAATGTAAGACCACCAACCAACGATGAAAAAAGAGGCTAACCAGCCGTTAAAGCGCAACGCCTCGACTGGGCCCGTTTCGAATTTTGCAGTCGGCCAGCTCGGCGTGGCTGACCAGAGAACGTTGGGCGGAGAGAATCCCTCATGAAAGAATCATCGCACCATAGACGCACGGCCATCGAACACGTTCGTCGCCAAGCGAAGATCAAAGCCATTCGCCAACGTTCCATCTCGTTCATGAGTGACACGAAGTGGCTGAAAACACTGCGCGCGCTGTCTGCTGTAGCGGGCGAAATCACCCATCTCGATTGGAAGTTTATCGATGAGGAACAAATGCATCGGACGTCTGTTCCTACGCCCGGCGATCTAGACGCCACCCGACTCAAAGATGGCCCTTTTCAGCCGTTCGAGTATCGGGAGGTCGAGTGGATCGATGTCGTTACGAAGGATACGACGGCCATTCGAAAAGCGCTCGCCTCGTGCGGAAAGCGTCTAGTCGAAGAATCCACAGCCGGAGTTAGAGTCGTCGGCTACCGGAAAGAGCCCAACCAGCCGCTACAGCGCAACGCCTCGACCACGTCCGTTTCAAATTTCCAGTCGCCAGCTCGGCGTGGCTGACCAGTGATCGTTCGGCAAAAGAGAAGACATGGAGCTATTCATCGTTCAGTTCTGGGCATGCGTCGGGATTGGATGCCTCCTCGCGTGGATCGCAGCACGCGCGGCCAAGCAAAGTGTCCGCCGCTGGTTGATCGGGATCGCTCTGGTGATAGTCATATTAAACCTCGCCCAAGCGGGTTTGTTTACCTGGGTTCTACGAGACGGCTTGGGACCAGATTCGATTACATCTAGCGGGATCGAGGCTTGGAGACGATTCGGGGATGACTTTTGGCTCACGGCGATTTTTGGCAGCTTGCCCGTGCTGCTATTTCTCATCTGTCCAAAGAAGCGATTCGAGACTGCCTGACAGTAGGCTCCTTGCTATTAGCGTTCTTATGAAAAAGAAGCCGAACCAGCCGCTACAGCGCAACGCCTCGACCACGTCCGTTTCAAATTTCCAGTCGCCAGCTCGGCGTGGCTGACCAGTGATCGTTCGGCAGAAGATGAAGACCCTGACGCTCGCGCTAATTGTAACACTCTTCGTTGGTGGCAATGCTTTGGCGAATCAGCCCGAGCTTGGTTTCAGATATCTGCATCTTCCGATTGAAGGAGGATTTATTGAGTATGATTTTCGGCCAGATGGAGTACTGCTCGTGTTCGTTTGCGACCGAGACGGCAATTTGCGGAGCAGGGCTGATGGCACCGCCGAACCGATCTTCAGCCTTGAGAGGCAAGTGTGGTCCTTGGAAGAGGGTACTTTGCTTATTAGAGAAGACGGAAAAGTACGACGCTTGGCATTCACCCAAACAGAGAAGACCGTTTCCTGGCTTGAGAATACGTTCCGCAAGACTTCCAGGCTGGAAGCGTTTGATTTTTTGCAGGAGTACATAAAAGAGCCCAACCAGCCGTTACAGCGCAATGCCTCGAACCGCCAGCCGCCAGCTCGACGTAGTTAACCCCACACCTTTTCCCCTCGCCCTCATCATCGGAGCGTAACGGAATCTCGGGCACTCTTTGCCTGACATGCGCCCACGCTTTTCCCTCGTTACCACCGCCCTGATCGCCGCGCTCGCCGCTCGGCCCCTCGTTCACGCGCAATCGGCCGCCACCACCGCTTCAGCTGAAACGCCTGCGTCCTCGTCCACCCCGCGCACCGTCATCCCCTTCCCCGACGCCAAGCCGCGCCTCGTGAAGAGCGCCGTCATGCAGCAGCTCTACGACGAGGTGAAGACGCCGCACAAATACGGCGTGGTCCTCAAGCCTGACGAAGGTGAACTCGTCGACTGCCCCAACGTCTTCCGCCACGGCGACCGCTGGTACATGATGTTCGTCGCAAACAAGGACAAGGTCGGCTACGAAACCCACCTCGCCGTCAGCGACGATCTGCTCACGTGGAAACGCCTCGGCAAAATCCTCAGCTTCTCCAAGCAGGGCTGGGACGCCTGGCAGGGCGACGGCGGCCTCGCACTCTACGACACCAAATGGGACGGCTCGCACGAACTCACCAAACACGACGGCCAGTACTGGCTCTCCTACATCGGTGGCGCGAAACAAGGTTACGAGCCCGACCCGCTCGCCATCGGCCTCGCCCACACCGACGACCCAACGGCCATCAAGGAGTGGACACGCCTCCCCGAAAATCCCGTTCTCTCCACCTTCCAGCTCGACGTACGCGACTTCGAGCACACCACCCTCTACAAGAGCGCCATCATCCGCGACGAACAAAAGACCATCGGTGCTCCGTTCGTGATGTTCTACAACGGCAAATCCCCGCTGCGCGGCATCGAGACCATCGGCATCGCCGTCTCCGACGACATGCACACCTGGAAACGTTTCGGCCACGGTCCCGTCGTTTCCAATATCGGCGACTCAGCCTGGGCCATCAGCGGCGATCCGCAGATCACGAAGATCAACGACGTCTGGGTCATGTTCTACTTTGGTGCGTTCTATAAACCCAAAGCCTTCGACACCTTCGCCGCCTCCTACGACCTCGTCCATTGGACCAAATGGGAAGGCAAACACCTCATCGAACCGAGCGAACCCTACGACAAAGACTTCGCGCACAAGCCGTGGCTCCTAAAACACGACGGCATCGTCTACCACTTCTACTGCGCCGTCGGCACCGAAGGCCGCGTCATCGCCCTCGCCACCTCCAAAGACCTGAAAGCGAAATAACTCCTCCCGTCTCCTCGCCCCTCTTCCGCGCCTCGCCCTTCAGCGCTTCCGCGATCTCCGAAATCCTGTTAATCCCGTAAATCCTGTCCCCCTCCGAACCTCCGGATCTTTACGCTCCAGAAAAATCCCTCTCGGCGAAATCCCTGCGCCGTTTCACTCTGAGTGAGCAACCCCATGCGCCTCCGCCTGCTCACCGCCCTCTGCGCCCTGTCCGCATCCGCACTCGCCGCAGAGCCACATCTCTCCCGCATCGCCGACAACGCCTTTGCCGGCAGCTCGATCAACGTCGTCGCCAATATCCGCCAGTCCGTCTGCACACATGGCGACACCCAGTTCGTCGCTTTCTACGACGCCGACGGCTTCATGGTCCTCGCCCGCCGTGCCCTGAACTCCGATACGTGGGAAACTCTCCGCACTCCGCACCGCGGTAACATCGCCGACGCCCACAATTCCATCAGCCTCATCATCGACGGCGACGGCTTTCTTCACGTTTCCTGGGACCACCACGGCAATCCTCTCAACTACGCTCGCTCTGTCGCCCCCGGCTCGCTCGAACTCGCCCCCAAATCTCCCATGACCGGCGAGCGCGAGAACAACGTCACCTACCCGCAGTTCTTCGCACATCCCTCAGGCGATCTACTCTTCCTCTACCGCGACGGTCGCTCCGGCCAGGGCTCGCTTGTGCTCAATCGCTACGATCTCGCCACGAAAACCTGGCACACGGTTCAGCCCAACCTCATCGACGGTGAAGGCAAACGCAGCCCCTACTGGGCGATGACCATCGATCGCACAGGCACGCTCCACCTCGCGTGGAACTGGCGCGACTCCCCCGACGTCGCCACCAACCACGACCTCGCCTATGCCCGTTCCACCGACAGTGGTGTGACGTGGACGCGCACAGACGGATCGTCTCAATCCCTGCCGATCATCGCCGACAACGCGGAGTACGCCGCCCGGATCTCGCAAAAATCCAATCTGATGAATCCTCCGTTCATCACGACGGACACCGCCGGTAATCCGGCCATCGTCAGTTATTGGTCACCAGAATCCGAAGCCGCTCCACAATTTCAAATCCTCCGCTATGACGGAAAATCCTGGCGGATAATTCCCGGCCCGGCACGCACCGAAAAATTTTCCCTCGCCGGCACCGGCACCAAGCGTCCGCCGATCTCCCGCGCGCTACTCCTTTTTTCGTCGAGTGCCAAAACTCCCGCAAACCCCGCGCTCCACCTCATCTATCGCGACGACTCCCGCGCAGGTCGCATCATCCACGCATCCCTCAACGATCAGCCGGACGCCACTTGGCGCGAAACTGAACTGACACCCGAATCAGTCGGTGCTTGGGAGCCCTCCTTCGATCCTGCTGCCTGGGAAAAATTCCAACAACTCCATATGCTCGTCCAGACCGCCCAGCAGCGAGACGGTAACGACCGCAATACCGCGGCAACTCCCGCCTCGCCGGTCTCCGTTCTCAGTTGGACTCCCTGAAATTCCTCCCGGACCCACTCGTCGCGAAAATCACGCGCGAGGATGAGCCTTCGAATAAATCTCCTTCAGCCGCGCCACGCTCACATGCGTGTAGATCTGCGTGGTGTTCAAACTCGCATGCCCCAGCAACTCCTGCACAACGCGTAGATCCGCCCCCGCGTTGAGCAGATGCGTCGCATACGAGTGCCGCAGTTTATGCGGCGTCAGATCGAGCGGCAGATCCGCAAGCTCGAGATAACGCTTCAACATCAGCTGCACGGCCCGCGCATTCATGCGTTCGTGCCGCGCGGTGACTAACACCGGTGCATCTGCACTGCTCTCACGCGCAAAGTCCGTCTGAAATTTCTTCAGCACCGCCAGCGCGATTTTCCCCAGCGGGCAGAGCCGCTCTTTCCGCCCCTTTCCGATCACCCGCGCCACACCGGTGCTCATCTCCACGTCGCCATGGTTCAATCCTACCGCTTCGCTCACGCGCAACCCGCCGCCGTAAAGCAGCTCCATCGCAAGCCTGTCCCGCCACGCCGAAAATGCGTCGATCGCTTCATTCTCCAGCAAGCGTTGTGGCCCATCGAGGAGCCGCTTCATCTGCTCCTCCGTGAGAAACTGAGGCAGACGTTTCTCCAACTTCGGAAGCGGAACGCCCACGAATGGATTTCGCGTCACCTTTCCATGCATCAGCCAGAATTTAAAAAACGCCCGCAATCCCGACACGTGATTGTGCAACGTCCGGCGGTCGAAACGTTGCTGCGCCTCGATCACGAAGTCTCTCACCACGCGTTTTCCGAGCACTGCGAAATTGCCTTCGCCAAAAACGTTTCCGGCAAGTTTCTCCGTCTCAAGCCACCGATAAAAATCCTCAAACGCCTGCCGGTAGTTTCTCAGCGTGTAACGCGAGTACCGCCGCTCCTTCTCCAGATAATCGGCAAACGGCGCCACCCAGTCGCGAGCCACCTCCGCGGGAATGCCGGGCGACTGCGCGAGAGACTCTCCGTCAACCGGAGTCGCCTGTGACTCACTTCGCCTGCGCGCGCTTCTCGACATCGTCTTTCACCTTATCCGTGTACAGTCGCAGCGCACCTTCCGGATCGAGACCCTTCACCCGGCTTGCCGCGGCGATCTCGAACAACAGCCGCCCGAGTTCCACCGTGTTCAAATCCGCACCAAGCGCCTTGATGCGCGTCACGTTCACATCCTCTCCCACCGGCAGGTTCTTTTTTTCGATCTGCTTCCAAATGGCCTCGGCATACATGAGCGACGGCAGCTTTGGAGGCTGATCCTTGAAGACACTTTCCGCCTTCGATGCCTGCCCCTTCGCCGCCTTCTCCTGCGCCTTGATCTCCTCCCATTTGACAATCACTTCCGCGCCGGTGCCCAGTTTCGCGTGATCACCGAACACATGCGGATGACGCCTGATCAACTTTTCGTTCACCTCGCGCGCCACGTCTTCAAACGTGAAATGCCCGCCTTCTTCCGCGATCTGAGCGTGAAAGATCACTTGGATCAAAACGTCGCCAAGTTCCTCGCGCATGTGCGGCATGTCGAGCCGGTCGATCGTGTCGAGCAGTTCGCTACACTCGTCAATCAGGCAGCGCGTCAGCGACGCATGCGTCTGCTCCTGATCCCAGGGACACCCGCCGGGAGCCCTCAGCCGGGCGATCGTTTTGCGAAGATCTTCAATGGCGCTCATTGCGCGAAACAGAAACGACTCCCCGGCCAAAACCCACTCAAAAGTAGAGCGGTCATCGAGAAGCTGTTTAGGAAATGGTTTTCCCGATGGAGGGCGGTGCTCCGTCACCGCCGTTGGAGTTACCAACTTGCCAGTTTCCACGGTTACGGCGCTGTCGGAACAGCGCTCTCCACCGAAGGGGAAGAAGAAACCCCAAATAGCTCCCAAGGACCCACGGGCGCGAAGCGAATGAACCGATCGAAGGCGGTTCGCGCCCGTGGAGGCGGGACGCATGCGGCCGCGCCCGGCCTGCATGCATCCAACACCAAATTGATCGGCATCAAGCCGCCGTCTCAGCGCGCTTGTTCACGCCGCGCGCGAACCATCCGCCCGTGGCCACCTTGGTGAGACGCTGGTCGACGTTTCCCGCATGCCGGGCCAGATCGCCATAAATGTCCGCCACCCGGTCCTCACCGAGCACTTTGGCAAATTGCCGCGCAGTTCCGTATCCGGCGATTTGGTAATGAGCGATGCGCTGGGCGTTCGCGATGAGCGCGGCATCGATCACATAGGGATCGCCGTACTTGGAAACCGTTTCCCTTGCCTCGCGGATCAACCCGCGCATGGCTTCGCAGGTGACGCCGGTCGGTTCAACATTCAGGTGAGTGCAGGCGTGTTCGAGCCAGCTGATATTGGCGTCCACGAGTTCGCTGATGTCGGTGAGTTCTTTGCGGAGTTCCTCATCCGTGGCCCCGCTGAGCATGCTGGGAAGCATGGTGCGGTACTGGGTCTCGGCGTTATAGAGGTCGCGCGTCTGCTCGATGAGCAGGTCCTTCAACGTGTTTAAAGAGGCGGAGGGCATGGCTGAGTTTATTTTGAGTGAAGTGAGGCTGACGTAGGCGTCTCAGGCCGCGAAGGCGGGTTCGCTCATTCGCCGTGTCACCCGAATCTTGGGTCCGGCTGCGACCGAATTGAGATTGAGCTCAAGGCCAATCCATTCGCGTGCCCACCGGCGCAAGTACTCAGCAAGATCTGTGAGGCGAAGCCGCGCAGCCGACTCTGCCATGGAGGTGCAGTACATCTCCATGTAGCGGGCGGCTCGACGCATGACGCTCACTGCGTTGGCAGTGCCGATACGGCGTGATTCGGCCAGACGGACACTTTCGCCTGCCTCGGCCAGCACACCGGCAAGTACCGCAGCCTGCTGCTGGCTCGACATCGACGCCAGCGACACACCGGACTTGCGAAGCATCGCATCGATCGGCCCGAATCCAGTGCAGTTGATTTGTGCGATCAGGCCGGCGAGCGAATCAATTTCCTGAGAATCAATTTCCTGAGAGAGCCGGTGCAAATCCTTTTCCAATGCGAGCGCGCTGGCATGCAGCGCACGGAGATCGTCAGACATCAGTTTTAGAAGAAGCTTTTCGCGAGTCATGGGAGTAGAGATAAGAAATTTAGACTGCGCCTCTTTCGCACTGGCTGTGCCAGCAATTCAAATACGTACTTAAGTCGCTAGAAATAAGCCGATAACACATACCGAAAATATTGGCCGCGGTCGCGTCGTCCGGCACGGGCTGCAAACTGCAACCAGCTCCGCGAGGGCCCGGGTGCACATTGCACCATCCTGCTTTCGATTCTTCTGCGATTCGGCCCGCACAGAATAATTTTCAGAGAGAAACGCGCCTCAGGCTCAGGCATGGCAGACTTGGTGCAAAGCGAAGGACATCATGTCTGCACCTGCTCACCAGCGCCGCCACCGCACGAAAGTGATTATCGGTGGCATCGGTTTGATCATTCTCTTCGCTGTCCTCGCCAAGTTCGGCGGGCACTATTGGAAGGACACCATCAACACCCTGTCCCCGGCCATTCTGGTCGCGTGCCTGGCCGTTCTTCCCCTGACGGGTTTTCCCGTGAGCCTGCTTTTGATCGCCGTCGGCGCCCGCCTTGGCTTCTGGCTCGGGTTCGCGACCGCAGCCGCGATGATCGCCGTCCATCTCGCGCTCAGCTATCCTCTCTCCGGTCTTTTTCGAAAGCCGATCACCGCGCTGCTTGCCAAAGCCGGCTGGACGCTACCCAGGCTCAACCGAAAGACCGCGTGGCCCTTTGCCACCTGGCTGGCGCTATTTCCCGGGCTCTCCTACTCCCTTAAAAATTACGCGCCGGCCCTCGCTGGGATCCCTTTCGGCATCTACTTTGTCGCCTTCTATCCCGTGCATCTGTTCACCGCAGTTGTCGGCCTGCTTTTGGGAGGAGCGTCCATGCACTTCTCCTGGCCGCTGGTATGCGGACTTGCTGTCTACGCAATCGTGATGGCCACACTCACAAGAGTCCTTTCATCCCTGCTCAAAGCCCATGGGGCCTTCGCCTCTCCTGCGATTCCCGATCCGGCAGCTTGAATCCACATCGGCACTTTTGAATCCGGTTTCATCCATGCAAAAAATCCAGATCAACCACCTCACACGTTACACCTACTCCGTCCCTGTGCTGCTCGGTCCACACCGGCTTTTTATTCGTCCGCGCGCAGGACATGACATCCTGATTGCCGCTTCAAAACTGGAAATTCTTCCTGCGCCACTCTCTGTAACCTGGCACCGCGATGTCCACGGCAACTCGGTGGCCACCGTCCTCTTTTCCCAACCGGCAACTGAACTCTCGATTTCCAGCGAGGTGACCGTCGAACACTATGACGAACAACCGCTCGATTTCGTCATCGAGGACCGCGCGACGAAATTCCCATTCATCTTCACGCCATCTGAGCGCATCGATCTGCTTCCCTACCTCACACCATCATTCCCGGAAGATCAGGCGCAGGTCGATGTGTGGACTCAAAATTTCTACAAGCCGGGGAAAATCGCTGACACCTATACCCTGCTCGACGAAATCAATCGCACGATAGCCCGGGACTTCGCCTACGCCCGCCGCGAGGAGCCCGGCGTGCAACGCCCGTCGACAACGCTCACGAACAAAAGCGGCTCCTGCCGGGATTTCGCCACACTGATGATCGAGGCCTGCCGCTTCCTTGGCCTGCCCGCGCGTTTTGTGAGCGGTTATTCGTCGACCGAGGAGATTCCGGCCGCAATGGGATCCACCCACGCCTGGGCCGAAGTCTATCTTCCCGGCGCCGGCTGGAAGGGCTTCGACTGCACGGGTGGCGTTCTCGCAGGCCCCGGCCACATCGCAGTCGCAGTAGGCCGCGATCCCGAATCCCTGCCGCCGATCTCCGGCAGCTTCACGGTCGAACAGCCACCCGTGGATTCCACGATGACCGTAACCGTCGAGGTTAAGCGCGTGGAGTGAGTTCCACCCATCCCGCTCCGGCGGGTTTCTCCTCCGGCGTCTTTGCAGTGCTTCTTACCAGCCGTAGATCCGCTGCGAGGGGAAGGTGATCCGATGCAACACGCGTCAGGTCGTCTTCGATCACTTTGATTCCGCAGACCTCGAAATGGCGTGAAACGAAAATGTGATCGATGCGACGCAGCGGCCAGCGCGCCGGAAACGTTCTTCGCGCGGTATGCCCCGGAGCATGCGCTTGCACGTCCTGCAGCACCGACGCGATTTTTCGATATGCATGCGAACCCGGCGGAAAATTCATGTCGCCACAGACAATGACCGGCCGGTCAGAACCGATGCCCCCGAGCCATTCCGGCGCGAGCAGGTCCGCAATCTGCGCTGCCTGCTCGGATGACCCGAGTCCAAGATGCGTCGTAAGCAGCTGCACCTCTTCTCCTGCCCATGGAATCGTCACCCACAGCGCTTCACGCGGCTCCGCCCGATTCCGGCCGCCATTGGGAAGGACCGCGCGCCGGATGAGCCGGATGGGCTCACGCGACAACACGCCATGCCCGTACTTTCCTTTTCCTGAACTCACCGCCGGACAAAAATACGGATGCATTCCCAGGTGCTCTGCCATGATCTGAAGCTGATCTTCCCCTCTCGAACGCATGTGTTCGCTGTCCAACTCTTGAATCGCGATCACATCGGCATCCATCCGCTCCAAAACTCGCGCGATCCGCAAAGGTGATATGCGTCCGTCACCACCGCGGCAGCTATGCACGTTGTACGTGGCCACGCGTAGCTGTATCGCGGTGGCATCGACTACCCGCCGCCGCTTTTTCACAACCGTCCCCGTTTCCGATCGTCCCAGCGCTCGCAACGCCGCGGCACGCAGCACCGATGGCCGGATGAAATTCTGGGCGCTTTCAGGCAGCCACACATTCAATGGCAGCAGTGCGAAACCTTGGACTTCTTGCGGCGACGGTCCGGCGTGCGAACCGTGCTCCTGCGCAAACGTCCAGCACTCCCCCTTTGGCCCCCAACCGAGCACGACAATGTTTCCCGCATGGGGATTGAAGCAAAGGCTCACGAGATCCGCCGCCATTTCCGATCGCATCGGTTCCTCAACCGGAAGGCCATCAGACAGGTCAGGCAAGACCTGCTCCCCTCCGGAATGCAGCCAGTCGACACGCCCGTCGTCACGACGTAACAAAACGCCCCCTGCACCATCGCGGACCAGCGCGGCGGCCAGCCTCCGCGTTTCCGAGGCGTTCAGTTCGCGGCCGAAATAGATGTGTCCGACAGGGCCCAGCGCAGCGACGGCGAACTCCTCTTTTTCAAACGCGCTCAACTTCGCTTCGGCCCGGTGCATCTCCTCGCGCGCTCGCGAATGCGGCCCGCCCAGCCAGTGACCGGGTGATGGCCGGCGTTGCGCGCGCGTGCCGTGCGACGCTTTGACTGCCTCCTGCACGGGCCAGTGTTTGCGCACTAGTCCTTCAAGTCCGTCTTCGACGGCGTTGCTGAGCTTTTTCGAGCGCACCTGCCCGTGATCGCTGAATATCCAGACTTCATAGTCGCGCCGGCCGGAGCGTCGCGCCGCGCGATGCAATTCACGGATCGCCCGGTCAATCCCGCGCAACGTCCAGTGCGCAAATGCCGAATCCGGTCCGCGTCGGTGCGATTGTTCATCGTAGCCCAAAAAATTCACATGCACGATCGGCAGGCCGCGCGTCACATCGAGGCGGGCGCCGAGCGTCACCATCTCGCGCAACCCCACGCAGACAAACACACGCGCGATAAGGAAAAGAATCTCCCGCTTCAAACTGCGGCCCTGCCGGAAAACGCCGTGCAGCGCATCATAGAGCCCGATCACCATTTCCACGAACAGAAGCCCGAAGAGTTTCAGGAACGTGCCGAAGTGCAGAAACGCAAAGGTGAAGATCGTCCGCAATTTTCCAGTGCGCCACATGTCGCCCAGACCGATTGAGGCGCCGCAGAAATGACTTTCCTCCTGCGCAGCACCGCCCGTGTAAATGTTGCTCCACGAACTCCCACCGGTGAGTAGACCGGTCGCCTGGGTCTTCAGATCAGCCTCGATTCGCTTCGCCCAGTCAGGGTGCATCATCATGCCTATTTCGCCCACGCGCTTGTCCAGAAAGCTGAACGCAGGCACTGCCGACCGGACTCCATAATAAAGCTCCGCCTGGACCGCGGGCGTGCTTGAGGGAAGGCCCGGATAAAACGTGTGCAGCTGGTGCCCGCGCTTCAGCAGGCGCTTCATGAATGGCATGCGCCCCCGCTCGATCGCCCGTTCGAGCTGCGCCCGCGCGAGACCATCGATCTGGATCAACAGCAGGCCGTGCGCATGCGGCGCATCCTTGGTCACGCCGAGCTTCAAGCCGCGCAACGCCCATTCATTTCGGCTGAAACGGCGGCGCCACCGCCAATAGGCTGCTTCGATGCGAGCAAGCATGACGTGCGCGAGAGTTAGCTGGAGACGGGTTGTGAGATCGGTGCGGTGATCGCCTTGACGGCAGCACCCACTTTATCTGCGACCAGCTGCCCTTCGATCGCGAGTCGCTCTTTCGCGCGCTCCCAAAGGCTTTGCTCTTCGGCACGCGGAATGTCCCTGCGATGGGCACTGATGACCTCACGATAAAACTCCAGCGCGCGTGCCGAGGTGACAGCGCGGTCAAAATTCGCCGCCTGTTTGCGCGCACCGTCGCTCCACTTTTTGCGAAGCGCCGCACTCCGGACCACTTGATCGAGAGCTTTGGAAAAATCAGCCGTGCTCGCATCCGCCGGAAGAAGACGGCCGTTTTCTTTGTCGCGCACAATCTCCCGGGCGCCGGAGGCATCCAGCGCAATCACCGGGCAGCCGGCGGCCATCGCCTCGGCGAGCACCATGCCCTGCGTTTCGCTTTGCGACGCAAACGCGAAAACATCCATCGCCGCGTACGCATCATGCAGGTCGTTTCCCGTGAGTTTGCCCGCAAAGCGCACCCGTTCACCAACGCCGTGCGTGGCCACGATTTTCTCCAGATCCTCACGCGAAGGACCGTCGCCAACCACGAGCAGCCAGGTGGATTTTTGCTGCTTGAGAGTACGCACGACCGACTCCGCCAAAAACGTAAGATTCTTCTCCGGTGCGAGCCGTCCGAGATGTCCAACGACAACCGCGTCCTGCGGGATATTCCACCGTTCACGACCGCGCGCGCGTTTGCCCGAGGCGAGTGCTTTTGTGTCGATGCCCGTGG
>JASGJB010000052.1:0-48741 GCA_049840895.1 Nibricoccus sp. | reverse complement strand
ATCAGCTTTTGCGGGTATAAAGCGAATCAACCCTTGATCGATGTACTCTATCGCAGCATTTCACGGGATCTAGCCTCCATGCTCTTAGCATCAGGGTTAATAAATTGAATTGAACGTAGAGACGCGTTTCGCTGGAGAACCTGCCGCCAGCAGGTAGCGGAAATGCTGATCTGTTTCAGGCATCGAAAAACCGACGATAATAATACGTGTAGCGGTACTTAGTTGCTGAATAGCTTGGCTCCAAGCAGATGAGATTAAGCTCTCAATGTTTTTATTCCATGTTGGAGGAATAATACTAGGTCGTCCGCCCGCTGATAAAAGCTCCGTATAAGAGCTAAAAATGCTCAATTTGGCATCGCCTCTCTTTGCGCCGGTGAGATACCCCCAGTTAACTGAACCATGAAGCTTCAGAAGAGGCACTGCGTTTTCATTTTTAGAACGTCCCCAATCGGGCCCTTCTGCTTAAAATTGGCCTTATTCCATTCAAATCCATAACGCCACGGAACCCTTAATTGAGTCAGCGCATCCTCAATGATGGTATTGTAGTTAAAACTGATGAAAGTGTTTTGACCTGTGGGTAGCATGATTCTGATTCAACATTCCAAGTAATGCAGCAATTTGCAACGTCGTGCGCCCTTCACGCCCGGCTCCTTCAATGCGCTCGAGGAAATCAGGAGCGTCTTTGTTCCATGCACTCGTCTGGCCGATAAGCTTCGTGCGAAGCTTGATGGATGTATCGTTATCACTAAGTTGGATCTGCGCTCTACCATCAGCCCCCTGGTCACGAGTAAAGTCCAGTGTTGCCGCGATGGCCGTAGGCAAAAGTTCGCTAACCGGATCATGTGTAGCGGATGCCAGACTAAATAATTGCTCAACGTTTTCCAGATCCAGCGTGCACCAAGTGAAAGCGGCTGCACGTGAATATCCAACTCGATATTTCAATACCTGCACGACTGCATCTCGCTCATTTGATCGGCCTTTCTTTTCCAGCTAAGTCGATTTAATCCCGCATCCGATTCAGAAGATTACTTACCATTGGTAATCCGGCCGGATCGGAAAATCCTGCACCTACGATGTAAACATTATGATCGTTGGAAGCCTGAATGGTATATAGTTAATAATGATCGCGAACGCTTGGTTGGCAAATGGTGCCCGATTACCGGAGTTTTGGTCTTGTCAGAAACTCCACCTAACTCTTTTGCGCGTAGCGTTCGCCTTAGTCGGCTAACATTGCTCTTATTAGATCATCCTCAACCAAGTAGTCGGGACAATCTGCGCTCTTACATTCGTCGTCCCGAAAGCTCTTTCCTAATGAAAATCGCGCTTCGGCTCCTACCGATTATCTTGGCAACAGTCTTCTCGCTCATCAAGCGTTCAGCGCGCCATCTGCAACAGTACTCACGCCCGCACCGTCACCGTCTCCAGCACCCTCGCTTCCTGCTTACTTCGACAATTCCGCCGACGTCGTTCCCTCCGATCCCGCCTGGTCGACTGCGCTCAACGACAAGCTCGCTGCCTTCAAAGCCGCATACGGTATCACGTTCATCGTCCGTCTCCACGCGAAATCGCCGTCAGCCGAGGAGGACAAAGTCCCCGGTGCCTACATGCGTGCGCTCGCGACGAAACTAGGTACGGAGCAATCCGGCATTCTCGCCGTTTATTTCGCCGACGAAGACGACTGGCGCCTCTGGATCGGCGACGATCTCACACCAAAATTCTCCGGCAAAAGCGGCACTCCGAAAGAGCTCACAAAAAACGGCGCGATCCATGACGCCAAGGAGGCGCTTTTCGCGACGGCCTTGGCAAAACGTGACGCCACCTTCGCGGCCCTCCAGAAAGCCGCGCCTGCCGATCAACCGCCGCCGACCTCCCGGCGTCTGCAGTTTCACGTCGAGGCTGTCGTCGACGGTGTGATCGCCAGACTCAGCGCAAAGTAATCGTCGGTTGTCGCAGGCAAAACGACAGGAAAAGGCGCCGGATATGCGCGCCCTCATCCTTTCACCGAGGTCGCCAGAGCAGGCTGCTGCACGGGCGCGTGTGGCGCGGCCGTGGGCTTGTTGCCCTTCGGTTTGCGTCCCAGACGCGCGCTCAAGCGCTCCATGTAGATATAGATCACTGGCGTGAGATAGAGCGTCAGCACTTGCGAAATGACGAGGCCGCCGACCACGGCAAGACCGAGCGAACGGCGCGAGTCGGCGCCTGCGCCCATTCCGAGCGCGATCGGCACGGCCCCGGCGAGCGCGGCAAACGTCGTCATCATGATCGGACGAAAACGCACCACGCAGGCCTGGTAGATGATTTTCTCGGCCGAGGTTTCTCCGGCGGCGCGCTGGGCGAGCGCGAAGTCGATCATCATGATCGCATTCTTTTTCACGATGCCGATCAGCAGCACGAGACCGACGTAGCCCATGATATTCAGCTCTTCGCCAAATATCCAAAGCGTGGCGAGCGCGCCCAGACCGGCGGCGGGAAGACCGGAGAGAATCGTGAGCGGATGAACGAAATTTTCGTAGAGAATGCCGAGCACCACGTAGATCACGAAGATCGCCAGCACCAGCAGCCAGCCGATGCCGCGCAGCGAGTCTTGAAACGCCTGCGCCGTGCCGAGCAGGGAATAGCTGATCGAGGGAGGCAACTCAGCGGCAGCAACTCGGGCGATTGCATTCGTGGCATCACCCAGCGAATCCCCCGCCTTCAGATTAAAGGAAAAGGTGACGGCCGATGACTGACCGAGATGTCCCACGGTGAGCGGCCCAACCGAGCGTTCAATCTTCACCACGGTGGAGAGCGGCACGAGCGTGCCTGTGGCGGTGCGCAAATGGACGTTCAGAAGTGCCTCGGGATCTCGCGCAAGTTCCGGCGCAGCTTCCATGATCACGTAGTACTGCGCGTTCGCCGTGTAGATGGTGGAGACCTGACGCGTGCCAAAGGTGCTGTAGAGCGCGGTCTCGATCGCGCCGGGCGTGATGCCGAGTTTTGCCGCGCGGTCGCGCTGGATGTCGATCTTGAGCTGCGGACTGGTGATCTGCAGATCGGAGTTGAGATCGGTAAGCTCAGGAAGTTCGCGCAACTTTTGCTCCATCGTCTGCGCCACCTGATAAAGCTCGGTTAGATCCGAACCCGAAATGGCCACTTGGTACTGTGCCTTCGACGCGAGCCCGCCAATGCGGATGGTCGGCGGTACCTGTGGGTATGCGCGAATTCCCACGACACTTCTGAGCTGTCCGCGCAACTCGGTGACGATCTTGAATCCCGAGTCGCGTTCAGAACGCGGTTTCAAACGCACGTTCATCGAGCCGGTATTGCTGCCCGTGTTGCGTCCGCCGCCGATGCTGGACTGCACGGCTTCGACTCCGGGATGAGCCGCCACGATGCGTGAGGCCTCGTCCAGATAGCCGCGCATGGCGGTGATTGAGGTGCTCTGCGCAGCCTCGATGCTCACATTCAGCAGCCCCTGGTCATCCGTCGGGATGAACCCCTGCTTCAACTGGACAAACACAATCGCCGCCAGCACGACTGAAACCACCGCGCTGCCCACCGTGGCCAGACGATGGCGCAGACAGGCTTTTAACGTCCGTTCGTAGACACTGAGCATGCCATCGAAAAACCGCTCGCTGATGCGATAGAAACGACCGTGCTCCGCATGAGCACCGGCCTTGTGCGGTTTCAGGAAACGGCTGCACAGCATCGGAGTGAGTGTCAGCGAAACCACGCCGGAAACGAGGATCGATGCCGTGATCGTGATCGCAAACTCGTGCAGCAGCAAACCGAGCACGCCACTCATGAACATGAGCGGGATGAATACAGCGACGAGCGAGATCGTCATCGAGAGAATCGTGAACCCGATCTCGCCTGATCCCTTGAGCGCCGCTTCGCGCACCGGCATGCCCTGCTCGATGTAGCGCACGATGTTTTCCAGCATCACAATCGCGTCATCGACCACAAAGCCAACCGAGAGCGTGATCGCCAGCAGCGAGAAATTATCCAGCGTGAAGCCGCACAGGCGCATCACGATGAAGGTGCCCATCAACGCCAGCGGGATCGCCACGCTCGGGATGATCGTCGCCGTCGCCGAGCGCAGGAAGATAAAGATCACCAGCACGACAAGCGCAATGGAGAGCATCAGCGTAAACTGTACGTCATGCACCGACTCCGCCACGGCGGCGGAGCCATCGCGCAGGATGTCGAGATTCACCGAGGCAGGCATTTCCGCCCGCAAGGTCGGCAGCAGTGCCTTGATGTCGTCCACCACTTCCACCGTGTTTGCCCCGGCCTGTTTTTGCACCGCCAGCATGATTGTGGGCCGCGATTCCTTGCCACTGTAGTACATGCTGGAGACACGGTTGTCTTGCACGCTGTCGATCACTTTCGCCACGTCGCGCAGACGCACGGGCGCGCCGTTTTTCCAGGAAACAATGATGTCCGAAAAATCCTTCGCCCCCGAGAGCTGACCGTTGGCGGAGAGCGTGAACGTCTGCCGTGTGCCATCGATCTGCCCGGTGGGCTGGTTCACGTTTTGCGAGGCGAGCGCAGCCTGCACCTCGTTGATCCCGATCCCGCGCGAAGCCAGCGCACGTGGATCGAACTGCACGCGCACAGCGTACTTTTGAGAGCCAAAGACGTTCACCTCCGCGACGCCGTTGATCGTGGAGATGCGCTGCGAAAGCACGTTCTCCGCGTAGTCGTCGACCTGCGAGAGCGGGAGCGTCGGCGAACTGAGCGTGAGAAAAAGAATCGGCGTGCTCGCCGGATTGGACTTACGGATCGAAGGCGGTGCCGTCATCTCTGTCGGCAGATTTCTCTGCGC
Source organism: Nibricoccus sp. (assembly GCA_049840895.1). Taxonomy (GTDB): domain Bacteria; phylum Verrucomicrobiota; class Verrucomicrobiia; order Opitutales; family Opitutaceae; genus Nibricoccus. Next base: position 43,934 of record JASGJB010000052.1, on the reverse strand, counting down.
AGCGGAAAGCGCCGTTTGCACATCCTGCGCAGCCGCGTCGATATTTCGATCGAGCGAGAACTGGACGGTGATTCGCGTGCTGCCGAGCGCACTGACGGACGTCATCGAGTCGATGCCTGCGATCGTGGCCAGTTGCCCTTCGATCGGCGTGGCAACCGCCGCCGCCATCGTCTCGGGAGACGCACCCGGAAGCGAAGCCGAGATGGTGATCGTCGGCATCTCCACGTTCGGCAGATCGCTCACCGCGAGTTGCTTGTAGGCGACCACGCCAAAAACCATCAACGACACCGTGAGAAGCGTCGTCATGACGGGGCGCTGAATGCATAAGGCCGGGAGGTTCATGACTTCGGCTTCTCCTGCTTTTTAGTCCCCGCCGCCTCCGACTTCGCGCCTTTTGGCTCTTTGACGGAGACCGTAATGCCCGGAAGCAACTGAAGCTGCCCGTCAGTCACGACAGTCTCGCCAGCTGTGGCACCTGAAAGAATGACGATGTTGTCACCCGAAGTCCGCCCGGTCTTCACGGTACGGACTTCGACTTTGTTATCCGCCTTCACGAAGAAAATTTGCGAGCCCTGCTGGCCCACCTGAACCGCGGCGGTGGGCACGATGACCGCGTCGTGTTGCTCGCCCAGTTTCAACACCACGTTGACGAACTGCCCCGGCCAGAGAGCGCTGTCCTGGTTTTCAAAAACCGCGCGCAGCGTGATCGTGCCTGTCTCGGTATTCACAGCGTTATCGAGAAAATCGATGCGCCCTTCGATGCGGTGACCGGAATCCCCCGGGGAAACGGACGCAACGACTGGACCCGCAGCGAGCGCAGAGCGGACCGCAGGAAGCGCGGACTCCGGTAGAGAGAATGCCACGGCGATCGGAGCGAGCTGGTTGATGGTGAGCAGCGGTGCACTGTCGTTTGCCTTGACCAGAGAACCCTCCCGCAACGCAAGACGGCTGGTCCTGCCCGCGATAGGCGCGGTGATATTAGAGTATTCCAGATTGAGCTGCGCCCGCGTCAGCGCGGCCTCCTTGGCTGCAACGACAGCCGTCGCAGACGCTGCGGCGGCGGAAAATCCCGCGAACGCCTCGTGTGAAACGGCGCCGCTGTTTTCCAGTTGTTGATTTCGCTCCAGATCGGCGCTCGCCTTCGTCGCCTGGGCCTGCGCTTGCGCAAGCTCGGCTTTCGCAAGCGCAAGACTCGCCTCGAGCGGCCGCCGGTCGAGCGTCAGCAAGGAATCGCCCGCCTTCACTTCGTCGCCCTCGCGGAAATGCACCTCGGCAATCTGCCCGTCGACCTGGGATTTCAACGCGACGGTGCGCAACGCCTCGACCGTACCCACCGCATCGATGGTGATCGGCACTGTCTGCGTGAGGGCCTTGGCCGTACGCACGGGCACGCTGGGCGGCCCCTTTGGTGCGGATGCGGCGGGCTTGCACCCTCCGGCAAACAACCCGCCGGCCAGCGCGCAGAGCACGAGCAGCCGCGGGAACTCAAAATGCTTTTCCGCTTTTTTCATGAGAAGAGAGGGTCGGGACCGCACGACGCTCCAGTTGGAGGAGGTTGCGCTTGATGATAAGAAGATCGGCAAACAATGCATCGCGCCGGGACGGCGGAATGCCGGCAAAATAAGTGGAGCGAAACGCCTGCACAACCGGTCGGAGACGAGTGAATATTTTCCGCGCCGCAGGTTTGAGGTGAAGTGAATAAGCCCGCTGGTCGCGCGGATCGTCGCGCCGCTCCAGCCAGCCAATATCAACCAGTTTTCCGACCTGGCGGCCCACCGTCATCGGACGGAGTTGCAGTTGCTCCGCGAGTTCACGCTGAGTGCAGCCGGCTTTTCGCTTCACGTGATAGAGAATGAGCCAGCGCGCCCGAGTGAGGCCCAGGTCCAGCGGCTGCAACCGGCGGTCAAACTCCCGCCGCATCAATAGGCTCAGTTCATTCAGCAATGCACCGAGTCCTCGGTTGGCAGTCGGCTTTGGTGAACGGTCGGACATGGCGGTGATCGAATAGTAACCTAGCTTAGCAAGTGGGAGGCTAGACGTCTCCAACTTCCCGTGGTTGCGCGCAAACCATCATTCCATCCCAAATTTCACCCATACGCGGCAGACTGCCCGATGTGTCCCACCCGGCCCACCCTCGATCGCGATAGGGATTTCGTTAAAAGCGGGAATCCGCCGACGCTGCGACGATCCCGCAATTTACCCGCTCTGCGATAATCCCTCGGAGCGCTCCAACATCCGCGACAGATGCGTCTGCTCCGGACCGACCTGCGCAAGATGGAGTGCGCGGCGAAAGCTTTTCACCGCCGCCTCGTGCTGGTTGAGACGATGATTCAACTCTCCGACGATGGCGTGGAGAAGATAGTGCGATTCGAGGCGTTCGCGCTGCGGCATCGACGCGATCGCGTCGAGAGCCGCCTGAGGCCCGTGCAGATGGGCCACCACCACCGCGCGATTCATCGCAATGACCGGGGATGGCTTGAGACGCTGGAGATCGTCATAAAGCCGGAGAATTCGCGCCCAATCCGTCGATGCATAATCCGGCGCCATGCAGTGACACGCGGCAATGCCGGCCTGCAGATGATACTCGCTCAACTCCTTCCCGTGAGCCGCCTGCGCCAGCTGGACCAGACCGCGTTCGATCAGGGAAAAATCCCACTTGGAACGATCCTGGTCGTCGAGTCGCAGTAGATCCCCCTGATCGTCGACGCGCGCCGGAAACCGGGCGGCAGTCAGCAGCATGAATGCAAGCAACGCGTGGCTCTGCGGCGAACGTCCCGCGGGATGCTCCACGAGCAACAACGTCAATCGGATGGCTTCGCGACAAAGCTCTTCACGCAGCAATTTCTCACCGGTAGACGCCTTGTAACCTTCGTTGAAAATCAAATAGAGCGTCGAGAGAACGCCATCCAGACGTTCCGCCAGCTCGGCTCCCTCCGGGAGATCAAACGCCAGCTTTGCTTCTGCGATGCGTTGCTTCGTACGCGTCAGCTGTTTCTCGATCGCCGCATCCGAGCTGAAAAAAGCCCTCGCAATTTCCGCCGTGCTAAAACCGCCCAGCACTTTGAGCGCGAGCACCACCTGCGCGTCCGCCGCAATCGATGGGTGACTGCACACAAAAAGCATCCGCAAGCTGTCATCGCGAATCCGAAAATCGGCATCCACATCCGCCGACATATCCCCTGTTCCTCCTGCGCCCGCCGCGGCCACCGTCTGCTCGAAGTGGGTGATGATGTTTCCCTCTTTTGAGTACGACATCTTGCGATGCCGCAGCGCATCGCGCGCGAGATTCATCGCAACCTGGGTGATCCATGCCGAGGGATTCGCCGGAGGACCACCAAACGACCAGGCCCGAAACGCCTTCATCATCGCCTCCTGCGCCACGTCCTCGACGAGCGAAAGATTTTGCGGCCCCAGCAACCGCGTCAGGGCTCCGTGCAGGCGTCCGGTTTCGTGCCGGAAGAAGTGCTCGACCAGTTGGGAAGCCTTCTGCGCCGCCGCCACGCTCGCGCCCTCAGCGGGCGATGACGTTTTCTCCGAATCGGTTTCCATGACGGACTATTTCGCCTGCGCCAGCTTCGTCTGCTCAACGACCGCCGGATCGCTCAAGACCGGGCAAAAACCTGCCACCGGACGCACTTCCACAGAGAGTCCGATCTCAGGATGTTTCAAGGTCGGGCACCCCTTCGCGATCGCCACCGCCTCGGCTTCGTCTGCCACGGCCAGGAAAAAATAGCCTCCGACCACTTCCTTCGCCTCGGTGAAAGGGCCATCCGTCACCCGGCCATTTCGCGCCGACACCACCCGGCCGCCCTCCTCCAGCGGATGGCCATAGAGCAGTTTCCCTTCTGCAGCCAGCCGGTCGTACCACGCGTACCATTGCGTAAACAGTTGCTGGCGCTGTTCCGACGAAAGCCCTTTGTAAGCCGACGCCGAGGCGTCCCGAAAAAGCAACAGATACGGCGACTTTCCGGCGGGCAGTGTCGTGGCGTAACGTGATGGAGACTCGGTTGTTTTCATGGCGCGGGCGGTGTCAGTTGGCGGTTGGATTCAGGGTGGATTAGCGCGGCCGGGGACATCCGGCTCATTCACTATGACGAGCCACCTTCGCCCATCCGGACAACTTCGCGCAATTTATCGGCCGTTTTTTCAAGCGACTTTGAACTCCACCATCACCGGACGGTGGTCGGAAAGGTATGATTTTATCACGAGACAGTAGACCTCCACGCACGCCGGCGGCAGGAAAATGAAATCCAACGTGCGCCGGGGCAGCGGCGACGGGAACGTCGGCGCGCTGCGCGGATGCAACGTGTAATGGCCATGCTGGGAAAAATACTTCATCAGCGACGCCGTTGCATCCGTCGTGTGCGAAGGATTGTTCATATCGCCGCAAACAATGGGCGGCATCCGCCAGTGGCTGACACGCCGCGGGTGTTTTTCCGTGAGATAATCCATCACGTGCTCGACCTGTTTGATGCGCGCCGCTCGTGAACGATAGTGAAGGTGCATGTTCACGATCGGCACCTTGCTGCCGTGCACGTCGAGCTCGGCGAAGAGAAACCCTTTTTCGCCAAAGTTACTGCGACCGAACTTAATGTTCTCCGCCTCCGTGATCGGATGCCGGGAGAGAATCGCATTGCCATAATTGAGCTTTAGAAACCCTGCGCGGCGGTTGTTCACGCCAAAGACCGCATGAGGAAATCCAGCGAACTCCCGAAGGAACTCCAGCTGATCGAAGCTTCCGGCCCACAGCGAATTTTCATCGATCTCCTGCAGCGCGACCACGTCGGGCTGCAGGCTTTTCAGCAGTTTCGCTATCTTCAGCAAATTCGCCCGGATCTTGCGCCGAGAAGTCAGCCCTTGGATTGGCTGCAGGCCGCGCCCGTGCGCTATATTGTAAGTGACGATTCGCAGACGCTGCATGGGCATGCTCACTGTTGCCGAAACCCATTTTCCCGCAAAGGGAAATCCAACAACCCTCCTCGCCGTTTCAGCCTCACGTCCGGCGGTCAAAAATAGCCGCCTCCCCTTAAAAACCACTCTCCGGCTTCTTGCCGAAGAAGGGATTGACAGCCCCCCGGTCGACTCTGAGATTCCCCGCCCCTTTACGGCGGCCATAGCTCAGTTGGTTAGAGCACAAGATTGTGATTCTTGGGGTCGCGGGTTCGAATCCCGTTGGCCGCCCCATCTTTTACCTCTGGGAGGAGAAAAAGCGAAGGACAGAAAGCCGCCGCGCGAAGCAACGCTACAGTAACTTCATGCTGTTGTTCGCCCGGCAAATCGACGTGATTGAATCTCGATGACACCTCCGCTGGTTCGCACCGCCGTTTTTGCCGCGATGCCTGGCATCCCGAGGCACTGATTCAGAAAGGACTGTCTCCGCTTGCCCGCGGCGAATTCGCTTTCGACTGGCTCACCTCGCCCACTGACTGGGAGGCGTTCGATCCTTACCGCTACGATCTGTTGGTGCTGGCCAAGGGAAATACCACCGGCGTTGGTGATCAAACGCCTTGGATCAGCCCAAGGCATGAAGAGGCGTTCACCGACCACGTCCGTTCACGCAAAGGCATCCTTTTTATCCACGGCGGCACCTGCTACCGCCAAAACCCCAAACTCCGCGCTCTCACTGGCGGTGCCTTTCTGCAGCATCCACCACCCTGCCCGGTCACGCTTGAACCGCGCGCCGGCCATCCGATTACACGCGACGTGCGCACTGACGTACTGCACGACGAGCACTACGAAATGATTTTGGACGACGTCCAAGCAGACGTGTTCCTGCACACGCGCTCGAGTCACGGCGTACAGCCAGCCGGGTGGACACGGATGGAAAACGGCCGCGTCTGCGTGCTTACTCCCGGCCACACCGAAGAGGCCTGGGCCAATCCGCAGTTTCAAAAACTGGTCGACAACGCCCTGCGCTGGACCGCGGGAAAAATCCCCTGACGTCCATCATCCACGCATGCGCCAGTGACGCCGAAAGTTTCCCCGAGTCACACTTTTTGAGAGAGTGAAGCCAGTCGCTCGCTACTCGATTCGCCGCAAATCGTCGCTTCTGACGTCTGCCACCAAAGCATTCCCCTCCTCGACACGCGGCACGAGATTGGACCGCTAGACTCCACACGAAACTCCGTCGCCACGGTTTCCTCCGAATCCGACGCTCCGCCACCAACCACGCAAGCGAGCCAGAATTCGCCCGCGGCATGTTCGCCACGTAAGCCAGGCATGGACGACAGCGACACGAGGATGTGACTGCTCGCCCCCAAATCGACGCACTCAGTCTTGCGCACGTTTTCCGCCCCGGAAGCCGCGAGATCGCGGAGCCAGGTCCTGCCCATCGGCGTGGTCACCACCGCTGATCCATCTGCGCGCGCCTCCCGTTTCGGCGAGGCGCGTTCGATGTATCCAGACGCGAAGCCGCCTTCAAACGACCAGAGTTGCCTCGACGTACGCACGCGATGCACGCGCACGTGGCATGTCTCGGCAGCGATCAACCACGTCTGCACCTGCACATCTGGCCACGGCATCCATCGCGAGTACGCCACGCCTTCTTTCACCTGAGAATCGTAGCAATGCTCTCGCACACGGAACCGCCGGTTGTCGTCGCTCAACGCGAGCATGGAGTCGAATCCGCCTTCCGCTGGTGTAGCCGAGCTCACCGGCACGCTGAAACCAAACCGCGTCGAGTACGCGAACTTCGAATATTTCTGTGGCGCATGACGCGGCCAGTCTTCCACCTCCTGCCCCGGATTGATTGCCGTGGTCTCACGTGTTTTTGGATCGGTCGTGGCAACAAGCCTCGCGCCCGGGATTGTTTTCACGACTGGTCGCGACGGCAGCGGAGCCTCCTCCGCTTTCCAGAAAGGATGACTTTCCGGCAACGCGAGCGGCAGAAATGCCTTCATCCCCCAGTACGGCGATCCGGACGAGTTGTAGCTCTCAGCCATCACGAGGTTCGGATAGGCGTAGCCAATCGTCAGCAGCCCCGTTTCAGAAAAGATCCGCTGCTTCAACCACCAGCGCAGGTGCCGCATGTACACGCCCTTGATCACCGGCCACGGCAGCGCCTCCACCGGCGCAAAGGCGAGAGCGCCCCAAAATGCTCCCTGGGCAAAGCGGTACGTAAGACTTCGCCCAAAGGGCAGCGCGGATCCATCTGCCGAAAAATAGTGAATGAACTCCTGCGCAAAGAGCCGGGCCCGCTCGATGTACTTCGTCGCGCGCGTCGGATCCGACGCACCCGCCACACGCGCATAGATCAACGCGTAGTAGTGAAACGCCATCGGTACATAGTAGTCGCCGAAATGCCCGTCGCGAAACGGGGCCCCCTGCGGTCCATCGATGTACCAGCCGTTGCCGAGATAAAACTCATCAAGTCGCAACAAGTCGGCTTCCACCCGCTCCGGATTCCACGGCTGTCCGCGCGTGCGGAGTCCCAGGTTCACGAGCACGCGAAAGAACAGCCAGTTGTTCTGCACCAGCTTCACCTCGTTGATCAGTGAGAGCCATGCAACGAGACGTGCCTGAGTCGGCTTCGATAGTTTTTCCCACAGTTCTTTAGGCGCGAGTGCGAGAGCAGTCCCGAACGCCGCCATCTCGACGCTGCGTTGATCAAAATCGCCCGGTGCGCCCCAGTACTCCGGATGCGCCGGATTCGTTCCGCTTTCGATCCCCGCGCGCCAGAGATCCCAATGCTTGAACTTCCCGCCACCCACCGTGAGCGGGACAAGTCCCCACATCGGACGCGCGAACCCTTCCAGCAATCCGGCGGGATCGCCATACAACGCACGATTCGGTCCCAGCGTAACGTTCGCTCGTCCCGGAGAAAAATGCGGAATGAGGGGATCGACCAGATCGCGCACCAGGCGCTGAACATCATCGCGGGTTTTGATCGGATTATCGGTGAAGGTGCGCATGAGGAAACGGGGCAATCAACTGGGGTAACGCTTCAAAACGGTCGTGATCGTGCGTCGTCAGGACAAAGCATTTTTCGGGCGTTTCAAAACGAGCACAGAAAATGGCTCGAGGACCGTCTCTCCCTGACACGCTCGTCCGCCCAGCAGATCGACGCCGCTCCAAGCGTCATCAAACACCACGCGTCCCACCTGCGCACGGTGATTGATCACAAACAAATAGTCCGACGCCTGGTTGCCGCGCACCGACAGCTCCACGCCCGCTCCCGCTTCGATCGGCGCGCGGATGCCACGCCTGCGCAGTTCAGATCTCAAAAAATCCGTGAGCCACTCCAGCTCGATGTGAGTCGCGAGATAGATCGCGTCACCTTGCCCGAAACGATGACGCGTGATCGCCGGCCTTCCCGCGTACCAGCCATCCCGGTAAGCCGCCACAGTCTCCGCTCCGCGCAGTTGCAACAGCTCACAAAACTTCGTGCAGACCGCTTCGCCTTTGTCCGAACCACTGAGGACAACGCAGTTCGTCTCGTTCGGCATCAGCGGCTGCCACTCTTCCACCGCCAAGCCTATCACGTCAGTAAGCCGCGCCGGATAACCGCCAAGGCCGATATGATCGCATTCATCGGCCACGCCACTGAAATAACTCATCACCAGCAGTCCGCCCCGTCGCACAAATGAACGCAAGGAATCCGCCTGCTGGCGTGTAAGCTGATAAAGCGCGGGAGCAACAATCACGTCGTAGTCGTCGAATTCACCATCGGGATGCGCGATATCAACCGCGACATTCAGGTTCCACAGCGCGCCGTAATGATGCTGTACGATTTCAGCATAGTCGAAGGTCGTCGGTTTCGATTCGGTCTCCAATGCCCAGCGATTTTCCCAGCTCGCCAGCACAGCCACTCGCGCCACCCGTCGCGTGCCGGTGATTTCCCTGAGTCGCTTCAGTTCGGCTCCTAGTTCACGGACCTCGCGATGCACACGCCCTTCTGCGCCGAAATGCGGCAGCATCGCTCCGTGAAATTTTTCCGCGCCCGCCTTCGATGCGCGCCATTGGAAAAACATCACGCCATCCGCTCCGTGTGCGACTGCCTGCCAGCTCAACGCGCGCATTTGCCCGGGCGCTTTCAGCACATTCACCGAACGCCAGTTTACCTGCGACGCCGTCTGCTCCATCAGGATGAAGGGCTGGCCTCGGCGAAGGCTGCGAAAGAGATCGTGGCAGAATGCCGTCGCACGAATCTCCAGAAGCCCGACTGCCGGATCCGGGTACGCGTCCCACGCGGCAATATCCACATGCTTGTACCACTCCCAATAATCAGCCGGCCTCCAGAAGTTCAGCCCGTTGGTCGTCACTTTTGCCTGCGGATCGATCGAGCGGATCGCCGCAACCTCTCCCACGATGATATCGCGCAGCGCGTCGCTCATGAACCGCGCGTAGTCGAGAACCTGTCCGGGATTGCGAAACGTCAGTGTCTTTCGCGGGGGCAATACCTCCTCCCAATCACCATACGCCTGGCTCCAGAATGCCGTACCCCATGCGTCGTTGAGCGCAGACAATGCTTCATAGCGCGTCCGCAACCAGCGGCGAAACTCTCCTGCGCAGATCCCGCAAAAACATTCGAACGAATGGCACCCGACCTCGTTATTGATGTGCCAGAGCGCCACCGCCGGATGCTTCGAGAAATGCACGGCCAGTTTGCGGCTCAATTCAGCCGCCGAAGCCCGATACAGACGGCTGTTCGGGCAGTAATGTTGCCGCGACCCGATCGACCGCCGCACGCCAGCGGCATCCACCGGCAGACTCTCCGGATGCGCCCGGGAAAACCAGGCAGGAGGCGATGCCGTCGCATTGGCAAGGCACACCGAGATGCCATGCGCCCACAACAAATCGATCACTCGCTCCAGCCAGCCAAATTCAAACTGACCGGGACGCGGCTCGAGTTTGGCCCACGAAAAAATCCCAACGCTCACCAAGTTTACTCCAGCCTCTTTCATGAGGCGCGCATCTTCCGTCCAGATTTCTTCCGGCCACTGCTCAGGGTTGTAGTCGCCACCGTAGAGAAAACCGTCCGGCAATTTCGGAGCGATAGACCGCAGAGGCGTTGACTCCACAGCGCGGCGACAGGTCGGACGTTTCATCTGGAAAGCCGCGGTTTCAGTCACGCCATCCGATCGATACTCTCACGAGTCACCGCATGTTGAAGCGGCTCTTGACGGACAAAGCGCCTGAACTCGTCCACCATGGCGCGGCCCATCCGGCGACACTCGGGGCCGAGCGATCCGGCGAGGTGCGGCGTCAGAAAAACATTGGGCAAATCGTAGAGCGGCGAATCCGGCACGGGCGGTTCCGGATCGGTGACGTCCAAAATCGCCTGAAGGTCGGGCCGTGCGCCCAGTACGGCGATCAGGTCCGGCTCATTCACCAAACCGCCGCGCGCCGTGTTGATGAGCGTCGCACCCGCTTTCATTCGCGCCAGCAAGGAGGCGTTCACGATCCCGGCCGTTTCAGGCAGCAATGGCGTGTGGAGCGAAACAATGTCTGCCTCCTCGAAGAGTTGCTGAAGCGAAACAGAGCGGATGTTCAACCGGGTGAACGTCTCCGCCGACGCATAGGGGTCGTGCGCGATGATGTTCACGTCCAGCCGGCTCACCCACTCAGCCACCCGCCGCCCCACCTGCCCGAGAGACGCCAGTCCGATCGTCGAGCCAACTCCTCCCGGAAATGGCAGCGGAGTCGCAGCCGGAACAAAGGAATAGGTCCGCTTTTCACGCACGATCGCCGCCTGCTGCCAGGCGCGTTTGAGCGAAAGCAGGATCGAGCCAAACGCGTATTCGGCCGTGGGGATCGCATTCAACGCCGCGGCATTTGCGAAGACGATTCCCCGCGACCAGCTCTCTTCAGTGAGGATCGACCTCAGCGAACCTGCACCGTGAAAAACGGCCCGAAGTTTAGGCATTTGCTTCAACAGGCCATGGTCGAGTCGCGGACCGCTCCAGCCGGTGAAAAGCACTTCCACATCGCCGAGCCACGGGGGTGGCGAGACTGAGAGTTCCTCCGTGGTCATGGGCGGCCCGAGCACGCGGCTAATCGCCGCGACTGCGTCGAGACATTCTTCCCCGTACGTGTCGCGAAACACGTCGGCTCCCATGAAAAAAGCGACATTCATCATGACTGACCTCCCGGAAGGATAACTGCGGTGGCCGCAGCACGGCGTTGCGCGAGTTCATCTTTGATTCGATAAGCCCCCGCCTCGGTAAGTTCGTAGCGCCGGATAAAATAGAGGGCCAGCAACGCTCCGATCAACGGAGCCAGCACGTAACTGTACTTCATGAGCGCAAGCGTGTGCGCCGATTGTGCGCCGAGCTTCGCATTGAAACCGATCCACGCGAGCACGAAGCCCGCAATGAGCGAGCCGAGCGAGTTGCCCGCCTTTTCAAACCAGCTCAGCAACGACGAGAAAAGTGCCTCGCGTCGAAGTCCTGTCCGCCACTCGTCCTGATCGGCAACATCGCCAAGCATCGCGTTCGCCATCAGCGAAAGCCCCGCGTTCGCAGCGCCATTGGTGCCGAGCACAATGAACTGCAGCCATGGGTGCCCGGGTTGATAGACGATGATCTTGCTCAGACATCCCACGATCAAAACCCCCGCCGCCAGCTGCAGCGTTCGCTTTTTACCGAGATGCCGGGCCACGACCGGATAAACCGCCAGCGACATGACGATGGCGGCCACGTGAAAGGCCGAGCCAAGAAATCCATACGCGAACGCCGACCCCTTCAAATCCCCGCCGAAAACATAGTACGTGTTCATGTAGATGCCGAGCATCCCCACGATGTTGTAGCCAAAGCTGGACACGAAACGCGCGCACAGCAGCGCCTTGAAGGAACGGTTGTCGCTCACCATCTTCAGATTCTTCAGAAGCGACGTGCGCGGCTGCTTGACGGCCACACGCGCATAATGGCGCTCGCGGCAGAGGAAAACCGGCATCAATCCCGCGACCAAAAATCCTGCAACGCAACCGCCCGTGACCCAGCGAAGCCCGGAGATCTGGTCGGCAAATATGTCGAGCTGCGTCAGTTTGAATAACCACTGGCTCCCGATCTGAAACGCGAAACCAAACGCGAGTGTCAGACCCGCCAGCCTCGTGCGCTCATGATAATCATCCGTCGCTTCGACCGTGAGCCCGCCGAGTGGCATCGCGTAGAGTGAATGTGCCGTGTAGAAAACCAACGACACCAGCAGCAGGTGCCAGAAGAGATGATTCTCGCTCGCTCCCGCCGGAAACCACCAGAGCGCGCCGAACAACAACGCCAAGGGGACTGCACTGGCCAACAACAGCGGACGCCGGCGGCCCCAGCGGGAGCGAAAATTATCCGAGAACTGACCGAATAACGGATCCAGCATTCCATCCCACAGGCGCTGAATAAAAACGATCGAACTGATGAGCCGGGTATCAACCCCGAGCGTCATGTTGAAGATCGGATTCACCAGTACATGGAGTGTGCCGTGCGTTCCATCTGCCACGACCTTGCCCAGGCCAAGGCCAATTTTCTCGCGCAACGGGACACGATCCACGGACTCGGTCGTGTGAACTGCCGGAGGAGACAACGTGACCATTGCGCGAGATTTGAGAGTTCAGATGCGGGCGCGCAGCGCGCCCGTCGAGGCTGGCTTAGAAGCTGTAGATGACGGTGAGCTTCGCATTGAAGGGCGTGCCGACCCAGACGTTGGCGCGGCCGGTGCTCGACTGGAGATAATCTTCATCGAGCAGATTCTCGATGTTGAGCTTCGTCTTCCAGTGATCGTCGATGCGATACGTGACGTGCGCATTCACCAGCGTGCGCTCCGGCAGCCAGAACGACGGCTGATTGCGAATCACGCGGCTTGGCGTGCTGGCGGAAGTGACGCCACTGGCAGTGTCGCCCGCGCGCTTCGTAAGATAATCCGCACCGATGCCGGCCGAAAATCCATCCAGCGCGGAGTTCTTTGCGAACGTGTAGTTAACCCAAAGCGCGGCGGATTTCTCGGCTGTGCCGCGGAAGGGCACATCATCAGCGTCGCGATTTTTCATCACCGTGGCATTACCGACGAACGAGAGCTGCTTCGTCGCCGCATAATTGAACTCCAGCTCCACGCCATGCGCGATACGGTCGGAGAAGAGCGCCGGCAGCAATGGACTCGGCGCAGGAACCGCACTGTTCAACGGATTGGGAACCGAGAAGTTGTTCTGCTTGATGTCGAAGTACGCGAGGCTCGCGTAGAGACGATTGTCCAGCTGCTGCGTGCGGATGCCGAACTCGTGCTGCTTGCTCGTCTGCGTGTCGAAAAAGTTGGTCGCAGTAACCGACGGATTGATCGCCGTGGCCTGCTCCGAGTAGCCGTAGTAGAGCGAAACGTTCTTCAGGACCTTGAACACTACGCCAGCCGAAGGCAGCTCCGCCTCGGGTTCATGCGTGGCGCGTTTGTTGAGCAACAGGTCCACGTTGTCCGAGTAAAACCAGTTTTTCGAAATGCCGGCGCTCAGGATCAGGCGCTCATTGAGCAGGGTGAGCGATTCGTAGAGGAATATCTGCTGATCCCGGTAATGCCGTGTATTCCAGCCGTTCAAATTCGGCGCGAGTTCGTAGGGCGAGTACGTGTAGCTGAGCAGTGGCTGTGTGGAAAGCGTGAGCACCGGACTCGCAGCCGTGCCCGGCACGATGAAGTTCCGGTTCTTTTCGTTCTCCGTGATCGCGTAGTTCACCGCGTAGCCGAAGACGGTCGTCGATTTGAGCGAGTCGTTTTTGAACTCGTAGACAAAATCGTTCTGAAGGTTCGCGTAGAGGCGGTCCTGGGTGTTGAGGCTGCCGCCGAAGCTGTACTGCGGGTTGTCGTTGCGCGTGCCATTCCAATAAGAAAGGCCCGTCGCCGGATCGCGGCTCTGCACATTGTTCACCGCTGCAGTGGGCGTGATATTGAGTTGTGAGGAACTACCGTACGAAGTGATGAGATTTCCCGCGACGCGCATCGAGAGATTGTCGGTGAACTTGGTGGTGAAAAACGCGCGATAATGCTGCGCACTTTGATGCCGGCTGATGTCGTCGTGCTGGGCGACGAACTCGCGGCTGAGGCCGTCCACGATGCGGGCTTCGTCGTTCGAACCCGAATAAGGCGAGATGGGGATGCCGCCGTAATTCAGCGCCCACCAGTTGCTCACCTGCGCCTGCACCGTGAGTTCGGTCGAGGGACCGAAGCGATAGGTAAGCTGCGGCATCGCGACGACCGACGTGTGATAGTTACCGTCGCCATAATCGTCCGCGTCCTGGGCCGCGGCGCTGATACGGAACGCGAGTTTTCCCGAGATGAGCACCCGGTTCACGTCGAGTTCAGCACGCGATGAGGAATAGATTCCCGCCTGTGCGGAAACGTAGCCTTTGTTCTGAAACACCGCGCGCTTGCTGACGTTGTTGATCGTACCGCCGGGAACGCCCTGCGGCGCGAGGATGGCGTTCGGGCCTTTCACCACCTCGATGCGATCGATGATGACCGGGTCGAGATTGGCGAAGGAGAAGTAGCTGAAGCCATCAATCGTCGCACCGTCGCTCTGGAAACCGCGCACGGTGGTGCGGTCCTGTGCATTCGGAATCGTCGATTCGTACACACCGGAAACGTACTTAGCCGCATCAATCACGCGGCCCGCACCGATGTCATCGATCAAGTCGCGCGTGACGACCGAGACGCTCTGCGTCGAATCGAGGAGCGAGATGCGCACACGCGTTCCCGAGGTGGCCTCAGTCGCTTGGTATCGATCGCCCGACGTGGCTGAAACGCTGAAGGGCGAAAGGTTGATCACCTCTTCGCCTGCGGGTGTGGATGCCGGGGAAGCGGAAGTAGTCTGGGGAAAAAAGCGTACCGGAGGAAACGGCCGCGAAGGTGAAGGTGGACAAAAGCGCGCGCGAAACCGCGCGGCGTGATGCTTGAGCTCTCATTGGGTTGGGGTGTTGGGCGGCTCGGCTCGGTCATCAACGTGACCAAGCCCGGCCGATGGACGCAACAAATCGGCTTTCACTTAAAGCGAAACGCTCCCAAATCTGTAGCGTACAGTAAACGCAGGCTCTTTCCGGATTTGATCCACGAGTAACGTGCCCGAGTCCCCGCAAACAGCATGCGAATCCGCCCCACCCCAACGCGTCCCCAGGTGACTCCCTCCACTTCAGACATCAACGATCGTCGCGTTTCCCTCCGGACAATCGCCTCGGCCGCGAAAGTCAGTTTGATGACAGTTTCCTACGCGCTGAGAAACAGCCCTCAAGTCTCCAGCGAGGAGCGAACACGTATCCAAGGCATCGCTGAAAAACTCGGCTACAAACCGGATCCGCTGCTCACGCACTTGATGCAGCATCTGCGTTCACAACGTGCGCTGAAATCCGGCGGAAATCTGGCTGTGCTGCAGACACTCGATGCACCTTTCGTGAAAAGATTGGTGCAAGGAGCCAGTGCCCGCGCCGCCCGCCTCGGGTACAATCTCGATCATATCGAGCTCGGCGCCTACAGCGGCCGCGCCCAGGCACTCACCCGCATGTTGATAGCCCGGGGAATCAGCGGGCTCATTCTCGCTCCAACCGCCAATCCGGCGAGCTACGATCAATTACTCGACTGGAGCCGCTTCGCCGCCGTCGCGATGACTTACTCGGTGGTCGATCCGCGCGTGCATCGCGTCGTCACGCATCACTTCGACAACGCCGTGCGTACGTTCGCCCTGCTCGATCAACGCGGATTCAAACGAGTCGCACTCGCGATGACACGCGACATGGAGTTTCGCGCGAACCATTCGTACAGCGGCGCGTATTTTCGAACCACGCTGGAATCAGGGAAAAAGATTCTGCCGATTCTGTTTCTGGACGACACCAGCCGGCGCAGCATGCGCACCTGGTTTGAGGACAATCAGCCGGACGCAATCGTCGCGGCGAACGCCCATCAGGTTCGCGACATCCTTCTGCCGGGTTTGGGTGCACGGATATGCGCGCAAACAGCCTTCGCCACTCTCGATTACGAACAAACCGCCGGTATCGCAGGAATCGACCAGCGTTTTGAAATCATCGGCGGCCACGCGCTCGACGCCGTCGTCGCCCAAATTCACCGCAATGAAAAGGGCCTGCCGGACAATCCCACCATAGCCATGGTCGAAGGCCACTGGAACGAGGAAAGCGGACTATTCCCGTTCCAGTCGAAAAAATCTTAACGCAGCTCAATGCAGCCCTGGATCAAACCTGCGAGCTGCACGGCCGCCACCTTCATCACAGATGTTCTTCGTACGTGATGTCGATCTTGGCGGCGAAGGCTTTCTTCTTCGAGGCACCCTGGAAGCGAATGCTGTGCGTGAGTTCGTCATAGACGAACCCGTTGTCCGGATCGGCGCTGACTTCCTGCCCGTCGACGAGCACGCGCAGGCTCTTTTTATAGAGCGTAGCGCCGGACAAGACTGGATCGAGCGCAACGGCAACTGTGTCGGCGATACGATCACCCAGCTCTGCCAGAGGACCTGAAAAGTCGCTCTCGATATTCAACACGGTGCCGCCCGTCAGTTCGGCCGCGCGCCGGTGCGAACGGTTGTCCGGTGACACCACCGCGTGCATCTCAATTTTCCCGCGCTTGTTGCCCTTGGCGATGATGAAGGGACGCAACACCCAGTAATTGATGTAGCCGTCGAGCGTCTGACGCTTCTCGGGATTGCGCGCGTTGTACTGGTTGAGCAGGTCGGGAAGTTTGCCGTTTTCAATCCACTCGGCGTTTCCGGAATCGCTTTTCTTGTCCTTCCAGACAGCCATGCGCGTTTCCTCTTCGTCCATGAAGAACACCACGATCGTCGTGGCATCGGGTCGCAGAAACGTGTTCTGCTTGTTGTAGAAGCCAGCGACAAAATTATAGACAGCCGTGAACGCCGTGCGGTTGCTGTCTCCATTCGTGCCGACTTTCACGAGCTCGGCGAACACACTGTCCGGCGTCTTCGGCGTGACCCAAGGCTGATCCATCACTGGAAGCGTCACGAGCATGCCGTTGCTCGCCACTTTCTTGGTGATCTGCTTCGGGCGGTTATTGCGGTCGAGCACGGGATTCCCTGCTTTGTCGAGTTGCACGCCACGGACATTCTTGAAGTAGGCCTGATCGTCGGGACTGCGGCCAGCTTCCGTGTTCACGAAGTCGGTCGTCAGCACGCCGATCCGGTAATCGAGATCGCGCTCACGAAAGAGCTGGCGAAAACGGGTCAGGTTGGCGGCGATGCGGCTCTGATGCTCGGCCATCGACGGCGAGTTGTTGATGACAAAAACGAGATCGACCTCCCGGCTGCGGGAACGGTCCGCCACCATGTGCTTCACGTTGCGGATAGGCTCCACTTTAACCAGGACGACATTTTCCACGCCGAGGTAGGAGTTGTTTTCGTCGACCGTGTAGTACTTGAAACTGTCATCGCCGATGAAGCCCGGGTTTGGAGAATAGTTAAGCTGGCCCGTGGTGCGATCGAGCTTGGCCGTGCCATTCTGGGGCTTCGCCTTGTCATCCAGAACATAGGCGACTTTCGCATCAGTGATGGTGGCGCGAGCTTCCGGCGTCATGAAGTCTTCATGACTGGGTACTTTCTGCCCGACCTGCGTATTCGGCCGCGTCACGAGCGCGACTTCGCGAACAATCAGGGTGCGGTCGCGCTCGGCACTAACCTCGAATTTATCCACGACGAGCGGAGCCTCCGGCTTCACCTTGATCACGACGGTGTTTTTAAACACGAGGCCGGAGGTTTCATTGCGCACCGTGTAGCTGAACGAGTCCTCGCCCACGAAATCCTCCTGCGGCTGATACGCGAAATAGCCCAGTCGTGCCGTCTTGTTTTTGAAAAAATCAGCATCGTTGTCACCGCCGGCCAGACCAACCTTTCCGGACGACGGCTCTGCCGTGATCGTGTAGACGAGGTCGGTTCGCATTTCGGCGCTCAGAACCTCCGGTGCGACCACCAGTTCCCCGTGCACACCCGTGCCCTCGGTCTCGAAAACCATGGGCGTCTTGGAAATAATGGCGTCTGCCTCGCCGGATGCCGTCTGTTTCGCAGCAGCTGCATCATTCGCAGGCACCGTCGTGTCGGCGGCAAAAGCGGGCCCGCCTGCCAGCATTAATATCAAGCACAGGACGCGTACCCAGGCACGTGGAGGGAGTTCGAGATTCATTGTGGTGAAGGCGATGTCATAGTGTCTGCCAGCCAACACAAGGTTCCGCCGAGCATGGAAATCAATTGTTTCAGGCCCCGGGCCAGGAACAATTGAAAGAGCGGGGCACTAGGGTTCTTTCCCTGTGTCTTTTTCACCACTCTCATTTGCGACTTGTTTAGTCCGCAACGCCCCCGCCAGTACCAAAATCCCCGCGGCACTCAACGCCGCCGCCAGCACCAGCCCGAGTGGTTGTCCATCGACCGCTGAAAATCCGCATACCCGTGCAAACGTCGGCCAGGCGAGAATCACGCCTGTCATCAACGCACCCGCCAGATACAACACCAGCCCCGCCCGCCCGCATCCTTCGCGCCGCATCCAGCCCCGCTCGATCGCTGCAGCAATTAATAGCGGCGTCACGACTCCGAGAAAAACCAGATGCAAAAATCCGATCACCGATGACCTCTGGATCGCCACCGCATCCACGCCGGGGATCGCGGCCGCCAGTTGCAAAACCACTTTGAAGCCATAGGCGCCCGCCGCGATCGCTCCCAGCCAGCGCACCACTCCACCATTCATCGCCGGCACTGCGCTGGCAGAACGAACGCTCTTCAAAAAATAAAAAGCCCCCACCAGTTGCGCCACGCCGCCCGCCAACGCCGCCGCCCTCACCCAGGCAGGCGGCTCGGTCCATAACGCCGAGAGCGCAAACGTGAGTATGACGCCTGCGCCGAGCCAGCCGAATGCCCGTCGCGCCAAAGGTTCGTCCGCGCCTGCGCCGCATTGCTTCATTCTCCGTAGCAGCGCCGCCTGCAGGAAAAGCAGGAACCAACCGTTGTACTGGCAGTGCAGATAAAAATAGATGGCCAGCACGTACAACGGCGAATCCCTCAACCCCGACGCTGCCAGCGGCCCCAACGCCAGCGGTCCCGCACCGGAAACAACCATGCACACCAGTCCCGCCCGCAGATAGTTTCCTTCCACGCCCGTCGCCGCACGGCTGCGCCACAGCTTCCACGCAAACACGCCCGAACAGACCATATGCAGCGTCGAAGCCGCAATACTCCACCGCGCGTATCCCTGAACCGGGTATGCAATCAACATGCCGACCACGGCCAGTTGGGTGACTCCAAACAAACGACCGTAGCCGCGCACCTCCCGTTCCCTCACAAACAGGCACATCGACAGCGCAAAGAACGCGTTGAAAACCCAGCCCAGAAACGCGACATGCGAATGTGCGTGAAGGAGGTGTCCATAGTTGATTCCGCCAAACGCCACCATCGCTTGGACCCGCAACAAGAGACCGATCAACGACGCGATCGCGAAAAATCCCCACGCCACTGCAAACATCCTGGCCGCCACGCCCTCCCGGGCGTCGCGTGCGATCGCAGGTGAGAAAAGCTCCATGCGCAAAACGAAGCGCCCGTGTTTTCCTTCCGCAAGCAGGCAGCCACGCCGACACCCGTAAATCGGTCCGCATATTGATCTGAATCAAGGCCCCCGCCCGGCAGAATCGCTAGGCTCACGGTGTGATCTCCCACCGCCAGAACCTGACACAGAGCCGGACTCCCTTGCAGTCCGTCTTCGGTTTTCGCGCGCAGTCGCGGGCAAAGCGATGCTTCAGAAGGGACACACTCCATGGATTGCTGCTCTTGTTAGGCTGGTTTTTGGCGACCGGGACACACTGGGACATTCTGCAGGTGACAGCCTGGGCGGGCATGTGGACGCGCCACGTCCAAACCGAAACCATTCTCGAAGCCACCGCCTCCACTTTCTCCGGCGATCAACTGTGCAGCATCTGCGAATTGGTGCAGTCCGGACGAAATGACTCATCGCCGGAAAACTCCGTAATCGCCAAGGCGGTGGAAAAGTCGCCGCTGATCTTTCCCGCGGTTGCACGCGTGATCGTTTCCGCCCCGCAGCTTTTCTGGCGCGCGGCCGACACCGCATGGCGTTGCCCGCCCACTCCCGCCTCGAGTCCTGTCACGCCGCCGCCGCGCCACGCCGTCTGACGCGCTTCCACCCGGCATCACACGCCCGTCAGCGTTTCAACGCTGCCCGACCGCGTGCGCCAGAATCACTGCCGGAAAACTCTGTCGCGCTTCATCCGCGACGCATTCCACCAGCGGCCCGTCTACGCCGCACACTCCTCACGGCTAATTCCATGAAACTTTCCTACTCACATCGTTCACTTCCCACGCTTGTCGCTGTCGCCGGGCTCTGCGCTTCGGCACCGCACGCTACTTTCGCCCACGATGAGCCTATCCAGCTCGCCGCCATCGTCGTCACCGCCCGTCCGAGCGAACAACCGCTCGCTGTCTCGATCGATCCAAAGGCGCCCGCTCAACCCATCCCAGCGCAGGACGGCGCCGAAGCATTGCGCAGCATTCCGGGCTTCAACGTCATTCGCAAAGGCGGCACCGACGGCGATCCCGTGTTGCGCGGCATGGCCGGTTCGCGACTCGGTATTCTGGTCGACGGGCAGACCATACTCGGCGGTTGCAGCAACCGCATGGATCCGCCGACTGCCTATGTTTTCCCCGATGCATTCGATCGCGTCACCGTGCTCAAGGGTCCGCAGTCCGTGATTCACGGCGCGGGCAACTCCGCCGGTGTCGTGCTGTTTGAGCATACGCCGAAACAGTTCGAAACGCCCCGAATCGACCTCGAAGGCGCTCTCACCTTCGGCTCCTTCGGTCGCAACGATCAATACGCGTCGGCCCGCGCCGGAGCCCCCGCTGGGTACGCACAGATCGCCGGCACCCGCAGCGCCTCCGATGACTACGAGGACGGCTCCGGCCGTTCCATTGCTTCCCGCTACGAACGCTGGAGCGCACACACGGCGCTCGGATGGACGCCCGACAAAAACACACTCGTCGAACTCTCCAGCACCCTCAGCGATGGCGAAGCCGCTTACGCCGATCGCTTGATGGATGGCATCAGCTTCGCGCGAGAAAACGTCGGCCTGCGCGTCCGACGTGCCGGGATTTCAGATACGATCTCGTCGATCGAGGCGGGCGCTTACGTCAACGCTGTGGACCACGTGATGGACAACTACTCCCTCCGTCCGTTCGTCCCCTCGATGATGATGCCCGGCCGCGCCGCCTCCAATCCCGACCGCCGCACCATTGGCGGCCGCCTCGCAATAGTGCTCACACCGTTTGAACCGCTTCGTGTCGAACTGGGCGCCGATCACCAGGCCAACCGCCACCGCGTGCGCAGCACCAGCAACCAGACCAACGATCCCTACGAAATCAAAGAGCGGGTCCGCGACGCCGATCTGGAGACGACCGGACTTTTCGCCGAAGCCACTCAGTCCCTCTCGCAAACGCAGCGTCTCATCGGAGGAGTCCGTGCTGATTTCTGGGAAGGCACCGATTATCGCGCGACAGTCGCCACCGGCATGATGGGCAGCGCGAAAAATCCCACGGCAAACACCACGCGCACACTCGATCTTCCCAGCGGATTCCTTCGCTACGAAAACGACGTGATCGCCGGCACCACCCTTTTCATCGGCGTCGGCCACGCCCAACGCGCTCCCGATTACTGGGAGCTCTTCGGCAAGGAAAGCGCCACCACCGTCAGCGCCTTCAACACGCGTCCGGAAAAAACCACACAGGTCGATCTCGGCTCCACGTATCGCTCCGGTGATTTCTCCGCTTCCGTGTCCGTCTTCGCCGGCCGAATCGACGATTTCATTCTCATCGAGAATGGCATCATCAAACCCTCAGGCATGATGGGCACTCGCAGCGCGTCGATCACGCGCAACATCGATGCCGGGACCGCCGGCGGCGAACTCAGCCTCGCTTACGCGCCTGTCTGCGGATGGAACGCCCAGGGTTCGCTGTCGTACGTGTATAGTGACAACAACACGGACGCCCGGCCACTCGCCCAACAACCGCCGCTCGAAGGCCGCCTCGGTCTCAGCTACTCGACCTGTTCCTGGTCTGTCGGAAGCCTTGCCCGCATCGTCGGCGCGCAACACCGCTATGCCGTCAATCAGGGCAACATCGTCGGACAGGACCTAGGTCCCTCGGACGGTTTCTCTGTGTTTTCTCTCAACGCTGCATGGAAACCGGCCGCATGGCTCCAGCTCTCGGCAGGCGTGGACAATCTTTTCAACCGCGAATACGCGGAGCACCTCAGTCGCGGCGGCGCCATGGTCGCCGGTTTTCCACCGCCGGCCACTCGCGTCAACGAACCAGGCCGCTCGTTCTGGGCTAAGGCCAACCTGAAATGGTAAGCGGCCACTGAGTTCACCGCCGCGCGCCTCACACCGTGGCGGTGGGCAGGGTCGTCAACGCGACGCCCAGGAACTCCAGCACGTCCGCAGCCGTGTACGAAGTGCCGCCCGGTCGCAGAAACCGCCTGGCTTCTTTTACGTCTTCGCCTGCCGTCACAATCGGCGGCTCGATCTCGCCGCCCGTGAGCCGCTGACCAAGACCTATCGTGGCGAGCAATCCGTTGCACAGGCACTTCCGCCCGACCGTGTCTTCGATCGAGCCGCCCTTCCGCACGTAATCCTCCACCGGTTCCGAGGGACAACGATAACCGACCGATCCATCGGCCTTCGTGTAAGGCTGGCGCAAATAGCCAAGATCACAGACGCGTTTCCGTTGCGCATAGATCTCCGGCTCCGACACCGAGCCGTCCACTTCAACCAGCTTGAATGGCATGCCGGTTGGAGACGCGTGCCGGTCGGTCAACAGCCGCACCGTATCCGCTTCGCTGGCACTCAACACCGCGCGTTTCAAACCGGTACTCAGTCCCGATTCCTCGCAGTACGCGAACGCCGAGCCGATCTGCACGCCCGTCGCGCCCGCCGCCAGCGCCTCGCGCAACTTCTCCGGCCGGGCATACGCGCCCGCCAGCCAGAAAGGTTTCCCCAAGGCACGGATCGCCGACAGATCCGGCACGTCGCGCGGTCCGTAAACCGGTTCGCCTCGTTCGTTGAGTTGCAACGCTCCGCGCGGCGGCGCGTTGTGCCCGCCCGCGACGGCGCCTTCGACCACAAAGCCCTCGACGCTACCCGTCGACTTGCGGGCAAGGGTCGTCGCAAGCGTGGACGACGAAATGATCGCGAGAAACTTCGGCCTGTTCAAAACCGGTGGTACTTCGAAAAAGTCAGCGGGATCGAATGTGATCTCCGCAGCCTTCGAAGTCTGTTCCGCGTCTTCGAGACTGACAGGCATGCTCACCTTCCGTCCTGCAGCGAGCTGATCAAGCACTCCCGGGATCGCGCGGGGAATGCCCGCGCCAACCAGCACGTAATCCACGCCTGCCAGCATCGCACCAAACAGCGACGCCAGCGTCGGCAGCTGGATTTTCTCCAATAGATTGATGCCGACCAGGCCGTCGTGCCCCTCTTTTGCCAGATAAACTTCGACGAAATTCGCGACGACCGTGAGCTCCAGCAATTCGCGCGACGAATCCAGCGTGTACATCGGCGACAATCGGTACGGCCGCCCCGGCGGAAGTCCGCCCTCGACCCAATAGCGTTTCTCGATGCGCGCCGCCGCCTCGCTCAACGGACACTGCGTCAACGCACGGCGGATGTCGCCCGCCGCGTCACCCTCCTGAAGTCGCCGGATAAGCACCGAGTTGAGCGCCGTTCCCGAAACCACGCCGAGTTGCCCTTGTTGGGAGACCGCACGCGCCAGCACCCAGTTCGATACGCCGATCCCCATGCCCCCTTGAATGACCAGAGGGAGCGGGCGTGCTTCAGTGTTTTTATTTTCCATGGGCGCAGAGCGTAGGTGCACCAGCATCCTTGTCACCCGGAGCCACACGATCTCCGCCAACTAGCAGCACAGATATGAATCCAAGCGAACCCCACGACACCTAATAGCTCGACGCGCGTTCGCGCATTTTTTGCGCCGGCCACTTGATTTGAATCAAGGCCGGCCGGGCTCAGTTGCTGTACGCTTTTTGTCACCAGCTTGACCGACACTTCGTCGCACGAGCTCCCACTCATGTCTGAAATCCATTCCCCCACGACACTCTTCGAACGTCTCGGCGGCCGCCCGGCGCTCATGAAACTGCTGAAGCATTTTTATGCCGACGTACGCCAGCATCAGGAGATCGGTCCGATCTTTGCGGCACACATAACTGACTGGCCCGCGCACTTGGAAAAGATCGGGAATTTCTGGTCCGGCGCCACTGGCGGTCCCGCTCTCTACAGTGGCCCGATGCCATTCAAACACCTTCACCTCGCTCTGGGGGAAACGCATTTCCAAGCCTGGCTCGGACTCTGGCACCGGCATTGCCTCGCGCATCTGCCTGCACGCGAAGCGGAGGAGTTGATCGACCGCGCCGAGGCCATCGGTCTGCGTCTCCGCCAGATCATTGCCCTGCCGCCCGGGGCCTTTCGTTAACCGCTGTTTTCTGTAAAAAGGATTATCCACACACCGGCTTCGCGCTCGCTGGTTTCGTGCGTGAATCCGCGCTGTCCCATAAAATCGTACAATGGCACTGGCTCAAAGGGTGCGATCAACCGCAGTGACTGTCCCGGCGCCAGCCGCCCCAGCGCGTCGAGAATGGCAGGCATCGGCGGACGTCCGCCGGCGCAAAGCGGACGCACGTCGAGTTCCAGCGGTGAGGGCGTTTTCATAGGGGAAACATTACCTCGTGAAGCGAGGTATCACCTTGATTCAAATCAAGCACAGATGCGAATGTACGACGTGCCTCAGACTCCGGATATCGGTTCTTTCCGCAAAACAGCGCTCGCCGCCACACTCCGCAAGAGCCGGATGTTCGCCGCTCTGCCGGCCGCCGATATCGAAACGATCGCCGAAGGCTGCACGGTGCGTTCGCTGGAAAAAGGTGAAACGCTTTTCCGCGAGGGTGAAAAAGCCGCGGGGTTCTACGTCGTCCAGACCGGACGCATCAGCATCTACCGCGTTACTCCCGATGGCCGCGAACAGATCATCTGCATTTTCCAGCCGCCCGAAAGTTTCGCCGAGGTCACGCTCGCAACGGTCGAGTCCTATCCCGCCAACGCCGCCGCACTCGAGGCATCGCAGGTGATCCTCATCAGCAAAACGCATTTCCGCGAACTGGTCTGCCGGAAACCCGAGCTTGCGCTGCACATGCTCGCGTCGATGAGCCTTCACTTGAAACACCTCGTGCAATCGCTGCACGACATCAAGGGCCGCCAGATCGAAGGCCGTCTCGCCGAATGGCTCCTCCAGCAGTCAGCCACCGCCGGCACCGATAAAACGTCGTTCGAATTGCCTGTCTCGAAAAAAACGCTCGCCGGCCAGCTGGGCGTCACCAGCGAAACACTCTCACGCACATTCGCGCGCTTCCGAAAGGAATTACTCATTCGAGTGGACGGCCCCATGATCGACATCATCGACCCGGCCGGCCTCCGCGCCTACACCAGCGCCTGAGAACGCAACCAATCACCCGTCGATCCGGCGTCGCGCACCCAGCCACGCAACGAGCACGGCAAACGCGGACCACATCGTCGATAATACGGCGAGCCAGAGAGCCGCGTGCGCGGACCACCAACCTGCGAGCCGTCCGGCATCGAGGCCACTGAACGCCGCACGTTCGACCGAGAACAGCACCGTGATGCGATACGCATCGAGCGGATTGAGCATCAGCGGTGCGACCCACACGTCGGGATTCGCCTGCGCGAACGGCGCACCCGCGAGCGCCAGGAGCAGAAAATCGACACCAAACAACATCACCAGCCACGCCGCGACCGCCACGATCAGCCCGCGCACGCTGTCGCGAATCCAAAATCCGATCGCCAGCCCGGTCATCGAGCAGACAACGGCCACCGCCGCGGCGCCGCCCGCTGCCACCGCCAAGTCGGAATTAAATCCTCCCATCAAAGCCGATGGCACTCCGATCAATGCGGACGAGACGCCCGCGAGTCCGATCAGCGCGATGATTTTTCCGCCCAGCCACGGTCCGAGCCCCGAAGGTTGGCCGAGCAGCCACACAAATTCCTCCGACTCCGCGTGCGCGGAGCTCAATCCAAGCAGCAACGCCGAAAGCGACACCGCGTACAGGACCGCATGCAGCAGCCACCACGCCGCACCCCGCGCCAGCGCTTCACCGGGTGTCAGCATCGGCAGTGCGCCGGCAACCAGCACCAGCAGGAGGTGCGCATAAAGAAATCGATTGAGCCGGTGACTCAGCCACTCGCGTTTCAACGCGGCGCCGACGACTCCCGACGGAGATGGCAGGGCAAGTGTCTCGTTCATGGCATTCATGCGCAGGGTTGGAGAACTGAGGACGTCGAAGAAAATTCCAGCTTCGGGAAATGCAGGCGAATCCGGTCCGGCGGCAGTTCGCCTTGCGAGCGACCGTTCTCGACCAGCACGCATCGGTCTGCCCGCCCTTCCCACTCGCCGAGGAGATGCGTCGCAACCAGCACCGTGCGACCGCGCGCCGCTTCATCGCGGAGGAAACGCTGCAAGCTCTCCCGCCATTGCGGATCGAGGCTCAGGCCCGGTTCGTCGAGCATCAGCACCGGTGCATCGGCCAACGCGAAAATCGCGAGCGCCAGTCGCTGACGCAGTCCTCCGGAAAGTTTTCCCGTCGGCACGTCGGCATGCTCCAGCATGCCCCACGCATCGAGCGCCGCGGCAACCGCGTGACCGCGTCCACGCAGCTTTCCATAAAACTCCGCTGTTTGCATCGTCGTGAGACGTGGATGAAACCGCGGCGCCTGCGGCAAAAACGAAAGCCGCGCCAGCGCCGCCCGCCGGTCGCGCTCCAGATCATGTCCAGCGATGGCGACCTTGCCCGCGTCGGGCACCGACAGGCCGGCGATCAGGCGGAGCGTCGTGGTTTTTCCGGCGCCGTTGGCTCCGACCATGAGCGTGATCGCTCCGGGATCCACGGCCAGGTCGAGCCCCGTCAACACAGGGCGTTTGCCGAAAGACTTCTCGAGTTCGCGTACGAGGATCATGGGGATGATTTCCTGTTTTGAGTGAGCAGCGGTTTGGGATCGGTCACGCCGGGCATCTGCGGCAGCGCGAGCCGGCTGTGGATGAAGCGGAGCAATCGTTCTCCCGGACTGGCCGAGAGCAGACCGACGGCGGGAAACTCACGCCGCCAGACACCAAAGAGATCGGGCTCGCGGTGAGCGACGTCAGCAATGCCGTCGCGATTCATGTCAATCGGGAGCGCGCCTTCCCACTGATTGCCACGCCCACTCTGCGCCCACGCGTTGGCGATGTTTTTGCCATTTGTCTCCACGGGATGAATGTTTCCGTGGAAACTGTTTTCTGAAAACACACCGTCCGAGGTGCTGTCGCTGACACGCAGGCCGACGTGGTTTCCTGAAATGCGATTACCCACCACCGTGACGTGGTTTGAGTTCTCGAGGTAAAACCCGAGCGTGTTTCCTTCGATCACGTTTCCCTCGACGCGCGTGTCGTCCACGGACTGGAAGAGCAGCCCATACGCGCGGTGACTGCGGTTGGCGTGGAAATGATTTTCGCGCAGGACGATCCCTTTGGAATACATGAGCGCGGAGCCCGCGGCGTTTTCGGTAAAATCGTTTCGCTCAAACGTGTTATCGTCCGAGTACATGTAATGGAGCCCGTAGCGAACGCCGTGAATTGTGTTTTCGCGCACGAGCGTCTCGTCGGTGAAGGAGAAATAAATGCCGTCGCGCGTGCCGCTGATGCGATTACCGATGATCCGATGGCCCTTCGAATTCCAGAGATGGATGCCGTTGCCGCGACGATCTTGCACCGTCTCGACATCGCACAGCTCGCTTTCACCAGGCTTCAGGCCTGACGCGACAGGATCGGCGACGCTGCTGGCCATCGCGCCGTCCCCGAGCACGATATTGTTTTCGATGCGCACACGATCGACCTTTCGCACGTAGATGCCGTGCAGACAGTCCATGACCTTGTTGTCATGGATGTACGCCTCGGCGCCCGTGATGTGGATCGCCGCATGATCTTTGCCCAGGTCGCGCCCCGAGTGCCGGACGACGAAACCCGCGATTTCGACGCGCGGTG
This sequence comes from Nibricoccus sp., assembly GCA_049840895.1. Classification (GTDB taxonomy): domain Bacteria; phylum Verrucomicrobiota; class Verrucomicrobiia; order Opitutales; family Opitutaceae; genus Nibricoccus. Next base: position 15,865 of record JASGJB010000052.1, on the reverse strand, counting down.
CGCGGACGGCGACAATGTGCGTCTCACCATTACCCCTCAGAATCGCTCCTGGCCGGCCGATGAGGTGAAGCGTCTTCTCGATGACGAACGGCCCCGCATAGTCGCCCGCCTCCACCACGAGCGTGTCGCCTTCGGCCGCAGCCGCGAGACGGCCCCGAAGTTCGTCGCCCGGATTCGCCGCAAAACTTGTCGAGGCAACGAGGACGAAAATCAGGGCGGAAATTTTCACAGCTCCTCCTTCCGGGAGAACCACATGGCGGCGATGATCAGCGCGGGAAACACAGCGAGCATCAGGCCGCCGCTCTGTGGCAGACTCGTCTGGATGAAATTGGCGATCTTCTGGCTGCCGATCATCACGGGCGTGAATGGCTCGATCGTCATCGGTGCCCGCGGATCGAGGTGATGGCCGTAGTGATAGAGCCGGTAGTAAAAATTCCCGAGCGAGAACGCCGTGAAATAGAGAAACAGCACGCCGAGATCGACGAGGCTGATCATGCGTCCGATCGCCGCCGCACGCAGCGCGAGCAGCACGAATACACCGAACGCAAACGGCATCCACTGCATCTCCGCGAAATCGGCCTGCGCCAACGGACGCATGCCGATGTAGTGATTGAGCACGTTGATCTCGTTGAGATCCTGCCCGTCGTTTCCGCCGACGAGTTTGTGCGAGAAGATCTGCAGCGAAAGCCCTTCGCGGTATTGCGGCGCCACGAGATGGATTTTCCACAGCGGCAGAAACACCGCCGCCACGAGCGCTCCGGCCGCGACCAGCAGAAGCAGCCGCGACGTCATATTGAGCGGTCGACTGAGAAAGCGGGATTCGCGCCGGAGGAGGTCGTTCATGGGATTATCGTTTCAGAAACGAGGGCGCTCTCGTCGCGCCCTCGCCTCGTTACTTGGTTACTTGGCTGCGGTCTCAACTGGCTTTACGGTGATGTAGCCCTGCATCTCCTGGTGGAGAGCCGAACAGAAGTTCGTGCAGTAGAAGGGAAACACACCCGTCTTGGTCGCCTTGATACGGAGCGTCTTCGTTTCGCCCGGATCGAGGATGATGTTCATGTTGTTCTCGATGATCGCGAGGCCGTGGATCATGTCGGTGCTCTGCTCGACGTTGGTCACGTGAACCACAAGCTCATCGCCTTCCTTGAGGTCGATACGGTCGGGAATGAAGCGGCTGCGAATGGCGATCATCTTCACCTCAACAACGTTTCCGTTGCGTGTGATACCTGTGTCTTTCGCGTCCCAAACGGCGTTGGGATTCTTGTTCTCTTCCTTCGGGTAAACCTCGATCGGCTTGATGGCGTCAACCTTGAGGATCTGCGCGAAGTGAGGCTCCGGTTCGGTGAACGACTCGTAGAGCATGCCCATTTTCTTGCCGGTGATATCGATCAGCTGGCTCGACTCAGGCTGCGCCGGTCCGACGGAAACGTGGCGGCCCTTGGAGAGCTTGTTCATCGCCACGAGGTATTTTCCGTAAGGCTGCTTCGTGTCGCTGCCGCCGACGACGAGGTGGCCGATGTTGTAGTGAACATCGATCTTATCCTGAATAACCTTGTTGAGGTCGGCCTTCTCCTCGGCGCTCCACGGAGGCAGTTTCCATTTGGCGACAACCGACTCGATGTAGAGCGAGGTGTACGCATTGCCGAGGCCGTCGTACTGCGTGTGCAACGGACCGAGGCCGATCGGAATCTCGCCTTCGAGCACGCTCTCGTACTTCAGAATCGCCGAGGTGCCGGTCGCCTCGACCTCGGTCGGCGGCGCCCTCGTGGCGCTGCTGGAGACGGCCTTCGGCAGCGGTCGCGCCGCCGACCTGCTGCGCTACCTGCGCGGGCCGTGCGGGATTCCCGCCGACGCGGTCGACTGGCTGGAGAAGGCGGTCCGCGGCGAACGCATCGCCGACGCCGGCACCGCGGTGACCCGCCTGCGCTACACCGAGGGCGAGGAGCCCTGGGACCTGCGCGACTGCGCGAGGCCGCCGCCGAGTCCCCGGCCGCCCTCTGCGCCACCGTCGCGGGCCTCGCCGGGACGATGGCCTCACGCCCCTTCGAGAGAGACCGGCGAGGACGGCCCGCGCCTCGGTCCCGGCGACGGGCTCGAGTTGCGCGCCGCCGGGGCGATCGCCGCGGCGATGTCGGACCTCGCCGCGCTCGGCTCGCTCGCCCCCGCCCCGAGCGCCTCGCCGAGACGATCGCCTCGGCTCCGACTTCCGCGTCTGGAGCGGCCCGGTCGAAGGCCGGGTGCGGATCGCCAGCCCCTACCGCCTGCGCGCCGCCCGCTTCGACCACGTCCTCGTCGGCTCCCTGCAGGACGGCGAGTTCCCGCGCCGCGACCGCGGCGGCGACCCCTTCCTCTCCGAGGCGCAGCGGGAACGGCTCGGCCTCGACCCGCGGCGGGACACCGAAGCCGAGGAGCGTTATCTCTTCGGCGTCTGCCTCGCCCTGCCGCGCCGCCGGCTCTTCCTCTCCTACCGCGACAGCGACGAGAACGGCGCCGCCGAATCGCGCTCGCCGCTGCTGGAGGAGGTGCGCGCGCTGCTCGCCCCGCCGCCGCCCGCCGACGGCGGACCCGACCCGGTCGAGGCGACGATCACGAAGGAGCGCGGCCTCGCCGACGTGGTCGCGCCGCCGGCCGAGGCGCCTTCGGCGGACGAGCTGGCGCGGGCACTCGCGGCGTACGGGCCCGGCGCCGACCCCCGCGCGCTGCTCGCGGCCGTGGGGATCGGCGACCTCGTCGCCCCACTCCTGGCCCGCCTCGACCGCGCCCGCCGCGCCGAGGCCGCCTCACGCGCCCCCGGCCCGCTCACCAACCCCGCCGTCCTCGCCTCGCTCGCCGCGGTCGAGGCCTACAGCGGCGCCACGCTGGAGGGCTTCGACGAATGCTCCTACCGCTGGTTCGCCGGCCACGAGCTGGACCCGCAGCCGCTCGACCCGGTCCCCGATCCGCTGGTCCAGGGCGGCCTGATCCACGCCTGCTGGAGCGCCTCTACCGCGAGCGCCCCGGCGGCGACCCGCTCCCCCGCCCGTCGTCCCTGAGCGCCTGGACCGAGCGCGGCCGCGCCCTCCTGCTGGAGCAGCTCGCCGAGCGGGAGATCGGCGGCCACCCGGCCGAGCGGGCGATGGCGCGGCGGGTCGAGCGCCTGCTCGAACGCTTCCTCGGCGAAGAGGCGGGGCGCGACACCGGCGGCTTCGAGCCGTGGCTGCTGGAGGCGCGCTTCGGGCTCGGCGAGGAAGCCGAGCGGCCGACGCTCGACCTCGGCGGCTGGGGACTGCACGGGGCGATCGACCGGGTCGACCGGGCGCCCGACGGCCGCGCCGTCGTCCACGACTACAAGCTCGCCTCCAGCGTCACCCCGGCGGCCAAATTCGAGGAGAGGGCGAAGCTGCAGCTGCCGCTCTACCTGCTGGCGGCGCAGATCCACTGGGGCGCCGAGCCGGTCGGCGGCATCTACCACCCGCTGCGCGCCACCTCGCACCGGCGCCCGCGCGGCGTCGTCGCCAAAGGGTCGGCGGGCGACCTGGCGGGTTACGAACCGGTGCGCGGCGACGTCGTCGAGGAGGAGGAGCTGGCCGAGCTGCTGGCGGAGGCGCGGCGGCGCGGCGGCGAGATCGTCGGCCGGATCCGCGCCGGGGACATCCGCCGCGACCCCGGCCCGCGGGCGCCGCTGAAAGGCCACGACCAATGTCCGACCTGGTGCTCCTTCGCGCCGATCTGCCGCCGCGACCGGGCGCCGTCCTATGTCGAGCGCGAAGAGAGCGAAGCGGAGTGGGGACGGTGAGCGCCGCGACGCCGAGCGAGGGCGCGGAGCGCGACGTCGCCGTCGGCGCGCCGGGGACCGAGGCGGGTGCGGCGCCCGCGCCCGCGGTCGAGCGCTCCCCCACCCCGGAGCAGCGCGCCGCGATCGAGGCTCGCGGCCGCGACGTCCTGCTCGAGGCCGGCGCCGGCTCCGGCAAGACCGGCGTCATGGTCGAGCGCTACGCCCGCCTCGTCGTCGACGAGGGCATCTCCCCCGACGCCGTCCTCGCCTTCACCTTCACCGACAAGGCCGCCGCCGAGCTGCGCGCCCGCGTCCGCGCCGAGCTCTCCCGCCGCGCCGAGGGTCCAGACGCCGACGCGGTCCGCGCCGCGGCGCTCCTCGACCATCGGCGGCGCCTGGATCACCACCATCCACGGCTTCTGCAATCGCCTCCTCGCCGCCCACCCGGTCGCCGCCGGGGTCGATCCCGGCTTCCGCGTGCTCGACCAGCCCGAGGCCGAGCGCGCCGCCCGCGAGGCCTTCGACCTCGCCCTCGCCGAGTTCCTCGCCGGCGGCGACCCGGCGCGCGAGGAGACCGTCGCCGCCTACGACCTCGAAGGCCTGCGCGGCGTCATCGTCGCCTCCCACGACGAGCTGCGCAGCCGCGGCGTCGCCGAACCTTCGCTGCCCGAGCCGCCCGCGTCCGACCCCGCCGAGGCGGTCGCGCGCGCGATCGAGGCCGCGGGCGAATGCCTCGAGGAGCTGAAGGAGGGCGACGGCAGACGCGTCGCCCTGGAGGACGCCCTCGCCCGCCTCACCACCCCCGGCCCGCCGCCGTCCCTGACCGAGCTGGAAGCGCTCCGCCCCGGCGGCACCGCGAAAGCGCTCGCTCCCTTCCGCGACGCGCTCGACGTGGCGATCGCGCGCACCGCCGAGGCGGGCGAGGGCGGCGTCGCCTACCGTCACCTGGCCGACCTCCTGCGCCTCTACACCGCCGCCTTCGAGGCGGTGAAGGCCCGTCGCGCCGGGATCGACTTCGAGGACCTGCAGATCCTCGCCGCCCGCCTGCTCGAGCGGGCCGAGATCGGCCAGGCCTACCGCGGCCGCTTCTCCCACCTCCTGGTCGACGAGTTCCAGGACACCAACCGCCTGCAGCTGCGCCTGATCGAGGCGCTGCAGGGCCCCCGCTCGCAGCTGGTCGTGGTCGGCGACGAGCTGCAGTCGATCTACTCCTTCCGCCACGCCGACCTCGATGTCTTCCGCCGTCGCCGCGAGCAGATCGACGCCGATCCGGGCGCCGAGCTGATGCGCCTCAGCGGCAACTTCCGCAGCCGCCCCGAGGTGATCGCCGCGGTCAACCTCTTCGGTCGCACCCTGCTCGGCGCCGGCTACACGCCGCTCACCGTCGGCGCGCCGCCCTCCTCGCCCGCCCCGCGCGGCCCCGGCCCGGCGGTGGAGCTGCACCTGACCGCGCGCGACGGCTGGGACGGCGAGGAGATCGACCTCGACCCGGCGATCGACGGGCGCACGCCGCTCAACTGCCTGGCCGAGGCGCGGACGCTGGCGGCGCGCCTGCGCGAGCTCCACGAGGCGGGGGTCGAGCGCGGCGCGATGGTCGTCCTGCTGCGCGCCTTCACCCACCTCGACGCCTACGAGGACTCGCTGGCGCGGGCGGGCCTGCGCCCCTACGTGGTCGGCGGCCGCGGCTACTGGTCCCAGCAGCAGGTGGCCGACGTCTGCGCGCTGCTGGCGACGATCGCCAACCCGCTCGACGACGAAGCCCTCTTCGGCGCGCTGGCGTCGCCGGCGTGCGCGGTCGCCCCGGACACGCTCTGGTTGCTGCGCGCGGCGGCGGGGCGGCGGCGCCACGTCTGGCCGGCGCTGGAGGCGCTGGCGGCCGAGGAGGGGGGCGAGCTTGGCCGGCCCGCCGACCGTCCCGACGCGCCCTCCGAGCGGCTCGGCGCCCCGGAGCGCCTGGCGGAGATCCCGGCGGACGAGCGTGCCCTGTTGCGCGAGTTCGCCGCCGGCCTCGTCGGGCTGCGGGCGCGCGCGCCGCGCCTCTCCCTGGCCGGGCTGGTCGAGGCGGCGGTGACCGGAGACCGGCTACGACCTGGCGACGCTGCTGCGCGCCCGAGCGGCGAGGCTCGCCTGGCGAACGTGCGCAAGCTGTCGCGTCTGGCGGCGGCCTACGAGAGCCGCGAGGGGCGCGACCTGCGCGGCTTCCTCGACTTCCTCGCCGCGCCGGGCAGAGACCGACACCGAGGCCCAGGCCGCGACCGCCGCCGAGGGCCACGACTACGGCGTCCGGATCATGACCGTCCACAACGCCAAGGGCCTCGAGTTCGAGGTCGTCGCCGTCCCCGACCTCTCGCGCTCCCTGCTGGCCGGGGGGCGGCGCCCGGTGCTGGCCTTGGGACGCGAGCGGGCGCCCCGCGTCGGCCTCCAGTGGCGGCGGTTGGGACGCGCCTCGGTCAACCTCTATAACTACGACGAGCTGATCAAGGCCGGCAGGCGCGCGACTCCGAGGAGGGCCTGCGCCTCTTCCACGTCGCCGCGACGAGGGCGCGCGAGCGCCTGATCCTCAGCGGCGTCATCAAACCCGAGCCGGCCAAGGAGACGACGGCGCGGACGCCCGTGGTCGAGCGCCTCGTCGAGGCGTTCGGGGTCTCGCGCGAGGAGGACTCCGCGGTGCCGGTGCCGGCGCCCTGGGACCGTCCGGGCCTGGACGAGACCTTCTCCCCCGGCGAGATCGCCGTAAGCGTCAACCTGCCGTCACCCGAGCGGGCCGCCGAACTGCGGGACCTCCGGCTCGACGTGGCCGCCGAACGACCTCTCGGGAGCGGCACCCCGCCCCCTGGTCGAGCGCAAGCCGCCGATCGTCCCCAGCCGCCCGCTCTCCTACACCGCGATCAGCGCCTTCGAGGAATGCGCCTACCGCTTCTACATGGAGCGGGTGTCGGCCTACCCGCCGGCCTCCCCGGCACCCTCCCCCGAGCGCGTTCGCAGTAATCCTCGGATAGCGGGCGAAACTGCGAATTCACCGGCGGGAGTCATGGCGGTGGCCGGGGACGAGGGGACGTCGGCGCGGGAGGAACGGAGCGCGCGCGCGGCGCGGCGGTGCACGCGCTGCTGGAGTGGAGCCTCGCCAACGGATGGCGGGAGCCGACGATCGAGCTGGCGCGGCGGCACGCCCTCGCCGCGGGGCTCGATCTGGACGTCGCCGCGACGCGGTCGCGGCGGCTCCGCCGAGGCCGCCGCCGGGGAGCTGCTCGGTCCCGTCCGCGAATGGCTCGGTTCGTCACTGCGCGCCGAGATCGCCGGGCCCCGCCTCGCGGGTCCGGGCCGAGGTGCCGATCCTGCTCGGCGCAGGCGGCGCCGGGTCCTCTCGCGGCTCGATCGACATCCTGGTCGAGCGCGACGGCGCCCCGCCGCTGGTCATCAACTACAAGACCGACCGGCTGCGCGGCGAAGACCCGGCCGGCCGACGCCGCCCACTACGAGGTCCAGCGCTCGATCTACGCCCTCGCCGCCAAGGAAAGCCTCGGGGCGAGCGAGGTCGAGGTCGCCTCATCTTCTCGAGCGCGCCGACTGCCCCGTCCGCACGATCCTCACCGCCGCCGACATGGAGGCGGGCCGCGCCCGCATCGACGCCGCCGTCACCACGATCGGCGCCGGCAACCTCTCCCCGCCCCCGAGCCCGACCGCACCTGGGACCTCTGCCGCGGCTGCCCGGCCCTGGGCCGCCTCTGCTCCGGCCCCCCCAAACCTGCCTAGGTGGGTGAAGGGACGGGCGAGGGACCCGGCCTTCTCGGTGGCGGCCCGGGCAGGCTGTGGCCACCACCGAGAAGGCCGGGGATGCGGGGAGAGGCGCAGGCTCGGGCCGGTGCGTCACAGAGAGGCCGGGGAGAGGTGAGGAAGGCGTCCTGTCCCGTGACTCTTCCTCCACGAAGGTCACGGTTCCTCAGGAGGTTCGGGAGCGCGGTCGACCTCGAGTGCCTCTCGGTTCCTCAGGTGCGGACCGCATCTCCGGGGGTGCGACGGATCCGTGGACTTCGAGGAGGAAGCGTCACGCCTCCCGCGCAGATCCCGGCGGAAGCCTCGCGGCCGGCGGCGGTCCCCCGGGCAATCCCCACGTCCCTGGGCCTTCCCGCAGGAAGCCTCACATCCTGAGGCTTCCCTGCGGGACCCTCACGTCCCGGGCGTCTCGTGGCGGCCACGGCCTGCCCGGGCCGCCACGAGACGCCCGGGACGCAACTCGGACGGCCGCGGCGGCCCGAACCCTTCCCCCTCCGCCCCGGCCCGAACCCTCGCGCCACCGCCCCGCCTGGAATCCGAACCTAGGCGCCCGAGCCGGCGGAGGAGTCCAGGCGGGCCGCGAGGTCGTCGAGGTTCAGTTCCTTCAGGCCCTCGCCCACCGCGTCGAGGCTTCGCCGGCGCGGTTGTAGTCGACCAGCTCGCGGCCCTCTTTGCAGAGGTCGAGGGTCTCGCGCAGGCCGACCTCGGCCCGAGTCGAGGCGGTCGATGATCTCCTCGAGGCGCTCGACCGCGGCCTCGTAGCCGAGGAAGTGCGCCGTCGTCGTCGGCTCTTGCTCGTCGGGGCTCATCGTCGAGAAGAGTTTCTCTTCGGGCGCTTCCGCATCAGTCGGCGGCGGGTCCGCCGCCACTCGAATCGACCCGTCGGCGAAGCGCAGGCTAAAGCGGCCCGCGGCGGACGCCGTGCGGGCGCTGGTCAAAGGCTCACCGTCCTCGGCCTCGGCCAGGGCGTAGCCGCGCTCCAGCGTGCGCTCCGGGATCGTGGGCACGCAGGGCCACGGCCGCCTTGCGAAGGGCCTCGCGGCGCCGGGCCACGGCTCGCGCGGCGGCGGTGTCGAGTGCCGCGCCGTGGCGGCGGCCCTCCTCCGTCGCCCGCTCCACCTGTCCCAGGGCGCGACGGCGCGCGCGTTCCAGCACCAGGGCGGCGATGCGGCGCTGGGATGCCGCCCGCTCGGCGATACCGCGTTCCGACGCCGCCCGGATCTCGCGCGTTTTCTGGTTGAGGATCGCGCGCTGGCGCTGCAATGCGCGCGCCGGGCCGCGGGCCAGCGCGCCCAGGTGGCGGGCGCGCGCCGCGATCGCCCCGTCGGCCCCGCGCCGCAGCCCGACCGCCATCCGGCCCAGCTCCCGCCGCGCCGCGCCGCAGTCGAGCGGCACCGCCGCCTCGGCCGCGTGGGTCGGGGTCGAGCAGGCGACCGCGGCGACGTCGTCGATCAGGGTCGAGTCGCGCTCGTGCCCGACCGCGCTGATCACCGGCACCCGCAGCATCGCCACCGTCCGCTCAGGCTTGATGGCATTCAGCAACTGGTAGTCTGATCGACCGAAATGCCGAACCCGTCGGGAGCAGGTCGAAAATTCACCTGTTCCCAGCGACGCTCACTGGAGAATACTTCGCACCGCGGCCTCGGCATCGACGCACCCAAATCCGAAAAATGGTGAGTGTCCACCTTCGTTGTATGAATCGGCAGGACCGATGCGTCGTGCTGTCTTTTCTATCAGCGCTTTAACCTCTCTGCTTGACATCGTTGGCTTCAAACTCAGTATCAGCGCCGCGACTCCTGCAACAAGAGCGCAGCTACTCGAAGTGCCGCCGAATTTGTCCGTATAGTCCGAATCTCCATAACCATTGCTGCCCCGTAAATCGCAAGTAGTAACCCCTGCACCTCCCGCCCCGCTTGAAGGCGCGCATATCGAAACATTCGTTCCGAAATTGGAATCGTTCGCCTTTTCTGTCTCGGCTCGTGGAAGCCGAAACCGCAATTACAGATTGATGGGCAGCAAATCCGTTGACGCTCTGTTTCAGAGGGTTGTCTATGTCGCGATTCTCGTTTCCGGCAGAAAATAAGATGACGCAGCCTAGACCTTTCCTCCCCGTCAACCGCAGCCTTGGCGATGGCATCATATTTTCTCTGACTCAATGGATAGTTTTTTGCCAATGGCGTCCAACTACAACTAATAACATCCGCACCATTCGAAGCAGCAAACCTAAACCACCCCTCGATGTCGTCATCCGAAAAGCCCGGCACATACCGCAGGGGCATTAACCGGCATCCCGGAGCCACTCCAACAACCCCCTTTCCGTTTGCCCGAGCAAGGGCTACACCAGCGCATGCAGTGCCGTGGCGCTCAGCTTTGTTCGGGTCCGGGAGAGGTCGATTGTTCAGTCGTTGAAAGTCGAATGGGGATACGACCGCCGCTTCACCGGGGAGATCAGGGTGCTCCAGATCGAAAGCATCGTCCATAATGGCAAGGACAATTTCTGGAGATCCGGTAGTCATTGCGGCAGCCCATGCAGCGATCACACGAGCGTCTGCGCCCGGCAAGAAAAATAGATCGGTTCCGAAATGGTGACCGATATTCTTTAGATACCACTGACTGTCGAGTAAAGTATCGTTCGGCAAATCGAAGGCCGGCTTGACCCACGACGCCATATCCGGCTCAACAAGTCGCACGGCAGCGTGCGACTGAAGTGAGTGCGCGACCTTCATCGGGTTGTTAGACGCAGTAGTAACGGAAACTATGAACTCGCGCGGGCCTCGGACTTCGACTAGCCTAAGGGCGTGCTGGTCCAGTAGACTTTGGCAAATTGACGAGCTTGCGTCATCGGAAAACCTCAGATCGAGAAGGCCAGTAGGAACAAAGGGAACCTCGTCGTCGCTTGTGTAATAAACATGAGTGCCGATCTTAATTGTTCCCGAGTTTCGTAACGCGTCTAGCGCCTCATCCATATTGTCAGTCGGCGAAGCATCTTGCAACAGCGTAAAGTCACTGATGCGTTCACTCAATTCTGCAATACCCGCGCGAGCGATAGGAAAAAGGCTCTGACCGGATATACCAACTGTCGAAGAGCTCTTTTTGTAGACCACGTTGGTACTACCCATCCTTAGAAAAATCTCATCCATAGAAATAGTCTACCTGCAGTTCCAACCTAATGAGGTGTTCGGCTACGGGGTTGTCGAAATGGAACTGCCTCTGGTCACCGTTGGTAATCTACGTTTGTTATCAGGAACCGATCCGCGGGTGCGCTTTAACCGCCGAACCGGTTACAGGCGCTTGTTGCATGTGTTTTGCTTCGTACGATCCGCATCCAAACCTTTGCAGTCTCAATCGTCAGGAAGACCTCGCTTCGATTATCTGTGCCGTCAAGATGAGCGAGCGTTGACCAAGTTCGTCATCACGGCGACGTCGGACAGCGCGTGCTCTCGGAAACCTAAGTAGGTCAGGCAAAGGTGGCCTCATGTGAACCGCAGCCTATGCGACGGTGGTGCGGCGTGGCGGCAGTGAATGTGTCGCGACCCCGGCTCGCGACAGCGGTTAGTAGGTGGGACCATGCAACCGTGAACTCGGGCAAGGAGACCATCGAGCCAGGAATCGACTACGCGAGTGGAAGCGTCCACCTACACGCTCGGCGGAAATCGCGGGTTGCCTTCCGCCTTCTCTTGAATCAAGTTCCGTTGCGCGTTGAAGCGCGGCTTGGCATGTGACGACGTCCATTTCCGCGGACCAGTTCAATCGGCGAGGCCCGGATTTGATAAATGAGCCGCGCTAGAAAGGAACCCGGCGCGCACTACAAGGGCGGCGACCTCCAGTTCGTCTAAGGGGTTTGTTGAGGCCCGGGCCTGATTCCAAGATTCGAAATCTCGGTCGCCTTCGGCGGCCGCATCTGGACAAGGTTCACGACCTCTTTGCTGTCCCAGCCCGGGTCCGATGGAAAGTGATCGAGACACGATGGCGATCGGCCAGACCATATAGGGGATAGAGTGGCGGGTTGCGCGACCACCGCGTGCTTAACGGCGCTTGCCGCGGCTTCAATCATCGAAATGCGTTTCGCCAGGCGGAGCCACGATCGCGATCGGGTCGAGTTTGGTACTCCGCGCCAACTATCTTTGAGTCCGTTTAGCCAGAGCCCCGGCTGACTCGCAGAGAATACGTCCCGACGCAACCGCGGCTCTTCACCAGGAGAAGCCTCGAGCAGTCCCTCGCGCTCTGCGTTTCGCCAATCGAGTGGTAGGACGCGTCCATGACCGTACATAATGCGCCGCCTCGGTTCCGCCTGGATCTTGTATCGCGCAAAGGTCGGAGGAGCGCCCCGTTTTGAAGGGGATCTCTGATACGATTCGAACAAGGCTTATCGGCGGATGGCAAAGGACACAATCCCAGTTGATCTTCGGCGCGAACTTAAAGCGGGCCGGGTGGTCGTTGTTGTTGGTGCTGGCGTATCAGTCGCGGCGTCACAAAACAACCCGGTCGCTTCCTGGCGCGGACTCCTCCGTTCTGGTCTCACTGAATGCGTTGATCTCATAGGCCGGATGAAATCTCTCTATCCAGATATCGCTCCTGACTGGGCTGAGAAAGTTAGTAGGGATATCGAATCGACTGATATTGACGACCTTCTATCCGCGGCCGAAAAGATTGATCGAAAACTTAGCGGAGTGTCGGGAGCCCATACTCGCTGGATAACGGAAACAGTTGGTGCCCTCCGCCCAATTAATCGAGCAGTTCTGGAAGCCATCGACAGCTTAGGTGTACCGATTGCTACCACCAATTATGACGGTCTAATCGAGATTGCTACCGAACGCGAGGCCGTGACGAGATTTCAGAGAGATTCCGTCGATGCCTTTGTGCGAGGCGATGCCTCGGTAGTCTTACATCTCATGGCTATTGGCGCCTCGGTGGTCTTGTAACAGGAGTCCGAAGTTACGATCTCCTTCTGTCGGATGACCACTTCCAAAATGCGATGAGGGCACTTTCACTACAAAGACAATCCTCTTCGTAGGCTTCGGATCAGGGTTGGCCGATCCGACGTTCATGGCACTTCACAAATGGGCTGAGAGCATCTTTTCGGAGTCGTCGTTGCGCCACTACCGTTTGGTCCGTCGAGTGGAGCTCAGTGGGCCGCAATTATCTTTAAGTCATGTTTATCCTTTGTGCTACGGAGACAAGCACGAAGAACTTGCAAGCTTCATTGCAAGCCTGCGAGATAAAACACTGGGTCAGACTGTCATCCGAGAAGGTGCTGCCGTGCAGGGGTTTGAGGCTGGCGAGCGGCAGGATTTGCCGACGGTCGTACCCGGACCGTACCGGGCGTCCGGTATACCAAAGCTACGATTTTTTGTTGATTATTCCCCGCAACGGCTGGGCCCATTTGCTGGTACTGTGCGAGAGGTTGTCCAGCGACGCGGGCATGCGGTTATCACCACGCAGCACAACTCTTCAGTTGAGGCTAAGTTGTTTCGGATGCGCACCGCCGACTATGGTGTTCTGCTTAGTGGTCATGCTCCTGCTATTCCTGTAGGCCACGAATGCAACATTCTCGAACTCGAAGCTGAGGAGGCGAAAACCTACGACATACCGATGTACGTGTTTTTCCGGGGCGAGTACGATGGTACCGAGTCTGAGCCTCTTCCCGAGTTCCTGGAGTTCAGGGGGTATGAAGCTTTCAAGGACACACAAGAGCTCTCCGGTCAAATTGTGGGGCTCCTGGACACACTAGAGGCGAACATCAGCGCACGGTTCGATGACGAACATCACCCCGTTCTGGTGGAACGCCACCAGGAAGTAGTGGATGCCCTCGAACATAAGGCTTACGCTGTTGCTGAGGGACTTAATCAAAAGATCCTCAGCGCTTGGAAGTACTCGATGAGGGCGCACTACAACGCCGCGTGCATCGAAGCCGGTCTCAGTCAAGCGGAAGAGGGACGACATGAGTCTCATTTACGGAGGGCACGTCATTCTTTGTCAGACGCCCTGACGTTCGGGATCATTGGCCTTGTTCAAATCGGCGAGCGCTTGACTGCCGGCGCTGCGACAGAACGCATACTAGCTGATTCAGATTTAGCGCCGATCTTTCGCAGATGGCCGGAGCTTCCGGACGCAATTCGCCAAGGGAGTTCTATACGCCTCCCAATAGTCGATGGGGGAGGCTGTGCGTGCGGCTGCGATCACGGGGTGAAGCGGACTCACCCTGATTCGTCAGAAGTAATCCACGGCATATTACGACGTGTCCCATCTTTGCCGTAATAACTATTAGGACCACAGGGTGGAACGGGCACTCACCATTGCGAAGCGAGGTAAGACGGCAGAAGAGTATGCAACAGGCAGACGACCCGTACGATTCGGGAGACCGAAGCCGTCGCCTTCGTCGTATCATGCGCCATTGGACTGGATCTTAATTCCGCTAGTTCCGACTACATCCAGCTTCACTCGGGCGACAAGGCAACGCTCACTGCTTCGGTCAAATTCGTTCAACAAACCGCTGCTTTAAGTTCTTGACCGATCAGAACTGAGGCGTCCGTCCATCCTCTAAGCCGCCACCAGCTGAACTATGTCCTCAAGGAAGTCGCCCCGAAGCACCTCGGTACTGGAGAGCAAGTTCGGCGCTCCCGGCGGATTCGCCAGCCCGTGCTGGGTTGGCTAGACCCATTGGAATAGCAAACCAGGCATCGCGTTCCTGTTGATCGGATGGACGATATCTATTTCCGCGCTGCTGCTGGTCACATCTCTGGAGAAATGCGGCAGGGATCGGGTCAGTAGCCACCACCGCTTTACGCAAGCGCCAACTAGCCCATCCGATCCTGAGTTGCGCCTCACCAGCGGGGCTAGCGAGTTCTGCCGGCCAAAACGGCTTGTCCACAGCACCGCCGTAACTTGAGCGGACGCGTTATCAGGCACACCAAACCCTGATTGGATTCGGCTTGAATCGTGTGATAGTCGCTCCGGATTGAAGGCTGCCGGTGCGGGTGGCCGGGAGCCATGAAGAACTCGCGAGGTCGCCGAATTCTCAACCTCTCCGATTCAACGTGGGGCATTTCTTCTTGACTCGAAGGTTGCTTGTTGTGAACGGGCTCGGCGCTGGCGACTCTGTGGTCGTTCAAAACCACCCCATTACGGGAGTCTCCGGGCGAAGAGGCGACCGGAAACGTTTCGAAGGGCTCTACCAGGGCCGAGAGAACCGGCCAGTATTGAGCAGATCAAGGCAAGCGCAATCGCTTCTCTCGCGGCATTGGAACAGGACATGGGAAGTCCGTCCGTGAGGGCGTGCCAGGTGGTATAGGCCATCAGCCTGTTAGGCTGGTGGATGGGAGCAGCGGCGAGGACACACCCTCAACGGATCTCCGTTGTCTGCGGATTTCTTGACATCCCTGCAAGGCTCCAAGAAAGTCCGGCCTTCTCCGCGCTCCCAATGTTCGACTTTTCAGCGATTTCCGCTTACGACAAGTCGGATTGAATAGCGACCTCCATCAACGCCTCGGCAATCATGATGCGCATGCCTGCTTTGCTTCGCTGCAACCTAAACTCGCTGTGCGGCGTCCAACTAAGACCCGTCATTTTCATCATCATCACCGAATTTGGTGGAAACATCTTAATCTCCGGAAAAAGTATCTTTATTGTGGATAAATTTCGGTCGGGTTTCGAGTTCTTCCGGCCCCCGTCGGAGTTTTTACGGCATAAGCCTGCTCATGTTGAACGTTCAGGCATACTGATTCGCACGCCCGAAATTGTCCGAAGGGTGTCGGATTTGTTCGGACGCAAAAACTCGGATTGGAACGGTGACGCCCAACCAAGAGTTGACAATTGTGAGATCCTCATGGTGGCGTTTTTCCGCTGCAACCGAAGGCCCGCCGGCTGCCTTAAATCGCAATCCGTCCTTTTTTCAGTATGGTTACCAGATTTAGCGAATAAATTATAATCTGACGGGAAAACAATATCTTCAGTATGGATAATTTCCGGCCGGGTTCGGAGTGTTTCCGTCCGCCATCTGATTTTGTTCCGGAATTCGCATGCTCGGATTGGACGCTCGGGCACCCTCGCTCGCGCGCCAGAAATTGTTCGTACGCTGTCGGATTTTTTCCGGACGCGATCGGATACCGGTGTGCTGGCGCTAAGATCGGGGTAGAGGAACTAATAAGTGCTCAAACGGTCGATTGTTGTCGTTGCCGCGATTGCCGCTTCATCGTATGGGCAAATCGCAACATCTTCGGCGCATCCGAAGATCGCCATCGCCTATCCCGCGCCGATCCCAGTCGTGATGGAAGGCATGGATGCGTTAGGTGCTATTCGGATTCTATCGTGTTTCCCTATTAACCTTAGCAATACGTA
>JASGJB010000051.1:0-72211 GCA_049840895.1 Nibricoccus sp. | reverse complement strand
CTCTGTAACAGGTACCTCTGGTCTCCAGTCGAAAAGTTTTCCGAGAACGGGAGTGGCGGGACGCTTTTCAAAGGCAACCGCCCAGCCGCTGTTGCAGTACCTGCATCGCTTTCAACAAGATGAACCACTCCGCCAGTCGCCGCTGTCGGCGGTCTTCTCACGAACACTACGAGACTGATTCGGCGGCGCTATTTCCAGGCAACACGCGCCCGCTGTTGACCTTCATGTCCGCGCTTTCGCCACTCACTAATCGGATTCCATATCTCGTACAACGTCCGATCACACGAGGGAAACTTCAGCGTCCGCCTGAGCTCTTGCTGATTCGAGACCAAATAATATTTCCTTGGGTCCACGTCGACGACACGTTCCGCTATCGCGCCATTCTCATGCGGCGAAATCCGCGCAGTTTCAACCCATCCAACTTTCCAAGTCCGACGGCAAGTTCGCACCGAGCTTCTTCAATTCCGCCACCCGCTTCGTCACTTCCTCAGACAAAGGAACGCCACTCGGATTCATCGGATGGACCGAGTACACCATAGTTCGTCCACCCGGCAGCACGGACACGTCCTGTTCTTCACCGTCACCGAGACATCGTGATTAATCGAGTCGTAACGGTATGGCCGCCGTAGTGGGGACGGCTTGGACCGGTCGGTCGTGTTCGCTGAACTCGAAACACCTTCCGCCACCGCCTTCATCGGCTGACGAGGTGAGGCGCTCCGCCGGTAGTCTGCCTATTAACCCGGGCAAAATCGTTGTGAGCTTTCCGGCAACACCGCGCGTCGTGGCATTCTCGGTGAAAACGGCCACGTCCACCACCGGCGTCCCTGTGGAGCACCGATTGCACGCGATGAGCGTACGCAACCCACGCCTTCCCCGGCTGCCACCACGTCTGATTCGCGTTGAAAGAGGCCCACGACCGAGCGTCCACGCCCGGTTTCCGATTCATCCGATGATTGTGCATGAACACATGATACGTGAAGCCATTCACCCCGAGCGCATAGTTCCGGTCTCCGAGCGCCTTCAACATCGCCATGTTCGTCCCACACGAGTTTCAGTTCGGTGAACGCTTCTGACTAATGGATGCGCTTCCCGTAAATGTCAGCGCCCGAACGTGTCGCGCATATCGTTCGGCTTGTCGTGCGTCGGACTCCGCAGCCAGGGTCTCGCCCATCGGAAGATCGACATACTCAGCTGTCAGTCGTCGCTGACGATTACCGGCGCCACCTTCCGCCGTGAAAACGCAGTCCATGTACGCGCGCCAATTCCGCGTAAAACTAGACTAAATTATGATCATTGTATTGTCGCGTGCATATTGCTAGATACTTTTCGCAAACGCGTTCGACGAATCCTGTAGATCGCCGGTCACTGGTGTGTATTTTAGCGCGACCACGCTCGAACTCCTTCAACAACGCCTACTCGTGATGCACTCCTGTTATCCAGGCGTCGCGAGCACGCGCTTCGTGAGCTCCGGTCCTGCTCGTCGCTTCGCCAAACCACTGATGAAATTCAACCGTGCCGCCATGCGGGTTTGGTTGTCCGCCTCAAGTCCTTTGCCTGTTTCTCCGTGTCTCGTTCTGCTGCCCCAGGTGGACACGTAAAATCGTCCACTCACCGCGGCGCATCCCGTCCATTCTGCGCCAGCTTTGCCGTGGAGGTTGACTATCTTGTCCTTCGCTACCGCGAGCCAGGCACTTGCTCCGCCGTGTCGTACGCTTACCGATACGCCACACCGCACCCGACTTTCCTTCGAACGATCCGAGCCTCACTCAAAGTCTCCAGCCTAGTTACATCTTCAGATTGCTGTCACTTTCGCCGCGTCCATCTTCTGAATCCTGCTCCGAATTCCCGCAGGATCCAGAGCAGCGAAGCACGCGCCGTTGTCTCCGGCAACGCCAAGGTCTGCTTCACCGAGTTGCGCGCGCTTGCCGCGCCGGCTCGAGCTGCGCCAAGAAATCCAAAATCCTTTCTGTTATCGCTTGCTTCACTTGCAGCCAGGCTGGATATCTTGTCCCATCCGGCCCCACCACGAGCCGAGCGTCCGTGAATGACTCCGCAAATGCGTACTGAATCCACCCGGCTTTTCCGTACGATAATGTCGCGATTTCTCACGCCCGACCAACAGTCCCGACGCATCCGCGCCGCTGATCGTTGTCACAATCGGCACCACCGTATTCGACGAAACACCCGCGCCTGCCTGCGTCGGAAATGCCACACCGCGATGTCACGATAAAATTTCTCCTGCGTCGGCGGCTGCGGCAGCACGATCGAAATATGTTTTCCGCCGCTCACGCGCGTCTGACTCCAGATCACTCGCTGCATCGAAAGCTCCGGCGTAATCCACGGCCCTCCCGACGTCGCGAAACCATCGCACGCATGCATCGCGATTTTCAGTCAAGACGATCCGCCTCGCGCGAAACGCGTGCATCACCATGCCCCACCACTCTTCGGTAAGCTGGCGCACCGGCGTGATCGGCCACGCGGGATTGGCATGTCCTGGATCGCCACTGAAATACGCGCCGCCAACTCCGGCCTCCTTCATCGCCTCAGAATCAGCCGTGATACCTTCGCGCGAAACCGACGCCTGCATCCAATACCAGATCACCCACGGTTTCGCGGCGGACTTTTGAAATCAGTGTCAGTGCGCTCCTCGGCTGCGACACAGCGCGGCAGCTCCCTCGGGACGCGAGCAACAGCGTTACAAAAAGACTCAGCGGCGGCAAGCTCGGCGAATCATGGCGGAGGATTCGAAAATTATTGAAGACACTGTCGCCGTCCCGCAACACGCCACCAGACGCAGCCAGTGCCGGTGGCTATGTGGTTTTCGCGGCGCGGCCAACTTCACAATCCGCGCGGATCTGCGGTTCCATTCCGCTCGTCTCAATAGAGAGTACTGGGCACGTATTGCGAGCGCGAGAGTCAGTGCGGCAGCCATAGGCACCGAAGACGGTGTTTGAACCTGCTCGGTGAGCGGGCCTGCTTCGCAACCCATCCGGTAGCACCCATGATCCAAAGTGGCATCGTACTGCCCAAAGCCGCGCTAGCTCTTCAGAGAAACCGACTGAACAGCCGTGAGCAAGCGGCTGCAGGCGCAACGGCCGCTTCGATTTCATAGTCCACACTTTCCAAAAGAATGGAAAAAGGGCATCGCGATCGCCATGCCGCTAAAGAGGAAAACGAACGGCCCATCCCCTCACCAATCCAGGCCGCCGAAAGACCTGTTTGCACACCATAGGCCACAATGAGCTGCCCGACGACCATCTGCCGAGCTCAAATTCACCGCATGGATCGGAAATTTTCTGGCAAAGCCTATGGTAGAAACGCAGTCGCCAACGAAAATGAAATGAGAGAGCTGCTCGTGCCGCCCACAGAACCTCCTTGAAAAGAACGGTGCCGCGCAGCCCGTGTGATGAACCCGATCCAAAACAGAAGCCTGCCGGATTCATGGCCACGTGCCACGAAAACCTCCGGTGAGGGGCTGAGGTTTCAGCATACTTCCTTCAGGTTTCGAAACGCCAGGAGAAACATCACGTATGTGATCACCGGCAACCGGGGCAGAACAATCATGAAACCTTTGCGCTCATCACTGCTGCTCATGCTGCGGCGCCAACGCGCGGACCCACCGTCAGCTTTGAGCGAACACGGCGAAGGTTGTCAGCGTCACGCGCTCCCGCGGACGCGGTCTGTGGACGGACAGGATGGAGTCACCGGTGTATCGATACCTATAGAGAGGATTCCATCAGGCTGTGTAGGCGGTTGCCGTAGCTCAAATCGGTGTCACAAATGTGCAGACTGCAAAATGGAGGTGCAGCCAGCCACAGAAACACGGGTCACCGTGCCCCACTTGCTGCGAGTGTGATCTAAAATTATTCCCAAAACTGGGACCTCGATGGCATCCACGTGCGCGCCACCGCCACGATCCAGCCAGCCCTGAGTGCCGAAAGGCCGTACACATTTGCGTAGAAATGCAGGTACCACATGACCCACCCAATAGATGCGCCTATATCGGGCAGCGCGTAGCTAAAGCGTGTGGCGAAAGACGCTGTGTCATTTGGGTACTCACAGAGAAAGAGTGGGGTAAAAATTGACAGGTTTAACTCCTACCACACTCCGCCAGGCCTGAAATGTCTACAGCTCTTTGATCTTCACGGCCGGCTGATCTGCGTAGATTCTTCCATCGCCTGCATGAGCGCCACCGTCACTGATTGTTCTCGCGCATCCGGTTTGGTTCGGTGATTTGAACGCGCGAAGTACTCGATGTAATTCCGGCAATCCACCACGTGGCGAGTACCAGAATTACATCGAGTACTTCGCGCGTTCGATCGCCGAAGGAAAACGCCCAAACTGGATGCGCGAGAAGGCATCGTGACGGTGGCGCTCATGCAGGCGATGGAAGAATCTACGCAGATCGGCCGGCCGGTGAAGATCAAAGAGCTGCTGGGACGTTTCGGCCTGGCGGATCTGGTGGGTTGAACCTCTGCAATTTTTACCCCGCTCTTTCTCTGTGAGTACCCCAAATGACCGCACGTCTTTCGCCACACGTTTTAGCTACGCGCTGCCCGATATAGGCGGGCAGCTGTTATTTGGGTGGGTCATGTGGTACCTGCCGTATTTCTACGCAAATGTGTACGGCCTTTCGGCGCTCGCGGCTGGCTGGATCGTGGCGGTGGCGCGCGGCGTGGATGCCATCGATGCCCCGGTTTGGGGAATGATTTTTGATCGCACTCGCAGCAAGTGGGGGCGGCATCGTCCGTGGTTTCTGTGGCTGGCTGCGCCATTCGCAATTTTTGCAGTACTCACATTTGTGACGCCGGATTTGAGCTACGGGGCGAAAATCGCCTACGCGGCGGTCACATACATTGCGGTGAATATTCTCTATACCGGTATCAATACACCGGTGACTTCCATCCTGTCGTCCCTGACCGCGGATCCGCGGGAGCGCGTGACGCTGACGACCTTTCGCATGTTCGGCTCAAAGCTGGGCGTCGCGGTCGTTAATCTGACAGGCATTGAGTTGGCGCGGACCGTGGGCGGCGGTGATGAGCGCAAAGGTTTCATGATTGTTCTGCCGGTCTTTGCGGTGATCGCGTGCGTGATGTTTCTCCTGGCGTTTCGAAACCTGAAGGAAGTTGTGCCTGTGGATGAGAAACCTCAGCCCCTGGCCGGAGGTTTTCGTGCGCTACGTGGCAACTGGCCGTGGATCATCATTTTTATCAGCAGCTTTCTGTTTTGGATCGGGTTCATCGCGCGGGTTACCGCGGCACCGTTCTTTTTCGAGGAGGTTCTGGGGCGGTCGGATCTGATGAAGCGCGCAGCTCTGCTCGATTTCATTTCGTTGGCGACTGCGTTTTTGCTACCATGGCTTTGCCAGAAAATTTCCAAATCCAGTGCATGGATTATTGGACTGGCGGGCATGGTCGTCGGGCAGCTCATTGTGGCCTATGGTGTGCAAAGCGGTCTTTCGGCGGCCTGGATCATGTGGGGATGGGCCGTTGGTTTCCTCTTTAGCGGCATGGCGATGGCGATGCCTTTTTCCATTCTTTCGGAAAGTGTGGACTATGGAGAATGGAAGACAGGCGTGCGTGCGGCCGGTTTGCTCACAGCTGTCGGTGCTGCGTTCTGCCTGAAGGCTGGCGCGGGGCTTGGCGGTGCGATGCCACTTTGGATCATGGGTGCTGCCGGATGGGTTGCGAAGCAGCCGCTGACCGAGGCGGGTTCGAACGCCATTGTTTTCGGTGCCGTATGGCTGCCCGCACTGACTCTCGCGCTCGCAATCGTACCCGTGCTCTTCTATTACAAGTTCGAGCGGATGGAACCGCAGATCCGCGCGGATCTGGAACGTCGCCGCGCCGCGAAAACCGCATAGCCACCGGCACTGGCTCGCGTCTGGTGGCGTGTTGCGGGGCGGGCGACAGTGTCTTCAATAATTTTCAAATCCTCCGCCATGATTCGCCGACTTCGCCCGCTGATTCTTTTTGTAACGCTGTTGCTCGCGTTTGCCGAGGGGGTGCTGCCGCGCTGTGTCGCAGCCGAGGACGCACTGGCGCTCGATTTCAAAAGTCCGCCCGAGTCGGCGAAGCCGTGGGTGATCTGGTATTGGATGCAGGCGTCGGTCTCGCGCGAAGGAATCACCGCTGATCTTGAGGCGATGAAGCAGGCCGGAGTTGGCGGCGCATATTTCATGGCGGTCCAGGACATGCCGAATCCTGCATGGCCGATTACGCCGGTGCGGCAGCTTACCGAAGAATGGTGGGGCATGGTGATGCACGCGTTTCGCGAGGCCGACCGGCTTGGGCTGAAGATCGCGATGCACGCGTGTGATGGTTTTGCGACGTCGGGCGGACCATGGATTACGCCGGAGCTTTCGATGCAGCGGGTGGTGTGGAGCGAAACGCGCGTGAGCGGCGGAAAAAATATTTCGATCGTGCTGCCGCAGCCGCCGACGAAGGAAAATTACTACCGTGACATCGCGGTGCTGGCGTTTCCGGCGCAGGCGGGCGCGGGTGTTTCGACGCGTACCGTTGTGCCGAAGGTCACGACGAGCGATGGGACGGATGCGTCGATGCTGCCAGCGGGACGTGAGAAATCGCGGTATCGTACGGAAAAGCCGGGATGGATTCAGTACGCATTTGCGGAACCGTTTACGGCACGATCGCTCGTGGTGGGGCCGGATGGGACGAATATGCAGGGCCTGCGGCTGCGAGTGGAAGCAAGCGATGACGGAAAGGATTTTCGATTCTTGGCGCAGCTCGAGCCGGCGCGGCAAGGCTGGCAGCACAACTCGTGGGAGGCGACCTTCGCGTTGCCGGAGACAACGGCGCGGTACTTTCGCTTTGTCTGGGATCCTGCGGGATCGGAGCCGGGTTCGGAGGATATGGACGCGGCGAAGTGGCGGGCGATCTTGAAGGTGACTAGGCTGGAGCTTTTGAGTGAGGCTCGGATCGAGCAGTTCGAAGGAAAGTCGGGTGCGGTGTGGCGTATCGGTAAGCGTACGACGGCGGAGCAAGTGCCTGGCTCGCTCGCGGTAGCGAAGGACAAGATCGTCGACCTCACGGCAAAGCTGGGCGCGGATGGAAAACTGAACTGGGATGCGCCGGCGGGTGAGTGGACGATTTTACGTGTGGGTCACACCTCGACGGGGCAGCAGAACGAGACGGCGGGAGCGGGCAAAGGACTTGAGGCGGACAAGTTCAACCCGATGGCGGCGCGGTTGAATTTCGATCAGTGGTTTGGCGAAGCGATGCGTCGCGCAGGACCGGAGCTCACGAAGCGCGTGCTCGCGGGGTTTCACCTCGATAGCTGGGAGTGCGGATCGCAGAACTGGTCGCCGGTGTTTCAGAAGGAGTTCGAGCGTCGTCGTGGCTACGATCCACGCCCGTGGTTACCGGCGATGGCCGGGATTCCGGTCGAGAGCGCGGAGGCTTCGGAAAAATTTCTTCACGATGTGCGCACGACGATCGGGGAACTGATCGTGGATAATTTCATCTCAGTTTACGCGGAATTGGCGCGCGTACATGGACTGCGTTTCACGGCGGAGAGTGTGGCGCCGGTAATCGTCAGCGACAACCTGCGGCACTTTGAGTATGTCGATCTTCCGATGGGCGAGTTCTGGCTGCGGAGTCCGACGCACGACAAGCCGAACGATATGCGCGACACGATTTCGGGCGCTCACATTTACGGGAAGCGCATCGTTGGTGCGGAAGCGTTCACCGAACTGAAACTCGTGTGGGACGAACATCCGGCGATGTTGAAGGCGCTCGGAGACCGGAACTATGCGCTCGGGGTGAATCACTTCGCGTATCATGTGTTCATGCACAATCCGTGGATGAATCGGAAACCGGGCATGACGCTCGGTGGCGTGGGCCTTTTCTTTCAACGCGATCAGACGTGGTGGCAGCCGGGGAAGGCGTGGGTTGCGTACGCTCATCGCGTGCAATCGGTGCTCCAGCAGGGGACGCCGGTGGTGGACGTGGCAGTTTTCACCGGAGAAGAAATGCCACGACGCGCGGTGTTGCCGGAAAGACTCACAACGATTTTGCCCGGGTTAATGGGCGAAGCTGCCGTGAAGCGTGAGGCGGAGCGCCTGGCCAATGTCGGTCAGCCGATGAAGGCGGTGGCGGAAGGTGTTTCGAGTTCAGCGAACACGACCGACCCGGCGGACTGGACCGATCCGCTGCGCGGTTATGCGTACGACTCGATTAATCGCGATGCTCTGCTGCGGCTGGCGACGGTGAAGGACGGACGTGTCGTGCTGCCGGGTGGAGCAAGCTATGGTGTACTGGTGATTCCCGGTGCGAATCCGATGAATCCGAGTGGCGTTCCTTTGTCTGAGGAAGTGACGAAGCGGGTGGCGGAATTGAAGAAGCTCGGTGCGAAGCTCATCGATGTGGCTTGGAAAGAAGAAACGCTGGATGGGTTGAAGCTGCCGCGGGATTTCGCCGCCATAGAGAATGGCGCGATGGCGGAACGTGTGGCGTGGACGCATCGCACGACCTCCGAGGGCGATGTTTATTTCATCTCGAATCAGCAAGAGCTCGGGCGGACACTGGAGTTTTCCCTGCGTGTGATCGGACGTGTGCCGGAGATATGGAATCCAATTACAGGTGAGATGGCGAAAGCGCGGACATGGAAGGTCGACGGCGGGCGCACGGTGTTGCCATTGGAAATGGCGCCAGCCGAATCAGTCTTCGTGGTGTTTCGTGAGAAGACCACCGAGACAGCGGCGACTGGCGGAGCGAATCGTCGTGTGTTGAAAGCGATGCAGGTGCTCGACGGCGGCTGGGCGGTTGCGTTTGAAAAGCGTCCCGCGGCTCCCGGTGCGCCTGTGTACTCGGAGAAACTTTTCGACTGGAGTCAGCATGCTGATCCGGCGGTCCGGTATTTTTCAGGAACGGCGAATTACAAGCGCGTGTTTTCGTTCAACGCCGCGACGAATCGTGGCCGGCGCGTTTGGCTGGATCTCGGCGAGGTGGCGAATCTCGCGGAGATTTATGTGAACGGCGTGAACTGTGGCGTGGCATGGACGCCTCCGTATCGCGTGGAGATCACGCAAGCGCTGAAGAACGGCGACAACGAGCTGCGCATCGCGGTAACCAACACCTGGGCGAACCGATTGATCGGCGATGCTGAGTTGCCGGAGGCGGAGCGTGTCACGTGGACGACGTCGAAATTGAGCATGAAGGGGCGGCCTCTGTTGAAGGCGGGATTGCTCGGGCCGGTGTCACTCATGGCGGGGGAATGAGTTTTATGACGATGAATATGAAGGGGCAGACGTTGGGCGTGCGCGCGCGTTTAAGCGCCAAGCAGATTTTTTCGACGGTGATGCTGCTGGTGCTTTTGCTGGCGGGTCGCGCGGCCGCGGGTACTGAAATCCCGAAGGAGTTTACCTCACCTCAACTGGACTATGCGCGCGAGCTTCGTGCCGCGGCGGGAACGCGCGGCGCTCTCATCGACTATGATATCGATGAGACGCTGCCATCTCCGGAGGCGTTCACATTGCGCCGGACCAGTGGAGGTACGCAGATCGTTGCGGGAGGACCTGGCGGCGTACTCTATGGCGTGCAGGCGGCGCTGGGAAGGGACCTCGTTGACGCTAAAGGCGCGCCGGACTTTGATCTGCGTGGCGCGGTGCTTGTGATGTTGAGTCCGAACTGGGGGTATCAGTCGGAGCTGAGTCCGGAGCGTTTCCCTTGGTTTTTCGACCGGCCGTTGATGACGCGGTATCTCGATTACCTGCTATCGGCGCGGCTCAACACGCTAATCGTGTGGTCGGGACATTTGTTTCCGCACATCCTGGCGCTGCCCGAGTATCCGGATGCGACGCAGTTCAGCCGTGAAGAAGTACGGCGAAATCAGGAGCAGTTCCGCTGGCTGGCGGAGGAGTGTGCGAAACGGAATATCACGGTGCTCACGCATTTTTATAACATCCACATCAGCGAGCATCAGGCGGAGGTTTTGAAGCGGCCAAAGAACGAGGCGGAGAAGGACGCGACGCGTTATGCGGTGCCGGATGATTTTGTGCGCGGTTATTACCGCACGATTCTCACGAAGTACTTCGCGGAGTTTCCGAATGTGGGGCTCTACATTTGCCCGGGAGAATCGCTCGCGCTCGATCAGCAGGAACCGTGGTTTCGCGATGTGATTTTCAAGGCGGCGAAGGACTCAGGGAAAAATCCAAAGCTGATCATTCGCGACTGGACGCTCGACATGGGTTTCAAGGCGAAGCTGCCGACGATGTACGAGAACCTCTACTCGGAATTGAAGCACAACGACGAGACGATCACGAGCCCGTGGCCGGATGAACGGCATAACGACTGGAAGGGTGTGCTCAAGGGGCACATTGTGAACCTCCACGACCCGGCGGATGCGACACCTTATCGCGTGGGCAGTCCGCGACTGCTCGGCGAGATGGCGAAGCATTGGAAAGAATCGGGGCTGTTCAGAGGCGCGTGGTTTTATCCACCACAGGCGTGGAGCTGGCCGGACACGCTCGACATCGTGAAAGACGCGAGTGGGAAGGAAGTGTCGGCGGGTCTCGTCGCGTTTGAGCGCGATCCGCTGTGGCATCTGCTTGAGGGGCGTTATCTGTGGAAGGCGGAACGCGATGAAAAGACCGAGCAGAAATGGGCGGCGGAATTTTTTGGAAAGAAATTCGCGAGTGAGAAAGCCGGGCTCGCACTGGTGGAGTGGTACGATTTGACCGGGCCGATTCTTCCCGGATTGCAGAATGTGACGGCGGTGCGCTTCGGGAATTTTTTCCCGGTGTCGATCGCGTGGGTGCAGGCGACGGTGGACGACATTCTGAGTTATCGCACGAAGATCGACGATGTTCGTTTCCAAGGTCCGACGGGGCTCACGAGGCAGCGTTATTACAGCCGTCCAGTGGATGCGTACACGATCACGCTTTATCAGAAGCGTTATGGGCCGAAGTCGGTGCGCGACCTGCGTTCGATGCCAGTTGCCCAACTCGCGGAGGAGCTGGCGGCGGGGCGCGAGCCGAACGACGTGATGCGCGCGGACCTGCTTGTTGATCTCTATGTGGAGATGGCGAAGGAATCGCTTGCGAAAGCGAAGGCTGTGGTCGCGGCGGGTGGGAACGATTCGGTGGAGTTGCAGCGGTTCGTGAACGACAGCGAGTGTCTCGTGCTGACCGCAGAGTACTACCGGTTGAAAGTGCGGGCGGCGCTGGCAAAGCGGCTGCTGGAGCTCACGGGCGACGTGAAGTACGCGACGCAGTTGAAGGAGTTGATGACGGAATCAGTCGCGAAGTACGAAGCGATGTTCACGCATGCACGAAAGTTCTACAAAGCGGGGTCGTCGATGTTCGACGCGAAGCCGTGGGAGCGGGCCTTCAACGAGAAGGTCAAAATGGACGCGGAGCTGCAGGAGAAATGGCTCGCGGAGTTTTTATCGCGGAAGCGCTGAAGGGCGGAGGCGGGAGGGATTCACCGCGGAGGCGCGGAGTGCGCGGAGAGGCGGAGTTGGGACAGGATTGAACGTGTATGGAAAACGAAGCGCGCTCGGAGTGCGCGCTCCACCCATGGACGGTCTTCGACTACTTGGCGCAGACGGGAACCTGTTCGACGATATCGAGGCCGAAGCCGTCGAGGCCGATGACCTTGCGGTGTGTCGAGGAGAGGAGGCGGATCTTTTTCAGGCCTAGCGATGAGAGGATTTGTGCGCCGATGCCGGCTTCGCGGAAGTCGACGGGAAGGGGCTGCGCTTTTTTGTCCTCAATTTTGGCGTCGGTCTTGAACGGCGGGAGCGGGCGTGGACGGTCGTGTTGAAGATAGAGCAGAGCGCCGCGACCTTCGTTGCGTATGAGTTGGAGCGAGAGGTCGATGATGCGCGCGCCGTCGGAGCCGCGCTGGCGAAAGACATCGGAAATGAGATTCATGCGATGCACGCGCACGAGCGCGGGCTGGTCGTCGAGCACGCCGAGCGTGAGCGCGTAGTGATGGCGCCCGGTGAGGCGTTCGCGGAAAGTGTGGAGGTCGAAATCGCCCCAAGTGGTGGACACGGGCTCAGTGGAGATTTTTTCGACGAGCAACTCGGTGCGGTGGCGGTACTCGATGAGTTGTTCGATGGAAACGAGCGGGATGTTGAATCGTTTCTTGAACTCGATGAGATCGGGCACGCGGGCCATCGAGCCGTCGTCCTTGAGGATTTCGCAGATGACGGCGCAAGGCTTCAGGCCCGCGAGGACGGCGAGATCGACGGCGGCCTCGGTGTGGCCGGCGCGTTCGAGGACGCCACCGGGGCGGGCGTTGAGCGGGAAAATGTGACCGGGCTGGACGAGATCGTCGGCGGTGGTTTTGGGATCCGCGAGAAGTTTGACCGTGTGCGTGCGGTCGGCGGCGCTGATGCCGGTGGAGATGCCTTGGGCGGCGTCGACGGAGACGGCGAAGGCGGTCTTAAAGGACTCGCGGTTTTTGGGGACCATTTCGCCGATGCCGAGACGGGCGAGGTGTTCGCCGGTCATGGGCACGCAGATGAGACCGCGGGCGTGGAGGATCATCATGTTGATGGATTCCACGGTGGCTTTTTCGGCGGCGATGATGAGGTCGCCTTCATTTTCGCGATCCTCGTCGTCGGTGACGATCACGGGACGGCCGGCGGCGATGGCGGCGATGGCCATCTCGATGGTGTCGAAGCCGCTATCGGCGGGCGACGTGCGGGCTGCGGTGGTGGAGCAAGACTCGGAAGGATGCGACGGCATGACGGGCGTGAGGCCCGCGAGCGAAGTCAGGCGCGGAAAGGAGGGCAATGGCGCAATTTGCCGAAAGGGTGATCAAACCTCGCGGTAATAGAGCGGTCGCTGCGCTGCTTATTATTTATTTCCCTTAGGCGGATGAGCGGGATCGACCACCTCGGTTTCGCCCATCTTCACGTTATAGGCGTAGATATTTTCGTTCAGGAAATCCTCGATGTGGCGCATGACATTCGACCGGGCGCCGGCGAGGCCGCGCATGTAGTCGGAGGGAAGATCGAAGAAACGTCCTGTGACATCACTGCGGTCGACGGAGGAGGCGAAGGTGCGGGCGTTGAGGTATTGTTGCGTGGTGGGGCCGCCGTCACGACCGCGATAGGCGAGGACGAAGACGGGCCGGGTGATGGACTCAGGTTTCTCCATCAAGGGATTTTGCTTGAGGAGTTTTTCGCCGAAAAATGTGCGGGAGAGGGCGGGCGCGGAAAGGCCCGCAGCCTCACGGGAGGCGGTGACGGAGGAGGGGGTCCAGCGTGATTCGGCGAGCCAGCTGGCAAGATTGACGGTGGGTTCAATGCCGACGGCGCAGCGGAAACGATCGGGGCGGAGTTGCACGGCGCGCATGGCAAGGTAGCCGCCTCGCTCGTGACCGAAGAGGGCGACACGCCTGGAGTTGAGGGGCATTACCTTCGCGAGTTCGTCGATGACGGTGACGATGTCGGCGACTTGAATCTCATCAAAGGCGGCCTGGGCGGCGAGACGGTGTTTCGCTCCGAAGCCCCAGGTGCCGCGTGTGTTTATCTGCACTACGGCAAATCCCATGATGCTCAGCGCGTTCATCTCACTGTTGAACGCCCCCGTTGTGCGTTCCCACGGTTCATCGGGGCACATGACGACGATGGGGGTGGGTTTCTGGCGGACCTGGCGCGGGATCGCGAGCGTTCCGGAGAGCGTGCCGCCTGCGGGATTGGGGAGGGAGAAATTGAGCGAGGCGGCGTCACTTCCCTCGGTCCCGGGAGAACTCCGAACGAACTCCATGGCCTTGTTCGTGGGGCGGTCGAAAATATAGTAGCCGCCGGAACTCGTGGGACCCTCGATCATGGCGAGAAAGCGCGAGCTGTTTTGATCCCAGCCCATGATCTCGACGCTCTGGCCCGGAAAGGTTTTTTCTAGCTCCAGCTGGACCTGCTGGATTTCCGGGCGCAGCCAGACGGCGCCGCGTACCGTGCCCTGAAAACGGATACCTGCCAGCTGCCGGGTGTAGCGATCGAAGACGAGCGGGTTTTCCCCGGGAAAGCCTTCCGGCGCCGGGCTGACGAGATCGAGGTTGGGGCTTTCGATCGGCTTTCCGACGCGCTCGCCGGTTTTCAAGTTGAGCGCGTAAATGCCGTAGGTGTCGCGGCCAACGTTGGAGGCATAGTAAAGAATGTCGGGGTTTTCATCGACCCCGATGGGGAAGGAGCGCTCTCCGAGGTAATTTTGCGGTGAGAGGGTGAAATCGACCCCGGGGATTTTCGCGACATCATTGAGCTTCTTCCACTGGCCCAGGCTGACGAGGCCGGTTTTTTGAACGAGGTAGGAATGAGGGAACGAGGTGCGAAGGGTGTTGGGAACGGCGATCTGATGGCGTCCCTGCCGGTTGAGAAGCAGTGCAAGCTCGGAGTCGGTGCGCTCAAGGGGACCGTATTTGAGATCGCCGTTGTTAACGTTGACGGTGAAGAGCGTGTAGTCGCGTGGATCGCTGGTGCGTATGGTCAGCCAGTCGGGCTTGCCGGGCGCGTAGTCGAAAACGACCGGTGAACGTGGCCTGCCGATGCCGAAGGCGAGACTGTTGGGAGAGAGTCCGATGGGGCCCATGGGCTGATAGCCAGCCATGGAGTTGGGATTAAACGGGTCACGGCCATGCGCGTATGGATCGGACGAAACAGTGGAGCGGAGCTGATCGGGAGTGGGGATAATCGCGTTGGGGTTTACGGAGTAGGGAAGCGCATTGGGATCCGTGTTCGTGCCGGAGGATCTGAGACTCAGATTGGTTTTCTCGACGTCCCGCGGAGTGACGATCGTGCGGGGATTGGTGCCGTCGGCGTTGACGGCGAAAATGGCTCCGGACGTGTTGGTCCAATCGTTGCCGGCTGTCTGGGTGGCGAGGTTGGCGTTGGTTTCGACGACCAGACGATTGCTGGTAGCCCAGCCGATCCAGCGGATGGCGGGAGGGACTTTTTCCCCGATATCGTGGATGAGTTTGGGCGTGGAAGTCGCGGCGGTGCCGACTTTGATTTTGGCGCGGACTTTGGAAGGATTGTCGATTTCGAGGGTGACGACGAAGAGATCGTCGTTCTCGCGGATGGAGTAGGCGAGCAGCTTGCCGTCCGGTGAAATCGCAGCGGAGTCCGTGCGATAGGGAAGGAAGATGTCGAAGAAACGTTCGGGTGCGGCGGTGCCCACCGCGCCCGGTGCGGGCATGGGATCCGTCGCCGCCTTGGAAGAGTCCGGGCCGTGGGCGAAAAACATCAGCAGCGCGATCATCGCGAGTGCTGCTTTGGAGGGACGCGGCAATGCGGAGCGTGTGGGGGAAGCGGGTAGCGAAAGCATGGACGGACGGGACTTCGGCGGAAAAGGAAAGTCGGCTGGAGGGCGCTGGGTTTCCAATCCCGCGAAAGCTGGCCATACAACGCAGCGGAACAGCGAGGTCGAGCCCATGTTCGTGGGGCGACGACATCGCGGGGGAACGCTGAGCCGCCGGCCGCGATTGGAGTCACGAGAAACTCCACTTGCCACGGCCGGAACTCCGCGAAGGGAATGCCTATTTCTTAGGCGCGGGATCCTCGTGAGGCGCCGGGCCGTTTTCGAGGATCTGGGTTTCGCCCATCTTCACGTTATACGCGTAGATGTTTTCGTTCAGGAAGTCCTCGATGTTGCGCATCACCTCGGAGCGGGCGCCGGCAAGGCCTTTCACATAGTCGGTCGTGAGATCGAAAAACTTAACGGGTACCTCGGGTTTTTCCACGGCGGAGGTGAAGGTGCGTGCATCGAGATAGCGCAGATTGGTCGGCCCGCCGTCGATGCCACGATAGGAAAGGACGAAAACCGGGCGGGTGATGGATTTCGCATTATCCATGAGCGGATTTTGCTTCAGGATTTTTTCTCCGAAGAACGAACGCGTGAGAGCCGGGCCTGAGTCGCCGCTGGTCCAGCGGGCCTCTGCGAGCCAGCCGGCTAGATTGATGGTTGGCTCGATGCCGATGGCGCAGCGGAAGCGATCCGGACGGAGTTGGGCGGCGCGAAGTGCGAGGTAGCCGCCGCGATCGTGACCGATGATTCCCACGCGTTTGGCATTAAGCGGCATGCCCTTTGC
The DNA here is from genome assembly GCA_049840895.1 of Nibricoccus sp. GTDB lineage: Bacteria > Verrucomicrobiota > Verrucomicrobiia > Opitutales > Opitutaceae > Nibricoccus. The sequence goes on along the minus strand of JASGJB010000051.1, from coordinate 56,153 downwards.
GAGCTCATCGATGACGGTGATGATGTCCTGCACTTGAATTTCGTCGAAGGCGGCCCTGGCGGCTTCGCGGTGCTTCACGCCGAAACCCCAGGTGCCGCGCGGGTTGATTTGGAGAACGGCAAAGCCCATGGAGGCGATGGCGTTTATCTCGGTGCTGAATTCCGAGTTCGTGCGCAGCCACGGTTCATTGGCGCACATGACGATGAGGGGGATTGGTTTTTGGCGGACAGCGCGCGGGATCGAGATGACGCCGGATAATTTGCCGCCGGCGGGATTCGGCAGCGAGAAGGTGATCGAGAGCGGGGCGATGTCCGCGCTGATCCACGGTGCGCAGCGCACGAACTCGGAGACTTTGCGCGTGTCGCGATCGAAGACGTAGAATCCGCCGGCATCCGTGGTGCCGCGAATGAGTGCCAGGAAGCGTTTTCCTGCTTCGTCCCAGCCTGTCAGGTCGACACTGCGGCCGGGAAAGGCGGTCTCGAGCTGGCCTTGGACTTCCTGGAATTCGGGGCGGAACCAGATCGCGCTGCGAATGCTATTTTGAAAACGAACTCCTATCAGCTGGCGGGTGAAGCGATCGAAGACCAGTGGATTGGACGTCAGGAATCCGTTGGGGGCGGGATCCACGAGATCGAGCGCGGCGCTTTCGATGGGCTTGCCGGTGCGTTCACCGGTTTTGAGATTCAACGCGTAGATGCCGTAGGTGTCGCGGCCGACGTTGGACGAGTAATACAACACGGAGGGGTCCTCGTCGAAGGCGATCGGGAACGAGCGCTCTCCCATGTAGTTTGCGGGCGAGAGCGTGAAATCGAGCCCTGGGATTTTCGCGACTTTTCCGAGTTCGTTCCAACGGCCAAAGCCCGATTTTTTTTCGACGAGGTATTTGTGCGGAAACGAAGTGCGGACCGTGCTCGCGATGGCGGCGGTCTGCTTGCCCTGACGGTCGATCAACACATTCATTTCATCGGCCAGCATTTCCTTTGGGCCATAGTCCAGCTTACCTGTCTGTACGTTGATGAAGTAGACGTTGTAGTTGCGTGGATCGTTGGTGCGGATGGTGATCGATTCAGGCTTGCCCGATGTGTAGTCGAAAAAGGTGGGCGTGCGCGGTGTACGTGTGTCGACGGGCAGGTTGCTGTCGTCGATGAGCATGCTCTCAGTGGGTCCGCCGTCCGCGGCGTTGGCTTGCGCGATGACTGCGCGAGGCTGCTCGATGTCGGGAGTAGCGATCTTATTGGGATCGGGAGTGGTCGACGGATTGTTTAACGGGAGCTTGGTATCCTCGACGTCCTTCGGAGTGACCAGTGTGCGTCCGTTGGTACCATCCGCATCGACGGCGAAAATCGCGCCGGAAGTGTTGGTCCAGCTGCCATTGCTCAACGTGGCGAGATTGGCATTGGTTTCGATGATGAGCCGGGTCGGGCTCGCCCAGCCCATCCAGCGGATGCGCGCGGGGGTTTTCTCCCTGGTATCGCTTTGGAGCGTGGGCGTGGATGTCTCGGCAGTCCCCGCGAGCACTTTTGATCGTACCTTGGCCGGGTTATCCACCTCGACGGTGATGACGAAGAGGTTGTCGTTTTCGCGAATCGAATAGGCGAGGAGTTTACCGTCGGGTGACAGTGCCGCCGAGTCCGTGCGGAACGGCTGAAACAATTCGAAAAACCGTTCCGGAGCGGCGGTGCCGACGGCCACAGGCTCCTGAGGCGCGGTGGCGGCCGGGCTGGGCGGTGCGATCGATGACGGAGCGGCGGTCTGGCCGAATGCGGTGAGCGAGGTGAAAGCCAGCAAGGCTGGAAGGCGCAAAGTTTGAAGCGGCATGAAGGGGGAGCGTGAGTGAAAGACGTTGCGAAGCGGGCGCTGGTAACTGCGATTTCAAGAACGGACTGACCGATTTCCCTGCGATACCGTTCCCATTTCCCTTGGGACAAAAATAAACGACGAGGAAAGGTCCAGCGTTCTTACGGCCCAGCACCAGATTGTCACGGTTCTTGAGTACTCCGCTCAGCGGATACGTAGCGTCCGGTATTCTCATTCAAGCCTCCGGCATCTCCCAGCTCGACGTTGTAGGAGTAGATGTTGAGGTTGAGGAAATCCTCGATGTTGCGCATGACCTCGGAACGGGCCTCGGGCATGCGGTGCATGTAGTCGAGTGAGAGAGTCCAGAATTTCGTCGGTGTGCCGCTGTTTTCAACCGTGTGGGTGAACCACCGGGCATCGAGGTACATCTTGGTGGGGGAGCCTCCTTCGCTGCCTCGATAGGAGAGAACGAAGACAGGACGCTTCAGGGGCTTTGAGTCATCCATCAGTGGATTGGTCTTGAGGATGTTGTTTCCGAAAAAGGCGCGGGTGAGTTCGGGACTGGCGTCGCTCGTCGTCCAGCGGGCGTAGGAAATCCAGTTGGCGAGATTGATGGTGGGGTTGATGCCGATAGCGCAGCGGAAACGATCGGGGCGGAGCTGGGCGGCACGGAGGGCGAGAAATCCTCCGCGGTCGCGGCCCATGATGGCGACTCGCTGGGGATGGATCGGCACGGTCTTGGCGAGTGCATCGATGGCCGTGACAATGTCGGCGGTTTGGGCTTCGTCGAAGGCAACGCCCGCGCTGGCGCGATACCTGGCGCCGAAACCCCACGTTCCGCGCGGATTGATCTGCACAACTGCGAAGCCCATCTGGACCAAGGCGTTTATCTCGCCGTCGAATTCGGCGGGTGTGGGCTGCCAGGGTTCGTCGGCGCACATGACGATCGTGGGGATCGGTTTTTGGCGGACGGCGTTGGGAATGATGATGACGCCGGTGAGCTGACCGCCGGCGGGATTGTCTATCGTGAAGTAGCGCGTGAAGCGTGGCTCGCTTTCCGGCGGCAAATCGGAACGGCGGGCGAACTCGCTGGCTTTGCGCGTGGTGCGATCGAAGACATAAAAGCTGCCGGGTTCGGTGGGACTGCGCACGATGGCGAGAAACCGGCTGGCGGTTTCGTCCCACTCAAGGATGTCGACGCTGCGGCCGGGAAAAGTTTTCTCCATCGAGGCTTGAGCGTCCTGTAGATCGGGACGAAGCCAGACGGCGGAGCGCACGATATTCTGGTAGCGGACTCCGATCAGCTGACGGGTGTATCGGTCGAACACGAGCGGGCTGGAAGCGGCGAATCCCTCCGTGCCTGGAATCGCCAGATCGACATCGGGGCTTTCGATGGTTTTGCCGGCGCGTTCACCGGTCTTGAGATCGAGGCCGTAAACGGCGTAGGTGTCGCGGCCGACATTGGAGGCGTAGTAGAGGAGGTCGGGGTTTTCGTCGAAACCCAGAGGGAAGGAGCGTTCTCCAAAAAAATTGCCCGCGGTGACGGTGAAGTCAGAAGGCGTGTTGCGGACGATCGTGGAAAGTTTTTTCCAGCGGCCGAGGCTCACGAGGGAGTTTTTCGCGATTTGGAACGAGTGCGGGAACGACGTGCGCATCGTATTGGGGATGCTGCAGCCGATGAGTCCCTGACGATTGATCAGGGTGGCGACCGGATCATGCGTAACTTCCATGGAGCCGTAGCGCAGTTTTCCCGAATGGATGTTTACACGATAAAGGCTGTAGTTTGCCGAATCGCTAGTACGGACGACGATCCAGTCGGGTTCGCCAGGAGCGTAGTCGAAAAAGGTGGGTGAGCGCTGAAGCTGGGTGTCGAGCGGAAGGTCGTTATCGTGATTGACCACGCTGGATGCCCGATTGACCGGCCCGGATAGCTGGGCGGCATACTGATCGTAGTCGGGAGTGTTTATAAGATAGTTGGACGAGCCGGAGGAGGGGGAGATTTTGCTGAAAAACGAAGCAGTGGAGGCGGCGACATTTTCGAAAGAGGAAACATCACGGGGCGTAACTAGTGTACGGGCGTTGCTGCCATCGGCATTCACACCGAAAATCGCGCCGGACGTGTTGCTCACGCCGCCATTGTCCATCGCGAGATTGGCGTTCGTTTCGATGAGAAGCCGGGTGGGTGTTGCCCACCCCATCCAGCGGATGCGCGCAGGGGTGTTTTCACGGAGGTCGGGTTGCAGGATGGGGGTGGAGGTCTTGGTCGTTCCGGCCAGAATCTTGGCGAGTACGTGCGAAGGGTTGTCGACCTCGACCGTGATCACATAGAGGGAGTCGCCTTCGCGGATGGAGTAGGCGAGCAGTTTGCCGTCGGGGGAGAGTGCGGCGGCTTCCGTGCGGAAAGGGCGGAAGAGATTGTAGAAACGTCCGGGAGCGGCTGTGCCCACGGGAGGAATTTCGAATTCGACCAGCTGGATGGGCGTGAGTGCGGGCAATTGCGGGGGGCTCTCACTGTAAGCGGTAATCGCGCAGAGAAGTCCGAGGGGAAGCAGACGCAGGGCGGAGTGCATGGCGAATCGGAGTGTTGCGGACACGGAGGTAGGGTGATGCAGGCGCGGTGGGATCACCGGCCCGGCCTTCATTCTACCATGCGAGAGGCATGCCAGCCAGCGGCCGGCGCATGTTAGCCTCCAGCGGCCAAGGCGATATGCGGAGCGAACGGGATTATGCCGACGATATGCGAAGATGGCGATGGTTGTGGGCAACCAGTTGAAGAGCCATCGTACGAGAGGGGTTGTGGTTATTCACCAGCCTCGCGCCGGCACTATCGCGTGTGGGGAAACAGGTGCCGGAAACTATTTCTCCGTGGGGCGGCGGCCCCAGTAATTGGCGAGGATGGAGCCGGAGATGTTCATCCACGGACTGAAGATCGCGGGAGCGAGACCGACCGTGCCGATCTTGCCCATCGAGGCGGCGAGGCCGGAAGCCATGCCGCCATTCTGGAGGCCGACCTCGAAGGCGACGGAGCGGGAGGAGTTTTTGTCCAGACCGGCGAGGCGGCTTCCCCAATAGCCGAAGAAATAGCCGGCGGCATTGTGGATGACCGAGGCGAGGAAAAGGAGGAAGCCGATCTTGATGAGATTGTCGCGACCAGCGGCGGTGGTGACGGTGGTGAAGTAAATGATGCCGGCCATGGAGAGAGCTGGCATGAGTTTCTCGATGCGCGGCACGCGGGTGACGACGAGGTTGTACAATACGCCGGCCACTACTGCGGCCATGAAGAAGCCCAGGACGCCGATCGTCTTGAGCACGGCGGGTCCGTAGGAAGACGGATCGGTTGCCACGGGCGTGAGCGCGTTCTGGAGCATCTGCCAGCCACCGAAGGCGATGAAGGCGAGCCAGGCGGCGGAGAATGCGGCGATGATGAAAACGTTGCGACGACCGGCGGCCGAAGCGGTCTTCAAATAGTCATGGAGGAGCGCGGCGCCGATGGGGACGATGACGTGCTCAATGATGTCCATCATCATCTTGAAGAACGAAACCGGCACGAGGGCGCCGGCGAGGATCTTCATCAGGAGTGGCGTGAGCAGCGGAGCGACGAGTGTGGTGATGGCGGTGACGGTGACGGAGAGGCCGAGATTGGCGCGGGCGATGTAGGCCATGACATTTGACGCGAGGCCGCTGGAGCAGGAGCCGATGAGAATAATGCCGGCGGCGATCTCGGGTTCGAAGTGAAAGATCTTGGTCAGCCCGAAGCCGACGAGCGGCATGATGGTGAAATGGCAGACGATGCCGACGACGACACCGCGCGGGGTTTTCATGACGCCGCTGAAATCGTGGATGCTCATCTGCACGCCCATGCCGAACATGACCATCTGGATTACGAGGAGCATGAGCCACGGATCACGCAGTTTGACGCCGCCCCAGCTCACGAAAGATCCGGGGTAAATCATGCCCGCGGTCACGGCCGCGATGATCCACACCGTGAATTGATAGCCTTTGAATTTCGGCAGTGAGCCGAGGCCGATCGCGAGCAGTACGGCGGACGCCACGGCGGCGGGTTGCCAGAGTGAAGGGTTGCCGAGAGACAGACCTGCGAGAAGCGCGATGACTGCGGGGACGACGGCGTAGAGGGCGAGTTTGCGGAGGGGCATTGAGGAATAGTGAAAGGTGAAAAGAGAGTGTTGAAGAAGGGGCGGGATTTGCGGCGTTGCTGAGAGATCAAGGCTTGGAGTGGAGAGCGCGCAGCCAGTCGCCCTTGAGTTCGGTGTAGGCTTCGTAGCCACGCGGAGTGCGAAGGAGGGTGGCAAGTTTGGTCTCGGTTTCCTGCGCGAGCGTTGCGAGGCGCGCGTCGCGGTCGGCGGGGGAAAGGGTCGCGTCTTTGCGGATGACGGCCGCCTGTTCGCTGACCGTGTTTCGCAGCGACGTGATCTTGCCCGCGGTGGCGAGAGGAAGGTCGAGGCGAGACATCAGGACGACCTCATCGTTTGGGGATTCAACGAGCTGCTTGTAGTCGGCGTAGCGGTCGGAACCGAGGGCGGCTTCCAACTGCGGGTTTATTTTTTCCAGCGCATTCTTGTAGGCGGCTTGTCCTTCCTTGTCGGGGCTCCAGGAGTCGAACTGCTGGTCGATGGGACGTTGGAGGGCGAAGATCGCCTTGTACTCGGTCTCGGTCAGGCGAAGGAGCTCGAGTTGCTCGCGCAGGCGTTGAGCGGTGAAACTCTCGCGGAACTGGTATTCAGCGAACTCTTCCGGAGTGAGCGCCTGCTGGATATCGCGTTCAAGCTCGGCATCGAGAAGGCGCCGCTTCTGGCGATCTTCTTTTGTGATTTGCGTGCTGGCACGGGCGAGACGTTCGGAGCTGAGCTTTGCCGCGAGATCGTTGTAGTCGTTTTGAATGCGGTTGATGGCCTGAAGTTTTTCCAGAGGAAGCGGACCATAGCGCTGACGGGCGAAATCGGCCGCGTCGCTGTTCTCGGCGAGCCATTCAGGACCGCTGAGGTATTGTCTATAAAACGCCGACCGCTCCTGCATGAGCGTGTGGTATTTCGCATAGATTTCCTTCGCCTGTTTTGAGTCGGGCGTTTTCCAGTACGGTGTTTTCTCCTGCTGGGCGAAAAGCTCGTCCTCTGCGGCTTCGAACTTTTTTCCACTGATCTGGTAGACGATGATGCGTATCTGCTGGTAGGTGAAGCCGCTGAGTTTAAGACGTGCGATGAGCTGTTCGATGTCCGTTGTGTACAGCTTCGTCCACAAGGGCGTGGTCTTGATGGAGGCTGATGACGATGTGCCGGCTGCGAGGGTGCTGCTTGGGCGAGAGGCGGTTTCAACGGACGTGGATGATGAACGTGTCGAAGCGCTCGTGTGATCGTGAGACGCTGTGGACGACTGACGCGCCGTGATCAAAAAGGTGATGGCCAGGCAGACATTCGCGACGAGCGAAACGCGGAGAAGCCAGGAAAGCGGTTTCATGTCGGCAGCGCGCGAGTTATTTGGGGTCGGGGTTGGCCCGCGAAACGAGTTTGCCGAGCCACTGGCCGGCGGTGCGTTTGAACATGTCGAGGTTTTCCTCGGAGCCTAAAATGGTGGAGGCTTTGCGCGTGGCTTCCTTTTGAAGAGCGGCCAGTTGTTCGTCGCGCTGGCTCGTGGTGAGCGAACGGTCATTGCGGATGATTTCGGCGCGCTTTTTGGCGTCGCGTTGAATGACGACGAGATCGGGTGCTTTCTCCTGCGGGAGGCCGACGCGTTCGAGCGTGGCGCGCGTGGCGGAGAAGTTGACGTCGTTGACGATCTGGAATTGCGCGTAGCGTTCCGGGCCGAGCATGGCTTCGATCTGCCGGTCCAGTTCGGGAAGAGCGGCTTTGCGGCGGTCTTTTGCTTCGCCGGAAAGATTGTCGTGTCCGTAGCGATCGTCGAATTCACGCTGGAGGGCGAAGAGTTTGAGGAAGTCGTCCTCGGTGCCGTCGAAGAATTTGAGCTTATTGCGTGTCTCCTCGGCTGAGGAGCTGTTGCGGCGGTCGTATTCCTCGAGTTCTTCCGGAGCGAGCAACCGGGCCAGATCCGCGCGTTTTTCTTTTTCGAGATACGCCAGTTTCTGCCGGTCGGAGGCGAGCATGACGCCCTTGGCGTTGTCGTTGATGGATTCGATCATCTCGTCGTAGTCGCGGGAGATTGCTTCGATCTCGGAAATTTTTTCCGAGGGAATGGGACCGAAGCTGCGGGCGCGCTGTTCGCGCTGGTACGCTGATTGAGGTTCGGAGTCGGATCCGAAGAGGGCTTTGACGGTGTCCTCTGCCTCACGCCAGAGGGCGCGTTGTTCGGCGCGGGTGGCGGGATCGAGATTGTACGCCGACCACCAGCCGCCGTTTTGCCAGTAGGGCTTGGGCGGCGGAGCTTTTTGTTTGAGCGCATCCAGCCGGGGTTTGAGACGGGCGTAAACTCTCTGGGTGACGAGTGCGCGAACGGTTTCAGGAGGAAAGCCTTCGGCGCGGAGACGTGTGATGAGATCGGTGTCGTTCGCGATGTCGGAGATTTCCTGCCAGCGCGCGGAATCGGAATGAGTCTCGGAAGGCGGGATGTTGGCGGTGCCGGGTTTTTCAAGTCCGCCGTGAACAGGCCGATCGTTCAGGTGCGGCCAGATCGCGATCGCGAGTGCGCCGTTCGCGGCTAGGGAAAATACGAGAATGATGACGCGGGTATAACGCATGTGCAGACGAACCTGTGCTCAAGGAGTGGCCGGCTTGGGCTGGAGTACGCGGAGCCAGTCGCCTTTGACGTCGCTGTAGGCTTCGTAGCCACGAGTGCCGCCGAGCGTGGTGGTGAGTTTTGTCTGCGCCTCCTGGGCGAGCGCGGCGAGCTGGATGTCGCGTTCGGCAGGCGTGAGTTGTTTGTCGGTGCGGACAGCTTTGGCGCGTTTGTTGATATCGTCACGGACGACATTGATCTTGCCGACGGTGGAGAGTGGCAGATCGAGGCGGGCCATCAGGCGGGTGACCTGATCGCTGCCGGATTCTGAAATCTGTTTGTAGTCGGCGTAACGTTCAGGACCGAGGGCGGCCTGGATTTGCGGATCCAGTTTTTTCAAAGCGGCCTCGCGGGATTCCAAGGTTTTGGTGTCAGCTTCAGTTGTGCTGAATTGTTCGTCGACGGGACGCAGAAGCGTGAAGAGTGCCTTGTACTCGGCTTCGGTTGGACGAAAAAGATCGAGCTTGGAGCGTAGGGAGTTGGCGGTGGGGCTGCTGCGGTATAGATACTCGGTGTATTCTTCCGGAGTAAGCGTCTGTTGGAGGTCCCGCTGCAATTCGGCTTCGAGGAGCTTGAGCTGGTTCCTTTCGTCAGCGTTCAACTCGGACCTCGGGCGTTTCTGTGCGTTCATGTAGAGCTCCGATTGAAGCTCCTGGTAGTCGAATTGGATCTTCGAAAGTTGCTGGAGTTTTTCGACGGGCAGATTGCCGAACTGCCGGCGGGCGCTTTGCTGCATCTCTTCATCCTCGGCGATGGCCTCAGGACGTGAGAAATGCTTCATATAAACCTTGGATTCTTCCTGCATCAGTTCCGTCAGTTTTGCCCGCTGTGCGGGATCCTCGGGCATGGAAAAGTAGAAGTCGGGCGTTCTCCAGTAAGGCCTGTCCTCCTGTTTTCCGACGATTTCAGCGCGCATAGTTTCGAACCTCTTTTGAGCCAGCGGTGAAATGATCGCGCGAATTTCCCGGAAGGAAAAACCAGCCGATCTCAAGTGGGAGACAAATCGATCGAGGTCTTCGGAGTACAGCTGGCTCCAGATGTTCTGCGACGAGGCCGGCAGGCTGCGGCCTTGGGCGGTGAAGGATTCCGAAGCTGCTGTTTGTTTAAGCGAGGTGGTGGTGGAGCGCGCGTCGCTGCTGGCGGCGCGTGTGCTGTCGCTGCCGGAAGCAGAGGAGAACGCAGCCGGTTTTAAAATTACAACCGCAGCCAGAATCAGATTCGCCAGCAATGTGAGTGAGAGGAAAATTGCAGAAGGTTTCATGGGCGCGGCGTTCAACGGGTTGCGGGCGCCTTGGGTTTCGGGGCGAGCCGGTTCAGCCAGCCGCCGGTGTATTTTTTATACTCGGTGAGATTTTCGGCGCCGATGGTGGCGGTGACTTTTTCGGTGGCGTCTTTTTCGAGTGCGGCGAGTTGGGCGGCCTTGTCATCGGGCGCGAGGGACTTATCGGCCCGGATGGCTTCGGCGCGTTTGTTGGAAGCGCGCTGGGTGGCGACGAGATCGCGAGCAGCGCCGGCAGGAAGTCCAAGCTGTACGAGGTCGGAACGGGTGCGCTGATAGTTACTGTCGGTGAAAATTTCGTACTCGGCGTAGCGCTCGGGGCCGAGGGCGGCTTTGAACTGCTCGGTGAGTTGGGGCAGAGCAGCTCTGCGGCGGTCATCTTGTTCGCCAGAGAGATTCTCATAACCGTAGCGGGCATTGAAGTCGCGCTGTAACTGATAGAGTGCGAGGAACTCGGCTTCGGTGGCTTCGAAGAAACGGAATTTGGCGCGGATGTCGCGGGCGGATGTGCTGTTGCGACGGTCGTACTCCTCGAGCTCTTCGGGCGAGAGGACGGCGGCGAGGTCGGCACGTTTTTCCTTTTCCAGGAAGGCGAGTTTTTCCCGGTCTTCGGCGAGGATGACGCCTTTGGAGTTTTCCCTGATCTGCGAGGAGAGATCGCTGTAGTCGCGGGTGATGGCCTCGATTTCAGTTACTTTTTCGGAAGAAAGATTGCCATAGCTACGGGTGCGACGGTCACGTGCGTAGAATGAGAGCGAGTCGGTGTCATCTCCGAGAAGTTTGCGGATGGTGTCTTGGATTTCACGTTCGAGTGCGCGACGTTCGGAGCGGGTGGCCACGTCACCGTCGAAGTTGTACCAGGCATTCGTGCGCCAGTAGGGCGTCTCGGCTTGTTTCGCGGCGAGCTCGCGGAGGCGAGGTTGATAACGCGCGCGGATGCGCTCGGTCATGAGACTGCGTATGACCTCGGGCGGAAAACCGGAGGAACGGAGCAGGGAGAGCGCGACGTTGTCGTCGGGGTTCTGGAGGATCTGCTGCCACTGGGCGGCGAAGGCGTCGGGAGTGGCGGCGGAACTGGAGTTGGAGCGGGCAGGGTTGCTGGTTGAATTGACGGAGTGTGGTAAGGACGATGACGCCGTACTGCGTTGCCAGAGAACGACGCCGAGGGTGGCGTTGGCGCCGAGCGATAGAGCGATGAAAAGAGGGATACGGCGCATGTACGAAGAAAGCGAAGCGGACGGATGCGAACTGAGCGGAGTAGGGAGCTGAACGAAAACGCGCTGGCCGGGGCGGGCGAGGGAGGACGTGTCGCGTATTGACGGGACAGGGCAGGAGGCCGGTTGCAGTCCCGCGTCTTCGGGGATCACAGCAGCGTGGCGAGGTGCTGGATCGCGATGGGGGGGCTGGCGAGGATGGGGATGCGTTTATCTTCGGCGGGAAGGGTGTCGACGACGCGGGCCATGGAGGCTTGGGCGAGGAGGATGACGTCGACCTTGGAGGAGAGTTCGCGGAGGGCGGCGGCGACTTTGGTGTCGTGCGTGGCGGAGTCGCCGGCCATGAGGGCTTCGAAGGCGCCTTCGACGAGGACGGAGCTGAGCTCGATTTGTTTTCCGGCGGCAGCGGCGCGGCGTTTGACGAGGTCGCTGGTTGGCTCGAGCGTGGTGGAGAGTGTGGCGATGACGCCGATACGTTTGCCGGTTTTCACGGCCTGGTCGGCCATGGGCTGGTCGACGCGGAGGACGGGGACGGCGGAGAATTTCGCCGAGGCTTCGACGGCGGGTCCGATGGAGGAGCAGGTGACGAGGATGTGGTCGGCGCCGCCGGCTTCGGCGGAGGAGACGTAGGCCTGGACGCGGCGGGCGATGTCGGCCGTGAGCGAGCCTTTGGCGCGGATGCCGGAGACGAGGGAGTCGTCGACGATGTTGAAGGTTTTTACGGCGGGCAGGTGCGTCTTGCAGAGCTGCTGGAAAACCGGGACGAGCGTCGCGGAGGTGTGGATGAGGGCGAGGGTCGGCATGGGGGAATTATGAATTTAGAATTAGGAATGAAGAATGACGGAGAGTTATAGATGGCCGGAGGCGACGGCGCCGAAGTAGTCGTCGGCGCCGACTTGGCCGCCTTTGAAGTTTACTTCGAGGTTGTCGGCGGGGGAGTTGGGCGCGTATGCACGGCAGAGGGGGGCGCCGGGAGCTAGTGGCGCGATCATTTCGACGGCTTCGATGCCGACGGCGCGGGCGGCGTAGCTGGAGCTGTCTCCACCGGCGAAGAGGACGCGTTTGAGTTTGAGGCGTTCGAGGGTGGCACGAACGAGCTGGCCGAGGGCGGTGCCGAGGATTTCGGCGGAGCGGGCGCCGAGGGCGGCGATGTGTGGGTCGACCTGCGCGGTGCCGCCGGTGTGGACGACGGTGTGTTTGCCGGAGGCGAGGGATTGGACGGCGGTTTCGACGGTGGCCTTGAGCGCGGAGGCGTGGTGGCCGGAGGTGGCGGCGTGGGTGTCGAGGCGGATCTCGGTGAATTTGTTTTCGCGGGCCCAGGCGAGCTGGCGGGCTGTCACGGGAGAACAACTACCGCAGACGACGAGGAGCGGGTCGGCGGCGCCAGGGTGCGGCCAGGAGGCGATGTGTTTGAGGCGGTTCTTCGCGGTCCAGTGGGCGCCGAGGGCCATTTCGATGCCGGAGGAGCCGACGCTGAAGAGCGGGTCGAGGCGGCTGGCGTGTTCGTCGAGGAGCGAGCCGATGCGGGGGAGTTGCGAGGCGTAGAGGAGGTCGAAGAGGACGATGTCGCTGGGCTCGGCGATGATTTTGGCGAGCGCGGCGTGGGCGTCGGAGTCGGAGAGCTCGAGCTGGAGGATGTTGAAGAGGCCGGCTTTTTTTGAGGTTTGCTGCGCGAGGTGGAGGCGGAGGTCGGCCTCGTGCATAGGGGTGATCGGGTGTTTGCTCGCGGAGGGGTGGCGGTCGAGGCGGTGGATCGCGCCGGTGCTGCCGATGCCCATGCGGGCGAAGAGATTTCCGAAGACACAGTGGCGGCCGAGCGCGGGCGCGCCGATGAGGAGGGGACGAAGGGCTTTTGGAAGATTTCGGAGCCGATCTCGATCGCGCGGCCGATGCTGCCGGTGGTCGGGGAGGAATCGAAGGTGGAGCAGACTTTGTAGTGAACGTGCGGGGCACCGAGTTTGCGGAGGGCGGTGAAGGCGGGGCGGAGCTGGCGCTCCATGTCGGCGGGGGCGAGGGAGCGGGTGAGTCCGGCGACGCCGAAGGCTTGGAGTCCGGGGTGGCGGGCGAGTTGATCGGGCGTGGGCGGGTCGAGGAAGAGGACGGTGCGCGCGCCTGCGCGGGAAAGGAATTCAAGGGCGTCGGTCGAGCCGGTGAAGTCGTCGCCGTAGTAGGCGAGGAGGAGGTCGGTGGCGGTCGCGGCGCTCATTGTTTGAACCAGTGAGAGACTACTTGGCGAACTTGGAGGCGGAGAGGGCTAGGTTGGGGCGTTGGGCGAGGCATTGCTCGTAGGACAATCCCGATACGGCGGCTTCCCACCATTCGCGGAGGGCGTGGACGCCGGCGGCGGGTCCCTTCGGATGCGCCATGATGCCGCCGCCGGCCATGTAGAGGAGGTCGGTGGTTTTGGTGCGGCGCCAGGTCTCGGGGGCCTGGCCGCCCCATTGGCCGGAGGAGACGACGGGGAGGAGGGGTTTGTTGAGAGGAGATTGGTCGAGGCAGGATTGGATGGAGCGGACGACGGAGTCGTCGGATTCCCAGAATTTGTTCGCGATGCCGTTGACGTGGAGTTGGTCGACGCCGGCGAGGCGCCAGAGTTTTTGGTAGGCGGGATATTCGATGCCGAGGAGCGGGTGGCGGTTGAGCATGCCCCAGCCGTTGCGGTGGCCGTGGATGGCGAGCTGACCGAGGTCGCAGATTTTTTTCGAGGCGGAGAGGCCGACGCTGTTGAGGCTGATCATGGCGCAGGTGCCGCCGCTGCGGACGATCTTCTCGTAGTGGCGCTGCATGGCGTCGATTTCGTCGGAGACGTTGAAGGCGTACATGACCTTCTTGCCGGTGCGGTCGGCGTGGGCGTTGATGACGCGCATGATGGCGTCGACGCGGGCGTCGAACGGCGAGTGCGGTGGGTTGGCCATGAGCTCGTCGTCCTTTATGAAATCGATGCCGGCTTCGACGAGGGTGCGGACGAGTTCGGCGGTCGTCTCTGGCGACATGCCGATGCTGGGCTTGATGATGGTGCCGATAAGCGGGCGGCCGGGCGCGACGTTGGTGAGCTGGCGGCAGCCGGGGATGCCGAACTGCGGGCCGCGGTAGTGCGCGGTGAATTCAGCGGGGAAATCGAGGTCGATGAGCTTGAGGCCGGAGAACTGGGCGAGTTCGTAGAGGTTGCCTTGAACTGTGGATACGAGGGTCGGGAGGTTGTGGCCGAAATTTTCGAGGGACCAGGAGACGGTGACTTCGGCGCGTTTGTAGACGGCGTTAGGAGGAGTCGGACGGCCGGTGGGGATGGCGGGCGTGGGGGAAGTGTCGAGCGGTTTGATGGACTCGACACGGGCGGCGAAGCGTTGCTTGAGCTCGGCGGTTTCACCGGGGACTTCGACGAAGGTGCCGGAGGATTGTTCGCCGGCGAGCGTGGCGGCGGCCTTGGTGAGGTCGTTGGGCGTTTCGATGAAGTAGCGGGCGGTGAGGCGCATTGGGGAAAATTATGAATTAGGAATGGAGAATTATGAATGGCGGAAGTCGGAGCTCGACGCCTCTAAGGGACGAGGGGCGTCGGTTCGTGTGCTCGCTACTCACTACTCGCTGCTGCTTCAGTGTTACTTTTCGAGGGCGACCGGGTTGGTGAGGGTGCCGATTTTTTCGATTTCGATGGAGACGGTGTCACCTGCACGGAGCCAGCGAGGTTCGGGCTTGGCGGCCATGCCGACGCCTTGGGGGGTGCCGGTGAGGATCACTGTGCCGGGGACGAGGGTGGTGCTGCCGCTGAGATATTCGATGAGGGCGGGGATGTCGAAGATCATGTCGGCTGTATTCGAATCCTGGACGCGGGTGCCGTTGAGGAGAGTGGAGATGCGGAGCGCGTTCGGATTTGGGATTTCGTCGCGGGTGACGAGCTTCGGTCCGAGGGGGGCGAAGGTGTCGAAGAATTTGCCGCGGCACCATTGTCCGCCGCCGAGCTTGATCTGGTGGTCGCGGGCGGAGACGTCGTTGCAGCAGGTATAACCGAGGACGTAGTCGAGGGCGTTGGCGCGGCTGACGTTTTTCGCAGCCTTGCCGATGATGACGGCGAGTTCGCACTCGTAGTCGACTTCGTTGGAGGCGAGGTGCGTGGGGATGAGGATGGGGTCGTTGGGGTTTTGGGCGGTGTTGATGCCTTTGACGAAGAGGATGGGGCGCTCGGGGATCTTGGCGTTGGTCTCGGCGGCGTGCTGGCGGTAGTTGAGGCCGATGCAGAGGATCTGGGCGGGCGCGATGGGGCTGAGGAGTTTTTTGATCTGCGCTTTTTCGGAGGTGATTTTGTGGGTGCCGTAGATGTCGCCTTCGATGCGGAGGGCGGAGTCGTCGGGTTGTTCGGCGGCGTGGTGGATGTTACCGGAGGCGTCTTGGTAGCGGAGGAGGTGCATGGAAATTATGAATGTAGAATGTAGAATTATGAATCGGAAGATTGGCCGGATTTTGTGTTTTTGATGATGGTGACGAAGATCGCGGTGAGTTGGTTGGTTTCGTCGATGAGGGCAGAAAGGCGGGTGGCGGGGACAAGTTCGGCGGTGGCGAGGAGGTCGAGCCAGTAGGAGGACTCGTCCAGTTCCTTGAGGCAGTCGCCCATCTTAGCGATGAACTCGGCCTTGGAGCGCGCACGGTGAGCTTCGCGGTAGTTGGCACCAACGGAGGTGCCTGATCGGAGGAGTTGTTTGCCGAGTACTTGAGCGGCTGCGGCGGAAGGAAGCGCAGAGTAGAGTTTGATGACACGCAGAGCGAATGCCCGCGTGCGCTCCTTCAGATCTGTTTCTGCATTCTTCATTCTGAATTCTTAATTCACTTTCCCGCGCTCCAACCGCCGTCGATGAGGTGGCAGGAGCCGGTGACCATGGCGGCTTCGTCGCTCGCGAGGTAAAGTGTGAAGGCGGCGATTTCTTCGGGCTTGGCCATGCGGCCGGTGAGTTGTGTGGCCGACATGTCGCGGTAGGCTTTTTCGGGATCGGGATACTCGGCGATGCGGGCTTTGACGAAGGGCGTCTCGACGCGGCCGGGGCAGAGGGCGTTGAAGCGGACGCCGGTGTGGGAGTGGTCGAGGGCGAGTGCTTTGGTGAGTCCGACGACGGCGTGTTTCGTGATGGTGTAGGCGAGGCGGTCACGGACGGCGACGATGCCGCCGATGGAGGCGAGGTTGATGACTGAGCCGCGGCCACGCTCGAGCATGCCGGGGACGAAGGCTTTGCAGAGATTGAAGGGGCCGCGGACGTTGACGGCGTGGAGGCGGTCGAGATCAGCGGCGGCGGTGCCGAGGAGGTTACCGACGTGGCCGATGCCGGCGTTGTTCACGAGGATGTCGATCGCGGGAAGGCGGGCGGCGAGAGCGATGGCGTCGGATTCGCTGGAGACGTCGAGCGAGGCGAAGTCAGCGCGGTGTCCGGCGGCGCGGATGGTGGCGACGGTGGCTTCACCGGCGGGGGCGTCGCGGTCGATGACCCACACGTGGGCGCCTGCGCGTGCGAGGGTTTGGGCGATGGCCTGGCCGATGCCGGAACCGGCGCCGGTGACGAGGGCGGTTTTGTTTGCGAGAGAGAACACGGAGATATCGGAAAAGTTTTACCGCGGAGAGCGCGGAGGACGCGGAGATCGGAATTTGGACAGGATTACAGGAATGACAGGATTAATCGGTGAGCGCAGTGGCTTCTTGTTGGGCGCGGGCGAGGAGTGTCGCGATCGGTTCGTCGGTGTCGGCGGCTGACGTGACTAGGCGGTCGATGATGGAGGCGAGGGCTGACCAGTTTGCCAGGCGGGGGAGTTCTCGGGCGTGGGTGTGGATTTTTTCGAGTTCGCGGTAGAAAGGAATCACGCGGTTCACGTCGGTGTCGTGCCACGTGGATTTGCGGCAGCCGATGGCGCCTTCGAGAGTGAGTAGTTTGTCGTTTTCGGCGGAGGCGCAGTGTCGGAGGAAGTCGTACGCGATTTTTGCGTGCGGGCTGCCGGAACCGACACCGAGAGTCCAATAGACGTTGAGCGAGGCGCTGTTGTGGCCCGGTGCGGACGGGAGTGGAGCGACGGCGACTTTGCCTTTCACCTTACTCTCGGGAAGCGACTCGCCCATGGCGGCGAAACCGAACCAGTTGACCATCATGGCAACCTCGCCGCGTGCGAAGGCGAAGCCGCTTTGCACGGAATCGAGTTCACGGGACTTCGGGTGGACGGCGGAGGCGTCGGTGAGCATTTCGCGGTAGAATGCGAGAGCGGCCTCGGCGGCGGGTGTGGTGAGGTGGAGGCGTCCGGCCTTGTCGAAGAGTTCGCCGCCGCGGGTCCATAGTTGGAGGCAGAAGTCGTAGACGGTGTTGTGGCCATCCGGATACGCGGCAAAGACGGTGCCCCATTGGTTGGCGGCGGGTTTGGTGAGGAGGCGGGCTGCGGCGTGGAACTCGTGCCAGGTTTTTGGAGCGCTGAGGCCGGCGGCGTCGAAGAGGTCTTTGCGGTAGATGAGGCACTCGGGGCCGTCGTGGTAGGGAAGGGCGAGGATGGTTTTGTCGAAGCGCTGGAAACGGAGGAGCGAATCGGTCCAGCCGTGAGGGAAATCGGTGGGAGGATTGGCCGCGATATGGGGTGCGAGGTCGAGGAGGGCTCGCGTGGCGTGGGCCTCGGCAATCCAGTCGGTGACGACGAAGGCGGCGTCCCAGTCGCCTTTTTTCAGGCCTTCGCGGGCGAAGAGGGTGTCGTGGAGCGGATGGAGGTCGAGGGCCTCGGCTTCGAGGCGGAGCGTGCAGCCGGTGGCGGCGCAGAAGGACGTCCACTGTTTCTGAATCGCGGATTCGAAGGGACCGAATTTGCGGACGGCGATGCGGAAGGTTTCTCGACGGGAGGGCATGGGACGTGGGGACGGGGAGGATTTTTAACCGCGGAGAGCGCAGAGGGCGCGGAGTTTAGAGGAGTCGGAATTTGGACAGGATGGCAGGATTAACAGGATTGAGGGAGAAAGCGGAATGGGGCTGTGCGGATGGGCGCTATTTTGCGGAAGCGGTTTGGGCGGCGGCTTCGGAGGTTTGCTGGCCGAGGTAGTTTCCGTAATCGAGGGCGAGCTTGCCGGCGATGAGGAGCGCGAGCGACAAGGCCAGCGTGACGTAGGTGCGTTTCTGGCAGCGCGACCATTCCTTGAAGACAATGCCCACCAGCGTGCCGAGCAGGATGAGGAGGATCATGTGGATCGCCCAGCAGGTCTGTTCGAAGCCTTTAACCTTCTCGATGTAGAAGTGGCCGAAGCCGTAGAAGAAGAACTGGCCGTACCAGAGGCAGCCGGTGAGGAACGCCAGGATCCAATTCAACGGGAGGCGAATGCCGCCCTTCGGGGAGGAGCCGACGATTTCGCCGAAGGTTTTTTGGCGGCGATGCAGCCAGAGGCAGTAGAGGGCGGTCGTCAGAAACGCGCCGGTGTTGGAGAAGGGATAGATTGCGTTGCTGCTGAACGTCGCGGCGTCGATGCCGAGCAGTTGTTGTCCGGCGGCTTGAGCCGCGGCGGCCTTGGCGAGTGGCGTGCCTTCGGCGAGGGACATGCCATACACGGCAGAAAGGACGCCTGCCACGAGGCACAGGATGAGGCCGAGGAAGGTTTTATTTTCGCCGGGCTGTGCCGCGCCGGACTTGGCGTGATCGAGCTCTTTGAACTTTCCGGCAACACCACAGAGGGCGATGCCGATCAGGGCAACGGCCATGCCGCCGGTGACCCAGAGAGAACCGGTTTTGGCGAAAAACTCCTGAACGTGCGCCGCGGTGTCCGCGATGCTGGTGTCACCTTTCGCGATGGCGTAGACGGTGCCGCCGATCATCGAGACGCCGATGGCGATCGCATAGGTTACCGAGAAGCCGACATAGCGAATCGCCATGCCGAAGGCGGTGCCGCCGACACCGTAGAGAGCGCCGAGTAAGAATGTCCGCAGCATCACGTCATTGGGAACAGCGCGGACAACTGACAGGTAGTCGGGAACGGTCAGGAATGCGCCGATGACCGGCAGCAAGAACCAGCAGAAGGCGGCTTGGATCAGCCAGAATGTCTGCCACGACCAGCCTGTGACGCGTTTTTGCGGGGCGTAGCAGATGGCGGCGCAGAAAGCACCGATGGCGTGGAAGGAGATGCTGAGGACGAGGGGGGGCATGGGGTTGGGGGGAAATTAAGAATGGAGAATTAGGAATTATGAATGTCGGGTGAGTCGGGCGGCGGAGGTCTCGCGAAGAAGCGAAGGTGGCGAAGGGTTAGAGGGAGAACTCGGTTTGGATTTGGGTGGTGTGCTGGCCGACTCTTGGGGCGCCTTTCGGGGATTTGAAGTGCTGGCCGTCGATGGTGATGGGGCAGCGGGTGGTGCGGAGTGTTGGGCCGTCGTCGCGGGTGACGTCCTGGACCCAGTCGAGGACTTTGAAGGCGTCGGTCTGCCAGAGTTTTTCCCACGAGAGGACTTCGGCGCACCAGTAGTCGGCGGCTTCGAGTCGGTTGACCCAGTGGGCGGTCGGGTGGAGCTTCAGGTGGAGCGCGATGAGCTGCTTGATTTCGTCGCGGTGAGTGAACCAGGTTTTGGCGTCGGCGTAGCCGGCTAGGGCGGGGAGTTCGAGGAGTTCGCCGAGCTTGGTGATCGAGCCCATGGCGAGCGCGAGGTAGCCGTCGGCGGTGGCGTAGATACCGTAGGGAGCGCCCAGATACGCGTTGCCGTTGTTGATGGCGCTGCGTTGCGGTGCCTTGCCGCCGTCGTTGAGGAAGGTTGTCGTCAGCTCGAACTGGAGGTCGAGGATCGACTCCAGGAGACTGACTTCCACGAGGCCGCCTTTGCCGGTGACGCCGCGGCGGACGAGGGCGGCGAGGATGCCTTGCACGAGGTGCGCGCTGGCGGTGAGGTCGGCGACGGAGAGGCCGAAGGGGAGCGGGGGCTGGTCGGCGTTGCCGTTGAGGTGGACGAGGCCGGAGCGGGATTGGGCGAGGAGGTCCTGGCCGGGGAGATCGACCCACGGGCCTTTGCTGCCGTAGCCGGTGACAACGCCGTAGACGAGGCGCGGGTTGAGGGCGGCGCAGGCATCGGCGCCGAGGCCGATGCGGTCCATCACGCCGGGGCGGAAGTTTTGGATGAGGACGTCGGCCTTCGCGATGAGTTGTTTGACCTTGGCGAGGTCTGCCGGGTTTTTGAGGTCGGCGGCGTAGCTCTGTTTGTTGCGGTTGATCGAGTGGAAGAGCGTGCTGTCGCCGTCGAGCGAGAGATTGGAGATGTAGAGGTGGCGGCAGATGTCACCGGTGCCGGGGCGCTCGATCTTGATGACGCGGGCGCCAAGGTCGGCGAGGCGCGTGGCGGCGAAGGGGCCGGCGAGGAATTGGGCGAAGTCGAGAACGAGGAGGCCTTCGAGGGGGCGCATGGGAAGAGTGAAGGGTGAATTGTGAATGGTGACCGGAGGAGATGGTCTCACGAAGGCGCTAAGGTTGGAGCGAAGATCGGAAGTCGGAGGTCGGAATTTTTAACCGCAGAGTACGCGGCGGGCGCAGAGGTCGGAATTTTAGACAGGATTACAGGATGAACAGGATTGGCTCTGTGAACTCTGTGTCTCTGTGGTTTATTTTTCAGGAGAGAGTTGCGGCGTGGGTGAGGGTTTGGCGGTAGAGGGTGTCGAGCTGGGTGAGGGCGTCGGTGTCGGAGGTGGTGCCTCGGAGCGCGGCGTGGATGATGGGGCCGCCTTTTCCTGGAACTCCATGTAGCCGCAGTAGCGGGGGCGGACGTAGGCGCGGTCGAGCGTGGGGAGGGTGTTGGTGAAATAGTTGCCCGAGGCGTAATTGTTTTCGACGTCGTACCAAGCGGTGCGGTGGCCGGGTTGTCCGCCGGAGTGGGTGAAGAGCGTGCGCTGGATCGTGGCGGAGGCGGTGAATTGCGCGTATCTGAGAGCGGCTTCGCGGTTAGGGCGGAGCGCGGAGAGGGCGAGGCCGGTGCCGCCTAGTGTGGTGTGAAGAGGCTTGCCGTTGAAGTGAGGGACGTCGCCGAAGGTGAGGACGTGGTCGGCGTAGCCGGCGCGGCCGTAGTTGGAGTAGCCGTACGCGAAGGCGCAGTAGGCGATGCGTTGGTTGGCGGCGGACGAAACGAGGTTGTGCGAGGCGATGGGGTTGCGGGTCCAGCAGCCGGGGTCGCAGAGGGAGATGAGTTCGCGGAGGCGGGCGATGGCGAAGCGGCCGGTGTCGGTCGTGACGACGCGCTCGCGGGTAGCGAAGGGCGTTTCACCGTTCGCGAGGCAGAAAGAGTAGAAGTCCATCAGGCAGTTGATGGGCGCGGCGGGGACTTCGACGTGGCCGGCGCGGGCAAGGGTGAGGAGGGCGTCCCAGGTTTTCGGGACGGAGAGACCGAGAGATTTGATGAGGTCGTCGCGCCAGAAAGAGATCGGTGTGGCGGCGTCGATGGCGAGGGCCCACTGGTGTCCGGCGAAGTTGTACGACGCGTGGGACTGGCCGACGGAGTTGGCGGCTTGATCGGCGAGGAAGGCGGCGGGGAGGTGCTGGTCGAGTGGAAGGAGCGGGCCGTGTTTGGCGGCGTAGCCGGAGAACGGATGGTCGATGACGATGAGGTCGTAGTCGGCGGCGAGTTTTCCGACGGGGAATTCCTCGAAGGCTTTGAGCGAGCGTTTTTCCCAGACGATTTCGATGTCGGGGTGGAGTTCGGTGAACCGTTGCGCGGTGGCTACCATGGGGAGGTAGCCACGCGTGTGGTTCCAGGTCATGCCGCGGAGGGTCGTCATTTACGGAGGTGGGAGCGGAAGTCGGAGATAGAGTCGGGGTGGGTCACAGAGGGCACAGAGCTATGACACAGAGAGCACGGAGACGGATTTTTTGGACAGGATTGCAGGATTAACAGGATTGGATCACGAAGGGGGCGGAGGCTGGGCGCGCGAGCAGCCACGCTCTAAGGAGCGCGGCTACGGCGGAGGCCGCTCAGAGGGTTTTGGCGGCGGTGGTGAGGGCTTTGAGTTTGGCGCGGGTGATGTCCAAGGGGACGTGGCCGAAGCCGCATTCGCTGGTGAGGACGAGGCGTTCGCGGGGGAAATGTTTCAGCGCGGGCTCGACGCGTTTGCGGATGACTTCGGTGTCTTCGAGGGCGTCGCTGCGCTGGTCGATCACGCCGAGGGCGAGGTCGCCTTGAATTTCCACTGATCCCAGAGCGTCATGAGGTCGTAGCTGAGCGTGCAGTGCTCGAGGGAGACTTCGTTGATTTTCACTTTGGAAAACGCGGGGACGAGGTCGGTGTATTTGGTGAAGTAGACGCGTTTGCGGCGCGGGTTGCCGCCGCAGACGTGGAGGCCGATGCGGGCGCGACCTTTGAGGGAGTCGATGAGCTCGTTGAGGATGTCGGCGGCCCAGGAGGATTGCTCGGGGGCTTCGGTCCACATGGGTTCGTCGAACTGGATGAAGTCGCAGCCGGCGTCGATGACGGCGGTGAGTTCTTCGGAGAGGATTTTCGCGTAGGCGCGGCAGAGGGCCTGTTCGTCGGGGTAGAGGTCGGGGCGCTCGTTGACGGAGAAGCGGGCGAGGACGTGCGGGCCGGTGACGGTTTGTTTGACGCGGACGTTTGCGGGCGCGGATTCGCGGGCGAGTTTCCACCAGCGGGCTAGCTGGCAGCGCGGATTTTTAATCGTGTCGACGACGCGGGCGCACTCGATGCCGAAGCCGGCGGTGCCGAAGGTTTTCTTCGGCATGTTTTCGAAGGAGATGCCGTCGAGGCGGCGCTGGTAGAAGTAGTACATGTTCTCGCGGTAGCCTTCGCCGTCGGTGATGACGTCGAGGCCGAGCGAGGCCTGGTCTTTGGCGGCCCAGGTGACGAGGGCGACGATGTCGGCGTCGGTCAGCGTGGGTTTTTTGAGGGTGTCGCCCGTGAAATCAGGGCGGGGATAGGAGCCGACGACGGTGGTACGGTAGGACATGGGAGGAGAAGAGTGAAGGGTGAGTGGTGAAGGGTGGAAGAGGGCGGAATTTAAACGGCGGGGAGGCCGGCACTGGCGCGGGCTTCGTTGATGTGGGCGCGGATGGCGTCGACGAGGGGGCGCTGGATAAAATTGATTTCGTTGCGGAGGCGGGAGCCGTCCATGCGGTCGATGAGCGGTGTGCCGGGTTTGGTTTCGTCGAAGCTGATCTGTGCGTCGGGCAGCCAGCGCTTCACCATCGCGGCGAGTTCGGTGGCGGTGACGGATTCGCCGCCGTTGTTGTAGGCGAAATGGGAAAGTTTGGGCGCGAGGCAGAGGCGCACGAGTTGTTCGGCGGTGTCGTCGACGTAGATCCAGACGTCGCGCGTCTTGGAGTTGAAGGGCAGCGTGACGGGGAGGCCGAGCGCGGGCTTGGTGGCGAAATCCTCGGCCCAGAGGACGGAGCCGCGTTTGCGGCCGTGGCCGAAGACGACGGGCGGGCGGACGCAGGCGAGGCTGATGCCGTGGCGCTGGACGTATTTTTGCGCCATGAATTCGTTGAGCACCTTCATCGCGCCGTAGGTGAAGTGGTGCTGAGAAGGCGGAGCGAAGTCGTCCTCGGTGACGTCGCGGTCGCCGAAGAATTCCTGCTTCGCGCCGTAGTAGGTTTCGCTGCTGGTGAAGATGAGGCGCTGGAGTTTTTTCTGCAGGACGGCCTCGAACATATTCACCATGCCGAGGATGTTGACGCGGGAGGCGAGGTGCGGGTTGGCCTCGCACTCGGCGCTCATGAGGTAGGCGAGGTGGATGACGTGCGTGATGTCGGGGTGCTGGTGGAGCACGGACATGACTTCGTGGAATTCGCCGACGTTGGCGGTGACGAAGGTAAGCGGCGTAGTGCCAGCGCGGGCACGGAGCTTGGCCATGGTCTCGGCGTCGCCTGGGTAATCGAGGGCGACGACGGGGATGCCGCGGGCGAGTAGGTTTGAAACGACGCGCCAGCCGATGAAGCCGGTGGCGCCGGTGACTAGAAATTTCATGGGGTTGGAAATTAAGAATTCAGAATGAAGAATTATGGATGAGTCCGGAGCTGGCTTGGTCAGGATTGAGGGATGGGGGTCGCGCCAGTGGCGGAGGACGCGTAGGTGGCTTCGACGGTGGCCATGGTTTTGAAGGCGTCTTCGACGCGGGTCGGGAGCTCTTTGGTTTCGCCGTCGGCGAAACGCATGACGTCGGCCATGGTGCTGATGAAGGCGTGCGGGTACCAGCTGCCGGAAAAGGGGACGGACTGCCATTCACCGGGTTTGCCGGAGGCGTCGAGCTGGCACATCTCGAGGGCGTCGGGTTCGCCTTCGGGGTAATTCATGAGGAGGCCGAGGCGGGCTTTGATGGCGCCTTTGGAGCCTTCCCATTTCACGTAGCTCTCCTGGTGGCGGAGGCCGAAGAGGTGGCCGTGGTTGGTGGCGATGTTGGCGCGGAGGGTATCGCCGTAGTCGAGGGCGATGTTGGTGCGTGTGGAGGCGAGCTTGGCGGTGAGCGGGTGTTTGACGGTTTTCGCGTAGACGCCTCGGGGCTCGCCGAGGAAGGAACGGATCAAGTCCACGTAGTGGATGCTGTGATAGAGAATTTCGACGCGCGGGATGCCTTCGAGAAAAGTCCAGAGGTGCCACGGCATGTAGACGGTGACACGGATCTCCATGTCGTGGAGTTCGCCGATGGCGCCACTGGCGATGAGCGCGCGGGCGGCGGCGATGTAGGGCGCATAGCGGAGCTGGAAGTTGACGGCGGCGCGGAGATTTTTGCCGCGGCAGATGGCGAGGAGATTGCGGGCCTCAGGGAGATTTTCGCCGAAGGGTTTCTGGATGAGGACCGGGGCGCCGTTGGGGAGCGCGGAGAGGATGTCAGGGAGCGCGGACGCGGGGACGGCGACGTCGAAGACGGCGTTGGCTGGGGCTTGCGAGATGGCGTCGGAGAGGGTCGCGAAGACGCGGGGGATGCTGAAGGAGGAGGCGAGTTTATCGGCGTTGGCGCGGTTGAGATCGTAGATGCCGGCGACGGGGAAGCCGGCGATCTGGTAGGCGGGGAGGTGTGCGTCTTTGACGATGCCGCCGGCGCCGATGCTGATGATGGGGCGCGGAGTCTTCGGAAGGAGCGGTGTGGGGCTGGGGAGGGCGGGCATCGAAAAGAGTGAAGGGGGAACGGTGAAGAGTGAAACGAAGGCGGCGGCGGGGCGGGCCGGTATTTTTATTTGCAAAAGGGTTTTTCATTAGCGAACTCCGGCAAGCTCAAAGATGGCCAAGACTCCCGAATACCCCGTGCCGGCCCTGGAGAAGGGTCTCGATATCGTCGAGGCGCTGGCGGCTGAAGCGGCCCCGCAGTCACTGGCGGAGCTGGCGGCGCGGTTGAAGCGGAGCAGCAGCGAGTTGTTCCGGATGCTTAACTGCCTGGAGCGGCGTGGGTATGTGGCGCGCGAGACGGTGTCTGGGAAGTACGGGCTATCGCTCAAGTTGTTCGCATTAGCGCACGGGCACTCGGTGACGGAGAAGCTGCTGGTGGCGGCCAGACAGCCGATGCAGCGGTTGACGGAGGAGTTTCGCGTGTCGTGTCACCTGAGCGTGCTGGAGCGCGGGCAGTTGCTGGTGGTTGCGCAGGAGGTGAGTCCGGAACCGGTGCGGCTTTCGATTGAGGTCGGGGCGTCGTTTGCGGCCGAGAAGACGGCTTCGGGGAGGTTGTTGCTGGCGTGGGGGAGTGTGGCGAGCAGCGGGAAAACGGGTGGAAAGGATGCGGAGCTGGGGAACGTTTTTGCGCAGATTCGGAAGAGCGGTGTTTCGACGGCGGAGAGCGAAACCATTGAAGGCGTGCGCGATTTAGCGGTGCTTGTTGGGAAACCCGAAAGCGGCGTGACGGCGGCGTTGGCGGTGACGCGATTGCTGCGACGCGGCCAGAAGGCGGATGAGGCGGCGTTGCTAGAGGGAATGCGCTCGGCGGCGGCGGAGATTACGACGGCGTTGGGGTTAGGTAGCGTAGGAAGTGGAACGACCGCGGAAGCGCGGAAGGGCGGCGGCGCGCAGCGTGCGCTAAACGGGGACGTTTTTATGAAATCGATATTCTTCGAAGATTACGTGACGGGCGAAGCGCGGACCTCGACGGGGCGCACGATCACGGAGACGGACATTGTGATGCACGCGGGGCAGACGGGGGATTTTTTTCCGCATCACATGGATGCGGAGTGGTGCAAGACCCAGGACTTCAAGCAGCGCATCGCGCACGGGACGCTGATTTTCAGCGTGGCGGTCGGGCAGACGGCGGGCGTCATCAACCCCGAGGCGTTTTCGTATGGTTATGACCGGCTGCGGTTCATCCGGCCGGTGTTCATCGGCGACACGCTCACGGCGCGCTGCACGGTGAAGGAAAAGCGCGATGACCCGAAGCGGCCGAAGATGGGCGTGGTGGTGGAACTCGTGGAGTCCATCAACCAGCGCGGCGAGACCGTGATGGCGGCGGAGCATTTGCTGCTCGTTAAACGAAAAGGATGAGCGGTGAGTATCATGGCTTTGCCGGATCGGGCGAAGCTGTGACGCGGAGGTAGTCGAAGTCGGCGGGTTTGGATTTTGCGGCGCCGTCACGGATGGCGAAGAGGCCGAAGGTGGCGCCGGTCCAGACGTTGCCGGGGCGCTCGGGGCGGCCGGTGGTGCCGGTGAAATAGATCTTCGATTCTTCGGGACTCAGGTATTCGGGGAGGCCGAGGGCGCGGCTGGCTTCGGGGTCTTTGTAGACGCCGACCCAGCCGAGGTCGGGCGAGCCGCGTTCGCCGTTGCGGAGGTGGTGGCCGCTGGCGCCGAAGTAAATGCTCTCGCCGATTTTTTCCCAGCGCTGGCCGTCGCCGCTGTGGAAGAACGTGGCGCGTTCTTCGCCGTCGACGACGATGCGGAGGTGGACGGTTTTGCCGTGAGGATTTTTCACGGACCAGAGGTCGGTGCGTTTGCCCTGGTCGGTTTTTCCGATGACGAGGAGTGGCTCGCCTTTGTCGGTGCTGACGCCGAGCCAGAAGTTCATGCGCGGGTCGTGGTAGAAGTGGAGACCGGCGGTTTCGTGAGCGTCTTTGGCGTCGAAGGTGACGCGTGTTTCGATGGAGAAGGCTTTGCGGGTGACGCGTTGCTGGACGATGCCGGTGAGTGCGGAGATAGAGCTGAGATCGCCGGGCTGGGTGAAGACGCGGAGCTGCCCGGGGTTTTCGGTGAGGCTCCAGGATTTGCCGGTCCAGTCGGGCGCGGTGGTGAAGAACCACTGGAGGCCGAGTGTGGGGCTGTTGAACTCGTCGGACTCGGCGAGCGTGAAGCCGTTGGTGACGGCGGGGAGCGGAGCGGGTGTGGTGAGCGCGGGGGCTTTTCCAGCGATGGGGCGCCACCAGCCGTTCGGCGGTCCATTCGATAGGTTGGAGAAACATCTGGCGGCCGAGGCTGTAGTGGGAGGTTTCGTACGAGTGGTAGGCGATGAACCAGTTGCCGGGAGTTGGTTCGAGGAGGACGCCGTGGGCGGGGGCCTCGAAGCGCGTGCCTTGATCGGTGGCGAACATGACCGGGTTGTTGGGATCTTCCTCCCAGGGGCCGGTGATTTTTCGGGAGCGGAGGACGGAGATCGTGCTGGGTTCGCGCGGGAGTGTGCCGCCATCGGAGAAGAGTTGGTAGTACCAGCCGGCGCGTTTAAAAATCTGGGGACCTTCGAAGAGTTTGTAGCGGTTGCGGTCGATGCGCGTGGCTTCGCCGAGGATGCTCAGGCCGTCGCGGGCGAGTTCGTAGGTGATGCCTTTGCTCAGGCTGAGGTAGAGGCGACCGTCGTCATCGGCGAAGAAGCCGGGATCGATGCCGAGAGCTTTGCCGAGACTCTTCATCTCGTAGGGGCCTTCGGGTTTCTTGGAGTGGAAGACGTAGACCTCGTGGTCGCGCGTGGGGGCGTAGATGAGGAATTCCTTCGTGTTGGGGTTGTAGCCCATATCGAGGCCCCAGATACCTGCTCGGGTGTCGCCCGGCAGAAGTTTGGGATGTGAGGTGAAGGCGTGCCCAATGTAGCGCCAGTGGACAAGGTCGCGGCTGTGGATGATCGGGATGCCGGGCTGCCAGCCGAAGGAAGAGCGGCAGGAGTAGTAGTCGTCGCCGACTTTGATCACACCGGGGTCGGACCAGTCGCCGGGGATGATCGGGTTGGGAACGGGGGAAGAGTGAAGAGTGAGGAGTGAAGAGTGAGAGGCGGAGGAAGGTGGCGAGCTTGGGGATGATGGCTGCGCGAAGGTAGGGGAGACGAATGTGGCGGCGCAGGAGACGGTGAGGAGCGTGCGAAAGTCGGGGAGTTTCATGTGCCGGGCTGGATGTAGGGGGCGGGAGCGAAGAGAATGCGTTCGGCGCCGCGGGGGTCGTTTTCGATGTGGGAGGTTTTGTCGAAGATCATGGCGGGACGATCGTGGAGATCGTGTTTGGGCCACGCGGGCAGCGCGGGCGTTTGGGGATTTCCGGTGCGGGCGAAGGCGATGAGGGCGTCGCTCATGCGGTCGGCGAGCGATTGAATGTCGGAAGCGACGGGAGCGGTGAGGCGGTCTTGGGCGAGGTTGTCGAAGACGAAGGGGATATCGAGGGTGTGGGGTGTGCGCCATTTGCCGCCATCGACGGGTGAGGGCCAGTGAAGGTAGTAGACCCAGAGCGAAGCGTTGGGTTGGGCGGCGCGGGCGTTGGTCTGGACGACCATGCTTTTCCACGAGCGGGCGGCGGTGGTGGCGGCGAAGAAGACGTCGGTCGGTGAGTAGTCGGGATAGAGGCGGCGATAGTCGGAGATGATTTCGGCGGGTGTGAGTGAGCCGAGGAATTGGGCGACGTGTTTGGTGAGTTGAGCTGGGAGCGCGTCCCACGTGAGTGCGAAGAGAGCGGGATCGGAGGAGCCGATGAGGTTGCGGGTTTCGTCGTGAGTGTTGCCCATGACCATCGGGATGTCGGCGGAGAGCGGGGAGGCGTCGGGAGAAAACGGATCGCGGGGAAGAGCGGAGCCGTCGACGACGGGTGTCCACGTGCCGCCACGCATGGCTTCGCGGAGTTTTTCGAGGGGGAGCGTGTTGAGTTCGTCGAGGCGGTCGGGCGTGAGACTGAGTTTTTCGAGGAAGGCGCGGGCGGTGGCGTTGGCGTTTGCTCGGACGCGGCCGGTGATTTGCTGACCGCTCATGGTCCAGACGCGGTGGAATAATCCGCGGGCGGCGGGCATGGCCATGAGCGTGGCGCATTTCGCGCCGCCGCCAGACTGGCCGAAGATCGTGACGCAGCCGGGATCACCGCCGAATTCGGCGATGTTATCGCGCACCCATTTCAGCGCGAGGATGAGGTCGAGTTGTCCGGCGTTGCCGGAGTCGCGGTAGGCGGGGCCGCCGATGTCGCCGAGGAAGAGATAGCCGAAGCCGTTGAGGCGGTGATTGACGGTGACGACGACCACGTCGCCGCGACGGCAGAGGCGTGTGCCGTCGTAGAGGTCGTCGTTGACGGAGCCACCGTTGTAAGCGCCGCCGTGGAAATAGACGAGGACGGGGCGTTTCTTGCCGTCGCGAAGCGCAGGCGTCCAGACGTTGAGTCGGAGGCAGTTTTCGCTTTCGATGCGTGAGGAGTCGCTGGTTGATGGCGTAGTGGAATTGCGGGCACCGGCGGGTTGAGGCGCCATCGGGCCGAAGGCGAGGCAGTCGAGTGGCTCGGTCCAGGGTGTCGGCGGGAGTGGTGGCTGGAAGCGGCGCTTGGCTGTGTCGGCGCCGTAGGGGATGCCTTTGAAGATGTGGATTGGTTGAGCGGCGTCAGTTGTTACAGACCCGTAGATGGGGCCGGAGGTGGTTTGAGCGAGTTCGGTTGGCAGCGGCTTTGTTACCGAGGCGGACGCGGAGTCGACGGCTCCAAGCGATGCGACCAGCGCGAAAAGCACGCCGATGAAGAAATGATGGGGGCGGATCATACGGGGCGGGGACTGACAAAAAGCGCTGGGGAAAATGAAAGCACAAGAAAGAGGGAGGAACACTCCTTTGAACCGGTCGGTCAGACCTACGCCTTAGTCTTCAATCATGAAACGATTCCTGCGTCTCAGTGTCTTGCTGGCGGCAGCTTTTTTGCTGAGCGGGTGCGTGCTCGCTTTTCGGAACAAGGAAAAGGGCAATGGCTTGGAGTTCGCGCCGAGGGTGGTGCTGCCGATTCCGCAGTCGGGACAGATTCCGATCAAGTGAGGAGCGACCGGAGTTTAGACAGGATTGCAGGATTAACAGGATTGAGGCGGCTGACGATGGAGGCACGGACCAGAGGTCCAGCCCTACAACGCGATGGAAAGCGCGCTCGGAGTGCGCGCTCCACCTCAGAGGGTGCTCGTGAACGTGTAGTGGCCGGCGGGGGCGGTAAGGTGGGTGAAACCGTTTTCGCGTGAGGCGGCGGTGAGGCCGTCGGTGGTGGTGGCGTTGCCGGGGATGAAGACCTTTGCGGTGGTGTTGGCGGGGATACGGACTTCCCAGGTGAGCGTGTTGCCGGAACGTTTCCATGCGCTGGAGATTTCGCCGTGCATGGTGCGGTAGGTGGCGCGGGCGTGGTCGATGGTTCTTTCGGCGGGGATGAACGGGCGGAGGATGAAATGCTGGAAGCCGGGTTTCGATGGATCGAGTTCGATGCCGGCGACGTGGCGGAACAACCATTCGCCGACGGAGCCGAGGGAGTAGTGGTTGAAGGAGTTCATGTGCGGGTTGAAGAACCCGTCTTGGTGCGTCCAGCCGTTCCAGCGTTCCCAGATGGTGGTGGCGCCGTGTTTCACGGGGTAGAGCCACGAAGGATAATCGTCGCGGAGGAGGAGTTTGTAGGCGACGTCGGCGCGGCCGTTGAGCGTGAGCTGCGGGTTGAGGTGGCTGATGCCGACGAAGCCGGTGCTGAGGTGCCAGTCGAGGGACTTGATGTCGGCGACGAGATGCTCGAGCGCGGCGGCGCGGAGATTTTCCGGGAGGAGGTTGAACGCGAGCGCGAGGAGGTAGCCGGTCTGCGTGTCGGTCGTGATGCGGCCGTTGGGCTGGAGCCATTCCTTTTGGAAGGCGGCGCGGACGGTCTCGAACATTTTGGTGAAGCGGGCTGCGTCGGCGGTGCGGCCGAGTTCGCGAGCGATTTCTGCGAGCTTCGTGCAGTCGTCGGCCCAGTAAGCGGTGGCGAGGAGGTTCTTCATCGGCGAGTGCGTGCCGAAGGAAGTGTCGCTCGGGATGCAGAGCCAGTCGCCGTAGTTGTTGGCGAGCTGGTTGAGGCGAAGGCCGGAGGGGTTGTGCGAGGCGATCCAGTCGACCCACTTCACCATCGCGCCGTAGTGTTTTTCGATGATGCGGCGGTCGCCATAGACGCGCCAGAGGGTGTGCGGGATGATGATGCCGGCGTCAGCCCAGGCGGCGGCGCCACCGAGATTGCCGAGGCCGATGAAGTTTTCGCCTTCGCGGAGGCGCGGGGCGACGTCGGGGAAAATGCCTTCGGGGGTCTGCGCGTCTTCGACGTCGATCATCCACTTCGTGAAGAAGGCGGCGACGTCCATGTTGTAGGACGCGGTGCGGAGGAAGACCTGGGCGTCGCCCATCCAGCCGAGGCGTTCGTCGCGCTGCGGGCAGTCGGTGGGGACGGAGAGAAAATTGTCGCGCTGGGACCAGGCGCCGTTGAGCCAGAGGCGGTTGACGTCGGCGTTGGAGCACTCGAAGTGTCCGGCAGGAGGGGTGGCGGAGTGTATCGCGCAACCGGTGACGGTGGTGATGTCGGGCTTGATGCCGGCGGGGAAACCGGTGAGTTCGACGAATTGGAAGCCGTGGAAGGTGAAGTGGGGTTCGTAGGTGGCGGAAGAGATTTTCGATTCGTCGGAGTCGCGCGTGATGTAGATGTCGGTGGCTTTGGCGCGGCGGAGGTTTTCGACGTAGAGCGTGCCGTCGGGGGAGAGGCGTTCGCCCTGGCGGATGACGATTTTCGTGCCGGCGGGGAGCTTCGGGAGTTTGAGGCGGGCCCAGCCGGAAATGTTTTGGGCGAGGTCGTAGATGAAGACGCCGGGTTTGATTTCGGTGAGCGAGACGGGCTTCAGGAGCTCGGTGATGCGGACCGGTTCGGAGCGTTGGGCGACGAGGGGGACGGAGGGCGCGGCGACTTCGTGTGACGCGAGCCAGGCGGGGGAGTCGGAGGGAGTTGAGAAGTTGGGTTGATCCCAGCCGGTGCGTTCGCGGCGGGCGTCGTAGGTTTCGCCCATCATCCAGTCGGAGGTGAGGATGGGGCCGGTGTTGCAGGTCCAGGAGGAGTCGGTGCCGAGGGTGAGGCGGCGGCCGTCGGTGAGTTCGACTTCGAGCTGGGCGAGGAGGGAGTTTTCGAGGCTGCCGTAGCGGGCGCGGGTTTCCTGCCAGCCGACGTAGCCGGTCCACCAGCCGTCGCCGAGCGTGGCGGCGAGGGCGTTGCGGCCCTGAGTGAGGAGCGCGGTGACGTCGTAGGTGCGGTAGTGGATGCGTTTGTCGTAGTCGGTCCACTCGGGGGCGAAGAGATCTTCGGAGACGCGCTGGCCGTTGGCGCGGAATTCGAAGATGCCGCGGGCGGTGGCGTAGAGCGTGGCGCGCGCGATCGGAGCGGGGATATCGAGTTCGCGGCGGAAGAGAGCGGGTGTGCCGGGATCGAGGAGCGTGCCTTCGATCGCAGCGGGGTCTCGTTTGATGATTTCGGGATCGTGGGTGATCCAGCGGGCGGACCAGTCACTTGGGGAAAGGAGGCCGAGGGAGAAGTGGGCGGGGGTGGAAGAGAGAGGGGGGAAGGGTGAAGGGTGAAAGTCGGAGGTGGGCCAGACTTCGACGGACCAGAAGGCGGTGGCGCGGGAGGTGAGCGGTTTGCCGGCGTAAGTGTGGTGCGTGGTCTGGTTGCTTTCGATGCGGCCGGTGTCCCAGAGATCGGCGTCACCGGCGGCGAGTTTTTGCGCGGTGCTGGCGACGCGGATGCGGTAGGCGAGCTGACGGGCGCCGCGGGCCTCGGACTCAAGCGTCCAGCTCAGGCGCGGGGAGCGTTCGTCGATGCCGAGGGGATTGACGAGGTAGTCGCAGCGGAGGTGCGTGATGCTGAAGGCGGGAGCGGAGGCTGTTGCGGAGGACATGGCGGAAAGAAGTGGCGAGTAGGCGGACTACCGGAAGTTTAAGCGCGAAGACGCTAGATTGGAGCGAAGGTGTGTGGCGTTTTGTTTTTATCGCGGAGGCACGGAAGGGCGGAAACGCGAAGAGTCTGTGAAGGGAGAAAAAGTGAACCACAGAGACACAGAGGGCACGAGAGGGGTCTCGGTGTGCTCTGTGCCTCTGTGGTTCGTTCGAGGCAGGGGCGTTTTGGGGGACTACTTTTTGTGAATCAGGTGACGGCGGTGCCGCGCTCGTTTTCGATTTGTTCGAGGGATTTGCCGGAGGTGTTTGGCATGAAGAAGAAGCCGACGGCGCCGGAAATGAAGAGGGCACCGGCGAGGATCGCGCCGAGCATGGCTAGACTATGGTTGGCCACCACGGGGACGAAGAAGCTCCAGATACCGACGGCGACGCGGGCGGCGCCGAAGGAGAAACCTTGGGCGGTGCCGCGGAGCATCGTCGGGAAGAGTTCCTGACTGAAGACCTTGTAGAGGGCTTCGCCGGCGAGCGCGCAACCGGTTGCGAAGAGGAGGATGTTCACGAAGACAACCGGGATGGAGAAGGGGAACACCATGTAGAGCGCGTAAGCGGCGACCTGCAGAACCGCGCCAATGCCCCACATCGCTTTACGCGCGAAGAAGCTGTGGTCGGAGTACTTCATGAAGATCGTGAAGGTGATGATCATCGTGGTGATGAACCATACGCAGGGCATTATGGTGGCTTCGGTTTGCGAGCCGCCGGTATGCATCTTGATCAGGGCGACCACACATCGATCTCGACGATGAAGGTGCGGTCGGTGCGGCGCACGGTGATGTGGCGCGTCAGGGCGTCGAGCGTGGCGTTGCGCCGCGTCTCGGGAGAATTGCTGCCAAGACCAACAGAGCTCAGGAACCCGCCGCTGCTCGAAGCGCCAAATTCCGGATCGCTTTCAAGCTTCTCGTTCTCGATCACTTTGAACAACACGCTGTTCGAGGTGATGAGGCGGGCCTGGCTTTCCACGATCATCGGCAGGCCCGATGCGTCCTGATTCCGCGGTGTCAACTCGCGGTCGACGAGCTGCAATTCGCGCGGATCGACGTAGAGCTGGGAAGTGGCAGTATAGCGCGGCGTCAGGCTTTTGCCGATCGCAATGGCGCAAACCGCGCCGATCATGGCGGCCGCGGCGATGGCAATGCGCTTCTGCCAGAACAGGCGCGCGAGGTCGCCGACGCTGAAGCCCCCGGTCGTGTCGTCCGATGCGGGGGCGATCCGGGGCTGCGCCTGAACCGGTTCGTCATAGGCCAGCATGAGGCCCTCCGATCCAGCCCGCAGACGAATCCGGTCCAGCCCGATCGGGCGTGGGACAGGCACGCAGACGCATTGACAAACTGTTTACCATACTCATTGAGAGAGCATCGATCAGAATGGCAAACAAAGCGTTTAGACGCCGGCGCATTTCAGGGCCTCCGTCACGCTTTCGATGGCAATTCCGCGCCGATGAGACGCGCCGATCGCGAATGCGAGAAGATCGGACGACACCCCGTATGCGCTTGGATTCTCGGTCACGTCGTGAGTGTAGAAGATCAGCCAGCCGTTGCTCGCGATCGTCCTGTCGAGCAGGTCTTCGATCATCGGCCCGTTGATCTTGTGCTCGATGAGCGGGACGGCGCGCAGGAATTGCAGATCCACGGTGCCGGAATTGATGCCGGGCACGATGCTGCGGCTGGAGCGGAAGGCTGTGCCGAGCTGGCCTTTGCGCGAATACGATCCCCAGCCATAGGGATAGGCGAAGTTCGCGGGCGCGATCGACGGGTCGATGCTCTGCAGGAAATCATGGTTACGCGCGATCTCGCCTGCCATCGCGGCTTCGTCGAGTTCGAGAGTGCGAATGTGCGAATAGGTGTGGCAGCCGATCTCGTGTCCCTCGTGATGCAGGGCGAGGACGTCGTCCGAATTGAGAACGGTCCAGTCGTCTGCGCGGGTGCCGACGAGGCTGCCCGCGATATAGAACGTACCGAATGCGCCGAACGCTTCGAGCATGGAGGCGCCGGTCGTCGCCGCGCTTTTCGGAGCATCGTCGAACGTGAAGCTCACCATCGGGCGCGGGTTCGCGAGACGGCGCGTCGCCACCGGCACATGCATGGCCAGTCGATGCTGAAGACGATGTCGGGCGGCGCGGAGCATTCTTTTACTTTCAGGTCTTGCGCAGAATGACGTGATAGTCGCCGTGACGAACGTCGACGCGATGCATCAGCAGCGTGTTGAGCACCGAAGCGACGCCGTCGATAGCGGTGGAGAGCCACGGCCAGCGTGCGCGCATTTCAGGAAAGCGCGGGCTCTCGTAGCGATGAACATATTGCGGCTCCAACCCGTGTTCTCTGGCGAAATCGAGCAGGTGTGGAAGCGTCACGAGCGGATGGAAGTGCGTTGGAAACGGCGCCTGTCCCGGCAGGCCGGCCTTCTCGTCGCCAAGGACGTAGCGATAGAACGCGACGTGAAACCAGTGTGGTGTGAACTTTGTCACGACCCCGGACAGCGATCGCGGATTCGGTGCGCCGATCAGGATGAGGCCGCCCGGCCGCAAGCATTCGCAAAAACGCACCAGCGCGGCCTGCACATCCTCGAGATGCTCGATGACATTGTAGCAGGTCACGAGATCGAAGCTGTGCGGCTTGAAGCGATGAGTTTGAATGTCGCCAAGGATCGCCACTTCGGCATAGTCGTTCTTGGCAATCTGATCTTGATCGATATCGACCACGGTCGTGCGCGCGCGCTTGCGAACGCCGAGCGGCAAGAAGCTGGTCGAGCCGCCGCCGGCCTCGTAGATTTCGAGCTTGCCGGCCGGCAAATCGCGTTCAAGGATCGTGTGGACCGTGAGCAGACTGTCGCGCGCCGCGCCCGCAGGCAGGTCCAGCAGCGCCTTCGGATGAAGTTCCGTGGCGGACTGCGGCCCGGTCGCCGGGCGGCTGTTGGCGAAATCGACAACGATGTTTGATTTCATCTTCGCTTCCGGTCTCTCTCGATCTTCAGTTCATGCTCTTGCTGGCGAGCCGCGCACGAGCCTGTCTCAATCCGGCGTTCAACCGGCTGCGCAGCTGCGCGATATCGAAAGCCCAGCATAGCATCGCGTAGACGACGACGCCGGCCGCGGTCAGTACCACGCAGGCTGTCAGATCGTTGACAGTTAGGATGCGGTCGAGGCCCGTCACGACGAGCGTCATGGTCAATGCAGCGGCGAGAGTCAGCGACAGGCGGCCGATCGGAAACGGCACGCGGAAAGCATAGCGGGTCAGAACGGCCGCGCAGAGAAAGCCGAAAATATCGGCGCCCAATCGCGCCCATGCCGCGCCGATCACACCATCCAGACGGATCAGCACCACACACAGCATGACATTGACGGTGATGATGGTGGCGGTATTGAGCAGGTAGAAGGAATTGCGATCTGCCAGCAGGAAGCTGACATGCAGATATTGCTGCGTCATCACCTGAAAGATGACGGCGATAGCGATGATAGGGATGATCTGCGTCGCCAGCGCGCGAAACTCGGTTCCGAGCAGAACATTGGCGATGTGCGGGCTGATCATCGCGAAGCCGAGCGCTGCCGGCAGGATGATCGCGAACAGCAGATCCAGACTTTCCGTCAGGTGAGCGCGCGTCGCGACCTGCCCCTGCGCGGCGTTGATCCGAACGGCCAAGGGAAATGCGGTCGCAGCGATGCTGATGGCCGGAATCATCAATGTCTGACGGACGAGATCGAGGCCG
The DNA here is from genome assembly GCA_049840895.1 of Nibricoccus sp. GTDB lineage: Bacteria > Verrucomicrobiota > Verrucomicrobiia > Opitutales > Opitutaceae > Nibricoccus. The sequence continues at coordinate 19,324 of JASGJB010000051.1, read as the reverse complement.
GCGACATATTTGCCGGCGTCGGCTTCGCCGACAAGATTGGCGATCATGAAACGGTCGGTGACGCTGGAAACCGCGAGCAGCACCAGCGAAATCGTCAACGGCAGTCCGGTTCTCGCGGCCTGCCGCAATTCGTTGCCGTTGAACGACAGTATCGTGCCGCTCCAGGCCGGAGGCGTCTGGATCAGCGTCGCCACGACATAAGAAAGGACAGCCGCGATCAGCAGGACGACGCCGGTTCGGCCGAGAATTGAAAGGCCTGCACCGAGAGCGAGAACGAGCACGGCGCGGGCAACGGCACCCTTCATGGCCGTTGTGGCCATCAGGCGTGCGCGCACGAGATCCTGCGTCAGCTCGTAGAGACCGATCGTGGCGGCAAGGCCGACGGCAGCGAGCGCCGCGAGACTGTCCAGCCCGACAAGGCGGCCGACGCCGTAAGCGATCGGAGCGCTGAGGCAGGCCAATGCATAGCCCGACAGGACGAGACCGCGAACATCGGCGCCATCGTGGCGGGCGCGCTCACGCAAAATCAGGTTGCGGAACCAACCGATGAAGACCGTGCTGAAAACGGTCGCGAAGCCGAAGCCGAGCAGATAGACGCCATACTCGTGCGGGGAGAACAGGCGCGTGAAAGCGAACACGCTCGCCAGCCCCAACAGCGCTGAGAGCAGGCTGGCCGCAAAATTGATGGCGGTTTGGCCGATCAGCATTGCGCGGCCTGTGCGAGCGGCTGGAATTGAACGGGGGCGGCTTCCGCCAAAGCGGTCTCCGCGACGGCCGAGCGGATCGCGGAAACCGGCGTGCCGGAGAACGATGCGATGGAGAACGCGACATCTTTCGCATTCGCGCGGCGCAGCAACCGGTTCAGATCGTCCTTGCTGAGCTCGGGATCGTCCCAGTAGCTCACACATGGCGTCTTGGGCACAACAACGTGGCGTGTCGATGCGGCGGCGTCGCTCTGCACGAAATAGCCGTACAGCATGTATTCGGAAAATTCGCGCGTCTGGCACAGCGCCTCGACCCAGCCGAGCTTCGTCACGTGTTCGATGCGCGCGGTCATCGCGCAGGTGGTTGCACGATCCCAGAAGATAATGTGGCCGATGAAGTCCGGAGCCGGCATCGGCGGGACAGGCAGGCCGAGAAGCCGATGGCTGGTCTCAAGCCAGCGCGCGTGGCGGAACGCCGCCGGCACGACCTCATCGGGCATGCGCAGTAGCGGAATTGGGTTCGGATACTCAAAACGGGACAGATCGAAATCCCGAAAGAAGACGATGTCCGAATCCAGGATGCAGTAGCGCTCATGCGGCAGCGATGTGGCGGCGGCGATTTTGAGAAGCTGCTGCACATGCCAGCCGCTGATGGGCTTGGTGCGCAGCGACCACCAATACTGCCGGCGCTTGCGTTGGATCATTCGCGGCAATGGACGAAGCCATGACGGTAGATAGGCCGAGGCCGGTACGATGCTGCGATGCGGGCTTTCGAGATGAGCGAAAAGCGGAAGGTCGCTATCGGGAACGAGCAGATAGTGCTTGTCGAAGTTACGGACATGACGGTCCACGCTCTCACAAAGCAGTTCGCAAAGCTCAAGGTCGCGCCCGTAAGTCGGTGTCAGCAGCGCTACTGAATTCATGGCGTCGTCCGATCCCGATCGGGTGGAGAGGTGTCCGAGGATTATCCTCACGGCACTTTGAGCAAGATCGGTGCCGCGCACCCAAACCGGCATGAGCGTCGTGCCTCATTGGTTAATGAAGGAGAGAATTAACTACGTGCGGAGGCGATGGCTGCGGTGGTTTGCCGCTGGACCGGTTATTGCAAATCCCCGGCACGAAACATGCGCACTCCAGTCGAAGCGATCTTCGCGTGATAGAGCAGGCCCATTCCAGACGAGAATTTCTCGCCCACGTGGCTTCCACGGCGGCACTGGGTCATTTCGGGACAGTCGCTCTGTCCGGTGTGTCTGCTTCTGCGACACCGAAGAATGTCGTACCCGAACGCTCCGCGACAAGCGAGCCAATTCCATACGGCGCGGCGGTGCGCGCCGATGCTCTGGCCGACGATGCACCCTATCGCAGGACGATCGTCTCGAACTGTCAGCTCATCGTGCCCGAGGGCGAGATGAAGTGGGCCGACGTGCGCCCCTCTCGGGCCGAATTTCGCTTCGAGAAGGCGGATGCGATTGTCGATTTCGCGCGGAGTAACGACATCAAGGTGCGTGGGCATACGCTCGCCTGGTATGGCGGAATGCCGGCGTGGACCGAGGAAATCGCCAGCCGTGCCGAAGCCGAACGCGAGCTGGTCGCTCATATCGAGTTGATCGTCGGGCGCTATCGCGGGGTCATCCCGTCATGGGATGTCGTCAACGAGCCGATCGAGGACTGGCCTGAATCCGGCAAAGTGTTGCGGCCCTCGATCTGGACGAAGCGACTTGGGCCCGACTATCTGCCGATTGCGCTGCGTGCGGCGGCGGGGGCCGATCCGTCGGCTCAGCTCGTGCTCAACGAATACGATATCGAGTTCAAAGGTCCGCGCTTCGCAGCCCGCCGCCGCGCACTGCTTCAATTGCTTCGTGGACTGCGCGACAGCGGCGCGCCGCTTCATGCTGTTGGATTGCAGGCTCACCTGTTCGCTGACCGCGAGCTCGATCGCGACGGCTTGCAGGCCTTGCTTTCGGATGTGAAAGCGATGGGTCTCGATATTCTCGTCACGGAGCTCGATGTCGTCGATTACGAATTGCCGGGCGATGTGGCGGAACGGGATGCGCTGGTCGCAGGCACGGCCCGCAAGTTTCTTCAGACTGTTTTCGAGGTTGTCCGGCCGAAAACGATTTCTGACCTGGGGATTGAGCGATCGCTACACCTGGGTGCCGATCTACTTCAAGCGCTCCGATCGAATGCCGAATTGGCCGCTTCCGTTCGATGCCGAATTCAAGCCGAAGCCACTCTTCGCTGTTATCGAGGAATTCAGGCGCAATGCTTAAGCTTTCAGAAAGACCAAATCGATTGGCTGTACCCATGATCGAGCTGTCTGATCAGATCCGGCGGGTGATGGCGGTTTCGAGCGATCTGGATCGCTCGATCGGGATTGTCATTTGCATTCCGAGTTTCCGCCGGCCGCAACATCTGCGGGAAACCCTAGCGTCCGTTGCGTGTCAGAAAACGACGCGACGGTTTGCGGTGGTTGTTGTCGAGAACGATGCCATCGACCGGGAAGGCGCCGCGGAGGCAGAGCGCTTTCTCGCAACGGGAGCTATCCCGGGCATTTGCATTCTCGAGCCAAGGCAAGGCAACTGCCGCGCGATCAACGCGGCCTTCGAAACAGCCAAGGAAGTCTTTTCGTCGGCATCGATGTTCCTGATGCTGGACGACGATGAGATCGCATCGGATCGCTGGGTCGATCTGATGGCGCGCGCGGCCGCCGCGACCGGAGCCGGCGTTGTCGGCGGGCCGGTATTTCCGCGCTTCGACGATCGGGACAAGCAGTCGCTGGACTGTCATCCGGCATTTCGCCCGGCCTATGAGCGCAGCGGACCCGTTCCGCTCATCTACGGCAGCGGCAATTGCCTCATCACGCGCGACGCCTTTGCCGCGTTGAAGAAGCCGGTGTTCGATTTGCGCTACAATTTTCTGGGCGGCGGCGATACGGATTTCTTCGCGCGCTGCCGGCAGGCCGGTGTCTCGTTCTACTGGGAGGCAGATGCGATTATTACCGAGACGGTTCCGGATAGCCGAACGAGCGTCGGCTGGTTGACCTCGCGCGGTCTACGGATCGGTGCGATCAACTATCGTGTTGAATCCAATCTGGCGCATGGCGTGCTGGCGCGGCTGCGGCTCGTTGCGAAAACGATGGTGCTGTTGCCGCTCGGAGCCGTTCGTGCGCTGCGGCTCGTCGGATCTGGCCAGCGATTTACGGTCGCCTTGCATCCGATGGTGGTCTCTGTTGGCCGCGTGCTTGCCGCGATCGGGATCGAGCCGCGACCTTACAAGGCGCCGAAAGCATCCCCGTAGTCAGACGAAATTCTTTCGTGAGAAGCTAACCAGGAGCTGAGCAGCTTCAGTTAGTTCTTGAATTGAGCGACGATCGCTTCAGCGACATCGCGCCACCAGCCGTCGAAATCGAATGGTTCGGAGATAGCCTGACGTTTGGATGCATCGATGATCCGCCCGGCGTAAGCGTCGATGCCGGCTTCGCGCGGCACGACAACGATGGTTCCCTGCTCGATCAGCCGTTTGAAACGGGGATGATGTTCGAATTCATCTGTTCGCGCCGGCCCGGTGACGATCAGCGGCTTGCCTGCCTGCGCGCAGGCAAGAATGCTCGAACGGCGCGCCGTCAGTCCTTCCGTTAGCGGATAGCAGAACACGTCGATTTCCCGGAATAGTCCGAATACTTCGTGATCCGATTGCACAAAGCCGCTGACGATAACGTCGTCCGTGAGACCGAGCGCTTCGACGCGCGCGAAAAAATCAGCCTCGACATTGTCGGTGCCGCGAATGAACGAGCCGATATAGACCACAAGCGGATTTACGCCACGCGATTTCAGGCTCGCGGCGATATCGAGCAAGGCGTTTGGCTGTTTGGCCGGATAGATCGAACCGAAATGGCCGACGATGAGACGATTGTCATTTGCGCGCGCTGGCGCGAGACGCTGTTTCAGCTTCGAATCCGTAGTGCCGGCCGGTGCTTCGACATTCGGCGGCAGCGGCGCCAGAACGGATTTTCCTGCCGCCCATCCGACCAGCGGGTCGTCAGCCAGCTCTTGCCGGACGAGAGGCGAGAACATTACGATTTTGTTCGCCAGCAGGATCGCGGGACGATAAGTGAGGCGGCGCATCCAGTTGAGGCTGCTCCACTCGTGCTGGATCAGCACGACCTGTTTGCCGCGAAGCCGCGCGGTCGCCAGCGCGAGCAACGGCCGCAGCATCACGCGCTTCCATGCGACAATCGGAAAATTGCAAACGACGGTGCTTACCGATCCGACGGCTCGCCAGATGTCGGCGACCGAACCCTCGCCGCGGGTCAGGGTTAACGAACGATTGCAACCCGGTTGAAGTTTCTCGACGGCCTCCTGCAGCAATTGTGTGAAGTGGCCGACGCCGCAGCGCATTTCGTCGCCTGCGCCGAGAAAAAGCATTTTGGTTTCGGGGTCGGACATTGTCGCCGGCGTCGCCTCGGATTGGCTGTCGGCATTAGCCATAACGCGCAGACATTATCTTAGCGTAAGCGCGCGGGGTTTCGCGGGCATCGTTCTTGCCAGATTGGGTTCGGAGAGCCGGTCGTGCGTCTCGTATCGGGACGGATGCGGCAAAGAAGAAGTCCGGCCGGATGCTTTTGAGACAGTTCAGAAATCCGAAAGTCGATCTCTCAGAGCGATGTGGAACAGGAGCGCAGGATGACCAAGCAGCCGTTTTTCAAGAACTGGGACGAGACTCATTCCGCCCTTTGGGGACGTCAGCCGATTAACCACAAGCACGATCTGCACAAGCAGCCGCTATTCTCGATGGATACGCTGGCCGAACTGATCGAGCGTTATCCGCGCGAGCATTACAGCCTGATCCAGACCGGCGGCCGCAAATCGAAACGGTTGTGGCGCGAAGGCGATATCGGCAAGCTCAGCGGCCATCAGGTGATCGACGCCATCTCGCGCGGTGAGCTTTGGCTTAACCTGCGCAACGTCGGTCTGGTCGATAAGCGCTATCATGAGGCCATCGGCGAGATGTTCTCGGAGGTTGCCGAGCGGGTGCCGGGCTTCGAGATCCGGGATCATCAGGAAGGCATTCTGCTCTCCTCGCCAGAAACGCAGGTTTATTACCACGCCGATATGCCGGGGCAGGGGCTGATCCAGATCGCCGGCCGCAAGCGCGTGTATGTTTATCCGAACACCGCTCCCTTCATTCGCCCCGAACACATCGAAGACATTGCGCTCTACGATGTCGAAGTCGATATGCCTTACGAGCCCTGGTACGATAAATATGCCAGGGTGTTCGATATCGAGCCCGGCGACATGCTGAGCTGGGATCTCAACGCGCCGCATCGCGTCGAGAACCTGAACACCTTCAACATTTCGATGACGGTGTCATTCACCAATCAGGAAATCCGCCGCTCGGAAGTTGTCAGCATCGCCAATGGTCTGCTGCGCCGCCGCTTCGGCTTTGAGCCGAAGAGTCGCAATCTGTTTGGGCCGACTTATCTCGCAAAGGCCGTGCTGGAAAAGACACTGCGCAACAGCCGGTGGATCAGGCGCGAGCGCAAGGCGCGCCGCTCGATCGATTTCACGCTCGACGCACGCCGATCTCGGCAAGGTCGTCGAGCTTCCGAAGGCCGCCTGACGATCGGGGGTCGAACGTGTCGGCTTCGTTGACGAACACAGCGGCGATGCCCATGCCAGCGGCATCGTCGCCGGCAACATCGTTCTCCATCGAGGTTGCGCGGGAATGGGCTGCGCCGTTGCGAGCGCGTGGGACGCCGCGTGGTGTATCGGGCCGTCGACGGCATTTCAGCATCGCGGATGGCTGGAAGCCTGGTATGGCGCGTTCGCGCGCCGCGCCGATATCGAGCCGCGACTTGTCACCGTGCGCGATCGCGCGAGCGGTGAGCTGGTCATGCTGCTTCCGTTGATCAAGGTGAGGCGCGGCGGTATTCACTTTGTGGAGCCCGCCGACCTTGAGTTGACGGACTACAACGCGCCGGTTCTCGGCCCTGCCGCGCCGTGCGATGCCACCGCCGCGATGACGATGTGGCGCGAGGTGCGCAAGAAGCTCGATGGCGATGTGCTGCGTGTCCGCAAAATGCCGATTGAAATCGACGGCCGCCCCAATCCGCTGGCCCTGTTGCCGGGTGCGGGCCAAGTCCTCGCTGAACGGTAATATGGTCGTTGTCGGCGAAGATTATGACGCCTGGCGTTTCACGCTGGAGCGAACGGTGCGCAAGGAGCTGGAACGGAGCTGGCGCGTATTCACGCGCGATCCGCAAGCCAAATTTGATATCGTGACGTGACAAGGAGCGTGCGCTTGATCTTCTGACTACGATGGAAATGCAGCAAGGCGAACGGATGCAGCAGCTTGGCCTGAACTACGTTCTCGATCACGAAGAGTGCGCGGCATTCTATCGAAACGTTCGTCGCTGGAAATCGGCAGGTTGCGACGATCACGGTATTGACGTCTGGCGATGAAGTGGTTGCCGCGCTGCTCGGAATCCGGCGCAATCGATACATACATCATGGTGAAAATCAGCAATGCCGGCGAGAAATGGTCGAATTGCTCGCCAGGACGCCTCATAATCGAGCGGACCATGGCAGCTCTCCATAAGGATGGCGTACGCAAATTCGATTTCAGCATCGGCAACTATCCTTACAAGCGCCGCTTCGGCGTCACCTGCTCTGCCGCTCGCCGATGTCGACGTTCGCCGCTCAGCTGGCGCGGCTTGCCTGTCGTATGTGCGCGACCGCGCGGCGCGATCGGTGCGGCAGCATCCCGAATTGACGCCAGCCGTCTCAAGGCGATAGTTGGGGCGACCGAGCGCCTGCGCAAGGCGAATTGAGCCGTTGCATTCGGCGAAGCTCGTCATAGCTTCAGAGAATACACTGGAGAGTATTCGACCGATTGGGAGGCTGCGCCGCTGGCTGCGCCATGATATTGGAAAGCTCTGCGGCGGACAGAGCCGCGACGAGATTCGTCGAGGAACGCCTGCCTCCATGCTGGATCTCAATCAATTCAAGGAAGTTTTCGCGCGCTATCCCGCCGGCGTCGTCATCGTCACGACCCGAACGGCTGAGGGCGAAGCCAAAGGCTTTACCGCGAGTTCCTTCACATCGGTTTCGGCCGAGCCGCCGCTGGTGCTGACCTGCCTTAATCTGACGGCGGAATGCTATCCGGCGTTCAGCGTCGCGGAGGATTTCGCCATCGGCATTCTGCGGCCCCACCATCAGGAGATCGCCCAGCTGTTCGCCAAGCGCGGCGCCGACAAGTTCGTGCCGGGCGTGTTCGTCGATGGCCCGCACGGCCTGCCGATGGTCCGCGACAGTCTTGCGACTCTCATTTGCAAGAAGGCGGCTGACTATCCGGGCGGCGATCACGTCATCATCATGGGCGAAGTCAAATCGATCCAGCTCGGCCATTCCGGCGAGGGCATGGTGCATTATCAGCGCCGCTTCTGGGGTGTCGGCGAAGCCGCCGCGAGTTAGCGCTACCGGCGCGTTTTCTTCCCCCGCGAGCCGGCATCCATCCACGGGTCAAGCCCGAGGACATGCTCGCTCGAAAACGCTGTATCCGGCCGGAGCGGGAAGAAGAGAGATGCCGGGAACAAAACCCCGGCGCTGCATCGCAGCCGGGTTTGTTGTCAGAACTGATTCTCGTCAGACGACTGCGCTATCGCGGAGCGCCTTGATTTCATCCTTGCTGTAACCGGCCTCGGCAAGAACTGAATCATTGTCGTTACCGAGCAAGGGCGCCATTCTGTCAAGCTTGCCACCGCCATGAGCGAGCTGAAAACCATTGCCCATGAAGCGCAGTGGCCCGTAGGGCGTCTCGATAGTCTGAAGCGCCTTGCGCGCATCGATCTGCGGATGGTCGATGATTTCCTCGATCTTCCAGATGCTGGCGCAGGGCGCGCCGGCGGCGTCGAGAATCTTCTCCCACTCCATCGGCGATTTGGTTGCCAGCGTGTCCTCGATAATTGTCCGGAGCGCCGGCTCGTTTGCCGCGCTGGACATCCAATCGACGAAGCGGGGATCCCGCAAGAGCTGTTCGTGGCCGAGCGCCTTCATAAGCGCTTGAAACTGTTTCTCGTTATTGACGGCCAGAAGGAGGAAGCCGTCGCCGGCCTTGAACAGGTTTGCGGTTGGACGGCGGCTGACCGCCTGATTGCCGGAGAGCTGACTGGCGGTGACCCGTGACGGTGAAGTCGGCCACCTGGCCGGACAGGAAGGCGAGGGTCGCTTCCAGCATCGAGACGTCGACGAACTGGCCCATGCCGGTGTGGGTGCGCTGGAACAGCGCCGACGATACACCGAACGCGGCGGTCGCGCCCGACAGCACGTCGCACACGGCGAAACCGGCACGGGTCGGGCCGGTCGCTTCATGGCCGGTGATCGACATGATGCCGGACATTGCCTGGATCTTGCCGTCGTAGCCTGCGCCAAGCCGTTCCGGGCCGGTCTGGCCGAAGGCGCTGATGGCGCAATAGATCAGGCGCGGATTGATCTTCGATAGCGCCTCATAGCCGATACCGAGCTTGTCCATGACGCCGGGCCGGAAGTTCTCCATGACCACGTCCGCCTTGGCGGCGAGATGCATGACGATCTCGCTCGCCTCCGGCTTCTGCAAATCGAGCGTCAAACTTTGTTTGTTGCCGTTGACGGCGATGCCAGCCAGAGGACATGCCGCGCTCCGCCCATTCGCTTGCTGAGCGGAGAACGGCGCATGTCTTCGCCCCCGCGCCGCTCCACCTTGATGACATCGGCACCGAGCAAGGCGAGCTGATAGCTGGCATAGGGGCCGGCGAGCACCTGGGTGAAATCGAGGAATCCTTACACCTTCGAAAGGTCGGGTCACGCTTCTTGTCTCCTGAGCGTTTGATTGAGACGTTTCCCTGGGATGCGATTGTTCGCGAAAGGGAAACGCATGAGGGAAAGAGAGAAGCGGCGGCCGGATACAAATCGGGCCGCCGCTTTCACATTCAGGCGGCTTCGACGCGGTTGCCGCGTGCGATTTCCTTCTGCTTGTCGAAATCGGCGCGGCGGCGCGCCAGTTCGTCGGGGCTCATCAGCTCGCGATGTTCAGTTGTAGTCGAGCTTCCACTTGCCGTCTTCGTTCCAGCGCAGCGGCGACTGCATCGTCGTGCGCGGGCCGGGCGCGGTTTCGAGCACGTGCAGTGCCAGTTCCAGCGTCAGCGTCCTGGGAGGCGACGTCGTGCGGCTTGCCGGCGCTGTTGCCGAGCGGGAAATCGCTGAACAGGAAGCGCGGCGCGGCGGCGTGCTCGACGATGTCCTTGGCGCAGCCCATCACGACGGTCGGGATGCCGTTGGCCTCAAGATGGCGGGCCGTCAGTGCCGTGGTCTGATGGCAGACCGGGCAGTTCGGCACCAGGATCGCCGACGTCGGCATCGTCCTCCCGGCACGCGGCGAGGATTTCGGGCGCGTCGGTCTCGATGGTGATGCGGTGGCTGCGGTTGGTCGGCGCGCCGAGGAAGCGCGGCGCGACGCTCGCCGATCCGGCCGGCCTGCTGCAGCGCGGCGCAGTGCAGGCAGCGGAAACCAGGTGTTGGAGTCGGTCGCGGTGGTGTGCGTGCGGTCGTAGCCGATGTGCGAGATGCGCAGATCGTGCTGCTTGCGACGTGTCGCCGGAGTAGACCTGATAGAACTTGGCGCTGCCGTTGTAAGCCGCGCCCGGACCCTGGTCGCCCTTGGTCGGACTCGTATGGCGCGGCGGTGGTGATGATCGTGACGCGCGACTTGGTTGAGCGGCTTCTTCAGCGGCGTGAAACGGGGCGGCGATGTAATGCGCCCAGCGGTACGGCGTCGTGTAGCCGATCGCGATGTAATAATCGCGCGTCCGCTGCATATAGGGGACGGGCGAGTCGTAATCCGGTGCGAAGCCGAGCTTGTCCTCGAGATCGTCGGTCATGGCGGCGTTTTCCTTCAGGTTTGCAATCGCCCGGGCTGGAGCGATGCCCCAGCGGCATATTGTTATGATGGCCGTCAGGCTAAGTGTTTCGGCTTCCCTGTCAAGAAACCGCAGCGCAGGGAGCCTTCCGTTTAGGCCGATAGGGACAGGCTTTAACGCCCTTTCCAGTGCGGCGCGCGCTTTTCGATGAAGGCGCGGGGGCCTTCTTTGTAATCCTCGGTTGCAGCGACGGTGCGGCTGGCGACACCCGACATGTCGCGCAACTCGGCATCGGTGAAATCGAGCGCCTGCCGGGCGATGCGCAGGGATTCGCGCACCGCGATCGGCGCATTTTCGGCAGATCGCATTGGCGAGCTTGAGCGCCTCGAGCATCAGCTGGTCGCGGCGGAACAAGTTTGTTGACGAGGCCGTGATCGAAGGCGCGTTTGGCGTCGAAATGTGCGCCGGTCAGGATCATCTCGATCGCGACGTGCCTTGGGAAGCGCGCTGCGGCAGGCGATAGAGCCCGCCGGCGCCGGCGAGCAAGGCCCCGCTTCACCTCGGGCAGGCCGAAGGCTGCATCGTCGATCGCCGACAATCATGTCGCAGGTCGAGCGCGATCTCGCAGCCGCCGGCCAGCGCCGAAGCCGTTGACGGCGGCGATCCACGGCTTTGTGCGAGGCTAATGGACGAAGCCGGCAAAGCCGCCCTTCTCCGTTCCCAGCTTGCCCGTGCCGCCCTGCGGATACCGCCTTGAGGTCCGCGCCGGCGCTGAACGCCTTGTCGCCCGCACCCGCGAGGATCACGACCCAAATATCGGGATTTTTTCGGTTTCATGGACCGCGCGCTCCATGCCCGCCGCGACATCGCCATTCACGGCGTTGCGCGCGTCGGGCCGGTTGATCGTCACCAGCATGACGTGATCGGCGATCTTTTTCATCAGCACGGCGTCGGACATCGAATGTTCCTCCAAAGATTGTTATTTAAATTCAGCGCTGCTTATTTTGTCGTTCGTTTTCCTGCGCGCAGGGGTTACGCGGCTTTCCATTCCTGCATGCCATCGGCGGCTTTACCGATGATGCCGCTGGCGCCGATGGGTGTTCGCTCCATGTCGAGAAGGCGCGCCAGCGTCGGCTTGTCGTCCGCCGGCACACGCGCCAGCGTGCGGTCGTTCCCGGCGGTGCGTAGAATGACAACGCCGTGATCGACATCGCCCTTGCGATCGTAGATCACGGTAAAACTTTCCACGCTCGCTTTGCCGCTGGCGTCGGCGTCGAATTTCGGTGCGGCTTTGCGTTGCGCGTCAGCGGCCGCCTGCACGCTGGTGTTTTCGCTGAGCGGTTCCGTGGGCTGCTTCGGCGACAGCACGATGGCATGATGCTTGGTGACGAATCCGCCCTGTCCGTAAAGCAGGGCATGCTGCGCGCCATCCCGCACCCGCCGCACCATCGAACAGGCGGCGTGCGCCATGTAGCAGTTCAGCGGCGCTCCGAAGAATGTCAGTCCGCCCGTCACGGTGGGCTGAATGTCCGGCCCAAAGCCCAGTGTGCGCCTCGCCATCTTCGGCACGCAGGGGAAGCAGCTGTAGAGTTCGATCGCATCGAACTTGGTGCCGTCGCCGCCGACGAACTTCATCACCTCGTGCAGCACGGCGTTCTGCGCGTGACTTTCGGTATAAGTGTCGCGCTGCAGATAGTCGCGCGGCTCTTCCGCTGCCGCGCCGCCGACGAAGTAGACGTAGCGCTCCGGCGGAATGCCGAGGGCCTTGGCGTTGGCGAGGCTGGTGACGATCAGCGCCGAGCCTTGATTGACCATCGGGTTGGCGACCATCAGTTTGTTATATGGCCACGCGATGAGGCGATTGTCGGCCGTTGGCGTCATGATCGCGTCCGGCTCGAACGCGCGCTTGAGCCACGAATTCGGAATTTTGCGCCGCGACCTTCGAGAAGGTCAACCACAACTCGCTGATTCACGCAGCGCCTGGCGCGGCGTTTGCACCCCAGTTCGCAGCCGTCGCCGCATCGTAAAACGGATAGACCGTGATCGGCTGGAACACGCCGAGCGCCACCGCCATCGGGTTCTGATAGCTGGCGCTCCGCACCGACGTCACGCCGTCTTCGGCGAACGGCGTCCACGGCAGCTTGATCCCGTCCTTTTGCGCCTTGTTGACGCTGCTTTGCAATTCCGCGCCGCAGACCGCGCCCACCACGCTCTCGCCGCGCTGGATGCGCAGCCGCCGCCTCGTGGAGATAGCGCATCGGGCCTTCGCCGCCGACGGGGCCATAGACCGCGCGTTTCGGTTTGATGCCGAGACGATCGAGAGAGTTGCTGCGCCGGGTCGGCGTAGCGCCAGCTCACCAGATTGATGATGTCGATGGAATCGATCTGTTGAACGAGTTTCGCGCCCGCGTCGTTCTCGGCGCGCCTGAGGGCTTCCTGCATCAGCGCCAGCGGTTCGAGGCCCTCGGCGGGTGTCGCGGGCTTATCGGTGATCTCTCCGACACCGACGATGACGGGAATGCGGCTGTCCGGCAGGGTCTGGGGCATGGTTCGTTTCCTGAAGTGGTCAGTTTCTCAAGATCGACCTTAGCAATGCGCTACCCGCCCATCCACCTCCGGCGAACGCGGGTCATTGGATGGCGTCGCGCCGGCAATCTATGTCTTGCTGCGGGGCCGGTTGATGAAGTCCTGCATATGATGCTGAGGCTCACCGGTCAGGAACGACTTCCCGAAAATGGAAATCATGGCATCGACGGCATCCATCAGCGGCAATTCCTCCCACTTGCGGACGAGCACCTTCTGCGCAGCGAGCGCTTCCGCGCCGCATTCCAGCAGATTTCGGCGAGCACTTTTCGACTCTCGGCATCGAGATTGTCTGGCGTGGTCACGACATCGACGAGGCCCCACTTCGAGCGCCGTCTGCGGCGTCGATGGTCGCGCCGGTCATCACCAGCCAGCGCGCGCGAGGAGTGCCCATCACGCGCGGCATCAGCGCGGCATGGATTACGGGAGGGGATGCCGACCTTGCACCTCCGGCATCGCGAACTTCGCCTGATCGGAGGCAATGCGGAAATCGCAGGAGATCGCAAGTTCGAGGCCGCCGCCGAGGCACCAGCCGGGAATGCGGGCGATCACCGGACGCGGGAAATCGCCGCGCCGCTTCGCAGAGATCGCGCAGATTGGTGATGAAGCGCCTCTGCCGATCTTCTGCTCGAGCGTTGCCATTTCCTTGATGTCGGCGCCGCCGATGAAGGCTTTCTCCGTCTCGCCCGCGAAACACCAGGGCGCGGATGCCCTTCTGCTGCCGAGCGCTTCGATCGCCTTACGCACGGCGGTCGATGACCTGCGAGTTGAGGATGGTCATCGAACCGGCGTTGCTGATCGTCAGTTTGCGCGACGCCGCGGCCGTCGATGCTGACGACGAGCGAATGTGCGTTGGAGATTGCCCTGGTTGATCCGGCAGCCACCGGATGGAACAGGTCCTTCGCGGCATGCGGCGGTGCGCGCGCAGATACTGGTCGGCCCATGCAGTTTGACGCCGAATTCCGCCGCATGCCACGGCCAGCGCGCGTCGTAGAGCATGCCGCGCGCGAGCGCGACCAAGTCGGCCTTGCCTGAGCGAGACGATTTCGCTTGGCCTGTTCCGGCTCGGTGATCAGGCCGACCGCGATCGTCGGAATTTCCGTCTCGCGCTTGACCGCTTCGGCCAACGGCACCTGATAACCGGGGCCGATCGCGATCTTCTGCTCCGGCGTCAGTCCGCCGCCGGAAACGTCGAAGAGTCTGCAGCCGCGCTGTCTTCAGCGTCTTGCGCATACGCGAGCGTCTGCTCGATATCCCAGCCGCCTTCGACCAAATCGGTGCGCCGAAATGCAGATGACCAAGCGGCTTGTCGACGGCAACGACAGCGCGAACAGCGTCGAACACTTCGAGCGGGAAGCGCATGCGGTTGTCGAGCGATCCGCCATATTCGTCGTCGCGCTGGTTGGAGAGCGGCGACAGGAACTCGTGCAGCAGATAGCCGTGAGCGCTGTGCAGCTCGATTGCATCGAGACCAATACGCACAGCGCGCTCGTGCGGCCTTCGACAACGCGGCCTTGCACGCGTTCGAGCCCGTCGTGTCGAGCGCGAGCGGCGCCTCGGTGCCGGGCTGTGAACGGCACTGCAGAAGGCGCCTAGGTCACCAGCCGTCCGTCGGCGCGATTGATCTGCGTGCCGCCTTCCCACGGCAATCAGTGCGATGCCTTGCGGCCGGCATGCGCGAGCTGAATTGCGATCGGCATCGACGAATTAGCTCGCACGCTTTCGAGCGCGCGGTAGAACGCGTTCGTTCTCGTCGGAACAGAGGCCGAGATCGCGCGGCGAGATCCGGCCGTCGGGTTGGACGGCTGTCGCTTCGATGATCAGCAGTGCCCGCACCCGACAGCGCGAGATGGCCGAGATGGATCGTGTGCCAGTCGGTCGCCGTTGCCGTCGGCGCGCCGAATACTGGCACATCGGCGCGATAACGATGCGGTTGGGGAGTTTCAGCGCACCTCGAGCTCGATCGGATCGAAGAGGTGGGCGCTCATGAACAGGCCTTTCGGAATCCGGAGGCGATTGTTAGCCGTGAACCCTCCCGGATGGAAGCGGCGGAACACATGGGACCGGCGAGGTTTGTCTTGCATTCGCGGATCGGCATGCGAGTTTGGCCGTTGCATCTGGCTTGTTTAAGGCAAGCCACACGCGGTAAGTGGACCATATGACAGATATTTCGGCAAACGCGGTTCCGACCGGCCCCGACCTCATCGTGACCCGCGAGGCGCGGCCGGCATCATTCGCCTCAACCGGCCCAAGGCGCTGAATGCGCTGACATTGGAAATGGTCCACGCCATCGACGGCGCGCTCGATGCCTTCGATCTCGACAGCTCGATCGGGCTCGTGATTATCGAATCCGCCAACGATCGCGGTTTCTGCGCGGGCGGCGACATTCGCGGCCTCTATGACAGCATCAAGGCCGGCGGGAATCTCGGCCGCAGTTCCTGGTGTGACGAGTATCAGCTCAATTCGCGGCTGGCATCCTATCGCAAGCCGTTCGTTGCCTTCATGGACGGCATTGTCATGGGTGGCGGCGTCGGCGTGTCGGCGCATGGCCGTCACCGGATCGTCACCGAGAAAACCAAGTGGCGATACGCCGCGGAAGTCGGCATCGTCTTTTCGATGTCGGCGGCACGTGGCTGCTGTCGCGCGCACCGGGCGAACTCGGTACTTGATCATGCGCTCACCGGCGCGCAGATGAATGGCGCGGACGCGATCCGTGCCGGTTTTGCCGATGTCTTCATCGCGTCCGAAAAATTACCTGGCGGTGCGCGAGGCGCTGAAGCGCCTCGGCGGCGACCTCCGGCATGATCCGTGGCGTGTGGCGCATTTCGAGACGCCGCGCGGCCCGGGGCCGGTGGAGATGCAGCGCCGGTTGATCGATACGACGATGGATGCCGACGATGTCGAGGCGGTCGTTTCGCGCCGAGGCGTGAGGGCTCCGATTTCGCGAAAGCGACACTACAGGCGATGCGGGAGAAGTCGCCGACGAGTTTGAACTCGCGCTCCGGCTGCTGCGGATGGCGCGAATTCAAATTGCTGGAAGAGTGTTTGTCGCGCGAATATACCGCCGCGTTGAAGATTTTCACCAGTCACGATTTCCCCGAAGGCATTCGCGCCGTCGTCGTCGACAAGGACCGCATGCCGAAATGGTCGCCGGCGCGCATCGAGGATGTGACCAAGGATATGATCGACGCTTATTTCATTGCCAAGGAGGGCGAGGAGCTGACGATCGGCAGGAAGCCAGCAGCGCCAGCGCCAGTTGTTAACGCGCTGCCGGTTGCGACGCCTGCGGCTTGATGTCAGGGAGATCGATCAACGCAGATCGGCGAATGATTGAAAGCAGAAAGGCCGGAGCGGCGTGAACGCGCTCCGGCCTTTTTCATTTGTGGTGGGTTTCGTTCCGCTTATTCCTCGACATCCCAGCCGAAGACATCGCCGGTGCGCTCGAGCGGGGCTAGGGAGTTTTTAACATCTGCGGCAGCTGTTCGGCGAGAACCTCGGGCGGCCATCCGCCGGAGCGGAAGATGGTGCGGATCGGGCGCGTCTGGCCGTAGAGATAGATTTCCGCGCCACGCGCGCCGAGATCTGGCCGGTAATGCCGTTGGCTGCATCGCTGAGCAGAAACACCGCCAGATTGGCGACATGTTCGGGCCGCTGCGAGCGTTGCCGGTGTTTTTATCCGCGCCGCCATTTCCGGCGTCTGGTTCGGCGTGGCGTCGATCATGCGGCTATGCGCGGCCGGCGCGATGGCATCGGAGCGAACGCCGAAGTGGCCCATGTCGATGGCGATGGAGCGCGATAGGCCGACGATGCCGATTTTCGCCGCGGCATAGTTCGCCATGCCGAGCGTACCGACCAGGCCGGCGGTCGACGACATGCGGGCCAACGCGCCGCCCTTCTGCTCGCGCATATGGGGAGCGGCCGCGCGCAACATAGAAACTGCCGTTGAGGTGGACGTTGATGACGTCCTCCCAGTCCTTCGGCATCAGCTTGTGAAAGCTCGCCATGCGGATGATGCCGGCATCGTTTACGACGAGATCGACGCGGCCGTAGGTGTCGCGCGCGCACTGGATGATCTTCTGGGCCGATTCCCAGGACGATACGCTGTCGCCGTTGGTGACGGCTTCGCCGCCGGCCGCCTTGATGTCGGCGACGGTCTTTTGGGCCGGACCCATATCGTTCTGCTCCGTGCCGAACACCGAGCCACCGACGTCGTTGACCACGACCTTGGCGCCGTTCTTGGCGAGCAGGCGCGAAATTGCGCCGCCGATCGCGCCGCCGCCACCGGTCACGATCGACCTTGCCTTCGACGAAGTCCCTGCCATTGTTCGAATTCCCCCACTGACGGTTGTTTTGTGCGGCGGCATACTAGCCAGCGGGAGGCATCCGTCTATTGCGTTCCCTGTCGAAGCCCATGCAAATTGTACCTTGTCGCCGCGCCGGGATTACGCGGCGCACAAGCGCGTCCGCGCCGCAGGCCCATGCGGCTTCAGTCTTTCTTTGGCCCGCAGATCGCGATAAAAAGAGACAACGCCGCAACGTCGCTAGACCGGTTGCGCATATGTGTCGCGACGCGCCATCGAGCGCGCGAAGAGGGAGGTCAATGCCATGTCCGTTGCCACAGCAAGAACCTGGTTCATCGAACTCTCCGAAGCCGAAGAATTGCTGCGTCTGCTGCGCGAAATCCCTGCCGCCCTCTTTTGCCAAGCGCGGTGGCATCGAGCGTATCCGCCCGCTGCGCGCCAATTTGCCGGGCTTCGACCGCGCCGCCTGGGCGCAGATGGCCGAGTCAGGCTGGCTCGGAATTCCTGGTTTCGGAAAACTACGGCGGGCAGGGCCTCGGCATCAGCGCAATGGCCGTCGTCGCGCAGGACGTGCATGCTCGCCCCGGAGCCGCTGGCGGCGACCGCCGTGCTGGCCGTGACGGTGCTCAATGCGAGCGACAATGCCGCGCTCAAGGAGAGATCGCTCGACGCAGATCGCGGCTGGTGAGGCTATTATCGGTGTCGGCTATGCCAGCCGCATCAACGGCCTCGGATTTCGGCATGACGGATGTGACCGCGACATCGTCGGGCTCGAACGTCGTGCTGAGCGGCACGGTGCATCATGTCCATCCGGCGCCGGGCGCGGACGGGTTTATCGTGTCCGCCAGGGGCGCGGACGGTCTTGCACTCGATCATGCTGCGAAGGCCGCCGGCCTGTCCTGCAAGAACGAGTTGCGCGCCGACGGCACATTCGCCGGTACGCTGACGCTGAGGGATGTGAAGGTCGGCGCCGCCGATCTCGTCGCCAAGGGCGCGACAGCGGAGTCTGCCTTGCGCCGCGGCGTCGATGCCGCCGTCATCGTCTGTGCGGCCGAGCAGCTCGCTCTGATGGAATCCGCGCTCGACATGACCGCCGACTTCATGAAAACGCGCGTCCAGTTCGGCAAGCCGATCGGCAATTTTCAGGCGCTGCAGCATCGCGCGGTCGATCTTTATATCAGAAGGAAATGTCGATCGGCGCGCTGGCCGATGCCGTTCGCACCTTCGACGATCCCGCTTCGACGCCGGATCAGATCGGCAGCATGGCGGCGAGCCGCGCCTCCTCGCGCTGCGGCGATGCCGCGCATACCATCGGCCGCGAGACGATCAAGCTGCATGGCGCGATCGGTTACACCGACGAATATGATGTCGGCCTCTATCTGCGCCGTGCGATGACGCGCTGAATGCGTGGCTCGGCAATCCGGCCGAACATCGCCGCCGCTTCGGCGAACTGCTGAAAAAGCAGGGCGAGCAGGGCGAAGCGCGCAAGCAGACGACGCCATTTTCAGCGAGTCTTCCTGTTCGACGACAAAAGCGATGTCGACTGGAATTCGTTCAGCGACGATGAATTTCGCGCCGGCGTTTTTGCGTGGATGGATCGCAACTATCCGCACGAGATGCGTCACACCGGCCGCCGTGGCAGCGCCGAGGAAATGGCCGACTGGCTGAAGAAGGTGTGTGAAGGCTGGATGGCGCCGGCATGGCCGGTCGAATGGGTGGACATGCGATCGTCGCCTGCCGAGCAAATCATCTTCATCGAGGAAAACAGCGCGTCGTCGTGATGCGCAATCCGGACATGGGCGTTAGGTGCTGTTCGGATTCTATCGTGTTTCCCTATTAACCTT
>JASGJB010000050.1:0-146234 GCA_049840895.1 Nibricoccus sp. | reverse complement strand
TGTGTTATGTAGCTTGCTTGGTTCAGTTGCGTATTGCTAAGGTTGATATGTCGGGAGACACCGATGAATCCGAACAGCGCCTATCTCGTAGCCTTCGCGCGTCGCACCGCCGCGCACGAAGTCCCGCGCAGAAGTTGCGATCAACACCATCATCCACGACGCCGAGCCGGTGTCGCGCAGCGCGCCGCCGATGTGGCCTTTGAAGCTCCACGGCTCTGCGATCAGGATCACGTCGGGCTTGATGCGTTTCATCGCGACCTCGATCGCCTTCAGCGCCTCAGTCCGACCAGATGCGCGAGGTCGAGCGAAAGCCATCGATGCCGTACGTCTCAATCAGATGCGCACAGCTGTCGATGATCAGGCGCAGCGCCATCGACGAGCGCGACCGCATGTCATTTCCGCAACCGCTGCCAGTTGAACAGCGAGCCATCCGCGCCGACTTCGAAATGGTGCAGCTGCGCCAGCAACAGCAGATGCCGACGAGTTCGCCGACGTCGTTGTACACGACATCCAGAATCAACCGCCATGCCGCGCCGGTGAAACGCCGCCACCAGTTCCTGGAACTCCCTTCACGCCGGACGCCTTCGCCGGATCGAGGGCAAACGCACTCGCCGGGGCAAAGTAAGTTCGTCGTCATGTAGCCCCACTGGGTCATCCTCGCGCGAACAGTTGTCCGCCTCCTGGATCGGCTGCAGCTCCACACAATTCACACCGAGATTGTGCAGGTAAAACTCCGGGCTCTCCACCCACTGCCGCAGCCCGGCGAAACCAAAACGTTCCTCCGGGCGCAGCTTGATCGGCGCATTAGCCACGAGATCGCGCACATGCGCCTCCACCACGACAAGATCCTGTCCGGCGGGCGTCTTGAAACTGCGATCCAGCATCGAAATACGCGACCGATCCAAAACGAATCCCGGGGCCAGGACAGCCCCACCGTCGCCAGCGCATAGGGGTCGAGGATGCGTTTCGTCGGATCAAAAATACCCAGCGCATACTTCGGCCATCGATCTGGTACCAATAAAACCAGCCGTCCAGATTCTGCGTAGAGAGTGACCTCCCAGACATGATCCGTGCGCTAGAATAATTGATGAGCGGTGCGGCGTTTCCTGATGAGCCGTCTTTTCAGAAGACGAAGCAGACTCCACCCGCTTCGCCCGCGGCACGAAAATCCGAAAAACCGTCTCGAACCGCGCGCGGAGCGCCGCCCAGCGATACCTTGCTTTCCAGCTGAATAAAAATAATCGCCCCAGGACGCAGCGGCACACTCTTCCCGCCCTGCCAGGTCATCGCCCACCCCGCCGCGAGATTCACAGGCTCCTGCAATGTAAACCGATAGAGATGCTGCCCCGTCCGGCTCGGATCGATGATGTAGTTTACGTTGCCCGTTTCCTCGCGCACCGCGTTCGGCGCATTCTCCCGGTACATCCTGCCACTGGTGCTCACCGGTGACCAGAATTTGAATCACATCGGCGGATTCCCATAAAAGCGCTCCGCCTTCGCACTGACAATGACACGTCGTCGCCCGCGAGGTTCGAACGTTTCAACAGCCAGCTCGTCCTTCCCCACCGCTTCCTGCCAGCCGTTGAAATCCCCGGCCAGAAAAACGCTGACGCCCGGCTTCGCCGAATGTCGATGGATGGCCACGCGCAGGAAAAAGAAGATTTCTGCCCTTCTTGTTCACGAAGTACGCGCTGTCGCAGACCGTACACGTAATCCGGCAAGCTTCGTCAGGGTGGTGGAAGCCCGGTGCATCAATCCCGGCTGAGAGCCAGCAGCGGATTGTACCGCGCCCGCCAGTCGTGTGTGACTCGGTCCCGTTCGTGGAAATTCTAGCCAGGCTTGGGCAATTTTGAGTTCGCCGAGGAGGCATCGGCGGATACGATACATGGTATCATCCTGCGTGCCAGATTGCGGACAAATTGAAAGTCGCACCCGGGACCTGCCTTTGCACCACGAAGCCGGCAGTGGCAGATATCGCTGAATCACGGAGAGGAACTGAAGATCGCGGAGCGATGGAGCGCTCTCTCCACTCTCTTTTCAGCGTTTCCGCTCTTCCGCGCCTCCGCGATTTTTCCCCCTTCCGCTCAGGGTATTCTTCAAACGCCACCAACGCCGGCTTCCCGTCGAAATACGGCTACTCGGGCAGCCCGAGCAGCACCAGCACGCCGTCGCGCAGTCTCCTCGGTATTCACGTCCAGTGCTGCATTCTGTACGTGAATCCATATATCTTCGAAACTCCCGGCCCCGTCGCGATCCACGGGATGTGCCGGCTCCGCGGGTCATCGGCTCCATAGCGTCAGCCCCGCCCCGCCGTGATCGGCCGACAAGATCACCACCGTCGATTGGCGAATCCCCGCTCTCTCCAGCGAGGCGAAAAGCTGCGCCAACTCGCCGTCGGTCTCCTCGATCTTCACAAACTGCTCCTTGGATCCCCATCCCTTGGAATGTCCCAACGAATCCACCTCAGGATAATGTACACGAAAATCACCTGCGGTTTGTTCGCCTCGATTGATCTTCACCGCATTCGCAGTCACCTCGGCATTCGTGTCCTTTGAGTTCTCTTCCTGAAGAAATCGACGTCCACGTCACCGTGCCAGCTTCGCCAGTGTGGAAAGTCGGATTTCCCCACGATAAGCGCCATCGAATACCCCGCACTTCCCGCCATCTCGAAGATCGTCGGCTTCCTCGGATGAACCGACCTGCTCAGATCGCGGTTAAGCTCTTCCAGCTCGATGCCATGCTTCCTCGGGATCACGCCCGTCAGCATGCTCGTGTGCGATGGAGGCGTGATCGAAACCGCCGTCGTGCGCGCCCAAAACGTATGCGCCTTCCTTCACCATCGCCCGCAACGTCGGCATGTTCGCCAGCGACGCCCCGGTCCAGCCGCCGACCGTCGACGCTGATGATCATCACGTGCTCGACCGCCGGGATCGGCCGCTGCGGTTTCGCCACCGCCACGCCAAATTGCGCGAAGACCGGTGACACTTCGAACTTCCGAGGAGTGCGACGATCGAAACCACTTTCATGCAAGTGACCATCCGAACACACCCTGCCTGAGTCAAGCTGTCGCACGTTACGATCAGATTGACGGACCGTCCGCAGGCGGGTCTCGTGGGCGCGATGTCCACCCGCGAAAAGATCCTCGTCGCCATGTCCGGCGGCGTGGACAGCTCCGTCGCCGCCCTGCTGCTCAAGACAGCAGGCTACGACATCGTGGGCGCCTACATGAAAAACTGGATCAACGAGGACAACATCGTCGGAGATTGCCCGTGGATACAGGACATCGCCGACGCCCGCGCCGTCGCCGAGGAGCTCGGCATCGAGTTCCGCGTCGTCAATCTGATGAGAGGAATACCGCGAGCATAGTCGTCGAGTATCTTCTCGACGGATACCCCCGCGGCCTCACGCCCAATCCCGACGTGATGTGCAATCGCGAGATCAAGTTCGGCGTCTTCCGCCGAATGGGCGCTCGACCACGGCTTCGACGCCGTCGCCACCGGCCACTATGCGCGCCGCGCGACGCTCGAGCGGCCCCTGCGTTCGCTCCTCGAGGGCGCGGACCCGAACAAGGACCAGTCCTACTTCCTCGCCATGCTTTCGCAGGAGCAGCTCCGCGACCGCGCGTTTCCCCATCGGACGACCTGCTCAAGCCCGAGCTGCGCGAGCTCGCCCGCCGCGCCGGCCTCGCCACCGCCGAGAAGAAAGACAGCCAGGGCATCTGCTTCATCGGCGAGGTGAAAATGAACGATTTCCTCCGCGCCTACGTGCCCGACGCACCCGGCCCCATCGTGCGCGCCGACGACGGCCGCGTGCTCGGCGAGCATCGCGGACTGCACTTCTTCACCCTCGGCCAGCGCAAGGGCATCGGCGTGCCGAGCAACACCGACAACAAGGCCTACGTCGTCGTGGCAAACGCGCCGCCGACCACGCACTGCTCGTCGCCTTCGACGGCGCCGCCGAGGCCGCCGGGCTTTTTATCCGCGAAGTGCGGGTGCTCATTCCGGTACACCTGGTACTGCCCTCGCCCGTCGACCGCTCCACTCGAACTCGAGGGCCGCGTGCGCTACCGCGATCCGCGCGTCGCCATCGAGTTCCTCCCCCGACACCGCGCTTTGCCCTAGTCCGCTTCACCGAACCGCAACGCGGCCTCGCCTCCGGCCAGATCATCGCCTTCTACGACGGCGAACGCCTGCTCGGCGGCGGCGTTTACGTATAGCTGAAAAGTGAGTTGATCCGGCACGCACCGTAAATCATTTCCGGGCTCATGCCCCAGCTTCCTTGCCGAAAGAGCCCCCTCTGCACATTTATTCTCGTTTTCGCGTTGTCGTCTCTGTTCAGCGGATGCGCCCACCTGAACCAGGTGCAATCCACAGTGGTGGTCAAATCTGCCGAAACCAGCCTTCTGGCTGAAAAAGGGAAAAGTTTCTCGTTCGTCTCCGCCAATGCAGGCAAACGGTCTGAAAATCGCCCCCAATACGAGGCGCAGATAGAAAAGCAGCTGGTAGATAAAGGCTGGCATCGCCTTCCCGACAATTCGACCGATGCCGACTACGTTCTGGAGTTCCGCCATACCCAGTCGGTGATGGAAAAAACGCTTACCACCGCTCGTCTCACCACAACCAGCACGCCGGTGGCGCCGCAACAAAGCGCTGGCAGAGGAGCATACACGGCGCGAAATCCAGCCACACCCAGACCAGCCCAGACAACAATTGAACGCGACACCTTCTCGATGAAAGTCGACCACTACACCCTGACATTTAAGATCAAGCGAACAGCCCGAAACCCGGACGAAGCATCGCTCGAAGTCTGGTCGATCTCCATCTACGGAAATGCACATACGAAGGACGAGATTCGCGTTATTCCCGCCATGATAGAGGCCGCCTTCAAAAATTTCCCGGGAACCCCGGGTAAAACCTACGCAATCACAGGACCAGTCAGATAGCCGTGGGTGTGGGAGGGAAACGCCAAAACGCGTGACGCCCCGCGTTTCTCGCGCACAGTCTTTCGCGTGCTGTCCGCTGCGTTGAACTCCTCGGATCCCGGTTCGCCTTCACCGCTCGCTCTGCGCTCCGATCTCACACGCGCCACGCGCGGCGTGATTTCCTTCCTCGGGCCGCTTCTCCTCGCGCAAATCCTGCAAGCACCTCCGGAGTTCGCGCTCGCCGCGATCGCCGCGCAAAACCTCGCGTTCTTCGAGGTCCGCGGCGACTACCGTCTCCGTTTCGCCGTCGTCGGCTGCGCCTTGCTGGTCCTCACCGGCGCCGCCGCCCTCGGAGCGGCCACCTCCAGCCCGTTCGCCCTCGCACTCGCATCCACCGCGTTCGTCGCCGCCGGCATGGGCGTGTGGCGCCACCTCACTCCCGACTACGGTCCGCCGCTCGCGATTTCGTCGATGCTTGTCTTCCTCATCGCACAGGAATCGGCCCTGGATTTTTCAAAATCCCATTTCCTCCACACGGTCCAATGGACGCTCGGCGGCGGACTCTGGGGCATCGTCGTGCAGATCGTCCCGTGGTTTTTCCGCCCTCAACAGCCTCTCCGTTCCGCCGTCGCCGAGGCCTGGATATCCGCTGCTGAATTTTTCGAGACCGTCGCCGCACCCTCTTCAGACCCCGCCGCGCGCCACTCGCTCATCGTTGAGAAAGAGGCCGCTCTGCGCACGGCGCTCGACAAATCCTACACCACCCTCGCCTCCGCACACACACGCCGCTCCCGCGACTTCGTCGATCGCCTCGAACGCATCTCGCACGCCGCCGCCCGGCTCACCATGCGCGTCAGCGCGTTTCAAACCGCGCTCGACACCACGCCTGCGCGCGAGACTGGCGTCCCACTCCAATCCGCGTTCCAGCCCATCCTCGTTTCTCTCGGCAATCACGCGCGCACCATCGCTCTCGCTCTCGTTTCCCGGCAACCCGCGCACCTCGTTCTTGTCGACGTGCGCCTGCGCCGGCTCCTCAATCTCCTCGAGGCCTTCGAGTCCGGCCTCAATAAAGCCCATTCCTCCGAAGCGCATCTGTCCTCCCTCTGCGACCTGATCCGCGAGGCATTGCGCGAAACCGAAACCGTCCTGCGCGCCACGATCAACCGCTCCGAAGAACGCGCCGCCTTTTCACTCGAACTGACCGACACCGACACATGGAGCCTGCGCCCGCTCGGCGCCGCACTCAACTTCAGCTGGCGTGTCGACCCTGTTCTCCTGCGTTTCACCATCCGGCTGATTTTTCTGACACTGATCGCCGCCGCGCTCGCCCACGCGCTCTCACTTCCACACGGCTACTGGCTTCCTTTCACGCTGCTCGTCGTTCTCCAACCTGACTACGGCTCCACGCGTGCCCGCGCAGCGCAGCGTGTCGCCGGCACGCTCCTCGGGAGCTTTCTCGCCCTCGGCCTGCTCTGGCTAGCACTGCCGTCGAACGTCCTCTTCGCGCTCATGACCGTCTGCCTCTTCGCGTTCGGATTCTTCATGAAGCGCAACTACTCGATCGGCGTACTCTTCGTGACGATCTTCGTCATGCTGCTCACCGGTCTTCACCAACCGGTGATGCCCTCGTTCGCCTGGGAACGCATCGCCAGCAACGTCCTCGGCGGCGTCCTCGCGCTCGCCGGCGCCTTCGTCTTCTGGCCGGTCTGGGAACGCCGGCGCTTTCCCGCCATTCTCGCTGCTTCGCTGCGCGCCAATCTTCATTACTGGGAGCAGATCAATCGCCACCTCCAGCAGGGCATCGCCTTCGACGACGATATCATCAAGGCCAAGCAACGCGTCGAGGGCGCCAACGCCGCCGTCTTCGCCTCGCTCCAGCGTCTCGCCGCCGACCCCAAGAACCGCCGCGAAGGCCTCGACCACATCGCCGCGCTCGCCAACGGCAACCTCCGCCTCACCCGCGCCTTCAATGTCGTCGCGCTCCAGACCAACGCCGGCGCCGTCTTCAATCCGCCCGCCTACAAAGAATTTTCCGCGCAACTCCTGCGCACACTCGAAACCATCGCGAGCACGGTCGAAGGGGCCACTGAAACGCCAGACGCCTTGCGCGCCCGCCGACACGAGCTCGGTTCTCCCACGTCCATCGCATTTACCGCCCCCGACACGACTCCTCCCGTCGCCTCCGCGTCCGGCCGACCCGTTCACCACACCCTGCCCCATCTCCGCGCCGCACTAGGCACCGAACTCGCCGCCATGCTTCTCGCCACCGAATCCTGCCAGGCCCTCGGCATGTTCGAGGACTTGGACGAAAACGACGCTACTTCCCCCGCTCCCGCGGCGTGAGCGAAGCTTTTACGCGGAGAAAAGAGTCTCATAACCGCGACGCCCGCCCTCATTCCCCGCGCCGCATATGCTGGGCTAGACTAGCCTCCCTTACCCCGGCGCACGCCTCGTCTTTAGCGTCCGCCCAGACACACTTTGCACATGAAAAAGTTCCTCCCCCTCCTCGCAGCCGCCGCCGCCCTCGCTTCCCCACTCACCATGCCCGCCCAAAAATTCCCCGGCCTCGCGCAAACTCCGCCCATGGGCTGGAACACCTGGAATACTTTCGCCAACAACATCAACGAGACCCTCATCAAGGAAACCGCCGAGGCCATGATCAAATCCGGCATGCGCGACGCCGGTTACGTTTATATCGTGCTCGACGACTGCTGGCACCTCAAGGAACGCGACGCCAACGGCAACCTCGTCCCCGACCCCGCAAAATTTCCCAGCGGACTGAAAGCGCTCGGTGACTTTCTCCACGAGCGTGGTTTCAAATTCGGCATCTACAACTGCGCCGGCTCCAAGACCTGCGGCGGTCATCCGGGCAGCATGGGCCACGAATACCAGGACGCCCGCAGCTACGCGTCGTGGGGCGTCGACTACTTGAAATACGACTGGTGCAGCACCGGCACACGCGACGCCCGCGAGGCCTACACCACCATGCGCGACGCGCTCTACACCGCCGGCCGTCCCGTCGTCTTCAGCATCTGCGAATGGGGCACCGCCAAACCATGGGAATGGGCGCAGGATGTCGGCCACCTCTGGCGCACCACCGGCGACATCTACGATTCCTACAACGGCAAAAAAGGCTGGGAGACCGGCTGGAAAAACATCCTCGATCTCCAGCACAACCGCGGCGACGAACAGACCGGCCTGCAAAAATTCGCCGGCCCCGGCCACTGGAACGATCCCGACATGCTCGAAGTCGGCAACGAAGGCCTTACCTTCGCCGAGTCCCGCGCCCACTTCAGCTTCTGGTGCATGCTCGCCGCTCCGCTCATGGCCGGCAACGACGTGCGCCACATGACGCCCGAGATCACCGCCGTCCTCACCGACAAGGAAGCCGTCGCCATCAATCAAGATGCTCTCGGCAAACAGGGTTCACGCGCCCTCGCCGATCCCGCCAAGAACATCGAGATCTGGACCAAGGAACTCTCCAACGGCGACTGGGCCGTCTGCGCGCTCAATACGTCCGACACCCGCCGCGCCATCACCGTCGAGTGGCACCGCCTCTGGCACCTCCAAGGCAAACCTTTCACCGTTCGTGAAATCTGGAGCAAAAAATCCGCCGGCGACACCTCGGCAAACTTCACCGCCGAGGTCGACTCCCACGACGTCCTGCTCTTCCGCCTCACACCGAAAAAATAATTCTATGGAGGGACGACCTCCGTGTCGTCCGCCCTGCCCAGCAAAAGCCGCGTTCACCCGAACGCGGCTTTTTCGTTACCTTCCTATTCCACCTCCAGAGTTGCCAGCCTGCCCGCCCCGCGCTCCTCATATTGCCCTGCGCCCGACGGAGCATCACCCGTCCTGTCGCCATTCTTCTATGACCACGACTCATCGCTGGAAATTCTTCCGCAGCGGCGGACTCGATCAGGTTCTCCTCCAATCCGGAGCCGACCTTCTCAATCTCGAACATCTTAATCAAAAGCTCTGGGTCGCTCTCAGCTGCCCCGTCAAAGGCCTCGAGCTCGACGAGAAAACGCTCTCGCTCATCGATACCGATGGAGACGGCCGCATCCGCGTTCCCGAGGTACTCGCCGCCATCAAGTGGACCAACCTCCACCTCAAGGACATCGGCGACGTCCTCTCCCCTCAGCCCTCCCTCCCGCTCGCACTGATCAACGACCAGACTCCCGAGGGCAAATCCGTCCTCGCGTCCGCAAAACAAGTCCTCGCCAACCTCGGCAAACGCGACACCACCGAGATCTCGGTCGCCGACACGACTGACACGAAAAAGATTTTTTCGGAAACCACCTTCAACGGAGATGGGATCATCCCCGCCGAAGCCACAAGCGACGCTGATCTCAAGCAGGTCATCGCCGACATCATCGCCAGCTACGGCGCTGAAAACGACCGCTCCGGAAAGCCCGGCGTCAACCAGGCCAAGATCGACCAGTTTTTCACCGAGATCGCCGCCTACGCCGACTGGGCCGCCAAAGGCTCCGCCAAGGAAATCCTCAGTATCGGCGACGTCACGACCAGCGCCTACGACACGGTCAAAACCGTCCGCGCCAAAATCGACGACTACTTCGCCCGCTGCCGCCTCGCCGCCTTCGACAGCCGCGCCCTCGCCGCACTCAACCGCCAGGAGAGCGAGTACCTCGCCGTCGCCGCGAAAGATCTCAAAATCACCAACGAAGAAGTCGCCGGATTCCCCCTCGCCCGCATCGAGGCGAACAAACCGCTTCCGCTCACCGAAGGCGTCAACCCCGCCTGGGCCGGCGCTCTCGCCGCACTCCAGAAAGCCGTCGTCACTCCGCTGCTCGGCGCCAGTAAAACGACCCTCACCGCCGACGAGTGGAATGCGCTCACCGGAAAGCTCGCCCCCTATGAAGCGTGGCTCGCCACAAAACCCTCCACCCCGGTCGAAAAACTCGGACTCCCCCGCATCCAGGCAATCCACGCCGCCAGCAAAAAGCCCGCGCTCGACGCACTCATCGCCGAAGACAAGGCTCTCGAGCCACAAGCCCTCGCGATCACGGCCGTGGACCGCCTCGTCCGCTACTACCGCGACCTGCGCACGCTGCTGCACAACTTCGTCAATTTCTCCGATCTCTACGATCCAAAGTTTCCCGCCACTTTCCAGATCGGCACGCTCTACCTCGACAGCCGCAGCTGCGATCTCTGCATCCGCGTCGACGATCCCGGCGCCCACTCGGTCCTCGCCTCGCTCAGCAAGGTCTACATCGCCTACTGCGACCTCAAGCGCCCGAGCGGTGAAACCATGAAGATCGCTGCGTGCGTCACCCAAGGCGACTCCGACTACCTCATGGTTGGCCGCAACGGTCTCTTCTACGACCGCAAGGGTCGCGACTGGGATGCGCACATCACCAAGATCATCGATAACCCGATCAGCATCCGTCAGGCATTCTGGTCTCCCTATAAAAAATTCATCCGCATGATCGAGGAGCAGGTGGCCAAACGCGCCGCCGCCGCCGACGCCGCCTCCAATGCGAAACTCGCCTCCGCCGCCGAAGCCACCGCCAACGCCGACAAACACGCACCGGCTCCCGCCGCTGCCGGCGCCCCGCCTGCACCACCCAAGAAAATCGACGTCGGCACCGTCGCCGCCCTCGGTGTCGCCTTCGGCGCCATCATGGGTGCCATCGGCGCAATCGCCACCGGTCTCGCCGGCCTTGCTGTGTGGCAGCTGCCGCTCGTCTTCATCGGCCTGATGCTCGTCATCTCCGGCCCCTCGATGCTCATCGCCTGGCTGAAACTCCGCCAGCGCACCCTCGGCCCCATCCTCGACGCCAACGGCTGGGCCATCAACGGCCGCGTCAAGGTCAACGTCCCGCTCGGAACCGAACTCACCGCGCGCGCGGTCATCCCGGAGGGCTCGATCCGTTCACTCGAAGATCCGTTCGAAGACAAAGCCGCCAAACGCCGCAGGCGCATCACCGTCCTCATCCTCCTGCTCCTCGTCGCCGTCTGGCTCGGCTACAACCTCTGGGCCGCGCCTCACTACGATTTGGACAAACGCCTCTGGCCTTTCGATTAAAGGCCGGACCGACGCCTGCTACCGCGAAGCGACCTTTCGCATGCTCACTCAACCCGCGTTCTTCCCGACGCGGGTTTTTTATTCAGAAAACAGAAACGCCATTTTCACACTGGTCATTGATTACCGGTCACTGGTCATTCGAGCGCCGCTTCGCGGCGCTCGTCACTCCGTCAGATAAAACGGATTAGGCAGCTTGAACGTCTTCTCCGCATATCCGCCGGCGAGATCGCTCGCCTGATCGCCCACGTTCGCGACGATCGTCCACCCTTCCGCGGTGAGCCGTTTCCTGATCGCGGTCTTAAATTCCACAGTGTTTTTCCAGCCGGCAGCGTCCGCCTCGGCCTTCGACCAAACGATCAAAGCGTCATATTCGCCGATGCCCACCTGACGTAAATTGAGTTCCGTCGCAGTACGATCGAGCTCCTTGCGGCCCGTGACGAAAATCACGGCAACGCCCGCACGTCGCGCCGTGCGATAGGTTTCCCGCACCGGCACAATCACCTTCGCCTCGGCACGTGCCACCCACGCATGCCACCGCTCGGAGATATAACTGAAATCATCACGCACCATGTTTTCCCAGTTCGAGAGCACGGTCTCATCGATATCAAAAACCACCGCCAGCCGCTCTCCCTGCAGACGCTTCGCCGCTCTCGTTTCGATCCAGCGCGAAGCCTCCTCCGCCACGGTTGTCAGTCCGCGTTCATACTCGCCGGAAGCCTGGTAGCGCTTCAGCTCCGCCTTGCGGACGCCTAGATTGACCGGCTCGTGCCGGGACACTCCTGCGCAGCCGGCGATCATGCTCATCGCTATCACTGCGGCCAGGGCTCGGAATTTCATGCGCCGCATACGCACCACCGGCGTACAGTCTGTCAAGATCTCCGCCTCTGCGGGAAACACCCCGCCTTCACCAGCCTTGCCGCACCCGTCCGATCCGGGCAGAGATGCCCGTGCTCACCGCGCATGGCTTCCAGCCCGCCATCTTTCCATCGTTTCTTTCGTCCGCTCGTGCGCCGATTTTTTCTCTGGCTCCTGCTCGCGACCTCCGGCTTCGCCCAGCCGGCGGCAGCCTTGGAAAAACCCGTCGCACGCCCGGTACGTATCGGTGTTTTCAACGACAACGCTCCCTTTTCCCACGGCACGGCATCCGGTCAGGTCGAGGGCTTCGCGGTCGATCTTCTCGCCGCTGTCGAACGCACGATGGGGTTGCGCTTCGAGCGCGTCACCGGCTCGACCGATGTCATCAGCACCGCGTTCAACGAGCGGCGCATCGACGCGCTTCAATCGTTTGCCCAGACCCCCGCCCGCGAGCTGCACGCCGATTTCACCGTTCCCTACCTCTCGATGTCGGGCTCGATCTTCGCCCGGAAAAATTCGCCGCCGATTCATAGTCTAGCCGATCTTCGAGGCCGCCGCGTCATGGTCCACGCGGGCAGTCTGGGCGAACAGCTTCTCCACGCCGCCGGGCTGGACGAGTCCATCGTCCACGTCGAGTCCGTCGAACAGGCACTTCGCAAACTCAACGCCGGTGAAAATGACGCCACACTCGTCTCCCGCCTCACCGGTCTCGCCAGCGCCCATCAGCTCGGCCTGAAAAACATCGGCCCCGTCGGCGAACCGGTGCCGGATTACACCGTCCGCTACTGCTTCGCCGTTCAGGACGGCGACCGCGAACTTCTCGCCAAGCTCAACGAGGGCCTGGCCATTCTCCAGCGCACCGGAGAATTCGAGCGCATCTACCGCCGCTGGTTCGGCCACGTCGATCCGCTCCCCGGATACTCCGCTCTCGAGATCGCCATGGCCACGTCGGCCGGCCTGACCGTAGCTCTCATCATCGCGCTCTGGGCTGTCGTGCGTCAGCGCCGCTTGCGGGAACATCTGGCCGCCCAGGCCGAGGCCTTGCGCGCCAGCGAAGAACGCTACCGCGGCGTCTTTGAAACATCGCAGGAAGGTCTCTTGCTCCTGCATCCATCGACGCTCACTCCGCCAGACTTCGCCCTGGAAGAAGCGAACCAAGCTGCGTTGAACATGCTCGGCCTGGACAAAGCCCCGCCCGCCGGCACGTCGTTACGCGGGCTGTCTCCTTGTTGCACGGACTGCTGTGACGTCCTCGGCCAGGCGCTCGCGGCCGGCGGGCCGATGATCTTCGAACACACCACGCCGCCCGGCCGCGCCAGCCACACCGCCCTTCGTGTATCAGTGACACGGATCAGCCAGCGCGTCCTCATCGTTCTTTCCGACCTCACCGAGACCCGCCGTGCCGCGGAACAACTCCGTCTCCGTGAGCAGCAACTGCGGCAGAATCAAAAAC
Source organism: Nibricoccus sp. (assembly GCA_049840895.1). GTDB lineage: Bacteria > Verrucomicrobiota > Verrucomicrobiia > Opitutales > Opitutaceae > Nibricoccus. Next base: position 132,956 of record JASGJB010000050.1, on the reverse strand, counting down.
TCGAGGCCCTCGGAACGCTCGCCGGCGGAGTTGCGCACGATTTCAACAACATCCTCACCAGCATCCTCGGCAACACCGACATCGCCGGCCTCGACCTGCCACCCGGCAGCTCCGTTCACGCCCAGCTCGATGAAATCCGCGCAGCTTCCGAACGCGCGCGCCAGCTCGTGCGCCAGATCCTCACCTTCACACGCCAGACCGAGTCGCGTATTGAGGTGATCTCCATCACGCCGCTCATCGATGAATGCCTGCGCTTCATCCGCGCTAGCGTTCGCAGTTCGATCACGATCCGCCACCAGCCCGCATCGGACTCTCCCCAGATCGAGGCCGACGCCACCCAGATTCACCAGGTGGTCATGAATCTCTGCACCAATGCCGTTCATGCCATGGGCGATTCGGCCGGCACACTGGAGATCACCGAGGACACGCTGACCGTGACGCCCGAAATCGTCGCCCAGCATCCACAGCTTTATGCGGGCGACTTCATGCGCGTTGCCATCCGCGACAGCGGTTGCGGCATGACGCCGGAAATCCTTCAGCGCATGTTCGAGCCCTTCTTCACAACGAAGGCCCCCGGCCAGGGCACCGGGCTCGGCCTCGCCGTGGTACACGGCATCATGCAAAATCATCGCGGCGCGATCACGGTCTACAGCAAGCCCGGCCAGGGCACCCTTTTCCACCTCTACTTCCCGCGCACCGCCCGGACCGTCTCGTCAGACAACGCCGCCTCTTCCACACACGGGACTCTCAACGGCCGTGGGCAGCGGATTCTCTTCGTCGACGACGAACAACCGATCGTGCGCGCTGCCTCTCATCTGCTCACGCGTCTCGGATACGCGGTTTCTGCTCACCATGAAGTGATGTCCGCACTGGCGGAGTTTGAAAAAAATTCCGGCTCAGTCGCCCTCGTCATCACCGATCTCACCATGCCGAAAATGACCGGACTGGAATTTATCCAGCGCATCCGTGCCGCGCGTCCCGGCCTGCCAGTCATCTTGATCAGCGGCTTCATGAACGAGGCGGATCTTTCCCGCGCCCGCGAGCTCGGCATCAACCGCGTGCTCGACAAGCCCCTCACACTTGCCGCTCTTGGCCGCACCGTGAAAGAATGCCTGCCTGGCGCATGACGCCACCCCGCGCCAGGCTACTCTGGCAGCCGTTCCGCCCAGACCGTCTCATCAAAGCCCACGAGCCCGACAGTCTTCCCCAGCAAAAATGGCCGCTTTACCAGATTCCCATTTTTCGTGAGCAGCGCCAACGCCTCAGCCTCAGCCATGTCCGGCAGCGTGTCTTTCAATCCCAATGCGCGGTAGTCCTGACCGGCCGTATTGAACATGCGGCGCAGCTCCGCGCTCCCGCCAAGGTGCTTCAACATCGCACGCAACTCGACGAGTGACGGCGGCGTTTCGCGAATCGGTTTCTCGACAAATTTCACGCCCGCGGCGCGGAGCCATTTGACGGCCTTCCGGCAACTGTCGCAGCTCGCGTAGGTATATACCGTGATCATGCCTCACGTATTCACGCTCCGGAAGCCGGCGGCAATCCCGCGCTTACTCCTCGGGATTATCAGCTCTCGGTTTCAACTCAATGAACTGTTCCGTGCGGTTTTCTTTCACCGTTCTAAAGCGTGCCGCCAGCGGGAAGTTAGCTGAGTACCCGTGTCCCACGCCTTGGAACGACCAGCGATAGGGCCGTCCTTCCGCATTCACATTCACTCCGGCGAATGCACCGACTTCGAAGGAGTTGTCGATATACTGCAGGCCGTTGAAATCATACAGGCCGCGCGAAAGAATCATCTGCATGAAGGTCGTCCACTTCCCGTCGACCAGTCCGCTGCCTCGCTGCGAGGCCGGCAGTTCGTACCAGAGATTATAGAGGTCGGCGTAGTGTCCGCGCAGCAGCTTCTCACTCGACTGTGCCTTCAGCACGTCATTGACCGCCGTGCGCGGCCAGCCGTACCGGAGCTTCTGGTCGTGGAAGCAATTCAGGTCTCCCGCGATGATCACATCCGCATTCGGATTAACCGCAAAAATTTCATCCAGCCGCTCCCGAACCATCTCGGCCGCCGTCATGCGGCTGCGCTCGGCGAGCTGGTTGTCCACGCCGAACTTCCAGTGATTGTTAAACAGATACAGCGGCTTTCCCTCCACCTCGACCTGCACCTCGAGGACGGCCGGCGCATCCTCCATCAGATAGGTCTGCACCGAACCGATCACAAAGCGCGAGAAAACCACGTTGATGTGAGCGATCTTGCGGCGCGGCCCTGACACCATCGCATCGTCCGCCGCCGCCACGCGATAGCCCTTCATGCCGCGATCAGAAAGTGCCTTCAGCAGCAATGCCTCCACCGGCATGCGCGCGATCTCGCTGTTGTAGCCGGCGCCAAGCATCTCCTCAATCCGCATGTCCTCGTACGCGCGCAGCATCCCTTGATGGTCAAAGGTGTATTGGTCCGAATTGATATCCCGTTCGATCTCTTGAAACAGGATGATGTCGGGCCCCAGGCCATTCTCGTACATCGCGCAAATCCGGGCGATGTTGTTCAGCTTCGTCATCAGGTGCGTCCGGGAATAACGCTTCGGCCGGTAGTCGTCCGAGAGCGTGCGCCCGTCGGCACCCGCTAGGTTCTCCACGTTGTAGACGAGCACCGTGAATTCGCGCGCCCGCACCGCCGTCGCGAAGGACAGCCAGGCCAGAAAAAACGCGAAGAATATCCGCATGGAGTGGATTTTTTTGCCTGTCGTCCGAATGATTGACCAGAGCAACAACGGCTCAAAGCGTTAACCCTTTATAAAATGCCGTCCGCCACCGCCTCCCGCCGCCTGAAACCGTTGCTCGCCGTCACCGGCCTTCGTGTTCAACGCGGCAACGCCACCCTCCTGCACGATGTCTCCTGGCGCGTCGAACGCGGCCAGCACTGGGTCATCCTGGGCGCCAACGGCTGCGGAAAAACATCCCTGCTCAAGGCGCTCACCGGCTATCTCTCCACCACCGCCGGCGACATCGAACTCCTCGGCGAACGCTACGGCGAAAGCGACTGGCGCGAGCTCCGCTTCCACATCGGCATCGTCACCGCCGCGTTTCACCCCTCGATCCCGCCCGCCGAACCCGCGCTCGAAACCGTGATCAGCGGAAAATTCGCGCAGCTCGATCTCTGGGCCCCGACCACGAAGGCCGACGAAAAGGCCGGCCGCAAACTCCTCGAGCTCGCCGGAGCCTCCCACCTCGCCGATCGCGAATGGATTTTTCTCTCCCAAGGCGAGCGTCAGCGCATCCTCATCGCACGCGCCCTCATGGCGAAGCCCCGGCTGCTCATCCTCGACGAGCCCTGCGCCGGCCTCGATCCCGTCGCACGCGAACATTTCCTCGGTTTCATCGAACGCCTCGCACAACAGAAAAACAGCCCGGCCTTCGTGCTCGTCACCCATCACGTGGAGGAGATCACGCCGGCGTTCACTCACGCACTCATCCTCCGCAGCGGCCGCGTCGTCGATGACGGCCCGCTCGCGTCCACGCTCACCAGCGAGAATCTTTCCACCGCTTTCAACGAGCCTGTGAAAATCACCAGGGACCGCGGCATCTGGCGCCTGCTCTTTTCCCGGGCCGCCCGCCGTTCTCCGAAGATATGAACGTCGTCACCGACTTCATCGCTTCGCTTGGTCTCACGCACCCGGCGACCTTCCTGTTTCTATTTCTCGCCGCTTCGCTGCTGATGATCTGGCGGTTGGAGGCGATGGCCGATCACGGTCTCGAAGGCACCGCCCTCGGCACGCTGGTCACGCCCTACTGCTCGGGCCTCGGAAACCTCATCTTCGTTTTCATCGTCGCCCGCGGCAGCGGTCCGGCCGGCGAGGTGATGACCAACTGTCTCGTCAACAACGTCACCAATCTCACGTTCGTCCTCGGTCTGCCCGCGCTTTTCTGGGGACTTCAGGTGCTCGCCGCACCCGCGAGTGGAAAATCCAAAGGCAAACGCGCCCCCGCCAAATCCGCGAAGAACAACAAAGCCGACACCGAGCGCCGCATCAGCCGGCTCTCGCTTCTCCTGACGATGGCCGCTGTCGCCTTTTTCACCGGCGCAGTCTGGGCGCTCGGTCGCGATGGCATGCTCGACTTCAACGACGGCCTCGTTCTCACCGGATTGTTCATCTTCTGGCAGTGCTTCCAGGTCTTCGACGTCCTCAAGCACAACGTCCGCCAGCGCGTCTCGTTTGGCGCGATGTTCTACGTCGATCTGCTCGTGCTGATCGCCGGCGCGTATCTTCTCTACGTGAGCCTCGACTGGCTCGTGACATGGCTCGCCTCGCAGAAAACCGGGTTCATCAACGCCAAGAACCTCGGCTGGCTCAGCGGCTGGCTCATGGTTCTCCCCAACGCCCTGCTCGCCGTCTGGTACGGCTACAAACGCCGCGCCGACATCGTGTACACCTCGCAGATCGGCGACGGCCATATCTGCATTCCGCTTTGTCTCGGCTTGTTCGCATTGATCAAACCGCTGCCCGTCCCCGCCTTTTTCGAGATGAGCATGATGCTGCTCCTCGGTGTAACCGCCGCGCATTTCCTCTTCGTCAGCGCCTTCGGCCGCCTTCCCCAGTGGGCCGGCGGCGCCCTCCTCGGCGTCTATGTCTGGTTCCTCTACGCCGGCCTCGCCGGCTGAGCACCGAAAAATCTTCCGCCGATCGCGTGAGCGAAGCTTCTACGCGACCGGATCCGCCCGGAATTTATCCGTCAGCGCTACAAACGGCTTCTGCGCTTCGCGCCAGCGCACGTCCGCCCGCAACATCGCCATCGAGCCAAAGGTATTATTCGCGAGCAGATAAATATTCTCGCCCGCTTTGATGCAGGCGTCGAAACGCGAACCACGCGCCTCATCGACAAACTCGAAATCGCCCACGCTGTACCGCCGCCCTTCCATCGCCGCGTACAACGGCGCCGCGTCTGCATGCACGCTCTTCTGAAACGTGTCGCGTCGTGGTCCCTCATAGGCCAGCAGCGCGCCTTTCCCTTCCACAAGGGAAACCAGTACCCACTCGTCGAACACCGGTTTTCCATAAAGCGCGTCCATGCGCTCGCGGCATTTGTTCAGATGGGTGACAGCGGTTTCAATGTTCATGCGTTGGCGGACAGATTCCGTGTCATGCGGGGCGGACGCGCCAGTTTTTTATCGTTAAGGAAACGCAAAGCGGAAAGGGCCGTGGTCCGCGCCTGTAGCGCGCCCACGGCCCCAACTCCGGCCAAGCCTCTCCCGGGGAATGTCTCCGCCGGGAAACGCTCGATCAGAGCCTCCGGCAATATATTGCTTGAGGTGATCCGCCTCAGCCCGGTTCTCGTCCACCATCCAGCGTGTCACGTCACCGATCGAAATAAGTCCAACCAAAGTACCCGTGGTGTCATCCACCACCGGCAGGCGACGGCATCGATGATCGGTGAACATCGCCATCACTTCTTCCAACGTCGCCTGCGTTGTCACGGTGAGCGGATCGCGCGTCATCACGTTCACCATGCTCGTGAACTCAGGCGCACGTCCCGACGCCACGACTCGCGTGAGTACATCGCGCTCAGTGAAAATTCCCACCAGGCGGCCATTCTGCATCACAACAACAGAACCTACTTTGTGCAGATTCATCACGCGCACGGCATCCGCCACGGAAGCGGTTACCGCCACGGAAAACACACCGGAAATCTTCCGGCTCAGTAAAACTGCGATCGGAGTATTCATGGGTTTCGGGGAAGAAAGCACCCGGACCGTCTTCACAAAAACCATCCGCGCAACCAGCCGCATGAGTTTTACGAATGCCTCCAGCCTCTCACCACCGGTTTCAAAACGCCGGCATTACCGCCGGAACAACGAATCCAGCCCGCCGAGATTCTTCAGAGGAGTGCCCTTTTTTGCCGGAGCCACCTGAAGAGGTGCGGGCGGTGGCACGGGAGCCTGTGCTGCTGGTTTCAAAGCGCCGTCACCACCACCCTTCGCGGACGAAATCGCCGTCGCCGGCACTCCCGGCCGGCCGCTTTTCAGTTCCGCCAGAGCACGGTCCAACTTCACCGGCGACACCGGCTCAGCCGTGCCAAGTTCCTGTGCAAAAAGGCTCACGCGAAACTCTTCCACAAGCCACCGGAACGCCTGCGCCGCCAGTTCGCCCGCAGGCAGTTTCGCCAGCGCCTCCACATAGGGGGCGAGCTGCTTCATACGTTCCGCATCCTTGGCACGGTTTTGCTGCCACCGATCCGCACGCAATTTCGCCGCCTTCAAATAACGCGTCAGATGCGGCAGCCGTTCATACGGCGTCACCCTCAAAAACTCCGCCGGCACCAGCGCACGCACTTCCGGACCGAGCCCACCGTACGGCTGCGGGTGGACAAGCGCCGCATGACGCGCCGCCAGAATTTCCCCGATCACATCGATAAACTTCGGCACCAGCCCGCGCGTCGCATCCTTCGCCGCGTCGACCGCGTTCTGGAATGCCGCCGCCGTCAACGCGCCAACCGGACGCGCACACAACCAGCGCCTGATCGAATCAAAGGCGTCCTTCTGCAACGCCTCCGCCGTTCCCACCATCGTGAGCAACGTCCCGAGCTCGCGCAGCTTCTTCAAATCCTTTTCCACCCACGCCAGCTCGTAGCGCAGCTGCAGTTCGATCAACCGCTCAAATCCATCACGCGTCACTTTCACCGCTTCCTCCTCGGTCTTAAATAGCCGCAGCGCCACACCCACGCCTTCGCGCTTCAATCCGGGGAATGCCCACACCGGCACGCCCGCCTGGTCGCCGATCTGCACGCGCGCGGGAATATCGCCAAACGTCCAGGATGTCTGCTCCGTCTTCTCCCATTTCGCACGCGCACGACGCCACGCATCCGGATCTTCGCGCGACACATTCACACTCACTTCGCGTTGGCGTGCGGCCAGTGCGCGGTGAATTTCCGCGAGCTCACGCGACGAGCAGACTTCACGCTCCTCATCATCGAGCACGCGCACACGCACACGCAAATGATCCGGCGGTGGTTTGTCCGACCACAGTGACGGATCGATCCGCAGTTGAAAACGTTCGCCCAGTTGCACTGCGAGCGCCTGAACCAGCGTCTCGCGTCGCCCCGTGAGTTTGTCGCGGCTGATCAATTGTTTCGTCACGCTCTTCGCCGTCTCCGCCAGCGGCATGAACTCCTTGCGCAGCTCTTTCGGCGTTGCCCGCAAATAATGCTCCACCTTCGCCTCCAAGTGCCCCGGCACCGCCCAGTCGAGATCGCGCGCCGTGAGCGCCTCCGCCTCGCGCACATGCACGTCAATCGTCACACCATCGTCCGCCTGTCCCGGTTTGTACGAATAAGAAATCGGCAGCGCCGTCTGCTGCAACGGCAGCGATTCTGGAAACGCTTCCGCATCGAGCACGATTTGCTCCGGATCACGCAGATCATCCGGCTCCATCATCAGAAAGCGCGGCTCCGCTCCTTTGCGATCGCGCACCAGATCGACGAGTTCCGCCACGCACGAGATCGGCCGCGGCTGCGTCGCCTTCGCCTCCGGCATCAGGATCGCCGCATAAAAACGGTACACGCCTTCATCGAGGTTCATGTAGCTGCTGTCGCGCGCACGCGTCAGCAGATTCTCCACTTTCTCACGCACGTCGCGGTTGTGCGTCAGGAAATCCAACGGCCACGTCACCGTGTCGTTCACGAGCGCCTCGCGGATAAAAATCTCCGTCGCATCCACCGGATTGATCCGTCCGTAGCTCACCGAGCGCGTCTCAATCTCCAGTCCGTACAGCCGCGTCTTCTGCTTCACGAGCACACGTCCGCCTTCTTCGTTCCAGAACGGTTCACTGTGAGAAACACGCGCCACGTGCGCACCAAGATCCAGTGCCCACAGCGGATCGAGCCGCGCCCCAGTCCGCGCATAAAGCCGCGACGTCTCCATGATCTCCGCAGCCATGATCCAGCGCGGTGATTTGTTATCTTTCTTCGGCGCTCGCTGCTCGCCGCCTTTCGGCGAGAACTTCTTCGGCTCCTCTTTCGCGAACAACACCGACCCGGGAAACAACGCCACGCGCCGGTCATGCGTCGCCTTGTAACCGCCGTTCTCGTCGTCGCGCGTCGCGATGTTTCCGAGCAGCCCTGCGAGAATCGACCGGTGAATCGCGCGATACGCCGGTGTCCCAAACGCCTCTTTGTCAGGCGTGATCTCATGCGCCTGCATGCCGTGAAACGCCGACGTCATCCGGAAATCGTCGCGCCCTTCGAGCACATCGAGCAGCTGACCGTGAATGTCCCGCCACTCGCGCATGCGCGTGTAGCTCAGGAAATGATCCCGACAAAATTTCCGAAGCTTCGCCTGCGACAGCCGCTCGAACTCGTCGTGAAACGCTTCCCAAATATTCAGCAGCGCCAGGAAATCCGAATCCGGATGCGTAAAACGACGATGCGCCGCATCCGCTTTCTCGCGCGCATCGAGCGGACGTTCCCGCGGATCCTGGATCGAAAGCCCCGACGCAATGACCAGCACTTCGCGCAAGCACTTCTCTGTCCGTGCCTGCAAAATCATCCGCCCCACCGTCGGATCCACCGGCAGCCGCGCGAGCTCGCGGCCAATCGGCGTGAGCTGACGATTGTCGCCCTCGCCTTCCTCGATCGCTCCGAGCTCCTCCAGCAGTGCATACCCTGCGCGAATCGATTTCGCCGCCGGCATATTGATGAACGGAAACCGCTCAATATCGCCGAGGCCAAACGCCTTCATGCGCAGAATCACATCCGCCAGATTCGCGCGTTGGATTTCCGGCTGCGTGAAACGTGGCCGCTCGTTGAAATTCTTCTCCGAGTAGAGCCGGATGCACACACCCTCCGCCACACGTCCGCTGCGGCCTTTGCGCTGATCCGCGCTCGACTGCGAAATCTCCTCGATCGGCAACCGCCGCGTGCGCGACTGCGGCGAATAACGGCTCATGCGCGACAGCCCCGTATCGACGACGAAACGGATCCCCGGGATCGTCAGCGACGTCTCCGCGATGTTCGTCGCCACCACGATTTTTCTCTTCTGCCCGCCGCTGAAAACGCGCTGCTGCTCCGCGTTCGACAACCGCCCGAACAACGGCACCAGCTCGCAATTCCGCAGCCGCCGCCCGTCGAGCAGTTCGCACGTCTCGCGAATATCCCGCTCCGATGGCATGAACACGAGCACATCGCCTTTGTCGCTCTCGCGCACGATGCGCTCCACTGCTTCCACCGCGCCGTCGACATAGTGCAACGCCTCGGAACGCGACTCGCGTTCATCGCCCTCCGCCGCGTCGCTGCCGAATTCATCGAGCGGCGCATAAATCGTCTCCACCGGAAACGTCCGCCCAGAAACCTGAATCACCGGCGCATCGTCGAACGCCTTGGAAAAGGCCTCCGTGTCGATCGTCGCCGACGTGATGATGATCTTCAGCTCCGGCCGCTTGAACCGCAGCTGGCGCAAATGCCCGAGAAGAAAATCGATGTTGAGCGACCGCTCATGCGCCTCGTCGAGAATCACCGTGTCGTACGCACGCAACATCGGATCGCCCTGCACTTCCGCGAGCAGCATGCCGTCCGTGAGAAATTTGATTACCGTCGCATTCGATGTCTGGTCGTTGAAACGGATTTTGCAGCCGACCTCGCGCCCCCACTCGACATTCAGTTCCTCGGCCACGCGCCGTGAAATCGACAGCGCCGCCACACGTCGCGGTTGCGTACAGGCAATTTTCCCGCGCATTCCGCGTCCCGCCGCCAGACACATCTTCGGGATCTGCGTGGTTTTTCCCGAACCGGTTTCACCCGCCAGAATCACGACCGGATGCGCCTGGATGGTCGCGACGATCTCCTCCGCACGGGCGCTGATGGGCAGCTCGGGCGGAAAATCGAGGCGGAAGGCAAAAGGCACGGGAACGTCGTCTGACACGGAGCGGAAGCGGTTTCAGGTTGTCATTATTGGCGAAGCGCGAAATCCAGAGCGGTTTCGCGCGAGCAATCCAGCCGGATTCGCACGCCTTTCACGATCCTTCATGGCCAACAAACCGCCACCTCTTCCCCACGAAACCCTCAGCCGGGTACTGAACGTCGCTTCTTTCAACGGACGTCTGCTCCTGATCATGGCCGGCAGCCTCGCAATCTTGCACGCGGCGCAACATCACCCCGCGGGGGCCACCGTCGGTGTTCTTGTCGCCGGAACAGGCGCGCTTTTGCTACACGGCGCGGAAATTTTGCGCACCGGCGACCCCCGTGGTGTGGACTGGCTCGTGCGGAGTCAGCTGCTGTTGCTCGCCGTCATGTTGATTTTCTCGGCGACGCAACTGATGCGACCCGCGCAAGATATCCTGGATGAGCTCAGAAGTTCGCCCGAGGCCGCCGCTGTTCTGGAGCAAACTCCGATCCCCCAGCTGCAGTTTGCCCAGATCATCAATGGAATCTTCTACGTATCCGTCGGCCTCGCCTCACTGATCTACGCCGGACCGATGGCGCTCTACTATCATCGTCGCCGCAACATCGTCACCACGGCACTCGACGATGAACTTTTCGAAGCCCTCGACGACCGGGACTAAGTTGCGTTTGGCCACAGCGGACAGCAGAGCCACTTGCGAGCGCTTCGTTCACGGGTAACGTCCGCTCCATGTCGAAGGAGCGCTATATCGCTGCAAAACAGAAGTGGGCCGAAAAACAAACCGCGAGCGGCGTCCGCCCCCTCGCGGTCCGCTCGAACGATCGCCTGCCTCCGGGACAGAGCCTCACCACCGGCTTTCCCGTTCTCGACCTCGGCATCCAGCCCGAGATTCCGCTGACCGAGTGGACGCTCACGCTCGACGGGCTCGTCGAAAAACCGGTTTCACTCAACTGGTCCGCCTTCAATGCCCTGCCCCAGGTCGAAGACGTCAGCGACTTCCACTGCGTGACCACGTGGAGCAAATACGACTGTCGCTGGACAGGCGTCGCATTCACCACGCTGTACGAACTCGCACGTCCATCCTCTGCCGCGCGCTTCGTCTATTTCACCGGCTACGACGGTTACTCCACCAACACTCCACTCGAAGCCTGCCTCGATGACGACGTATTGATCGCGACTGGCTTCGACGGCGCTCCGCTTCCCCGCGCACATGGCGGCCCCGCACGTGTGATCGTCCCCAAACTCTATGCGTGGAAAGGCACGAAATTCGTCAAAGGCATCACCTTCCTCGAACACGACAAACCCGGCTTCTGGGAAGTCCGCGGCTACAGCAACACCGCCGATCCGTGGAAGGAGGAACGCTACTCCTGAGTCCGCCGTGTTTTCATGAATGAGCTTTCGCCCTGCTACTCATGAAAAACTTTCCTGCCCCATCCCCGCCGGCCACCTCCCACTGGCTTGTTACCTGCTCAGCAATGGCCGCAACACCCGCCAGCGGGACCATCGTTATGACGCCCATTCTCGACAGTCGCAAGCTTCTCGCCTTCACGACCTTGGCCCGTGTCGGAAGCTTCACACACGCCGCTCGTGAGCTTCACCTCACGCAGTCCGCTGTCAGCCACGCCATCAAATCGCTCGAGCAGGATCTCGAGTGCCGCCTGTTCGATCGCCTTGGCCGTCACGTCGATCTCACCGCCGCCGGACGCCAGCTTTTGGAACACGCCGACAAGATTCTGGCTGAAATGAAAAACGCGCGGGAAGACCTGATGGCGCTCGCCAAAGGCGTCACGGCTGGCCGCTGACGTCCGCCGGATCGTTCCAGTTCTCAAACCACGCTGCTTCCGCGGCTGGAATTTCTTGTGTGCGTAAAAACCCCTCGTCCACGGCGCGAGCGATCAGTTTTTGCAACGACAGCTCCCGGTCCGACACCGCCGCGCGCACCATCGGTAACATCGCCTGCGGATAAATCGCCGCCAGCGGTTCGAAGTTTCCATCCGCCCGCACCCCGACCACGCCAATCCTCTCGGCGCAACGCTCGCGCAGACGCGCAAACCACGCCAGCGGCACACGCGGCATGTCCACCGCCAGGACGAGCAAGTGAGATCCCCGCGTCTTTGCCAGCGCCGCCGCGATTCCAGCGATCGGCCCGAGCGATTCCGGCGCCGCATCGACCACGCGCGTCACGTCGAGCGGCGGCCATTTTTGTTCCGACCGCACCGACAGCATCCGATCCGATGAGGCGCCAGCTTGCGCCAAAAGGTTGTACTGTCGCCGCCACAACGGCGTTCCCTCAAATTCCACGAGTGCCTTGTCACTTCCCATGCGGGTCGAAAGACCGCCGGCGAGAACGACTCCACTCAAAAGCGCGATAGAAGAAGGCATGGGGCAGGGATATAAGTATTCCGAGGTTGCGAGCACACGCGCGTCCGCCAAGTCCCAATTCTGGGCTTGCGGCACGCGCGGCCGGCGTGTGTGTTCTGCGCTCCTCCCGTTGCCCGGGTGGTGGAATTGGTAGACACGCAGGTCTCAGAAATCGAAAACGCGACTTTTCCGATTTTGTCCTGATGTTTCAGATACGCATTGTCAGAGGTAAAATTGATCGATCCCGATTTCCGCTTGTTTCCCAAAACACCTCCAGTTTCGGAAAAGGTGTAGAAAGAAGTGTAGAAAGAATCGCGCCAGGTTCGTAGCCTCAAGGGCGTTGGTTCAAATCTACTCCGTCACCCAATTTGTCTCCCCGAAACTGCTCCCCGGAAACGGCTTGGGTTTTGCACAACGATCTAAAGACGCTAATACCAAGTTGTTCTTACACACATGAAGCTAGATGATCTCTTAAACGCTGATGAATATGAAATCAGCACGTGGCTTCGGAAAAACGATTTAATCCATGCCTGCGACTGCGGCTACACGGTCTATGATCCCGATTCGGTAGAGGCGGTTGTCCAGCGCCGCTGGGGCGACAGACGTTGGAAGGAAATCAATACTTGGGCCTGTGATCTTTCGAATCATTACGGATGGCTCTTCATCGAGAACTCCAAACCGGAGTATGGAATATACCACTGCCAATACTGCGCCGACTCTGAATGGTCACTGCTAATGGATTTAGAGAAGATGGCTGAAGGGCATAGCGCGAGGGGGCGTAAAGCAGCGAAAGCATCTCCAGTTCGTCCCGCCGGAAAGCGGCGCGAAAAATATTTGGTCTATGTCGACGAGTCCTATTCAAACGAATTTCCTCGGCTTCCCGGAGGGTCGCTCGCAATTGCAGCGCTTATCATTTCGGAGCGGGATTCGAAAGCCCTGCATCCCGGCGTGCAGAAAATTATGGCCGAGGCTTACCGGGGGCAGCAACCGAAAGAGCTTAAATATTCCAAAGTCGCCAAGCGACCTGGTCTGCTTGAACGCGTCGGTCGGGGAGTGAGCGAGCTGATTTCCTCCTTACCGACGGCTGCGTTAATCGTCCTTCATGTTCCAAGCGAGGGACTGCTGACTGAAGGCGTCCGGGTGGTCCGCGCTTTGGTACACTACGCTGGAAAAGCACCCACGAATTCGGCGCTGAAGCAGGCCGCATCGAAAAAGGTGGTGGAGGATGCCGTTCGTAACGCGGTGAACCGAATGGCCCAAACGGCCGCTAGTGCCGTCGCACAATTTATCGGATCCAGAAACTTGCGGGCAGATATTCTGTTCGATCCCCGATCGGAGAAAGTGGACCAGCTATTGCAGAAGGAACTGGGCTACTTGCTGCCCAAGATTCCAATCAACACTCCTTTAATTCCACACGCGGGCACGATAGTGATGCCGCCACCGAGCAAGAATATGGAAAGGCTTGGCCGACGGATTGTGGTCAAGACTTCGGGTTTCGTCGGAGCAATCTGCCGGTCTGCAAATTGCCGACTTTATCGCCGGGGATATCCGAGCATTTTTCTCCGAGGTGCCGGAACTTCTGCTCAAAGGCACCTCAAGATAAGCCGCTGGTTAATTCGCGGGGCTGTTTCCGGAAAGCCTTCCGCCCGAGTTCCATGTCCGCCGGCATCAAGCAAAAGATCGAGAAACTATAAAGGTAGGTCGGTGTTCCCACTCTATCGTGGCAAACTGGTGAACGGGCTTGTCGGCTTGCTTCGCTCTCAACGGGCAGATGCGGAACGTGGATTTCAATCGCGGCGTGATTTACGACATCACGGACTCAGGCCAAACGTAGAGCGGACTCAACTTCGCGCGTGGGCTTCCAGCGGCTCGATCCCGTCGAGGAGAAAGACGCTCCAGCGTGATGCGCAGCTGCTCAGGTGTAACGGGACGCGAAGCGAGCAATCCGTTATTGCAGGTATAGGCCGCTTCCTCGAGATCTTCAGGACTAGCGAGGAGGGCCCGCAGCCCGGCGCCGACCTGCGTGGCAAGCGCTTTCCATCTCTCAGGAAAAAGTGCGATCAACGCCTCAGTCCATGCCGCAGGCCAAGCTTCGACCTTCTCACCGCTTAACCGCGCCAGGGCGAGCACACGGCCGAGGTCTTTATTACTGCGCTTGATCGCCCGACTTTCGATGAGGCCCGACATCCGCTCCGGCCGGACGGTGGGATGTTCCAGTAAGTTCGCGAGGGCCATCATTTCGGGGCGCGCACAGAAAAGCCCAAAAGGCGTCTTAACCGGCTTGTAAGTAATGACGCCCAGAAAGGAAAAGCTCGGTAGGCCAAACTGACCGGTGGAGAGCTTCACCCGCAACCAGTGGCGATCCACTTGGTCACCGGGTGAAGGCTCCGTCAGCAGTTCGATGAACCAATCCGTCGTATCAGGCGGATGTAGACGAACCGCCGGCAGTTTATCATCCGGCGTGTTTTGGTTGCCGGGTTTTCCGTGATTGCCATCTTCCTTATGGGCCCAGCCAGCGCCGATTAGTTTCTCGGCGACTGCCTCAGCTGACTTGACGGCCGTGTTGCGCGGGCGGAGCACGCTGTCGATGTCCTTCGTCCGCACATATAGATTCTTGTCCTCGCCGAAGAAATGATAACCGGCGGCTAGAGAACCGATTATGATGATGTTGGGCAGGCATTCATGCGGCACGGAATGAGCGACTTTGGCGAGAATCTGGCTAGGCGAGACATTACTCATGGAGGAGAAGGCACGGGCGCGAGGGCCGAAAAGAATTCCGCGGCTTGGGCCTCAAGTCTCGCCTCATGAAGGTCGAGCAGAAGCATTCCACCGGGTCGGCTCGCCAGCCCCCTTCGGGCATGGCGGAAAACAGCGATTCCTTACGCCGGAGCAAATGCACCACGAGCACGGCGGGTTCCTGATCGGAACTAGCCAGCACCAGTCCGGGATCTATGCGCGCAATAAAATTCAAATCCAGCCGATTACCGGGACAGTGCAGGGTGAGGTCGAGCCGCGGAGTCCCCAATAAATCGAGATTCGGAAAGTGGCTGCGTGCGCCCAAAACTCCGCCCATGGCCAGATCGCGCCGTCCTAGTTTGGCAAGCCGCCGCCCGAGACTATCCGGAGTTCTCAATTCACCGGAACGATCAATGTATCGCTTGGTTTGCCTCACATCATCTCCTTTCGCAATGAGCGCGGCCCATGCTGCCTTGGGAAAACTTTTCAAAGCGACGCGTCGATCGCTGGACCGGGCTCAGGAACGGAGCAAGCTTGTCGAGGGTTTTTGCCACCGTGGGATAAGCGCACCCGATTTTGGTCTGCAAACTGGCAATGGTCATCGGCTCGTCTCTTTGCAGCCAGTGATGAACGAGCAATTTGAGAATTTCCGAAAAATAATCCGGGCGCAGGCAACAAGCCACCGGCTAAACCGGTTTCGCGTCGGACCACTTCCTGCAGGCGTTCAAGAAACGAATCGGATGGAAGATGGGGATGCCCCCCGAAATTCGCCGTTCTTATAAGTCAGTATGCTGAGTCGTGAAAATATCTCGAAGCGCACGGTCTGTCGCGCCAAGTCCCATTCATTCTCCAAGCGAGCGTTGGTTGAATTCGTACTCCGCAAGAACCAGCATTCCTTGGTGGTTGGGGTGCGATTGCAGGGCGTAGGCAAGATCGAGTAAGGCCGCGCGCAGGTTGCGAACAGCGTTCAAGCCGGTCTTCACTTCCACATAGGTGAAGTCGATTTCCGCATCGAACGTCTGGGTTGAGCGATTCTCCATCGGCGTTAACTTGCACCTTTAATCTTAAAGCTGCAACTGATTATTAAACCTGCACCTTAAACCTTAAATTCGCACCGCTTCTAGTTAGTAATATTTGTAAGTGAGCAACTTAGGACATAACTAAGTCGAGCACCCCAAAAATTCAGGCTTGCGAATAAATGTAAGCAAAGTAAGCTAACGCATGATGAATACCAGTGCGACTTTGGGCGAAACGATCCGGAAGCTACGAGAGCAAGCGGACATTTCGCTGCGCGAGCTAGCAAAGACAGTGAGTGTTTCCGCTCCCTTCATGTCTGACGTCGAGTTAGGACGCCGCTATCCAGGAGATGAAGTTTTAACCGCAATTGCTCAATGTCTGAAGATCGATGTCGCCGAGCTTAAGAAGTTCGATCATCGTGAATCCGTCGCCGATTTCAAAAGACTCTTGGAAACGAATCCGACGCTGGGCATGGCTTTCCGGTCGGCCGTGACTGACGTGAAATCTGGTAAGATGAGTCCAGACGAACTTGCCCGCAAACTACGCGGCGGACGTTCCTGACCAAACGAGCTATGCAATCGTTCCGCGCCAGTTCTGGACCGTTTGAGCAGCAGCTTCGGTTCACCGTCGAGGAAATCGACCGCATGTGCCGGGACGCGCTCACTCGGGAAAAACTTCTGCCCAGCGAGCCCGAGGCGATTCGGATCGATCGATTTGTCGAGAAACACTTCAACTGCACAATCAGCTACGAGGATCTCGGCGAAGGCATCCTCGGCTGCACTGTATTCAACCCAAACGGATCGGTGAAGGTGATCTGTATTTCCAGCCGGCTCGATGACGATACTCCCGTGGGGCAGCGGCGAGAACGAGCCACCCTCGCCCACGAGGCCGGGCATGGACTGATGCACCCCAGCCTGTTCATGGCGTCACTGGAACAGGGGCGATTGAATATCGCGACTCCGGCCAAGGAGAACCTAAGACTTCAAAGAGCGCCGTATTCTTTGTCGCGATACTGACGTAAAGGAATCGGTCGGTGCGCAGCATCGCAGCTATGATGGCCGCTGGTGGGAATGGCAGGCCAACCGCGCCATCGGCGGCTTATTGCTGCCGCGAACATTGGTGCAAAAATCAATCGCAGGTTATCTGGAGCACGCGCCGGTCACGGGCAGTACGACTCTGAAGGCGGTCGCCCGCGACGCGGCCGCAATTCATGTAGCGGAGGTCTTCGAAGTGAACCCCGCCGTCGCGCGCATTCGCCTCACGGAAATGTTCCCCGACCAAGGCCGGCAGGACGAATTCTAGAAGAAAAAACTTGAGTGTTAGCTAACATAGGCTAACGGTAGCGGACGGCACCCGCCATGGGTCGCTGGGTATGATTTCTGTTCGTTGTCGAACAGGCCCGGACGAACCCGGCACCCGTGCTTCCTATGATCGCTAACACCAATACCGAAGCTCGCGGCGACACCGCTGGCTCCATCGTGCATCCCGCCGGCCCTGCGCCGAAGTGGGCTGCCCTCATCAATGACGGCCTCTTTCCGATGCCCCGGCGCCACGTGCGTCTGGCGGTCCTTCGGAGCCAGGCTTCGATTCCTGCGGCCCACACGTTGTTTCGTGACCACAACAGCAACGATGATCCCGCATTGGCCAATGATGCCATGGTGGACCTCGCTGAAGGCAACGTGTTCTATTCGGAACCGGCGTGCACCGAACCTGCTCGTGGCATTCCTGCCTCTCCCGCCAAGCTGGCATTCATCGTCGACGATCGCTGGGAACTCGCCGTGAAGTTGGCACAGACCGGTCAATCGCTCCGCGACCTGTTCGCTCTGGGTGCCGAGGTGGAACTGCTGCGCGATTTCGAAGCCCCCGAGGACGTCGTGGTCAGCCCCGCCGACGATGCGAACTTCGCCCTGGGTTGCGTTTACCGCACCCGTCGCCACGTCGCCATGCTCGCCATCAAGGTGAACCGTCTGCGGTTCACGGAGAAAGATGGCGTGCAACCGCACATGAAGGGCCGACAAATCGCTGCGTTGGTCGAACCGAACCCCAATCAGACCAAAGTGGAACGTCTGACGCCGCCCGGACCAGTCGCCATCGGTCTCGACGAAGAGGTATCAGTGGCGAATGGCGACGAGTTTAAGGTCATCCGTTGCAACGTCAACGCCGGCTACCAAGGGGTGCGGCTCGAACGCGAGCTGACCCTCTTGCGCGAACGCGGCGCGCAGGTGACCCTGCTGCCGGATGCGTCGGCCGTCATCTACCACGATGTTCCAGTGCGCGCCGGCTTGCCGGTGAGCACCACCGACATCCTTGTCAAAGTGCCCGCCGGCTATCCCGGCGGCATCATCGACAATGCCTTCCTGCCAGAAGGCTCGCCGTTGCTTAACCGCACCGTCGGTGCGGAACAGCATGTCGAGTCGCTTGGCGGCCGGCAATGGAAGCAAAAGTCCATCCACCCCTACACCGGCAACGGGGTGGCGTGGAACAAGGATATCCATGGTTTCCATACCTACTACATCGAGATGGTGAGCTGGTTGCACGCAGGCCAATGAAGCCGCGTTTTCCGGCGCTCAGCGCGACCCAGACCGTTCGGATCCGGGTCGCGCACCCTCTACCAGCAGCTCGCCAAGCTGGTGTTTCACCGTCATCCGCAACGCGAATGGGGCACCTATTTTCGCTTCGGCTACCGCCGCACGTCCTGGGGCTTGTCGTTGAGTTTGGTTGATCTCCTGCCGCCGCAACCGGGAGATGCTAGCCCGCACAGCCAGTCCATCGTTTCGTTTTCCCCGACTACCTCGCGCGAGCGGCCGAAGCGCGCGGACCACCCTGCTCGGGGTTGGCTTCGTGCATTCCCATCCCTTGGGCTGGGGAGTCGTGCCCAGCGCAAGTGATGATGACATGGATGAATACTTTGCGCGACTCAGCGTGCCTTACGGCTCGGGGCAACCTTACGTGAGCTTGATCGTCAATCGCGACCGCGCCGGCCGACTCGTGTTCAGTGGGCGCGTGTTCGATCGGGGTGAATGGATGTCTGTCAGTCATCTTTATGTCGTCGGTTCCGACCTCGAGCGCTATGCGAGCGCCTTGCTACCGGCTGGCCCCGAGTTGGCTTCAGTCCAGTCTCGCGGTGTCCTAGCCCGATGGTCGACCCTGTTGGGCAAAGATATCGCGGACCTATGCCGTGGTGCCACGGTGGGATTTGTCGGCTGCAGCGGCACCGGCTCCCCAGCAGTGGAAGTATTCGCTCGCGCTCAGCTTGGCCGCTTTGTCCTGGTCGACGAACAACGCTTCGCCGGTTCCAACCTTGAACGAATGCACGGCTCGGTCGCTAGTGATATTACCACTGAGCCGGCGGCATACAAGGTGGCGCTGATGGCGCGCATGATCCAGAGCATCAATCCCTCTGCGCACATCGTCCAACTGGTCGGAAACGGGATGGATGACGCCGTCGTCGACGAATTGCTGCGGTGTGACGTGATCCTCGGTGGAACCGATACGTTGCACGGCCGGGCTTTGCTTGGCGACTTGGCCTCGCTTTATCTCGTGCCCTCGATCGACATTGGGGTGCTACCTCGGGGACTGAACGGCCGGGTGACATCCCAGCTGATCGAACTGGCCCGCTACGGCATCGGCGAACCTTGTCCATTCTGCCAAGATCGCATTCCCGCCTTGGAATTGCATGCGGAGTTGATACCGCCGGAGGAGCGTGCCCGATGCGAGGAAGCGGCGGCCGCGGCCATCCGTCGCGGTGAAGACGGCACGGCATACTGGCAGGGAGGACCGCCTCAACTTCCCGCAGTCGGCTACCTCACGACTGCAGCCGGTGCCATGGCTGCCGGCTATGCGTTGAACTGGCTGCTAGGCACCGCGACGATGCCGCATCAACGGATGCAATTTGACCTGGGAGTTCCGGAATTCGGTTTTGTCAGTGCGGAAGCGAATCGGCGACCCGCATGTGGCTGCGTTCGCTGGCAGGCTCACGGTGACCAAGGCGAACGAGCTGTCACGATGCCCGCACATTTTGCCGCCGCGGTCCGCCTAACATGAAGGCGGCGCGCGCCGTTTCTGGATCGAATGCGGAGGGCGAGCATCTGCTTCGGTTATCAAGGATTGCTTGACATCGCAAGCAACTGAACTTTTGTTCACCTGCATGGACCTTTCCTTGCTAGGAAAACAACTACGCGAAGCCCGCACGGCGCTGGGTTGGTCGCTCCGTGAAGCGGAGACCCACACCAAGGTGTCCAACGCCTACCTAAGCCAACTGGAGGGTGCCAAAATCAAGGCCCCTTCCCCCAACGTGCTGCATAGTTTAAGCGAAGTCTACACGCTCTCCTACGCGATGCTGATGGAATATGCTGGCTACCCAGTGCCCGCAGAAGCCCAGATCACCGGCACCGAACAGCGGTTCATGTCCCGTCTTGGTCGCACTTCCCAGTCCGAGCAGCAAGCCCTCCTCGAATACCTCCGTTTCCTGCGCACCCGGAAGCGCTAAACACCATGTGGACCGTCTCCGAAGCCAAGCTTTTCCGCCGCTGTCAAAAGCAGTGGTTCTACAAGCATCGCTTCGGCGCCGCGCTCGCGACCAAGGTGCCAGCCCGTCGAGAGGCTTTTGTCTTGGGCACTTTTCAGACGGTAGAGCAGTGGCGCGGCCAACTGGTCGATAAGGTTATTGAGGAGGTTGTCGTGGACGCCTTGAACAAACGGCGTCCGCTAACTCTGACCGAGTTGCTCGCTGAAGCTGACCGCCTCTTCGACCTTCAGCTGGCATTCGCCCGCGCCAACCGCACGCGCGGAGTCTGGCATGACGAAAACCGCCGCCGGCATGAGCTTCGCAGCTCTTCTGGTCGTGGAAGAGGATGGCGAAATTTCAGAGGCTGACGTCACGCGGGCCCGCGCCGAGGTGCATCGCGCCCTGACGAACCTGACGCAAATCCCCGGCCTGCGGGAGGAGTTGCGAGCGGCCCGCCGCGTGGTCGCCCAGAACACGTTTCATTTCAAATTCCGGGGCGAACCGGTAGGCGCCATCCCGGATTTGGTCGCTTTCTACCATGATCGTCCACCCCTCATCATCGATTGGAAAGTTCATTTCCGGCTTGCGCGATGCACGCACCCAACTGTTGATTTACGCCCTCGGGTTGATGCGTAGTGGCAAAGCCGGCTCGGGACCGGAACGTCCTTGGATTGAGAGCGACATCCGCACCATGGAGGTGCAATTGCTCACCGGTGTCGTGCGACGCTTTACGCTCGACGAAGCGGCAATTGCGGAAATGGAGGAATATATGTTTCTAGCATGCGCGCAATCGCCAAGGCCGGAGGCGATCAGGAATGGGACCAGATCGATCCCATCCGAACTCACCGGCATCTTGAGCGAGGACGGCTGCACCACCTGTGGCTTCAAACCGATTTGCTGGAAGGAACACCATGAAAACCGTTGAAACGAATATTTTTCCCATCCGCGATTTTGGCGGACTCCATGCCACCTACGACATCGTGGCAATCGACGGATTGAGTGCTGATCAGGACGAATATCACGAGAACTGCCACCGCTTGCAGCGCCGCGCGACGAAGCTGTGCAATGCGGCCGGCATTGTGCTGCAACGCTCCACCGGTCCGGTCCTCGCGGTGCCCGAAGGCGTCGCGGCGAAACTGCCAGCTTCGCTCGTGCTCGCCCGCGCCAAGGTGAACTTCCGCCTTACGACGGAAAAAGTGCAGGTGGATTTCAAGAAGCTCACGCCTGAGACCGAGCGGCTCGCGATCCGCTATCTCCAGACGGCCGTGCGCGATTCTGTGCGCCAAAGCAGTCAGCTTTGGCAGCCGGATTCGCGTAATCTTTTTTTCGAGAAGACAGCGATCGAAAGCAACGACCTCCTCGGCATGTATCGGGGATTTGGTGTTACGATCGCTCGCCTGCCCGATGGTGGCTTTGGACTCGTGGTTGACGTTCAATTCAGTTGATCGCCATCGACCGCTGAAAGCGCGCCTGAGCGAGCAGGAGTTCAACTCTCGCCACCGTATGCACACCTTCGTCTATCATTTCGGTGACCTCTGGTATGAAGTGGAGCTCGTCGGCTGGACCTCGGCGGAGGTCGCCACCTATCGGTGCGGTGAGTCGGATGCTCGCCGCTCCTTGTTGAGTTGGCTGCATGACCACTGTCCGAGGCCAGAACTGTCCGCCGAGTCCCCGCCTCGATAAGGGTGGCAACGTGCTGGAATACGCCAACGCGGACAACGAGACACGCGGCGTCCCCCGCCGCAACTTTGCTATCGCATGTACGACAGCGGCGCTCGGAGATCTTTCAAGAGGTGCATCGCTATGCGACGAGATTCCCGAGGATCGTCGCGGGAAGATGTGGCGCTGATCGTCCGCCAGCATCTCGCGAGACTGCCCATTGCTGGACAGGTAGTCACAGTGGATCCGAATCCATGGTGTGCACCTCACACTCGGTTCGATCCGCCCGATCTGCGCTTTGCCAATAATCGCATCCTCTCTGCTCGCAATACGCCCGGCAGCAGCCCGTGTGGAGTGGCCGACTACGGCCGGATGCGACTGAAGATGCTAGAAGGACATCACCACGCCGGTCCTCTCGTCCGTGACGGCCTGTGCCAGCAGATACACTTGCTGACTGCCCAAGACCGTCGAACACACTTGGGGAGCGGTTTTCGAGAAGGACTTTGTGGCGGCGGTAAATCATCTTTACCCCCACGAACAAGGGCTATGATCCCAAGGTTATCTTCTTCGACTTCTGATACGTCGGCCCGAACCTTTGTTGATCAAGCCGACGCCATCGCCCAAGCCGTCGTCGAATGCCGGGAACGGTTACGCCGTTGTCATGTTGCCGGATGCGAAAGTGAGGACCCCCCAACGGGAAACGAGCTAGCGGCTTGTGCGATCGGAACGACTCACGGGCAATGGCATGATCGCGGCGTTCATCCAGTGCGACCTCCGCGCAGACATTTTACCGGTATCACCCTCAGAATCGTGTATGGGAGAGGCCCATCGACCATCGCTTTCATCGGTCGGTATCGGAGCTATCTCCGCTTGGCTGCCTTGAACAAGGTGATGCTTAACCGCCCGCCAATGGCCATTTGCCTTAGCGAACAAACTGCACGCCGAAGTGACGGTCGGGATCGATGTGAAGGGACACACGGCGGGCTTTACCGCGGTCTGCCCGACCTCAACGAAGGTTTGTTGCGACACAAGCGAGACCAAACGCAAGGAGCGGTTGAGCCGGCGCAAATGCCGTGAGATGCTGGTTCGTGTCGTTACCCGCCTGGCACAGGCTTCGACTGGACTGCTACCCACCACCATCGTCGTGCAACGCGACGGACGGATGTTTGAGCCCGAGATCGAGGCCGCTAAAGATGCGTTGGAGGAACTTAAGCGTGAGGGCGTCGTCGACGCCAACGCCACACTTACCTGCGTGGAAATCCCTAAAAGCGGCGGTGCTGCTTTCCGCCTATTCGACGATTTCGTCGACCGTGGCGTCCGCAAATTCCGCAATCCGGAATATGGCACCTATTGCGTGCTCGGTGCCCATGAGGGATTTGTCTGCAACACAGGCCTCGCGTTCCGGGTGCCAGGCACGGTCCGCCCGCTTCACGTCAAACGAGTGTTTGGCTCGATGCCGATCGAGCAGTGCTTGGAGGATGTCTTTCACCTGGCTTGCCTGACGTGGAGTCAACCCGAGGGTTGCTCGCGCCATCCCGTGACCGTGCAGTTGAACGACCGCCAGTTGGTGGATGTAGCAACACCATTCGATGATGAGGATGACGAGGCGCCAGTGGCGGTCCTTCGCGGGTCCGAAGGAGGTGTCCTGTGAACAACGCCGGCCTTGAATCCAGCATTTACGAGCAACTGCGTGGATACTCCGAGGCGCTCAATCACTACCTCGTAAAACTGAAAACCGAATCGCCCTCGTCACGTTTCGTGCCGCCTCGCGAAGTGGCTGACTTGGTGCGGGGCTTAGGTGAATCGGTCCCCAACGAGGTTTCCGTGCAATTGCTTTCCAGCGGCTTGCAGGAACGCGGAGCGTTCCCACCCAGCGTCGTGAAACGCTTGCGGCCGCCCTCGACTCCCAAGCCATGGCCAAGGAAACAGTCGGTGACCTTGAACAACTCGCTCACTATTTAGGTCGGCACCAAGCCGGTGCGTTCGCTCGGTTGCGTCGGATGCGATGAACGAAAAGTACTTTCATGCGACGTTGACCCAAATCGAAGAGCGAGCGCGGCGCCTCCTCGGCGGAATGCCGCTGCGCGTGGACGGGATGGACGCATTAGCAGAATCCTGCCGGCGAGACCTCGACTCGGTGATCTACAGTGCTCAGCAGTTGCGCGACGATGCTCAGTTCCGGCATGAGGCGGTGCAGACCGAGCGCCTGCAGTTGCTTCGCAATTTATTCGGGCAACTGGATGTCCTTGAGTCGACGGCCGTGGCCGCGCTCCAACGCATCAATGACGAAGACCGCCGCATGACGCGGACCGTTCAGCTATTGGCCGACGAATGCCATTTCCCGCTGCCGGCCCCCGTCGTGAGTTGCACGTCTCAGGACTATTTCGACATTCGATACCCGCCTGCGCTTGGTGCAGATGCCGTTGACGGACGGACGGCATCTCCTGCACCTACCGGATTTGGCCCATGAAATGGCGCACATTCTTCTCGCGGATCTCAACAATCCCAAAAGCAGCCCTTTCAAACAGGCTATGCGGGAAGTAAAGGCGCGGGTCATCAAACATTTTGACGCCCGTAGCAAGAACCTCGCTTTGGGCCGGTCGCCCACCGCGCTGGTCACCCGGATTCCCGTATGGTGGAAAAGTTGGATGGATGCTTGGGTCGTGGAATTCTTTTGCGACCTGTTTGGCGTGTTTTCGGTGGGACCCGCATATGGTTGGGCGCACCTGCACCTGTGCATGCGCCAGCCTACCGATTCTTACCACTATCCTACGTTCAACACGACGTCACATCCCGCTAATGCCGCGCGCACGACGGTAATCATCGATGGCTTGCGCCTAGCCGGGTTCAGTTCGTCAGCGGATGAACTCACGCAGGCTTGGCAGCAACTGCTGCGCATCACTGGAGAGAAAACTGACGCCGATTTCGCCGAATGCTATCCCGCCGAACTCATGCGTAGCACGGCCGAGTTTGGCTTTAAGGGCTATCGAGATATTGGCTGTCAGGTAATCACGACGGCCTCGATGGGCACATGCCAACGACTCCTGAATGAGGCTTGGAACCAGTTCCGCGCGCAGCCGGAAAACTATCCGGCGTGGGAAACCGCGGCGATGGGTAAGTTTTACGGCAAGTGATCAGACACCTGCATCAATGGCCAGCGGGAGCCGGCACTCAAACGAGAAGAGTGCAGCCGAGAGCGGCAAACACTCGATGCGCCCCCACGCCCCGACTTTGTCCGCGCGTCGACACGTTCGGAATCTACAAAGTCTAGTCGTTTCGTAAAGCCTAGATCCTTTCTCAGTTTTTTGGCCCAGTCGGGTTTCGCCCTGCAGAGGATTTTCAACCAGAAGCGCTGCTCCGCGGGTCGGCCCGAGTTAATAGGGCGATGCTGGCGGGGAATCGCCGGAGCTCCGCGCACCAGCCCTGAGGCGCTACCGCGGCCTATCCCGCTCCAGGGCAGGCGGGCTTATCTGAAGCGAGTTCGTCCCAGCCCCGGGGTTCGAATCAGGACAGTGTCCAAGGGGCGACCAGCACGCATATCCCGCCGGATGCCATGCCGGGAGTCCAAGAAAGGCGCAGATTAACGAACTGACCGCGAGACCGACGCCGATGAGCTGCGCTCAGAGGTCGCAGACGCGGTAGGATTTCCATGCGGATACTCCCGCCTGAATGGATCTTGTGCGGAGGCCGAAGAAAGCCACCTTACAGTCACTAAGCAGTCCTGCCTATATATATTTTTCGCTTCCAGAAACCGTCGGCCTTTAATGACTAGTACATGGCCCACTCGAAAAGGGATGCTTCGGAACCTTTGGCGCGAGGCGGAAAAACTATGCGCCAGAAGCGCGCTTCTGCATTGGTTTCGACGACTACGGGAGATCCGCGTACTCCATCGACGCCAGTTTCGAATACTTGGCGCCAAGCAACACCATCGTCAGACACCTCAATGGAGAAATTTTGTTGTTTCCACGCATACTCGAACTGCAAGTCGTGACGCTTGACCTTCCGAGTCGCGCTAAGATCAACCAGCAGCCAAGCTTCATGCTCATTATCGGCGACCCACCGCGTGGCAAAATTTGCATCGAATGCATGGTTTGCCGAATGCGGCACATCTCCGCTGCCTACACTCGATGCCGAGAACTTTGCTCCTCCGGTACTGGTCGCGAGATTACCGGGTGTGTCTCGACTTTGCACCAAAGACGGACCACGGTGGGTGGGAACAATCTTTGCGATTGTTCCCTCAGGGGTAAACTCAACTACGTCGACGCACAACTGACGAAATGCGGTTTCTGCAACATAGGGCACTCGATGCCGATGGTAAGCGATGTATGCCTTTTCTCCGATGGAGAAAATTGCGTGGTGTCCTGGGCTTACAATATTGCGTGAGTGGTCTGTCGTTAAGATGGGACTATTAGCAGCCTCCTTAAAAGGACCAAACGGCGAATCCCCCACTGAATAGTGGATCTGGTATGTATCGGAAACAGTCTTACCTTGAGAATAGGTCAGGAAATATCGTCCGCCTTTCTTTATCATGAACGGGCCTTCAAAATAGTTCTCAGGCGTTACGTCTTTTGCCTCACCGCTCCATGAAGCCATATCAGAGTTCAGTTTCACCGCGAAGCAGCGTCCGTTTTTCCAACGCAATCCTGAACCCCAGTACAAGTACGCTGTTCCATCATCATCGATGAATGCTTCCGCATCGATCATGTGATATTCAGGGAAAAATCCGAACGGGATAAGAGGGCGGTCGCCGAGTGGATTCTTCCAAGGACCAAGCGGGTGTTCCGCGGCCCCCACCCAAACTTCGCTTCCCACGGAAACGTACATATAGAACCTGCCATCATGTGCACGCACGACCGATGGCGCCCAGATCATCGCGCTCTTCGATGTCCCACTCACGCATGCCTTTTTCGTGGGCCAATTCAGTTCACGGTAGGTCCAGTTTTTGAAATCGGTGGATTCCCAGCAGGCTAAAGTTTCGCCCCCCCAAGGATCCAGTGTGGCATAAATGAAATATTTCCCTTCGTAGCTGATCACCGATGGGTCTGCGTAATAGCCGGGAAGAATCGGATTTGCTGCATGGGGGGCATCCCACCTGTCGTCGTTCATGGTAGGCTGCGCTCGGCCGATCACCGCGGACACGATCACCGCGGACAAAAAGAAAAATAATCCAGATAGGCGTATGCTCATTGGCTGCGTTGTCGCAGCGCAGAGGAGCTCTCAGAAAAGTAGAGGTAAATCTCTTCTTCCAGTAAAGGCCGACCTTAGGTCGCTGTCGCAAGACGTACGTCCTCCAAACGATCTTGGCCACGGGTTCATCTTTCCGTCAGGAATAGAGCGAAGGGAGTACAACGCGCATTTAAGTCAGTGGATAAGCGCAACCGACCTCGGCCCCCTCCGACTCGGCCGTAAGCGTTCGCCAAAGTCCAATCCAGCTCGCCGCGCTGGACCATTCCAAGCATAGCGTCGAAGATCCCAATTAGCTTTTTGATCCGAAGCATCCTTGCGCCGACTCCATCTCCTAGTGCAATCCGTGGAGCAAAGGATCCATTCGACCACAGCAATTTCCTCGGCCTATTGCACGAAAAGGCAGGGAGACGACTTAGCAATCGCCCTGCACCGCTCTTCTAAAGATCGTGAGACTTAATTGACGGAGCCTGTTGTCGTAACCAAAGGTTACGCGCATTTTCTTCACTCTGCGCTCTCGCGGAGTCCCAAACCTGAAGCTGCCGCTTCACTTTCGAATAAAACTCGTGCCAAAACTCATCTAGCTCGGCCCGGTTTTTAAACACGGGCTGCGCGGTCTCCGCATGGGCGGGAGCGATATCGAGTGGTGTATCTTGTTCAGGCATGACTAAAGCTCCAAAAGATTGTTGCGGTAAAGGGGGTAGCTGGTGGGCGCGGCTATTGTCCATTCCTTAACTTGGGCCGATTGGTTTAAGGCTGAACCCGCATCGACCCACAGCCTTTCGGGATAATGGACAGCAATGAATCCCGCTGGTTCGTAGGCATTGCGCGTGGCGTCCCACAAAATTTCACCCCAGACTTGCTGTTTGCCTGAAACATAAAGATCCGGGGTGGTCAGCTCGCAGACCCATATGAAATGCGGAAGCGGGAGATCGAAATAAACGTCTCTGACAACAGCGCTTCCCATTCCACGGTCTTGAAGATGCTGCTTGAAGGATTTGCAGGTCGTGAGGAACTGCCGCGTTACGACGACCGGAGCGTCTTTCAGCTTAGGACTGCATGCATCAATACCCAATACGTGATCCTTAAGCAAGGTATCCACCAACGAATGAAACTCCTCCGCCGCGAGAAAGACCTTTTCTGGAAGAGGAACGCTGAAGGCGACAATATCCTCAAGCGGGTAGCCCGAAATCATTGGATTGGGAGTCGTCGCGGCGCTAGTTGTTTTTGGTTCGATTCGCTGGTAAGGGAAAAAATTGTCGTCGTTGATTACGAACGCTCGGTTGAAAACGCTGCTTTTCACGAAGCGGTCTCCCTTGGGAAGTACCATGGAGTAATCCGAATGATGCCCCAACGCCACAACAACGTGTCCTTGAAGCATCGCGAATACAGGAAAGCCCGATTCAACGTAAGTGTAGAGGAGCTCGTAAAACGTATCCACATAGTTATCCCGAAAGTAAGTCAATGGAGCGAATCCCTCCCGGCGCAAAGTTTCAGCCATCTGCCAGAGGTGGAGTCCACGAGATGGATACACACGTTCTCCTCGAGCGTAGTTCTGCGTCGCCGTCGTGATTTTGAATGGCTGCATTTCACGATATGCTCGATACCGGTTGCTGAAATAACGCATCACCATCCAAGTCGCAGATTCCGCACAGACCGTGGCGTCTCCATCTTGGCTGATAAATGGAAAACCCTCGACGGGCATCTCCGCACCTTGAATCGACACCTTTTCCCGGCATTTGCAGAGCGTTCCAACGAGCCCGCGGATGAGTTTCGGGTTAAGCAGTGTTCGCCCAATGCAATTGGGTCGAGTCGGCCGGATCACAGCGTATCCGATATATTGTTCGTGGGACACCCTTCCCTCGCGTAGCTGGGAAGTTGTTATCAGTTCCGCAAAAAAATGAAGCCGCACGGTTCGCGACGACGGAGTGACAAATTTTTTCGAGTGAAAACCCGAAAAGGTGTCCCGATAGTCACGATCGATATAATGACGCTCTATCGCTATAGACTTCACCGATGTATCGAGCAATCGGCGAAGCTTGGTGAGGCCGATGCGTGTCAGGTGCTCCGAGCACAACGGCACGACATGGTCCCAGTTGTGGACCGCATCAAATTGAACGATTGTTAAGAGGCCCTTCTCGTTCTCGATCATATGGGGTAAAGCATAAGCCCGCAAATCCGACAATGCAGATGCCTACAGCTTGGTCGAGAAGGATATCAAATCGTCAGCCCCAAGCTGATTTTCTTAGTCAGTGCATGTTTCACATGAATCAGGATGAACACTTGGGTTCCTTGGGTGAAGGCTTCGGCAATGCATTCATGCGTGTCGCCGTTAGCATCTATAAGCGGCAATTCACGGGGCCACGAGGCGCGCCGGCCGTGAATCGGGATAAACGCCCCAATACGATCGTCCGGTGTGTAAGATTCCGGCCAGCGAATATCGCTAAATCGCTCGGCAAACGAAGGTGACGGAACAACACGTCGTAAAGTAGATTGGAAGCCAACCCCTGACACCAGTACCGGAGGGTTCAGCACCAATACAACACAAGTGCGCTGATTCTTGGATACGTACTGGCGGACCGATGCATAAATTGAGGCACCATATTTTTTACTCAGTCCTACAGGGGTCAAAATACTAAACTCACGTTGCTCAGCTTCATTTGCGAAGGAATCGAGCTGAAAAAGAACCTCAGCCGCAAAGACGTTGGCTTCACGATCGAAAAGATCCGCAATTTCTGGATCCAGTGTCTGGTCGCAGTCCTGCACTACCGAATACATCGGCCTTTGCCAAGGCAGGTACGCATGCCCGGCTTCGTGCAACCGCACGAATGTCTGCTTTACGAGCTTCATTGAGCGGTCGATGAAGACGAAACCGTCCTTCGCATCAAAAAGACCCCGGACTTTAGATATCGCAGCCTTCAGAGCCTTTCCTGCCAGTCCCGCCTTCCGTTTCATGCGAGCAAGAAATCCCGCATCACCAAGGACGTCGTCCGGCACTTCCGTCACTTTAGCCGCCTCCATTACAGCGGCCACATTGGTGGGACGCTGGCCCCATGCGCCGGTATCCTCTAGAACCCTTCGCGCATACTGGCGGATTTTTTTGTACTCAGACGGCTTCAGCGAACTATCATCTGTTTTTCTCACGTTTCTGCATCCCCCGCCAAACATTAAGATAGGTCAGCAGGGCTGTTTCCTCTTCTGCTGTTAAGTGCTCAATTGAGTAGGTCGCAGCACGCCCATGCTTGATTACACGTGCATGCGTCTCGCCTTGTTTTGCTGCGCGCGAAGTGGTGCTTGCAACCGAAGGTAGATACCCTGCTCGTTCCATTAATTTCTCGTAGGGCACATTGTACGCCGAAGCCAGTGTGTGGAGAATATGCACTGATGGCTTCACGATCTTTCCGTTTTCCAACTGGCTCAGGTACGCATTGGAAACCTGATTATCCGACATCTCCTCGACCTGGCGCAAAGATAACTCAAGACCCGTTCGAAGGCTCTTAAGGTAGGAGCCGAAAGCTTCGGCACGTTGGGAGTCATTAAGGGATTGGTCGCTCATGGGAACAGGGGGGGAAGTTAGGAGAAAATGCTAATTTCATCAAGCATGCAAAGCGAGTGCTTGACATATTTAGCACGCGTTCTAAATTACGCACATGAACTCTCAAATCAACCACCAAGCACCTCCCGCAGGTAAGAAAGCTCCGAAATACACCCTCGTTATCGAAGGCAAAGAATACGACTGGGACCACGATACCATCACTGCGACCGACATTGCCCGACTCGGAGGCTGGGATCTTTCTCAAGGCGTCATCGAAATCGACAAGGATAACAACGAGCGGGCCGTGGCCGTGGACGAAGTCATCGAGGTAAAGCCGGGCCAGGGATTCGGAAAAAAACATCGCTGGAAACGCGGATAACCATGAGGACGCGAATCGAACAGGAGCTAACGCTGCTGCGTCGCGATTTTCTGGACGCATCGCATGTGGAATTTGGAGGTGAAGACTGGTTCCTCGTCCCAGATTTTGGCTACCCCAATGGCTGGCGACTCAATGGCCAGCCCGTAGTCCGAGGGCCAGTTTGTTTCAAACTCACCGCCACTTACCCCACAACGCCCCCCTATGGATTCATGACGCCAGCGGGCCTGACATTCGGGGACGCGGCACCCAGCAACACGGCCGCTGCACCGGCCAGTCCATTTACCGGCACCTGGTTGTTGTTCTCGTGGCAAACGGACGGAAATTGGCAGCCGGCATCAAACGCAGACGAAGGATCGAATCTCCTTTCTTGGGTTCGTAGTTTTGCTGCACGGCTGAAGGAAGGCGTATGAAAACGAGCCTTCATCTTCCAGCGGGCTCCTATTCCGCGCTGATCGAGCACCTGCTACCTACAAATGGAAAATATGAAGAAGCCGCGTTCCTCTTCACGACGGTACGTCGCGCTCCGAGCGGTGAAACGGAATTTCATCTTATCGAGCCCCTTCTCCTGCAGCCCGGCGATTTTGCAGCACGCTATTCCGACTACCTCGAACTAAAAGATTCCGTTCGAGCTGGAATAATTAAACGCGCGCATGACCTCCAGGCATCCCTCGTGGAAATCCATTCCCACGTTG
Organism: Nibricoccus sp.; assembly: GCA_049840895.1. Taxonomy (GTDB): domain Bacteria; phylum Verrucomicrobiota; class Verrucomicrobiia; order Opitutales; family Opitutaceae; genus Nibricoccus. The sequence continues at coordinate 101,000 of JASGJB010000050.1, read as the reverse complement.
GCCCCTATGGAGCCGCTTTCTCCTACTCGGACATAAGCGGTCTCAAAGAACACGTGCCGCACATGTGGTGGCGTCTCAAGAGGCGTCCGTACGCCTCCATCGTCGTCGCTCGTGATGGAATCGATGCACTGGCATGGGTGAACAACCCGAACACTCCTGGCGCTCTTGATGAAATTCACGACGGTGGCCGTATCCTCAGACCCGAAGGAACAACTTGGAGGGACTGGGAATGAACATCGATCGATACGACCGGAACATTCGCCTCTTTGGCAAAGATGGCCAAGACAAGCTTCGCGCCACCCGCGTCGTCGTGATCGGCGTTAGTGGACTTGGAAGCCCCTTGGTGCAGCATCTAGCACTCCTCGGCGTTGCCCATATAACTCTCATCGAACCTGAAGAACTGGACGACACCAACCGCAACCGCTTTGTCGGGGCGCGTTCCAGCGACCCGGTTCCCGGCAGTCCAAAGGTAAAGCTCGCAGAACGGCTCATTAAAGAGACGAACCCCGATGTGGAAGTGTTGCCTTTGCAGTGCGGGCTTATCTCAGAAAACGCCTTTTCCGCAATTCGTGCAGCGCACTGGGTTTTCGGATGCCTCGACAACGACGGTCCTCGTTTTGTTCTCAACGAGGTATGCGCTGCCTATGGCAAACCGTACGTCGATCTCGCATCTGATGTCACGTCTGCCGACACCTACGGCGGCCGTGTCTGCGTCGCCGACGGGCGCAACGGATGTCTAGTTTGCCGAGAGCTTTTAGATCTCGCCGACGTGGCACGATGGTTAGAATCCTCGTTCGACCAACAAACCCGGCAAGCCATCTATGGTGTCGACCGTTCGATGCTGGATGGGCGAGGCCCATCTGTTTCGCCCATCAACGGCGTCGTGGCATCGCTTGGGGCGATGGAATTTATGGCCGGAGTTACCGAAAAACGACTTCCGCGATGCCATTTAAACTATCGGGCGCATGCCGGCACGGTGAGCGATGGCAGTACCCTTCCCCGGCGGTCGTATTGTCCATTTTGCGGGCCCGATCGGGGAAATCCAACCCCATTTGATCCTGCGCGATACCTCCGCATGCCCCATCTCCTTTCTCAATTTTCATAAAAGCATATGTCTCAAAAAAACTACCGAAAAATCCCGCCGCGGATTCTCAACAAGCTGAAGAAAATCAACGCCAAGACCGTGATTGTGGCTGCCGTTCGCGAGATCCCTCGCGGCGAAGTCGAATCTGGGGCCTATCGCCATCTCGGCCTGCCGTCTTCACACACGCGCCACAGCGTTGTGCCGCTACCCACGCGTGGCAAAAGCTCCAATAAAAACGTGAATGGTGAGGAGATCATTCGAAAAGATCTTCCGAAAGAAACCCATTATAACTACGTGGAAGCCCCGAATTGGGGCGACGACTACAACGGCACCCATGAAGTCGCGCTACCTTATCAACGATACCCGCGCGATTTCATCCCTCCCCGCAATACGACTATTACAGTCGAAAAAATGCACGCGCCCGCCGAAAGCGTCGTGTACAAGTTCACAGTAGATGAAGTGATCCGGTCCAGTGACCAGGACCGACTCCTTGAATGCATCAACCTCTTACAAGAAAATGTGGGACACGCGGACGTCTTTCCATCGGAGACCGATCTTGCGGAGTATATGCGGTCACTGCACGTGAACTGGGAGATTTTGCCGCCGGGTGAGAAAGACCTGATTTTTAAGCGACTCACAACTGGACGAGCGATTAGTCCGGAAGAACGACACTCTCTCCAAGAGCGCCTTGATTTTCTCGCGACCCTTAAGCCCAAGCAATTTCTTTACGGCACCACCGGACTCACGCGGTATATTGGAGGCCTGCTCCGCAATGACTGCGTCATTTTTGAAAACGCGGAATACGGAAACGCGCTTTATCTAATGTACGAGGACTGGAAAGTATTGAGCGCAAAATCCCGTGTTGAACTTCTCTCAGGCCGCTTCGGAAAAAACTTCGACCGGGTAGTCCATGTCGATGGATGGAAAGATCGGGTGAAGGATTTGATCGCCAAAAAACTGAACACATAACCGCTTAAGGCAGCGATCTTGGAGCTATAACGGCAACGCTTACATCAAAGACGCGTGATCCATTTGTGAACGTCTATTTAAGACTCACCTTCCAACTTCGGGCGCATCGATAATTTACAAGTACCGACATGAGGATCTGCCTGCTCGCTTTTCCAACGTCATCAGAACTTGGATATAACGCGGACAAAGAGCCTCGAGGCCCTCGTAACTAATGAGTATCTGCATCAATCGCGGCCTTAAATTATTGGATTAATCGCTGCCCCACTTCTCTATTTTGCGCCAATCTACGTTCAGCAGCCTCATTCGCTTTCAATCGCTCTTGGGCCGTTCTAGCGAGCGCTTTCGCGCTTTCCACCGTACCGCTCTCGATGAAAATCTTCACCTCATGTTTGGTCCGGATGTGATCGGCAGGCCCCATTTCCTTCACGCGAAGCTTTTCAGTTATCGCCGTCAGAGCGTTGGGCCCCTTTCGCAATGCGAGCATCGTCTGTACGTCAATCAAGGGATTATTGTCTGAGGAATTCATCGAGGTAACTACGAGCGTTTGGGGCGAAGGTTAACTTTTTTGAAACCGTTTGTGCAGTGTCGCACGACGGCCTGGTGGTCGGGAAGCGAGCGAAACTCATATGGTTTGATCCAGAATTCCTCCACACGTTGATAGGTTTGTGAAGTATGGTCCGAATGGACCGTACGAGTTGCGCGCTCGACCCAACGCTTTCCGAGAACATTCGCGCACCGCAAAGCGTCGAGCTCCGACGCCGCACGGTACATGAAAAGATTTTTCAGATTGAGCGCCAAAACCTCCGCTTGTTCCTTGGTCTGCGGCGGAATCAGCGATTCGAAAGCCTGTGAAGAAATCACCAGCATCAGCATGCAGTCACGCAAACGATCGATCACATTGAAATCACTGGTCCCATCAAAACTCGCCGTGATCGCGTTCTGAAATTCATCGCCCACGTACACCAACTGATTCAGCGCATGCTTTTTCCAAGGCGGTAAGGCATATCTTCGGAGCGCATGCCGGTAGAGAAGAAGTTTGATCACGGTAAAGATGTACTGACGCTCCGTGGTGAAATCCTGCGGAACATCGATGCAGAAAATTTTCCCGTTATCGATGTCAGCAAACGAACAGGTGTCAGGCTCGTCCGAACTGAACACCTCGGCGATCTGCGGCGTTCCGAGGTATTCGAGATAGTTTTGAGAAGTTCCAACCTCACCGGCGCTCTGCTCTTTCGCGGTGCTTTCATCAAAAGTAGCCGCGATATGGTTGGTCAGCGCCAGGATTCTGGCAGTGGTGTCCTGCTTTCCTAGCTCAACCAAAGCCACATCGCGATAGGCTTTGGATGTGAGCACCAAGTGTGCATTCGTCGCGGTGACCGGGCGTCTCAAATATCCGAGAAGCTCAAATGCTCGCACAATGTGGCCCGTACCTTTGGTCTTAAAAAAACTTTTTTCGTCCTTTGGGTTGAGGGCCGCTGCGGTATCCACCAAAAGTCGCGCTCGTGTAGTGTAGGGCAGACGCTGGTCACCTACCACGTTTAGCCGATGCTTGGGCTTCTCGGACTCACCAAGTAAACGAGGTCTTAAGTGAATAATATCATCTTCACGTCCGTGCTTCTTGGCGAGCCTCTGCAGATTAAACCACTCATCACCTTTATTTGCGACGACGACACCTCCCAGCTTGGGATTTCGTTTCAATAAAGCGTCCAAGAGCCCATTCATTCCCGACGTTTTTCCTGATCCGGTATCGCCCGTGAAATAGAAATGCCGGTTGGCTTTATCGCGCGTCCACTGAAACCCCGCGAACTTCAAAGCGATCTCCCAACGATCGGCGACCACTTTGCCCGTGGGATCTCGCACGAAACGGCGATGATCCGCGTATAAAAACAGCGATGCCGATAACACGCAGAAAAGAATTCCCACGCCAATGCCCCACTCCGCCGTTAACCGATCCGCTCCAAAAACGCCCGCGCTTGCGATGATCAACGCAAAGCAAAGCGCGCATGGCGCACGTAAACCTGGCTCATTTCTACGCAGGTTTCGGAGAATAAACCACACTCCAATTCCCACGAAACCACACGCTATCAAGAACGCGACGACGGTAAAAACGTGCGGACTTTTTATCCATTCGCGGATCAAAACATCAGGTGCTGGTAGCCGTTTCATATGAGATTCGGCTAAAACCAAGCGTGCACCTAATGCACCCGCGATGCAGTGCGCCTACCGAAAAAAGGGGGAGGCGCCCGCATTTGATCTGGCGCGCTTTTTGGTCCCAACCGAAGTGACAACGAACCTTCGGGTATTGCGTCTGTTTCCCACAAAGCACCAGAACCCCTGCCCCACCCTCCCCGCTTTTCGAAGCCAGCGGTCCGGACCAACCAGATACGCTCCGAAAATTGTCTACACCGAATACGGAGGCGGCCTACCGCGGAATCGGTAGGCGTGGGCCATTGAAGAACTCAGATCGGCCGGCCGTGCTGTCGGCATGATCACAGTCGGAGTCATTCGCAACGGGTCGACCTATCTCACCCAGCATCTTCGCAAAAATGATTACTGGGCCGAAGGTGAACAGCAGATACAGGGAGAGTGGATTGGCGAAGGTGCCAAGGCACTCGGCTTGTCAGGACCGGTCACCGACGAACCATTTGAGGCCCTTCGGCAAAATCGCCACCCCATTAACGGCGGCCCGCTAACTCCCAGGGACAATGCGAACCGGGTCGCGTTCTTCGATATCCAGTTGTCCGCACCTAAAGACGTCAGTGTTCTCGCAATGCTGGGCGGAGACAACCGTGTTCGCGATGCCTTCATCGAATCCGTCCGGACAACTCTGGGAGAAATGGAACGTTATGCCGCCGTACGGGAACGCCGTGGCGAAGCCGCCTTCAGTGAAGACTTCCGCCTGACCGCCAACTTTGTCGGCGCATTGTTCGTCCACGACACGAGCCGCGACCTAGATCCTCAACTCCACGCTCACGCAGTTCTCGCCAATGCTACCTGGGATCGTCCGCGCACAGGCTGGTTCGCCTTGCAACCGGCCGAAATGCTCCGCGCTTCGCCTTACATCAGACAGGTACTTTACCGCGAACTCGCCAGCCGGCTGCGTTCCTTGGGCTATGACCCTTACGAGATGAATTCGAAAGGATTTTCAATCCGTGGAGTTGAGCATCTACGTGAACGGTTTTCGAAACGAACACTTCAGATTCAGAAGCTCTCCCAAGAGTTCGCTATAAAGAAGGGGCGCCAGCCAACAAAACGGGAAGTCGAGGTTATCGTACGTGAATCCCGCCCTGACAAACTCACCAAGATCGACACTCCCCAAGTACGATTGAAGCAAAGAGCCCAACTAACGCCCAGTGAGTCACACTCAATGGAGGTGCTGGTGAAGAAGGCGTTCACGCAGGTCCCTCGTGAACAATGGTCCCATGGTGAAGCAGCATCCGTCCTGGAATCGGCACTCCGGCATGTTTATGAACGGAGCAGTGTCGTGCGTGAAGGGGCCGTGCTCAGCGCGGCGCTAGAACTGCATCCGGATTTCTACCGCTGGCGGGACCTGCGTTACGCTTTGGATGTTCATCCCGATGCGATGCGCAAGGAAAGTGAAATGTCCCTACGCACTATTCGCCGCGAAGAACACGCGGCGATCGATAGAATCACCACCGGTCGCAACCAGCGCTTTGAACTAGGCAAAGTAAGTGCGCTGCCCGAAAGCCTGACGCCCGGCCAGCGCATCGCAGCGGCGGGACTGCTGAACAACACCGACTTTTTGAGCGTGCTCATTGGGGACGCCGGTACTGGAAAAACCACGGTACTTTCCGCGATTGAGAAGGCGCATCAGGCGTCGGGGGGCCAACCGTTCTTCCCGCTTGCGCCAACTACGCGTGCACGGGACGCCTTGATCCAAAGCGGCTTTGCTAATGCCGAAACACTCCAGCGGTTTCTCGTGAGTGAGGAGATGCAAAAGAAAGCCGTCAGCCGCGTCGTTCTGGTCGACGAGGCAGGTCTTCTTTCGACGCAGCAGATCGACCAACTCACCAAAATAACCTATGCGATTCAGGCACGCCTTCTCTTGGTCGGAGACACCAAGCAGCACTACAGCGTCGAGCGAGGCGACGCCCTTAGAAACGTCATCCAATATTCCGGTACCCCGCTCTTCCGACTGAGCGAGGTGTTGCGCCAGCGCAGTGAAGCTGACCGCCGCTTCAGCCGGCTTCTCGCAACAGGCGACATCGCCGAGGCCTTTTCTTTCGCCGAGTACCGCGGCATGATCCGGGAATCGGAGAACGATCAATGCTTATTCGCCGATGCAGCCAGGCACTACGTCAGCAACCGCACCGCGGGCATTGAAACCTTGGTGGTTATTCCGGTTTGGGAAGAGATCGAACGGTTCAATGCTGAAGTCAGACCGGCGTTACGCGCCGCCGGTTTACTTGGAAAGACCGAAGTCTTCAAAGACGCGATTAAACCCCTTTTGTGGACCAAAGAACAGAAGCTGCATTGGCACCAGTACCAACCCGGAGATCGCCTGCTCTTCATCCGCAATACCCGTTTTTTTAAACGAGGAGTGGCAGCAGAAGTCATCGCAGTCACATCCAGCGGCCTTCATGTACGAGGACCCGACGGACGTGAAGCGAAGATCACCCGCAAGCAAAGCACCGCATTCGACGTTGGTCGACTGGAACGCCTGGCCGTATCCGTCGGTGAAAAACTACTCATCCGAGGACGGCACGAGGACGCCGGATTTACCAATGGCGAATTCAAGGAAGTCGCGCATGTAGAGCCCGAGACCAACAAAATCGTTCTGACAGACGGACGAGAACTACCGGTTGATTTTGCCGCATGGACTTACGGCCACGCCATGACGTCTTATCGGTCGCAAGGAAGCACATCCGAAGAATCGTTACTAGTGCTCGGCGAAACAGCGTCGCGGTCTCTGGCTCGCCGCCAGTTTTATGTGGGGAACACACGCTATCGCGGAGCACACGCGATTTACCTCTCAAACAAGGACGATGTTCTCCAACGGCTCGCACGAACCGATTACGGACGAGAGCTCGCTACAGAGTTCATGCAGCGTAGCCAAATTGCTGACCGCGAACAGCTCGCCCGGCATAAAAAGCGGAAAATGCGCATTCGGTTCCGCGAAATCTCCCATCGAATCCGCGAGCATCTTACCCGCAATCACTCACAACAAACTCACCTATGATAAACGAACCGATAATCCGTAAGCCAAAAATGCATTTCGACACCACAGCTCAGCCTCCAAATGTCACCTTCGACGATGGGAAGCATGTACGCCGAAATCTTCCCTGGCACGACTACGTGGAAACACGCTGGGACCACGCAACAGCAGCTATCATTAAGATCATCATCGGCGACTGGCGCATCGAACTCCGCGGCCACAATCTCGCACCACTTTTCCAAGCGATCGAGGACAACTCGCTAGCACGGGTGAAAGCTCAACCGGCTCTAAAGGAAGATGCCGCACGTGTAATAGACACGTTCGTAACCGACGTGGTCTTCACCAGACTGTCACCTGGCCCTGAATTATCGAATCCCAATCAGGAAGAATTAAATCTAGGTGGTTAGAACCGGCCAGAACGTCTCTTTCGCGAAAGAAACAACATGGTGATTCCAAACAGCCCAAAGACAGTTCCCCACTGAAGATTCAGGTTAACGCCAAGGGAGTGTTTGGCATAAATTTCCGGGTTAGAGATGAACCCATAGACGGAGAGGATCACGCCGAGGATTAAAAAAAGCAGGCCCATGGGGAAACGGACATCCAGTTTCATGATTGGACAGGATTTTAAAGATTACCAAAAAAGAACATTAAGGACAATCGCGCCCGCGAGGACGACAGCGCCGAGCGTGGCAGGTCGCGCGTACCATGCGGCGCCTTCATCTTTAGGCTTCTCGGTCAGAGAATACACAAGACCACGCAGTTGATCGTCCGTCTTGTTCGCTTTGGTCGCGAGGGAAATGACGAGTGTGCTCAAGAAGCAGGCCGAAAAGGCAAAGATCGCCATCCAGAAGTTTTGCGCCATCGAGCTGCTGAAGATGTGCTGCGGATCACCGAGCCAGCCCCCTTTGATGCCCGCGGCCACATTTACGCCCGGAAGCGTGAGCCCGTGGAAGAGCATCGCGGAAACAGTTCCGATGAGCAGACCAAAAAACGCACCGTGGCCCGTGCTTCGGCGCCAGAACATGCCCAAAAGAAATACTCCAAAAAGAGGCGCGTTCACAAAGCCAAACACCAGTTGCAACATATCCATGATGTTATTGAACGAGCGGGCCAGATAGGCGCAGCCAGCGGAAACAATGAGTCCGACAACGGTGGTAAGGCGACCCATTCGGATGAGTTCCGCATCTGAAGCTTTGGGGTGCACGTAGCTGTGATAGAGATCGTAGGTCCAGACCGTATTGAAGGCAGTCACGTTGCCCGCCATGCCCGACATAAAGGACGCCATAAGAGCGGTAAGACCGATGCCCAGCATCCCCGTCGGGAAATATTTGGCGAGAAGTGCGGGCACCACCATGTTGTAATCGGTTTCTCCTGACGGCGTGCTGGGCAATCCGAGTGCGCCGCCTTTCTGAACAACAGCGAGGGCAATCAACCCTGGAAGGATTACCAGGGCCGGGAACAACATCTTCGGAATCGCGGCAATGAGCGGCGTACGGCGTGCCGCATTCATATCCTTGGCCGCCATTGCGCGCTGGATCACGAGAAAATCGGTGCACCAATACCCAAACGAGAGGACGAAACCGAGACCCATCGCCACTCCGAACCATTCCACGCCCATTGGGTTCGCACTTGAGTCACCCATATGTGCCCACGACGACGACCAAGCACCGGGCATACCCTTCGCCTCTGAATAGAGACCCAACTGTGTCATGAGGCCATCCCAGCCGCCGATGTCTTTGAGGCCGATGATCACCAGTGGCAGGAAGCCAAGGACGATCAGGAAAAATTGAAGAACCTCGTTATAGATGGCTGAGGTAAGTCCGCCCGTGTAGATATAGACCAGGACGATCAACCCGGAGACGGCTATGCAAACGTGGTAATTCAGGCCGAGGATCGCCTGCATCAGCAGTGCGAGCGCGTGCATCGAAATGCCTGATGAAAAAACCGTCATTCCAGCGAAGGTGATCGCGTTAAAAGCCCGGGTTTTCTCGTCGAAGCGAAGCTTGAGGTATTCCGGTACTGAACGCGCTTTTGAGCCATAGTAGAAAGGCATCATGAAAATGCCAACGAACACCATCGCGGGGATGGCGCCTACCCAGTAGAAATGGCTGGTTGAGATGCCGTATTTCGCTCCAGAAGCGGCCATCCCCATGACCTCTTGAGCGCCTAGATTAGCTCCGATGAAACCAAGAGCGCAGATCCAAGCCGGCAACGAACGACCTCCCTCGAAGTAGTCGCTGCTTGTTTTTTGGTGAGTGCGAAGCACCCAGCCAATGCCAATTACAAAAGCGAAATAAACGGCCAGTATGAGGTAATCGACAAAAGCTAGCTCCAAGAAAATGGATCCAGCCGCACTGGATAGTGAGCCACCGGTGGTCGCAAAGATGAAATTCATAGACTATAAATCGTTAATTCTGTCGGCATTTTTTGGCTAGAAAGCCACTTACCTACTTCCCCGAGCCTATCTGTTTAACCGTGGGTCCTAGGTAGGTTGAATGCTGCGCATCAAAATTGACGATGATCTGGTCGAGCACCACGCCGGCATCGGTTCCAAAAACCTTCAGCTTATGCCGGCCCGGGGAAGCAAACGGCATCTGGATGGACGCCGACAGAGATCCTGCGAGTACGCCTTGAGACCACGCGCGATTTTCACCGACCTCCAAAGTCACCGCGCGTGGCGGCTCATCACCCACTGAAACTGCCATTCGAAGCGAACGACCGTTAAGCGGGTGAGTGGGAAGCAACTGCAATTCGATCGTATGCTGACCGGCGCGAGGCACCTGCACTTCGTACTCAAGATAGGGTGCCTGTGCGATCGAAGTCCCTTCGTATTGCGACATAACCGACGGCAAAACTGTAACCGCCTTTCCGGTACGCCCGAGCCCTGGAATCAACCTCCACGAAAATTTGCCGGATGCGGAATTCCGAACGAAGTCCCCGCCCGCAAGAGCCACATAGCTACCAGGAGCTGGAGACGGCACTGAAGGACGGGGATGGTCGAAGGGAGCCCACGGGGCGATACGCATCGTGCTCCACTGCTCGTCTGCGGGTTCAAGAGAGACCATTCCCCGCCACTTCCCCGACGCGACTACCTCATTGAATGTCCGCGCCTCTGCCACAAGTGCGGCATGAGCAGCCTCGGCCTGAGCACGTTTGCCCTGTTCACCAAGAAAATAGCGTTCGTTGGCCAGAGCGGCTCCCGAAATTGGATAATGAACGAGTTCGTAATACGCATCTCGAGAATCCGTCGGAAGCTTATCCCGTAGCAGCTCCGAGCGCTGACGAAGCTGGCTGAATGCTTCTAGGCGCTGTTTAACTTCTTCGTCAGTAAGCGAGCTCGGTTGGCGTGGCTGACCAGGAAGCCACCATTGGAGATGTTCGGGCTTTCGTTGAAAATTCAGGACATAGTACTGGGAGAGCATTTCCGCGATAGCCTCGGCATGCTCCGGACCGAATTCCCGCGCTGCCCATTGCTTGAGAAATTGCGGTAGATTGTCCGGTTTCCACTTCTTTACGTCCCAAGCCATCTGAAGAAAGAACTCGGTCGCAATCTCTCCAGGCTTGATATCGCCCACATTGGCAATCCACAGACGATCGGCACCGTATTCATAGGCCTGGTTCATTTGCTGCCAGATCAGAGCCGGCGGCGTGGTTGCCAGCCAGAGGTAGGACAGCGGATGTCCCAAATAAGAGAGATGATAGTATACTCCAGACCCTCCCTTGCGAGCGCGCTCGACCTCGGAGGGAAACGCTCTGATATAACCGAAATTATCGTCCGGCCATACGAGGGTTACGTCGCCGGGGACCTGCAAACCAAGGCGGTAAAGTTCCAAAACTTCCTTGTACGCGCAGAACATCTGGGGGACTTGCTCGACATCCGGTCGCACATAACGAGCAAGCAAGGATCGTTGATCCGAAAAGATTTTCTCGAGCGTACGTACACGCTCCGCGTTATCGCGCGGTCCGATCATGCGCGAATCGTGAATTCCACGCATTCCCAGTGTGTAGACATTCTCGAAGCGCGCATTCGATGCTACGCGCTCTTCCCAGTAGCTGAGGACACCCTTCCGGTTAGCGATGTAATCGTAGTCGTGTTCAGGCGCCTTCCATTCGTCCACGTTGTTCCGGAGCATCGGTTCCGCATGAGACGACCCCATTACGACACCGTAGGCGTCCGCGACCTCTTTGTTCTTGGCGTAATAATTGAAGGCGCGAGTTGTCGGATGCATACCGGGCCAGACAAGGTTTCCTCGAAGGCGAAGCACGAGCTCGAATATTTTCCCATAAGTTTTCGGCCCCATGTTGCCAACCTCGGGCTCAAAAGTCTCCGCAGACCACGGCAGCAAGCCCCAATCCTCATCATTAATAAAAATACCACGGTATTTCACCGATGGGGGGCCGACGACCCGCGTGCCCGCCGGAATTATCAACCGATCTTTCTTAGGTACTCGCACATCTGCCCACCAAGTCCATGGCGAAACACCAATGAGATTTGAAATTTCGTAGAGTCCATAGATTGCCCCGCGTCGGTCGCTGCCCGCAATTACGAGCGCGCGTTCAACTCCTGGAAGTGGATTGTCGACGACCGCAACCACGAATGTTTCCCACGCCCCCACGAGAGCGGTCAGGTCGATCTTCTTGGCGGTTTGTAAGCGCTCAAGCGTGGCACTTTGCCCCGCCACCCCCACAATTACTAGCTGGGACGCCTCGCCGGGAATACTTGCCAAACGATCAGGCGTTCGACCGGTGACTCGTTCGATATCAGCTCTCACGTCATCAGCCGCTCGCACCACCGCAGGGTCGATTCCGGTCTCAAGAATAAAAGGGGCCGCTCGCTGGGAACCAGCCAACTCGAAATCAGGGGAGGTATCAACGCCTCGCAACGCTGCAACTTGGGCCACGCCAGTTAGAGCAAGCATGGAAACGAGACTGCAAAACCGTCGATAGGGTAAGAAAGCAGAATACATGATAAGAAAAAGAGAGCCGCACGAACGACCAAAGATTTGCTAAGTCTCATTGCATCTTGCGTTGAGAGAAGGCGCGTCAGCGACCTCAAAGCGCGATCGTTCGCCGAAGCGCTCACAGGCAACAAGGTGTCGCCGAGGCTAAGCGTGATGCGCAGTGGTCGGCGCGATTTGAGCGTGACGGTGTGTCCCCCCATGAAGGTTGGTATTAAACTGGCGTAATGCGGAATGAATCACACCAGGCTTTACACAGTTGCGGACAGGAGTTCGAAGCAAGGAACCTTGATATACAGTTCTGCGCCCCTTTCGTGCATTCCATCGCGATCACCGATTCCGCAGTACCCGACGCCCCCCATTGAACAGAAGCAATTAAGCAGCTGATAGTTAAAAGTTAATCACTCCACAATACCCGCCTCTGGAAGCGGCGCTAATTTGTCCGCATGAATTTAACACGGTCTCCGACGACTCAACGGTCGTCGACTAGCAACGATTCATCGCGATTACACTGCTTCACAGCGCCCTACCGCAAATAAGCCACCTACGGACTATAATATTTCATATATTAAGGTAAGTATAAAGACGCCGTCACAAATCGACAGTCACTCCGTCAAGCGTTCGGAACGATCTTAGCAGTCCCCACCATAGCAGAAGTATGAACGAGGTGGGAACCACCCCACCTCGTTCAATTCCCCTAACCCCCCGTTTATACCAACATGTTTTCAGGAAAATCGAACAAGTACCCAAGGCAGACACCGTTAACGTGTTCACTTTCCAATCAGGCGGGCTTTAAGCGGGGGTAATGGAATTTCAGCCTGCCGTCTTTGGAGCTTCAAGGGACATTGATGCACCCAGGGCAGCAGACTTCATACATTTGTGCGCATCCGTTAAATCAATCGGAGACCAACCGTGCAAAGCTCCACAAGTAGGCCTGCCTTCGAATCCCTCCGGTAGCTGCCACATCGCCTGTTAAGCAATTGCTCTAAAGACAGAAGAGCGCGCCGCCACCGGTTGCCGCGCTTCTTTAGATTCCCGGCAACTCCGCGCCTGCGCTCAGGGCTTGGCTTGAATCCGCACCACGGTCAGCGAATGCGCCGCACTCGCGATAGCTGCGACACCGCCCCCCTTTCCATCGTCACTCATTCCGATGACCTCTGTCACCGGCACGACCGCTCGCGGTGTCTTCGCATCGTTCACCGCCGCCTGATCGCCCGTCAGAACTGTCCTCACCACCTGTTTCGAGAGCCTCCCCGCCCGGGCTAGCCTCACCTGCACGCTTCGCCCTTCGGCACTCGCATTCACAATCTTCACGATCACGTCCCCGCTCGCACTGTCACGCACCGCCGACACCGCCAGCCCGCGCTTCTCCCACTCCACCGCGTTCGCCGAGCCGCCGCCGGACACCACCGGTTCCAGCCATTCATCGCCGGCATTCAGACTGAACAATTGCTGCACGTAATAATTAACCGTCGGGAACACCTCCGTATTCGAAAAATAGATCAGATCGGGATTCCACTGGGTGTTCCCGATCTTCGCGAGCAACGGCGCATACGAAGCCATGGTCACCACATCCGAATTACGCTCCAGCCCGGTCAAGTAAGCCGCCTCGGCGAGCGCATTGGTCAGCTTGTTTCCCCGCGACGCCCATTCGCCGAGATACACCTTCGACTTCTTTCGGTCATAGGAATCATACCGTCGCGTGTTCGCGAGAAACCACTCCGGTTCCACATAGTAATGCTCGTCCACCATCGGCAGCTTCAACTCGTCCGCGATTTTCCACCCCGCCTCGAAATCCCAGCCCTGATGAGACGGCCCGACTGTCCCGACCACCACGATCTCCGGATGCTTTGCCTTCACCGCCTTGTATATCATCTCAAAACGCTCCCGAAACACCGGCGTGATCCGGTCCTCGTTACCCACTCCAAGATACTTCAAGCCAAACGGCTCCGAATGCCCCGCCGCCGCCCGCTTCGCGCCCCACGTCGAGGTCGCAGACCCGTTCGTATACTCGATGAGGTCGAGCACGTCCTGGATGTACGCGCTCATCTGGTCGAGCGGCAGCCCTTGCTGCCCGAGCCCGTTCGAATAAGCCGAATTCTGGCAGCACACGCCCGCCGGCACCACCGGCAGGGGTGCCGCGCCGATATCCTCGCAAAACTGAAAATACTCGAAGTACCCCAGCCCCACCGTCTGGTGGTAACGCCACAGATTCTCCTGCCCCCGCCGCTGCTCGATCGGCCCAATCGTGTCCTTCCAGCGATACATGTTGCCCAGCCCATTGCCGTGCACCAGACACCCGCCCGGGAAACGCATGAACTTTGGATTCAAGTCCGCGATCGCCTGCGCCAGATCCGCCCGCAACCCGTTCTTCCGCCCGCGAAATGTCTTCTGCGGGAAAACCGAAACGACATCCACCGCCACCCCGCCCGGCTGCGTCGCCAGCACCAGCAACCTCGCCGTCGGCTCCGTTCGCTTCGCCGTGATCGTCGCGCTCAACCGCTGCCACGTCCGCTTCGGCATCGGCGCCTCCAACTGCGCCTCGCCGAGATTTTCCCCATCGGCCGACTCGAAGCGCACGATCAACGGAAACGCATCGCCCTCATTCGCCGTTTTCCCCCAGCGATCACCATGGTAGAGATGCTTCGCGAACAAAGACACATCATAACGCTCGCCCCCGGTTAGCGCCATTCCGCCAAATCCCCCGTTTGCGATCCCCGCGCCAGCGCCCACCGCCCCAACCCTTAGCACCGCATACTTCGGATTGTTCGTGTGCAAAGGATCCGCCGCATCGATCATCACCGTCACCTTCGCCTCACCACGCTGCACCACCTCCCACGACGTCATCGGATTCCACGTCATCTGCTCCGTCGCTTGATATTCGAACGACCGGTTCTGCACCAACTCAGCGTACAGCCCTCCATCCGCCGCATAGTTAATATCCTCGAAAAAAATCCCAACCAAATTCCGGCTGATCGGCCTGCCCGTTGCTTCTACATCGACCGATACAGTCACCACCTCTGCGGCTAGCGCACTGGCCAATATACAAACGATCAACGCGGCCGAACCCACACGATTAAGAAATAGCATGCGCAGAAAAGAACGTGCCTGAGCAGGCCGCCGCAAAGTTCTTTCTCACTTCCTCTCTTTGGACCGTAAAGTCGTTCCCACCGGCAATCCCATAGCGCCGAAAGCAGTGTAAACGAGAGCGGATGAAGAGCGTTGGCTTACAGTTCGGCTGGGTTGCAATGTTAAAGGCAGGGCGATTCGGTGGCATCTTACCCATGAAAATCCACTCGATATTGGTGCGTATATTGGTGACGGCTGTTTTGGTGGCATCGGCCGCGCAGGCGGCGGAGGCATTTCCGGTTTCGATTCAGGTCGATGCGACCAAGCGGCAAGGCGAGTTGAAGCCGGTGTGGCGATTCTTCGGCGCGGACGAACCGAACTACGCGACGATGAAGGACGGACAGAAATTATTGAAGCATCTCGGCGAATTGAAACCGCAGCAGGTTTTCTTTCGCGCGCATAATCTGCTCACGAGCGGCGACGGGACTCCCGCGCTGAAATGGGGCAGCACAAATGTGTACACCGAGGATGCACAGGGGAAGCCGGTGTACGACTGGACGATCGTGGATCGGATTTTCGATTCGTACGTCGCGCGCGGGGTGCGGCCGTTTGCGCAGATCGGATTCATGCCGCAGGCGCTTTCGACTAAGCCGGAGCCATATCGCCATGAGTGGCGTCCAGGGCTGCCTTATAAGAACATCATCACGGGCTGGGCATACCCGCCAAAGGACTACAACAAGTGGCGCGAACTCGTTTACCAGTGGGTGAATCACTGCGTGGAGCGCTATGGGCGCGCGGAGGTGGAGCAGTGGTATTGGGAGGTGTGGAACGAGGCGGATGGTGACTACTGGAAAGGCACGCCGGAGGAGTGGCACAAGACGCACGATTATGCGATCGACGGCGTGCGACAGGCGCTGCCGACGGCAAGGGTGGGAGGGCCTCACGCAGCGGGTGGCGGCGGAAAGTTCATGGACGATTTTCTGAAGCACGTCGTCAGCGGAAAAAATTATGCGACGGGCAAAGTCGGGACGCCGACGGACTTTCTGGCGTTTCACGCGAAGGGATCTCCAGTGTTTGTCGACGGGCATGTGCGCATGGGTATCTCGAATCAGCTCAGGGCGATCGATCGCGGGTTCGGGAAAATTGCGGCGGTCGCGGAGCTGAAGGACAGGCCGATCATCCTTGGCGAATCGGATCCGGAGGGTTGCGCGGCGTGCCAGGGGCCGCAGAATGGGTACCGCAACGGGACGATGTATTCGAGCTACACGGCGGCGAGTTTTGCGCGGAAACACCTGCTCGCGGACAAGCATGGCGTGAACTTCGAGGGCGCGGTGACGTGGGCGTTTGAGTTTGAGGATCAGCCGTGGTTCGCAGGTTTTCGAGCGCTCGCCACGAACGGAGTCGATTTACCGGTGCTGAATGTTTTCCGAATGTTTTCGAAGATGAGCGGCGAGCGGGTCGCGGCGGTTAGTTCGGCGGAAGTGCCGCTCGAGGTAATGGTGAAAACGGGTGTGCGCGAGCAACCGGATGTCGCAGCGTTCGCGAGCGTGGATAAAACCAAGATCGCGGTGATGGTGTGGCACTATCACGACGACGACGTGGCCGGGGCGGATGCGGCGGTGACGTTGCGGATCACGGGATTCCCAGCCGACGTGCACGGCACGCTGGTGACGCATTATCGCGTCGATGAGTTGCACAGCAATGCGTACGGTACTTGGAAGCGCATGGGGTCACCGATCGCGCCGACGCAGGAGCAGTATACGCAGTTGGAGAGAGAAAGTCAGCTGACGACGATAGGCGATGTGTCGGCGGTGGAGGTGAAGAACGGCGAAGTGGCGACAAACTTCTCGCTGCCGAGGCAGGGCGTGTCACTGCTAGTGTTTGACTGGGGCGCGGGGTCGAAATGACCGGGAGGGAGAGCAAAAACTCCAGAGCTTTAGAAAGATCACACGATGGATAGGATTGGCGACGTGCCTAGGCGCGTCGCCGAAGGCAGTACCCGAGGCACCGTCGTTCCAAAAGGCGGATTCATTCTCCGCAAAGGCGAACAACTTTCTTAAGTTACCTCTGCGCCGGCATACGAGGCCTTCAAGGCTTACGAATCGTAAACAATGCCAAGTTTCAGGTCTTATCGGTATATCTTTGAGGGTTGATCACGGAATCCACGTGATGCTCGCATATGTTATCAAAGGTTTCCCCTTATAGACCTTTGATATTGGCGAAATCCGAAATGACCGAATAGCGCGGTCTTCGCCAGGAAACGCTCCAGTGGCTTGGAGCGATAAACCTATAGTAACCCTACCCCTCATGAGAAAAATGCTATTGTTAGCCGTCGCCTGCCTGCTGGCCGCGACCACACTCAAAGCCGTTCCAACGGTCCACTTGATCGGCGATTCCACGGTCTGTATTTGGAGAACAGGCAGATACCCTCAACAAGGATGGGGGCAACAACTTCCACGCCTATTCCAAACAGGCACTGTCGCTATCAACAACACTGCGGTTTCAGGCGCGAGCAGTTTAACTTTTTACAACAGCTATTGGTCACCGGTGATCGCCAGCGTCATAGCAGGCGACTATGTCTTTATTCAGTTTGGGCATAACGATTCACATGTGGGTGCTCCCGAGTACACCGAGCCATGGACCACCTACCAACAATACCTCATTAGATATATCGACCAAACAAGAGCCAAAGGCGCCTATCCAGTGCTCGTCACCCCATGTGAACGCAACACCGGAGGATGGAGTAACGGAAAATTAATACCATCTCACGGAGACTACCCTGCTTCCATGCGTGCAGTCGCAGCATCGAAAGCCTGCCCTCTTATCGATCTTACGGCCCGGACTATCGCCGGATACGAAGCACTTGGCCAGACTTACACGACAACGAAGATTTTTATGAATCTTCCAGCCGGCCAATTTCCCAACTATCCGAACGGAAACTCTGATAACAGCCACTTTCAGGAAAATGGAGCGAAGTTGGTTTCACTATGGGTCACTGACGGGATTAGAGCGAACACGGACGTTCACCTGAAAACCCTCGCCACCTATCTAACCACCACCCAGGCGGGCTATCAATTCGAAGCAGAAAACCTTAGTATCCTCGGCAGTTCCGGGGACTCCGCCACCCCAAGTTCGGGGGACTCCAACTTAAGCAACAGTGCGGGCCTATCCTTCGCCGCCAATGCGGCAGGAGACAGCATTACGTTGCTTTTACCCAATGTAGCTGCCGGTAACTATCAGATTAAAGTAGGGGTTAAAAACTACACCAATCGCGGTATCTTTCAAGTTGCGACGAAGGCCGCAAGCGGCAGCACCTTTGGAAACATCGGCAGTGCAAAGGATCAATATGCCAGTGGGGTCGTTTACACCGAGTTTATTATTGGTTCATTTCAACCGGCTACCACAAGCGACAAACACATTCGATTCACGATCACCGGAAAAAATTCCAGCAGCAGTGATTACAGACTTTTCATCGATTACATAAAATTAGTTCCGCAGTAATCTTCGTTTCGCTTAGTAAGTACGACAGGATCGCCGCCCCCACGGCGATCCTGATGTGAGGCGTATGGCCACCGTCAGTCCGCTAAAAAAGACCCTCAACGCCCGGCCGTACTTCTGTACCTCGACGTCAAACGAGCCTCCGTTCAGAAGATGCTTAGTGCATCATAAATGAAAACGTATTCCGGCCAGCTTTGCTGCCTCCTACTCGGAGTCGCCGGCGCGATCTACATACTCCGGTCGAAGATCCACCACCTGGATCCGGTCGCTCCATTTCCACTTTCAGCAGGCATTCACGCAAAAATCAAAGCTGTGAATTTTAAAGGAGTGCCAGCTGAATTCGCGCTCTCTGGACCTGACGCAGACAAATTTGGGAATGAGGACGTGCATGAAATATTGCGACGCTGGCTAGCGACGGATGTTGCTGATACGGAGATCCGAAATATTTTGAGCAGAAGGCTCGTGGCTCTTTTAACGGCTAGAAATGCGGCGCAGATTGTTAGGGATTTATCTATAGACGAATTCCATACTCCATTCGGAGCTAAAGCCTTCGAATGCTGGTTGATCGAAGACCCGGGACCGGCCGCGGACTGGATAGCCGCCAGGCGAGATTCCACAGAAGAACACGCCCTGACTATCACCCGCTATATGGCGACGAACCTGGATAAGTTATGCTCGTACTGCGAGCGACTACCAGAGGGCGAATGGAGAAAGAAAATGCTGAGCCAGGCGGTTTTTGAATTGGCAGAAAGTGACCCCGCCATCGCTGTTCGAATCGCTCAGATGATGAATGCAGGTGAAGAGCAGACAAACGCGTTAGAGATGTCTGCGTTTGTGTGGTTTGGTCGTGATTTTTCTGCTGCGGCGAACTGGACTAACAGCATCGATAATCCTCTTCTTCGAGAAAAGCTTTTAGCCCTTAGTGCCAAAGCCATTTCCGTCACTGATCCCGACCTCGGAGCCGACTGGCTTACCAAGGCGGTCAAATCCGAATCACTACTGACGGAGACCGCGCTCGATATCATCGACCTTTGGGCGGATCGATCTCCCTCTCAAGCGGCAAACTGGTTGGCCCACATGACTGATGCTAGCTTCCAAGATCAAGCGATTGACCGCTTGCTAGGCCGCTGGATGAAATCCGACGCCGTGGCAGCAAGAGCCTGGCTGCAAACATTGCCAGCGCGTGAGGCACGGCGGGCGAACTAGGACCGAGAGAAGTCAACTCGGCCGGTCACGGGTTCGTGATTGCATGTCTCGTATCCACCGGTCGCAACACTCCATTCCGTGGACACACATAGCGCATATGCGCAAATATATGGATATAGATTAAATTCAGGGGCCCGAATTTCCGAATCTCAAGTAGTAACTACATCAAAGAGTAAATCATATACGCAATAGTTCACCGGCAAACAATGTTCCCGACAGTTATCTACCTAATTTTCGGTAGAGGCACGGCATTGTGGCAGTTCGGTCTATTTTTTCTTCTCTGTCGCGCAGCACCAATCGTGAAATGCCACGATGGCAATGCGCGGGAGACGGCCCCCTCAAGCGCCGAAAAAGCGGAGAAGACCATGACAACGTTGATTTGGATGACGCCCTACGTGGCGTCCATTCTCGGTGCGGCCCTATTGATAAAAGCGCTGCGCATTTATTCGGAAACGATTTCTGAACCTGTGGGCGGCCGGCAGACCCGGCGCTTTGTCCTCCTCACGACACTATTGGCAGTCCCCACGCTCGCGCATGCCCAAGCCGGCGTGGACCTTCGCACCGCCGCCGAATCCGGCAATGCGATCATCATGTACCTCAGCGGTACGCTCGCCGCCATCGGCATCGTGGCGGCCGGAGTTTCGATGATGATGGGGCGGCAAGCCATCGCGAAGTGGGCTTTTGCCGGAGCGATGATCAGCGGCCTAGCCTTTGCGATCGTCCGCACGATGTGGAGCAACATGGGCCTTGAAGCCGCCGGGGTCAGTACGTTTTCGCCGTAACCACCTCGCATCGACTCCCATGAATTCGATCCACCTGAACGAACACGACGCCAATCAAGGCGCACAGTCCTCCGGTGAATTCTTGGGAATGACCGGAAACTCCGGCTGGTACCTCCTCGGATCGGGAGGCGCCACCATCATGATGGTAATCTTTCTCTGGGGCATCCTGGGCGTGTCGCTGCTCCTGTGCCTGTTCATCGGCATAATCCTCTGCCTCGGCTCGCTGGCGTACGTCTTCGCGCTCAAGAACAACAAGCCTGCGCACTACGACACCGACTTCTTCGAATCGGTCCTCGTTGAATCAGGCATGCTCGAGTTCCGGTTCGGGCCGCGCCATCGCAGGCTCACCAATCCATTTACCAATACCGCGCACGCAGTTTCAGCAGCGGGTGCCGAGAAAATCCCAAGGCGCGCGCGAGCGGTTTCTCCCTCACGCACCGCCCGCCGGGAGCGCGCTGCCACCGAGAAAAAGTCCGGCCCCGGCGTCACGGAAATCAATTCCCCGACCGAACACTCCGAGACCGTTGTCCCCCGGGAAACCTACAAAAAACTCCAGGAAAAGCTTTCTTCGACTGAAGAGCTTTTGGAGGAAGCGCTCGCTGAAGCAGCGGAGGATTGACCATGAGAATCGAGCCCACCGACGGATACTTTGGTGAAAACGTGATCGTCTTCGAGGGCCTGCATCGTGGCGGGTTCATTTCCCGGGGATTTGAAATAATCGCACCGGACCTCGAACAAGCAGACCCTGTCCACCACAACGCACTTGAAGCCGATCTGACCGCCCTGCTCTCTGTGCTCAAACCCGACTGGCGGATGCAGGTGCAATGGACCACCGACTCAAACTACCGGGCGGCCCTGAGAAAATACCGCGACGATACGATCAAATACTCCACCAACGAATGGAGCACGCGCCAGCGCAACGAGAGATTCGTGCGCTACTCACGTCTAATCGATGACGGCGAACTCCGGCGCGAGCGACTACGTCTCTATTTCACGATGCCGGTCGATGCCGAAGCCATCGGCCAGAAAGCAGGACGCTTCACAAACGAAGCGCTCCTCAACGCCTACGGCGAGCAATTCAAACAAACGGGACAATTCCTGCAGGCCCTCTTCGGCACCGGTGGCGGTCAGGTGCGGCCGATGACCGATGCCGATCACTTCCTCCACTATCTGGAATTCCTGAATCCTTCGCTGCCGGAACAGAAAATCACCGATCCGCTCGAATTTTTCGACCCGGCCAAATCGATCCAAGAAAACTGCTGGCTTGGTGAAGGCCGGCCCTTGGACAAACCCGACACCGGTTTCTATCTCGACGGTTACTACCACGGGATACTGGTCCTCAAATCGCTGCCGAAACGCACACGTCCCAGCATTGCCTATCTCCTCACCAAGCTAGGATTCCGTGAGTACGCCATTACCGTTAACGTGGAAGCGGTCGACGTTGAGGAGTTGATCGAGAAAGAGCAAAAGGAGCTCAATCGCGTGGAAGGCGACTACGAGAGCCTGAAGAAAGTGAAGCTCCTCGCGGCCATGAGAACGAAGGCTGCGAAGATCGCGCGCTACTCCAACGGCGACAGTTCACCCTACCGGCTCCAGTACATTATCCGGGCATGGGACCGCAGCCGGGAAGATCTTCGCGCGAAACTCACCGCCCTGAAAGCGGCCATCGGCAGCATGGAGCGCGCTCAGGCGTACGAGCCGGCTCTCGAGCCGTCCGCGAGAAACTTTTTCTACTCCACCTGGCCGGGATGGTCGTTCGGGCGCTACGACGCGCTCTGGCATGATTACGATGACGCACTCGTCGCCAACATACTCCCCTTCTCCTCTACCCCCGTCGGACATCTTGAAAGTGCCGAGTTCATCTACGAAGGCCCGAATGGCAATCTGGTCGGAGGACGGACCTTCGTTGGAGAAGGCAACAGCCAGACGCCACAAAACGCCGTGGTCATCGGCACGACCGGTTCCGGAAAAAGCGTCAACGTCATCGACATCCTGACGCAGACCGAACCGTTCTATCACTACACGATGATCGTGGAGGAAGGAGAGTCCTACACGACGTACGCGAAAACCGTCGATCCGACGACCGAACCGATTATCGTCCAGGCCAACGGCAAACTGACGATGAACTATCTGGACACGCGCGGCCTGCCGCTGTCCGGACTTCACCTCAGTGCAACTGCCGCCCTGCCTATGCTGATGGTCGGCCAGTCCAAGGATGAAGACCGTACCAAGCTTCGGCAGGCGCTTCTCTCGAACGCGATCGGACGGCTCTACGACGACTTCTCTCGCTGGTATCTGAACAAACATCCCGATGAACGGATGCCGCTCGCTCGCCGTGCGTACGCACTCGACGTTTACCGCCGCGAGCGCATGGGGCCGCAAGCGACCGAGCTCGACGCGTTTCTCGAGTTCGAGGAATATGAACGCAGCAACCAGGATGAAGCATCGTCGCTGCTTGCGCGTGCAGATGACGGGGAAGTCATCCGCTTCGGTAAAAGCCCTGTAGGTGCGCAGCAATTGCGCGACCTGATCTTCTCGCGTTTTGCCCCGGCCGATCAGCCGCAGCACGGACACCTTCAGGAACTACTTTCGGCAGAAGCTTCCGGCCCACACGCCGACGAAATGCGCTATCTAGCGACGCTGCTTGAACCGTGGTCGGCCGGAGGCAGCTACGGCGAACTCTTCGATGGCGTATCGAACGTAAACCTCACCGGAAAGATCGCCCATTTCGAATTGGGCTACATCCCCGAATCCGCCGAAGAACTGAAAGCCGCCGCTGCCTTCCTCATCGCGAACTATACCCGCTCGCACATGATGCGACTGCCCCGTGCGCTGCGGAAACGAAATATCTTTGAAGAGGTCGCCCGTTTCTCCCTTGTGCCGTCCGGCAAGAAGGTGCTGCGCGAATCCTACCAGCAGTTGCGAAAGTACAACGTCTGGAACGTCGCGACGGTTCAAAATTACGAGCAGTTTAAATCGTCCGATATTCGCGGAGCGGTACTCGGGAACAGTCGTATTCTCTTCCTCATGCGCCAAAGCGATCGCTCCGACATCGAAGATCTCAGCCATGACTTTCCCATTCCGGAAGCCGTGAAGGACACCGTGATGAGTCATCCCGAACCGGAAAAACTCATCGGGAAGAAATTCTCTCAGTTCACCTACTACCATACCGATGAGCGGCGACCGCTCATCGTTACCATGCGTAACGTAGCATCCCGGGAGATGCTGTACTGCGCATCGAGCTCGGGCGCGCACTTCGATCAACGGCAGAAGGCGCTGCGCGGTCACGCTAACATCGTAGATGCCATCATAGCCAATGCATGACGTCATGAAAACACATCAAGAAATCCAAACCGAAGCGCGACAACTCATGGCGCTCGGCGGTCAGTTCTTAAGCGAACAGCGAACCGCCACAAACGCGGCGGTCCTTTCAACCAGTCGCACACTCTTTCAGTTTCCTTCAAACCTCACACCTGCCGGAAGTGAGAGACACATCGATGCCGCGATAGGGGAAGGTGCGCTCGTCTTCCGGCTTGTTGAACGCGATACCAACGCTTCCCAGGAAGATTCTCGAAGCGAAACGCTACTGGCATCCAGCTCCTCCGCCAACGATGTGCTGAGCACCGGATACGAGCTGGCAGAAGAGGAACGTCTGGCGGTGGAACTTGAACCGTATGCGGAACGCAGCGAGGAGACGGAGAATCCAGCCGACGGTGAAACAGTCTCCTGCGTGGAGGCCATTCTCGAGTCCCGCCAACTCGCACCTGTCGACCGCTTCCGAACGAAAGCAGAGATCGTGGAGTTTCTCGAAGGTCGTCTCGACCCCAGCGAAATGATTTCCCGGCACATCGAACGTCAGTGCGCGCGCGAAGGCGTCACAGAAAAGCGCGACCTAAAACTCGTCGTCAGCGAATCCTGAGCAACCAAAGCCTACCATGCTACGCATTCTCAATCTCCTGAGTTTCACGCAGCCAATTATGTACGCGTTGCTGCCTCCCTTGCTGCTCGCTTTGTTTTCGTCTGGTTGCGCATCCTCAAATGCAGACTCCGCCGGTAAAACCCGGGATTTTACGACGACAGCCGCCACTACCGCCGCCGGTGCCTACATCGGTTCAAAGGAGGGCGACGGCAAAGCCAAGAACGCTGCCACCGGAGCGGCCATTGGCTTCGTTGCCGGCGAGACGATCAACTTTTTCAATAACAAGGCCCAACGGGAGGCGTTCCTGGCCGGCTATGAAAAAGGCCAGTCCAACGCCGTGAAGCAGCAGTACTGGATCGCTCGTGACAATCAACGGCCACGTACCGACGACGGTTACGAAGAAGGCTTCTACGAAATTTCGGTTCCCCAAATCACGCGCGACGGCGTGCGAAGGGAGCCCACCAAACGAGTCATACGGGTAGTCATGCCCAAGGAGGATACTGAATCATGAAAAAGCTCATCACGCTTTTCGTTCTTAGCGCCATCGGATCGACATTAGCATTCGCCCAGTGGGCGGTGTTCGATGTGCCGAATCTCACTCAAAGCATCATGAACTATGCAGCTCTAACCGAGCAGATCGCGAAGCAGGCAACTCAGATCAGTAATCAGATGCAGCAGATCAGGCAGTTCGAAACACAGCTGCAACGTATGGGTGACATGTCCAGCGTACGAAATCTCGTCGGATTTAACGAGTTTCGCGCAGACTTGTCTCTCCCAACTCAAATCAAGACCTGGACAGACCGCGTGACCCAAGTCGATGGCCGCAGAATTTTTGGCGACACGCGCGGAGGCATCTTCCGTGGTATCACCACACAATTTCCAGACTACGATGGTGTCGGCGTTGATCGCGATCCCGAGATCTTCAAGCAATCGCATGACATCGTTCTCACCGTCGACGAATTCAAGACAGTCCAAAATGACGTCTACGTTCGACGTGAAAACCTGGAGGAAGCGATCGCTCGAACGAGCCAGGCCATGCAGGTGGCCACCACTGAAGCCGAACAACAGAAACTCCAAGCGGTGGTGGACGCTCAGTATGGCCAGCTCGCGGCGATTGACGCTGAGGTCTCGCTCAGCGCCGCCGAAGTTCAGGTCAAAACGGCTGAAGCCTCGGCAATGAAAGACGCACAACACATAGCGGAGGCCGAGGCGCGACGCCGACTTGCCCAGCAAGAAGCCAGTAAAATTTCGACAACCTACACGCCCACTTATGAGTGCCTATTACAGTTCGTGACAGAGCGCAGCCTCGCTCCGTAAGCATGAAACTACCTCCAAACTTACCGGTCAGATCGCACGCTATGAAAAAACCTATCGCGGTTGGGGTTTCATTGGCGGTTCTACTTTTGGTAGCCGCCTGCCATGATCGGAAAGCGGAGGAAAAACGCGCAAAGGACGAAGCAGAAGAAAAAGCACGCGCCGAGGCCGCTAGAAAAGAAATGGATGCACTTCCAAAGGCGTTTGGATCCGAACCTTTTTTTAAGCGAAACAAACCTGAGAAAAAATCTGAACCGAGAACAGAAACGTCTCCTCCGAAATCTTAAATAAGCCCATCATGACGCTACTACTCGGCACCATTCTTCCTACGTCATATTTTGACGGTCTTTCCACACTCTGGGGTGGTTGCGCATACATCGGAAGCGCTATCGTGGCTAGCGGACTCGTATTTCAGACCGTGAGGTCTCGCCCTGACGCCGGCTCATTTATTTGGCTGCTCGCAAAAGTTCTGATGGTAGGACTGACCACAGCATTCTTACGAGAATGGTTAATGCGGCTGAGCGACGTGATATTCGCGTTTTGTGCGGTGATGGGTGTAGATCCAACGACTGTAGACAATCGGTTCATTCAGTTCATCGCAGGCAAGACTGCGGCGGATCCCAATTCGAGTGTATGGGATATTATTTGGGGAACCGAATCGATCGGTACCGCGATTTGTTACGCATTTCTTTGGCTCTTTGGTTGGCTGTCTTGGGGTGTTCAATACGTGGTTAAATTGATCGGAGGAGTTCTCCTCACGGGTGGATGGGCGATAAGCCCAATCTTCTTATCATTTTTCATGCTGCGTCCTCTTACAGCCGTCGCGCAAAAATTCCTGCTAAGCTTGATAGCATTAGTATGTTGGCCGTTTGGCTGGGTGATGGCTGCCGTCGTTACCAATGCGATGCTAGACGCGGCTGCTTCGGCAAATCTCGTTCCTGTCATCTCTACAGCTATACCAATCGCCGCACCTGCATTGACCGTTTTACTGATCGGTTCGTGGATGCTTATTAGTTCTATACTTGCCCCGTGGGTAACAACAAAAGTGCTACTGATGGGAGCGAACCCTGTCGGGGCATTTGCACAGGGATTTGGCGGCGTGATGCAGTCAGCCTTTGCTGGTGGCATTGGTGCAGGCGTCGCCGCCGCAACAGGCGGCGCTGGCACCTCCGCAGTAATTGCAGCGGGCGCCTTGGGGGCAATGTCCTCCGGAGGAGAGTCCGCGGCCAGAGGAGGCAATTCCGCAAGGACAACGAGTACCGCCGTCAGTGGAATATCAGGACTCTATTCCGGAAATTTCGCGCGAAGAAATACCGTCGCCGCAGAAGAAATGGCAGCAGCACAGCGCAAAGAGGCCGAGGCTTCTGATGAGATAGCTTCCGTTTTCAGAAGCTATGCTCGACGCCAGCAAAGCCGAAGCGGATTCGACAAGCAGCCACACGAAGACAATCCTAACCGAGCAGCCATCGACATCGAAAGCCATGTTCAGCGCAAATCGAAGAATGGTTAAAGCAAAAGAAGAGTCCGCAAAGGCTCTACTACGTAGCGCTGCCGCGAAACAACAGATCGCTGCTACGCTTCGTGAAATAATGCGCGAGGAGGATGAGGAGTCGGCGAGGCCACCACCGCTGCCAAAGAGCGGGACCGCTCCAGGACAGAGTCGGACCACACACAAATAACCAAATCATGATCGCTTCAATCGAGACCGCCCCAGCGGCGGAGGCCACTGCCGTGCCTAAATTCGGCAAGCAGCGACCTCAGTTGCTCGCCATTTTTGAGCGCCAACGCCGGAACTCGCTTATCTGGTTCCTCATTGCTGCGGCCTCCTGGATATGGGCCGCATGGGATCGCCGGCAGTTGGTCGAAAAGCTCATGCACAAGCGTGAGATCGTGATGATCGATAGTCTCGGCACCTACTATGTCTCTCCGGTAGTCGACATCCACCAAGCGAAAGACCTGCACGCGATGCAGACCAAACTCGCGTGTAAGGCGATATTCGAACGCAACCCGCAAGGCTTGGATAATCCGGAGCTGTTCAAGCAACTATTCCTGCGCGACGCCGCACAGGTTGCTCAAACCGCCCTCAATAAAACCAAAGCGGAATTCGAAGCGAAGTCTCTGCATCAGAAGGTGGAGATGGCGCCGCCTGAAATCCTGAGCACGCGCGACAACGCCTTCTACACGTCAACAGATATACAACTCATCCGCGTCGGTAGCTATAAAGGCGAGGCGATCACAGAGGTCCTGCGCTACCGAGTGAAATTCAAATTTCTGGTGAACCCCGATCTAACCCGCAACGGACGCTTTCCCACCGCAGTCGCGGCGTTCCAAGTCGAACCGCTTAAAACGTGACACCTTATGCTCAGATTCATCGGAGTACTTTTCGCCGCCGCATCGTCGCTGGCGGCCCAGTCTATTCGGGATTTCGCCCTCGATCCGACTCAGGCGACTGAGCTGCTGGTATCGAGGGAAATCACCACGGTGATGTTCCCGGGAGCGATAACGGCAGTGGCAGGAGCGGATATGGTGATCGATGGCGGGAAGGATGCAACGGAGGTTGAGGAGGGAGTAGTGGTTCGGTTTCACGTTACCCACGCGCCTGGCTCTAACTTTATTCTCATTCGCAGCCTGCAGCGTGACGCCGCCGGCCGGCTCACCGCCATCTTCGACGGCTCCGCCTACGTGCTTCAACTCCGATCCGTCGAGGGCGAATCCATCGCCAGCGCAATTTTCAAACGCGTCCCAGCAGATTCGGCCGTACGAATCGATGCGCCACCAGAACCGGTGAAATTTTCACCGCGTATCGGACTCAGCCTCCTCGATCGTGCCCGCGCCTATCCCGTTCTGGCGAAGTCGCTGCCCAAGGCGGTCGAAGGCGTCACACTCCGCGCCCAGAACCGGAAGGTCGAGCTGCCCAACGTCGAAATCAACGTCCAAGAGGTCTACCGATTTTCGAAAGAAGATGCCGTGGTATTTCTGCTCTCTCTTCGAAACAGGACCGACCACGACATCGATCTCGCACCTAGCACTTTCGCCGCCCGGGTTGCGCAAGAACGATTCGAACAATCGATCGCAAACGGCCCGCGCAGTCTCGCGCCGGGCGAAAGCGCAGAAGCGGAGTTCGCCATTGTCGGTCTGCCCGATGGCACTCGGAACGATCTGAGTGCCGACAATGCGTTCACGATTCTAATCAACAGCGCACCTCGTGAAACGAAGGTCGCCGCTGTCACGACTTCAAGCGGGGAGGCGAAGACACCATGAACCCGCGTAATCTGGGAAATTTCTTTAAGAGCAAATTCGGTTTGTTCGTCCTGTTTGTGATCGTGCTCTTCTCAGGGCTCTGGATCTACGGCCAGCATCAAGCCAGCGAGCGTGAAGCCGCAAAACTGGCCGCGCCAAAAATGAAAAAGGTCGAACTCGGCAAGGTGCAGGTTCCGCTCAACCAAGGATTGGAAAGTGGCGTGCCGCAGCAAGTGAAGCCCGCAGAGACCAGCACTGGCGTTGCCGAAAAGGAAATTGCGAGCGGGGGCCTGGTTCCGTTCCGGCCGGTCGCAGCATCGCCAGCGCCGGCTGCCGCCGCGATGGCGGGTCCGGCGAACACTAATAAACCGTCCGCCCCAAAACCTGAACCCAAACCTAAAAAGATCCGTTACGCCTCCCTACTCTCCAGCTACGACGCCCCTCCTTCGCACGCGGTATCGGCAGAACCTCCGCCGCCGGAACGATTCGTTGCCTTCGGCACGCTGCTCAAATGCAAACTCGTGAATACCATCGACAGCGCGAATCTCGAAACACCGGTCATCGCCCTGCTGCTCGACGACGTCTGGCAGAATGGAAAGAAAGTGATTCCCGCCAATACGCTCGTACATGGGACAGCGAAGTCGGGCCGGCTGCGCGACCGGATCACGGCCACGGGCGCCTGGCGGTTCGTTTGGCAGGACGGTCGTGAGCTGGTATTCAACGGCGTCGCCTTGGATCGCGAATACGACCACGACATCGACGGATACGGAATCACGGATGGCTCCGGCGGAATCAAAGGCCGTATCCTCGCATCGGATGATCTGCAGGAACTCAAGATGCTCGCGTCAGCCGCGCTGAGCGGCTTCGCGCGCGGCACTCAGGACCGCCAGCAAACCGCCCTCGGCACAACCATCACCGGATCTGTTTCCAATGGTGTGAAGGAAGGCGTCGGCGATGTCTTTGAACTCTACGCCAAACGCACCCTGAAAGACATCGAGGAGAACGGCTATTTCGTCCGGGTCGCCGCCGGCAAGGAGTTCTACGTGTACGTGCTCGGTGCAATCGATCCGCGCAAGGCGAGCATCGCAGGTGTGAAAGCGTCCATGCCGGAAGTCACACCTGCGCCAGTCGTCGACACGCCCCCCACTCTCAATCCCACCAAAGGATGAATACAGTCCCTACTCTTCTCTTCATCGTTCCGCTCCTGTCCGCGGGGTGCGTTGTGCCCGCAACCGAATCACAACGCGTCCTGCCAGCGCCTCCACCCGTGGTAAAAGCCGCCGAACCCACGAAGTTCGTCGAAACACGTTACGAAGTACGCACCTATCGCGACTCTGCCACCCCTTCACTGCGGCACGACCCGCACGCCATCTTCCGGAGGACGCGCGTACCGGATACCGTGGAAGGAACGAATCTCGCAACACGCGGTACCTTCCCTCCAACCAGCATCGCCCCACTTCCCGACAGCGACGAGCTGGCGGCCGAACTGGCGCTCCAGAAAAAGCTGACCGCAGAGTTACGCACCGTGCAGGCCGCGCTCGTCGAAACAGAACAAAAAATGAAAACGCAGTATGCTGCGTTGGTCCGGCAAAGCGAAGAAACACTCAAGCTGCGCGAGCATTTGGAGTCCGAGAGAAATCGCCTGCGGTCCGTGGCTGCATCGGACCCGTCGCCGGTTCCCGCGATAACCGCAGCTCAAACCAACACAGAGGTGAAATGGTAATCCCGCATGCTCTCGGACACGCATCGCGAAAAACTCCGGACGCTGCCAACGCGGCTCAAGGCACTGATCAATGGCCAGGACATGCCCATTGATCTGGTCGCGGAGCGATTGCAGCATGGGGAGCTAGGATTGACCACGCCAGGACGTCCCAAAGCCAGTTTCATGTTCCTTGGGCCGACCGGAGTCGGAAAGACCGAACTCACTCTTGTGTTCACGGCAGACTTGATCGGTCCAAGCCGAGTCGTGCGTCTAGATATGTCCGAATATCAAACGGCAGACCGGCTCACCGTCTTGCTGGAGCGAATCGCCGAAGGTTTCGACGCCTGCCAAGGACAAGGAACCCTTCTCTTCGACGAAATCGAGAAGGCGCATCCGCGCGTACTCGACGTTCTGCTTCAGCTCCTCGATGCGGCCCGCCTCACCACCGGTCGTAATCGTGCGCTAGATTTCTCGGAATGGTATATCGTCCTCACGAGTAACATCGGTGCTCAGCGAATCATGACGATGCGTAAATCGAAGTATGAAACGATGGAGCGTCTTGTCCGGCAGGATGCACAGCGCGAACTTCGCCCGGAGATTTTTGCCCGTATCACCGTGACGGTGGTGTTCAACAAACTGGATTATGAAACGCAGCGAGCCATCGCCGAAGGCATGGTCGTCAAAGAATGCACGGCGCTATCTTCTCGTGGATTTGTACTCACGGCTGAAAGTTCAGCGACAGAAACCATCATTCAAAGGGGGTATCATGAACGATTGGGCGCACGTCCCATGCGCGACGCCACTGAGCTTCTAATCCGAAATGCGCTCGCGTGCGACATCTTGAATGGCGGCTCGGGGCGAGGACACTTGGTAAGGAATGAAGACGGATCTGCTCTGATATTAGCACCCGGGGTCACCCGAGATTCCTAGGATGTCCGACGCGCCTCGCATTATCGTTCTCAAATGCAACCGGCTCTACGGTGACCTGATTTGCCAGCAGATCGGGAACTTCTGGAGCCACGCGCAGGTTCAGGTTTTTCAACGCGGTTTCGACGCGCTTGACGCCATTCAAGCGCGTCCACCTGACATTTTTATCACGGGTGTGGAGGTTGAAGACATGGACGGACTTGAACATTTGGAGCCATTCATCGAGCGCGACCTTCCCATTCTCATTGTCACCTCTCGTAAAAACACCCGCACCTTGGATCTCCTTAGGACCGTTCGATACGACGGCATCTACGACGACCGGGCGGAAGGACTTACCAACCTGCGAACGGCCGTGCAGTGTGTGCTCGAACGTCAATTGTACGTGAGCCCCTCATTTGCTCCTCATCTCAAAAAGCCCAAGAACATCACGCTGGATACGCTCACCGAAAAAGAGCAAATGGTTCTCGCTGTGATTGGGGACGGATCGGACGACAATCAGGCGGCGGAGCGTCTGAAAATTTCTTCCCATACGGTCAACACCCACCGGAAATCCATCATGGCAAAACTGAAACTTCATCACAAAGGGCAGATCATGATGTATGCCTTTGTTCATGGATACGTGCATGTGACGCCAGGAGGAATCTCGCTGCCTGGATTCCAGCGAAAAATTCGCAATCTCACGATGACCAGCTAAGAGCGGAGCTTTACGCGCGGTATTGACCGCATTGATATCGATCATGGCTACTTTGTAAACGCCTTGAGTCGGGCGCTGTACACTTTTACTTCGGCTTCGGCGCCAGCCACTGTCGCTCGCGCCTTAGCGAGCCGAATTTCCGACTTTAAAAGCTGGCGACGCAATTGCGCGGCCTCGTCTAGAAAAGAGTCCGTTTGGGATGGGTTACCAGCGGGCTTTAGCTGAGGCGTAAGAGGAAGCTGATTCGCGGTAGTTGTCATAAGCAATCGGTATTCAGGGAGTTATTATTACGTTAGATCGGCTTCTTAAGCGGCCGATACGCCAAGCTTCTGCCAGTCCCGCGATTTGGCAGTAGCGCTCCTCTACCGAAATCACGGGAGGCGCCCTACCGAAAATCAGGCAAGCAAGCCGGCTCCGTGAACACGAACGACGTTGTCTGACTATCCAATAGCACACGTATAATATATGGAATTGCCTCTATAGTGATTTAACGTATTCACATAGCCATGGTCACTGACAAAATCCAAAAACTTGCCAAAGCTAAGGCTGAAATTGCCAAACTCGAATCAGACATTTCGTCCGAGCTGAAAGCGGCGCTTGCCGCCCTTCCCGCTCAGTACGGATTCGAAAACGCGGAGGATTTTACCGATGCGGTGAAAGCCGCAGTTGGAGGAAAATCCTCTGGAAAAAAGCGCGGCCCGAAGCCCGGCAAGAGCGCCAAGCCGGCCAAAGGTAAACGGGGCAAACGTGCGAAAATTACCGACGAGACACGTGCTGAAGTGAAGAAGATGGTACAGGCAGAGAAGACTGGCGTCGAAATCGCCAAGGCTCTCGGCATCTCGCTTCCCAGCGTGCAGAACATCAAAAAGGATCTCGGGCTCGTTAAAGCGCGCAAGTAAGCGCTCGCGAATTCTGCGTTTCACAAAAAGGCCGTCTCCGGAATCGGAGACGGCCTTTCGCTTACAGCAGACCTGCGCTACGGAAGGAGTAGTGTCCCGTACCGGCAGAATCCGCCTTTGGGTCGCCAACTACCACGTGATCGATCAATTCAATTTCCAGAACACGCGCTGCTTCCCGCAACCTGCGTGTCATATGAATATCCTGCTGGCTCGGAGCCGGATCCCCTGACGGATGATTGTGTGCGACAATCATCGCTACCGCTCCCGTCACGATCGCTCCACGGAAAACCTCCCGCGGAGACACCAGCGTAGCCGTTGCCGTTCCCAGTGTGATCAAATGCCGGCCAAGGGGATGATACTTCCGATCAAGATAGATGCAGTAAAATGCCTCCTGAAGGGGATTTTCGTCGAAGGCAGGACGGAGATAATCCGCAATTTTAGACGGACAATCCAACGCAACCTCCTCGCCTAAGGATACCAGCGAATACACCATTTTAGCTTCAAAAACGCGCATAAGTAAGCGCTCGCGCGAACCGCTTTCCCTTACTCGACGACATATCGAGTCATCACTGGGGCAGCCCGCTGAGCGCCCACGCCTGTTGGGTGAAAGTCAAAGCGCTGGGTGAAGCGCCGAGGCCGTGTCCCGCACAGCGGGACCAATCGAGGGGGGAGCGGAACGTTTGCGCGCGGTGGAGATCGCGCCGCGATACTACCTTGACCACCCATACAATCGGGCGCCACGGACAGGGCAGTGCTAGAAAAACTGAGCTCAGCGAGCATCTGATTTTCTGCCGAATCGCATTCAGACAGGATACCTTTGGACTTCTGTTGCACGAATATACTCCCGGTACGGAAACATCACCGAAGGTAGAGCTGCACCTCGCACATTCTCGGCGGGTTTATGTATGATGAGAAATCACGACATTTCCCGACTCGGGGCGCAGCGTGGTTTTTCTCAGAATGAAAAACCAGCTCATCGCCCAGTTTGAGAAGGCCTTTGGTCGCCCGCCAAATCATGTAACCCGCGCACCAGGTCGCATTGAATTCATCGGAAACCACACCGACTACAATGGAGGAACGGTGCTTGGCGCCTCTATTGATCGCAGCGTCTGGGTCGCACTGGCACCGCGGACCCGATGGCAAGCGGCGTTTCTTTAGTGCGTTTGCCGGCGAGGTTACAGAGATACCTTCGGGCACACCGCAAAAGCAGTGGGGGGCGACTTCGTGGGTGAACTATCCACTTGGCGTCCTTGCCGCGTTTCCGGTCTTCGGGCTGAAGACCCCGGAGGGTTTCGACTATGCCGCAGCGTCAGATCTGCCGCCGGGCGCGGGATTGAGTAGCAGTGCGGCCATCGAGCTGGCTTCGGTTCTGGCGTTTCTCGAAGCGACAAACCAGCGAGCGGATCGCGAGACTATAGTGAAGATCGGTAAGCATGCGGAGAATAATTTCGTACACGTACCCTGCGGAATTCTCGATCAAGGCGTATCAGGCTTTGGGAAAAAGGATCACCTCGTATTCATCGACTGCCGCGGACCGACGTTCGCGACGGTTCCGCTGCCGACGGCCACGCATTTCTGGATTTTCAACACCCACCATAAACACGCGCTCGTGGACGGGATGTATGCGATGCGCAATCGCGAGTGCATGGAGGCAGCCAAGGGACTGGGTGTTTCATGGCTGGTCGAGACATCGGCCGATCAACTGAGCGCCGCGAAGGCTACATTACCTCTCAATTCCTACAAGCGAGCGAAGCACGTGATCGAGGAGATTGCGCGCGTCGAACACGCGAACACGGCATTGCGCTCCGGAGACCTAGTGGCGGTAGGTAAACTACTGACAGCCTCGCATCGAAGCTCACAGACTCAGTTCGAAAACAGCACGCCGGAATTGGATTTTCTGGTAGACGCGCTGACAGAGACACCTGACGTGTTCGGAGCGCGGCTGACAGGCGGCGGATTTGGCGGCGCAGTCGTGGCTCTGACCAGCGAGCGTTTCGGCCCCGCTCAAGCGGCAGTAATTGCCGCGATGTACCAAGAGAAATTCGGAGAGTCTTTAGAGATCCTTCACTGTCAGACGGACAACGGCGCAGAAGTACTTTGAGAGCCTCAATGAAACAAAAAAGCCCGCTCGTGAGAGCGGGCTTAAAATTTTCGGGAGCTAGGCTCAACCTACGATTTTTTGGCGGGAGGGACATCTTTGAAAATAGACGCCGGACCGCTCGGCAAGCGTGAAAGGCGAAAACCCGGAGGTGATAACTATCACCCCCGGGCCGGTCGTCAGTTCCCCGCGAACTCGCCCGCGAGTGCCCAGAGCGCCTTATTCAATTTTTGCCCCTCACTCAGACTTCCCACTGGCCGGGTCCGGTTGCGGCGGACTTCTCCGCCCTGCCCGTTCCAGAGGTAACGATCGCCACCCCGCACCACATGCTCTTGGACCACGTTGAACGTCGTCCACAAATCCGTCGCCGCGTCCCCATAGCGAAGCGGCCGCAGCAGTTTGTCCGGCGTCAGCAACTTCCCCACCACGTTCTCCGGGTCCCAGCGCAGTGCGACCGCCTTTTGAGCAAACTCCAGCCGGGTCGCGTACGGCAGTTGCACTTCCCGCCACCTGGCTACGGCCTCCAGCATCCGCGGAGTGTTTTCTGCCACAGATTGCGCGGCCTTGGCGAAGGCTTCCGCAGAGACGTCCACATGACGAATGGAGACGTGCGCGAAATTTGCATCGGCCACGGTGAGGCCGTTGCGGCAAACAAGCCGGTAAAGCCCGGCATCGATCCGGTACGCGCGCGTTCCGTCGTGGGCATTTTGCAGAATCATCTCCGGCCGGGTGCCACCGATCTGAAGAGCCCCCGCCTGCAGATCTACGCGGCGCGCAAAGCGGATTTCATGGAGCTGAAAACCAATCCGGTCCTCCAGCCGCACCCGCTGCTCTGACGCCTTGACCGGTGCCCACCCCTCCGCCCCAAGCAGATCAACGACCTGCGCGGTGGAAACAAACGAGTAACGCGTGGAAACGCCCGGCCGGGCATGTTCGGCAAAAACCGAGGGCGCACAGCGGCGCAGATCCTCCGATGTGAGCGACTTGAACGACTGGACTGGGGAACCGACATTGAACGTATTCATATTATGGACTTTCTATCAGCGCCCCAACGAGGGCGCATGTGGCGGGCCGCGCCACGCGGACCCCAACCCGAGCCGAACCGTTAAACCGGCCGCCCCGGAGGGATGCCGACGTCCGGCACCGGCCGCGCAAGGTGGAGCGCAGCGCAGCGAGCAATACCTTGAGGCGCGGACGGACGAAGGCGCTCCGCGCCGCCAACCGCCCGCCGTCGCAGGTGCCAAACTAAGGCAGCCATCAGGGTGTGGCTTTGCTGAAAAAATTCGTGCGAGCGGCGCAACGAGAGCGAGCCTGACTCAGCCCCAGCGGCGCCTGAGCGTCCCAAACCGCGCGGCGCAGCGCGCTAAATCCCCCACCCCGATTGCGCGGTCAGGCTCCAGTAGACGCGAATCGACGTGCAGGTGAAGTCCGTGCAGGGCGGAGTCGGTGCCGGTGAAAGCGCCCATAGGCCTCTGGTGTCGCGACCGAGCGAAGCGAGCGCGCGATCCTGGCGAATGGTCGTGGTCGCACGACGAATCGCCAGAAGCGGCTAGAAGCGCGCACCCAGCCGTCTCCGCACGAGCAGGCCAAACCGGAACGGAGAAGAGCGTCGAAAGGAACCTGACCGCTCGGAAACCGTCACGCCACCGGGCCTCGGGGCGTTGCGGGGTGTCCCCGCTGGAATGGGGAGCGCGAGACCCCGGCTCGCGTGCGGGGAAAACCTTTTCCCGTGCCTTTCAATAGAGTCGTGACGCGCCTCGTTCGACGATTGCTTCGACCGAGTGAACCCCCGCCGCCTGGCCGAAATCCCGTAACGCCCTCACTCGCCCGCGTATCTACACAAACCATGAGTGACCTCTTCTACCCAGAACTCCCGCTTTGGGCAAAATACATCACGGGCTTTTTCGGCGTCGGCCAGTTAGCCGTGGTTTTCCTGCGTTCTCTGAAAGAGACCTTGCTCCCCGCGCGAGCACGTAAAGGCGAAGACGAAATCATCAAAGACTATTTGAGCGAGCCTTCCTACGATGGAGGGCCGTTGGAAAGACATCTGGTCGAGTGGCGGGCAGCAGCGACCTTCAAGTCACTCACCGGAATCACCTGCAAAAAACCGCTGCGGGACGCACTTATCGAGCTGCACGAAACGAAGCCTTGGGGCTGGGCGTACCTCCGCTCGATCATGCCCCACCTGGCGTATCAAGACGGTGCGCTCAAATACCGCGTCGGCTGGCTTGATCGGATCGCCCAGGCCTTCTTCTACAGCGGAGCAACCTTCTTTGCATTGTTGCTCCTGATCCTCGTGTTCCTCCCCGGGGCCAAATCCACGCACAAGGATATTCTGATCTTCTTTGGCCTGGCCGCATGTTTTACCGCCTTGATCGTTTATTTCCTGCTCCAGGCACTTCCTTTGGAGCGAGCCCGCTACGTAAAGAAAGTGCTGAGCCTCGAACCTCTTCAGGAGGAGCTTCCGGTACCGCCAAAGTCCGCCCGCAACGAACATACCCAGGAACGGCCTGCACCAAACGCCCAGCTCGCCGCAAAAGCCCAAACGAAAACCGCTGCCTAGCCGGGGTCACACCTGCGCCATCATCTCCACAAGAGAGAAAAGGTCCTTCGACTGGAATCCCTTGGTCAGAATGAAATCCACCGCGAGATCCTGAAAACGTCCTCGCTGCTCCTCAGTGACATCGTGAGCGTGAACAATCACCCGCCCACGAAACCCACCCAGTCGCAGCAAGGCCACCAAAGAAACTCCATCCAGCCTAGGCAGCGGCTGATCAAGAACGACCAGATCAACTGCCGCGAGGTCGGAAGCCAGGTACTCCCAAGCCAACTGACCGTCGTGAAACGAGACCGCCTCATGCCCGGAGGCGGAAAAAATGTGGCCATAGGCATCTGCAAACAACGGATGTTCGTCGATACAGACGATACGCAGCCTCCTTCGCTCACCCTGTGATTCAGCATTCATCGGACCCTCCGATTATTCTCAAATAGAATAATTCTCGCCAAGAATAAAAATAGAATCCGCGCGGTTCCTGCCGCGCTTGAAGAAACAAAAGTCACTCCGAAACATCACAGGCGCCGCCATCCAGCGGCTGCGCATCACTGCTGATCCTAAAATCACCCAGGAGGACATGGTCGGTCGACTTGCCCGCCAAGGTCTGCAGATGAATCAATCACAGGTCGCAAAAATCGAAAGCGGCACGCGTCCCGTCAGCGACTTTGAGCTGCTCGCAATAGCCAAGGCATTGAAAATACCGGTGCAGAGATTTTTCGAAGGGCCGTAGCGCGAGCCGGCAGGCCGCCTCACCCATAGAGGCATGACCGGCATTTGGTATTTCTCGTAAAGAGCGTCACGACTCGCAGTATCTATCTACGACGGACGGTGCGACCGTCAGCCTTGTTAGTTGAAGATGGATCTGGCCCCCTGGCGAGAAGTAGGGCGGGGCTTTGCTTGCATCTCGCGAAAACAAAAAAAGGCGGCCGGATAATCCGGCCGCCGTGAGCGTCAGGCCTGTTCGTTCGGCTCGTGCTTCAGATTCGCAGCGAATCGTTCGAAGATGAACGTGTGCGCCTGATCGGCGAGTTTTGCGACCAGTGGAAGGTCGTCCCGACCGAAGCTGTCCGTGTCGTGATATTGCTTGGCGTCGTCGAGGTACGTCCGGGCAAAGGTCACGTTGTAGAACTTGGTCTGATCGGTTTCGTTTTCCCACACGGCTGCCTTGATCCGCCCGAGGCGGAAGGTTTTCACAGGAGCCTTGGCGGCGCTGGAGGCGTTCTTGGATTGCGAGGCGGATTGAGCGTTCTTTGCGGGCATATAGTTACTTTTGTTTTGAGGAGCGGGATTGCTCTCTCGACCCGCGGCGGAGGTACCGGCCGGAACGAAGGGACGGTTGGGGGGATTCCTTCCAAGGAGGACCCAAACGCGCCCTGCTCGCGCAGCGGCGTTCCGGCTGGAGGGACCGCCAGAGAGAGCAAGGATGCTCCTCTTCTAAAAGGAACGTGCCGTCCCACGGTATGCCCGCTGACGTGCAACCGCTGAGACACGAACGTCAGGCCAGCCACGCAAAGGATGCCTCGACCGCAAACCGCGCGTGCGAAAACGAAACCGATCCGGATCCGTCAGACGGTCCTCGCGCGAGTTTAGCTGGTCACGAGAGCCTTCTCCAGGATCGCATGGATCTCCTGCACGGTATAGGTTCGCTGCGCAGGTACCCGAACGAGCGGAAGCCGGCTCGCTGCGAACACTTCCTCGACAAAGACATCACGGGCCTGCCGATCTGCCCGCTGATGCGAAGCATCATCCAGCTCTATGCCCAGCATGGGCCGGCCGTCTGTTTTTCGAATAAGCAGAAAGTCCACATGTTTGGCGGAAACGCGATTTAGCGCGCGCTGCCGTTCACTGCGCCCAAACCCTCGCTTAATTTTGAAGATGTCAGCGAGCCGGACTTTGCAAGCGATGGTGAGACCCTCGTAGTTCAGATTTTCAAGGACACCGAAAAATGAGCGCTCCGCCGGTGTGAAGAGAGAGTCGGCCAATTCGTAAATATCCCGTTGTTCACTGCTTGGGCCCTTAGCGCCGAGCAATTTTCGCAGAATCGCGAACGCCAGCAGAATGAAAACAAAAGCAATGACGACGATCAGCAGTTTCGTGTCCATACTCTTCGGAAGGCAACGAACTAGGCCGTCGTTTGAGCGCGTCTGGAAGGTAACCGCCAATCAAGCCGCGAAAGAAACAACCATATTGCTGGAAAAATGCCGCCGACAAATGACAGAACCAAACGCCAGTTTTGGGATATAAATGAGGATGGCTCCGCGGGTTTCTGTGACATCTCAATCGCGTAGAAATCCCTGAAATGAATAGAGCGGCCATCCGCGACGGTTAGTACGTACCGACGATCCCATGCTCGAGACAGTACGCCGGTCTCCCGTGTGTTGTCCGTAAAAACAACGGTTACCCCGTCAGTGTTACTACTCACCTCTTCCCACCTTTGCCCAAACCAGAGCGCAAAAAAAGGAAGTACCACAACGAAAAGTCCCCGCATGCCCGACGCCATCAAATCCAAAAGGCCAGGTAAAGTTCGAATACAAAAATCTCCTGCAAATCAGACAGAACATCCCTCGCCTTCGATCCGGCAGGATGGCAATAGCGATCCGATTTTTGAAAGGAGTTGGTCGAGATGAAATGGCTTATTCAGGACATGGACGTTGGTCAGCCCCCGACTGGCAACCGTATCCAAAATCGAGTCCCCATGCCCTGAAACAATCAGCGCAGCGATTTTAGGGGATCGCCTCCGCGCATATTCAATCACGTCACACCCATTCGCACCCGGTAATTGAAAATCGGTCATCACCGCATCAAAATTAAAAGGGTCGAGCGAGCCCATCGCCTCGAATCGATCAACGATCTCCACCTCAAAACCCGAGTTAATAAGAACCGTTTCGACCAGTGTGCTTATGAACTCGTCGTCCTCCACCAAAAGGATACGTGGCTTCATAAAGTTACATGAGTTGTTGACGCCACCGACGAGACGATGGCTGGATCTGACATCACCGACTATTGA
Organism: Nibricoccus sp.; assembly: GCA_049840895.1. Taxonomy (GTDB): domain Bacteria; phylum Verrucomicrobiota; class Verrucomicrobiia; order Opitutales; family Opitutaceae; genus Nibricoccus. Next base: position 59,904 of record JASGJB010000050.1, on the reverse strand, counting down.
ACGAGTGCGCCGGCCTGGCTGCGTGTCAATGCGCTGGATATGCCTACGCAGGCAGAACCAACAGAACCGAAGAACATATAGTTCCAGTGGCACGCTCGGTCCCATTTCTTGGAGACTTCCCGCAGACACCGCGTGATTTGTCTGCCCGGCTCGTCGTCAGACGCCCGACAGATGATTGTGTCCGATGATCAAGGCGACTGTGCCAGCCTATCGCACTACGAAAAACTTCCTGCGGGGAAGCCAGCGTCGCGGTGGCCGTGTCTAACTCAATCATATGATGAGCAAGCGGATGTTTTGTATATCGAGATAATGCAGTGAAGTGTCTCCTGAAGCAGGTTCTATCACCCGCATGCGAAGGTGATCTGCAGTCTTTGAGGAACGATCGAGGCGGACTTCTTCATGAAAGGAAACCTGCATAGACCATCTTAGATAGCATGTAAACCGGACGCGTTGGGTGGCATAAATTTTTTTGCCGTGCCCTCTGGAAAACGATAAATCAAAAGCACAGAATTGAACATAATTAGTGTCGTGACGCACATAAATTTCGATTGCGACGCAAGTCCTCCGTCCAACCGTGGAATTTCGTTATCCGTCAATGTTTTTGAACCCCATAAAAACCCCATGAGCAGAGAAAATTGTTATTTACGCCCCCCTTATCGTTCGGTCCCAGCTAGCGATCCTCGGTATTATTTTGGTCGCCAGTGCGCGCTCTTCTTTTGCGGCAACCATATCGCCTTCTGATTCTATTATTCGATACTTGGGCCGCTGGGACAAAAGTTATTCGAGTTCATGCGACAAGCTCTACAGCAATGTTAGCGGCACCGTGAATTTGATGCCGACTGCGACTGGCGCTTCGCGCCGTAACTTCGTAGGTCGCGAATAACAAGATCATCGAATTTATCGGCAATGCTTCTCGACTGAACAATCGGTGGACCTGAGGTTTGCCGGCTCTGTAACTTGAATCGATCAGAAGCCGCGAAAAAGACCCTCTCACGAGCGACCTCGGCATCATCGTACACTGCATTACGCGATCCCTTCGTTTTTGAAATTTCTGCTTCCTTCAGGGCGTCGATCAATGACGTATGATCATCAAAATCATATTCGGTTGGAAACGCGTTTAAGGTGCAGGTCCTTCTGCAGCGATTCTTGCAAGGCCGCGACCCTGGCTTTTGCCGCGTCGAGCCCCCTAACGATATTGATGACTATAGAACGGACAAAATCGAAGTTGTATTAACCGCTGGTTGATACAGCGGAGTCCGACAAAAGCGGCTAACTGCATAAAACGCCACTAGGGTCGGTGCTAATAACGCCGCCGTCGGCATGATTCGCGGCAGATCGAACCCCACTCCGTAGAACTCTTGTTATCGGTGAACGCGAACCCGTGTTTGCTTTCTAAACTATAATTTAATGGCTTCTATAAGATCCCTCGCGCTGGCGCTCGGCCTTTCGACCGCCACCGTTTCCAAAGCTCTCAGTAAAACGGGGCGGCTCTCTCCCGAAACCAGGCTGAAGGTGCAAAAAGCGGCAAAGGCCGCAGGGTATCGGAACAGCCCACTTCGCTCGAGTGTCATGTCGGACTTACGCCGCTCCAAGAAAAAAGCGTTTTGCGGCGAGCTCGCCGCCATCGATTTCGGTGAAACGCAAGGGCAGAAGATCCGCCCCTTCAAACTCGAGCTGCTGGCAGGCGCTCGAAGCCGCGCGACCCAACTGCAGCTTAAGCTGACTGAATTTTTCGTGGGCCGCGGAGGCATGTCGCTCGGGCGCCTAGATAGCGTATTAACCTCACGCAACATTCAGGGCGTGCTGGTGCTGCCCTCGCATGAAACGCCCGATTGGTCGCATTTGAACTGGCGGCGGTACACCGGCATCTACGCCGGCTGCAACGTCGGTGATCCGCTGCTTCACTGCACTTACTGCGATCCATTTCAATCGATCAAACTGATGCTCGCGCGGCTCGCAAAACGCGGGTATCGCCGCCCCGGTTTATTTCTCGCCAAGCGACGTGACGATTGTTCCGAGGGCCGGTGGACCGCGGGTTACCACATATTCCAGCAGCTCTTCGCGATAAACGCCGAGCCCGTGCCTTGCCTCATTCTTCCCGAAGCACGCGAGGCTGAATTTGTGAAGTGGTTCAAACGTTATCAACCGGACCTCGTTGTGGGCCATGACACGGAAGCGGTCGAATGGATGGAAAAGTGTGGGGCTCGCGTGCCGGAAACGCATGGTTTCGCGAGTCTCAACCTCACGGTGAAAACGCGCCCTTGCGCCGGTCTCGACCATCGTCCTCAGGACGTTGGCGCACGTTGTATCGATCTACTGGCAGAGCAGCTTTTGCGTAATGAACGCGGTATTCCAGACTCACCGATCACAATTACCGTCCTAGCCCGATGGGTCGAGGGGCCGACCGTTCGGCCGGCGGCCATTGCCGGGGATCCCGGTCCGACGCTGTGTTCGACGCCGCAGCGATTTCAGCCGTCTAACTCCGAGTCCCCACCCCTGCGATAACCCCTGGATGCTATATGAAAAAGCCTATTGTGTGGGCCTGTGCCCTCGGCGTTGCCCTTGTCATTGGTTTTGGGATCGGCCGTCAAACGGCGGCCGATTCCGGCGGCGACCTCGCATTGCTAAACCGCAGTGGAGGCCAATCAGGCGAAACCTCCTCCACCGCGACGGCCCTGCGCACGGTCTCCGTGGAAGAGCTCGCCAGGCGGCTGGAAGACGAGTGCAAGCACGGGATCTGGCATCGCACGAAAGAATGGGACATGATCCTAAATTCGCTCACCGGAGCGGACCTTGGAAAGCTCCTGCCGCTGGTGCAGCATCTCGTGCTTTCACCGGCGCAGGCGGAGTTGCGCCAAGCGCTACTCGCCCGTTGGGGCGAGGTTGATCCTGCCGCGGCGCTCGCGTTCGCGCAGGATTTGCCGCCGTCCGCTCAGCGCGACGCGATGCACAACGACTTTTTACACGGCTGGCTGCGCACAGACCTCGGCGCCGCGCTTTCCTGGATCAAGGGTTTGCCCGCCGGAGCGATCAAGAACAGCGCCATCGAGCTCGCGTTGCCGTTCCTGGCGGCGAAGGATCCCAAAGCCGCGCTCGGCCTGGCGAAGCTCCTGCCTCCCAAGCAACGCGAGGCCGCTTACCGGATCGTGTTCGAATCATGGGCTGCCAGCAATCCCGCCTTGGCCGCATCGCATGTAGGCGAAATGAATCTGCGCATGGAGGAGCGCCGGGCGATTTACCGGGCAATCGCCCGCGCCTGGGGCATGAGCGACCCGAAGGCCGCGCTCAAATGGGCTGAAACGATTCCGATCGGCCTCGAAAAAAGCACCGTGTTTGAAACGGTCCTGCTCAACTGGGCCGCCACAGATGCGAATGCCGCCGCCGAGTACGCCCTGTCGCTTCCGGCCAGTCCGGACCGGAGCATGGCGCTGAAAATGACCGCTTCCGCCTGGCCCACTAGCGATCCCGAGGGAGCGATGAAGTTCGCCGAGAAGATTCCGGCCGGGGCGACGCGCGACGCGGTGCTCGACCATGTCGTGGGAAACCTAGCCAACGTGGATCCGGAAAAGGCGTTCGAGTATGCCAGGAACCTGCCAACGTCCGCGGCTAAAAACCAGCTCTTCGGCAGCCTGCTCATACTCCGGTCGCTGGACGATTCCAAGGAAGCGCTCGCGGCCGCCGCCCAGCTTCCGCCCAGTGAGTTCCGCACCAAGGCGGTCGCGGAAGTGGTGGGCCGGCTCGCACAAGACGATCCTGAGGCGGCAATGGAATATATCATGTCTTCGTCGGCCGGCTCGGAACGCAATGAGTTGCTCAAGAGCGTCAGCGTTTTTCTGGCGGAAACCGATGCGCCGCTCGCCACCGCCTTTGCTCTGTCGCTGCCGCCGGGCGCCCTGCACGACGTGCTGTGGCCCATCGTGAGCCGTTACGCCCAGACCGATCACGCGGAGGCGTTGAAGTGGGTGGAGACCCTGCCCTCTGGCAATTTGAAAAACACCGCCTTAGCCGAGATTGGCTATGAGCGCACGAAGATCGACCCGAAGGCCGCGGTGAATTGGGCCGCCAGCCTGCAATCGCCTGAGGAGCGGCAAGCCGCACTGCGCCGCTCGGCGGCGCAATGGGCGGTCGACGATTCGAAGTCGGCCCTGGAATGGGCGAGGTCGCTGCCCAACGGCCCGGCGAGGGAGGAAGCCATCGCCGCGATCGGTCATTCGCTCGCTTACGCGGATGCGGCGGCCACGTTCGAGTTGGTGAAGGAAATGCAGCCCGGCGACAATCGCCGGCAGCTGGTGGCTGACCTTTCCGACGCCTGGGCCCGCGATGACCCGCGAAACGCGCTGCAGCGCGCCCAGGAGCTGCCGCCGGGTCCGCTCCGCAATGAGCTCAGCAATCGGCTGGTGGAGACGCTCGCGCAATACTCGCCCTCGGAAGCCGCCGTTTTTGCGGCCAAGTTGCCCGCCGGTGTGCTCGAAGCCAGCGCGGTCGACTCCGTGGTCGACAATTGGGCACGCACGGATCCAAGCGGAAGCGCCGCGTGGGTGGCGCAGTTTGCACCCGGCGAGTTGCGCGAAAACGGACTGCGCAACGTCGCGGAGCAATGGGCCCGCGTCGATGCCGACAAGGCCGGCAAATGGCTCGCCACCCTCCCAAAAGACACGGCCCGCGACACCGCTTACGCCGCTTACACGCAAGCACTCGCCATCGAAAGGCCCGCCTTTGCCTCCGGTTGGATCAATGCGATCTCCGATCTCGGAAAACGTCAGGAGGCAATCGAGAACGTCGCTCGCCACTGGCTCAAAGCCGATCCTGAGGCCGCTAAGATGTGGCTGGTTAAAATCGGCCAACCCGCGCTGGCGATACCGCGGCCGGTGACCTCCGGCAGTTGACCCTGAGCATCGAGCCGTGGCGATGAACGTGGTACTTTTGCAACGTGTGGACCGATGGGCGGGCGTGCCGCTGTGCTGGACGCTCACGGCGGTCCGCAAACTCTTCGGGCGGGAGCCGCCGAATAGCATGCAGGCGCCGCGGAACATCCTTTTCGTCAAGCTCGCCGAGCAGGGATCGACGGTGCTCGCGTATGCGGCGCTCAAGCGCGCGGTGGAGATGGCCGGCCGCGAAAACGTCCACTTCGTCGCCTTCGAGGCGAATCGTTTCATCCTCGATGTGCTCGGGATCATACCGCGGGAGAATGTCATCACCGTTTCCGTCAAAGGCCTGCCGGCGTTTGTGCGCACGATGATGGTCGCGCTGCGGCGGATACGGGCGTTGCGGCTTGAGGCCGCAGTCGACCTGGAGTTTTTCTCTCGCGGGTCGGCGGCGCTGACTTTCCTGTCGGGCGCGAAACGACGCGCGGGGTTCCACTCATTTTTTGGCGACGGCCCGTATCGCGGCGACCTGATGACGCATCGGTTGCTCTACAATCCGCACCTGCACACGAGCCAGACGTTTTTGTCGTTGGTCGACGCGTTGTGCTGCGATGCTAAGCTGTTGCCGACGTCCGACCTCGTGCCGGTCGCATCGCCGGCGCAAGCCGCGCAGATCGCGTTCAAGCCCGACGACCGCGCGGCGGTCGAGCGGATCGTTTATGGTCGCTCGATGGATCGGCCGCCGCTGATTTTGCTCAATCCCAACGCTAGCGACCTCATACCGCTGCGTCGCTGGCGGCCAGAGTGTTATGTAGAGCTCGCGCAGCGGCTGCTGGCGAAATATCCCGAGATCATCGTTGGGCTGACAGGCGCGCCGTATGAATCGGCGACGGCAGGCGCGCTCGTGGGCCGCATCGGATCGGAGCGCTGCGTTTCCTTCGCGGGCAAGACAACACTCCACCAATTGCTCATCCTCTACACGTTAGCGGATGTGCTTGTGACCAACGATAGCGGTCCGGCGCATTTCGCAACCCTGACGCCAGTTGAGGTGGTGACGCTTTTCGGCCCCGAAACGCCGGCACTGTTCGCGGCGCGAACGCCGCGCAACACCGTGCTCTGGGCCGGGCTGGCGTGCAGTCCCTGCGTGAGCGCGTACAACAATCGCTTGTCGCACTGCCGCGACAACCGCTGCATGCAGGCGATCACTATCGATCAGGTGTTCGCCGCCGTGTGCCGGGCCTACGAAAAGAAAGCGGCGGAGCGGAAGACACTTTCGGTGTGCTCATGAAGAATGAACATACCGCGCCAGCCACAGTAGGTCTCGGCGGAACCGAAGGCGCGACGTCGTGGGCGCGAGCGCCATTCTGGCTGGCAGCCCTCGCGCTGATCGTAGCAGCGTTCGTCGCCTACCAGCCGGTTTGGCATGCGGGCTATATATGGGACGATGACGTCATGCTCACGGGCAATCGGCATGTGCAGTCACCGGATGGCTTGCGTGCGATCTGGTTTAGCACGGAGCTGCCGGACTATTTTCCCCTGACGTCGACCGCGCTGTGGCTGCAATGGCGATGCTGGGGCGCGAATCCGCTCGGCTATCATCTGGCGAACGTGCTGCTGCACGCGTTCAGCGCCGTGCTGTGGTGGCGCGTGCTCGCGCGGCTTGCCATCCCGGGCGCGTGGCTCGCGGCCGCCTTTTTCGTGCTGCACCCGGCGAACGTCGAATCGGTGGCGTGGATCACCGAGATCAAGAATACGCTGGCGATGCTGTTCTACGCGCTGACCTTGCTGGCCTATCTTCGTTTCGAAGACACGCAGCGCGCGCGCTGGCTGGGGTTCGCGTTGGGCGCGTTTGTTTGCGGGCTGCTGAGCAAGACCGCCGTGGCGCCGCTGCCGGTCGTGCTGCTCGGCTTCGCATGGTGGCGGCGGGGCCGGGTGGACTGGCGCGACCTCTGGCGCAGCGCGCCGTTCTTCGCGCTCTCGGCGCTGTTCGCGCTCGTGACGATTTGGTTTCATCATCACCGCGCGCTGGGCGGCATGGTCGTGCGCGACGACGATTTTTTCGCGCGGCTGGCCGGTGCGGGCTGGGCGATCTGGTTTTATCTCTACAAAGCCGTTCTTCCGCTGGATCTCGTATTCGTTTATCCGCGCTGGAAAATCGACGGCGCGGCGGTCTGGTCACACGTGCCGTGGCTGCTCGCGCTCGCGGCGCTGGCTGTGTGCTGGTGCTGCCGGCAGCGCTGGGGAAAAGCGTGGTTATTTGCGCTCGGTTACTTCGTGGCGCTGCTCCTGCCGGTCCTCGGCTTTCTCAATATTTCCTACATGCGCCATTCGTTCGTCGCGGACCGGTGGCAATATTTTGCGGTGATCGGACCGATCGCGCTGATCGCGGCGGGGTTGACGCGCATTATAACGTGGCGGCCAGTGGTCGGTGCCGGCATCGCGAGTTTGCTGCTCGTGACGCTGGGTGCGCTGACGTGGCGCCAGAGCCGGATGTATGTCGATGTGGGCACGCTGTGGGAAACGACGGCGGCGCGAAACCCAGCAAGTGCTGTCGCGCAGTCCGAAATCGGGAATTCGTTGTTGGAACGAGGCGCAGTCGACGAGGCCATCGCCCGTTACGAGCGCGCGCTCGCGCTACAACCGGACTACGGATTGGCGCATCACAATTACGGGTGCGCGCTCTTGAAAAAGAATCAGCCGGACGCCGCGGTTGAGCGATTTCTCCGCGCACTGTCTTGTCATCCGGGCCTCCATCCCGCGCGCTATTATCTTGGCCGCACCCTCTTGCAACTGGGCAGGGCGGAGGAGGCTGCGATCGAGCTCGAAAAAGGACTGGCGGAGCAGCCGAACTCGCCTGAGCTGCATTACCACCTGGGCAACGCGCGACTGCAGCAAGGGCGCTTGGACGGAGCCATCGCTCACTTCCGCAAGGTGGTCGCGCTCGATCCGGGTTCGGCGCAAGGGTTGAACGATCTGGGCGTCGCTTTGATCCGGAAGGGCCAGCCCGACGAAGCGCTCGGGGTTTTCGAGCGAGCCTTGAAACTCGATCCCGACTTGGCAGAAGCGCACAACAATGTCGGCCGAATGCTGCAGCAGAAAGGCCGCCTGCGAGAGGCGATCGCGCACTATCGGGCGGCGCTCAAACTCCAGCCCGAAGATCCTGATACGCTGACGAACCTCGCATGGGTGCTGGCGACGTCATCCGACGCTTCGATCCGGAATGGACTGCAGGCGCTGGTGCTGGCCCAGCGTGCGAATCAGCAGGCCGGGCGGCAAAATCCTCTCGTCCTGCGCACGCTGGCCGCGGCTTACGCGGAGAATGGACGATTCTTAGAAGCGCGAGGCTCCGCCGAGCAGGCGCTCGGTTTGTTCGATCATCGAATCGATGGCGGGCTGGCGGAAGCGTTGCGTTCCGACCTCAGCTTCTACGCGAGCGGCGCGCCGTTGCGCGAAATGATCCAACCATGAGCGCGCACAGCAATCGCCCCAACTGATTTATGAACGAGCAAACCTCCCCTTCGACTCAGCCTCCGTGGTGGAAGCAGACGTGGTTCATCGCCCTGCTTCTGCTGCTCGCCACGCTCTTCGCTTATCAGCCCGCGTGGAATGGCCAGCCCGTCTATGACGACGACGACCATCTCATCCCGCCGGAATTGAGTTCGGCGAGGGGCTTGTGGCGGATTTGGACGGAGGTCGGCGCAGCGCCGCAATATTACCCTGTCACGCACACCGCGTTTTGGGTGCAGCATCAGCTCTGGGGCGAGTCGATGCTCGGTTATCACCTCGTGAATATTCTGCTTCACGTGCTGGCGGCGTTTCTCCTCGGCCGAATCTTGCAACGGCTCGCAGTTCCGGGCGCATGGCTCGCGGCGGCGATTTTTGCGCTGCATCCCGTGCATGCCGAGTCGGTCGCGTGGATTTCCGAGATCAAGAACACGCTGTCGGGCGCGCTCTATCTCGGCGCGGCGCTCGCCTACTTGATTTTCGATCGCGACCGCGAGCGGAGATTCTATGTCATCGCGCTCGGACTCTTCGTGCTCGGGATGCTTTCGAAGGGTGTGATCGCCTCGTTGCCCGCGGCGCTGCTTGTCGTGTTCTGGTGGAAGCGCGGCGCGCTTTCATGGAGCTGGGAGGTGAGGCCGTTGCTGCCGTTTTTCGTCGTGGGCATCGCCGGCGGGCTGTTCACCACGTGGGTGGAGCGGAAGTTCATTGGCGCCGAGGGCGACGCATTCGCGCTGACCCTGGTCGAACGATTTCTCGTCGCGGGACGCGCGTTGTGGTTTTACGCCGGCAAACTGCTTTGGCCCGCGGAGCTGGTCTTCATTTATCCGCGTTGGGAAATAAGCCAGGCGGTCGTGTGGCAGTATCTGTTTCCTCTCGCGGCGCTGCTGTTCGCGGGGGCGTTGTGGCTGTGCCGCCGCCGGATGCGCGGACCGCTGGCGAGCGCGCTCTTTTTCGGCGGCACGCTGTTTCCCGCCCTGGGATTTCTGAACGTTTACCCGTTCCTCTATTCGTTCGTTGCGGATCACTACGTATACCTCGCGAGTATCGGGGTGATCACGGCGGCGGCGGCGGGGATCGCGCTGCTGTTTCAGCGGCAGCAGCTATGGGCCCGCCCGGCTGGCAATGTGCTCTGCGTCGCTGTGCTTGGAATGTTGAGCGTGCTGACGTGGCGGCAGAGCCGGATGTATGCCGGCGTGGAGCCACTCTGGCTGACCACCCTCGCGAAGAACCCCGCCTGCTGGGTCGCGCACAGCAACCTCGCGAATCACTTTTTCGGCCAAGGGAAAACCGACGACGCGATCCGCCACGCCCGTCGGGCGCTGGAGATGCGCCCGAACATCGCGGAAGCGTACAACACTCTCGGGAATGCGTTGCGCGAAAAAGGCCAGGTCGACGATGCGTTGCGGCATTACCAAAAAGCGCTGGAAATCCGGCCCGACCTGGCCGTGGCGCATACAATGTGGGAGTGATCCTGTCGCAACGCGGCCAGACCGAGGCTGCCCTGGCGGGTTTCCAAAAAGCCGTCGAGCTGCGGCCGGAGTTCGTGAAAGCACGAAATAATCTCGGCAGCATGCTCCTCGATCAAGGTCGCGTCGATGAAGCGATCACGCACATCCGGAAGGCGCTGGAAGTGCTTCCGAACGATGCGACCACCAACAATAACCTGGCCAATGCCCTGCTGCGAAAAGGCGAGGCCGATCTGGCGATCGCGCACTACCGAAAGGCGCTGGCCAGCGAGCCGGAGAATGTCGCCGCTCTCAACAATCTCGGTAACGTGCTGCTCCAACAAGGCCGGCTCGATGAGGCGACTGCGCTTTTCCAGCAAGCGTTGAAAGCGCAGCCGGACTTCGCGCCCGCTCACGCGAATCTGGCCCACGCGCTGGTGCAGAAACAGCGGTTCCGCGAAGCAATCGCCCACTTCCGGAAAAGCCTCGCCAGCCGGCCCGACGACCCGGCGACGCACAACGATCTCGGTAGCGCGCTCCTGCAGGTGGGCGAAGAGGAGGAAGCGATCGGGCATTTCCTCAAGGCGGTTGAAATCAAGCCGGACTACGAATTCGCCCAGCTCAACCTCGGTTATATTTTGCTGCAGCATGGCAACGCGGACGAAGCGATTGTGCGGCTGCGCAATGCGATCGCGACGCGGCCTGATCTAGCGCCCGCGCATTATCAGCTCGCCAATGCGCTGCTGAAAAAAGGCGAGTCTGCCGCCGCGATCACGCATTTCAGGAAAACCCTCTCGCTCGAGCCCGCGTTTCCCAATGCGCTGAACGATCTCGGCGTCGCCCTGATTCGGGACGGCAACACGGAGGAAGCCGTGGCGTGTTTCAAAAAGGTGATTGAAGCGCAGCCCGATTCCGCGGAAGCGCATAACAACCTCGGGAAAATTTTCGCGCAGACGGGACGGGCTCAGGATGCGCTCACTCATTACAAGGCCGCGCTGAATCTTCAGAAGGACAATCCCGACATCTTGCTCAACCTGGCGTGGCTGCTCGCGACCTCCGCCGAAGCATCCGTCCGCAACGGTTCGTACGCGATCTTCCTGGCGCAGCGGGCCAACCAGTCGATTTCCGAGCCGAACCCGTTCTTGTTGCGGGCACTCGCGGCTGCATTCGCGGAAGCGGGCCGATTTGGCGATGCCGTGGAAGTTGCGCAGCAGGCGATCGCGCTGGCCATGACGTACTCCGACACCGCACTTGTGGCCGCACTACGAGCGCAGCTCGCGCTTTATGAGGTTGGCTCGCCGTTCCGCGAGCCTGCGCCCGTTTCTCGTCCGCAGTAAGCGATCCCGCCCTGCCCCAAATGAGTTCCCCTCAAAATCCCATTTCGTTTTCGATGGTGGTGCCCTTCTACAACGAGGAAGCGGTTGCCGGTCGGATCGTTGATGAGCTTTGCAGTGAGCTCGCCCGGCTGCCAGGTGGCTGGGAGGCGATCCTGGTCAACGACGGCAGCAAGGATGGCACGGCCGGCGAGCTCCAGCGCGCCGCGGCGAAATGGCCGGAGGCGCGCGTATTGCCGCTCGAGAAAAACAGCGGACAAGGTGCCGCGCTGCTGCACGGGATTCGAGCCGCGCGCGGTGCAATCATCGGGATGATGGACGGCGATGGGCAGAACGTGCCCGCCGACATCCACCGGCTGCTGCCGCTGCTCGAAAATGCCGATCTGGTGAACGGCGTGCGCGCGGACCGGCATGATTCGACGTTGCGGCACGTCATGTCACGGATCGCGAACAAAGTGCGCGGAGGCCTGCTGCGCGACGGCGTGACGGATGCCGGCTGCGCACTAAAAGTTTTTCGCCGCGAGGTGGTCGTGAGTTTCCTGCCGGTGCACATGCTCAATCCCTTCATGCCGGCATTTGCAGTATGGGGCGGCTTTCGCGTCGCTGAGCTGCCGGTGGCTCACCGGCATCGCCAGGGCGGTGTCTCCAAATACGGTTTTCGAGTTCTGCTTTGGCGGCCGATGGTGGACATGCTGGCGCTCGCGTGGGTGCTGCGCCGCCGAATTCCCGTTCATCTGTGTTGAACCGCGCCATGCCCATGAATCAAACCCCTCAAACGCAATCATCGAAGCTGGCCTGGCTGTCCGCCTTGCTTCTGGTCCTAGCGGTCGTCTTCGCCTACCAGCCGGCGTGGGATGCCGGTTTTATCTGGGACGACGATCACTACGTGACCCAGAACGAGCTGCTCAGCGCGCCCGACGGCCTGAAGCGGATCTGGTTTTCGACGGACTCGCCGTCGCAATATTTCCCGCTCGTCTACACGACGTTTCGGCTCGAGCACGCGTTGTGGGGCCTGCACGCGCCGGCTTTTCACTGGGTCAATATCCTGCTGCACGCGGTGAACGCGCTGCTCGTGTGGCGGCTGCTCCGGCAGCTCGGCGTGCCGGGCGCGTGGCTCGGCGCGGCGATATTTGCGCTGCATCCGGTGCAGGCGGAGTCGGTCGCCTGGATCACCGAACTCAAGAATGTGCAGTCGCTGTTTTTCTTCCTCCTCGCGCTCCTCGCGTGGGTGAAGTTCACCGGCGAGAAACCGTCCTGGCGCTGGTATGCCGTCGCCATCGTGTGTCACGCGCTCGCGCTTTTCAGCAAGACCACTGCGTGCACTTTCCCCGCAGCGCAGTTGCTTGTGCTCTGGCTGCTGCGCAAGCCGATCGACCTGAAGCGCTGGGCGCAGGTCGCCCCGTTCGTGGCGATGGGAATCGTCATGGGCGTGGTCTCGATCTGGTGGGAGCGGAATCACCAGGGCACCGTGGGCGATACCTACACCATCGGCTGGATGGAGCGGTTTCTCGTGGCCGGTCGCGCCGTCTGGTTTTATCTGGGCAAGCTGCTCTGGCCCGCGAACCTGACGTTCAATTATCCGCTCTGGGATATTCGCGCCGGCGATCCGTTCGCGTATCTCTGGCTGCTGGCCGGCTGCGCGGCGGCGGTGGCGATCTATTTCGCGCGCCGGTTCGCGGGGCGCAGCGTGGAAGTCGCGGCGGTGTTCTTTGTCGCGACCCTCGTTCCGATGATCGGGTTCTTCATGATGTACACCTTCCGGTATACGTTTGTCGCCGACCACTACCAATATGTCGCGATGCTCGGGCCGGCCGCCTTATTCGCCGCCGGGCTGCATCGCGCGCTCGATGCTGTGGGAGGGCGGAGGCGGGCAGTGCTTCCGCTGGTTTGCGCGGCGCTGGTACTGGCGCTCGGCACGCTGACCTGGCGCCAGGCGCGCATGTACGAGGATCTCGAAACGCTCTGGCGCGTGACGGTGGAAAGAAATCCCGACTCCCACATGGGGCACAATAATCTCGGCGCGATTTATCTCGGCCGGGGGCAAATCGACGACGCGATCAGACACTTCGAGCGCGCGCTGGAGATTCTGCCGAGCCATGGCAACGCCCATGGCAACCTCGGGCACGCGCTGATGGAGAAAGGCCGCTTCGACGCGGCGCTCGCGAGTTTCCAGAAGTCCGTGGAGGTGGAGCCCACCAACGCCAAAGCACACAGCGATCTGGGCTATGCGCTGCTGCAGGCCGGCAGGCTCGACGACGCGATCGCACATTGCGAGAAAGCGGTGGCGATCGAGCCGAAGGCGGCCGAAGCGCAAAACATGCTGAGCGTCGTTTATCTCCAGGCCGGCCGGCTCGACGACGCGATCGCGCACGCGCGGGAAGCACTGCGGTTGCAGGCCGGTTTTGCCGAGGCGCATCACAACCTTGCGCTCGGCCTCTCGCGCCATGGCCAGCTCGAACCGGCGACCGCGCATTTTCAAAGCGCGTTGAAAATCGCGCCTGACTTCACCGATGCGCATCTGAACTTCGGCTACACGCTCCTCGCTGTCGGCCGCGCGGACGAAGCGATCGGGCATTTCCGGCGCGCCGCTGAACTCCAGCCGCAATCCGCGCGCATCCTCGCGAGCTTGGGCGGCGCGCTCTGCCAAACTGGCCGCGCGGACGAAGGGCTGGCGATTCTCCGCCAGGTGCTGGAGCGGGAGCCCGATTTCGTCGATGCGCACTATATGCTGGCGGTGGCGCTCGGCCAGAGCGGTCAGTGGGAGGAAGCGCTGCGCTCCTTCCGAAAAATCACCGGGCTCCAGCCCGGGAATCCCGAGGCCCACAACAATCTCGGCTGGGCTCTGCTGCAGGCGGGCCGGGTGGACGACGCCATTCGCGCGTTTGAAACCGTACTGAAATTGCAGCCGGATTTTGCGATGGGCCACAGCAATCTCGCGACCGCGCTGCTGCGCAAGGGCGAGGCGAAAGCGGCAATCGCGCGCTACCAATCCTTCCTGGAGCAACAGCCGGATCACCCGTTTGCGCTGGCCGATCTCGCGTGGGTGCTTGCGACATGGCCAGAGGACGCGGTGCGCAACGGCGCGCGCGCCCTCGAACTCGCGCAGCGCGCGAATCGGCTTTCGGGCGGGGAAGATCCGAACGTGTTGCGCGCGCTGGCCGCCGCCTATGCGGAAGGCGGCCGCTTCGCCGAAGCGATCTCGACGGCGCGGCGCGGCGCGGAGCTGGCCGATGCACAGTCCAACGCCCCGCTGGGCGAAGCGTTGCGCGCGCAATTGAAGGCCTACGAGGCTGGCTCGCCTTTTCGTGAACCGGCCCGGCCTCCGGCGCGGGCCAACTGACCGATGCCTCCGCTTTGGAAAGATCCCTCCTCATGGGTTCGCTTGCATGCTGATCGATGGTTCTGGCTGCTCGCGGCGGGCCTGGTCGCAGCCACGCTGGCGATTTACTGGCCTGTGCATCGCTTCGAGTTCGTCGCGTTCGACGATCCCGAATACGTGGTCGAGAACCCGATGGTCCAGGGCGGGCTCACGTGGGCGGGAGTGACGTGGGCCTTCACCTCCGGCGAGCTCGGCAACTGGCATCCGCTCACGTGGCTTTCGCACATGCTCGATGTCGAGCTGTTCGGCCCGGGTGCGGGCGGGCCGCACGTCATGAGCGTGATCTTTCATCTCGCCAACACGTTCCTGGCCTTCGCTCTCCTGCGGGGACTCACCGGCGCGTTGTGGCGCAGCGCGCTCGTGGCGGCGTTGTTCGCCTTGCATCCGCTGCACGTGGAATCGATCGCGTGGGTGGCCGAGCGGAAGGACGTGCTGAGCGCGTTCTTTTTTCTGCTCACGCTCGCGGCGTATGCCCGCTACGCGCGCGCGACGCGGCGGCGGGCGCTCCACTATGCCGGCGCGCTCGTCCTTTTCGCCTGCGGGCTGATGAGCAAGCCGATGGTGGTCACGCTGCCCTGCGTCCTGCTGCTGCTCGATTGGTGGCCGCTGCGGCGCTGGCAGCTCGCGGGACCGCGCGAAACGCTCCGCGAGCTGGGCCGGCTCCTGGTGGAGAAAATTCCTTTCTTCCTGCTCACCGTCGCGGCATCGATCGTCACCTTCGTCACGCAGTGGCGAAACGACATCGTCCAGTCGCTCGGGCTACCCTTGGGTGATCGGCTGGGCAACGCGCTGGTGGCTTATGCGCGCTACCTCGGAATGACCGCGTGGCCCGCCGACCTCGCGTTTTTTTATCCGCATCCGAAAACGTGGCCGGCACTCGCGATCACGGCAGCCGCCGCCTTGATGATCGCCGTGACGGCCTGCGTGCTGTGGCGTGCCCGCCGGCTGCCTTTCGTCGCGATCGGATGGTTTTGGTTCGTCGGCATGCTCGTGCCGACGATCGGCATCGTTCAAGTGGGCGGCCAGTCGCTCGCGGATCGCTACACATATCTGCCTCACCTCGGCCTTTTCATCCTGCTGATCTGGGGATGGGAGGAGGTGACGGCGCGCCGGCCGGCGTGGCGCGCGCCGCTCGGCATGGTCGCCGTGGCGATCGTGGCGGCGTGCGCCGTTCGCACGCGCGTGCAGCTGCACCATTGGCGCGGCAGCGAAGCGCTTTTCCGGCATGCGCTCGCCGTGACGGAAAACAATGCTCTCGCGCACAACAATCTCGGCAACGTGCTCCTCCACTCCGGCCGGAGCGAGGAGGCTATCCGGCATTACGAGCAGGCGCTGGCGATCGACCCCGACGACGCCCATGCCTTGAACAATCTTGGCACGGCGCTGGTTCGCCTGCACCGCTTCGAGAGAGCGATTCCGCATCTCGAAGCCGTCGTGAGGCTGCAACCGAAGCTCACCGCGGCGCGGTATGCGCTCTGCCGTGCGTTGTTCGAGTCGGACCGCGCGAACGCAGCGGCGCCCCACCTGCGGGCGATTTTGCAAGACGAGCCGCGCAACGCCCAGGTGCATGCCGACCTCGGCGTCGCCTTGCTCCAGAGCGGGCAGCTCCCGGAGGCTGTTTCGCATCTGCGAAAAGCGGTCGAGCTCGGCGCGGCCGACCGGCAAATCCGCGGAATCCTAGGCCGAAGCCTGGTCAAGCTCGGGCAGTTCGCCGAGGCGATTCCCCATCTGCAAGCCGCGGTCAAACTTGAGCTGGAGGCCACAGACTCGCACTACGACCTGGCGATTGCACTGTTTCAAACTGGCGAGCCGGAAGCGGCCGTGCCGCATTTCGAAAAAGCCGCGGAGCTTCAGCCGCAAAACGCGAACGTACTCAACAATCTTGCGTGGGCGCTGCTGGTCGTCGGCCGGGTGGACGATGCGATCCCGCGTCTGGAAGCGGTGCTGCGGATCAAGCCGGAGGCGGCGGTTGCCCAGATGAATTTGGCCAGCGCCTGGCGGCGCAAGGGCAACGCCCGCGAAGCGATCGCCCGCTACGAATCGCTGCTTCGCCTCCAGCCGACTCACGCTTCCGCGCTGGCCGATCTGGCCTGGGTGCTGGCGACGTGGCCGGATCCTGCCGTGCGCGACGGCGCCCGGGCGATGGAACTCGCCCGGCGTGCGATGTGGCTTTCGCAGGCCGACGACCCTGCAATGCTACGCACGCTGGCCGCGGCACAGGCGGAAACGGCCGACTTCGCCGAAGCCCGCGTCACCGCGCGCCGTGCGCTCGAGAGGGCGGAATCCGCGGCGAACGCAGCGCTGGCCGCCGAAGTGCGAGCCCAACTCTCCGCTTACGAGTCAGGACAGGCGTTTCGGGATCCTCCCGCGCTGAACGAAACCGCGACTTCCAGCCCGTAGCTGGGGCAGCTCCAAGCGGCGGTGCGTCTCGGAAACATCAGCACGGAAACGCATTTTTTTTCGCGCAAGCTTCAGATGGGGATCGGTCGCGATTTGCGACGCTCGCGTCGTCCCTCGGCCTCGAAAAATGCCGGATCGAGCTGGAAGGGGGTATCGATGAGAATCAAGTTTCCCCTCTCTTCACGAGCGCGGTCGGCAAGTCCTCGCCGAGCTCGGGCGGCGGTCCGTTGAGTGCTGCTTCGAGATCGGCATCGGTCAGGTGGTAAATGAGGATGGAATAGCCGATGTGGTCCTCGGGCTCACGCTGCCGCAGGTAAGCGGTGAGGCGCGCGAAACGATACTGCGTGAACAACTCCAAGATTTCCGTCCAGCGTTGAGCCGGCGCCCTCGCGAAAGCTTCCGCGCGTTTGGCCGGGTTGTTATTGAGCAGCGGCTCGATCGACCGCTGGAGTTCACGATAGGTCGACTCGAAGCGGTCATTCCAGTGTCCCAGCGGTCCGTCCAGCCCGTAGAAGATCGCCTGGAGCATGGTCGCGCTGACGCAATAGGTGCCGCCGCGCAGCGGAGGCAGCGCGGGTTTCTGCAAAAAGAAAACCTTCACCGCCCCGTCGGGCTGCGTGTGCTGTGCGATCAACTCACAATCCGGCCAGGCGCGCTTCGCCGCGGCCAGTTCCAGCGCGAGATCCTTGGTGTTGGTTTGCAGCTCGCGCACGGGCGTGCGCGGCAGATCCAAGCGGGTCGGGTTGTACAGCGGGGTCGCCGCAATCCCGTAATATCGCGGGCTCGCCGTGCCGAAATAGGAAAGATAAACGGGATGCTCCAAAGGGCGCGCCTCGAGATAACGTTTCAATCCCCTCAAGTCCTGCCCCCAGTCGAGCGAGCTATCCACAACATGACGGTAGGCCTTCGCGGGCGTCACGATGCCGTTGAAATAAGCGAGATAGTGCGGATAACGATATCCGATTTCCGCGATGAGCAGCACGGCCAAACCGCAGACGGCAAAACTGCAAACTCGCGCGAGCTGCGGCATCCGGACATTCGGTTCAGCGGACCTCGCGCGACTTCGCCATGTCTCGATCCAGTAAGCCGCCGCGCCGCAGAGCATGATAAGAGGCGGATAGGTGGCCAGGATGTGTCGATGCCCGATGTTGAGTTTGCTCGGAATGACGGCTGCCCAGTAAAAGACGAGCAATGCCCACAACGGCAGCGTCGCATACAGCGCCGCCGCGGCTTGCCGGCGAATCGCCGGCGCATCCGCTCCCTCGGAACGCCACTTGAACCACGCAGCGGCAGCGGCCAGGCCGAGGAGGCCGAGCATCGGCAGCGGCGTCTTGACCAGGAACGTGTAGGGAAAAAACGTTTTCCAGCCCGAGATACCGTATTTGCCGTTGAAGAACGCGGACCGCACGCGCGAAAACCGCCACGCATGCGCGTAGCCGTAAATATAGCCTTCGGGCAGCAGCTCATGGCGGCGCAGAAAATCGAAAACCTTCGCGGCCGGCGCCGGCGGCGGCTGCGCCAGGATCGCGTGCAGTTTCTCGCTTTGGGGCGGTGTCAGGACGGTTCGCAGCACCACCTCCGCGCCAGCGGCCGCCTTATGGCGCCAATCGTAGCGCGCAAGCGCTTCGTTCGCGCGCAGCTGCTGATCCGCAGTGAGATCGAGTTCGTGCAATGAGGCCAGCGGGCCGGGTTTTTCGAGGACGACTTCCCACGGGTGCTGAAACCGATCTTGGGGAGAACCGGGAGGCGCAAAACTGGCGAAGCGAAAACCGTAAAATGCCCAGATCACAAGCGGCACGAGGAGCACGTGGGCCAGTGCGACTCCGGCGAAAGCCAGCGCTTGCTGCGACCGGCGCGGCAGCTCGCGATCGAGCCCGAACCCGATCCACAGCGGACGGCCCTGCAGGAGCCGCCCGGCAATCAACGTGGCTCCGATGGGAAGCATGAGCACGGCGGACATCTTCGACACGAAAAGTCCGCCCACGATCAGCCCGCTGACGATTAGCCGCGCGGCCGTCAATCGGTGCAGCACCGCCCAAAAGCTCGCGACCGAGGCAAGGAAGAACAACGCGCACGTGGCGTCCGAAGTCATCAGCGCGCCGTTCGCCAGGATCGTGGGATTCAGGACAAACACCAGCAGCGAGAGCATTCCTCCCAGCGGCCCGAACAATCGCCTCGCCCACCACCAGACGAGCGCGCCGAGCAAAGCCGTGAGCAATCCGATGGCTGCGCGTCCGCGCAGCAGCATGTCTTCGACCGAATACCCCATCTGGTGAAACCAAAAATCCCCCACCGCCCACTCTTCCGAGAGATGCCACATTTCGCTGTCGCGAGGCGGCGGCGCGTAGCCGCCCCACACGAGCGGCAGCGCCGCGACGCGTTGCGGCAGGTTGCCGTTCTCGGGATTAAGCCGGTAGTCGTTGAACTTCCAATACGTGCATCCCGCCACCGCATGCACGATCTCGTCCGAGGTGAGGCTCTTGTCCTGCACGCTCGACAGCATGAAGCCCCAGAACGCGAGTAGGACGATCGCGGCCGCAACCGGGCTGGTGAGACGGCCGAGCCAAGTCGCTTTTTCCGGAGTTGCGGGAGGAATGCTCATCGCTGGCTTCGGGCGGCTTCGCCTTCTTTAACGGTCGTGCGCACGGGTTGTCCCGAACGATAAAGCTCGCCCTCGCGCCGAAGTTTTTCGGCCAGCGCAAGGTCATCTCGCGACTCGGCCAACCGCAGCGCCTCGCCCGCGAATTCACGCGCCTCCGACATGCGGCCCTCTTCCGCGCTCGCCGCGGCGAGGACACGCAGCACGGCGGGATCCTTTCCACCAGAAATCTCCCGGGCGCGGCGTGCGAGCGCCGTGGCACGCGCGCCATTTCTCATCGCGGCTTCGTCCGCAGTGGCCAGCAACCATGCACTTCGGGTAAGGAGCGCCGGATCATCCGGCTGCAATTTCAGCGCGAGATCGTAGCGCGCGATCGCCTCCGACGGGCGGCCTTTGCGCAGCCAGGCGTCGCCCAAGCTGGACTGCGCCGAGGCGTCGTCCGGCTGAAGCGCGACCGCTTTTTCCAGGTGCGTGATCGCGGCGTCGACTTCGCTGGCTTCCAGCAGCACGTCGGCTAGATTGCGGTGCGCGTTGGCGTAAGCTGGGTCCGTCTCAATCGCGCGGTGAAAATAACCGATCGCCTCGTCGCGCCGCCGGGTTTGGAAGAGCACCCAGCCGAGATTGTTGTTGGCCTTCGCATGGCCGGGCGCGATTTCGAGCGTCTTTCTGTATTGGCGCTCCGCCTCCGCCACCTCGCCCGTTTGCAACAGCGCGTTCGCCAGATTGTTGTGGGCATCCGCATCGGCGGGAGCTGCTGCGATCGCAGCGCTTAGATGGGCGATCGCATCGACGGCCCGGCCCACCTGAACCAGCGCGTGGCCCAAATTGATGCGAGCTTCGGGATAGTCCGGCTGGATTTTCAGCGCCGCCTCGAAGTGAGCGAGCGCTGCGCCGGTCTGGCCACGTTGCATGAATATTTCGCCGAGATTGTGGTGCGTGCGCGCATTGCCGGGCTGAAGCTCGAGCGCCTTTTGCAGGTGCTCCATCGCTTCGTCCGCCCGGCCGGCCTTAAAAAAAATCCAGCCGAGGTTGCTGTGCGCGCTGGCATGGTTCGGCTCGATCGACAGGGCGATCTGGTACTGCCGCATCGCCGCCTCCAGCTGCTTTTTTTGCAACAGCGCCGTGCCATAATTGTTGTGGGCCCTAGCGTCTTCGGGCGCGAGTTCGGCGGCTTTTTTAAGATGACCGAGCGCTTCGTCGAGTTCGCCGCGATTGAGCAGGGTCGTGCCGAGATTGTAGTGCGGGTTGAACAATTCTGGCTCGACGGCGATTGATCGGCGAAATGCCGCGATCGCTTCGTCTTCCCGGCCTTTTTCGAGCAGGGCGCACCCGAGATTGTAATACGCGACTTCGTAATCGGGCAGAATCTCGATCGCCCGGCGGAAGTGGACGATCGCCTCGTCAGTCCGGCCGCCCTTCTCGAACAGCTCGCTGCCGACTTCGTTATGCGCGATCGAGCAATCAGGATTTCGCGCGAGCGTCGTGTGCCAGAGCGTCTGGGGATTGCGATATACCGTGCTCTGCCGCCAGGTCGCCACTCCGAGCAGGAGGAGCAGCGCGCCGCAGAGCGTCGGAGCGAGCAGGCGATGGGCCCCTTGGATACGCTGCAGCGCCCGCGCTATGCCGGCCGCGCCCAGGACGATCGGCGCGAGGATAGCGAAATATTGCCACCGATCCGCGACGAGCGAGTAACGCATCGCGCCGATGTTGAAGAAGCCGAGGATCGGCAGCAGCATCGCGATGAAATAGCCGGAGGCGAAAAGCCAGGCGCGGCCCCACCGATTCCGAAAATGCCAGCAAAGCAGCAGCCCGGCCGCCACGAGCACCCCGGGCACGTATGCCTGGACGTTTGCCGAATCGATCTGCCACCGCGGGTAAACGATGGCGAGATTCAGGGGTGCCAGCGCCTTCGACAGATAAAACCAGACCGCCCAGCCGGCCCCCGCGAGGCGCGCCCAGAAATCGTCGTTGCGAACCACCGTCGAGCCGATCGCGCGCTCGTATTGGAACCAGATCGTCACCACGGCGAGCAACGCCGCCGCGGCAAAAAATGGCGCGCTGCGCCACATGTCGCGCGGGGCAATTCGCCCGCGCCGCCACCAGGCGAAGCCAAGGAGCACGGCCGGAAACGGCGAGACCGCCGTCTTGCTGAGCAGCGCGAGCAGGAAAATCCCGAGCGAGGCCGCATACCAGCGCCGCCGGCCGGTGTCGTCGAAATGGACATACGCCAGTGCCATCAGCGCATAAAAGAGCATCGCGAGCGTGTTCTTGAGTTCGCTGATCCACGCCACCGATTCGACGTTGACCGGATGCAGGGCAAAGAGGGCGGCGGCCAGCCACGCTCCCGGAAGCGCCAGCTTCGCCAGCACCCGCCACCACAGCACGGCGCTGAACGCGTGCAGCAGCACATTGACCAAGTGGTAGCCGAGCGGAGATTCGCCCCACAGCCGCCATTGCAGCCAGAACGCGGTGGAGGTCATCGGAAAGTAGTCCGGAAGTTCCGTGCTGAACCAGATTGTCCATAAACCGCCGGCCGCTTTCACGGCCCGGTTGTTGGTCAGCATGGTGTCGTCGTCCCAGATGAACGTTGCCTCCCATACGGGCCAATAAACGATAAATGTGATGACGATCAGAACCAATGCCGGAATGGCGATTCGAGACCGCCATGAGAATTGGGTGCCACCCGCCGGATCTGTAGTGCCGGGTTGGTCGATGGTCTGCGATACGGCGGGTCTCACGAAGGAATCGTGTGATTCACATTTTTACGGACGGGCGGCCGTCCGAAGAGCACGGCCACCCGAGTGCGGACGAGCAGTCCTGCGATCGCGAACATCACAGTACCCGCTTAGCCGGATGGCGGCCGGTCCAACAACCGCTGCCGCTGATCAGCGGCCAAATCAGTCGTGTTCAGCCATGCTTTGGCCGCGGCCGGATCGGTTTTGAGCCACTGATTCATGACGTTCGAAATCGCTTCGTAGCGGACGGTGGCGTCGTTGATCGATTTTATCCAGCGCGAAGCGATGTCCGGCCGAACTTCGGCAAGCTGCCGCGTGTAGTTGACAAATCCCGTGTCGCGTCCGCGATCAGGTGGCAGGCTTTGTAACCACTCGCCGGCTTTGGCGGGCTCCAATCGCGTCCAGTAATCGACGACGTGGCTGATCGCGGTGTCGCGCAGCGGGCCGGGGCTGAATTGCGTTACCCACGACGCGGCGGCCGGAGGATCAACGGTGGCCCAGTGCACCACCGTATCGTTGAGCGCCGAGCTCTTGACTTCCCCCGCCGGCAGGCTCGCGGCAAATGTCGCTGCCTCGCGCGGTGAAGTCTGCGACAAGTAGGTGATGAATTCTCCGATGAATTCGGAGCGCATGGGACCGGGCGGAAGCTGTTTCGCGCGTTCCATCGCTCCGTTCGGATCCTGGCGGGACCAAGCCAGCGCAATGGCGTTGAGCACAACCGCCTGCTCCTCGCCCAGCGAGGTTTGCGCAGCCAGTTCGAAACCGGCCGCGGGGTCGCGCTGAGCGAGCCGCTCGGCAGCAGTGACCAATGCGCGCTGTTTGGCGTTTCCCTCGGGAAGCTCTTTCGCCCACTTTACGGCGGCGGTCGGATCTTCGAAGATCCACTTGGCGAGGGTCGATTCCACCACGCGCCGGCGACCATCGCCTTCCGGTAACTGATTTGCCCACGTCATAGCCGCCACGGGATTCGTCACCACGAGTTCTTCACCCACTCGTGCGAGCGCGAGATGTTTCGCGTTTCCCTCGGGGAGCGTCTGGGCCCATTGCCGGGCTTTCTGAGGATCATCGTGCACGAGCCCCTCGATGATGTGACCGACCGTTTTGGTCTGAGTCTGGCCCGGCGGCAGCAAAGCGACGAATTCCTGCGCGCGCGCGGGATCGGCGACGGAAAGATGCATGGCCACAAGATCGATCAGATTGTCCCGCTCGCTCCCCGCAGGGGCGCTCCGGATATACTCCATCGCGGCGTTCGCGTCCTTCTTCGCCATCTCGATCATCACGGAATTGATCGCGCCGGCGCGGACGCTACCGGGGGGCAGGCTCTCGGCTGCGGTCAGAGCCTGCTTCGGGTTGTCCATCGACCAACGACGCATCAACGGCTCGATGGCATCCAACTTGATCGCGCTCGGCGGCATGTCCTTTATATAAGCAAAGGCCGCGTTCGGATCCAAATTGGCCCAAGTGCCGACGAGGTCGCGGAGAATGATGTTGCGCGCGCCGCCGGAGGGCAGTTTTTCCGCGAAACGCACCGCGCCTTCGGGATCGGAGGGCGGCCAAGCTTGCGCTACCATCGTAATCGCGGCGTTGCGATCGGGACCTGGCGACAAACTAACCGCATACTCACCCGCGGCTTTGGGATCCGCCGCCGCCCAAGTCGAAAAAATCTTGCTGAACACCTGGGTCTTGAGAGCACCCTCGGCCAGCGAGCCCGCCCACTTCAGCGCCGCTTCCGGATCTTGGGCGGCCCAGGCCGCCGCGAGACCCTCGAACAACGCCTGGCGTTCACTCGGACGCAAATAAAGCTTCTGAGCGTGAGCTGCAGCAGCAACAGGATCCGTGGTGGCCCAGGCCGCGAAAATATTACCATAACCCGTGGAACGCAGGTGCTCGGGCAGCGATTCGATCAACGCCAGCGCGTCACCCGGAGTAAGATAACGCAGAGCGAAATTGATGGCCTCGTTCTTGATCGAGCCCGTGGGAAGGGCCCGAATCCAAGCGACCGCTTTGACCGGATCGATGGCCAGCCAAGCTTTCAAAATTGCCGCCACCGTGGCGTCGCGCATGACCGGATCGGAGAATCCGCCCGCGAAAGCGAGCGCTGCGGTCGGCTCGATCTCCGCCCACCGGGCAAACAGCGCGCGGCGCAATTCGTTCTGGGCGGGTTTAACGACCAAGCGCCGGATCTGAGTCACCAGTTTGCTAAGTTGTGCTGGGTTAAGAGCGTTAAATATCTCCTCCCATTCTTTGGTGTATCGCCAAATGCCGCGTTGGCATTCGTCCTCCAGCTTTACCTTAATCTCATCGGTGCTCAGCGTTTTGGACAGCCCGACAATTTGAGAGCCTGAGGAGGCCGATATCCGACCGAGCCAAAACCCGCAAAAAAGGGCGCCAACGATCGCAAGCAGCGGGACAACAATTTTCTTCATGGGGTAACGAGAAATTGAAAAAGCCGAACGGCGGATCGCGTCATATGGGAGTAGAACGTCAAGACCTCGCGCTGCCAGAACTAGCGTCTCGCTCGTCGTGACAATTTCTAGCACCTCCGGCGAAGCACGCGGAATTTGAAACCGCGCTTTCTTTCAAACCTGACGTCGAGCCCGTCGCGCACGGATTGCGGCCGGTCGTGCTGCGAGCGTCCGGAAACAATGGCGAGCGCATCAACCCCATGCGCGTCAGGCGAAACGTTAGCGCGGTAGCGAGGCAGCCAAAACCATAATGGACGCTGCGCCGAAAATTGATGGAAGAGGCTTCGGCAAAATATTTGGTGGGGCAGCTGACCTCCGCGACGGCGTATCCGAGCCAGAGGATTTGGGCGAGCATTTGGTTGTCGAAGACGAAATCGTCCGAGTTTTTCTCCCACGGCACGCAACTTAGCACCTCTCGCGAAAACGCTCGATAGCCGGTGTGGAACTCCGAGAGCTTAGAGCCAAGGAGCACGTTTTCGAAAAAAGTGAGAAGACGATTCGAAAGATATTTCCACCCGGGCATTCCGCCCCGTCGTGCGTTGTTGCCCAAGATGCGACTGCCGATGACGCACGGGTAGACGCCGTTCGCGATCATTGAGACCATCGCGGGGATCAGCTTCGGTGTGTACTGATAATCCGGGTGGACCATGATCACGATCTCCGCGCCCGCATCGAGCGCGGCGCGGTAACAGGTTTTCTGATTGGCGCCGTACCCGAGATTTCGCGGATGCATGATCACGCGGGTCTGCGGCAACTCGCGCGCGAGGGCGACGGTCTCGTCGCGACTGGCGTCGTCCACGACGACGACAAGGTCAACGACCTCCTGGCTCATCACTTCATCGTACGTCCGGCGCAACGTTTTCGCCGCATTGTAGGCAGGCATAATCACCACCACTTTTTTATTGAGATACATGAGCTGGGCTGAAATCGAGTTGGGCAGACCGCGGCCGCGAAAGGAAACAAGGGGGACGCACGGATGACCGTTTCATCGACGCAAAATTTCGCTGCCGTCTTCGGATTTGGTAGTAGAACCTGGATTCAAACCAATTGCTGTGGCAGCGAGTGTGTTACCTTTGCGCAACAGCCGCCCGAACCAATTTTATTTCGCTTTCACTGGATCAGGCGGCCTTACCGGAGGAGTTCCCGGAAAGTTTTTTGTCAGGTACTCCACGAGGGAGTCGATTTGTTCACGGTTCAGCGGCCCGCCTTGATTCTGCGCAAACCCGGGCATCAAGGTTCCCTCTTTTCCTTCGCTAATCCACTTCATCCAGTAATCGGCATCGCGAGGTTCACGCGCGACCGTTAGACTCGGAACCATGCTTGCCGGGGGATTCGCCGCGTGGCAAATCCCGCACGCCAGCTGATAAAGCTCGGCCCCTTTTTTCCCCGCGAGCGGAACGGCATGACAGGCCGCACAGTCGTTTTGAAACACGATCTGGCGATTCTTTCGCGCGAGCTCTTGATTGCGCAACCGCATCGACTCGTCCATTTCGGCGATGTTGATAGCCACGGTGAGGGTCTGGCTCCCGCAGCTGGTCTCGATGTGCAGTGTCTTCGAAAACAGTCCGTGTTTGCCTCTGAAGTCCGTGCGCGCGGTAAACGAACCTTTTCCACCGGGAGCCAGCAGCCATGGCTTGTCCGGCATGCTGGCCACCGTGCAGCTGCAGGAAGGATTAATCTGGAGGATTTCCACTTGTTTGGTGGAGGTGTTCGCGACGGAAAAAACAAACTCGGCCGTTTCTTCTCCCGGCTTGGCCTCGTGGCTTTTCTCCATCGCATCCCAGACTAGCGGATGCACGACAGCCGGCGCCATCTGAGGCGGCGGCGGGGGCGGAGCAGATTTGAGCGGCGGCTCTTCAGCGCTGCCGATGGACGTCGCGAGCAGAGAAAAAAGAAAACGAGGGCGCATCGGGTTGGAGGGACGGCGGCAAAACCGCGCGGCGAGACGCGTTTGTCATCGCGGCGATGGAACAAAGCGCTGCTTGAAGCACCGATCAGCGCGAGACCATGGCCGAGGCTGGCGGCAACGAAAAGCCAAACCCTTTCGGGTTTGGCTGCAGGTTTAAAATGAGTTTAAACCAAAACAAACGAGACCGTCACCGGCTGGGTGCGATGGCCCCTAGACTTATTGGCAAGTCACAGTAACGACATTGCCCGAACCGCCCGTGACGCTCCAGCAGCCTCCCCGGAGCGTGCCGGAGTTGATGCGGGTGTTGTAGGTGGACTGCAGCCAAACTTCGCTGCTGCTGTTATAGTAAGTTTGGATCGTCGAGATGGTGCAATCACGGCTACCCGACACGCTGAAGTAGCCGCGGCCGCAGCTCGTCGACGTAACGGTGCCGACCGTTGTTTTGCCATTCGTGTTGGCCGTGCGAAACCCTGCGTATCCACCGTTCCAATCGCAACGGGTCGCGTTATTCGACGAGATCGTGAAGTTGCTCGATTTGTTCAACAACGTACCGCAACCCTCGCGATCAATACTCGTGATCGTTCCGGCAGAGCCGCCACTGATGCCGTAGGTCTCGATATTGTCGCTGCTGCGCGAGCCGGACGCACCGCTGTCAGTCGGGCTTCCGAGCGTGAGATTGTAGCCGGTGCCGCCTTTGCAGTTGTCGATGCGGAACGTCTTGCCTGCTGTACCACCAGTACCGCTGACGTTTTGGCCGTTGCAGGTGCGGAAGAAAATGCCGTACCAATTTGTCGAGGCCTGCCACATGTTTCGGCCGCCGATGTTACTCGAGTTGGCAGCGTAGAGAACACCATTGGTGCCGCCGCCACTGAAGGTGCGGCCAGTACCGTCGACCGTGCAGTTGCTTTTGGTCCACGCTCCGTCGAAGGTGCCGGTGCTGGTTCTGATGAAGACGGTGCCGGAAGACATCGCATTCATACAGGCATTATTCGCGTCACCGGCATCGGATCCGGTGTATTTGGTGACGCCATCGACTTTTCCGGTCCAAGTGCTGCCGGATTGGGTCACTTCGCCAGTGGCGCCGTACGAGAAAGAACAAAGGCCGACGAGGGCCGAGAGGGTAACAATATTTCGCATTGTATAATTCATAGCTTTGGGGTGTTACAAACGGGTATAAGAAGGGGCGCCGTTCTGCCGTCTAACTGCGCGACTTTTTCTTTGGCGACAAGGCGCGGAACCGGTTAACGGTTGCCCAAAGGTCGGGGTGATGCCAGATTTCGGCCACGCCATCGCGCTTCTCCCGCCGCTTGCCAAAAACAACTACAAAGCCCTTGCGGCCTCGACAAATACACGCTGACGCGGAGCCAACCACCACAGCCGATTATCTCCGAAAGTTGCTCGCTGCAACGGGCATGTCCAATCGTGTTCGTGCCGGGGCCGGACGGCGACCACCTCAACGATGGCGGTGGACTTAGTGTTCACAACCGCTCTGGCTTCACTTTAAAGTTTCGCGAGAGCTGCTGTGAACTAGACCTCAGGCAAATGTGCCTTGCTGTTAAAGCCAGAGGAATCTCGTCAGCTGGCGACTTCACGAAAAAGAATCCTGCCAGCGTGGTGCAGTACGCCGTCCCGAAAATCCCCTCCCGAAATAATTCCGTTATCGTCAATATACGAGATGTGATCGCCCTTAATCACGTAGCTTCCCTGGGAAGCGCTCGACTGGTTTCCGTGTGCTTCATCATAACGTCCTCCAGTGAGTATTTCATGACGGATTAGACCATCTTCGGTTACCCACATGCCGACGTATTTGTTCTGATCTTCCCCTGAGTTTCCCATACGATGGAAGCATTTGATCGGCGCATATAAACCTGATCCGACGGCGCCCCCTTTTTAGAAAACCACTAAAACAAAAAGCGGGATAGACTCCTCGATCCGTGAAGTACTTGTGATCCTGAGAACACCTGCCCCACTGCTGTGGGCTACCGAGATTCATGGCGCTTACGGCGTAAAGCATGAATGCATCAATTCTCTGTGTCGATTAAGCGCCTGCGCAAAATGCCCCGAGCAGACTCGAAACTTCCTCCCATGGTCCTAAGTCACATTGAATCATGCGCTAGGACATCTGCGTCACATCGAGTCAGCATCACCCCGGCGCTAGCTGGCCGTTACATTCGGCACGAAGGTCATGCAGAATTGTATATTTACGCGCCACGGTAATCCAACATGAGAGAAGGCGCAAAGGACCGAAGGGCCTTGCAGCGGGGCTTATCCTCCGGCACGGACTTGAATGACCAAGGAAACGAAACGAGGCCGGTGACGTATTCAAGAGGTGGATGAACGAGCGCCCCAACAAAAGGCTCCGAGGATCACGCCATACAGCCCCGGCCCGAGCCAAACGTCAAAATCGGCCGCTCTGAAGAATACCGAAATCCGTCCCCAACCACGCGAAGTGGGCACAGCGGGGCAGTCGCGAGCCGCTGTCTGCACCACAATAGATGCTATCCTAGCGTCGTCGTCATGGTGGGATTGCCTCACCGTTGCTGCTGCTCTCGGCGCACCGAGAGCGAACTATTTTAGCACGGCAGTTGGCGCTCGGCCCTGTCCTTCAGTCGATCAGATAATCGGAACGAAAAGAGATGACTACCTGAATGACACCAATACAGGCACAATCCAGTATAGAAAATTTTTCAAACCGGCACCCAATCGCGCCCATGCCAAGAATATATCATGAAGGTGCGGGAGCGGAACAAAAACCAATGCGAGTTTCGGCTAACCCGGCGAATTGCCTGGCTCGAACTCTGCAGCCTGGATCAGCGACGATGTTGAGATTTCACCTTCGATCCGCCCTCTTTCGCTCGATCTTTCGACTCCACAATCTCTTTTAAGTCGTCGGACGGGACAAAGCCCCAAGGGTCATATTTCATGTATAGCAAGGGTATCGAAAAATTGATCTTAGTCCCTACTTTTTTAAAAAGAGAGAGCTCATTGGGTCCATCGCGCGACACCGAAACTCGTAGCCTCCGAGGCTGCTTCTGCGAGATGCTAGTAACGATTATCTCGGCAATGTCATCTGAACAGAGATTAAGATGACCTGCATATTCGTAAGTCAGAGAGTCCCCGCTGCCTTGGATATACTTCTCAACAACTCCAGAAACGTATTCTTTCTTCCTCCAAATCCGCTCGAATTCTTCGACGGAAATGAATGTTTCAGATATTTTCATTTCACTCATGTCAGTGGTAGCGAAGCAACCAAAGTAGAGCAAGCCGACCAAAATTTGTGCCAATAATTTCATGGATTTAATCCTCGGATAAAACCATTCAGCCACGCAATGTTATCTAAAGCAGTTCCTTGCTTATTCATGGTTGTCGTGTACGGCGGTGCAGAAGCCCAAATCACCGCCGGGTTAACCTGGCCGCTCGTAGTATCGTAACATCATCCGTAAATCGTAATTCCCGCGAAATTTGATTCAAGGTTTGTTCCCGAAAAACTGTGACTAGAAAAATATGTAGGTCTGAATTTGATAAATCAAATCGCCACACTTGGAGTGACATCCAGATTAGAACAGGAGGGGCGATGCGTGGGGGCACTTTTAATGATCGATCTTCAATTTCGCCTGCTCTTGCACCGGCAACATAAGCTCCACGTCAGTTACCTGCCCAAAGTATCGCCCAAAAATGCCGCGGGCTCCATTCTCGAAGCGACCCACGACTATCACGTAAGAGTTCACGCGCTGAACTGCGCCAGCCTCCAAGGCTCGCTTGGTCACCGCTCCAAGCCACAACGATTTACCGGTCCAATCTTCGTTTGGACGAGGTTCGTGAGACAAGAGCTCCGCAACGCTGTCACTCTCTTTGTAGTAGGCTTTCATGCAAACAACCGCCCCATTATAATCTTTGCCGCTTCTCTGAAGGACCTCAAAATCGACAAGCAAAGGTTTCGATTCCTTTGCAAGCGCTGACATCAGGAAGCAACACGCGACAAGTCCTACCAATATTAATCGTACATTCATTTGATCACTTCTACTCGGGTTGTTATTGTATTCCAGCCTCCGCCCATCGCTGGCGTGGTTGCTGCACCGGGAAACGCCTCCCGAAGGCCTTTTGAAAAACATCCAACTCGCCTAACGGGTCCGGCAGCGGGCCGTCGTGAGCAGAAAATTGAGCCTTGAGAGCAACCGCCCCGTTCTTCGCGCAGCGAGATGTCCACCGTGCTGCCATCCTGGTATAATTCTACACGACTTAACGTCATGCCTGGATGGGCTGCACTAATGGTCGGGTCTTTAGAATTTGTGTTCACTCGGACTATATCACGAACGAAGCGAACCCGCGTGATCGTGGTCGCGTTCTGAGAAGGAAGCCCCCCAACTGCCGCTATAGAGGCCAAACTATTGGTATTTGCGGCGAGGAGCGCCCCCCCCCCCCCGACAACGCCTCCACTGTTTGAGGCGATTAGTTAGTTGATTTGGGGCAAGCGTCGATAGCAGCCCGTCTTGCATATTTGTCTTTGAAGAAATCAAACTCCCTAACGGGATCAGGCAAAGGTCCATTGTATCCACCCACGGATCCGGCAAGAATCAAGCGTTTGTTAGTAGAACGCTCAAGGGGCCATAGAATATTCACTTTGTCGCCATCCGTGCGAGTCATGAACGACCAACGAGAAAAATCGCCGGCTTCATATTCTTGCTTTGATACCGTTTCAGGAACGTCGAACAAAACTCGGTTCAAAATGAGCAAATTAAAGATGCTTAATCGCCATCCCTCACCTCTCGCTTTGGGATCATAATACGCAGCAATGTATTTCTGAATAGCTTCTCTAACCACGGCGTCGTCGTACTTCGCCACATCCATGAACGTCTTTAGAAGCCGCTCTCGGCCTGCAGCGTCAGCATAGTCCAGCTCTTCCCAACGCGAACAAGAAACGAGCACTTTCAGAACCCGAGCAGAACGATTCTCCGATTCGGATGCTGAAGCTGAAAAAATTGCGCTCATAAAGATAAATGAAAACAAAATGTATTTCATAGGCAAAGATACTGTCAGGGAAGTCTGCTTGACACGGTAGTAGTGGTCCATGTCAGCCCAAGACTATTTTAATCCACCTTGAGACGAGGCTAAGCATATCACGAATCGTAACAGTATGTCTTGATCCGAGATATTCAGTCCTTAGCTTCTCAATTTGCGCAATTCAGTCGATGCCGCTTAGGCCTTATTTATTTCCAGTGCGATTGATAGTTAGTAGTTCTACGAGGCAGCCCAAGCCGGCTCTAGCTTTCTCGGCACAGACCTCGATGAAAGGCTTTCTACGATTTACTTACGTTGCGCCGGAACACGCCGACCAAATGCTTTACCAAAAACATCAAACTCGCCCAATGGATCCGGCAAAGGGCCACCACGGGCATAAAATTGCTCCCTAAGAACGACCCCCATATCCTTCGTTACGACTAGTGGCCAGAGCAAATGTATGCTCTTATCATCCTGCGGTGCCGCCATGCCTAAATAAAACGGAAGTTTACCGGCCTCTTCCTTGGAAATTCGCTCAGGCACATTGAATACAAATCGATTCAATACCATGAGATTAAATACACTAAAACTGTGTTTAACATTATGCTTTTCTATTTCCGTCGAGCAATGGATATACTTCTCCATCGCAACACGAATGGCAGCGCTATCATAACGCGAAATTTCAATATAGACGCGGTCAATTTGCTTCCGCTTCTCTTCATCGCCGACATCGAGTAGCGGCCAGCTCGGCGTCGAAGTTAGTAGAGTGAACACCTCGTCGACGACTGAATCGAAACGATCATTCGTCGCGGAGGCATTAGAAAATAATGAACACATAAGCCAGAAATAAGCTAGCGCAGTTATTGATTTCATCAGCAATTTAAACATTTTATGGGTGACGTCCGGCTTTCGAATCGTAACTCCATGTTTGGGTGTTCGGATCAAAAGTAACCGTTACTTGGCGGACGACCCCTCCAGTCGCATTCCACGCCTGTGGAGCGTCCGGTGTTGTGTAAGGTAGATTGCCCGCCCACCATCCGGTCTGCGGATTTGTATCTTGGCGATATTCTGGGGTGAGCACGGCACCGGGGATAAAAACCATAGTTCCAGTAGCTCGCTCGGTCCCATTAGCAACACCCTTCGGCCAACCTGCAAATGTAAACGTGTCGTTAGCTGTGGGATAAAACTTTCCGTTTACCATTATGCCAATCTTACCATTTATGACCTGCCATGCCTCATAATAAGTTATTGCGGTGGAGCCATTAACTTTTTTATCAAAAGACTGCATTGGTTTCCCATTCGCATCCACCACACTATGAGTGCGGACAATCTTTTGGATGATCAGTCCATTTGATCCATCTGCGACACTTAGACTCGCAGGAAGAGATAGAGAACCATTTTGAGGATTAAACAAGCCGTCCGTTGAGTTGATGGACACACCTGCACCAACGATGGCCCCACTTATTGCATTATTTACTGCGGAAGCCGTGCCCGGTATCTCATGCCAATTTTTATCGTCATCTTCATACATCGCATTTCTCCAGCCCGAGTTCCCGCCTCTAATGGTATCTACCACCACAGAATTACTCCCCTCCCCCGCGACATGATAGCCCAAGAGAAGCGACATCAGACCTATTCCGTTGCTTAGATATCGGGAAGAATAATCGACACCCCAGACAAATTGCATCTGCGGCCTGAGACCGTAGCCATTTGAACTAAACTCGCCTCCATAGCGAACGTCCCAGTTGTTGATATTATACTGAGACGCCGGCGAGCCGTCGGGAAGCCAGCTCCCGTCAGGTGCGACATACTCGAGTCCAGGTGGTTGCGGCCGCCACGGCGGGCTGGCTCCCAGGATGTCGCGGGTATTGACCGGATTATTGGCCACAAACGCATAAAGGTTAATGCCGCCTGCTTCGCCGATGGGATCCCGGTTGATAAATCGGCCTGCGCCTGGGTTATAATATCGCAGGCCGTAACACACCAAACTGCTCTCGTCATCTGTCCACTGTCCGGACCAGCGGAATGGGTTTTGCGTAGCATAACTGCCTTCCGCACGCAGCAGTTCGCCATACGGTGAGTATTCGTAGGCGGCGGCGATGACCCCATTGGCCTTCATCAACGTGGTGAGGTTCCCATTGCCATCATAGCCCGGCAAGTACGTTTCGCTGCCGTCTTGAATCATCAGCAGAACATCCGAATTCCAGAAAAACTGCCGTAGCGTTGAACCACTTCCGTTAAGTTCAGCGATCACGTTCCAGCCTTGGTACACATAACGTCGCTCCGATGACAAACTCCAAGTCCCGCCAGTCCGGTTATAGACCTTCTTGGACACCCGCCGGCCTTGATAATCGTACTTAAATTCCACCGCCGTAGGCTGTTCACCCCCGGGCACACCCGACAAAAGCGGCAGAAGAGCGGCGTGATTCTCCAACCGAATCAGCCGGTTTTCTGCGTCATAAGTATACAGCCATCGTCCATCACTCTGCAGATTCCCGTCGTCGTCGTAACTCAGCGCTTCGGTCGCTGAGGGCAGAAATACTGTCCGGTTAAACTCGGTTCCGAAGCCCAGAAGAT
Source organism: Nibricoccus sp. (assembly GCA_049840895.1). Taxonomy (GTDB): domain Bacteria; phylum Verrucomicrobiota; class Verrucomicrobiia; order Opitutales; family Opitutaceae; genus Nibricoccus. The sequence continues at coordinate 25,694 of JASGJB010000050.1, read as the reverse complement.
CCACGCCGCCCGCGCCTGCGCCGGCTTTGCCGGCATAGACCTCGAGGGTGGCTTTGGCTGGACCGCCGGCATTGTTCAATTGCACATCGGTACTCCAGAATTGCCCTTGATAAGCGGTGGCGGCCGGGACCGCTCCACCACCCACCCTGACTTTCATCCCCGTAACTCCGGTGCCAGAAACATGCACGGCCTTGTTCTCCCGGCTGGTAATTTGATTCAGGGCGTTGGGCGTATAGTTTTCCTTCAAATCGGTCACGCCGGTGTGGTTGGCCGCAGTGCGGTTTCCAATGGCATCGTAACCGTATTCGAAATGGCGTCCAGGCAGGAGCTGGTTCTCCAAAGCGACGTTGCTTCCCAGATAGGCGGCTGCAGTCGTGACCTGCCCGCGATCGTCGTAATTATAGCGGAAATACGTAGAGTCTCCATAGTCAGCAAAGGTCTCTCCACTTTGAAGCGAGGTCTTACGCTGGCCGCGATTGTCGAAGGTATAGGCATAAGCAGCCTTAGTGGACGCGCCAACAACGGTGGTAATCGATTCCACAATGTCCCACCGCGAGGAATAAGCACGGGTTTGGGCGTAACCGGTCGTGGATTCGCTCAACGACGTAATCAACGCGGGCTGCGCTGCGTGATAGCCGTAGGTAAAGGTGCGGTGCGCTTGCCCGGACGGCGCGACTTCAACCCCATCGAGCCGTCCGTCGATTTTGAACGTCTGGCTGAGACTCTGCTCAGTCGTAGTCGTAGTGCCAAAGCTGTAGCCACTTAACCGGCCTTTTAGAGGGGCATTTGTGGAAAAATCATAACTGTACTGCAAGCGGCGATTAGCGCCAAAATAATCCGGCAAGTCCTCCGAATTCAGCATCAATCCGGTCGCGGTATCGTACTGAAACGTGCGCATGCCGGTGACGTCAGTCACGGTCTTAACAGCCCCAGACCGGGAATAAGTATACGAAATGGCCGGCGTTGTATCCGAATAGGTTTTCCCGGTTATTTCGCCGGTCGCCGAGTCGTAGCCGAGTGTGATGGTCACTGCATTGCCATTAAAGAGACGTGCTTGAGTTTGTGTTCTCAAACGTCCCGCGGAGTCGTATTGATAGCGGATATATTTATTGGCCGCGTCCGTCCGTTTTTCGCGGAACCCAGTGTCGCCGTAGTACTGGAAAGTAGTGCGATCGGCCGTACCGCCAAAGCCGCTCGCTCCCGCAGGCTCATTTTCACTGGCCCAACCCGTGCCGCCGCGGAACGTGGCCTGCTCTTCCAAGCGGCCAAAGTCGTCGTAGACATATTCGACTGGCGACGCACCGCTTCCCCAAACGCGGTAAAGGTGTCCCTGTGCATCATAGCTTTGGCGTGTGAATGCACCCAGCGCATCTTCGGTGCGCGTCAGCCGCGCCGCGGCATCATAATTATATTTCGCGATCACCGGGCCGTTGAGGAAGCGGGTTTGGGCCACGAGATTACGATTCGTCTCGTAGAGGACCTCATGGACGCCTTTGCGGGGATCGACCGTACGCGAAAGACGGCCGACACCGTCGTAAAGCATGGTAACTTTTCCACCTTGTGAATCATCTGTCTCTACCAACAAACCATTGTACGAGATTTGCTTGGCGTCGAGCGTGGAGCCCGGCACGTCGGTCAGCTGCGTCACCATTTTATGGGCAGGATCGACCTGCGTCTTTTGGATGGTGGTGTTGCCGTGTTGGTCGTTGAGCTGTTGTTCCGCAAAAATTCCGACCGGGAATCCGCTAAGCCTGGTCTTGGTTTCCGCCACGAGAATTTCAGTCCCATCATTGGCTTTGGGATAAACGTAGGAACGTTCGCGCGACCACCAGTCCCCACCGACCTTCACAAAATCGCTTTGCGTCTTGGTAATCCGGTCCGTCGACGACGGCATCAACTGGCCATCACCATCGGCATCGAGACCAGAGAGAGAAAGTACACCGATAATATCATAGACATACAGGGTGGGACTGAGACCCGTGGATGTGCTTTTTTCGAGCTGTCCGCTGCTGTTATAGAAGTAGGCCTGCTGAATCTCCTGATTGGCTTGAGAACCAGGCGCGGATTGACGTGTGGTGCGGCCCAACCAATCCTTTTTAACGGAAGACCAGGCGCCCGAAGTCGAGCTACCGACATGGGTGGTAGTCGTGAGTCCGTCTATCCCATAAGTGTAGTCTATATACTCACTTGGCTGTCCGGTACCGGTAACACTCTCGCTTCGACCATCGAGATAACAGGTCAAAATACGCGTTCCACCCGTCGGGAAATTGGTGGTGATGGTGCGATTGATCAGATCGTAGGCGTAAATCGTCTCTGCCCCGTCAGAGCCTTTGGACGAAAGTAGACGGCCCGCGTGGTCAAAGCTGGCGCTTTCGGTGAGGGTGAATCCTCCCCCAGTGACGGTAGTCGCGGTGCGATTGCCTGCCGCGTTATAGGTGTAGGTGGTCGTAATTGGTACTTGGGCAGCGTACGAAGAGTAATCCGGTGCGCCTGCCTTCACCACCGTTTTTACGCGTTGTATCAGGTCGGGACTGTACGACAATTCCACCCCCGTCTCCAAAATCTCTTTGGTGCAGAATTCGTTGGCCCAATCCGCTTGATAGACCGCGCCCGTGCTGGCCTCTCGCCGCCTGAGGCGGCCCGAGTCGGTGTAGGCATATTTTGTCCAACCGGCGGTTTCAAAGCCTGAGCCGCTAAAGATCTGCACTTCCGTGCGCAAAAGCCGACCGTTCTTGCGAATCGAAACGGTCTTGGTCGAGCGTTTGTCCACCAGTCGGATATCGTCGATCGTCGCCCCCTCCATCAGGTTGTAAGGAGTGCCGATGCTGGCATTGGTGGTGCCCTGCAAGGCGATCTCTCGCATAGCAGTGCCGGAAGGGTCGATCAAAAATGTATCGGTGGACTCGTTATAGGTACCTACCTGATGAACGTAGGAGGTCCGGGTTTGGTCCGGATTGGTGACTGAATAAGTCAAACCGTTATAAAGGGAATTAGCCTCGTCCTGATTGCGCTGGTAAGCCTTGGTGATGGTCGTGACCGCATCGCTGGCGCCGGCATGAACGGTCTTCGTGCTGGTCCAAAGCTTCAGTCCGTTGACCGATTGGTTAACACTAGCGGTGGCCGTTGTCTTGGAGACAGTCACGCCGAGCACTTTTTCCTCTATGGATGAGGGAATCGAATACACCCCATCCCAATCGAGCGTGTAATTGTATTCGATGACCCGGCAGTTGGCTGTGGTTGCCTCGCCAGGGGTGGCAGGACCGTCTTTCCAAGGGTGGTATTCCCGCTTCACCCGGCCGAATCGGTTATAATCGTCATAGTATTCGTATTTTACCCAGTTACCACCGGGATAAACGATCGAGCTGACTTGAGAATAGTTTCCGTACTGAGCGGCCTGATCATAATAAGTGTAGATCGTGCTCGCTGGGCTGGCGCCATCCGGATCGGCCGTTTCTTCGATCAGTTCGTCGGCCAGCGGGAAATCCGGAAGGCTATTCCAAGGAAAGACGTGAAAGACTCGCCTGATTTTTCGAGCCACCACATTATTACCATCTTTCAAGGTGATCAATTCCACCCGGTCTCCATTGGCATTGGTGGTCTCCACACGCTCCTCGACGGCAAGATCCCCCTCCAACGATTTGGTCCAAGAACCCCCGGTCTGCTCAACCTCGGTAGTGGTAGTAAGCGTTCCTCGCGTGCAAACCACATCAAGGCCTGTGGTGCCCGCTCCTTTCTTAACTTGATAAGAGACATACTTGGCTGCGGAATCTACGATCGGACGATAACCGCCGGGCTCGGGGCTGCCGCCTGCGGAAAGCGGGTACATGTCGATGACAAAGCCGTCCGAAATATCATAGATGTCGACAAACACCTCTGGGGCGACAATCTGGCGGACCTTTCCCGCCGTATCTCGATAGACGAAGACTTGACGGCTGGTTCCGTTGAAAGAAAGTACGGCCCGATCAAAGAGCGCGGCCGAAAGATCCTGCGACCGCACCACAAGCGAACCCGCAAGCGCACCGTTAAAGAGTCGCCCCAACGCCACGCCCCAAGCAACATCGCCGCCGATCAAAACAGGGGAAGATGTGCCGGGAATGCCTCCGCTACCTTGGGACTTGATCTCGACATCGTAGATATCCGTGGCGGGTACCGAGACCAGTTGGAGCTGCTTGCGCTCCACGCCATTGATATAAACCTGATATCCAACCGGGGCTAATAGATTAATCGTAGCCGAGGTGACCCCTGAGGAGGTTACCGTCAGCGGATAAACTTTGTCCGGAAGGAGAAAAGTGGTTCCTGAAATGGTCTGCTCGGACAAAACGGCACCGTCCGTACCTAACGCAATTTCCATCTGAGGCGCAGTTCCATTGACGATGCCGCCAATGAACATGCGTTGAGGGCGCGGCGCGTCCGCCTTCAGGCCTAACGAAGCCGAGAAAAAGAGGACCAGCCCTGTAAGCAGGCTCTTAAAAGATATGCGCAACATGATCTCGGAAGTTAGTTGTTAGAAAGAACCTTCTGGACGCGCAGATAGGCTTCAGACGCACGTTTGTTTGAAGCGTCGAAGCTTACCGCGCCTTGATAATTATCCCGCGCATCGTTCAACCGCCCTTCGTATTTTTCCGCGATGATTCCGGAGAGAAAATAATACTGGCTTTTCTGAACAGGTGAAAGCGCCCCCGCATGGGCATGGGCGAGTTTTGTTTTTGCCGCCGCAATCAGATCAATGACCCGGCCGGCATTGCCTTCTTCACGCGCTTTCGCGGCCGCAGCTATCAATAGCGTGCCGTACTGCAGGTCACAGGTGCATGCAGACGGTTCCTGTGATGGAAAATCATTTTCGAGAGTAATCGGCGCTCCCGGTGCCGCCTGGCTTAATTTGGCGAGCAATTCTTTAAGTGGCATGGATGCCGGTGGAGTGAGCGCGATCGACAGGCTCGCGGACTGCGCTCCGCTTTGCGCGGTGGCAATCAGTGTATCGCTCGATTGCGTAGTGAATCTCACATAACCCGTGCCTATGCCGGAAGCATCTGTGCGAATAACAATGGAGTTCCCTAACAATCCCCCGGGACTCGCGGTAATTTTGGCGGCTCCAGTCGTCACCTCCAGTGTTACCGGCGCGTTGATTAATATCGCGCCGTCCGAAGAACGGGTTACCTTCACCGAAACCCTCCCCTGCGCTTCCGGTTGACCATTGCCGGCGACCAGTGAGGTGATCACAGGAACCGATCCATTATAGTAGTCTCGAGGATGACTTTGGTTTTGATACTCGATGACACCGATCAAGCCATCTCCATCGATATCCTGGGAGCGGTTATCGTCCTGGAGGGACAGTCCCATGGCCGTTTCCCACGTGTCGGCGATTCCGTTATTATTGACATCCGCAAAAAGTGGATTGGATACACCCACATAAAGATCATCGAGAGCCGCGCTAGCGCCAGTGTGGCCTTTGATCGAAAACCAAGAGACGTAAGCCGCGTTATTAAGACGAAACTTAATATCCGCAGCTATCATTTGGCCGTCCAGATAGAGATCGTACGTTTTGGCAGTGTAGTTGAGCCGGACTACAAGCCGTTGCCAGTTCGAAGCGACATTAGACGCGGAGAGCGCAATCGGTGGCGCCATCAACTTCCATCCCCCACCGCCTAGGCCATCTCCGTCCAAGACCATCAAACGCCCTGACGAGCCATTGAGCACTACAGCTACGCGGGCCGCATCGATGTCGAAGAGCGTTCCCGTTGCGACATCGTTCCCCGCCACCGGCTGAGCAAAAAAGTCTACATAAACAACAGAAGGATGACTTCCTGCGGGCCCAAACTCCTGGTCGACTACCGCGGCGGCGGCTCCGGCATTGAAAACTACCGATTGGGTGCCGTGAGCGGATGCCGTGTTGACGATCTAAGCCGATCCTGCCGTCACGCTCCATCCCTTCTGATTATTGAGCGATCCCAAGGCATAACCTTCGCTCGCTTCAAAATCGGCGATGTATGGTAGACTGGGAAGCAATCTGACCGAAACGGCTGTCGATGACGTTATGGCTCCCTGATTATCGGTAGCCTTGGCGGTCAGGATGGCCGTTCCCGGTGCGTCCGGCGACCAACTTAATCCGTATGGAGCAGTCGCATCTTCTCCCAGTTTCGTCGCCTCATTGAAAAATTCGACTTTCGAAATACTTCCGTCGGGATCGCTAGCGGCAGCTGTCAGCGTCATTACGACGGGCAGCGTGAAATCACTGTTCTGAGTAGGGGCGGTGAGCACAACCGCAGGCGACTGGTTCGTCGTCACATTCAAAGAGGCTGCCGCGCTCACGACCGATCCAGACGCGTTGCTTACAACCACCGAATAATTGCCCGCGTCCACAGCGCCTACCGCGGCGATCGCAAATGTACTGGCGATGGCTCCAGAAATAGGGGCGCCGTTTTTGCGCCATTGATAGCCAAGGCCTGACCCGCTCGCCTGCACTGAAAATGAAGCCGGCTGGCCAGCCATCACGCTAACTGATACGGGCTGCGTCGTCACAACGGGCGCGCCTGACGCGCTGGCAGTACCGTACAATTCCATCTCAGCCAATTGTGTGAGCGGTTCCGAAATCGCCTGTAAATCAAAGCGGAATTGAGTGTAAGCGGCTGGAGCCGATAAGGTGAAAAGGCGTGGTAGGAATCGGTTGCTCCAACTTTGCCCAGATCGTGTTTCGATCATCGTCCAACTCACGCCATCATTCGAACCATAAAGTGTCCATGACCCGGGATCTCGACCGGGATAATCATTAGCTGAGGTCAGAAAATATGAACGCAGTAAGACGGGTGACGCATAGATAACCTTGATCCAAGTCACATTGGTCTGATCGAGCCACTTCGTGGATGTCTGACCATCGAACAGCTGCACGATACCCTCTCCGCCTGCCGCATAGTCCCCTCGCGCGGCATAGGACAGAGGCGTTAGCAGATTGCCCAAATCAGACCCCGACGAACCAAACAACTTCAACTCTGCCAGCTGTATGAGCGGGCCGGAGGTACACTGAAGGTCGAACCGAAAATGAGTGTAAGAATCCGAAGCGATTGCTAGATTGAATACGCGTGTTAGAAACCGGCCGCCCCAACTTTGTGCGGATCGCGTCTCAATCGTGGTCCAGTTTGTGCCGTCATTGGACCCCGAAAGTGTCCAGGAAATGGGATCGCGTTCCGGTGCATCGTTGGCGGATGTTATACTATACGAACTTACACTTTTTGCGGAAGCGAAAGTAATGCTGACCCATGAGGCGGAGCTAAAATCCAGCCATTTTGTGGCCGTCTGCCCGTCGAACAGCTGCGGAATTCCCTCTCCACCAGCAGCGTAATCGCCGCGTGCGCCGTAGGATTGCGGGGTCAATTCCTGCGCCCGAGCGGAAAATGTCCCGAAACAAAAGTGCGCGACGAAGAAAGCCAAAAAACATTTCGGCATCCGGGTAGCTGCGAAGGAAGCGGCTGCCAGCATGGACCCATTTTTTAGGGGCGGAAATAAGCGAATCATCGGAATTTTTTATTTGTGATTACAGGCACTCGGCTATGGCCGCGGCGTATTGATCTTCAGCTTTAGCGCGTCTGGATCTTTCTGAGCACCCGCATTGGGATTTGTGCCCAACTCGGCCTCGACCCCATTGGTCACACCGTCCGAGTCATTGTCGGCCGAAGGATTCGCTGCTACAGTGAAAGATGCACTGACGCTGCCGTCCGTATAGCAAGTACTGGCAGGAATGCTGGCTTCAACGATGTAGGACCCCGCGGGCAGAATTTCACCGCCTTGCAAGATGGTGCCGTTTGCATACGGCGATACACCTCCCTGGATAATTTTGTAAGACGGACTTCCAGGTGCAGAGAGTGCGCTATTATAGCGATTCTTAAAGGTCGCGTTGAGGTAGCTGGAAGGAAGTCCGGTTCCCTCTATGACCGAACGATTGGAGAATGTGCCGTCCGGTGAGGATTTGGCCACGTTCACCAGCACCTCCGCCGAGGAGGCACTTTGATTTAAAGTATCAACAGCTTCATACTGCACCGCCCAAGTGCCCACCTCGAGCGGGACTAAAATATCTGCGGAAACATGAGGAACTATTGACCACGCTCCGCCTGGCGTTCGAAATTTCCACTTTATGGATAGCAGATTGTTATCTGTGTCGGATGCCGAAGGACTGAAAGTGAGTGTCTGCCCATAAAATAGTGCCTGTGCAGCCGCTGGCGATATAGTTACGGAAGGTGAATGATTTGGCACATTAACCACAAATATGCGCTGGTTAATGCCCTCTGAACTCGACCATTGGTCCCACGAGGAATAGGTGTAGGTGATGCGCCCGGGCTCGCTTGGCGCTGCACGTACTCCACTCCATGCCCGGTCCCCTGCCGCTGGCTCTTGCCGGCATACCAACAAATTGTCTGAAGTCACAACGTACTCTCCTGTCACCAGAAGCCGTTCCCGTTTCTCATAAACATACATTCCCATCTGGTAGCCGGTGAGCTGAGTGGGATCAGAAAGGGACAAAGAAAGATTAATAGCCTCGCCTACGTTTGCTAAGGAGGGTGCGGTGAATGTTTGCGACGGGGGCTCGTCGAGTACATTCACCGTTACTGTGCCATAGGTGCCCCAGCCGTGATATGCCGTTTGAATTCGCGCGTAAAAAGTCTGCAAGCCCAAGCTAGTAGGCACAAAAACGAAATCGCGATGTGCCGAGGCAGGTTCGGTTTGGTTGGGCGCGGGAGTTCCTAAGGGGTAATCGATATTGTATCCAACAAGAGAGTCCCCGTGAACCGAATCGGCCGAAAAGCTTGCTCGAATTGTCGTGGATTGATGTGCCCTAAACGAGGCTGCATCGGCGGAAATCGCGGCGGTGGGAGGATTCGGCGGAAGAATCCGCAGGTAAAAGTGTTCGGCTAACGGCTCAGGCCCGAATTCCCATGAATACGCGATTGCGTCGACGTAATAATCAACCGTCTTGTCGCCATAATCGACCGTGCTTTGAGAAAAATACGCGGTAGACCCTCCTGAACCCGATCCAAAGTAAGTTCCGTCCTTATAAAGACTAAACCAAGTCTGTCCATCAGAACCTCCCCCATTATTAGTATAGTAAGCGCCCACACCCGCCCAATAAGATGTCCCCGATTGCACCTGAGCGGGCATCCCCCAATTAATATATATACTTGCGTATACTTGCCCGGCGATGCAAAGTAATAAAGCTTGGACTAGTCGTTTCATGGCCTGGCCTCCGAGGCCCTCTGCCATTGTGATTCGGCCAATTGGCTGATGCCTGAAATAGTCGTAATGATCCCCCGTCCGTCGACGCGATAAATGGCCGGGCCATCCAGTAGTAGTTGCCTGCAAATCGCTCCATCTACCCCTCCTTCGGGAAATATGATCCGAGCCTCGGACTGCATATGAACTGCTACCGCTTTGGCCGCGCTTGGATCTTTATCCAAACAGACAGCAACCACTGTATCTTCGGGAAATGCCTGCCTGATTAGCTTAACTAAATTGAAAGCCGATAGTTGCTCACCACTCCAGGTGAAAAGGGTGAAGTTATTTTCGACCTCAAGCGGATTTTGCTTACCGTCAAACAGCTCAACTATGGATTTTCCGATCAGATTGCCTCGTGCCTGTATGGTTCTCGCGTTCCGTTTAAATTCGTCCGGCGCCGGCGATGCCAACAGGTCTCCGGCAATTTTCATCGCCAGCGCGTCTCCGCCATCCCGGGCGATGCGTAGTAGCGCGGCATATTGCTCATTATTTTCCGGGAACTCTTCGAGTTGTTTCCATGCAGCTTCTGCGTAAGCATGCATGCGCTGCTCAGGCTTAAGCGAAAGATCGCTACCTATATCCACATTGGCTGAAAGTGAAGCGAGCTGAGCGCGTTTATCGCGAGGGATCGCCTCATCCTTTTTCAGCTTTTCAACGAGGAGATGCCGTCGCTTTTCTAGTACGGTATCTCGCTGAGGAGCCAACAGCAATAAAGTCTGAAATTCCGCCAACGAAGCCTCGCGCGATCGCGAGGTGCTCGGATTCTGGTCTGCAATTATCCGCAGCTCTTCAACGCGCGCACGCAAGGTCGCAGCCCGCGCCCCAAGAGAGAGAGCACCCATTGACTGACTCTCCTCCGTGTTAGGAGAAGATATTTTCCTTTCGACGGTTTGCCCGCAAGCAATCGACGTAGCCGCGCAGAGCGCGGCATACCAAAGTAGCCGTTTCGACATGACAGAGTTGAAGATGGAATTACTAACCCTTAAAACACTACAGAAACCCCGAGCCGTAAGCGCCGGTGATGTATAAATCACCCCTCACTGCATGCGACCTACCGAGTCTCACTCAATCTGCGGCGTAAAGCCTAAATTATATTTATAGATATCTATACCGAGTCCGTAACGATTTCGGTCGCCGCGCTATCAGATTCAGCACATAGAACACTTAACCATCACTAAATCAGAATCTTAAGATTTTACTTAAACACGCTTAAATCCCCATTATTGCGTAGCAATCCTTCGAATATTGCACGAAACTCGTGTCACCTTGTATATCATACATATTGGCAAAATTCTTCCAGTCCGATTGCACCCGCCCGCTAGAACCTGTCCTTGGAAGCCCGCATTCTCCGCGCGTTTGCTACGTGTCCGCCCCTCTAGATGTCGGTTATCTTTCTATTTCGCTGGTTACCGTGATGCAGCGATTTTTCGCGGGCTGGCCAGCGTCGTTTCAGACCATTCACGCTCGCGCTAACGTAGATTCCACCCACCTACGTTAACACGCCATGCCTACTTCGAGTACACTGTGCTCAAATGCCTCGAGCTGAAGGTTGATACTTTCAGCCAGATTACCAAGAACAAGGAGGTGAGCATTCCATTCTTTCAGGTAGATACGTTTACCAGCACCCTTTTTAAAGGAAATCCGGCAGGGGTGTGCATTCTTGCGGATTGGCCGCCTGACAATTTACTTCAATCAATCGCAGCGGAAAACAACCTCGCCGAAACGGCCTTCGTCGTGCAACGCAGTTCGTTTTTCGAACTTCGATGGTTCACGCCGGTGACGGAAATGGATCTCTGCGGTCACGCAACCCTGGCTTCAGCGCATGTTGTCTTTCGCCATTTGGGTTTCCGCAATAGCACCATTCGCTTCGAAAGCCGGTCGGGGCTCCTTACGGTTGGCATCGACAACCAAATGCTGACTCTGGACTTCCCCTCTCGGCCGGCAGCGACTTGCGAGGCTCCACCCGACTTGGCAAGCGGCCTAGGTGTCAGCCCTATTCATGTGGCCAAGTCCCGGGACTATCTGGCGGTCTTTGAGACGGAACAAGCCGTACGCCTTCTTCGGCCGGATATGAGCGTGCTTATGGGACTCGATTGCCTAGGAATAATTGTCACCGCGCCAGGCGATGACTGTGATTTCATTTCGCGCTTTTTCGCTCCACGGGCGGGAATCACAGAAGATCCGGTCACGGGATCTGCACACTGCACCTTGATCCCCTATTGGTCTCAACGCCTTGGCCGAAGCGCTCTAAGGGCGCGGCAAATCTCGCCTAGGGGCGGAGAACTATTCTGTGAAGACCGAGGAGAACGCGTGAGTATCGGCGGCCATGCGATCACCTACTCATCTGGATTCCTGCATTGTGACCTTCGCTGACACATCAATCAGTCACCGAGCGAGATTGCTTTGCCCGATATCGATCCGTGACCGCTAGACGGCTTTAAAATCAGCAGCTTCTAAGACACTATCTTTCGATGAAACGTGGAAGCGACGTTCAGGAGCAGACAGTTGTGACGACTCAAAGCGTTCGGTCCCTAGAAATGCTTCGCCCATAAGCTTCAGGCGATAAGTCCTAGGCGTACAGCCGTAGTGCCGATAAAATACTCGATCGAGCGAAAAGCGTCCTTCAAAGCCGCAACGCATGGCGACTTCATCCATGCCGACCGTTTCGTCTGCTAGCAGCTTAACGGCTTCCTCCATGCGCAGGCGTGTCAGTTCCTGACTGATGGTCCGCCCTAGATACTTCTTAAAAACTCTTTCGGTTCGCAGTGCCTGTGGTCCAAGCATGTCGTAGATCTCATTCCTATTTAATGGCGAGCGATAGTTCTCCCGCACAAACCGCAGCGCTATGGCTGCATCGGAATCTTTCATGGCTATGGTGTCTGTCGAGCGCCTGCGCGCCACACCTACCGGTGAGATTAAAGTCGGGCTGTTCTTGAGTGGCTGGTTCGACATAAGCAAGCTGAGAGCGGCCGCCGCCTCGTACCCCACGGCGGCCATGTTGGTTTCAACACTGGATACTGAAATATGTCCGCTGCTGCATAGAAGGCCGTTGTTACCAATGCCCAGCACGGCAATCTCCTCGGGTACCCTCACACGAAGATTTGAGCACATCTGAACTATTCGCACGGCATCGAGATCGTTCGCCGCAATAACCGCTGATGGCTTGGAACAGTTCCTTACCCAATCCGTCAGTTTACCGGGGTGGATTGAATGCAACTGCATTACTCCAGCCATCTCCTCTTCTAGGGATCTGCGCAGTGAGATGGACGCCCGCGTCTCAGAAAACGATATAAACGTAATCTCTTGAAAAGAGCGTCGTCTAAAATGATCGACTGAAACCGCTGCAATCTCCCGAAGATTAACTAAGATCTTTTGCCCAACGGCCACTGCCTCCTCGTCATCGACATAAACGACGGGCAATTTTGTTTCAGAAAGAAAGCGCAATATTTCTGAGCGTCGAGAGCCTGTGCCCACTTGGGCAATCACACCCTCCGCACCATCGCATCGCACCATTGGTAACTCAGCGTTCCAATAGTGACTGGCGTCTAGATCCCAGTCGTACTTGCTCGCATAAGTCGCTATTCCCGTGAATAGTTGATCGCTCCAGGATGCCTGCAGAAGCAATATTTTTGACTTTGGCCGACCACCAAATGCAGCGCTAGACAATGTTCGAGACATGATCACACAGACTCACCGTCATGAAAAGCACGGGTGGGCCCCATTGACGCGAGCCCTTGAAATTCGATTGAAAAATTATCTTGGTGTATGAGCATACACGTTCTGGCGCTCCGCCCTCCGTTTAATTGCTAGACGGCTGGATCCGCTTCTAACGAAGTTTTGATCCGTTTAAAATTGGTGAACTACATCCCTTAAACGGAGCTAAACGGAAACTAGGCTAGTTGTTCCTGATAATTTTACGCCGGCACCGGCCAGGACGACGCAAGATACTCGCCAACAGCAGCTCGGGCACGAGTCCCTTGAAGATGCTCAGTAACTCAGTGCTGCCTACGACCGTAATGACTGCAACAGCGGCCGCGCTGGGGCATCAAAACTCCAAGGTGCACGTCATCTTAAACCGACGCGAGTCGATGATCCGATAAGCGTAAGGCGAGGCGTCCTTATTAACCGCGATCACCTGAAGGTGCCCATCCTCAAAGACGTTATCAACGTTAAGTTGCAGCGTCATGGCGGCACTATTTTTCATGATCGGCAAGCGATAGCGAATGAATAGATCCGTATAATAGTTCGCCTTGTCGTAAATCGGGCGCGTCGTATCAGAAATATCAATTGCCGAGGGGAAACTTGGATCAGCACCGCTCGCCTGGCCATAGTATCCGATGATCATTCTTGATTCCCACCGCTGTGCGCCCCCTACACTTAGGCCCTTCAAGATACCGCGACTAAAATCGAAACCTGTATTATAGGACCAACGATATTTTCGCTGTCCGGGCGAGGCTTGTCCGCTCAGATCTTTTGAAAGTCTAGCGCCGGGCATGACCGCGCCAACATAGTAGTCCTGAGGAGTATCTCCGTTGTTGAGGCCGGCGTATCCAGTGCTAGACCAGAACGCTGTAAGATCGGCGGCTGTCCCGTCCGGCTTTGTATAGGTCGCCAGCTGCCGATACTGAGGCTGAAGGTGGTCCGCAGCCACGGCTCCAACCAACTGCGGAAGGCGATAAGCGTTCCAAGCGTCATATTCCTTCAACACATTAGAAACGGTTGTCTCCTGCGACCCTAACGTGAAGCGATTCCTCCATCCGCCAGAATTGTAGTTGAGCTGAACCTCAACTCCTTCAGCGACCTGATCCTGAGTAAAATTGGAACCCGACGCTACAGTGACATAATAGTTATAGGGCATACCCCATATCTTCTCGGCCGCGGCCTGAACCTCGCTCTCCTGTTGCTGAGTTAAGTTTTCACCGAAGCCCAGAGCTGTGGGGTCCATGCCCATGTTGATCATAGCTATACTACGAGCCCAAGCCCTGAAGTAGCCGACATCTAAGGCATCCTTAAATCTTCCCGTTACCACGCCACCAGTCGTGCGCACGTTCGTATTTGTATTCTTAAACCATGAGATTCGCCCAAAAAGCCTGGCATCCAAGGCCGAGAACTGCACTCCCACCTCGCTCCCCGCACCTTCCGGCTTGGGCAAAGGGCTTCCGAAATAGTCAGTCTGCCTGGTGGAGGGCGGGTCAAAGTTATCTGACCAATTATAAATAAATCCAACATCGCGTAGGATCTGCCATGATTTGCTTTTAGCTGCCCGAAACTCAATCGCGCTCCACCCTCTGAAAGGCCTCAGCACCCCGCCACCCGTCTTAGTTGTACCCTCCATGTAGCTGTAACCTTCGAATCGGTTCATCACCGATGCTTCATCGAAATAGCCGTCCGGAGTGATTCTATCCCAGAGATTGGTCGCGGGAATGATTACGCCGTCAGATGTAATCTGCCCTCCAGTCGTTCCGTGAACCTTGAATCTATCTTTGCGGATACCGAAAGTACCCACGAGCCGATCGTTCCAAAGATAACTGGTTATTCCCCCGCTATAGGACTGAAGGACACGTTGAGTGCGAACAGGAGAATCAACCGTAAGAAATGCTTGTGAAACCTGGGCGTCCTCAAAGCGGTTATTTTGATAGTTATATATATTAACATTCCCAGAATAACTGGTATGATCCCAGTGACCGCTGGATGTTATCACTCCGGACGGGTCGGTGGGACTGGCCAGATAATAGAACCGAGAATTTTGGGTGCTGACGGTACCGGTTGCCGCATAGTTCCATCCCGTCCGGGTGCCGTCCAAGCGATTATTTGGATTAGGTAAAAACCGATACTTCCCCAAGTCGCTGCCCGCCTGGTAAAAGCTGAGCCGCTTACGATAAGCCGCGTGCATATAATTATCTCGCGACCAGAGGCCCAGGATCTGGTGACGACCAAGCCATCTCAACCAATCATCTCGAAGGGTAAAATCGGGGGTATACGCCAGCATCGCGCGGATGTGATCATCTGTATCCGTATTGGTATATTGATCAGGATCCAGATCAGCGACATAAGGTTTTCCAAAGAAAGGATTGGTCCTTCCGTCGGGAAGCCGGGAATTCACATCGATACGCGCAGAAGCGGCATTAAGCTGCCCCAGAGCGAAATTGTTCGTTTCGCTGATTTCCTGGCGAAACCAGCCGGCACTTAAGTGTAATTCAGGAGTTATCTCCTGTTCAAAATCTATGTTATAATTTTGATGCTTAATACGACCAAAATTAGACGCATTTATGTTAATCTTTTCCCAGTCGTATATACTCTTGTCGGAGATACCAGGATAGCGGTAATCCACCAGATTAGTTATTCGAGGATTGTTTGTCCACCCCGTGGATCTCAGCGTAGCACGATTAAATATGTCTGACCACGCCGGATTCGCCCAGACTTCAGAAACATTCCCCCACATCGGGACTGATGCGACCGGGTCGCTTTGAGTCCCCCATCCGACAGTCTGTCCTCGAAGATATTGGACTTGAAACCAATTATAGAGATTTCCGCCGTAGATTTGCATGATCGGACGACTATCGTGCGCTTGTATGCCAGGCACGTAGAGAACCGACGAACGAGGATCCGGATTCGCTGCTGTTATTAATGGATTGAATGCATTTCCGAAAATCGGCTGGCGATTATAGTAATTAAATGTGGACGGGGTGCCGCCAAAAGCGTCGGCGGTTATACCCATTAATGCAGGGTCAAATTGGGGGAGCGCCGTGATATATTCGCGCACTAAGCGGGCGTATGGAGATTCGGCATTTGAGATAAAGGGCCCGACCACCTGACCGGTGGACTGAAGTGTAATTTTCTTCGACACCGGGTCGTAAGCCGGGCGCCCCGCGAGATTCCATTGTGTCACGTAGTCAATGGGGGTAAGCGTGTTAGGACGGCTATTGGCGTTGTAAGAATTTTCAACCGCCGCACGCACTACCGTCCCTCTGAAAGGCTTGTATGTGATGGTGCCAAACTGCCTGCGCGTATCGTCATATGACGGCTTTCGCTCAAACTTTTTTTCATCCCAAAGAAAGGCACCATAAATAGCCAATTTACCTTTTATCAAATATCTATTGAAGGAGAGGCTCGTCCTCGAGGACCCTAGATCGTCTACTCGAAACTGAATCCGAGTAGTGTTTTTATCCAGACGTGCCCTGGCAGTGGTGACGTTTACGATGCCCGCCGGACTACCGACGCCAAAAAGCAGTGAGTTGGGCCCTCGATTTATTTCAACGGACTGAATGTTATATTCGTCAACGGGGACGGACAGACTGGCGGGGAAATAATTCCACGATGCCCCTGGAGCCACTAATCCACGTACGCGGTTTGCATTAGCATTTGTATAATTTAGGACCGGCTGAGATCCCGACGCGCCCGCATTGGTATCGACCAATCCATCCATTCGGGGTGAACTCTGGCGCACTGAGTAAGTAGAGGACTCCTCCGCATTTGCCTCGTAACGGAGAAGGTCGTTGATGTCAGTCGATGAAAAATCGTTAATTTGCGCGCGATTGATCACAGAGATTGAAGCTGCGAGATCGGCAAGATTCGTGTTCATCCGACTTCCCGCAAGCGTTTCGGGAGAATAATATCCGCGGTCTTTATCCGTGCGTACCACGAAGGGCGATAGAACGATATCTGTTTGTTCCGGAGCAATCTCGTTGCCGGTCGAAGTTTTTGTAGTTGGTTGGGTTCGTGAGGCTGAACGCAGAGAGCGCAGGGCCTCCTGCAGCTTTGCCGCATCCGGCGGAGTCAGTACCTTGTCGGGCGCCACCGCCCCTCCCTCCCCCAAATCTTGGAGAGACCGGCGGGTAATCACGAAGCCCTTTGTTCTCGGATCCTGCCGAGCGACCAATTGAGTCCCCAAAAGCATTTGCTCCACCGCTTCGCGAGGCAGATAGTCGCCATTGACCGGGTTCGTTTGTTCACCTGCGACTTTATCCGATATAAAGAAAACGGTAAGTCCGGAAACGTTAGCAAATTGTTGAAGCGTTAAGGAGGCATCACCTCTCGGAAGACTGTAACGCCTAACTTCCTGGGCATGCATCGACACCGGTAGCGCCATCTGTACCAGCGCAAAGATGAAGGTCGCACAACCGATCAGGGATACCGACCTAGGCAGTAAAAAGGTGGCCCAGACAGCAGATGGCCGAACAAGCCGGGCGAAATCCCAATGAGTTTTTTTTGTCCGCACAATCAATCCCAATAGCGGCTCATTCGATCAACAATTCACAGGGGTGGAAGAATCGCGTCTTTCGCAGAGGTAGTGATGGTACTGTCGCGTGACAGAGCACCGGCATGGCCATCGTGCGAAGGCTGGTTCGCAGAGTCCTTTTTACAGAGACGCTGATATCCAGCGCAAAACTGCGCCTCAATTCGAACTCATATACTCAATCACACATAAGATGTGCACATTGAGCGCCGAAACAGCTTTTCGAGTCCGCGCAGCCTCGAATTTAGTTATCAGTTTTATCGTCGATCTCACCGATCATGAACGGCATACGGTCTCTCAACTGAAACCCGGGAATGGCGGTTGTATGCCTATGAGCGGCAGGGTCATGCATCTGGCCAGGAGCGGGTTGTTGGTAACAGATGTGATATTCGGCGCGCCATTTTGTCGGCGAACAGCCGTCAACTGCACGAAACGCACGGCAAAACGCGCTTGCGTCAGAAAAGCCGCACTCTCGTGCAACGCTATCTAACTTGAGATCGGATTCGGCCATTAACCTCTTGGCTGTCTGCAACCGGAGGCGCAAAAGCAATCGCCGTGGCGAGCAGCCACGGACCTGGCTGATAAGCCGGTAAAGCTGCGGTCGAGATACCCCAATGGTGCGGGCGGCATCACTGACGGCTCGGTTGTTAGAAAGATGGTTTAAAATCCAACGCTCGGCAGCTTCGACCGTTTCAACCGCCGCTTTCGGAGCGGCAGGTCGCCTGCACTCCGGATGGTTACGTAAGGCAATCAAACAAAGTGTCGCCAAGGCACGATCGGCGTAAAAACCGCCGAGAACCGTAGGCCGCCAATAGTGGGACCATAATTCGCGAGCCAGCTCCCGAATGATGGCGCAATCTTGGTCAGAGAGTCGCAACGCCAGTTTTCCCTCCCGACGCACCAGCTGCTCAACAAAGGGGTCCAAGCCGCTGAAATGGAAAATTGCGACCTCATTACCATTAGGGTCGTCACTGGTCCACCCGTGACTTACCTCGGGAGGAAACAACCATAACGTAGGCGGTTCTGACGCCGCCTTGGTTTCCTTTGACATAATCGGTGACGCCACCCCATCCAACGTCGCCAAGAACTCCCAATTCACACGGCGGTGCATTGGCATGGGGGTCATTTTCCAGTTTCTACGACCGTAACCGACGTATCTCAACATAGGGGCTATTTGGCGTTTAAAATCAGCTCGCGAAATTAAGGAGCGACAGAGAAATTGCAACGCGGAGACCGCGTTAAGGGCGAAGCATTGGAAGCGCGCAGCCGAGCGCAAGAAGTACAAGATCCGTCCGGCAAAATTGGCCCCAGTTAAGCATGGATCCGCACACCATCCGCACATCCATACCATGGCTGGCTCCGCCAAGATGGTAATTTGCCGCACGAAAACGACGTGAAACGGTATAGTGCCGCCCCTTGTGCGAGAGAACCGTGGCACGTCAACTGAACGACACACAACGCCCGTCGAGAGGGACAGCGCGCCCTCTCAACTTACACCCTGTATGACGACAATCCGCTTCAAAAGTCGCTCGGCACAAATGCTCCGCTCCACCGCATTGGATAACAATCCAACGTGCGACCACAATACGTGCAGTGCGCGGAGGGAATTTTTTGAGCGGCGGGGTGAAGCCAAACCATTAATCCAAAAGGCGGCGGTTTTCACCGGCAAATAACGAAAGCAACCAGTGTATGGCGTCGATCGACCTTATCCAGTTAAGTATCTTTTTCGGCCTGACGGCGTTTGTCGCATTTCTAACCTGGAGGCATTGCCGCCGAGCGCCGCAAAGCGCTGACGACAGCAAAGAATATTTTCTCGCCGGAAATAGCCTTAATTGGGTGCTAATAGCCGGCTCCATCACGCTGACGAACATCAATACGGATACTATTGTTGGATGGAACGGCAATCAGATGCTTCTGATTACTTGGTGGGAATTCAGTGCTGTGATCGGGTTACTGTTACTCGCATGGATATTTATTCCAGTGTATTACCACTATAAGTGTACGACCGTCACAGAGCTCCTGGAGCGCAGATACAACAATCCGCATATCCGGGGGACTGTCGCAGTTATTTTCCTAATCGGTGACGTACTGATTTTTCTGCCAGTGATGCTTTACACCAGCTCACTCCTCATCAAAGCGATGTTTGGTCTCGATATTCCATTACCAGCAATCGCCGCGTTTACCGCGGCCGTGGGGGCCGCGTATGCCATTTTGGGAGGACTACGTGCCGTCGCATTCTGTGACACCTACAATGGAGTCATCGTACTCGGAATGGCGGTTCTGATCACGGTTTTATCCCTGAACGCGGTGGGATGGGATCTCAGCGATATTCCGAAAGAACGCCTAACTCTTATAGGCAGCGACGAGTCAGTGCTACCATGGAAGACGCTTCTTACCGGGATGATCTTCACCCAGCTTTATTACTGGAGCACGAACCAAACGATCACTCAGCGGGCTTTGGCCGCGCCGTCCGTGCGTGAAGCGCGTAAAGGCGTTTACGCGGCGGCAGTCATCCGACTGCTCATCATTCCTCCAATTATTGCGATCCCTGGTGTTTGTGCATTCAAGCTCTATGGCGGACTCGGCGATGAAACCTACGGACATATTGTCCACCACCTTCTTCCAAGATGGCTGCTTGGTATCTTCGCGACAGCTATGTTTGGCGCCGTTATCTCCAGCTTTACCGCGACTCTCAATTCCGCTGCCACCCTGGCCGTCTGCGACGTTCACGCACTTTATTTCAACTTTACCAAGAAAGTCCGCACACTGGGAGTCTGGCTGACTCTCGCGTTCGCCATCATAGCCGTCGCGCTTGTTCCCGCTTTCATGAATGCCGTCAGTATCATTCAATTGATTCAGCAGTTGCTCGGGCTTTTCAGCATGCCGATCCTTTCGGCATTTATCACCGGCTTGCTATTTCGCAATGTAGACGCGCGTGCAGTGATCGGAACCATCATCTTCGGAGCTGTTTTTTACGGCGCCCTGTCATTTGGATGGCCTGTGCTGCACAAAGAGGGGCATGTGATGAGTAAGCCGCCGCACTTCCTCCACCTGATGTTCATAACAGAGCTGGCGTGCATATTTTTCGCGCTTGGCATCAACCGCGTCTGTTTTGGCCGGCGTGCGTCCTTCCTTCTCGCCGATCCACAGGCTCGTCAGAAACTGTCAGCTCTTTGGTCACAATCCAGTGCTTAAATCCCACCAAAATCCACGCGCTTTCCTGAAAGCGAAGGGATTCGAATTTTAGCTCGGATCCATATCCCAATTGTCGATGAACACCTGGCTCACGCAGATCCGTCAATTCACCGAGCAAGCGGGGTTCAAAGGATTTCTTCCAGCCACGGTAACGCTCGGAGCAGGACTGTCATTCGTGGTCCCCTTCATTTCTCTGTGGGGTACGCAGGAGATTGGATTTTCGTCGTTTGGTATTGGGATCTTCACTGCCATGACCTCGCTAAGCGGCGTGGTGGCCGCAATCGCTCTCTCCCGATGGTCAGATACACGAGTGTCGCGAAGGACAATTCTGATGATTGGCAGCGGCTGCGGAGCCTTAGGCTACGGAAGCTACGCCTTTATTCGCGATCCTTCGGTGCTTATCATCGTTTCGCTGCCAATGGTGGCATTATCGTCGATTTGTTTCTCACAGGTTTTCGCGTTAGCGCGTGACTGGTTCATAAATGGTGGCCCTGCCGCCAAAGAGCCTGCGATTTTACTCAGCATCGTGCGGGTTTGTTTCTCCCTCGCATGGGTGATCGGTCCAATTATCGGAGCCACCATCTATACCCATAGCGGTTTTGAAGGCCTGTTTTCCGGCGCCGGGATACTTTATTTGCTCTTTTTCACCTGGGTTTTTCTGTGTGTTCCCAATGAAGTTCGTCTTCCCGGACAAACTTACGTAGCTGGCAAAATCTCCGTTTGGGCGACCATTTGCCGGAGAGATATACTAGGATACGTCATGGTCTTTTCACTGGTGTTCAGCGCCTTTGCTTTGAACATGTTGAATTTACCATTAGCGGTGATTCAGCGGTTCGGAGGAACGGTCCATGCAGTGGGATTCATTTCTGGAATAGGACCATTTGTTGAAATTCCCTTAATGCTGTGGTTCGGCCACCTAGCCGCACGTGGACAAACATCCAATCTGCTTCGTCTTGGCGTCTGCTCGAGCGCATTGTATTTTGGGTTTCTCTGCCTAGCAACCGAAGTGTGGCATCTCTACTTGGCGCAGATTTTGAATGGCCTTTCGCATGCAATTCTTGCCAATGTAACAATCACCTTTCTGCAGGGCATCCTCCCTTCTCAACCCGGCTTAGCGTCGGCAATCTTCAGCAGCTCGGCGAGCGTCGGTAACCTTGTAGGATATTTCAGTTTCGGCCTGCTTTCGCACGTACTCGGCCCAAGGGGCCTGTTTGCGGTTTGCTTATTCGCAACGTTGGTCGCGTGCGCGGCTTTGGCCATACTCCATCCGCGCAGCAGTAGCTCGAAGCTGGATGTGTAGGTCCAACAAAGCGCGGACGTATCCCATATTTATACAGCTCTTTAATTAAACTATAATTTCATGACAAAACTCACGAAAATAAATTCCTTCATATTCCTGGGATCTGTGACATTTACAGCCCATGCTGATGTTCTTAAAAAGGAAAGTATCACCATCGACTTACAAAAGAAGGGAGCCGAGGTAGCTCCTTCAATGTATGGCGTTTTTTTTGAAGAAATTAATCATGCAGGTGATGGCGGACTGTATGCCGAATTAGTTCAAAATCGAAGTTTCGAGGAACGCGAGATTCCCAAGGGGTTTCGGGTGGAAGGCACTCGCTTGATTCCACCGCCCGTCAAATATCACCTGACGGGGGAGGTGCGGCAAATTGAAGACAAGTTGAAATGGAATATGGAGCCAGTCAGGGGATGGGCGTTAGAAGTCCAGAACCCCTCGGCTGCCAGCATGGAACTTACGAAGGATCGCCCGCGCTTCGATACAGCACCCAACAATCTAGAAATAGCGATCAAGGACGCGTCCGATACCGTTTCGGTGGTCAATGAAGGCTACTGGGGAATGGGACTGGAAGCAGGAAATGATTATCTACTCCGTACCATTATTCGTGTGTCTGATGACTACAAAGGAACGGTCAAGGCACGTCTCCTATCGGCAGAGGGCAAAAAACTGGCTGAATGCGTGCTCGACGTAACGGCGAAAAATACTTGGCAGGATATTCGCGCCAAATTGACCCCATCAAAACGGGATGCCAGAGCAAAACTCGCCCTTGTCTTTGACGCTCCGGGAAAGGTGTGGCTCGATTACGTCTCCTTATTTCCCAAAGCGACATTCCACGGCCGCACGAATGGGCTGCGTAAAGATGTCGCGCAGATAATTGCCGATATGAAACCAGCCTTTGTACGCTGGCCCGGTGGCAGCATAGTGGGAGGCATAACCCTGGATACCCGGTTCAAATGGAAAGAGACCATGGGAGACCCCGCTGAACGACCCGGAGAATACTTCACGTGGGGTTACCGCTGTTCCTATGGCTTCGGATATCTAGAGATGTTGCAATTCTGCGAGGACATCGGCGCGGATGCGATGTTTGTCTGCAGCGTAGGATTAGGTTGCCAGTACCGAATGGGCGACGCGAGTCCTGAGGAAGATATCCCCTCCTATATAAATGAGTGCCTCGACGCGATCGAATATGCGGTGGGTGATACTTCGACTACTTGGGGAGCCCGGCGGGCAGCGGACGGCCATCCGGCTCCGTTCCGCTTAAAATACGTGGAGGTAGGCAATGAACATTGGGGCAAAGAGTATGATCGACGCTTTGTGATGTTTTACGACGCGATCAAAAAGCGCTATCCTGATCTTTCAGTGATTTATAACGGAATGATGTTCAGTGAGAAATCAGCCAGTAAAATAAAAGCCGATATAGTCGACCCCCATATGTACGAGACCGCGGAAGGATTCTATCGAAGCAACGCGATTTACGACAATCACCCTAGAGGCAAATACCAGGTGTATCTCGGCGAATACGCATGCAATTTCGGCGTCGGCGCAGGTAACATGAGCGCTGCGCTGTCCGAAGCCGCGTTTATCGGCGGGATGGAACGTAACGGGGACCTCGTCACTATGACCTCTTATGCGCCGCTGTTGGAGAACGAACACGATCGCCGCTGGTCTACTAATTTGATCTGGCTTAACTCCGAAACAGTCATCGGTCGGAGCTCCTACTATGTCCAAAAGCTAGCGTCGCTTAACCGCCCATCGTACAATGTCTGGAGTAATTTCACCCAAGCCAAGCCTCAGCCCGCTCCGATTACTGTCGGAGTACTGGGATTAGGATCCCTAGGAGCGCAAGTAGAGTTCAAAGACGTCAAAGTCACCGAGAACGGCAAGGTGGCGTTCCAGGGCGTACCGAAAGGCGGAGTCACCATCGGAAACTGGAAAAATAAAGATGGTTTACTGGCCTATGAGCCAGCTGAAAAAAGGGGCGCATACTTCTTCGATAATATCCGCTCCAACAACTTTACCTTAGAGTGCAAAGCCCGAAAAATCTCCGGGAAAGATGGTTTCATCCTCTATTATGGCGGGGATGAGAAGGGGGAAGCTGGATATATGGTGAACATTGCAGGAGGTAACAACATAAGTACCTATGTCCAACGCATCGAGAATTCGGCAACCGTAAGCTCTCGTGTCCCCCACAGCCTGAGCGCCGAAAACTGGTACAACCTAGTCCTCTCGGTAACACCCAATGAAGTTAAGCTTTACGTCGATGGAAAGCTTTTGCTGACACACAAGCCCGAGACAATACCGCTCCAATTTCTGGCATCTGGCTACGACGACTCAACGAATGAGCTTGTGCTTAAAGTCGTCAACGGCTCCGCATACAAATTCCCGACCAATATCCAGTTGAAAGGGGCTTCAAAAATTGAACCGACAGGTAAGGTCACATCACTGAGCGCGACTTCTGAAACGGAAGAAAACTCGTTTAAGGAACCCCAGAAAATTTTCCCCAAGGAATCTGAATTCAAAGGCTTTAAGGAGAACTTCGACTACGAGTTCCCCTCCTTCTCCTACACCATCCTACGTATTAAAGCGGGAAAGGTCGGCCCAAAATAGCATTCAGGCGGAACTCAGCGAAATACTTTTCGATAGAAGCGCCCAAACATTGGGCGCTTCTTCCTCCGCCGTAGCCCAGCCAATTCTTTAAGGCCTATAACGTTATGTCCCCAGCCTGTCTTTTCGATATATCAAAACGCGTCGTAGTAGTCACCGGCGCAACCGGAGTCCTGGCCGGATCTGCGGCGAGATATTTCACGGCGCAGGGCGCGCATGTTGTTTTCTTGGGCCGCGATCAAAGGAAGATCGATCAAGCGCTCGCTGAAACCGGCGGGCTGCCGGGAACAACCATGGGATTCTCTTGCGATGTCCTAGATAAAGAAAAATTGGAAGAGGTAAGGGGCAAGATCATGGAGAAATTTGGTAGAATCGATGCGCTTATAAACGCAGCTGGTGGCAACCAGGCCGGCGCCACCATCACGCCGGAGAAAACCTTTTTAGATCTCGATATGGGCGCGTATCGGCAAGTACTCGGACTAAACTTGGAGGGTACAGTCATCCCCTCGCTCGTTTTCTCCGAAGTTTTCGCTGCTCAAAGACGAGGCAATATCATCAATTTCTCATCGATGGCGTCCGCGCAGGCGATTACTCAGTAATTGGCTATTCCAATGCGAAAGCTGGCATCGACAACTTCACAAAATGGCTGGCCGTGGAACTGGCCGGAAAGTTTGGTTCTGGCTTAAGAGTAAACGCGATCGCACCCGGTTTTTTCGTGGCTGACCAGAACCGGCGCCTGCTTCTCAACGAGGACGGCACACCAACCTGCCGCGGGCAATCAGTCCTCACGAAAACACCGTTGAAACGCTCGGAGAACCTCCCGAGTTATATGGGGCGCTGCATTTTCTTTTAAGCGAAGCTTCCGCGTTTGTGACGGGAACGGTCATCCCGGTGGACGGGGATCTTCATGCTTCTCGGGCGTTTGATTTCCTATTGCGATGACCTCTAAAACACCCCTTCCCATCATGGAGGAGGCCATGCGCTGGTTCGGTCCGGCGGACACGGTGACTCTCACTGAAATTCGCCAGACAGTGCAAAAAGTGTTTTCTCCTCATTGCATGAAGTTCCCTATGGGGAAGAATGGCCGCAGGCAGGGATTGA
>JASGJB010000049.1:0-76486 GCA_049840895.1 Nibricoccus sp. | reverse complement strand
TTACTGTACTTGGTTCAGTTGGTGTTGCTAAGGTTAATCAGGAAACACGATAGAATCCGAACAGCGCCTGAAAGAGGCGGCCCGGTGAATCGAGCGTGCGGACCTGTTCGAGTCTTCTGGAGGGGGACGGTAAGTTCGAGGTTCACGGGCGCGCCCTCTTTCTTCTCGGGAGCGCCGCCGATTTTCTGGGTTTCTTCGGAGGGCTGGGGTGCGGGCTCGGGTGGTTTTTCCTCAGGCTGTTTCTTCATGTCGCCGAAGGCCGACTGTTGTTGCTGCTGGTTTTGCGACGCGTCCTTCTGCTGCTGTTGTTGCTGGGACTGCTGGTCCTTTTTGTCGCTTTGCTCGGACTTCGAATTTTGCGGCTGCTGTTTCTGTTCGGAGTCGGATTTCTCCTGCTTTGAGTTTTGGTCGGAGGAATCGGACTTGGAGTCCTTTTCGTCCTGCTTGTCCTTTTGGTCCTGTTTCTGGTCCTGCTTTTTCTGTTCGTCCTGCTGCGGAGGCTGCTCGGGTTTCTCGAGAAATTTTTTCAGCTTCGCGCGCAGGTCGGGCCAGTTGGCGGCTTTGGCGTCAGCGGCTTCGCCGTGGTCAACGGCGAGGAGGGCGTCGCGAATCGGCCCTTCGGGCACCGGGGTGCTTCGCGGATTGGAGACGTTCGCCGTAGGTGATGGTGGTATCGGCGATTCGGGCGCAGTCGCGGGCGGAAAGGACGGGGCGGGAGGAGAGGTTGCCGACGAGGAGCTTAGAGGCGCGGCGATGGTGGCGGACGGGTCGGAGGCGGCGGACGCCGCGAAGAGTGACGAGTGAAGAGTGAAGAGTGAAAGAATGCAGAGGAGAGCGGTGAGGGTGGCGGTGCGTGTGGCTTCGACTTGAAGGGGAAGCGACGGAGGCGTGGTGGATTTCAACTGGATATCGCGTGGACGAGGGCGCACCGGAAATTCGCGCCAGTAGCTCCAGGCGAGGAAAAGCAACGCGGGGGCGAGGGCCCATTGGAAACGTTCGGCGAGGCGGACGCGGTTACGTTCGAGGAAGGCGCCTTTGCGGCCGGCTTCGACCGTGCTGTTGATGAGCTGCGCGAGATCGACCCAGGAACTGGCGTCGGTGTACGGACCACCGGTCACCTCGGCGAGTTGCTGAAGGGTGGCGTTCTCGAGTTTGGACAGGACAACCGCGCCGCGTTCATCTTTCACGAAGCCGCCCGATCCGTCGGGAATCATGGCGCCCTCGGGCGTGCCGATGCCCAGGCCGATGACACGAATGGATTTTTTCTTCAGTTCATCGGCGAGAGGTTTCCAGTTGTCGTCAGTCGCTTCACCATCGCTGAGGACGATCAGGTAGCGGTCGGCGGCGCCGCTTTCGCTGAAGGCATCGATGGAAGTATGCAGCATTGCGCGGTAGTTACTGCCGCCTTGAGGAAGGAAGCCGGGATCGAGCGACGGGAGAAAATCGCGGAGGATTTCGTAGTCGGCGCTGAGCGGGCTTTGGAGGAACGAAGTGCCTGCAAAGACGACCAGGCCGACACGTTCGCCTTCGAGACGCTCGAGCAGACTGGTGATGAGAAGCTTCGCGCGGTCGAGGCGTGTGGGTTTCACGTCGGGTGCGGTCATGCTCTTCGAAAGATCGAGGGCGATGAGGATTTCGCGGGACTGGTCGAAGATCGGTTCTTCGAGGCGGCCCCATTGCGGACGCGCGAGGGCGATGATCGCGGCGGCAAGGCCGAGGCAAAAACGCCAGCGAGGTTTCGCGAAGCCTCGCTGGAAGTGACCAGTGACCAATGACCAGTGACGAACGGGTGGCTTGGGCCTGAATGATTTTGGACGGTGAAGTCGCGGTCGCGGATCGGTGACGACGCAGGCGGAAGAGGTCGCAGATGAGCCAGACAACGGGGACGAGCAGCGCCCAGAGAGCGAGTGGCCAGTGGAAATTCATCGGGCGGATGCGGGTGAGGCTGTTGGTGTGGCAGCGGTGCCGATGCGAGGACCGCTCCGCTGCAGCCACGGCGCATGAGAAGTGCGGCGAGGGCGAAGAGTGCGAGGCCTGGGAGGGCGAACCAGAAAAACAGCTCGCTGGTCAGCAGGTAGGACTTGGCCTGGAATTCGATTTTTTGCGCGCGGTCGATGGCGGCGAAAGCGTTTTCGGTGGTTCGGATATCGTCGGCGCGGAAGTAGCGGCCACCGGTGTTGTTCGCGATGCGGCGGAGGGTTCCCTCATCGAGGTCGGACAGCATGTTCTGGTAGCGTCCGGTTTTTCGGCCGTCTTGATCGAAGACCGGGCGTGGAACAATGCCGTCGCGGCCGGCGCCGATTGTGTAGACCGGGATGCCACGCGACTTGGCTATCTCGGTGGCCTGGTCGGGAGCGAGGGCACCCTTGTTGTTTGCGCCGTCTGTCATGAGTACGACGAAGGCCCCTTGGCGTTGTCCGGCGTTTTCATGTTTCGCCTGTTCAAGACGGGTGAGCGCCACGCCGAGTCCGTCGCCGATGGCGGTGCCGTCTTCAATCATGCCGAGGCGGAGACGCTCAGTCTGACGCTCGAGCCAGGCGTGGTCGAAGGTGAGCGGCGCGAGCGTGTAGGCGCGACCGGCGAAGATGACGATGCCAATGCGATCGTTGGTGCGCTGATTGATGAAGGCCTGGATGACGGGCTTGATGGCCTGAAGGCGGTTGATGCGTTCGCCATCCCGTTCGTAGTCCTCGGCGAGCATCGAACCCGAAAGGTCGATGGCGAGGACGATATCGTAGCCTTGGGAATGGACCTCGCGTTTGTCCTCGATCTTTTGCGGACGGGCGAGGGCGAGTGTGAGGGCGACCAGGGCGAAACAAGCGAGGACGGCGGGCCAGCGCGAGAGGGATGTCAGGCTTGGACGGTGCCAGGCGGCGGCGAACGGTATCAGCAAAACGGGCACCGAGCGGCGGGAGCGGAGCCAGATGGCGAAGGGGATCAGGAGGAGGGCGAAGAGCCAGACAGGGGATTCCACGCGATAGCCGGACGGGAGATCGATGGAGGGAAGAAGCGCCAGTGGAGAGCGCGGAATGACCAGTGACCAATGACCAGTGACCAATGTCGGAGGCGGGCAGCATCGTGGGTGGCGGCTGATTGATTGGTTAGCGTGATCCTCCGGCCATGCGGCGGTGGAAGAATTTCACCAGGGCGTCGAGGCGGTTTTCCTCGGTGCCAACGATGAGGCGGCTTTGCGGATCGGGGAAGAGTGCGCGGTAGGCGGCATCGCGAGTGTCGCGCCATTCGGCGTGGGCTGCGCGCTCGGCGGAAGAGCCCTCGAGAGTGACGAGACGTCCGTTGACGGGATCGTAAGCGGCGAAGGAATCGCCGGAGGGGAGTTCGCGTTCCCAGGGGTCGTCCACGCGGAAGCCCATCGTTTGATAGCGGCGTTGCATCAGCGGCCAGCCGTCGGGTGCGGGGCGGGATGCAAAGTCGCCAAGCCAGATCAGGATGCTGTGCTTGGGGGCGGTTTTAGAAATGAGACGCCAGGGAATCGTCGTCGTGGACGACGACGATTCGGTTGAGGGTTGAAGGTTGAAAGTTGAAAGGTCGGGGGCGGGCTGACTGAGGAGAGTCGCGGCGGCGTGCATGATCGGGCCGCGGCCGCGGACGGGTTCGCGGAAAGTGTAGCCCGTGGGTGAAGCGTGGATGCAACCGACGCGGTCGCGGTTGACGGCGCCGAGGAGCATGACGAGGCCGGCAAGTTCGAGGAGGGCCTCGCGTTTCGATTGTGCGCCGGAGCCGAACTGGAGGCTGGGCGTGTCTTCGAGAACGATCATCAACGTGACCTCGCGTTCCTCGACGAATTTCTTGCGGTAGGGTTCGCCGAGACGGGCGGTAACGTTCCAGTCGATGTCGCGGACGTCGTCACCGAAGGAATATTTGACGACCTGATCGAACTCCATACCACGCCCGCGAAAGGCGGAGCGGTACTCGCCGCTGAGGACGTTTTCCACGGCGTGCCGCACGCGCCATTCCAGCCGTCGCAGGAGGGCGAGCGGGTTTTGGAGAGGAGCGGGTTGGGCGGGTGACGGCATCTTTTTTGGACAGGATTACAGGATGAACGGGATTATAGGGCGGCCGGAAATTGGGCGGGAGCCTGGAGGCGCCAGAGGGCGTACCAGCGTTTGAGTTCTGCTTTGTCGGCTTTGGCGTCCGCGCTGGTGAGACCGAGCGGACAAAGGCGGTTTCGATAGCATTCGATCAAGTAGGCGGCTTGATCGCCGACGGTGGATTTTCCGGTGGGAAGCGTGCTGGCAACGATGCTGACGATGGCGGCACTTGGGGTTTGAGAATCGATTTTCGCCATCAAGATCGGGACATCTTCATCGCGGACAAAGTTATAGCAGATGCTGTCGAGCGTGATGAACGTGTCGGTGTGACGTTCGAGTTTCTCGAGGAGCTGGAGCGCAGTTGTGTCTGTCCAAAACGCGTGCTGCTGAAAGGTGGGCTGGGAAAATGTGTCGGCCGAAATCACCGTTTTCTCGGCGGCAAAACCTGACAGACATCCCAGGACGAGGAGAGCGCAGAGGTGTTTGATTCTCATGGGGTGGTTGGGGCTGGTGCCGCTGAACTCTCCGGCGCCGGCGGTGGTGGGGCGGCGGTAGCAGTGGTTTCGGTTGGAGATTTTGCGGGCTCTTTTTTGGCCGGGATGGTGAGTGTGACGTTATCGCCTTTGATTTCCATCGGCGGGGTGGAATCGTCGTTCGAGGCGATGCTGAGTGTTTTGGAGGTGATCACCGAGCTGCCGCCGGGCTGCAGGGTGAGGACGGCTTCGTTGGCGGAGATGGTTTGTTTGGTGGTGAGCAGCTGCATGTCGCCGGCGAAGATTTTTTGCTGCTCGTCGGAGACCATCACGCCGGTGGGCGAGGAGAGAAAGACGTTGTTCGGGAGCTGGAGCTTGGCGTCGGATTCGTAGACGAGCGCATTGGATTCCTTGGTGACGGTGCCTTCGACGAGGAGTGGCTTTTCGTCGGAGGAAGCCGGCGCGGTAGCAGGCTCGGGTTTGGGAACGGCGGCGGCGGGGTTTTCGGAAACGGTGCTCGTGGAATTTTCAGGAGCGGCCTCAACCGCGGGCGCCGGCTCGGGCGCGGCTGCGGTTGAGGGAGCTGCGGGTGGTGCCGGCGGAGGAATGACGAGCACGCGGCGGGCGGGCCGTTTTTCATGGAGACGGGCTTCGCTCATGAAAAACGCGAAGGCGAAAGGGAACGCCAAAAGGAAGGTGATGAGGATCCAGCGGGCTTTCATGGCGGCCAATCGATGTTACGCAGCGTCAGCTGGATTTGCTGCGGGCCTTTTCCACGAGGGACGGCCAGGTTTTTTCGAATTCGCCGACGAGCTGGTTGAACGCGGCTTTCTCGGCGTCTTTACGGGCTTCGTCGGCCGAATCATTCGAGCCCCACGACGTGGAGAGGACATCACGTTGCTCGGTGGCCTCGAAGGTGCCGTAGATGAAACCGGTGCGGGTATCGATCAGCAGAGCGGAGGCGGTGGAGGTGGCTTTGATCTTTCTTGTGGGGGAAAGGCCGAGGGTGATCACGGTGAGTGGCTTGGAGGCGTCGCGATCGAAAAACGCCGTGTCGAACGTGTACACGAGCAGCAGGTCGGCGTGGAGTTGGGAGGCGCCGGCGCGGAGATCATCGTAGGAGTTGAGCGTTTCCGGGATGAGCATGCGGTTGAGTGCGATCGCTCCGGTCACCTCGGGCAGCTTGGTGATCCGGTCGATTGCACTTTGTTCTTCGACCTCGCGGACTGTGATGACGGAGAAGCGACCCTGGCCGTACTTGCCGCCGTTGCGCGAGAGGGCGTAGTTGGAATAATTGTTTGCCTGAACGCGGGCGGCGACGATCGCGGCGGGGAACGGGTTGGAGGGTTTTGTCGCGAAACCTTTCTGGATCTCGTAGGGGGCGAGTGCCTGGAGATCCGCCTTTGCGCCTGGCGTTTTATAGCTGGCGCAACCTGACAAAACGGCGACGAAGGCCGTGAGGGTGAGCGTGAGGATTTTTCTCATAGACGCCTGACTCAGACTTTCGGGACAGGCGTTTTATCCAAAATTCCGGCGACGATCTTATCGGTCGTGATTTCCTCGGCCTCGGCTTCGTAGGTGAGGCCGATGCGGTGGCGGAGGACGTCGGGGGCGATGTCCTGCACGAGCGCCGGGTTCACGAAGTCCTGGCCGCGGAGCCAGGCGAGGGCGCGGCTGGCCTGGAAGAGGGCGAGCGAGGCGCGGGGCGAGGCGCCGAAGGAGAGGTGGCGGACGCCGGGGTTGAGCTGGTTCTTCGGGTCGATCGCCAGGGCACGCGTGGCGCGGACGAGAGCCAGGATGTAGGCCTGCACGGCGGGGGCGACGTGGATTTTGTCGACCTCGGTGCGGAGCGAGAGGAGTTCTTCGCCGGACGAGACAGGGACAAGCGCGGGTTGTTTGGTGACCTGGCCCCAGCGGGACATCATCTGCGTTTCTTCGTCGGCGGTGGGGTAGTCGACGAGGAGTTTGAAGAGGAAGCGGTCGGTCTGGGCCTCGGGAAGCGGGTAAGTGCCCTCCTGTTCGACCGGGTTTTGGGTGGCCATCACGAAGAACGGCTTGGGCAGGATGATGGTCTGGCCGCCGATGGTGACCTGGCGCTCCTGCATGGCCTCGAGGAGGGCGCTTTGGACCTTGGCGGGGGCGCGGTTGATTTCGTCGGCCAGGACGAGGTTGGCGAAGATCGGTCCACGGTGGGCGGTGAATTCACCGGTCTTGGGCTGGAAGATCATGGTGCCGACGACGTCGCTCGGGAGGAGGTCGGGGGTGAACTGGATGCGCTCGAACTGGACGCCGAGGGCGGTGCCCAAAGATTTCACCAAAAGGGTTTTCGCGAGGCCGGGCATGCCTTCGAGGAGGACGTGGCCGTTGGCGAGGAGGGCGACGAGCAGGCGCTCGACGACCGCGTCCTGACCGATGACGGCTTTGCCAATTTCGTCGCGGAGTTTTTGGGACCAGGAGGGACCGGTGATCATGCGGGGAATTGAAAGAGTGAAGGGTGAACGGTGAAGAGTGAAAGATCGTTATCCGGAACAGGAACCGGAGCGGGTAGGACTCGCTTGCGCTGAAAGTGTTTCGCTGGAAAAAACGCGGCACACATGGAGTTACCAAGCCAAATCCAAGACAAGCTTGATGCACTGGGCGTGCTGGCAGGCGATATTACGGAGCGGTTTGTGCGCGGGTCGGGCCCGGGCGGGCAGAAGATCAACAAAACGTCGTCTACGGTCCATTTGCGTCATGAACCGACGGGCGTCGAAGTGCGCGTGCAGCAGGAGCGATCGCAGGCGGCTAATCGGGAACTGGCGTGGGAGGAATTGTGTGAGAAGTTATTGGAGCGGCTGAGGTCGGCGGAGCGGGAACGGCAACAGGCAGTGGCGAAGGCGAAGCGGCGGAACCGCCCGAAAAGCCGGAGGCAAAAGGCGATTCAGGTGGCCGGGAAACGGCAGCGTGCGGCGGTGAAGGCGCTGCGCGGGAACGTGAAGGACGAATAAAAGAGACGAATAGGCTGCGCGGGAGTTGCGTCGGGCGGCTGGAACTGCGGAATTTTTTCCGGTCCTAACATTGCCCCATGATTTTCAGACTGGTTGCCCTTGGCCTTTTGAGTGGAGCCGCGTTTTTCGCAGGTTGTTCCAGCGCGCCATCCGGGCATAAGCCCACGCCGGCAACCCAATCGCCAGATGGGGCCGCACCGGTCGTAACGGAACCCGTGATGCAGAAGAAACCAGGGACGAAGCCGAGGCCAACGACACCGGCCGTGCTGCCGCTGAAGGAGGGCGAGTATGCGTTGATGGTGGAATCCGAGCCCGCGGGAGCGACGGTGGTCGTGAACGGAACACCATGCGGGAAAACACCCTGTCGTGTCGTGGTGCGGGCCAATGGCCGCGGATTTTTGCGCGAGCAGGTGTCGATTAAAGTACGCTTTATCGCGGCGAATGAAGGGCAGTCGTCCCAGACCGTGGAGGACGTGCTGACGACACTCGACAAGGTGCCGTCGGAAATTCGTTTTACGACGGCGGGCGCGACGCGGGTGGTGCGTTAGGCGTCGGCGGCGAGGCGGGAGAGGCTTTTGTCGCAGTAAAAAACTAACGGACCGGGCGGAAGCTGCGCCATTTTTCCAGAGGAAGTGCGGCGATGGTCATGATGACGACCTGGCTGACGGCAAAGGCGAGCAGCCACCAGAAGGCGGCGGCCATGAAACCATAGCTGTGGAGGCCGACGCCGAGCATGTTCACGCCGAACCAGCTCCAGGCGGTGACGACGTTGCCAAAGATGGCGAGGACCATGAGGCCGCGCTGTTCGACGAGGCCGCCCCAGCGGGCGTGGAGGATCAGGGCGTTCCAGAGAACGATGATGAGAGCGCCGTTTTCTTTCGGGTCCCAGCCCCAGAAGCGTCCCCAGGATTGATCCGCCCAGATGCCTCCGAGAACGGTGCCGACGAAACTGAACAGCGTGGCGAAACAAACGATGCCGTAGACCATGCGGTTGAGCGCGTCGGCGGTGTCGCGATCGAGCGAACGCGTGAACACTCCGCGGAAAACGTAGATCAATGCGAGCGCGCCTCCGAGGAACGTGGCTGCGTAGCCGATGGTGATCATGACGACGTGGGTCGCCAACCAGAAGTTAGAGTCGAGCACGGCGCGCATCATCTCAAGCGTGTCGCCGCCTAGCGAGAGGTGGTGTGCGATCAAGAGTGTGGCGAAGCCGATCAAACCTGCGGCGCTGCTGCCGATGGCGTTTCGAAAGAAGCGTTCGAGTATCACACAAAGTCCGACGGCGCCCCAGCCGACAAAAAGTGCGGAAGAGTAGAGGTTGGTGACGGGAGGCCGGCCCTCGAGCCACATACGCGTGAGGATGCCTGCGGAGGCGAGAGCGAAGGCGATGCCGACGAGACCGAACGCGGTGGATTTCAAAACATCGGACCAGCCGAGCCATGAGAAGATGGCGAGAAGGAAGGCGATCACGTAGAGTGTCATGCTCGTGTAGAACGGCTGCGCGGAGTTGAAGAAGGCTTCGACGCGGCATTTACGGAGCTGGGCGGGGACACTGACCTCGAGTGATTCGTGGTAGGCGCGGACTGTCGTGTTGAACTCCGCGGCGTCTTGCGCGCGCCAGGCGAGACCGAGACGGACGTAGCTGAGGACGGCGGGATTGATGTGAGTATCGGCGAGTCCGATCTGCAGAGCGGCACCGGCTTTTTTCCAACTCAGAGAATCGGTGGCGTGAGTCTCGGGTGGAATCAGCAAAAGTTCGCCCCATGTTTCCATAGCGATGAGCGTGGAGCGGAGTTCCTGAATGTCTTTTTCGGAGAGTGTGTCTGGTGCACCAGAAGTGCCCGAGGTGAAGGGGGGGATGGCGGATTTCCCTGCGGACAGATTTTTCTCGAGGGAGAGAACCTGTTTTAGGAAAGCGTCGTCAGCGGCGGGCATGAGACTGTTTTGAAGACGCTGATAGACGACGAGATTGCCGCGGAGCTGGATGATCGCGCTTTGAAACGGTGTGCGCACGGCGGATTCGACGTCGTCTGCGAGCTTCGCCTGACGGTCGATCTCGCGAAGGCCGGTGCGGAGCTGGTTGAAGGAAAAACGTTTTTTGCCGGCGCCGTCGTCTGGATTGAGGTTCAACAACGCGAGGATGTCGGGATGGATGATTTCGAAGACGGCGTACTGATCGGCGCGGTCCGGTCTAAAAAGAACGTCGAGAAGCCACTCGGTGGGAGCGACGGAGCGACCGTCGGGTGTCTTGACCCGCTGGCGTCCCTGCGTGGTGAGCAAGGTGGAGCGTGCGACGGTGTCGAGCGGCTTGAAGCGGCCGTTGGCGAGAGTCGGCAGATGGCCAAATGAGACGAGGTCGAAGTCGGTGCGGTTGCGCGCCGGTTGGAGCGTCACTGCGACGCAGGCCACAGCGATGCCGAGCAGGAAAAGAGGAAGTTTGCGATTCATGCGGCGACGGTGGCTTTGCCGAGGCGTTTGTTGATGAAACCGGCGAGGTGAATGCCGAACTGGATGAGTAGTCCGAGACTGATCAACGAGCACGCCACGTAGGGGATAAGCCACGACGGATTGCGCACGACCTGGAGGACCGAGGTGCGGTCGTTGTTTTCAAAACCCGCCTGATAAAACGTGAGGCCGGCGTAGCGCAGCGGGTTGTTCATATAGACGAGCACCTCGCGATCGTCGTGGCCGTCGGGTGTGTTGAGGCGAAGGCGGCTGGAGAAGTTTTTCGGAATCTCCGTGCCGGCGTAGCGATCGTGACTGAATTTCAGAAGTGTCAGCGAGAATGGCTTGTAGAGCCGCTGGGCGCGGAGCGAGAGCGTCCAGGTGCGTCCGCCGTAGTTGAACGGTTGTGGCGCACCGAGTCCGGAAGACACGAGGTAGGTGCCGATCGTGCCGTCAGTGCCGATGAGTTCGACGTAAGCGGACGGCGAGTTACTTTCACTTTGTTTGTAGGTGACCGGCTGCGGAGCGGCGACGACTTGCAGTCCCATGCCGGTCGTGGCGGGGGAAGGCGGGCTGGACGGCCCCTGCATGAACAAGGACGAATTGGGATAATAGATTTTGGTATCGACACGGAAGGGAAGCTTCGGGTGCTGCACGGAGCCGCGCTTTGCTAATAGTGATTCGGGGATGGCGACGACGAAGTCGGTCTTGGCATCGGTCGTGTCGATGATCGCGAGCTCATTGTAGACATGGCTCTCGGCGTAGTTCTTGGTCTCTCCCTGATCGAGACGCAGGTAGAAATCTTCCTGCCACAAGCCGCTCAGAAGTTCGCCAATGAGAAGCAGGATCAGGCCGAAGTGTGCGAGGAAGATGCCGCTCTTTTTCCACGTGAGGCTGAAGCGCCGGATGTGCGCGGCGAGGAGATTGAGGAGAAGCAGGCCACCGACAGTGTAGCCGCCAGGCGCGATGGGCACTACGATGCCATGCACGTCCTGATAAACCACAAAGGTGCGAAACCACTTTTGCTGAATACCCAGACACCGAGGTTCACCTGGTCCAGCGTCGCGGCGAAAACGAGAATGATCGCGATGGCGAGGAGAGCGACGGTGAGTTTGATAGAGACGAATGTATCGATGAGCGGCCGGAAAATTTTAAGCATGGGCGAGGGCTGTTCGGGTGAGCTTTTACCGTGCGAAAAAATGTGCGTGTAATTCTGGTTTCCCAGTCGTGATCAACGAGTGCCGGCCGGTTGGTGTGGATGTGCGCGGTGTTTGCGGTGGACGCGAAGAGGTTGAGTAAACTCCGCGAATCGGTGCATGACGTTTGCGAAGGAATCATGAGTGCGTGCTCAGTATAATATTCCGCACTAGTTACCGGCTCCGCATATTTTGAATAGTAGTCCCCGGGGATTGCGGAATATAAAGCGCGCGGAGGTAAGGTGCGATGCGAATGATCAGAGATTGATCTTAACTGAGCAAGAAATGCGGAGCGTTTCTCTTTGGAAATCAGATATGCTTGTCGGCATCCCAAACTGACCTTCGGAAAAATTCGTCGATTACCTTTCTGCTTTTTTCCCGATCATGAAAACCACGAAAAAACCGGTTCTACTCGGCGCGCTCAGCGCTGCCTTTGTTTTGTCCTCTGTTTCGCTCATGTCGGCTCCCGCCGCGGAGAACTGGGAGAACCACTGCGCGAAGTGTCACGGCGCTGATGGCAAGGGCCAGACGAAGGTCGGCAAAAAACTTAATCTCCGAGATTATACGGATGCTGCTGTTCAAGCGAAGATGACTGACGAAGAGATCATCAAGGCGATCACTGACGGCATCACCGACGACAAAGGCAAAGAGAAGATGAAAGCCTACAAGGACGAGCTCTCCGCCGACGAAATCAAGGATCTCCTCGCTCACGTGAGAAAGTTCAAAGGCTGATTTCCCGATTTAAAATCGCAGGTCCCAGTCGATGACTGACGCCGACCCCTCATCGCTTCCGTCCGGTGCTTCCCCGGCTCCCAGGCCGTGGAAGCATTTCAATAACTGGATCAGTGCGATTGGCGCAGTGCTGGCGATCGGTGCGCTGTTCTCGTTCACGCTTCTCGTCTGGATAGACTTCACCCAAGGCGAC
Source organism: Nibricoccus sp. (assembly GCA_049840895.1). Taxonomy (GTDB): domain Bacteria; phylum Verrucomicrobiota; class Verrucomicrobiia; order Opitutales; family Opitutaceae; genus Nibricoccus. The sequence goes on along the minus strand of JASGJB010000049.1, from coordinate 64,411 downwards.
AAGAACCCGTACCTCGGCATTTTCACGTACATCGTGGCGCCGATGTTTTTGCTGGCGGGGCTCGCGCTGATTTTTTTTGGCGCCTGGGCGCAGCGGCGCTGGGCGATCAAGCACGCGGCGACGAAGCCGGACAAGTGGCGGTTGGATTTTTCAGATCGGAAGCAACGACGCGTGCTCACGCTTTTCGCCGCTGGTGCGGTTGGTTTCTTGATGCTGAGTGCGTTCGGTAGCTACCAGACCTACCACTATTCGGAATCAGTCCAGTTTTGCGGGCAGGTCTGTCACGAGGCGATGAACCCGGAATTTGTGACGTACCAGCGCGGGGCGCACGCGCGGGTGGATTGCGTGGAGTGTCACATCGGCTCGGGGGCAAAGTGGTTCGTAAAGGCGAAGATCAACGGGACTCACCAGTTGATCGCCTATACGTTGAATAACTATAACCGGCCGATCGAGACGCCGGTTCACAATTTGCGACCGGCGCAGGATATCTGCGAGAAGTGTCACTGGCCGGAAAAATTCCACGGCAATGTGGAGCTGAGCTATGCGCATTTTCTTTCGGATAAAAAGAACACCGCCTACTCGGTGCGGATGTTGATGCATGTGAATCAAAGCGCGCCGGGCGGACACCCCGGTGGTATTCACTGGCACGTGAGCGACAGCGAGCGGGTGGAGTATTACGCCACGGATGAGGACCGGCAGGAGATTCCGTGGACACGCGTGACGAATCTCAAGGACGGCAGCGTGCGTATTTTCCGCACCGATGAGTTCAAGGGCGAACCGCCTGCCGACAAAATCCGCGTGATGGATTGCATGGATTGCCACAACCGGCCGGCGCACGTTTTTCCGACGGCGAACGATTCGGTCGAAGCCTCCATGGCTGCGGGTGGGTTGAGCCTGAAGCTGCCCAACATCAAGCGCGTCGCGGTGCAGGCGATGACACAGGAATCGATCACCACGGCCGGCGAGGCGACCGTGAAGATTGCTGAGTTCATCAAGTCGAAGTATGCGGATCCTGCGCTGTCAGCGGAAGTCACGGCGGCCGTCGCGGAAGTGCAGCGTATTTACGGCCTCTCGATGTTTCCCGAGCGGAAGGCTGACTGGCGTGTTTACCCGAGCAATATTGGCCACAAGGATTGGCTGGGCTGTTTCCGCTGCCACGACAACAAACACAAGACGCCGACGGGGCAGAGCGTTCGGTCGAGCGATTGTAATTCCTGTCACACCATTATCGCGCAAGGGACCGGTGCGTCCCTTGACGTGTTGTCGGCGAAGGGTCTGCCATTTGCCCATCCAGGAGGCGAACTCGATCCGGATTTGACCTGTGCGGATTGCCACAACGGAGCGGTCCAAAAATAGACGGCCATGAAATCACCCTCGCGAGTCACGCAGTTTTTGAGGCGGTTTTCTGTGACTCACGGATTTCAATACGCGGTGCGTTGTGTACGGAAAGGCGAGGCGGGGTGTCGGCGCGGTTTTTCAAGGCACGCGCAACAGCCGCCAATAACTGCGCAGCAAACTTTGCAGATAACGGCATACTGCTGACCAAAAGATCAGGAGTCACCGCCAACAACTCCAACTCATCAACTTGGTTTTCACCCCATGATCGCACGCTTTCGTCGGATCAAGAACTCGCTCCTTGTCGGTGTCCTCGTTGGCTGGGGGCTGCTGCTCGTTTCCTGCGTCGTAGCCAATCGCACGATGATCGCCCCGCCGCAGATCGCCGGGGCGACGTTCGTGGGGTCCAACGACTGCGCCCAATGCCATGAAAACATCACGGGGAGTTTTCACGATGCCACCCACGCGAAGCTCCTGGCCACGGGTGACAACGCCAAGAACATCGGTTGCGAATCCTGTCACGGACCGGGCAGCGTCCACTCGAAGACGGGTGGTCAGACGGGGACGATTATCAATCCGGAGAAAAATCCCGAGACCTGTTTCCAATGCCACCTCGACAAGCGCGGCGAGTTTGCGCTGCCGCACGTGCATCCGCTCGGCAAGGTGACCTGCAACGATTGCCACGAACCTCACAAGGGCGACGCAGTGATGAACGGCGGCATGAACCTGGCGAGGGCCAACGAGACCTGTTTCAAGTGTCACGACGCGCAACGCGGGCCGTTTGTTTTCGAACACGAAGCGCTTCGTGAAAACTGCACCACCTGCCACAATCCTCACGGCAGTGTTAACGACAAGATGCTGAAGTCGCGCAACTCGACGCTCTGCTTGCAATGCCATTACCAGCAGCAGACCGCCAGTGGACAGCTGCTCATCGGCGGCCGCGATCACACGTCCAATGTTCAACGCGGCACCTGCTGGTCCACCGGCTGCCACGAAGCCGTCCACGGCTCGCATGTTAACTCCTCCCTCCGTTTCTAACGCGCTTCCCAACCACCCCTGCCCGTCATGCACAACTTACGCCTTTGTGCCCTTTGGGTCTCTCTAGCACCCGCCGCGCTTCTCGCTCAGACCACCACTTCCGGAACGGTTGCCGCCGGCGGAGGTGTCGCATCGGTCGATGGAGACGTGCCGGCGTTTCAACAAGCCACCCAGCACAGGAAGGATGGTTATGGTGGCATCGAGGAACTCACGATTCTACGTGAGGGAAAGGACTCCCTGCTTAAATTCGACCTGCGACTGATTCCCGGTGACGATGACTACCGCGTCGCGGTCAGGTACGACTTTAACGAGCGGTTCTATGTCGACGCTGGCTACGAACAATTCCGCGTGTTCTACGACGGCTCGGGAGGCTATTTTTCGCCGAACAATCTTCAGTTCGTCTTGTACGATGAGGACCTATCGCTCCTTCGCACCAAAATCTGGACGGAGGTCGGTGCGACGATTGAGAACGGCACATACTTCAAGCTTCGCTACGAACGGCGCGGTCGTGACGGCACCAAGGGATCGACGCATTGGGGCGACACGAACCTGACGGGAGGGTACAGCACGCGCAGCATCGTACCGGCGTTCTACGATCTCAACGAGTTCACCAACACCTTCTCCGTCGAAGCGGGCAACGAAACCAAGGAAGAATCCAAATGGAATGCAGGCGCGAGCTATTCGCAGACGGAACTCGACAACAAACGCAATTCCCGCCGCCGGCCGAACGAGAGCGCGAGTCGCTATGTCACCACCAAGGACACTTCGACAACGGACATCTTTGCCGCGCACGGTTACTATCTCACACAGATTGGCGAAAAGCTCACGATCTCTGGCGGTGCGCTGATCACGGATCTCGACTCGAATATCTCCGGCAGTCGCATCTATGGTCAGAGCTACGATCCGGTTTACGACCCCGGCTACGCGAACCGGCAGCAACGTGACGAAGGTTTCTACGACCTCGGAGGCGGAGCTGACATGAAACAGACGGTGCTGAACCTGAATGCCGTCTATATTCCCAGGAAAAACTGGTCGATCCGGCCCAGTTTGCGTTTCGAGAACCAGCATCAGGAAACGATGGTCGAGTTCGTGGAAACGAACGTCGGCGGTTCACCTGGATTTGTTTCGAGTCGCGAAGAGGTCGAAGCGGAGAGCGAACGTGAGTTCGACGAGTTTTCTGAAGAGATTGAGGTGCGCTATACCGGCAAACGGAACTGGACCTTCATCGGCGCCGCCCAGTTCGTCCAGACGACCGGCGATCTGTCGGAGACCCGTACACCGCATAACGCTGCGCCGACGATCGATCGTGACACCGAGATCAAACGTGATGCCCAGAAGTACTCTTTCACCTCGAACTGGTATGCGAAGCCGGGGCTTACGTTTGCCGCGCAGTACTACTTTAAGGTGAAGATTAACGACTACGATGCGGTGCGCGACAACACACCGGCGAGCCCCACTTCGGGCGACCGTTATCCCGCGTTCATCACGGATCAGGATTTTGAGACCTACGATTTCAATTTCCGCGTTTCCTGGAGGCCTGCACCGTTGCTGAATCTTGTCACTCGTTATGATTTTCAGCGATCGACGGTCGTGAGCGTTGAGGCTGGCCTGCCGAAAGGGAAGAGTTCGGAGTATAACTCACAGATATTAAGCCAGAACGTCACGTGGAGTCCCACGCCCCGCCTGTATGTCACGGGCAATGTGAACTTCACTTACGATGAACTGGCGACGCCGGCCTATGCGTTCGTCCAGAACTCGGATAACAACTATGTGAACGGATCGGTCGGCGGCGGCTATGCACTCGCGAAACTGGATGACATCTACGTCGATTACACGTGGTTCCACGCGTCAAATTTCACCGACACATCAAGGACCGCCATGCCCTTCAATCTGAGCCAGGATCAACAGGCCGTTACTATCACCTGGGTTCGGCGTCAGAGTGAGCACCTGATCTATACCGTGAAGTATGGGTACATCACGAACGATGACGCTACATCTGGCGGCCGCAACGATTTCGACGCGCATACGATCTACGGCAAGGTGCAGTATCACTTCTGATCATCCGCCGCGGTTCGCCGGTTACGCGTGTGAATCGGATAGGAGCGGTGTGCACACGTCACCGATACGGACGAGTGCGGATTTGGTTTCGTTGATGAAATTTTGCCCGAAGTTGACGTCGCTTTTTTTCACCGCGTCGCGGCGATAGGTGGCGAGGGTGCGCAGTGGCTCGTGCGTGCGTGCGCCGGTGAGTTGGTCGGTCGTGGTGACGATGCAGCGCGAGCAGGGGCCGGCGGCGCGAAAAATCGCGTCGCCGACGCGAAGACGGGGCCAGATGTCCTCGGCGAAAGGCGCGGCTCCGGAGACGACGAGGTTGGGGCGGAAGCGGTCCATCGGAACAGAGTCTTCGCCGCGTTCGGCAAGATGGTCATTGAGGTCGGAGAGCGACGCTTCGGAGATGACAAGAAGAGGATAACCGTCGGCGAAACCCGTGACGTCGCCGACGTCGCTGACGGGGCGATGGAATGCAGCCCCGACGCGCACGAGGCGGGCGTGCTGTCCGATGGCATCGCTAATCCAGGCACTGGCGGCGGGACCGCAGTCTTCGGCTTGAAGACCGGTGGTGCGCCAGACGGTGACGGAAATGAGCGCGGGTGGTGGAGTGTTTGTGGGGGCGACGAGGGGGACGCGGAGTGGGGGCAGCTTTGCGTGCGCGTGCGAGAGCGTGAGATGCGTGGCGTCGAGTGCAGTGACGACTTGGAGGAGTGCGAGATGCGTGCGTTGGGTGATGAGCACGCCGTTGTCGTCGACGATGAGGAAGCGGCGGTCACCGGCGAGGCCGAGTGAATCGAGTCGTGATTCTGTGAGGGAAATACCGCGGCAGCTTTTGACCGGATAAATGAAAAGGCCGGAGACGTGCATGGGCGACGGGCGGAATTTTCGACAGGATTACAGGATGAACGGGATTATGCGGAAGTACGCCGATAGGTGACGAGATAGAGGCGCGACGATTTGTTCGTTGCGAAGGCGGCGGGGCGGCGGCCTTCGAGGCCGTAGCAGATGCGCAGGCGGTCGCCGACGAGTTGGAAAATCGCAGGAATAGTGTGACCGGCATTGGCGCCGTGTTCGCCGGTAAGCGTAAGCGTCGTGTGCAGTTCACTCGAAGAATGCGTGAAGGTGCCGCGATCGGAGATTTCGCCGCCGAAGTGGACTGTGTAGCGGCCGGCGCGAAGTGTGAGTGTCATGCGTTCGAGAACCATGGGCGGGGCGGCTTCGCCGGAGAGTTCGGCTTTGATCGGTTGCCAGAGACCTTCGATCGGATGCGGTGTGTCGTCGGACATGCGGTGCGAACGTGAGAAGAGTAGGTCGGGAGAAAGGCTAAGCGGTTACGCGCGTTTGGTGAGTTCACTCACGCCGGTTTCAACGGTCCCAGGTGCGTTGAGTTCTTTGACGCCTTTGGCGCCGAGCTCTGCGAACTTGCGGGCACCCGGAAGAACTTTGGTTTCGAAGGAACCGACGGCGGAATTGTAGCCTTTGACAGCTGCTTCGAGACCGCGGCCGATTTTTTCCAGATGCTCGGCGAAGGTGGCTGAACGATCATAGAGATCGCGGCCGAGCCGGCTGATTTCGTCGGCGTTTTTCGAGACGGCTTCCTGGCGCCAGCCGTAGGCGGCGGCCTTGAGGAGAGCGATGAGCGTGATCGGCGTGGCGAGAAGGACCTTGCGGGCGATGGCGCGTTCGAGGAGCGATGCGTCGGTCTGGAGAGCGGCGGTGAGAAAGTGATCGCCAGGGATAAACAGGACGACGAATTCGGGCGCGGGTTGGAATTGCTCCCAGTAATTTTTGGCGCCGAGAGCATCGATGTGGCCGCGGATTTTTTGGGCGTGGTCGGTGAGGCGGGCGGCGCGGGTGTTTTCGTCGGTGGCGTCGAGGGCCTCGCGGTAGGATTGGACGGGTGTTTTGGCGTCGATGACGATGCGCTGACCGCCCGGAAGCCGGACGACGAGGTCGGCGCGGAGGGCGCCGGATGTTTCCTGTTCGATGAAGTCGGCGTAGGGCAGCATGTCGGCGAGCTCGACGACTCGGCGGAGCTGGAGTTCTCCCCAGCTGCCGGCGTAGCTCGTGGAGCGGAGGGCGGTGGAGAGTTTGGAGGCCTCGGATTGGAGACGCAGCTGGGCGGCGCCGAGAGCTTCGAGTTGCTGGCCGAGCTGGCCGTAGGCGCGGGCGCGGGTTTGTTCGAGCTCGCCGATCTTCGTGTCGACTTTTTCAAGCGACTCCTTGAGCGGCTTCACGAGGAGATCGATGGCCTGCTGGCGTGCGGCGAGATCGCCCTCGGCCTTTTGCTGGAACTGGGCGAGGGAGGTTTTGGCGAGTTCGAGGAAGGCGGCGTTGTTGCTTTTGAGGGCGTCGGCGGAGAGGGCTTTGAACTCGGCGGTGAGGCGGGCGTGCGCCTCGGTGAGCGTTTTCAGTTTTTCCTCGGAGGCTGCGCGTTCGGCGGCGAGATCTGAACTCAGCTGAGTGTTGAGTGTGGAGAGTTTTCCCAGTTCGGCGCGGGCGGTGGTTAGCTCGGAGGCGGCGCGGGTGGCCTCGTCCTCGCGTGAGCGAAGACGTTCGGTGAGAGTGCTTTGTCGGGCGGATGCCCAGAACCAGACGAGCAGGGCGGCGATGGCGGCGGAAGCGAGGGCGATAAGCGCGGGGATCACATGGGGAGATTTTGCGGCCGTGGCAGGCGTGGCAATGCTGCGCTGCAGGAGTGCAGCGCGAGAGGGTTTGCGCTAACGAGATCACCGTCGCGCACCTTGACACACACAGTGCGCGCCGGCAGATACCCACTGCCTTTTTCAACGCCAGCGCAGCGGTCTTTCCCCGGCCGCTTTTTGCAGACCCTCTATGTTCAAGGAAGCCGTTTCGTCCGCCACCTCGGTGGACACGATCGAAAAACCCTTGGTCCTCATCGTCGATGACGAATACGGGCCGCGCGAGTCCATCGCCTACACACTCTCGTCGGAGTTTGATGTGGTGACGGCGGAGCGTCCTTCCGAGGGGATCAAACGCATTCAGGAGCGCGCGTTTTCCGTGGTGCTGCTGGACATCCGCATGCCGGAGATGGACGGGATACGGGCGTTGCAGGCGATCCGTGAACACGATCGCGATGTGTCGGTGGTGATGCTGACGGGTTACGGAACTTTGCAGACTGCGCAGCAGTCGATGGTGCATGGCGCGAATCAGTATTTGAGGAAGCCGCCGGACATCGCCGAGCTGATGGATGCGGTGCGCAAGCAGGCGCAAGCGGCGGGCGAGCGGCGGCATCAAGCGCGGCTCAATCGCGACATGGAATCGATGAACTCGGCGTTGAAGCGCGAGATCGTCGAAAAGGACCCGCACATCTGGCAGGCTCGCGCGGCGGTCGAGCTGGTTCACGATCTGGCCAATCCCCTCACGGTGATGATCGGGTACGCGTCGTTGCTCGTGCAGGAGGCGAAGAAGGCGGCGCGGCGCGATCCTGAGCAGGCCGAGAAGCTGCGGAGCTACGCAGAAGTCGTGAGCCGGGCCTCCGAGTACTGTCACCACCTTGCGGACAACTGGAAACAGACGACGCGCAAGGCCACGGAGTTTACGGATGTGGATCTGGTGGGCCTCGTGCGTGAGGTCAAAGAGGTCATCTTTTTCAACAACGCGATCATCCAGTTTTCGGGAATGAACCAGGCGGTGATCCGCGGCTCCCAATTCGAACTGACCCGTGTGTTTCAGAATCTGCTCAAGAACGCCCTGGAGGCGGCTGCGACGAAGGTTGCGGTGAGCTTCGCGCAAGCAGGTGAGAAGCTGGAAATCTGTGTGACCGACAACGGTGCGGGCATGGATTCGGACACGGCTCACAAGGCGCTCAAAGGCGGCTTCACGACAAAAACGCACGGAACGGGCCTGGGACTTGGTATCTGCCGCCACCTGCTCGGAGCGCATGGCGCGACGCTGACACTTGAAAGCGAGCCGAAGCGCGGCACGACGATGCGGATCGTTTTCCCTCTGGCTCGAAAGTGAGCATGCGAATGCGGACTACCGGCCTGACGCGGGCAAAGGCGTTGACGGCCCGGGGTGCATGAAGCGGTGATCAGGCAATGACTTTTAGCACGGCACTTTGGGCGCTCATCGCTTCACTGATCATCGGCGTCTCCGCCGTATGTGTTAATCCGCGACGTTTGCTCAACCGGATGGTTTTAAGCATCAGCGTGCACCTGGCTGTATGGCTTGGGTGTCTGCATTGCGCATTCGTGGAAAGCCCCGGTGTCGAATGGAGGCAGCGTGCGGCGATCGTGGCGGCGGGGCTGGTATGGCAGCTGTGGTTGTTGAAGTCGGCCGTGTTGAAGCCATCGCTGACATTGGGCGCGCGCCTCTCGTCGTCGTGGCCATGGCTGGTTTTCTGGGTGGTGCTGACGGTGGTGACGTTTGGCGGGCACTTCGTAAGCATGGAGCCCGGGTCGGACCGGCCCGTGTATGGTATATCTTATTATACTTACGCGACTCTGTTCCTGTCGGGATGTGTGGGACTGGTGGGGCAGACATTCTGGGCAATGCGAGGGGTGCAGGGCGGGCAGAGGCTGGAGCTGCAGGTGTTGATGCTGGGCGGAGCGGTGACGGCCTTTTGCGGGCTCTCGATGGTATTGATCGATTCTTGGCTGGCAGTGCCGGGGTTGCTGAGGCTGATGCCGCTTGTGGTGATGGTGTGTTGCGGAGGAACGGTGTGGGCGGTCGTGACGACGCGCGTACTGGATGCGCATCATATCCTGGTGCTTTGTCTGGAGCGTATCGGATTGGTCGCGACGGTTGGACTTTTTGTGTGGGGTATCGAGCAGCTGGCGGGGCAGTTTGTCCCGGCGTCGGTGGCGTTCGTGGTGGCCCTGGCCTTCGGGTTGTGGTTCGCGGCGGAGATAGCGCCGTGGATGCAAGAGCTGTTTCAACGGCAGACGCGTGGCAACCGGGTGCGGCATGCGGCGTTCGAGGTGGCACGGGAGGAATTGCGGCCTGACGCGATGGACGAGTCTTTTGTCAAATTGCTGAGGGAATGGGCTGGCTGTGAACGCGCGGTGATCTTGATGGGATCGCATGGCCGGCTTACGGGTGATGGACTGGAGTTCGCGGTGGATTCTCCGGAGATGGAGGCGCTAAGCGCGCTGCGCTGGGTGACCCCCGAGAGACTCGCCCGGGAAAAGTCCACGGAGGAACGGCGGGCGTTGCAGGCGTTGTTGGAAAAACATGGGTTTGGCGTGATTGCGGCGAGCATCGGTCCGTCGCCGGCATTGGTGGTGGGATTGAGCGTACCGCTGTCGCGCAGGCCTTATACGTATCCAGAGGTTGGAGTGTTGCTCCAGCTGGCGGCGATTTTCGAAAATTCGCTTTCACGCGCTCACTACTTGATGAAAGCGCAGCACGCGGAACAGCTGGCAACAGTAGGTCTGCTGGGCGCCAGTATCGCGCACGAGATCCGCAATCCGCTGGTCTCCATCAAAACCTTTGTGCAATTGCTGCCGAATCACTATCAAGAGGCAGCATTTCGAGAAAAATTTTTCCGGCTAATTGGCGATGAGGTCGGTCGCATTGATCGGTTGACCGAACAGTTGTTGGATCTATCGGCTCCTAGGGTCTTTAGCTCACGCGAGGTGGAAGTACATCCGCTGTTGCGGTCCTGCTTGGATTTGATGGCAGCAAAAGCGGAGGACAAAGGGGTGCGCCTGCTGGCGGAATTTGAAGCTGAATCCGATCAGGTTTTTACTGATCCAAATGCCATTAAGCAGGTTATGCTGAATCTCGGTTTTAATGCGATTCAGGCGTTGGAACGTCATTCAGGAGAGCGTTGGTTGCGTCTAAAAACGCGAAAAGTTGCTGATAATGTGGAGATTGCGGTTGTTGATAGCGGGCCGGGACTGGCGCCGGAAGTTTGGGCACGGTTGTTCCAACCATTTCAATCAACTAAATCGAGTGGGTTCGGCTTAGGGCTAGCAATTTGCAAAGACATCCTCTCTAGTTTGCAGGCAAGCATCACAGCCGACCCGCCCGAAACCGGACGGGGAGCGACTTTTAGAATCGTCCTGCCATGTCCGCCACCACCTACATCCTAGCGACGCGCGATCCCGAATTACTTCGGGCGTGGTGGGTGCTTGTCCCGGTGGGGGCGAGGGTTGTGACGTTGAGCGAACTTGTGCAGGGTGGTGCGATCCTGCCGGCGGGATTGCCGATGATCGTAGTGGCGGAAGAAGCGGTGATGGGGGAATTACCCCGGATATGCGTGCAGGCGCCGATGGTTTTTGTCGGCGATCAAAACGGAGAGATTTTTGAGAGACTCGCGCAGACTCCGGGCGCGGCGCGGGTATGCTTGAGCCGTCAGGACAGTTATAACCGGCTCGGTGAGTTTCTGCCTTTGCTGGAGGAAATCGCGACGCGCGGCGCGACAGCGAATCTGCTTTTGGACAGGAAAGAGCAGGCCGCACCTATTGTACCTGTGGGGCGGACTCGCGACAACGCTGTCGAACCGACGGAATCGTGGTGGGACTGGATGGGCGACGCGGTAGAGTGCATTGGCAGTCGCGAGCAACTGCTTGGAGAGTTCAGGCGCATGGCGAAGCGGTCGTTGCGGACTTCGCATGTGGTATTTTTTCTGCGCGAGGACATGGGATATCGCGCCGACCGGGGGGACTATTTTTGCGCGAACAATGACGGATTGAGCCAGTATCTGGTCCATCATCCTGTTTTGCTGGATGGTGCCAGCTGGCCGGTGAGTGTGAATCCGGTGGTGGAATTATCGATACGGCAGCGCATGGCGGGCTGGTCTTTGCGCTTGATTGTGCCGCTTCACGACAACGGGCGACTGGAGGGCTGGATGGGGCTCGGTGTGCGCGACGACGGGTTGTCGTACGATGCGGCGGATTTTGCGCGGGCGACCAGCCTGGGGCGGTTGTTGCGCCAGATGCTCGCGTGTTCACCGAAGTCGAGTGGCCTCGGTTCGAGAGATCAGTCGCAGCTGGCGGCGAAGTATCTGCCGGGCGTTTTGATTTTGGGCGCGGGTGAAATGCCCCCGGAAACGGTGCCGGCGGAGGTGCGCAGCTTGATTGCCGAGGTACGCCAGGTGCGGGTTACCCGCCGGATCACGCCAACTCTTGGAAGGCCTTATCGAGCCAGTGCGGGCTTGATCTCGGAAACCCAAGGCGTGTGGGCGAACTGGGAAGATGCCTCGGCGGAATTGCAGGAACAGCACCGTCGTGCGCGCGCGGAGCGGCTTGCGCTGCTGCACGATCTGGCTCTCACGTTGAATCACGAACTGGGCAACTCGCTCGTGTCTCTTGCGGCGCTCCGGCACAATCCGGGCGCGGAAACCAATTCGCCTGTGCTGCTGGCTGCGATCAAGCGTGACATCGCTTCTCTTGAAGCGGTCAACCGGCATCTGGCATCGCTGCCTACGTTCAGCGAAGTTGAGGCGGAGAGCATTGATCTGCGTGCTCTGGTCTGTGCGGTGGCGCGGAAATGCGGCGTTATTGTCGAGACCGGTTCGGAAGAAATCCTGCTCGATGTCGCTCCGAAGCTCATTGAATTCGGCCTGGAATCCATTCTCGAAAGCATCGCCGAAAACCGGCCGGGTCTTGGAAAACGCGACTTGATGATGTCGCTCCGCACTTCCGGTGCTGGAGAAAATCTCGCAGCGGTGGTTTCCATCCGCGGGGCGGGACTCGCGCTTGAGGGGATTCTTCCTGCCCCTGAACCGGGGGCGACGCCGACGCACGGTCGTATCGGAGTTTTCATTGCGAAGGAAATTGTTCACTTGCACGGCGGAACGATTCAGGCGGGCACAGGGACGAATGGACCGGAAATTTCGCTTTCCATCCGTCAATGGTAGCAGGGGCGGTTGCCTCTGAGAAACGAGTGAGGTGGCAATCGGGGCTAGCCTTGCGCGAGTGAGGTTTTAGCGTCGCTCGTATTCCTCATGAGCAATACGAGCGCATTGAAAATCGTCATCACCGGAGTCACGCGCGGACTGGGACGGGCATTGGCGGAAAAATTCATCGCAGACGGGCACACCGTCATCGGCTGCGGGCGCAGCGCGAATGAGATTTTCGATCTGCGCTTCTCGCACCCTGCGCCGCAAGATTTCGCGGTGGTTGATGTAGCGGATCCCGCAAAGGTGGATCTCTGGGCCGAGAAGGTACTGGCGGTGCATGGGGCGCCGGATTTTTTGCTGAATAATGCGGCGTTGATGAATGAACCTGCTCCGTTGTGGAAGGTGCCTGCGGATAAATTTTCACGACTTATCGATGTGAACATCAAAGGTGCCGCGAACGTGGTGCGCGCCTTTGTCCCTGCGATGATCGATGCGAAGCGCGGCGTGATTGTGAACTTCAGCTCGGGTTGGGGGCGTTCGGTTTCGCCGGAGGTAGCACCGTATTGTGCTTCCAAGTGGGCGATCGAAGGACTCACCCGGGCTTTGGCGGAAGAATTGCCGCAGGGACTCGCTGCGGTCGCGCTCAATCCCGGTGTGATAGATACCGACATGTTGCGCCAATGCTGGGCGGACGGCGCGGGTGGTTATCCAAAGGCTGATGCTTGGGCTTCGAAAGCGGCCACCTTTATCCTGAAACTGAACGCGAAAAAAAACGGGCAGTCCGTAGATGTGGGAGGTTTCGAAGAGTAAGAAGACGCCGGCGTCTGTGCTGCCGGCACAAATGTAATTCAGGATGGCCGGCGTCGGGATTCGAGTTCGGCCCAACGACCGGAAAGAGCGGCGAGGGCGCATGCCGTGAGCAAGATCGCCGGACATTGCAGATGGAAATCCATCCAGCAGTGGACTAGCAACACGAGCAGGCCCATCATGAGCACGAGCAAGGGAGGATTTTGCCAGAGGTTGGATCGGCCGAGTTTCAACATCCAAAGGCCCAGCAGGAGCAGGAGTGGCGCGCAGCCGACAAGGCCGAGCTCGGCCAGAAATTCGAGGTAATCGTTGTGAGCGTGTTCGAAATGGAACGTTCGATCAGCGTTCCAGGATGGTTGATAGATCTGCGGATAATTTTTCTGAAAGAGCGGGAATAGAAAGCGGTAGCAACCCGCGCCCCATCCGGTAACCAGCCGGTCCGATGCCATGTCCCATGTGGCTTGCGCTGACAGTTGTCGGGATTGGACGGACCATGCGTGATCGGTGGTGAAGAGTTGCTGGAGTTTGTCGGCGGCCTGTTCGAGACGGAGTTGTCGCGCGCTGATGAAGCCGAGGATCGTCAGCGACGCGGTGAGCAAACCTACGAGTAGCAGATTGGGCCGACGCGCGCTGCGGAACATGTAGATCAAGGCCAGAGTCAGGCTGACCAGGACGAAGCCGAGCATCAGGACCGTGGCGGCGCGGGAGAAACTCAGTGCCACAATCAACGCCAGTGTTGCGGCACAGAGGATGAAAAGCGGAGCGGGGCTGGCGCGTTCGAGACGGCGTTCGGAGCGGCGATAGTACAGCGTGGCGGTCGCGATGGCGGCGGCCAGCATGAGGTTGAAGAAAGCGCCCGCGTGATTTTTATACAGAAATGTCGCGACCGCGTAAGGTGTCCCCGGCGTGATGAACCAGAGGATTTTCCCATTGCCCGCGACGTGTTGAAGGATGCCGACGAGCGAGAGCAGGGTGGCGTTGAGCGAGAGGGCGACCAGAAGAGTGCGAATGGAAGCGCGGCGTGTGATGCCAATCCACATTGAGCAGACGAGCATCCAGGCGGAACTCCAGACAAGGAGGCTGCGCCAAGGATTCGAATCGGCAAACGGGGCGATGACTCCGGTTGGGAGCCAGGCCACATGCGGCTTTTCCTCCATCCACCAATTGCCGCCGGACGTAGCGTAGGTCCAAGCTGGATTCAGCGCTTGTATAAGTGCGTACAGGAGCACAGCGAGGCCTAGCCAGAAACCGGGAAAGGAAAACAGGCGCCGCGAGGGAATGTAGCGGTAGCTTCGTCCGTCACTGGCGAACTCTTCGGTATATGTGCGGGGGACCAGAGCGAGGATGAAGCCCAGCGTGGCGAACGCGCAACTGACGACCTGACTCCAGACATGCATCGTGCCTAGGGCCCACGGGAGAAAGGCGAGATGTGCTCCGACCACTGCGGTCAATGTGAGCTCCAGTGGGTGAAGGCGTGCGGACTTTTGCGGGAGCTTGAGCGATGGCTGACGGCGGGCTTTGCGTGAGGGCTAGGGGGTTGGGCGGGGGACTCCACAAGTGCGCAGAGAAAGTTGAAAACGGTGCTGCGTAAACTGCGAATCTGGCGCGGGCGGCTTCAGCGCCCTCCACGGCCGAAGATGACGACCGGGATTGTCCCGAGGAGGATTTTGAAATCGAGCCAGAGCGACCACTGGTCGATGTATGCGAGATCCAGGCGCACCCAGTCCTCGAACTGTGCGATGTCATTGCGTCCGCTGATCTGCCAAAGGCAGGTCAGGCCCGGCCGGACGCTGAGCCGGCGACGGTAGGCATCGTCATTGAAACGTTTCACCTCATCGACGGGCAGGGGGCGTGGGCCAACGAGGCTCATTTCGCCGCGCAAGACGTTCCAAAGTTGCGGGAGTTCGTCCAAGCTGTGGCGGCGGAGAAAGCGGCCGACCGGAGTGACGCGGGGGTCTTTGGCGATTTTGAAGACGGGGCCGGTCATTTCGTTTTTTGCAGCCAGAGCAGCTTGTTCGGTTTCGGCACCCACGCGCATTGAGCGGAATTTCAGGAGCTGAAAGGGGAGGCCGTTCAGTCCGGCGCGCTGCTGGCGAAAAAGAACCGGCCCGGGCGACGTGAATTTTATGGCGGCGGCAATGATCAGGAGGAGCGGTGAAATGAGCAGGAGGATGACGGCGGTGGCGGTGAAATCGAAAAGCTGTTTGACGATCAAATGGCTGGAGGGGGCGCTTTGCGCACTATAGTGAATGACGGGTTCTCCCGCGAACCATCGACGCTCATGCCGAACGGCGAACGAGCGAAGAATCCGGACGGACAATCACGGAAACGCCTTCGCGCTCGCAGGCAGAGAGGAGAAATTGAAGGCGGGTGTTGTCGATGCCGGCGAGGTTGACGATGACGGCGTTGACGGAGTGCTCGTGAAGCAAGCTGACAAGATGGCCGACTGATTCGGTTCCGGGATCAAATTCGCCGACGCTTTCGATTTGATCGCGCTCGACGGAGGACAGCGCCTCGCGGAGGCGGGTGTTTTCAGCAGGAGCACCGACCCAGAGCACACGGTGGCGCCAGAAATTATGCGTCCGGCGCGCGGCCATGAAACGCGAAAGCCATTCGTGTCGCAGGTAGACAAGGACGCCGCCAAAACAGCACGCGAAGATAACGACGGAGCGGGCGAACTGCGCGCGAAACAGGAAGAGGATCGAGATCAGCGTGATGATGCTGAAAACGACGCTACGGGTCACGGTCAGGAACGTGCCCATGCGACCGTTGAGCCGGAGTTCCTGGTAGAATCCCTGCGATGCGAGCGTGAGCGGCCCTACGAGGGCAAAGACGGGAAAGAGCCAGAGGTATTCCCGGAAATTTTCGATCCGCGGCAGATCGAAAAACGGAAATGTATCACGCAGCAGATAGGCGAAACCGAGGGCGAGGGCGAAGAGCAGGCCGTCGCTGACCTTGAAAAGGAGAATTCGATTTTGCCTGGAGTGAGAGATCACCGTCGGGAGCCGCGAAGAGTGGGCTAGAAGTGGCGGACGTAGCTGTTGCCGGATTCGTCAGTGAACGTGAGCTGATTAGCCTGAATATCCGTCAGTCGGAGACCGAGTGACGGCTCGACGAGGTCGTTTGTGCGGAAAAGGCGGTCGTTGAGGATGACCTTGTTTCCGGTATCGGAGATGCGGATGCTCGTCACGCGCAGCCGATCGATAAAAGACTGGATCCGGGTGCCGAGTTTGATCGCCGGGGCGGTGGGCTCGGGTGGCGGCAGGGATACGGTTGGAGTGACTGGAGCGGGCTGAACGTTTTTTTCCGGCACGGGTGGTGGCGTCACCGGTGAAGGAGTGACCGGAGGAGTTGTCGTGGTGCTCACCGGAGGTGTAACCGGAGCCGGCTGGACGGGCGAGCTGGGTGGAGTCGCAGGAGCGACAGGCGGAGGCGTGGGTTCGTCCTTGCGGACGACCAGCAGGATGACGGTTACCGAGACAGCCGTCGAAAGAAGAGCGATGGATGCACCAATCAGGACAATTTTTCCGAACGGCGATTTACCTTTGCGTGGATTTGCGGGAATTGCGGCAGGGCCAGCGAGGCCCGTGGGGGGAGTGGAATCGCCATGGCGGTTTTGGGCTTTTTTCAGGGCGTCGTTGATGAGGCTCATGGCGGGGTGGGAGGCGGCGGCAGGTTGAATCGGTGAGTTTCTTCACGTCTTTGATGGCGCGACGGACGTCCCAAAAGGAGATTTCATCCGATTCGCGAATATAGGCCGAAAGGAGGGCCTTGTCGCACAGATTGTTTACGATACGCGGAATGCCGCGGGAGAAATTGTGAATGCTGCGCATGGCCCACTCGGTGAAGAAGGGGCGGCCGTTCCAGCCGGCCTTGGTCATGCGGTGATTCACGTAGTGGGCGAGGTCGTACGGATTGAGCGGTTCGAGTTCGCAGTGGACGAGAATGCGCTGACGGAGCTGGCGGAGTTCGTCGCGCTTGATGATGTCCTTCAGCTCAGGCTGTCCCATCAGAACAATCTGAAGGAGCTTTTGTTTGTCGGTCTCGAGATTGGAGAGCAGGCGGACCTGTTCGAGGACTTCAAAGGAAAGATTCTGTGCCTCGTCGATGATGAGCACGATGTCGCGACCGCGTTCGATGCGCTCGAGAAGGATCCGGTTCATCTGGAGCACGAGATCATGCGGATCATCGGCGTCGGTCGTCTCGCCGAGTTCCTGGAGGATGGCGCGAAGCATCTGGGTTTCGTTGACGCGCGGATTGACGATCAGGGCGGTGTCAAAGCGGTTGGGGTCGAGTTCGTTCAGGAAGCGGCGGCAGAGCGTGGTTTTTCCACAGCCGACCTCGCCGACGACCACGATAAAGCCCTTGCGCTGCTCGACTCCGAATTTGAGGTGTTGAAGCGCTTCCTGATGTGTTGGGCTCAGGTAGAGGAATTTCGGATCCGGGGTGATGTTAAACGGCATCTCCGAGAATCCGTAAAAGCTCTGATACATGGGGGCTTGGAGTATTGGCGGGCGCCGGGAAACGCACGCCAAATTCTTGGATAAGGGGTTGTGAGTACAGGCTTTTGAAAGCTCCTTTACATCGCAGGGCAGGGGGCGTTTATCTCCGGCACTCAAACGCCGTGAATTTGCGCCGACTGATTGTTGTCCTCTACCTGCTGTTGTTCGTGGGAATCGCCATTGGATCGGGCGTATTTTTTTGGCGGTCGCGCGAGGAGTATCAACACCTGCTGAAGGCTGAGCAGATGGCGAAGGTACGGCTGGCCGAGGCAAAGCAGAAGTTGAAGGAGCAGGAAATCGTGCTCGACCGGCTGCGCAATGATCCTGCGTATGTGGAAATGGTGATACGCCGCCATCTTGGTTACGCGAAGCCCGGCGAGAAGATTTTCCTGTTTTCCGAGCAGGACGCGCAGTTTCCCCGGCCGGAGACTAAGCGATGAGCTGGCTGCAGTGTAGGGGTGGGAATAAACGTTGCCCTGTCGGGCGGCCGTTTCCTGAATTTCGGCGCACTGACTTTTCTCATGGCCACACCCCCGATCATCGAAGCATTTCAACGCGCCGGACAGGGACAGGTTTTCGCGTTCTACGATAAACTCGATGCCGCCGCCCAGAAGCGGTTGCTCGATGAAGCCGCCGAAATCGATCTGGCGGAAGTGGAGCAGTTGAACCGCACGCTGCTTGGGAAAAACGCGGCGTCGGTGAATCTCGACGGACTGGCGCCGGCGCCATTTGAGCCGCTTCCGGAAAATGGTGGCAATGCCGCCGACTGGGCGAAGGCCAAGGCGGAAGGTGAAAAAGCGCTGCGCGCGGGTCGTGTGGCGGCGTTCACGGTCGCAGGCGGTCAAGGCACACGGCTTGGCTACGATGGACCGAAGGGCACGTACCCGGTGACGCCGATCAGGCAGAAGACCCTGTTTCAGGTGTTCGCGGAAAAGATCCGGGCGGCCGGAACGCGCTATGGAAAGCCGATCCACTGGTTTATCATGACCAGCCACGCGAACCACGAAGCGACGGAGAGCTTTTTCAAAACGAATAATTTTTTCGGGCTTGAAGCGTCGCGCGTCCACTTCTTCCGACAGGGCCGGATGCCGGCGGTGGATTTTAACGGGAAGATTTTATTGGAAACGCCGGGCACGATTGCGATGAGCCCGGATGGTCATGGCGGTTCGTTGCGTGCCTTGGATCGCAGCGGTGCGCTCGATCTGATGAAGCGCGAAGGCATCGATACGCTGAGTTATTTTCAGGTCGATAATCCGCTTATCCGCGTGATCGACCCGACGTTCATTGGCTTCCACCTGCAGCGTGGTTCCGAGATGAGTAGCAAGATGGTGCCGAAGGCGTACGCCGAGGAAAAGGTCGGCCACTTTTGCACGCAGAACGGCAAGAATGTCGTCGTCGAGTACTCGGATTTGCCGGCCGCGTACCAAAAGGAAGTGGACGCCAAAACGGGCAAGCTCCGCTATATCGCAGGAAGCGTGGCTATTCATATTTTCGACGCTGCGTTCATTCGTCGCATGGCGGCGGGCGGCGAAGGCGTGGCGCTGCCATTCCACCGCGCTGATAAAAAGATCCCGACCATCGACGCTGCTGGAAAGGCCGTGAAGCCCGAGAAGGCGAATGGTGTGAAATTCGAGATGTTCGTTTTCGATGCGCTGCCGTTTGCGAAGAATCCGGTGATCATCGAAGCACGTCGCGCAGATGACTTCAGCCCGGTGAAAAATGCCGAAGGTCTCGATTCGCCGAAGACCTGCCGTGAGGACCAGCTCCGTCAGTTCGCTCGCTGGTTCAAAGCCAACGGTGCGGCTGTGACGACCGACACGACTGGATTGCCGAATGTGACGGTCGAAGTCTCACCATTGTTCGGTTACGACGAAGATTCCTTCCGCGAGCGCTGGTCGGCTTCGGCCAAGCCCGCTGTCACCGAAGGGCTCTACCTCGAATAATTCCATCCACGTTTTCCGATCACCCAATCACTCCATCTATCATCGCTCATGAGTACGCTTGAGAAAATCAATGCAGCCGCGAAAGCCGGTCAGTTGCTTCCCAGCACCGCCGAAAATCTTGCCGTGTGGCTCGGGGTGGCTCTGCCCTCGTGGGCGAGCTCGAGCATCACGGAACTTGTCGACAAGCAGGCCTGGTCTGAGCTGAACGACCGTTTCTACCGCTATCTCGAGTTTGGCACCGGAGGCATGCGCGGACGTACGATTGGTGTGGTGACGGCCGCGGCCGAGACGGGCGCGCTGGGGCCTCAAGGCACGCCGGAGCATCCGGCCGTTGGTAGCAATGTGCTTAATGACTTCACGCTCGTCCGTGCGACGATCGGGCTTTTCCGCTACACACAGAAGTTTCTCGCGAAGGAAAATCGCTTCGAGCTGCCGAAGCTCGTGATCGCGCATGACGTGCGGCATTTCTCGCGACACTTTTGCGAACTCGCGGCCTCGACGTGGACACGCCTCGGCGGAAATGCGTTTATTTTCGAAGGACCGCGCTCGACGCCGCAGCTGAGCTTCACGGTTCGTTATTTGAAAGCGAATGCCGGCGTCGTAATTACCGCCAGCCACAATCCTCCGCACGACAACGGATTCAAAGCGTACTTTGAGGATGGCGGCCAGGTGGTTCCGCCGCATGACAAAGGCATTGTTTCAGAGGTGAATGCGGTGCCGCTCGCTGAGCTCGGCGCCTATCTCGACAAGAATCTGGCGGGCGTTACCACGCTCGCCAAAGACAGCCGACGATGCGTACCTCGCGGTCGTGTCGAAGGCGGTTATCGACGGAGAGGTATTCAAGAAGACGAAGCTCAAAGTCGCGTTCACGAATATCCACGGCACAGGCGGAATCGCGTCCGTGCCGGCGTTGCTCCACGCGGGTGCCGAGGTGACCGAGGTGCGCGAGCAGGTCGCATTCGATCCCCGTTTCCCGACGGTGAAATCGCCGAATCCGGAAAACGCGGAAGCGCTTTCACTGGCTGTTAACCTGGCTGAAGCAAAAGGCCTGGATGTTGTCATGGCGACCGACCCGGACTGCGACCGAATGGGCGTCGCCGTTCGCAACAAAGACGGCAAGGTCGAGCTGCTCACGGGCAACCAGATTGGTGCGATGCTCGCCGCTTACCGCATCGGAAAGTACAAGGAGCTCGGCTGGATGCCGCAGAGTGGTGGAAATTCCTGGTGCTTGTGAAAACCTTCGTGACTTCGCCGCTGCAGGACGCGATCGGTCGCGGCCATGGCGTGAAAGTCATCAACACGCTGACCGGCTTCAAATGGATCGCGGCGAAAATTCGCGGTTATGAAGAGCAATTGAAGACGGGTTTGCTGAAGGCCGAGGGCATCGCGCTCGACTATGACGCGACGCCGTTCGAAACGCGGGCGAAGCTGCTGCAGAAGTATTCCTCGTTCTATCTCTTCGGTGGCGAAGAGAGCTACGGTTACCTCGGTAACGACTATGTCCGCGACAAGGACGGCAACGCCGCGTGCGTGATGTTTGCCGAACTCTGCGCCTACGTGAAGAGCCGCGGCCTGACCGTTCCGGAGTACCTCGACGAGATTTATCTGAAATACGGCTTCTTCCTCGAGGGCGTTATCAACCTCTATTACGAAGGCGCGAGCGGTGCGGCGAAGATCAAGCGCATCCTCGACACGTATCGTTCGGCGCCGCCGACCAAGTTCGGCGACATTGCGGTCGCCAAGTTCCAGGACTTTGGCCGCGAGAAAGTGATCGATGCGGATGGCGAAACGATTCCCTCGCAGGACCTCTACTTCGTGACGCTGGCCAACGGTTACAGCTTCGCGGCACGCGGCAGCGGTACCGAGCCGAAGATGAAGTTTTATCTCTTCGCCCAAGGCAAAGCGGGAAGCCCTGCTGAGCTCGCAGCGACGAAGACACAGGTGAAGGCCGAGCTGGAGCGTGTGAAAGCCGTCATTGAGGCAGACGCAAAACAGCGTGCGGAAGGTTGATCCACTTCACGCGAAAAAGTTTCCCGAAGAGCGCGACGTCGATGTCGCGCTCTTTTTATTGGCCACACCGCTTCCGGCTTTCGGCCCGATCAGGTCTTCGCGGGTTCTTCTTCCGCCGGAGCGGCCCCGGGGCGAAGGACGCGCAGCGACCTTGGCCTGTTCGAAGGGTTTGCTGAGATAAGTCCGCACACCGAGCGCGGCGAGTGCGATAATCTTTTCGCGATCCTGCGTGGCCGAGGTGATGACGATCTTCAACGTGCGTAGATGAGGATCTTCGCGCACGCGACTGACGAAGGCGACGCCATCCATTTCCGGCATGACGAGGTCTGCAATGACCAGATCGGGCCGAGGCCTTGTTGAAGGCGGGTCAGTGCTTCTCTGGCCGTTCTTAGCGGTGACGGATTCCCAGCCCGCTTCGTTGCGAATCATCGACTCGAGCGTGGTGCGGGCGACATCGTCGTCGTCAATGAGGAGGACGGTTTTGGCGAGGAGGTTGCGGGATGCGAGTTGAGGGTTGGCGGCCGCGGCGGCGAAAAGTGGCTGGAGAACGGCGCGGGTTTTTGCGGCGTCGTAGGGTTTGAGCAGGTAGCCGGCGATCTGAAGCTTCGCGAGTGCGAGGATGGTGTCGCGATCTCGTGTGGCGGACGTCATGAGCACTTTCAGGCCGCGCAAAAGAGGATCGCGCCGCATCCGCTGGAGCAGTTCGAGACCATCCACGTGTGGCATGCGGATGTCGAAGATGCAAAGATCGGGTTTGAGGCCGTCGCACAAAGCGTCGAGTGCGGCCTGGCCGTTTTCCACCTCGACGATTTCGAGATTGGGCTGTTCACCAATCGACTCACGGAGAGCGGTGCGTTCGATTTTGTCGTCGTCGGCCAGAAGAATTTTCATGTGGCGGGATGCGGTGATGAAACGCGTTCGATCGGTGGCGGGCGTGTAATTCCGTGAAGAGTCGCTCCGCCTGAGCCAACGGTTCCGGCAGTTCGGAAAACCCTGCATGGCATCTGCGGATTTTTCCCAGCTTTCCGGCGATTTCTCAGAGATCCCGGGCGTTCACGTACAGCGACGTGCTTTTGAGTGAGTGTGCGGCACGCGCAAAAGCGGGACCATCCTGTCGTGACAGGGCGGAATGCATTTCCGACGAAGCGATGCGGCGTTTCTATGAAGAATAGGGAAACGAGTTTGGGGTTGAATGCGGGGGGTGTGGCGGCAGGCGCAGGCTCGCGAGGATAGCGAGCAACTCGGCTTCACTCAGCCGGCGGGAACGACGTGCGGGCTATCGATGGTCTCGATGATGGCCGAGAGAGCGCGGTGAAATTCAGCGAGACGCAGCGGCTTGGTGAGGAAGTCGTTCATGCCGGCGGCAAGGCACTCGTCGCGATAGGTGAGCGAGGCGTTGGCGGTGACGGCGATGATCGTAATAAGTGGCTGGCGGACGCCGCTGGCTCCCGCGGCGAATGGCGCTGCGCGGCCTCGAAGCCGTCCATCACCGGCATGCGGTTGTCCATGAGCACGGCGTCGAATTCCTTTTCGGCCGGAGCGCTTCCAGAGCTTCGCATCCGTTTTCTGACGAACTACAGGCATGGCGCAGCCGTGGAGGAGAAACTGCATCACGCGGCGATTTCCCGGTGGATGAGGTTGTCTTCCGCGCACAAACAGACGGAGCACGCGCGATGAGGCGCGCAGGACGCGGGCGATCGCCGGGAGGCGAGTCCGGTGATTGGCCAGGAATGCCGATGCGCCGCCGAGTGGAGAGGAACGGAGAAAATGAAGAGGGCTCCCTTGCACCGAACTGCTCTCGACGCGTATGTCTCCGCCCATGAGGTCGACGATGCTCTTTGACGATCTACAGACCCAGGCCGGTGCCTGCCGAACGATCGGGTGGTGGAGTTGTCGGCCTGCTCGGAGCGTCTTCGAAGATCCTCGGCATGGCCTCCGCTTCGATGCCCATGCCCGTGTCTATCGACCTGGAGATTCGCAGGTGCACGAATTGTTTCGCCGATTTTGCCGACATCGATCCGATGCGCAACGGAAACACCACCAACTGCGGTGAACTTGATGGCGTTGCTCAACAGATTCGCGAGTACCTGACGGAGGCGCGTGGGATCGCCGAGCAGCGCTTCCGGAATGGCTGCGTCGAACGTCCATGCGAGCGAGAGCTTTTGGCACCGGCGCGGAACTGCATCGTTTCGAGCACGCGGCTGAACTCTTCGCGAGGGCGGAAGGGAATCGTTTCGAGGTGAAGCTGGCCGGATTCGACCTTTGCGGCGTCGAGAATATCGTCGAGAATTTCGAGCAAGGATTCGGCGCTGGTACGGGCGAGATCGACGTGGTGGCGTTGCTCGGGCGGCATTCTGTTTACGGCGGAGAATGTCGAGCATGCCGATCACGCCACCGAAGTGGCGTGCGGATTTCATGGCTCATCACGGCGAGAAATTCGCTCTTGGCGCGATCGGCGGCTTCAGCGGCCTCCTTGGCGGCGAGAAGAAGACGCCTCCTGATTTTTTCCGTCGGTGATGTCCGTGCAAATGCAGACGAGACTGCGCACGCGGCCGCCGGAATCTCTCACGGGGTTGGTTGTGACGCGCCACGTGATGAGGCGTCCGTCGGGACGCAGATAATCGGCTTCGAAACTGACGGGTTTTCCGAGAACCGTTTCGCGAATCGAAGTCGTGACAATGGGTCGTACGGATGCAGGCCAGAGTTCGGCGAAGGGTCTGCCGATGACCGTGGAGGCCGGACAGCCGAGAGCGACGAGACCGCGGTGATTGACGGTGAGGCAGCGACCATCGAGATCGAGCATCTGCACGCAGTTGGGCGAGCCTTCGACGAGCGTGGTGTTGCGCTGTTCAGAAAGTGCGAGCCTGTCCATCTGCTCGCGGATGCGTTCCTGAGCATGGAAGGACAGGAGAAGCAGCGAAAGAATGAGTAATACGATGAGCGCGACGGGGAGTCGTTCGCGCAGGATGGCGGCGTTCCAGTCGGCGGCGGAGATGTCGAGCTCTGCGTTAATCGAACCGCGGCCGGAGCCGAGATCGACTAATGGGACCGAGCCGATGATCCACACGCCCCAGCGATCTCGTACAGGGCCGAGCACGAACGGTTGGCGTGAACTCATGCCTGCAACGTAGTCCGGTGCCGCTTCGGTGTAGGGCTGGCCGGGCGGAGAGTAGTCGGCGGAGTCGGGCTGTTCGGAGTCGACGATGAAAAAGCACTGGTTGTCGCGAACGCCGGCGAGCAGCACGAATCGCAGGTCGCGATTGGCTTTCACGAGCGAAACCATTGCCTGTTTCAATTCCTGGTATGCGGGATTGGTGAGGTCGCGTTCGCTCCAATCAAGCGCCCGGGCCAGATCGGTTTTCACGGCTGCGGCGACCAACTGGCAGCGGGCAAGAACGTCGCGGCGCATCGCCTGGTCGCGTCGATGCCCGATAGCCTCGGCGGCGATCCAGCCGGAAATGATCGTGAGGCAGGCGACAGAGATCCAGATCGTGCGGCGGGTGCGCCAGGCGGCGGCGCGTTCGGTGGCGAGATTGTTTTGCGCCCGGCGTCCATAACACCAGCCGAGCGTGACGGCGATCATTGCCGCCAGTGCGGTGCTCGCCAGAATGATACCTTCAGAGGGCAGATTGAACGGCGCGGTCGTGGCGATTGCGCAGGCGGTCAGTCCAGTCGTGCCGACGAGCATCGCGGCTGCGGCGATTTTCCAGCGGAGCTTTTCCTGCGCTGATGTGGATGAGTGAGTTAACTGCCAGAGCGCGAAGGCGGACCAGATTCCGCCGAGCGGATTGAGCAGCACATACACCCAGTACAGCGTGTCGTGAGAGCTCGCGAAGGAAACCGCGCCTGATGTGATGAGCAGTGGCAGGTGGATCCAACGCCCCGGCCGGTTGCCATGGCGCGATGCGGTCAGATTGCGCGCGAATTCGATCAGGAAGAGACAGGACGCGCCGAGGATGAGCGGTTCGAAAGCGGCGAGAAAATCAGAGATGCGAAGGTCAACGAGGCGGAGCATCTCGAACCACGCGTGAATGCTGCGGCTGAAACCGAACAGGCCGAGCCAGCGCCAGGCGGAGTGTTGATCAATGCGGGCGAGTGCGCGGGCGATGAAACCGGTCAATGCGAACGCGAGTCCGGAAATAAACAGCAGGTAGTCCTGATTTATTTCGAGAAAGGCCGTCATGCGCGTGATAGAAAATCGAGCAGAGGCGCCCGGCTTTTATTATCGGCACGGCAGCGGTATTTTGAGGGTAAAACGTTTGCTAGGAGGCCGCGTGCGGACGCAAAAAAGCGGCTCCGATAGAGGAGCCGCTTGAAAGAGGAAGGGGTTTCGTTTGAACCGCTTAGACCAGCAGCAGGGCGGGGTTCTCGAGGAGCACCTTGAGGGCGCCGAGGAACTGGGCGCCGACGGCGCCGTCGAAGACGCGGTGATCGCAGCTGAGAGCGTGAGCGTCATCGTCTGGCCGATCGACGATCTGGCCGTTCTTCACGACCGGCTTCGTGACCGTGGTGCCGACCGCGAGGATCGCGGCGTTCGGCGGGTTGATGATCGCGGTGAACTTCGGGATGCCCATCATGCCGAGGTTGGAGACGCAGAAGGTGCCGCCGGTGAACTCGGTCGGGCTTGAGCTTCTTTTCCTTGGCGCGTCTTGCCGAGCGGCCTTGGCCTCGGTGCTGATCTGGAAGACGCTCTTCAGGTGCGCGTCGCGGATGACCGGCGTGATGAGGCCGTCTTCGAGCGCCACGGCGAACGCGACGTGCGCGGCGCCGAAGTAGCGGATGCTGCGTGCCTTCCCACGAGCTCGTTGACGCTGCGGGCACCCGGCGGAGCGCCTCGGCGCAGGCCTTGAGGACGAAGTCGTTGACGGAGAGTTTGACGCCTTCCTTCTCGAGCCCGGTGTTGAGCTGCGCGCGGAGGGCGAGGAGCGGCTCGGCGTCGATCTCGATGTCGACGTAGAAGTACGGGATGCGTGGTCTTGGACTCGACGCAGGCGCTTGGCGATGACGCCGCGCATGTTGGAAACCGGGACGGTGCGCTCTTCCTGGATCGGGCCCTTGTGGCAACGGCGGACCGCCGGTGAAGTGCGGCGCCGGCCGGACTTGGGCGGCTGTCTTGGAGGGCCGGGCTTTTCTCGGCGGCGAGGACGTCGGCGTTGACGATGCGGCCGTCGCGGGCCGGAGCCGGTGATGCGCGGCGAGATCGATGTTCTTTTCGTCGGCGATTTTTCTGGGCGAGCGGGGAAATCTTCGATGCGCCCGCCGTCGGCGCGCCGGCGCGGCAGCGGAGCGGCGCGGGAGCCGGGCAGCGGCCGGTGGCGCGGCTGCGCTGGAGCAGCGGCAGCTGGCGGCGGTGGTCGGAGCGGGTCTCTGGCCTCGGGGCCGGCCTTGCCGTCGGCGGCCGGGGCGGCGGCGGCGCCTTCGGCGCGGCGGGGGCGTCGACTTTTTCGCCGGCCTTGCCGACGGCGCAGAGCGGCGGCGCCGATGGCGACCTGCGAGCCGGCGGGAGCGAAGATCTTCAGGAGCGTGCCATCGAAGAAGCGACTCGAGCTCCATCGTGGCCTTGTCGGTCTCGACCTCGGCGAGCATGTCGCCGGATTTGACGGCATCGCCTTCCTTTTTGAGCCACTTGACCAGCGTGCCCACCGTCATGGTGTCGCTGAGTTTCGGCATTTCGATGATGTTGGCCATGGGAGGGAAAGTTGAGAGTTGTAAGAGGCTGAGAAGCTGAGCGGTGACGGGTACGTTCGGAGGTGAGCCGGGGCCGTACGCTTATCAGGAGGCTTCGAGCGCGGCTTTGAAGATGCGCTGCGAGTTGGGGAGCTGCTCGACTTCGACCGGCGGGCTGTAGATCGCGGGCGCGTCGATGGTGGAGAGGCGATGGATCGGGCCATCGAGTTAGTCGAAGGCTTTGCGCTGGATCATGTACGGCGAGCTGCGAGCCGACGCAGGCGAAGGGCTTCTACTCCTCGACGATGAGGACGCGGTGGGTCTTCTTGACCGAGGCGAGCATGGTCTCGATGTCGAGCGGGCGGATCGAGCGGAGGTCGACGATCTCGGCGGAGATGTCGTGCTCCTTCTCGAGGATCTCGGCGGCCTTGAGCGAGTGGAGGACGCGCGGCCGTAGGTGACGATCGTGAGATCGGTGCCCTCGCGCTTGATGTCGGCCTTGCCGAGCGGGATGATGTATTCGCTCGTCCGGGACCTCGCCCTTCTCGCCGTAGAGGATGGTGTTTTCGAGGAAGAAGACGGGGTCGTTGTCGCGGATGGCGGACTTGAGGAGACCCTTGGCGTCGTACGGCGTGGACGGGACGACGACCTTGACGCCGGGGTGATTGGCGACGATGTCCTCCGGCGTGTGCGAGTGGGTGGCGCCGACGTTGGTGCCGCCGTTGGCCGGGCCGCGGATGACGATCGGGCAGTTGATCTGGCCGCCGGACATGTAGCGGACGTTGGCGGCGTTGTTGAAGATCTGGTCGAAGGCGACCGAGTAGAAGCGACCAGAACATCAGCTCCATGACCGGGCGGATGCCGAGCATCGAGGCGCCGATGCCCATGCCGATGAAGCCGGCTTCGGAGATCGGCGTGTCGACGATGCGCTTCGGGCCGAATTTGGCGAGCAGGCCTTCGGTGACCTTGTAGGCGCCGTTGAACTGGGCGACTTCCTCGCCCATGAGGACGACGTTCGCGTCGCGTTCGAGTTCCTCGGCCAGGGCGTGGCGGAGGGCTTCGCGGTAAGTGATGACAGGCATTGTCGGAAAAGTTGAGAGTTGAGAGATGAGAGTTGAGTGAGCGGCGCGGCTTAGTTGAAGAAGAGGCGGCCCTGGGATTTGCGCTCGGAGGGATTGTCGGCCTCCCAATAAACGTCCTTCTGGATGTCCTCGACGGTCGGGAAGGGGCTCGCTTCGGCGAAGTCGGCGGAGATGTCGGCCTCGGCGCGGGCCTCGGTTCGATCTTTTCGATCGATGCCTCGGTCGAGGACGCCTTCGGCGACGAGGATGTCTCTGGAAGACCTGGATCGGGTCCTTGGTGCGCTGGTATTCCTCGATCTCCTTCTTGTTGCGGTAAGTGTTGTCCGGATCGGCGACGGAGTGGCCGCGATAACGGTAGGTGTTGATCTCGACGACGGCGGGGTTGCGACTTCTCGCGGGCGAGGGTGAGGAGCTTGTCGATCTTGGCGCGGACTTCGTAGAGGTCGTGGCCGTTGCGACTGGCCCCAGGTCATGTCGTAGCCCTCGGCGCGCTTGGCGAGCTCGCCGGCGGAGGAGCGCGCCTGGCTGGTGCCCATCGAGTAGCCGTTGTTCTCGATGACGAAGATGACCGGGAGATTCCAGAGGGCGGCGAGATTGTAGGCTTCGTGGACCGCGCCCTGGTTGACGGCGCCGTCGCCCATGAACGCCATCGCGGCGCCCTTGAGGCCCTTGTATTTCATGGCGTAGGCGAGACCGGCGCCGAGCGGGATCTGGCCGCCGACGATGCCGTGGCCGCCCCAGAAATTGCGGGACGGATCGAAGTAGTGCATCGAGCCGCCCTTGCCCTTGGAGCAGCCGGTGATCTTGCCGTAGAGCTCGGCCATGAGCGGCTTGGTGTCCATGCCGACGGCGATGGCGTGACCGTGGTCGCGGTAGGCGGTGATGACGTGGTCGTTCTTCGCCCATCAGCGAGCAGCAGCCGACGGCGACGGCTTCCTGGCCGATGTAGAGGTGGAGAAAGCCGCCGATCTTCTTGGCTTGGTAGGCGCGCAGGCTGCGCTCCTCGAAGCGGCGGATGCGCACCATCTTGCGGTAAAGCTCGATCTTGCTCGTCGCGCGAGAGCTTGGCGTTGATCGGAGCGTTGCGGCTGGAGGCGGCGGCGTCCTTTTTATCGGTGGTGGCAGTCGGTTTGGTACTCACAGGTGAAGTGGGTAATCGGTTCAAAGTGCGCAGTTTTTGTCCGGGAGGGGATAAATCAAGTGAATTGTCCCCCGCAAGGGGTGCGTTGGTTGCGTGCTGAAGCGTGGCTTACAACGGCGATAAATTCCAGCACGGTCCGGGCCGGAGCGATCAGCCCGGGATGATTTCCTCGATTTCGATTTTGAGTGGTTCGGCGGGATCGCAATTGGCGCGAAAGGCGACGAAGCGGTCCCGGTATTGATCATAGATCGGCCAGAGCGCGGTGCGGTCGGTGGCCGGGAAGCGGGAGTGAGTCGATCGGGAGCGGCAGAAAAAGCCGAAACGGCCCTCGTAAATGTCAGGCGGGAGGGTATCGAGGGGCTTTCGGCAGCGGAAAAGAAACAGCAGCCAGTGGCTTTCGCCTTCATAAGCCGTTCGGCGATCATGCCGAACAGATGAAGATCGGAGATGGCGATCTTGAGGCCGGTTTCCTCAACGGTTTCGCGGACGGCGCATTCGAAAGGGGATTCGCCCGTGCAGGTTTCGAGTTTGCCGCCAATGGGACTCCAGACGCCGAGATTTGGCGGCTTGGCGCGGAGCAGGAGCAGGTGCTCGCCGGCAGCGTTTTCCAGAAAGACGAGGACGGCGATTTTGTAGGGAATGGCGGTAGCGGACATCGGTGGATGAGCGTGCGCGTTGTGACGAGCCGAGTGGAGCGGAGAATTTGGAAATCAGGAAGACTGGAAACGGTGCCGTGAGAAAAGGGATATGCGGTGCGGGCGGAGTTGAGGATTTTTGAGGTTTGCGCCGGACAAGGCGGAAGGTTGGCTGCGGGGATCATGGCAAAATGGCTCCTCGTCGACGGCTTCAATCTCGCTTATCGCTGCTTTCACGCACTGCCCGGAGCTGACGCGTGCCGACGGATTTCCGACCGGGGCGCTGCACGGATGGGTGAAGTCGCTCTGGAAATTCAACGACCAGGAGAAGTCCGGACGCGACGCTGGTGTTTCTTCGACCTCGGTGAATCGCAGGACCGGCTGGCGTTGCATCCCGAGTACAAGGCGCAGCGCGAAGACGATGCCCGAGGCCGTTGGGAAGCAGATCGACCCGTATCAAGACGCTCACGCGCGCGATGGGGCTGGCCGGCATCGAGCAGGACGGCGTCGAGAGCGACGATTTGCTGGCGGCGGAGGCCGTGAAGCTGGCGCAGGCCGGACATGACGTGATCATCGTGAGCACGGACAAGGATTTCGCGCAGATCGTGAACGACCGTATCAAGATCATGCTGCCGCCGCCGACGCGAATCCGAAGCTCGGCTGGCGACTGCTCGACGCGGCCGGTGTGAAGGAAAAATTCGGCGTGCCGCCGGCGCAGATCGCGGACTATCTCGCGCTCGTCGGCGACACCTCGGATAACATTCCCGGCCTCGACGGCGTCGGCCCGAAAGACCGCGTCGAAGTGGCTCGCCGAGCTCGGCGGTACGCTCGAAGGCGTGATCGCGCACGCGGCTGAGCTGAAACCGGATCGTTTTCGTGAGATCGTGCCGGCGAGCGCGGACCGGCTGCGGATCAACCTGAGGCTGACCACGCTGAATCTCGCGCTGCCGACGGTGGCTGCCGAGAGAACACCGGCCCAGCCGAAGGAGCTGCTGGGCACGCTCGAATCGATGGAGATGAAATCGACGCTGGCCGAGGCGCAGAAGCGCTACGCCGTGGTGCAGGGCGAGCTGTTCTGACCGGATCGAACACCTTTCAGGTTTTTGGGATCCGGTTTGCGAAGCGAACGGACGTGAAAAAGGCCGCGACGTTAACGCGGCCTTTTTCGTGGGTGTGAGGGACTGAAAACGAGTGCGATTACTTCTTCGCCATCGGCGGTGTCGACTGTTTCGCGAGTTCTTCGCGGCCTTCTTGGGAGACGCCCTGTGGGTCGAAGATGTAGCCGACGCTGTGGACGGTGCGGAACGAATCGAGGGTGAGGCCGTTGGCGCGGAAAAGTTCGCGGACTTTGACGATGTATTGGTCGAGCGAGCGGCTCTTCACGTCGGCATGGATGCCCCAGACGGAGTGAATGAGCGCCTTACGCGTGATCACGACGCCCTGATTTTGATTCAGGTAGGAGAGGATGCCGAGTTCCTTGCGGCCGATTTTAGTGATCGTGCCGTTGGGAAATTCGATTTCGAGACGGATTGGAGTGACCTTGGCGCCACAGAAGTCGAAGGCCTCATCGCTGATCTTGGCGTTCTTGGTGACGTTGAGATCGGCCATCGATTCGGCACGGCGAAGCACGGCACGAATGCGGGCGACGAGCTCCGGGTAGCTGAAAGGCTTGGTGATGTAGTCGTCGCCACCCATGTCCAAACCGCGGATTTTATTCGTTTCGAGGGCATTGCCCGTGACGAAAATCGTGGGGATGGAAATGTCGCTCTTCTTGAGCTCGTCGAGGAGCTGGAAGCCCGACTGATCCGGCAGGTTGACGTCCAGCAGGAGCAGGTTGGCAAAATTCTTTTTGAGGAAACGGGCGGCAAGGGCGCAGCGGTTGTACCACTGGGTTTGCATACCGGCTTCTTCGAGGTGGATGGTGATGAGTTTCGCCAGTTCCTCCTCGTCTTCCACTATCAGGATCAGGGGCTTTGGAGCGGATCGCATAAAGTGTAGGCGCTGCGTCTTTTTTACAAATGAATGGGTGCCTGTCAAAGGATTGTTGTAAAAATCCAAACAAGTGTTCGGCACGACAGCAGAAAGGTTAAATGGTTCTTTACGAAGTGCGTCACGGGTAGGTGACGATGTGAAATAGACTTGAAGGAGAGGGGGGTGGGGTTTGGTTTGGCCGCTGTGTCTGACAAAACGCCGCTTCTGATGCTCGGACTGCCGAAAGGCAGCCTCGAGGAATCCACGAAAAACCTGTTCGCCAAGGCAGGTTGGAAAATCACCACGAGTTCGCGCTCCTACAAGCCGTCGATCGACGACCCGGAGCTGGATGGACGTTTCGTGCGTGCCCAAGAGGTGAGCCGTTACGTCGAGCATGGTTTCTTCGACTGTGGCCTGACCGGCCATGACTGGGTTTTGGAAAACGAGTCGGACGTGGTCGACGTGTGCGACCTGGTTTACAGCAAGGCCTCGACGCTGAAGTCGCGCTGGGTGCTGTGCGTACCCGAGTCCTCGCCGGTGAAAACTATTCCAGGATCTCGCGGGCAAACGCATCGCCACGGAGCTCATGAACACGACCAAGCGCTTCTTCGCCGACAAAGGCGTGACGGCGAACGTCGAGTTCTCGTGGGGCGCGACCGAGGTCAAAGTTCCCGACCTTGTCGATGCGATCGTCGATATCACGGAGACTGGCTCGTCGCTGCGCGCGAACAAACTCCGCATCGTCGATACGCTTCTCTACACGAACACCAAGCTCATCGCCAACAAGGCCAGCTGGGCGAATCCGGCGAAGCGCAAAAAGATCGAGACGATCGCGCTGCTGCTCACGGGTGCGCTCGAAGCCGCGTGAAGGTCGGCTTGAAACTCAACCTTCCGAAGGCCGCGCTCGAGTCTGTTCTCAGCAAGCTGCCGTCGCTGCGTAATCCGACCGTTTCCCAGCTTAGCAATCCGGACTGGATCGCGCTTGAAACGATCATCGATGAAAGCGTGGTCCGCGAAATCATTCCGCAGCTCAAATCGCTCGGCGCCGAAGGCATCGTGGAATATCCGCTGAACAAGGTCGTCTATTGAAACGCGCGGGGATTGCGTTCGTTCGCAGCTCTGTTTTGTTCTAGTCTGAAATCCTGACCGCGTCGACTGTCGGCGCGGTCGCCAAACGATCACTCACATGTCCAAAGTCACTCTCGGCCTTCTTCAACACGCCTGCACCGCCAACCCGGCGGAGAATCTGCAAGAAAACCCTTACGCTCGCCGAGAAGGCAGCGAAGCAGGGCGCGCAGATCATCTGCACGCAGGAGCTCTTCGCGTCGCAGTATTTCTGCCAGAGCGAAATCATGATCACTTCGGTCTCGCCGAGTCGATTCCCGGACCGAGCACGAAGGCGTTTCAGGCGCTCGCGAAGAAGCACAAGGTCGTGATCATCGCGTCGCTTTTCGAGAAGCGCGCGTCTGGTCTCTATCACAACACCGCAGTGATCATCGACGCAGACGGCTCGATGCTCGGCATCTATCGCAAGATGCACATCCCGGATGATCCGCTCTTCTACGAGAAGTTCTACTTCACACCGGGCGACACTGGGTTTCGCGCGTGGGACACGAAGTACGGCAAGATCGGCGTCCTCGTTTGCTGGGATCAGTGGTATCCCGAAGGCGCACGCCTCACGGCGATGCAAGGCGCTGAGATCCTCTTTTATCCGACGGCCATCGGCTGGCACCCGAAGGAGAAAGCCGAGTACGGCACCAACCAGCACGGCGCTTGGGAAACGATTCAGCGCTCGCACGCAGTCGCCAACGGCTGCTACGTCGCGTCGATCAATCGCATCGGACACGAGACAATCAAAGGCGTCGGCGGAGATGGGCTCGAATTCTGGGGGCAGAGCTTCGTTGCCGGCACCAGCGGGCAGATCCTCGCGAAGGCCAGCGTGGACAAGGAAGAGATTCTCCTCGTGCCGGTGGAACTCGGAAAAGTCGACGTGACCCGTACGCACTGGCCGTTCCTGCGCGACCGTCGTATCGACGCCTACGGCGATCTCACGAAGCGTTTCATCGATCGTACCTGATATTCCATGGCCGCTGCTTCTTCTTCGAAATCGAAAGCAAAGGAAACCGCCACACCCGCTTCGCTTGGCTTTCGCATGCCGGCGGAGTGGGAGCCGCAGACTGCCGTGTGGCTCTCGTGGCCGCACAAGCGTGCTTCGTGGCCTGGCTATTTCCGGCCAATTCCTTACAAGTTTGCCGAGATCGTCGCGACAATCAGCCGTTTCGAGGAGGTGCGCATTAACATCGCGAAGCCGCTGCAGAAGCGTGCGTGGTCGTTGATCAATGCCGCGAAAGCCGATTTGTCGAAAGTCACCCTCTACGATCATCCGACGAACGATGCCTGGTGCCGCGACCACGGCCCGATCTTCGTGAAGAACGACAAGACCGGCGAAGTGGCGCTTACCGACTGGATGTACAACGCGTGGGGCGACAAGTATCCCCCCTACGACAAAGACAACCAGATCCCTCCGAGCATCGCGAAGAAACTCAAACTGCGCCGCTTCGAGAAGAAGATGGTGCTCGAAGGCGGCTCAATCGACGTGAATGGCAAAGGCCTGCTGCTCACGACTAAGGCGTGCCTGCTCCACAAGAATCGCAATCCCGACCTTACGAAGGAGCAGATCGAGCAGAACCTGCGCGACTACCTTGGCGTTCACACGATCCTCTGGCTGGGCGACGGCATCATTGGCGACGACACCGATGGACACATCGACGACCTTAGCCGTTTCTTCCGCGAAGACGGCATCGTGACGGTCGTCGAAACCAACAAGCGCGATAAAAATTACAAAATCCTCCAGGAAAATATGGAGCGTCTGCACGACCTGCGCACGCCGGCGAAGAAGAAGTTCAAGATCGTCGAACTCCCGATGCCGAAGCCCGCGTTCTGCGACGGGCAGCAGTTGCCGGCGAGCTATGCGAATTTCCTCATTATCAACGGCGCGGTGCTCATGCCGGCGTTCCGTCAGCCGAAGAAGGACGACGAAGCACTCGAAGTGCTCGCCGACTGTTTCCCCGGTCGTGAGATCATCCCGATCGACTGCCTCGATCTCGTCTGGGGCCTCGGCACGTTGCATTGTATTTCGCAACAGCAGCCGGCCTGAGGTGTCTGAGATCACTCCTTAAACTGTGAAAAAAATCCCCGTTCTTCTTCTCGCGTCGATCATCCTGGCGTTTGCTGGCTGCGAATCCAGCCCGGAACTTCCCTCGGTATTTCGCGAACGCGTTTCTCCTTCCTACCGGACGCACGTGGTCGCGGTTGAGCAGAAACCGGCCTATGAGGCGGCTCGTGCGGCGCTGAAAAAGATGAACTTCAAATTTACCAGCGGTGGAGCTGCGCAGGGAAAACTGGAGGCAATCAATGCGCTGCAGCCCGGCGCCGGCGCCGGCTCTGCGCGTCAGGTGTCATTGAGTGTGAAGCTCGCTCCTGCGGCAAATGGGGGAACCGAGGTTTCCGCTCTGTTCTCTGAGATTCTTGAGGACGCGTTCAGCAAGCGTGAGGGCATGGGAACATCAACGCCGATGCAGGATACGCCGCTCTATGAAGTCTTTTTCCGCCACCTCGACGAAGAATTGGCGAAGCCCGTCGAGTAATCTGAATAGTTGACGGGCACGAAAAGCCGCCGGTTCTCCGGCGGCTTGGTGAGTGAACATCAGAGCAACCCAGTTATTTTCTGAGATGCCTGTGGGGCACGTTTACCCGTGCGGCTGCTGTTTGGCCGACTTGGACTCAATGAATTCGCGGATCACCTGCATGCGTTTACGTTCGCGGTCTTCGAGTTCGATATCCTCGACGGTGCGTTGAGTTTCGTTGGCGGCAATGGCTTTGCGCATTTTGGAGAGCGCGAGGTTTTGCAGCTGACGGACGCGTTCGCGGGTGACTTTGAATTTCTTGCCGACCTCTTCGAGCGTGAGCTCGCTGGAGCCGTCGAGACCGAAGCGCAGCTTGATGATTTCAGCTTCGCGCGGATCGAGTGAGGCGACCATCGAGTGAAGATCGGAGTTGCGATTCCGCTCCTTGAGACTGTCGGCGGGACTGATGGCATTTTCGTCGCCGACAATTTCGCCGAACGTGGATGAATCACCATCTTCGCCGATGGGGGCATCGAGCGAGGTCGGACGAACGCTGACGGATTTCAGATGCGCGACCTTGTTGGTCGGGATCTGAAGCTCCATGGCCAACTCTTCGTCCGTGGGTTCGCGGCCGAGTTCCTCGGTGAGCGCCATCGCGGTCCGGCGCATCTTGGAGATTTTGTCCACGAGGTGGACGGGGAGGCGGATGGTTTTGCTCTGATTGGCGAGCGCGCGCTTGATGGACTGCTTGATCCACCATGCGGCGTACGTGCTGAGCTTGCCGCCCTTGCGCGGGTCAAAACGCTCCACGGCTTTGATGAGGCCGATGTTGCCCTCACTGATGAGGTCGAGGAGAGGAAGGCCGAAATCTTTATAGTCGTGGGCAATCTTCACGACGAGGCGGAGGTTCGCCGAGATCATGTGATCGCGAGCAGCTTTATCACCACGGCGGATACGCCGGGCGAGGGTGACTTCCTCCTTGATGGTGAGTAGTGGAGTCTTCCCGATCTCCTGGAGATAGAGTTGAAGGTTACTGCGCTCGGAAGGGCCGGAGTGAGTGGATGGTGCTTCAGGAGCGGAGCGTTCGTTTTTCTCCAAGAAGGAGGGCGGGGCATCCAGAGGAACTGGTTGCAGCGCGGTGGTTGAGGCGTCGCGCGTCTCTACTTCGTCGGCCTCGGCGTACTTGCGGGTTTTGATCTGTTGCTGAGCCATGACTGTTATCCTCGATTGAGTTTCGATGCACACGGTCGGTCAGAACGGCAGAACAGCGTGCGGTATGATTTTGTGACGACCATACCCCAGCCGGAATCGTTCCATAGAGTTATACGCACGATCCCCTCTGATCGATGCAAAAATTTATAGTCCGGCTGAGACTTTCCTGCGACAGGCTGGCGCGAGGACTGGCCGGAGATGGCTCACAGAGAATTTTTTCGTACGTAAATTATCACGGCATTTCCGAAGCGCAAACGGGCAAAGTGAATGGCGCCATGGGCCGTGGCAGGGATAAATGCAGTGTGCTTAAAAACGAGAAAGCCGCATTCGAAGAATGCGGCTCGGTGGGATCAATCTGTGGTGGTTCGAGTTAGAATCGTTCCGCGATCGCGACTGCTTTGAAGAGGGCTGAGGCCTTGTTCACAGTCTCTTGGTATTCGGCTTCGGGCACGCTATCGGCCACAACGCCTGCACCCGCTTGGATATGGATCTGGCCGTCCTTGATAAGCGCGGTGCGGAGCATGATGCAGGAGTCGAGATTCCCGTCATAGCCAAAGTAGCCGAGTGCGCCGGCGTAGAAGCCGCGTTGAGAGGGTTCGTTTTCGGCGATAATCTGCATCGCGCGGATTTTTGGGGCGCCGCTCACCGTGCCGGCGGGGAAGGTGGCGCGCATCAGATCGTAAGCGTTTTTGTCGGTGGAGATTTTCCCCTCCACCTGAGAAACGATGTGCATGACGTGCGAGTAGCGCTCGATGACCATCATCTCGGGAACGGTGACGGAACCAAACTGACAAACCCGGCCGATATCGTTGCGTGCGAGATCGACGAGCATGAGGTGCTCGGCGCGTTCTTTGGCGTCGGCGAGCAAGTCCTTTTCGAGAGCGAGATCGTCGGCGTGAGTGAGGCCGCGTTTGCGAGTGCCGGCGATAGGGCGGATTTCAACGAGGCCGTCGGTGAGGCGAACGTGAACTTCAGGAGAAGCCCCGACGATTGCGAAGTCGCCTGTGTCAAGGACGAACATGTACGGCGAAGGGTTCACGGTTCGGAGCGCCCGATAGAGATCGAGCGGCGATTTCGTGAATGGCTTGGTGAAGCGCTGGGACGGAACGACCTGAATGATGTCGCCAGAGCGGATGTATTCTTTGACGCCCTCAACGACGCCCTCGAAGACGGGTTGAGTGAAGTTGCCGGGAGGGACGGTGATTTTGCCTGGATCGACGAGAGGGGCAGGCGCAAGCGAACTTGGGCGGCGAAGAAGATCGTGAAGGTAATTGAGCTCGGTGACGGCTGCATCGTAGGCGGCGGCGGGATCGCCGGCGACGTGGGCGTTGACGCAGAGACGGAGCGTTTGCTTCGCGCGGTCGAACGTGAGCAACGAGTCCGTGAGCATGAAGTAAGTCACGGGTAGTCCGAGGACGTCGTTCTTGGCGTTCGGAACCGAGGGCTCGATGCGGGAAATGTACTCGTAGCTGATGAAGCCGACTGCGCCGCCGGTGAAGCGGGGCAGTCCGGGAATGTTGACGGGATGGTGCTTTGCCATCTCGGCCTGAATGAGCGTAAGAGGATCCTGGGGCGTCGGGATAGTCTGTATCGGCTTTCCGGGCACGCGAATCTCGGTGGTCACGGGGCCGCAGGCGAAGATCTTGCGCGGGCGGCAGCCGATGAAGCTGTAGCGAGAGAGATTTTCACCGCCTTCCACGGATTCGAGCAGGTAGGACGGGCCGGTTTCCTTGAGCTTCGCGTAGGCAGAGACAGGCGTCTCGAAGTCGGCCATCAAGTCGGTGTAGACGGGGATGACGTTGCCCTGGCTCGCGAGACTGAGGAAGGCGTCTTTGCTCGGGAAGATGTTCATCTGGAAAAGGGCTGGTTTATGCGCGGCGCGGCGGGGGGCGGGCAAGGTCAATGACGAGAGTGTGAAATGCGGGGTGGCATTTTTAGGGACGCACGGTTTGCTGCGCGCCAATCCCGCTTTCACCCCATGCCCCACCATCCCTCGCTTGATCAGATTCCCAAAGGCAACACCTGCCACGGCGTGAACCGCGCCGTTGTGGAGCATTTGCTCTCTTTGGATGCCGAATGGGCCGGAAAACGCATTCTGGATATCCCGTGCGGAGCGGGCGTTTTGTTGAAGGTGTTACGCGAGTTTTTTCCGCGCGCTGTGGTGAAAGGCGCGGACCTGAGGCCGGGTGGAGAATTTGCGGCGGAGGAAGTCGCGGCGGTGGATGCGAGCCGGCCTTTTGCGATTTTTCCCGAGGCGAAATTCGATCTGATCGCCTCGGTGAGCGGGATCATGGAATTTCACAACACCCGGCAATTTTTTGAGACATGCCGTGGGCATCTGAAGGAAGGCGGGCAGCTGGTGGTGACGAACGACAATGTCGTCACGGTGCGGGACCGGCTGGCGTATCTGTTTTTCGGCCGCACGCGGTTGTTCCGGCTGCTGGTTTCTCCCGAGCTGGCGACGTGGAAGCCTATTCCGATGCAGTGTCTCGTGCGTATGCTGCACGACGGTGGATTTACGATCCGGTCGATTCGTTATGTGTCGGCGCGACCGAAGGACTGGATGCTGCTGCCGCTTGCGCTGCTGTTGTGGCCGTTTCAATGGGTGCAACTACAGGCGGAAAAGGCGTCGTTGCCGGAGGAACTGCGCCGCATGATGTTTCCGTTTGGCGTCATGATCTACCGGCACTGCGTGGTCGTATGCGAGGTGCGCCAATAGCACCTTTCGAAGGAAAGACTGCGGCGACCCGCCACTAGCTTCGCAGCTTAAGCGCCCGGGCGATTGATTGAAGGACCGTGCGAACGTTGCGCGACCGATAGCGCGTGTTCAGGCGGTGCAGCGCAAAGGGCGGGGTGCTGGCGGTATTGGCGCCCCATTGAGTCGTGGTGGCCGTCGTGTAGCCCGCTTCGCGCACGAGGTCGGCGATGGCCTCGTTCCATTCGCCATAGGGATAGCAAAAGTGGCGGATGGGGCGGCCAAAGAGGTCTTCGAGTTTTTTCTTCGAGGAAAAAATCTCCTCGCGAGCAGCATCCAGGGAAATGTGTGTCAGGTGTGGATGCGTGAGGGTGTGCGCTCCGATGTCGTGGCCCAAAGCGAGCCAGTCGCGAATTTGTGCAGCGTCCATGAGCGGTTCCGGAACCTCTCCGAGCGCGATATCCCACCGGTTATTTTGGCCGAGCAGATCGGCGACGAGAAATTGGGTTGCGGTGAAGTTATGCCGGGCGAGCAGCGGCGCCGCATTTTTCAGTACGTTGAGATAACCGTCGTCGAAGGTAAGCACGATCTGCCTGGCCGGATTGCCTGCGGATGCCGGACGCTCGGCGTCCAGATTCGTGGACGTGAATCCGGCATTTGCGAGGTCTCGGAGCTGAGTGCTGAAGTCCGAGGGGCTCAGATAAATACTACGAACTTTAGTCCCTGCGGGGCGCCGGGCGATTTTGTGGTAAGTAAGAACAGCTAAACCACTTTCGAGGGTGTCTTTTGCCTCTTGGAATGTGATGTAACTGCGATCGTGAGAAATGCTCATGAAAATTGTGCTAATTACGATTGACTCATAGTGCCATTGGTTAGGCTCGCGCGACCCCAGAATGAGTCCAGCTATACCCCTCAGGATTCTGCATACGGAATCCAGTTTGAACTGGGGAGGGCAAGAGTATCGCACCTTGGAAGAGGTGCGGTGGTTGCGAGCGCATGGGCACATGGCTTGGATCGCATGCGATCCCGAGAGCGAGCTGATGTTGCGCGCCGGGCCGGAGTTTTGCGTGCCGGTGAAAATGTCGCGAGCGTTGGATTGGCAGGCGGCACGAGCGATCAGGCATTTTTGCCGGTCGCGGGGCGTTGATGTGGTCCATACCCACAGTTCAAAAGACTCGTGGATATGTTATCCGTTGCATGTCACATCGTGGCCGGTGGTGCGTTCCCGGCAGGTCACCAATTTGGTGCGTCCGTCACTGGATCGTTCATTTATCTACCGGCACGGTTGTGCGGCGGTGGTGGCATCGGCCGAGTGCATCCGGGAAAAGTTGATCTCTCACACGGGAGTGGCGGCTGATCGCGTGCACGTGATTGGGGAGGGCACGGATATCGAACGATTCAATCCTGCCGTCGACGGAACGCGGGTTCGTGGTGAATGGCGGGTCTCCGGCGATGCGGTTCTTTTCGGACTTGCGGCGATGATTCGTCCCGAAAAAGGGCACGACGTTTTTATCTCGGCAGCGATCGAGCTGCTGAAAACACACGGCGAAAAAGTACGGTTCGTCCTTGTAGGTGAAGGCGTGGGCGACCGCGCTTATGAACGCGAGGTTCGGAGTCGCCTGACGGCTCTTTTCGGCTCGGCTGAGGATGGCCCGGTTTTTATGGCGGGATATCGTCACGACATGCCTGAAGTGATGGCTGCGTTGGACGTGCTGGTGATTCCCTCTTTTGCCGAGGCTCAATCGATCGTGACACCGCAGGCGTTTGCGACGGGTCGTCCGGTGATTGCCAGCCGCGTGGGCGGTCTGCCTGAACTCGTGACCGACGAGAAGACGGGACTTTTGGTGGAGAGCAACAATGTGCCCGCTCTCGTAGCTGCGATGACGCGCATGGCGGATGATCGGGCGTTTCGAAAAAGCGCGGGTGAAAACGCACGCGAGCTGGCGCGGCATGCGTTATCCTTCAGTGCGAAGATGGAGCAGTGCCTTTCATTTTATGAGCAGATGGTTGAGGCGTCGGCGCGTCCACTCACTGCGAAACGTCGGCGCGTAAAAGCCAGCGAGCCAAAGCGGGCGTCGGTTCGCCCGAGGCGGAGCCGCCGGCGCGTGGCCGCGGCGTTAACGCCTGTTTTTGCTTTTGCGCTAGCGCTCATGATTTTCCTGCGGCCGACCTTGCATGATGTCCCGGTCAACGCCCTGAACGTTTCCGAGCAGATCCATTCTTCATCGGCTGAAGAGGGTTTCTACAGCGATGACTATAGCGAAGAGTCCAATGTGGATGAGACGGTGTCTCCGGTGCTATTCGCGACGGCTGACGAGCGAATTATCGGTTGATCCTTCGCGGCACTTGTTGGTGCGGCGCTTTCTTGTTCCGCCCCAGATCCGCTTATGGACGTTCCTTTGAGGACGTCTTTGGTGCGGAAGGTTCTTTCGGATCCAGTTTGGAAAAGTAGGAATAGCTCAGACGGGAAATGGCCGAGATGGTCGCGGTGTAGTCGAGGTCTGTTCCGGTGTCGTCTGCCGGTGGCTGAGTCATGACCGTGATGACGTACGGATGATTTTTAAGATAAACGATGCCGGCGGTGCAGCGCAGGGCGCCCCGGATTCCGGATTTGCTGGCGACGCGGATATGGCGAGGGACGGCGTTTCGGAGCGGGCCCGCACGCGGCGTGCTGAGCATTGAAAAATATTCATCTCGTGATGCCGGAGTAAGAACCTGGCCTCGGTGGAGGGCCGCGAGGCAGCGAACCAGCGCGCAGGGCGAGGCCAGATTGTCCTCGGGGTTCTGAGGGTCTGTGATCAGGCCTGCGAAACGAATGTCTGCAGAACCCAACGCGGAAAGTGTGTCATTCACGGCGCCGACGCCGATTCGCGAAAGGATGATATTCGTGGCGGAATTGTCGTCAGTGGCGACCATCAGGCTGGCGTAGTCGCGCAAACTCATCGTCACGGTGCGGTCTCCGAGCCGCTGCAAAATTCCGCCGGGAAGTTTGTCTTGAGGCGACAGCGTGTGGGGTTCGTTGAGGTCCACTTTGCCTGCATCAGAAGCGCGCAGAAAGGCGGCCAGTACGTGAATTTTGCTCAGACCGGCCTGTGAAAAGAGTCGCTCGCCGTTGACGGAAAATTCTTCCCCGGTGGACAGGTCACGAAGGGCGACGCCAACCACGCCCTGAGTCGCGGAGGTGAGGGCAAGCAACTCCTGATTGAATCGTGCGCTGGCTGGTAACTGGGAAGTTGCCGCGACCTGCGCAAACGCAGGTTCCCGCCATGCGAGCATAAGCAGGAAGAGACCAATGAAAACACGACGGACGGGAGAGAGCATGGCTGGACGAATTCGCCGCTCAGTTAACGGCACGAACGAATGCCAATGAAGTGGCGAAACGGAAGGAGCTTGGGGTGATTGACACCCTGTCGGCCGGCATCCTGGCGTGCAAGCTGTCACTTCATTCTACGGTCACGGATTTTGCGAGATTGCGGGGCTTGTCGACGTCGCAACCGCGCTCGCAAGCGATGTAGTAGCTGAGAAGTTGAACGGGAATCGTGGCGACAATCGGGAGCACGGCTTCGTGGCAATCCGGGATGTGAATGACTTCATCGGCCACGCCGGCGGGAAACTCGCAACCCTCGGTGGTGATGACGATGGTTTTGCCGTTACGCGCTTTGATTTCCTGGATGGAAGAAACGATCTTGTTGAAGATCTCGCTCTTGGGCGCGAAGAAGACGGACGGGCAGTCTTTGCTGATGAGGGCGATGGGGCCGTGCTTCATCTCGGCGGCAGGATAACCTTCGGCGTGGATGTATGAAATTTCTTTGAGCTTGAGCGCGCCCTCGAGGGCAATGGGGAAGAGGGAGAGACGGCCGAGGAAAAGCATGTCCGCGTGTTGAGCGTAACGCTTGGCGATTTCTTTGATGCGCGGGGCTTGCTCGAGTGTCTTGCGGACGAGATCGGGGACGGATTTGAGGGCTTTCACGTACTCAACGCCGTCGCTGAAACTCATGTCGCGCATGCGGGCAACGTAGAGGGCGAACATGGCGCCGATGAGAAGTTGCGAGGTGAAGGCTTTCGTGGAGGCGACGCCAATCTCGGGGCCGACGTGCTGATAAATGCCTCCATCGGCTTCGCGTGCGATCGAAGAACCGACCGTGTTGTTGATCGAGAGAACCTTGTAGCCCTTGCGCTTGGCTTCGCGCAGCGCGCCGAGGGTGTCGATGGTCTCGCCGGACTGGCTGACGACGAAGAAGAGGGTGTTTCCGTCGAGCGGTGAATTGCGGTAGCGGAACTCGGACGCGTAGTCGACCTCGACGGGCACACGCGCGAAACGCTCGATGAGATGTTCCGCGACGAGGCAGGCGTGCCAGGCGGTGCCGCAGCCACAGAACGCGAAGCGGTCGATCTGGCGGAGTTCAATCGGGGTGAGATTCAGTCCTCCGAATTGCGCGGTGGATTCGTCAGCGGAGAAACGGCCACGCATGGCATTTTCGAGCGCGATGGGCTGCTCGAAGATTTCCTTTTCCATGTAGTGGGCGTAATTGCCCAGCTCGGCGGCCTCGGCTGTCCACGTGACCTTGTTGACCACGGGAGAGACGTCTTCCTCGGACTGCGTGATGATCGAGAAGTTTTTCCCGGTGATGTGGACGAGCTCCCCGTCCTTCAGGTACACGACGTTTTGAGTGCGGCTGATGAGCGCGGAAACGTCGGAGGCGATGATAAACTCCGAGTCGCCCACGCCCAGGATAAGCGGAGAGGCCTTGCGGGCCGCGACTAGTTGATCCGGAAAGTCTGTGCAGAGAACGGCGATGCCATAGGTGCCTTCGACGTGCATGAGGCTGCGGCGGACGCTTTCAAGGAAACGGCTTTTATCGTCGGCGGCCGGCTCCTTCTGATAGTGGTAGGCGATCAAATTGACGAGCGCCTCGGTGTCGGTTTCCGACGCGAAGGTGTAGCCCTTGGTCAGAAGGAATTTTTTGATCGAAGCGTAGTTTTCGATGACGCCGTTGTGGATGATGGCGAACTTGCCATCGCTGCTGACGTGCGGATGGGCATTGGCATCCGTGACGCCACCATGGGTCGCCCAGCGAGTGTGGCCGATGCCGGTGGAGCCTGTGAAACGATGTTTGGCGGCTTCCTTGGAGAGGACTTCTACGCGGCCGGCTTTTTTGGCGACATCGATGCGATCATTTTGGATCACGGCGACGCCCGCGGAGTCATAACCGCGGTACTCGAGACGCTTCAGCCCTTCGATGATGATAGAGGCTGCTTCTGCTTACCGACGTAACCAACGATTCCACACATAGATTTTTTGCTTTTGGCTGGCGAAACTACCGACCGCGATAAACGTGGAGCAAGGCTTTAAGACCCACAATTATGCCAACTCCCAAAGTCATCTCCGTAATCATGGGTGGCAGTAGCGGTACGCGACTCTATCCGCTCACGATG
The DNA here is from genome assembly GCA_049840895.1 of Nibricoccus sp. Classification (GTDB taxonomy): domain Bacteria; phylum Verrucomicrobiota; class Verrucomicrobiia; order Opitutales; family Opitutaceae; genus Nibricoccus. The sequence continues at coordinate 19,449 of JASGJB010000049.1, read as the reverse complement.
GAGCGCTGCAAACCCGCCGTGCCCCTCGCCGGTAAATACCGGCTGGTCGATATTCCGATCAGCAACTGTATTAACTCGGGGTTGAACCGCATTTTTTTGCTTACCCAATTTCACACGGCGTCCCTCCACCGTCATGTGCAAGCGACCTACCACTTTGATCCATTCGGCGGCGGTTTTGTGGACATTCTCTCGGCGGAGCAGACGGAGAAGAGTGTCGATTGGTACCAAGGCACTGCCGATGCGGTGCGGCGCAATCTCCAGCACTTCCGCACGTTCCCGCATGACTTGGTACTGATCTTGTCGGGCGATCAGCTCTACCGGATGGATTTCAGGAAGATCATCGAGCAGCATGTGTCCACGGGAGCGGACGTCACGATCGCGGCGATCCCGTTTCCCGTGTCGAAAGTGGAAGGGCTTGGCCTGACCCGGGTGAATGACGATCTCTCGATCGCGGAGTTTGTGGAGAAACCGAAAGACCCGGCGGTAATCAACCGCCTGACCCTGAGCCCGGCGCTGGAGGCGAAGCTGCAACAGCCAGTGGTAGGGGAGAAGCACTGCCTGGCCTCGATGGGCATTTACGTCTTCAACCGCACCGCCCTGGCGGAGGCGTTGGACAACAACATGACAGATTTCGGCAAGGAGATCATTCCCGGCTTGCTGGGCAAAAAGAAGCTCTTCGCCCACATTTTCGAGGGCTACTGGGAAGACATCGGTACGGTGAAGGCGTTTTTCGACGCCAACCTCGCGCTCGCGCAACCGCTGCCTCCCTTCAACTTTTTCGATGCGAAGGATCCGATTTACACGAAGGACAACTATCTGCCCGCTTCGAAGATCAACAACTGCGCCATTGATTACGTGGTGATTGGCGATGGCTCGATCATCGAGGATTCATCGCTGAGGCACTGCGTCCTGGGCATCCGCTCATTCGTCCGACAAGGCTCGGCCTTGCAGGACGTCGTCATGATGGGGTCGGACTTTTGTAGACTCCGGAGCAGCTCGAGGCAAATATCGCGCAGGGGCGTCCGCATCTTGGACTCGGCCGCAATTGCAAGATTCGAGGTGCGATCATCGACAAGAATTCACGTATCGGCGACGACGTGACGCTATCGGCGGATGGAAAGGCCGATGGCACTTACTCTCATGGCGTGATTGTCCGCGACGGTGTTCTTCTGGTGCCCAAAGGCGGAGTGGTTCCGAGTGGCACTGTGATTTAACAAGCGTTGGCCGTTGACGCATAAAACAATGAAGGCGCCTCTTGAGGCGCCTTCATTGTTTTTGGGGATCCGCTCGTGAGAGCGGTCAGCTTTTTGCGGGATCGTTGATTGCCGCATTTTTTGATTCACGGCGTGCGCGGATGAACTCGAACACGATGGGCAGTACCGAAAGGAGGATGATTGCAATGATCACCAACTTGAAATTTTTCTGTACGAGGGGGTGGTTGCCGAAGGCGAAACCGAGGTACGTGAATGCGTAAATCCAGATAAACCCGCCGATCACATTATAAGCGATGAACCGGCTGTAGGTCATCTTGCCGATGCCGGCGACGAAGGGCACAAACGTGCGAACGATCGGGACAAATCGAGCCAGGATAATGGCGCGCCCGCCGTACTTCTCGAAAAAGGCGTGTGCTCTCTCCAGGTGCTTTTTCCGGAGGAGCAGAGAGTCTTCACGTGAGAAAACCTTCGGACCGATTTTGGATCCTATCCAGTAGTTCAACGTGTCGCCGATCACGGCGGCAACGAACAGGAGTGCCGCCATTAAATGGACATTCAGTCCAGTCTCAGGCCGTGCACAGAAAGCGCCAGCAGCAAAGAGCAGCGAGTCTCCGGGAAGGAAAGGGGTTACCACAAGGCCGGTTTCGGCGAAGATGATCGCGAAAAGGACTGCGTATGTCCAAAGACCGTAATCGCGGATGATTTCCGCCAGGTGCGCGTCAATGTGGAGTACGAAGTCGATGAGTTTTTTAATGAGATCAATCATGGGCCGGTCGGAATCTGGCGTTCTGGGCGCAAAAAAGGCAGGACGTGAAAACACGGCCTGCCTTTGATTGAAAAGGTAAATGACGAATTAGACGTCTGGCTTGGTCTTGCGGAGACCCTGAACGCGGTCGCCCGCTTTCCACTGGCCGCGTTTCTTGAGGAGATCGACGCGCTCGAAGCGCTTCAAGACGTTGCGCTTAACGACGATGCCGCTGGAACCCTGGAGACTCTTGTGTTGTGACATGGCGGATAAAAAGGTGTGTTTCTATTGGTGAAAGGGTCAGTTGCTAGAGTTCGCCTTTACCCATGACAAGTACTTTTCCGAAACGTTTTCGGCGCGGACGGTGACCCATTCAGCGGTTTCATACGGGTGATGATCCAAGACCCATTTGGCGACTTCCTGCTCCCGTTCAGCCAAGAACTTCAGGCAGAGGCGAAATTCTACCGACTGCTCTAACTTTCCCTTCCAAGGGTAATGGGATTTGATGGGGCCTTCGACTTGAACGCAGGCGACCAGACTTCGGGTGAGCAGATCGTGAGCAAGGCTATCTGCCTGCTTCTGAGTTTCCACCGTTGTCCAACCGATCATCAGCATGGGGGCAAAATTAGGTCGCTTTTCAGAGGTGCAAGCCGGGAAAAAAGCCCTTGACGGTACCGGGCTTTAAGCCTGCTCTACGCGGTTTCACCGCAGCCATTCACCCAGTTATTCATGAGAGACGACTATCTTAAGGAAGCCCAGAAGGTCATCAATGATCCCAACGTTTTGATCAACGTGGTGTCCCGTCGTGTGAAGCAGCTCAAGCGTGGCAGCCGTCCTCTCGTGGAATCGCTTGAAAAACTTTCCTCGGAAGACGTTGCGTTGCGCGAAGTCATCGAAGGCAAAATCAGCTTCGAGCTCGCGGTTGGCGCCACCAATAACTGAGCGCATTACGCGCTGAGGCCGACTGGCGGCTGAGCCCAAGCCCGGCGTCGATCGAGCCTCCATGTCTGCCCAGAAAAAAGATCCGGCCCGTTACACGGAAATCCGCAATGCCAAGGCGCTGCGGGATTATTCCGTGGACGAGAAATTCGAAGCGGGCCTCGCTTTGAAAGGTACCGAGGTGAAGTCGATCCGTGCTGGTCGGGCGCAGATCAGCGATTCATTTGGGCGTTTCGATAAGGGCGAACTATGGATGATGAATGCGCACATCGAAGAGTACGCATTTGGAAATATTTCCAATCATGATACCCGTCGGACGCGGAAGCTGCTTTTGCACAAGCATCAGATCCGCAAGATCGCTCAGGCGCTTCAGGTGGGCGGCAAAGCGCTGATTCCGCTGCGCATGTATTTCAAAGAGGCGCTCGTGAAAGTCGAAGTCGCCATCTGCACGGGAAAAAAGGTTTACGACAAGCGCGACGACCTGAAGAAAAAGGCCGAAATGGATGAAGTGAAAAAGCAGATGAAGACGCGCCGTCTATGAGCCCGCAGACTTTTCCTGAGGCGGTCGCTGTTCGCGTTCCCGGAAGCACATCCAACTGCGGTGCGGGTTTCGACACGCTTGGTCTGGCGCTGCAGATCTACAACCGCGTCACGCTACGTCGAACAAGCTCCGGCCTCGCAATCACCGCCAGCCGTGCTGAGGACGGACGCGGACAGAAGATGGTCGAGACGACCGCGAAAGCCTTTTTTGCCGCGGCGCAGATCGAGCGATTTGGATTTTCTTTCGAGGTGAATGGCGAGGTGCCGCCGGCGCGCGGCCTCGGCTCCAGCATGACGGTGATCGGCGGAGTGCTTGCGGGCTTGAACGAGCTTTCCAAGGCAGGGCTTACGCGGCATCAGCTGGTGGAGATCGCGAATGAACTCGAAGGCCATCCCGACAATGCGTCGGCGGCGATCCTTGGCGGTTTTTGCGTGGCGCGCTGCGATCCGAAGACGAACAGGTATCTTGGAGTTGTGCGGGTGGAAATTCCTGACGACTTGGTTTTCGTGGTCGCTTCCCCGAGTGTGGAGATGCTGACGAAGGAGTCGCGCGGTGTATTGCCGGGCACGCTGCCGTATTTTGATGCGGTGAAGAGCATCAACAGCGCCGCGTTTTTCGCGGCTGCGCTGGCTACTCGCGACTATGCGCAGCTGCGTCATGCGGTGACTGATTTCATGCACGAGCCTTACCGGTTGCCGCGCATCCCGAACGGCCGGATGGCAATCGACGCCGGCATCGTGGCCGGTGCGCTCACGGGTTGGTTGAGTGGCAGCGGTTCGAGCGTTCTTTGTCTCGCGCTGCGTGGCAGCGAAGCTGCGGTTGGCCAGGCGATGCGGGCGGCGTTTGCAGAGGTGAAAATCTCCAGCGAAGTGCGCATGCTGACAGCCGATAATCAGGGGCTGAAAATCGAATGAGCTTTGGCGGCGCGGTGCCGAAAAACGGTGCGTTCTGAAATAAAGCGAAGCTCCAGGGGTCTTTGATCGCATGCTGCACATAGTCCTTTTTCAGCCGGAGATCCCGCAGAACACGGGAAATATCGGGCGGATGTGCGCGCTGACGAAATCCCGGCTTCACCTGATTCATCCGCTGGGATTCACGATCACCGACCGGCACTTGAAGCGCGCGGGGATGGATTACTGGCATTCGCTCGACGTGCATCATCACGACGACTGGAAGAGCTTTCGCGCGAGCGCGGCAGGTCCGAAGCGCTTATGGCTGTTCACCACCAAGACGACGCAATCGTACTGGAGCGTGAATTATGCGGCTGGCGACGGACTCGTCTTCGGTAACGAAGGACACGGTGCGCCGGCGTGGCTGCACGAGGAGTTTGGCGACGCGATGCGTCTGACGATTCCTCACGCAGATCCGACGTTGCGGTCGCTCAATCTGAGCACCGCGGCGGGGATCGCGTGTTACGAAGCGCTGCGGCAGGTCGGATTTGGGACGCCTTGAATTTGCGGTGCGTTGAGATCGCGGCGTAAAGCCGCTCCTACAGGGACGGACTCAAACTTTGGCGATGGTGCGAAGGTAAAGTTCTTCCACTTTGGTGCGCGCCCAAGGAGTGCGGCGGAGAAATTGAAGACTGGATTTAACGCTGGGATCGAAATTGAAACAGCGGATGTCGATGCGGCGTCCGAGTTCAGCCCAGCCGTGCTTTTCGACCAGCTGCGTGACGATCATCTCGAGCGTAATCCCGTGAAGCGGGTCCTTGGACTTAGGCGGTGTGGTCGACATGGGGGATGGCGCTGAGGAGAGTGCGTGTGTACTCGTGTTGCGGACGATCCAGGACGTCGAGAGCGGACCCGAGTTCGACGATTTTGCCACGATACATCACGGCGATTCGGTCGGAGATGTGTTTAACCACGGCAAGATCGTGCGAGATGAAGATGAGGGTGAGATTCATCTTGCGGACGAGGCCGGCGAGGAGGTTCAGAATCTGAGCCTGGATGGAAACGTCGAGGGCCGAGACGGGTTCATCGGCGATGATGACCTTGGGTTCGAGGGCGAGGGCGCGGGCGATGGCGATGCGCTGGCGCTGGCCGCCGGAGAATTCGTGCGGATATTTACCCATGAAGCGCGGGGCGAGGCCGACGACGTTCATGAGCTCGGTGACGCGGGCGCGGACTTGATCGGGGGCGACGACCTTGTGAACGAGGAGCGGTTCGGCGAGCGTGTCGAAAACCGTCATGCGCGGATTGAGCGAGGCGAAAGGGTCCTGAAAAACCATCTGGAGATCACGACCCGCAATCTTCAGTTGGTCCCGGGAAGTCTGGGTGAGATTCTTTCCTTCGAGAATGACCGTGCCGGAAGTCGTGGGCACAAGCTGCATGATCGTGCGTGCGATCGTGGATTTGCCCGAGCCGGATTCGCCGACGAGGCCCAGGACTTCGCCGCGCTTCACCTCGAAGGTGACACCGTCGACTGCGCGGATGGTGGCGGGATGGCGATCGATGAGTTTGCCGGAGCGAACCGTGAAGTGTGTGTGAACGTCGTCGAGCCGCAGCATCGTTTCGCGTTGCTCGCGGTTTTGTTCGTTGAAGGTGGAAAGAGGCTGGAGTTCGCGCTTTTCCGGGGCGGGCTCGAAACGGGCGAGCAGTTCGGCTTCCGAAATCGGCTTCGACAGATCGGGCGGCATTCCTGGAATCGTATAGAGTTCACGGCCTTTTTCCTGAAGCGATGGAATGCAGCGTTGGAGTGCCTTCGTATACGGATGCTGCGGTGAGCGGAAAAGCGTGCGGGTGTCGGCGGTCTCGACGATGCGGCCGGCGTACATGACTTGAACGCGATCGCAGAGTCCGGAGACCACCGCGAGATCATGGGTCACGAAGATCACGGCCATGCCGAGTTCGCGCTGCATTTTTTTAATCAATGCGAGGATCTGCGCCTGAACGGTGACATCGAGCGCGGTGGTGGGCTCGTCGGCGATGAGGATGTCGGGCTTGGTGATCAGGGCCATCGCGATCATCACGCGCTGGCGCATGCCGCCGGAGAATTCGTGGGGATAGCTGCGCATGCGACGGGCGGCGTCGGCGATACCGACAGCTTCGAGCATCGCCAGGGCTCGGGCGAGGGCGTCCTTGCGCGAGATTTTTTCGTGGATCATCAACGGCTCGATGATCTGCTCGGAGACCCGCATGTACGGATTGAGCGAAGTCATCGGATCCTGAAAAATCATGGAGATCCGTTTGCCGCGGATTGAGCGTGCTTGGGCTGGCGTGCAATTGAGCAGATCGACACCGTCAAACATTGCGCGTCCGCTGGCGATCCGCCCGGGAGGCTGGGGCACCAGGCCCATCAGTGAATAGCAGGTGACGGATTTACCTGAGCCGGATTCACCGACGAGCCCGAGCGTTTCGCCGCGGTCCAGGTCGAAACTGACGCCGTCGACTGCGCGATAGATGCCGCTGCGCGTGTGAAAGTGGGTGCGGAGATCTTGAACGGAAAGAAGCGGCACAGGAAAAAATGGCTGGGTTAAAACTATACGGCAGTGAAGCAGAGCAGAGGCTAGACTGGAAGTGGAGGAGTTGCCGTGCGTTTTTGAAGGGACGTTTGAAGAGCGGCAAAAACGGTTTCGGGAGAAAGATCGGAGAGCGCGCCGCCGCCGGTGGGAGGGCAGCCGGGAGGTTGAAGGATGACGTGTGGTCCGGAAAAAACCGGTCCGGTGCGAACGGGATTGGTCGGGCCGAAGAGGGCGATAAGCGACACGCCCAGCAGATTAGCGAGATGCATGCCGCCGGTGTCGTTGGTGACGAGCAAAGTGCAGCTGCGGAGTTTTTCCATGTAGGCGGGAAGATCGGTGCGGCCGGCGAGATTTTGCACGCGGGATTCGGAGTGCCCGGATGCGATCGCGTCGGTGATCGCGCGATCATTGGCGGTTCCGAGGAGAAGAAGCGTTGCCGCGGGATATTCGCGGAGGATGGATTCGGTCAATGTGCGCCAGTGGCTCACGGGCCAGCGTTTCTCGGGATTGTTTTCAGATCCGGCGATGAACCCGATCGTGGGAGCGGAGCCGCTTGCTTCGCGGGCGGATGTGGATGCCAGAGGGGAGAAGTCTGGCGGTGTTTCGAGGCCGAAATGGCGGAAGAGATTTCCCCAAAGTTCGATCTGGTGATGCTGGCGCTCGTCGAAATCGGCCGGGACTTCGTAGCGATGCGTGAGCAGCGGCCGGCGGCGTCCTTGCTTCACCAAGCCAAAGCGCTGTCGGCAACCGGTGAGCCGGGCCTCGAGGTCGCCGCGCGTCGAGTGAGTGAGGAGTAGATAGACGTCGGGGTAGGCATGACGCAGAGCGCGGAAGCGGAGGAAATATTTCCAATCGCGCGGAGGAAGCGGAATGAGTTTGTCGGCAAGGCCGGTTTGCGCGAGGAGCGGATGAAAGGCGCTTTTGGCGATGAAGGTGATCTCTGCGTCGGGACGCGAAGCGCGCAGCGAGCGGAGAAGTGGAACCGCCATGACGACGTCGCCCAGCCAGTTGGGAAGACGGATGAAAATACGGGTTTTGCGTGGAACTTCTGCGAGGCCGCGGGCGGCGAGATCGGCGGCGAGGAGGTTTCGCTTGGATTCCAGGCGGAACCGTTTTGCCGGCATGTCCTGGTGGCGCCAGCGATCATGACTCCACAGCCAGGACGCGCAGAGGTTTTCGTCGGTCGAAAGCGTGTTCTCCAGCCAGCGATTGAGCGCAATGATTGCTCCCGCGGCAGTGCCGTCGTAGCTGATTTCCAAGAGCTCGAATTGTACGCGCCAAAAATCGAGACGACGTGGATAGAACGTGACTATCTTCGCGCCGGAACGCTCGGCCAGAAGGCCAGGAAGCTCGGTGGTGGAGCAGACGCGGCCTAGCAGGGTGGTGAGCGCGCCCTGAATTCCCGCGTTTTGATCAAAAAGAACGCCGACGGTGCCGTTGCGTTTGAGGATGCGGAAAGATTCGGTGAGGCCCTCTTTTCGAGAAAGCAGTTTCATGCCGTGGCGCTCGCGGGTGGATTTCACCCAGGCATCGGCGGTGGGGTTGTCGAGCGGGCGGAAAATCACGCCGAACTCGCGCAGCGGTACGGGGAGGAAGAGCGCGAGCCAGGTGAGGCTTTCCCAGTAGGCGATGTGCGGCGTGGCGACGATGAGCGGGTGAGGAGTGGCTTGGTGAATGCGGAAGCAGTCCTCGACGGGTTGCGTGGTGCGAACGATGCGACGCAGGCGTGTTTCGTCGAGGTAGGGGCTGGCCAGCGAAATCAAGGCGGTCTCAAAGATGCGGCGGCTGCTTTTCCGGGCCAGGCGGCGATGCCAGACGGCGGGTCTGTCGGGAAATGCGTGATGAAGATTGGAGAACACAAGACGGCGGCGCCGGGGGGAGAGCGCGAGCAGCAGGTCGCCGCAGAAGGCGGTGAAGGCGCGCAGCAACCGTTCGGGCGTATGTGCGATCAGCCAGCCGGAGATTTGTAGTAGAAGTTTAAGCACGCGAGCAGGGCGACGGCAGGCAGCGATCGCGGGTGAGGCGATTAGCGTTTGATTTTGCCGAGGGAAACTTCATCAAAAGGAGCGTCACCGCAGTTAAAAGCAGATTCTGCGGCGCGCGCTTTTCAATGGTCGAACTTCTTATCATCAAACCTTCCTCCTTGGGTGACATCGTGCACGGCCTGCAAGTTGCCGCGTCGATCAAAGCGCAGAGGCCGGACGTGCGCATTTCCTGGATCGTGCGCGACATTTTTGCGGCTCTCGTGAAGCAATGCGAGGCAGTGGACCGCGTGTACGTTTTCAAGCGAAGCGGCGGAGTCCTGGGCTTTCGCAAGCTGATGAAGGAAGTGCGCGAGACGAAGTTCGATTTTGTGTTCGATATGCAAGGGTTGCTCCGCACGGGCCTGATGACATGGAGAGCGCAGGGTAGCAGGAAGATCGGGCGTGCCGACGCACGGGAATGCTCGGGTATTTTCTATAGAGAAAAAGTGGCGTTGCCTGCGGCGGGACGCGCGAGTCATGCGTTGGAAATCCTGCTGCAGTTTATGCCGGTGCTTGATCTCAAGCCGGAGCTGGCGGGGGCGCTGAGATTCCGCGAAGTCGAAGGGCTGAATCTCAGTCATATTGAAGGCCGCGGAGGCGCCCAGCCTGTGATTATGTTTCCGGACAGCCGCCGGGCGGAGAAACGCTGGCACGGGTTCAAGGAACTGACAGAGTTTGTCGCTCGCGACGGTTCGGGGCGGAAAGTCGTGTGGGCGGGTAACAACTATATCGATTACAAGGACGCGCTTACGGAAACCCAATTTCTCAACCTGACGGGAAATACGAGCCTGATGGCGCTCCCGGCGCTGATCAAACGGGCGGGCTGGGTGATTTCGAACGACAGTGGCCCGATGCATCTGGCGGCCGCGATGGGCGTGCCGACGCTGGGTATTTTCGGGCCGACGGATCCGCGGCTGTACGGGCCGTTTCCGCTGACGGCGCCGACAAATCACGTGGTACAGGCGCCGATCGGAAACCTGAAATTGCTGTCGGCCCGCGAGGTTTATGCACGTTTCAAGCGGCTCGACGGGACGCGCGTGCGGACGGCGCATCCCTTTCCCTTTTCGCAACGCGGGTTTTGAAGCATAGCAGCCGGACGGCGGGCGGGAGGCGAAAATTTGGCGTGAGTCGGCGCGGGTTAATGGTTTCGCTGGGTCTTTCCCATGCTCGATCCCAAACTCCTTCGTGAATCGCCTGATCTCGTCCGTGCGGCGATTGCCAAGAAACACCTCGACGTCGATCTCGATGCCGTGCTCGCGCTGGATGCGTCGTGGCGCGCGCAGCTCCAGGAAACCGAGCAACTGCGCGGCGTCCAGAAAGCGGCGAACACCGACATGGCGAAACTGCCGAAAGGCTCGCCGGAGTTCGTAGCCAAAGTGCAGGAGATGAAGGCGGTCTCGGCGCAGGTGAAGGAGCGCGAGATTCAGCTCAAGGAGACCGAGGAGAAGTGGAAACAGGCGGTGCTCGCGCTGCCGAATCTTCCCCACAGCAGCGTCCCGGAAGGCCGCACTCCGGAAGAGAATGTTGTCTTCGCAACCAACGGCGACGTGAACGCGGTTTCGGCGCACGCGAAGGCGCATTGGGAAATCGCCGGCTTCGACCGGCTGTTCGATTTTGCGCGTGGCGCAAAAGTCACGGGCGCGGGTTTTCCCTTTTATGTCGGAGATGGCGCGAAGATCGTGCGCGCGTTACTGCACTTCTTTTTGGATGAGGCGGGCAAGAACGGCTACCTTGAGGTGAATCCGCCGATCTTCGTGAATGCGGCGAGCGCCACGGCGACGGGACAGCTGCCGGACAAGGAAGGACAGATGTATGAGACTGCGGATAAATTGTACGCAGTGCCGACGGCCGAGGTGCCGCTGACAAATTATCTGCGCGATGAGATTCTCGACGAAGCGGCGCTGCCGGTGCTGCGCTGCGCGTACACGCCTTGTTTCCGTCGCGAGGCGGGCAGTTACGGCAAGGACGTGCGCGGATTGAACCGCCTGCATCAGTTCGACAAAGTGGAACTGCTCAAATGGGTTCATCCGAGTTCCAGCTATGACGAACTGGACAAGCTGAGGCTCGATGCCGAACGGCTGCTGCAAAAACTCGGGCTGCCTTATCGCGTGCTGCTCATGTGCGGCGGCGATCTGGGTTTTGCCCAGTGCAAGAAGTACGACCTGGAAGTCTGGTCCGCTGGACAGAAGCGCTGGCTGGAGGTTTCGAGCTGCTCGAATTTCGAGGCGTTTCAGGCGCGTCGTGCGCAGATTCGTTTCCGAGCCAAAGGCGCGGACAAGCCTGAGTTGGTGCACACGCTGAACGGCTCAGGTCTCGCGGTGCCACGCGTGCTGGCGGCGATCCTGGAGAATAATCTTCAGGAAGATGGACGGGTGAAAATCCCCGCAGCGCTCGTGCCGTATTTCGGCAAGGAGTTCCTGAGCTTCGCCTGAAGCGAAGAGGCGAAGTGAAGCGCGGCGTTTTTCGATTTAAGAGGAAAGCGCCGCGTCATGCCTGAATGGGAAAAGTTTCCGGCGTTGTTCTCGCGAGAGGATCTTCATCCGGCGGTTATTGCGCACGCGGACAAGGCGGCGGCGGAAAATCCGGGATCGGCGTGGTGCGTGGCGTTTTCGGGAGGAGCGGATTCTCTCGCGCTGTTGCTGATCGTTTGGGCGCTCTGGCCGGAGAAACGGCGGGGACTGGTTGCGCTGCACTTTAATCATCGCTTGCGCGGAAAAGAGAGCGACGGTGACGCGGCGTTTTGCGGGGAAGTTTGCGGTGCGCTGGGCGTCGATTTTCGCGCGGGTGAGTGGACGGATGCGAAAGCTGGACAGAGCGAGGCGGAGGCGCGGCTGGCACGAATGGCATTTTTTAAAATGGAAATGGCGGCCGTCGGATCGACGCTGCTCTGGACGGGCCATCAAAAGGATGATGTTGCGGAAACGCTCTTGATGCGAATCGCGCGCGGCAGCGGATCCTCGGGGCTCGCCGCCCCGCGACCGGTGCAATTTCAGCAAGGAGCGCGCGTGTTTTTGCGTCCATTGCTGACCCTGGCAAAGTCACAGATTGTCAGCGCGCTGACCAAGGCAGGAGCGCACTGGCGCGAGGATGAAAGCAATGCGGCGGGAGATTTTTTCCGCAACCGGATGCGCATGGAGGTGGTACCGAAGTGGCGGGCTGCTGCGGAGAATGACGCGCTCAACGGGGCGGCGCTCAGCCGGGATCTGCTCGAGGAGGACGACGCAGCGTTGACCGCATGGCTGGCGGAGTTGATGCCGGAAGCTGGATACGACGGCGATACGCTCGACGTGCGCCGGCTGAAGGGACGACCGCGGGCGTTGTTGCGACGTGCGCTGAGGAAATGGCGGCCGCTTGCAGAACTTGCGCGCACCGGATTTGACGCGGCGGTGGAGCTTGTGGAGCGCGGGGATGGACGGATTAGCGCGTGCGAGGGGAGTGTGGAGTTCAATGATGGCGTGTTGCGCTACCGGCCGGCGGATTCGTCGAATGGAGCGGAAGGCTGGCCGCAGGCGTGGCTGAGTGAGGGGACGGTTTTATTTTTGCCTGATGGAAATGCGCTGGTTGCTCGCGCGATCACGTTCGATGAAGTGCTGCGTACACGGATTCGCGCGGGAAGCGTCGATCCGTGGCGGGAGGCTTTTCTGGCTGAGCCCCGGATTGCATTTTGCGTTCGGCCCGCGCGGGCTGGAGACAGGTATCGCCCTTTGGGGGCGCCGGGTTCGGCGAAATTGCAGGATCTGTTTGTGAATCGTAAGATTCCGGCGGAGCGGCGGGCCCAATTGCCGGTAGTTGTCGGTGAAGATGGCGGCATCCTGTGGGTTCCGGGATTACCGCCTGCTGAAAAATCGAAAATGACCGATGATTCTGTAACGGGCGTTCATTTGACTTATGAAACTGGAACCTACACGGTCCGCCCCTAGTCCCTACGAGTAAATGTCTGACCTCAAAAACGAAAAGAAACGCCGTCCCCTGAAGAGCCTGCCGCCTGAACGTTTTCAGCCGAAGGTGTTGCTCATCTGGTTGTCGATCGCGGCAGCCGTGCTGGCTCTGTTCTTGTTGAACCCGGGTCGGAACGGTGCACCGGCGGTGATCAAGATCCACGAAGTGGTGCAACTGGCGGAGGAGAATAAAATTAAGAGCGGCGTAATCCGGCCTGAGCAGTCCGGGGGGCGCGACCAGTATGTGGTGACCGGTGAGGCTACCGAGGCTCTTTTCAGCGATGGTACGGCGGGCGGTAAAACCGCTCAATTTGTGGCTTCCGGACGGCTCACCGAAGCCAGTCACGAGAAACTGCAGGCATCGGCGGCTTTCGATGAGAAGCCTCCCTCGACCTGGCTTTCCGCCCTCGCGTCGCAGCTGATTCCGTTTATTCTTATCATCGGTCTGCTGTATTTTCTCTTCGTGCGGCAATTGCGCAATGCAGGCCGCGGTGCCCTGAGTTTCGGCAAGAGCCGGGCAAAACTTCTGACGCGTGACCGCGACAAAGTCACTTTTGCTGATGTTGCCGGCTGTGACGAGGCGAAGGAAGAGGTCGGTGAAGTTGTCGAGTTTTTGAAGGAGCCGAAGAAATTCACCAAGATGGGCGGCAAGATTCCCAAGGGAATCTTGATGGTCGGTCCTCCAGGAACTGGCAAAACCTTGCTCGCGAAAGCGGTCGCAGGTGAAGCGGACGTGCCGTTTTTCTCCATCAGCGGTTCCGATTTCGTGGAAATGTTTGTTGGCGTCGGTGCCAGCCGCGTGCGCGACATGTTCGAGCAGGGCCGCAAGAGCGCGCCATGCTTGATCTTCATCGATGAAATCGACGCAGTCGGCCGCCAGCGCGGCGCCGGTCTCGGCGGCGGCAATGATGAGCGTGAGCAAACGTTGAATTCTCTCCTCGTTGAGATGGACGGATTCGATACGAACGATGGAGTAATCATTATCGCGGCGACGAATCGTCCCGACGTGCTGGATAATGCCTTGTTGCGCCCAGGTCGTTTTGACCGGCAGGTCTACGTTGACCTTCCCGACATCGTCGGCCGTGAGCAGATTCTCCGTGTCCATGCGCGCAAGATATCCCTCTCAGACGATGCGGATCTCAGTGTTGTCGCCCGCGGCACACCTGGTCTTTCCGGTGCAGAACTCGCGAACCTTCTCAATGAAGGCGCGCTGCTCGCCGCCCGTCGAAACAAGAAGAAGGTGGAGATGATCGATATCGAAGATGCACGCGACAAAGTGCTCTTCGGTCGCGAACGCCGTCGCGTGATGGACGACAACGAGAAGAAGATGACGGCCTGGCACGAAGCTGGCCATGCGGTCGTCCAGGCTGTGCTCGATGACGGCACGATGCCTGTGCACAAAGTCACGATCATCCCGCGCGGTCAGAGTCTTGGCAGCACCACGTTTATCCCGAGCAAGGACATCCTCTCTCGCGGCAAGAAGAAGCTTCTCGATCAAGTCGCGATGGCGATGGGCGGACGCATCGCGGAAGAGCTCGTCACAGGCGATTTCACGAACGGTGCTTATGGTGACATCAAGCAGGCCACCAAGATTGCCCGTGCGATGGTTTGTGATTATGGAATGAGTGATCTGGGTCCGATCGCGATGGGCGAAAACCAGGACACTGTTTTCCTGGGGCGGGACATCACTCGTTCGCAGCACATCAGCGAGGATACGGCTCGTCGCGTCGATGCCGCGGTTTCTGAAATCATCAACGGTCAATATCGCCGTGCCCAGCAGATCATCACGGAACACCGGAGTGCTCTCGACAAGATCGCGCAGGCTCTGATCGAACACGAGACGATCGAAGGAAAGCATGTGATGGAGATCGTTAAGCAGGGTGAGATTATTTCCCCGTCATTCGTGAGTCGCTGTCGCCGAAGGCCTCTTCGGACAAGATGGTCGACAAGAAGCCGGCCGAGAAAGCGGCTCCCCACGATTTTGGCGGGCCAGCTCCTGCGCCCAATCCGGCCTGAAAAGTCGGATAGATACTGATCCCTCGTTATATTTGGGCGCGGGCTGAAATCCGCGCCCTTTTTATTTTCATCCTGATGAGGGGCGCCCCGGACTGGCTGCTCAGGTATTCACTCAATTATGGGGTCTGCTATCGCAGTGCTTGCGCACTCTTTACAAATCCACCTACGGTTCGCGCCGCATGAAAAAAGCGCTCATCACTGGTATCACAGGTCAGGATGGCAGCTACCTTGTCGAGTTCCTGCTGGCAAAAGGCTATGAGGTTCATGGCGTGATCCGCCGCTCCTCTACTTTCAACACCAGCCGCATCGACCACCTGTACACCGATCTGACTATTTCCGGGAAGCGCCTTTTTCTTCATTTCGGTGATCTGGCTGATTCCGTCCAGATGGTGAAGCTTCTGTACGAGCTGCAGCCGGACGAAATTTATAACCTCGGTGCGCAGTCTCACGTACGCGTTTCGTTCGATATCCCGGAATATACCGGCGACGTTGTTGGCGTGGGTGCAGTGCGTATTCTTGAAGCCATTCGAGAGGCGGGACTCGTTAAAAAATGCCGCTTTTACCAAGCGTCCTCGTCCGAAATGTTTGGTAAGGTTCAGGAAGTTCCCCAGACGGAGAAAACCCCGTTCTGGCCGCGATCGCCCTATGGCTGCGCCAAGATGTATGCGTACTGGCTGACCGTGAATTATCGTGAGTCCTACAATCTTCACGCGTCTAACGGCATCCTGTTCAATCACGAGTCGCCGCGTCGCGGCGAAACGTTCGTCACACGAAAAATCACCCGTGCGGTAGGCCGCATCAAGGCGGGCATTCAGGACAAACTGACTCTCGGTAATCTGGATGCGAAGCGCGACTGGGGTTATGCGAAGGAGTACGTCGAGATGATGTGGATGATGCTCCAGCAGGATCAGCCTGATGATTATGTTGTCGGCACGAACGAGACGCACAGCGTCAAGGAATTCTGCGAAGTGGCTTTTTCCCGTGTCGGTCTGGATTGGCAGAAATACGTGAAGTATGACGCGCGCTATGAGCGTCCCGCCGAAGTGGATTTGCTCATCGGAGATCCCTCCAAAGCCAAAAGGCAGCTAGGGTGGGAACCCAAGGTGCGTTTCAAGGAACTGGTTGAAATCATGGTCGATCACGACCTCGCGCTCGCACAGCGCGAGGCTCAGATCGCGAAACTTCCGCCTATCTAATAAATTTCACTGCGCTGAATCGCTTACTCCAGGTCTGGTTGAAGCGAACGATGCGCGTTGAGGAGATCATTTTGTCATGAAGCTTTATATCGCAGGTCACAATGGTATGGTCGGCGGCGCTCTCGTGCGCCGTTTCCAACGGGAATCGGGTGTCACGCTGTTGCTTCGCACGCGGCGTGAACTCGATCTTACTTCGCAGGCGGCCGTTGAGGCGTTCTATGCGACGGAGAAGCCCGACGCCGTCATCATGGCGGCGGCAAAAGTTGGCGGCATCCATGCCAACAACACTTATCCAGGCGAGTTCATCTACGACAATCTGATCGTCGCGGCCAACACGGTTCACAGTGCCTATCGCAATGGTGTGAAGCGTTTCCTGTTTCTCGGCAGCTCCTGCATCTATCCGAAGCACGCCCCGCAGCCGATGACGGAGGATTGCCTTCTCACAAGCCCGCTGGAGCCGACCAACGAGGCCTATGCGATCGCCAAGATTACGGGCCTCAAGCTCTGTCAGTACTACCGCAAGCAGTACGGCGTGCTTTTCCATTCCGGAATGCCGACCAACCTTTACGGCCCGGGGGACAACTATCACGCGCAGAATTCCCACGTGCTTCCTGCGCTCATTCGTCGCTTCCACGAAGCCAAGCTTGCCGGCCTGCCGGAGGTGGTGGCTTGGGGCACTGGAAAACCCATGCGCGAATTTCTCCATGTGGATGATCTCGCCGATGCCTGCGCGTTCGTGTTGAAACTCGAAAACCCACCCGACTGGGTGAATATGGGCACGGGTACCGACGTCACCATCAAGGAGCTCACGGAAACGGTCGCGTCGACCGTTGGGTTCAAGGGGCGGATTACGTGGGACGCCTCCAAGCCAGACGGCACCCCTCGCAAGCTTATGGATGTTTCCCGCCTTGCTAAGCTGGGCTGGAAAGCGCGAATCGGGCTGAGCGAAGGCGTGGAAAAAACCTACGCGTCGTTTCTGGCCGAACAGGCAGCCGGTACGCTGCGGACCTGAGTGGTCTGATTGAAGAGGTTAAATCGTTTATAGTCAGCCGCTATTGGGTTTTCTGCTGCTCGCCTGAGTAGGTGGAGATGGTGGAGGAGCATGGTTTTGGCCTGAGCTTTTATCCTCAAGACGGGGCTGTCTGGAGCCGTTGGATAGTGTTAGAAAATTGTCACGTTAACTCCCGTCCATGCGCCCCGAAACCGATGACGCCGGGGGGCTGTCTTCCTCCAGTGTTCCGGCCAGCACTTCTGACGCCAGCCCTGCCACCACGTCGTCCGGATCGCCTATAGCGTCCGGACAGCGGTGGCATGCTTATCAGATTGGCGATGCGATTCCCTGCGCCACGGGATGGGCGTTTCACGCAGTCAATGTGGGGGCGCTCGAGGACGTATGCATCTATGTCCACCCTGTTGATGAAGGTCGTGCGGCGCGGGCGGATGCGTGGTTAAAACTGCAGAACGGAAAATATCCCGGACTTATCGAGGTTTTCGAGGCCGTTGAGGAAAACGGCTTTCGCTTTGGAACGACCCAGGTGCCGCCGGTCACCACCATGCGCGAGTGGGCCAATACACACCAGGCCAGCCTCGATGACGTCGAGGCGTTGCTCAAGCAGCTGGCCGCGGCGGTGCAGGCCATTCATTTGGTCGGAGTGGTGCACTGTAACTTGAGTTTGGATACGATTCATCTGGTGGCCGCGGATGCCGGTCTGAAGGTGTTGATTGGCGGGCTGGATCGTGTGACGCTGTATGAGCAGTCCGCGCTCATCCCGCTGCCGGTGAATCCTCTTTATGCACCGCCTGAGGCGGCGGGACTTACAAAGCACCGTGCAGGGCCTGGTCTGCGCGCGTGGGATTGGTGGTCGCTAGGCCGTGTCATCCAGGAGCTGGTGCTTGGGCAGCCCGTGCTCGGTGCCGTGCTGGGCCGGGATGTCTCGAAGATGACGCCGGAGCTTTGGGCTCGTGCCGAGGCGCTGCTGCTGGAGCGGGATTCTGCGGGCCCGAAGGCTGGCGCGGTGGAGAAAATGCCGCCTATGAGCGACGATCTCGCGAGTCTTCTGCGCGGATTGCTTTCGAGTTCGCGGGACGGCCGCTGGGGCTGGCGCGAAGTGCAGTGCTGGTTGAAGCGGGAAACCGTCCCTGATCGCTACGAGCTTACCCGCAATGACCGGTTGTTTCTCTGGAAAGACCGCGCGTTTACGGTGCCGGAAGTCGCGGCATTTTTCAGAGCGGAAGAAAACTGGGAGGCCGGGGTGGATCAGTTGTTCGACGTCAAAAACCCGGCGAGCTTCATCGCATTCGTCATGCGGGAGCAGGAGCTCAGTACGGTATGTGAGCAGCTGGATTCCTTGCGCGATTTTATCCAGTTGCCCGCATGGCGGGAGTTTCCGGTTGAGGTTGTACGCACGGTGATAGCGGCCGCCTCCTGGCTTCAGATAGGTGAAGAACGCCAGCCGTTGGTTTTGCGCGGGAAGCGCGTCGACTCGTCGCTGCTCCGTTCCTTGCTTAAGTCCGAGCCGCAGACCGAGGGGCTTTCGCTTGTGCGCGCGATGCTCGCGCCGCCTTTCGTGCAATTGATCACGAGTCGTGATTCCGATACCGCGCGGTTGCTGTCGGTCATTGCCGCCAATGCGACCGAGACGATGGCGGTGGCAGAGAAAAACGAGTGGCTTGCGCCTGGCGACACGGCGGCGATTGCCCGCCTTTTCAGTTGTGTGCTCGAGGGTGAAGCCGATCTGGTGCGGCATCGCGAAGACCTGAAAAAGCGTTTTGCGCTGGTTCGAAATCCTCTGCTCGAGACGATTTTCAAGGCACCCAAATCCAAGCTTCGTGAGCTCATCATCCTGGCATTTGCGGCGGGTGATCCGGAGCGGACTGGATTCGTCACGCACCTCGACTGGAGCCGTGAGCGCTACATGGTGCTCCGTGAACGCGGCGAACGTCTTGCAGCGAAACTCTTCTGGTTGAGGTTTGCGCAGCTTCTCAAAACGGGGCCGCTGGTTTTTTGCCGCTGGCCCTGGAGCGTCGGTGTGTGGGCTGGCGTGGCGGCGGTTGTGGCTGCATTGGGGCCGGAGCCGATGGGACTGGTTGTGGGTTTGGCGGTGGCGTTGCTCTTGTTTGGCTTGCGGGTTCTTTTGTGTGCGTCACAGCGGGCGGCGGTTGCGCGCTATTCGCAGACTCCGAACGAGCCATGGACGTTGCGCTCACGTCTCAGCCGTTGTGTGAAAGAAGCCGAAGCCGCGCTGCCAGGCGATCCACTGCGAACTCCTGTGCAGGTCGCCACTGAACTGACTTCGATCAACCGGGAGATCACCGGACTGGCACTCGATCCCGCACCTGAGGCTGTGCATATGCCAACGGGGTTGTTCGCGGGCTG
>JASGJB010000048.1:0-15781 GCA_049840895.1 Nibricoccus sp. | reverse complement strand
GCCAGCTCACAGCGTCGCAACTAATGGAGCGCGACGACTGCACGGTGCATTCATACGGGAAAAGGGATGCCTGCATTCTGCGCTGGCTGGTGCCGCGCTGCGGCTGCTCTCGTTGGGCGGGTTTGAGTTAACTCATTCGCGATCAGCGCGTGGGCAATGCCGTGGTGTCTGGTGGCATGCGGATAGCGAAGAAAGCAGTTGGACTGAAATCCTGTCCTCAACTCCCGAATCTTAAACCCGGAGAAAATTCCCATGCTCGGCTGGTCACTGCTTTTTTTCATCGTCGCGCTTGTCGCAGGCATTCTCGGCTTCACCGGCATCGCCGGCACAGCCGTCGGAATAGCGAAGATTCTCTTCTTCGTTTTTCTTGCGCTGCTGATCCTGTCTTCGCTCGTCAGCGCGCTGCGCGGCCGTCCACCGGTCTGACCCCGACACATAGGCCGCCCGCGCGGGTGGCACTATTTTCATACCATAACAACCCAGGCTCACTTCATCTTTTTATGAAAACATCCCTGAAAAAATTACCCGTTTGTTTCGCCGGTTTGCTTGTTTGCGCTGCGTTTGTTCACGCTGCTCCGCCTGAGGCCAGTCAGCCGCCTGCGACTTCGAAGGAAGCCTGGCAGTCCACAAAAGAGGCTGCTTCCGCTGCAGCAAGCAGCACGCGCGACGCGATCGGTGCTGCGTGGGAAAAATGCAAGGACGCGACTTTCAAGCAGCGCGAAAAAGTCCGGGAAAGCATGAAGTCCGCCGAGGCAGCGCTCGACGCGAAGATCGTGGACTGGTCTGCGAAGAAAGATGTGGTGGTTGATGATGCCAAGCCCGCGGTCGCGGCGGCGCATAAAGAAGTCATCGAAGCGCGGGCGGTACTTGGCCAGAAGATCGATGCGCTCGACAACGCCACTGAGGAGACGTGGAACTCCGTCAAAGCGGAGCTCGGCACCGCCTGGCAGCGGATGAACACGGCGGCGAGCGATCTCGCGGCGAAGTTGAAGGCATAGGTGACGCACGTGTCACGGCGGCTCACGCGTGTGATTCCCAGTCACGCTCACGCATTTTCGTCCGGCGTCGTGGGTGGAACTACACAGTTTCACCCTGGAGGAGAAGCTCTGGGATTTCGTGACTCTCGTTTTTCACCCCGCGCCTGCTTATGAAATCATGGCTTCCCTGGCGTTATCTGCTCCGTCGTGCGGCGCGCTCGCGCGGGTTCATTGATCCCTTTGAGTTTCTTGCGCGGCTGAGACAATTCTCCCAGCCGTCCGAGGTTCAGGAACCGATCGAGTTGATTCGTGCCGGTGTGGTGTTTCATGCGCGCGGGCTGATCAATACGAAGGTCATTCAGAACAACCTCGACTGGGTCTGGCCGTATTGGGTCGCGCGCCAGTTCGATCCAGGCGACGACTCGTTTTTGCCACGTGCGTTCTCGTTCAGCCATGTGAACCTCACGCACCGCAACTGGAGCGCGGTGGGCGTCCCGGGCATGGAGACTTTCCCGATTGTAGATCCCCGGGGAATGGTGACACCGCGGGAAGACCGATGGTCGCTCGACTGGTGGTTTTTGCCTGACGAAGGCGAAGCGTTTTATCCGTCACAAACGAAAGACGCGAAGCAGGTGCTGTCGTTTGAACGCGGTCTGGAAGTGATTACGACCACCGGGCGCGAAGGATTGGAATTAGAGAGTCGTGCGTGGGTGGAAATAGATTCACAGGGCAGGCCGGTTTTGAAACTCCGGGCGAAAACGACCACGGACAAAGGCGGGCGTCTCGTCCTGGCGGTGCGGCCAGCCAACTCTGAAGGCATCGCCTTTATCGACGAAATCAAACGGACCGACGATGGCCGGCTGGCGGCGGGGACGGCGGAGCCGATCCAGCTGGATCCACTGCCTGCGGCATGGCTGTTCTCCACCTTTGAAGAGGGTGATATTTCCGCATGCCTGAGGGATTCAGTCACACGCGAGAAGCTGCCTGGAACTCCTACGTTTCATGTGAAGTGCGCTGCTGGACTCGCGACCGCTGCGGTGGTTTATCCGGTTTTTGCGCGCGAGCCGTCCGTGGTGAATGCATCGATGCCGCTCGTGGCGGAGAAAGTCGCACCGCCAGTGACCGTTAGCTGGAACGATGCGCTCGCAGGAACACCGACGCTGGAAGCACCGCAACCGGACTGGATTTTTCTGCACGAATCCGCGTTGAGGACGCTGGTGCTGCTTTCGCCCGGCGAGATTTATCCCGGTCCCTACACGTATCGACGCTTCTGGTTCCGCGACGCGTGTCTTATCATGAACAGCCTGATCGCGATGAATCTCCACGATCGCGCGCGGCGTTCACTGGAAAAATTTCCCGCGCGACAACGGCACGACGGTTATTTCCATTCGCAGGAAGGCGAGTGGGATGCCAACGGCCAGGTGCTCTGGATCGCGGACCGGCTTGAGCGGACAACCGGCACGTTGTTGCCCGCTGCGATGGTGCGCTCGCTTGAACGCGGAGCACAATGGATCGGGCGCAAACGCAGGAAGTCACAAGGCGGCCGGCATTCGGGTCTGCTGCCACCGGGTTTCAGTGCGGAGCATCTCGGTCCGAACGATTATTATTATTGGGACGACTTCTGGGGCATCGCTGGTTTGAAAGCGATGGCGGCGATGTGTGAGCGCCGTGGTGATATCGCGGGCGCGGCTCGGCATACCAGCGAGGCGACAGCGTTTTGGGCCGACGTGCGCAACAGCCTCTCGGCATTGCCGCAAAGTGTGGCGCTCTCTGGCATTCCTGCGTCTCCCTATCGGCGCATGGACGCTGGAGCGATCGGTTCGCTCGTCGCGGATTATCCGTTGCATCTCGACGAGGTGGGGCTGCGCAATTTTCTGGGGACTGCGGGCTGGCTTTGGGAAAATTCGCGACACGACGGAGGATTTTTTCAGGACATCATTCACTCGGGCGTGAATGCGTACCTGACGCTCGCGCTTGCGCAGACATTCCTGCGACAAGGTGATCCGCGGTATCTCGGATTGGTGGAGTCGGTCGCGAAGCACGCGTCCTCAACGGGACACTGGCCGGAGGCGATCCATCCACGCACGGGCGGTGGTTGCATGGGTGACGGTCAGCATGCGTGGGCGGCTGCCGAGTGGCTGTTGATGATGCGCGCGTTGTTTGTGCGTGAGGAAAGCGATCATCTCGTCGTGGGCGCCGGTATTCCGGCGGACTGGTTCACGAAGAGTGAACGGTTTTCCTACGGGCCCACGGGAACGGTCTGGGGCGCGGTGAGTGTGCTTTTCACGCGCCGTGACGGACACTGGCTGGTGAAGATCGACGGGAAATGGATCGGCCAGCCGCCGCGTGTGCGGCTGGAGGTGCCGGGCTTTGAAGCGGTGTGGGCTCAACCCACCCGTTGGGAAACGCCGCTGATGTCGAAAATTTGACCGCGTTTACTTTTTGGCCTCGTGCAAGGCAACGCAGCAGAGCGTGAGACCGCGTGCCTGAATGGTGGAAAAACCTGCGGCGCGAATTTCCGCGGAAAGCGCGTCGCGGCCGGGGAATTGCTCGATGGTCTCGTTGAGGTAGACGTAGGCCGAGCGGTCGCCGGTGATGCCTCCGGCGATCAGCGGGAGGATGTGACGAAGGTAGAAGAAATAGATGGGCCGGAACCACCGCGCGGGCTGGGAAAATTCAAGGACGAAGAGTGAGCCGCCGGGCCGCAGCACCCGGTGCATCTCGGTGAGGGCTTTGTGGCGGTCGGCCATATTGCGCAGACCGAAGGAAATGGTGACGGCGTCCACGCAGGCGTCGGGCAGGGGAAGCGCGAGGCCGTCGCCCTGGCGGAAGGTGACGTTGTCGAACCGGCGGCTCTGGCGCTTTTTGATCTCAGCCTCGTCGAGCATCGGCTGGCAAAAATCCATGCCTGTGATGGCGACGGTCGTGGGAAGTTTGTTGCCCAGTGCAAAGGCGACATCGCCGCTGCCGGTGGCGAGATCGAGGATGTCGCGCGGATTGGTGCGTTTGACGGCGGCTACGAGTTTGCGGCGCCAGCCGAAATCCATGCACCCGCTGAGCAGGTGGTTCGCGACGTCGTAGCGACGGGCGATGCGGGAGAACATGGAGTTGACGGCGACAGGATCGGGCACGGCGGCAGGAACGATGTGGTGAAAGGTAAGAGGTGTGGGCAGGGCGGGACGTTGGCAACTCCGCCGGAGCGTGTCAGAAATGAAAAACGCTCGTTTGACGGAACGGCATTCGCTGGAGCCAACAAAAAACCCTCCCGTTGCGGGGAGGGTTTTGAAAGCGAGCAGTGAAGCGGGGATTACTTGGCGGATTTGCCGCCGCCGCGCTTGAACTTGCTGGTGAACTTCTCGACGCGACCGGCGGTGTCGACGATGCGCTTTTCGCCGGTGTAGGCGGGATGCGAATCCATCGTCACGTCGCGAACGACGACGAAGTAGTCCTGACCGTCGATCTTCTCTTTACGAGCAGACTTCATGGTGGACTTGGTGAGGAAGCGCTTGCCCGTACCGACGTCGAGGAAGCAAACGTTATTGAGAGTAGGATGGCCTTCGGCTTTCACGGGATGAAAAGGTAGAGGTTAGAAAATCAACCCTGACGCGCTTTGTAGCGGGGTTCGACTTTGTTAATGACGTAAATCTTGCCGCGACGGCGGACGACTTGGCACGCCGGGTGACGCTTCTTCGCAGATTTGATGGAGGAGACAACTTTCATAAAAGGGCTGAAAACACCGTTCGCGAGAGGTACTGTCAAACGGAAAGTTGGCTGGAATTAAGGTAATCTGCAGCGCGCCTTTTCGGGACAGTCTTGCGACCTGCTGAAGCTTTCAAACAGGCCCGGGCTTGCAACCTGCAATTGTGACCGATTGTTCGGCGGCGAATGAATTCAATTCTGCCGGTGGAACGTATGATCGTTAAAGCCCTTGGTGCATTGCTGGCGTTATGTGCGTTCAGCCCCGGATGGGCTCAGGAGGTGCCGAAAAAGCATTTTTCGGGAGTAGAGATTGAGGCGGGTGCAGGAGAAGACTGGAAATCCGGCGGTGTCTCGATTGGCGGGGAGCATTGGGTGACCGACTACTTTGTCGGCCGCGGCGGTCTGGGGCTTTATGGCGCCAAAGAGAACGGTCTTTTTGGTGGTGTTTACCTGGGCGGGCGGCTGACGCTGCCGGGTCGTGTCGCGCCTTTCGTAGGAGCGGGAAGTTTTCTCGGATGGTGGTCTTATGAGGATTACGACGGAACTCCTGACGCGGATCACAATGGGGATGGTCGAATCGATCACGCGGACACCAACTATGATGTGATCAAATTTGTGACGGCCGTTTATCCAGAGGCAGGCGTCCGGATTCAGGTGGGCAGCACGAGTCACGTGAATTTGAGCGTGCGCTACATGGTCACCTCTGACGGACGACGCAGCGACCGGTACATGTATTTCGTGGGATTTTGTCCGGGCGAATGGTGAAACGGAAACGGCCGCTTACGCCTGGCTCTCAGTTCCGGCTCGGGTCGTCGGGTTCGCCGGCGAGGAGTTTCCACTCGTAGTCGATGTTGCCGAGGATGGCGCGCCAAAGGGTGTCGTCCTGTTTGAGATCGAGGACGTCTGCCATCAGCGGGCTGATCACCCAAGTGTTTTGCTTGAGCTCCTTTTCGAGCTGGCCGCCGCTCCAGCCGGCATAGCCCAAGAAT
The DNA here is from genome assembly GCA_049840895.1 of Nibricoccus sp. Classification (GTDB taxonomy): domain Bacteria; phylum Verrucomicrobiota; class Verrucomicrobiia; order Opitutales; family Opitutaceae; genus Nibricoccus. The sequence continues at coordinate 10,116 of JASGJB010000048.1, read as the reverse complement.
GCGCGGAGGTGCATGCCGTCCTCGGATTGCACCTCGAGGGCTTTTTGCGGGTCGATGCCGAACATGAGCTGGAAGCCCGTGCCCTCGGGATTGAAGCGCCAGGCGCAGAGAAGGAGACGATCGGTGTCGACAGGGCCGCCTTGAAAAATCGGGACGTTGGACAACGGGCTCAGGGCGAACTCGGCGTTGAGCTGGCCGAGGCGTTTGCCGAGCGGACGGTTGAGGACGACGCCCATGGCGCCTTTTTCGTCGTGAGCGGAAAGAAGAATCACCGTACGGCGGAAACTATCTTCCTTGAGCGATGGATGCGCGAGGAGCAGGGCGCCCGCGAGGGCGGTGGGATCGGAGTTGTGCGATTCGCGCATCGGAACGGACGAAGACGGCGGTCAGGCGAGATGGGTGACTTTCACGCCCGCGTCGGTGAGGAGTGGTTCGACCAGCGGGTCGTTGTGATAGTCGCCCCGGTAGCGGATTTCCGCAATGCCGGCGGCCGCCAGAATTTTCGCGCAGTTGATGCAGGGAAAGTGGGTGACGTAGGCGACGCAGCCTTCGACGGGACTGCCGCGGCGGGCGGCGTCGGCGACGGCATTTTGCTCGGCGTGAACAGTGGCCTGCTCGTGGCCTTCGCGGACGCGCGAGACGTGGGGAGTGCCGGGGAGGAAGCCGTTGTAGCCGGCGGCCACGATGCGGTTCTTGCGATCACCGCCGCTCACGATCACGCAGCCGACATGGAGCCGCTCACAGGGAGAACGCGTTGAGAGAAGCAGCGCCGTGGCCATGAAATAGTCATCCCACGAAGGACGGTTATCCAGATTCTCGGCCGCGCGGGCGACCCAATCGACGAGGGACTCGGTTGCTAGACTGCTCATGCGCGGGCAGCGTGGGTGGCGGGTCGGAAAAGGCGATAGCGAAGACGGGGCCGGGCTTTGACGTTTTGCAGTCGTCCGGTACCGAACAAAATAAACGAAAAAGTTTGAGCGATTTTTGCTTCGATAGGTCTTTTGAGCAGCCTCCTATTCTTTCTTCTATGTCCACAAGCCCCGTTGGTTCGCGTGCTCCTCGTTTGGGTCGGGTGCTCGGCGTGGCTCTCGCGCTGCTGCTGCTCGGCGTTGGTGGCTGGATCTGGCGGGCAAAGAAAATGGAGGCTCGTGCGCGTCCCGGGGCCTATGTGATTCCGCTCGAGGCGGGCAGCCGGGCGGGCGGCGCGTGGTTCACGCAAGCATTGAAAGCACCGCGCATGTTTACGGAGGGGGGGACGTTAAAAGTGCCTGAAGGGGCGCGCGTGCGCATCGTGTATGCGAACGGCAGCATCGAGGACGTGAGCGGGCCGGTCAGGATGAAGTTAAGCGGAGCGGAACTGCGCGGGGAAACGGTGGAGGATTTTCTCGCGGTGCGGTTGGATGAGCTGGCGAATTTGACTCCCGGCGTAACAAATGCCGCGGCCGGAGCGGTCCGGATCATGTCTCCGGTGGGCGTGACGCGTTTCACCAATCCGGCCGTCGTTTGGGCGGCGCGTCCGGGAATCAACTACGACGTTGCGGTGATTGATCCCGCCGATCCGATGGCTCCGCCGCGGGTGGCGGAGCGGGTGCGTCCGCCCGTGACGATTGAGCAGTTAAAAAGCACCCAGAAGCCGCGCCTGAAGACGGACCGCCTGTACGAGGTGTACGTTCGCGAATCGGATAATGTCCAGGTCGTGGGGGCGGCGCGCATTCTTGTGTCGAAGGATGCCGGGGACGGCGTGCTGCCGGTTGAGCCGGCGGATTTGCTGCGCGAAGCCGTCGAGGCGATGACGAAGCGGCCGACGCGAACGGGCGATGCCTGGCTGGCGCTTTCGAAGCTGCCTGCGGATTGGGCGGACGGTGAGCTGGCGGTGCGGCTGCGGCTGCGTATCGCGATCGAATTGGGGCTGGTGGACGAATTCGCGCGCGTGCAGGAAGCGGCCTGGCGGCTGGTGAAAAAGTGAGGGGGCATCGACGTGGGTGTTGCGGGAATTGACCGGAGCGTGCTGGCGCGGCGTAGTGGAGCGCATGGCAACGCTTCAAGAACTGGTGAACTATAGCGACGAGCGCACACGTCGAAGCGCGTTCAAGGATGCGCCGGGGGCGTTTAACGGACTCCAGATCGCCAACGATGGCCGCGTCACCAAGATCGGCGCCGCGGTAGATGCCGGGCTCGTGCCTTTTCAGAAGGCGGTGAAGGCGGGCGTGGATTTTCTGATTGTTCATCACGGCATGTACTGGGACATGCCGCGGCCCTTGACCGGGCCGGTCTACGAACGCGTCGCGACGCTGATGCGCGGGAATTGTGCGCTTTACTCGAATCACCTGCCGCTCGACGGACATCCGGAGCTGGGAAACAACGCACTGCTGGCGCGCCAGCTTGGTTTGGAGCCGAAGCGACCGTTTTTGGTGCGCGATGGCGAGCCGGTGGGCTGGATCGCGGCGCATGGCGAAACGCGTGCGCAGCTCCGCGCGCGGCTCGAGAAACTTTATGGACGGGTGATCGCGATCGAGTACGGCGGCGAGAAGCCCGCGGCGGTGGCTTTCTGCAGCGGCAGCGGCAACAGCGCGGTGCCGGAGCTGGCGCGGGAAAACGTGGATACGCTCGTGACGGGCGAACTGCGCGAGGAATGGTTCAACACCGCCCAGGAGCAGAAGCTAAATCTCTATCTTTGCGGGCACTATGCGACGGAGGTGCACGGCGTGAAAGCGCTCGCCGCCGAGCTGGCGGCGAAGTTCGGGCTGCCGTGGGAGTTCATCGCGACGGACAATCCATTGTGATTGGACCATCGCGGCGTAAAGCCGCTCCTGCAGTTTCGGAAAAATCTGCTGCCCTTCGGGGCGCTTTTCGTGTTTCTCCTGAAAAACTCCTTCGATGAAAAAGATCGCGATTCTCAACGGCCCCAATCTCGACCGTCTCGGCAAACGTGAGCCTGAGATCTATGGCTCGACCACGCTCGCGCAGCTCGAGGAGATGGTGCGCGCGGAGTTTGCGGGCAAAGCGCAGCTGGAGTTTTTCAGTCAAATCACGAAGGCGCGCTCATCGACAAGATCGCGTCGCTCGCCGACGCGAAGTTCGACGGCGTGGTGATCAACGGCGGCGCGTTCACGCACACGAGCGTGGCCCTGCGCGATGCGCTCTTGGGCGCGCATCTGCCGACCATCGAAGTTCACATTTCGAACATCTATAAGCGTGAAGATTTCCGGCACACGTCGCTGACGGCGCCGGCCTGCATCGCCGTGATCACGGGTCTCGGGCTGGAAGGTTATTTTGCGGCCGTGCGGTTCCTGTTGAAAAAGTGAGGCTTCGTTCAACCGCGATAACCAAGCAGTCGGGCGGGAAGCAGTAGCAGGCTGGTAACGAGGGCCACAATTGCCTCGAGCAGGGAGCCGACGATCCGGAAGGGAATCGAAAGCAACCAGAGAACCGGCCAGGCCAGCAGCACGAGAAACGCGAGCGGCCAGCAAAGAGCGAGCAGCAGGGACCAGAGCAGGAGCGCGAGGAGGATTTTCATCGAAGGATGCCAGTGACTGACATCGATGAAAACACCGCACCGTGGCGGAAAGTTGCAGACACGAGAGGACGTTTTTCGAGACGGCAGCCGTGTGGATCAGTGTCCGAAATGCACGATTGCCAGTGCAGCGCCGTGCAAGGTCGCGCACGTGGCGAGTGCGGCGGCAGCGTCATCGGCGACCACGCCCCAGCCGCCGGGGAGGTTCTGCAGTTTTGAAATACCGAGAGGTTTCAAGATGTCGAAGAAGCGGAAGAGTGCGAAGCCGGCGAGGAGCACGACCCACGGACCTTGCGTGGCCCAGGCGGGGAGGATCGTTACGAAGGCGGCATGCATCGATTTCCACCCGAGGAAGCACAGCGGCATCACGACAAATTCATCGAGCACCACTTCGCCCGGATCGCGACGTCCCAGACGGAATTCGGCCTCGCCGCACATGGCTACCGCAAGCCAGAGGCCGGGAAGGGTGCAGAGAAAGCCGACGATCGGAGGAAGGTAGAGAAAGAAAACGAGCTGGTACATCAGCCCCGCAAGGGAACCCCAGGTGCCGGGCGCCTTCAGGCGTCCGACGGGGCCGAGCCGCGCGAGGGCGAGCACGGTTGGCGTCGGGAGAAATCGCGGCCAGATCGGGTGCGCGAAACTCATGGCGCGTTGTCGTCGAAGACCTGCTGGTATTTGCGCAGGTAGCTCACGCCGGAGATAACGGTCAGGACCGTGGCGATCATGAAGAGGATGATGCCAATGTTGCTCAGATGCTTCGCATATTCCGCCACGGAAAAATGAAGGAAAGGCGCGATATCCGTTTCGAGCATGGGGACGAAGAGAAGAAAGCCGACGGCGATGAGCTGGAAGAGCGTCTTGGCCTTGCCGCCGCGCTCGGCGGCGACGACCACGCCTTTGGTTGCGGCGACCATGCGCATGCCGCTCACGAGGAATTCGCGACAGAGCGTAAGCAGCACCATCACCAGAAAGAGCGCAGAACTGAAGATTTCCACAAATGCTACCATGAGACCGATCACGAAAATCTTATCCGTGAGCGCATCCATGAATTTGCCGAAGTTGGAGACGAGGTTCTGTTTCCGGGCCAGATAGCCGTCGAGCCAGTCGCCGATGGCGGTCGCGATGAAGAGCCAGAACGCGATCGTGGCTGCGCCGACCCAGTGGCTGTACATCAGCCACACGATGAGAAACATCATGGGGATGCGGGAGAGGGTGATGAGGTTGGGCAGGTTGAGCTTCATGGGCATGCGCCGTCGCGAGCTGAAATCAGCCTCGTCATTGCAGGGTTAATCGTATTCGTGCTCATGCTTCTCGGCGCTTCAAAAGAGACGCCAGATCACGAGCCCGATTACCACTGCGAGCAAGAATCCTTTCACGAAAATGCGCCACTGCATCTATCCTGGCACCTTTGATCCGATCACGTACGGGCATCTCGACGTGCTCGGGCGCGCCGCGAAACTTTTCGACAAAGTCACCATGGCCATCGCGCATAATCCGGGCAAAGGCCCGCTTTTCAGCGCGGAGGAGCGGGTGAACATGATCCGGCCGAACATCGCGAAATTTCCGAACGTGGAGATCACGACGTTTGGCGGACTTCTGGTGGAGTTTGCGATCGAGCAAAAGGCGACGGCGATCATCCGCGGGCTGCGCGCATTGTCGGATTTCGAGTTTGAGTTCAACATGGCGCTCATGAACCGGCATCTGAAGCCGGAGATCGAGACGCTCTTCGTGATGCCCAACGAGGCGTACAGCTACACAAGCTCCAATCTCGTGAAGCAAGTCGCGCGTTATGGCGGCGACGTGAACCATTTCGTGCCCGCGAATGTTGCGGAGGCCTTGAAGAAGGCTTTTGCGAAAAGTCAGGGCTGAGTCACTCGACGCCGGGCTATACCCGTGCATCGTGGAAACGATGTCTCACGCCTTTTTTTCCACAACCTTAGGTACGTGTGGCGTTGCCTGGAGTGACGCCGGGCTCACGGGTTTTGCGCTTCCGCCGGTGAGCGATGGGTATTTTCACGACATGGGTGAGGATTGTTCAAAGGAGCCACCGGCCTGGATCACGGCGTTGATCGGGCGGGTGATCACGCACCTGGAGGGCGCGGCGCAGGATTTCGCGGGTGAGCGTTATGATTTTTCCCGTGTCACATCATTTCAGCGCGCCTTGTACGAAGCGGCGCTGCACGTGAAGGCGGGTGAAACACGGACCTATGGCTGGCTGGCGGAGGAAAGCGGTCACACCAAAGTGGCGAGCCGCGCGGTGGGTGGAGCGTTGGGGCAAAATCCGTGGCCGCTGCTGGTGCCGTGTCATCGATTCATCGGAGCGAACGGGAAGATGACCGGGTTTTCCGCGCCGGGTGGATTGGTGACGAAGAGGAAGTTGCTCGCGATCGAAGGTGCGGAGTTGATCGCGGAAGGTTGAGCGGCTTTCGTGGAGCCATGCTGATCAAACCCGTGCTGCAACGCCGTCTGGAAAAGGCGGCCCGCGATGCCGCCGCGAAGTCGTATTCGCCCTACAGCATGTTCCCCGTGGGCGCGGCGATCCTGATGGAATCGGGCAAGGTTTTCACCGGGACAAATGTGGAAAACGCATCTTACGGGCTGTGCAATTGCGCGGAGCGCACAGCGATCTTTTCGGCGGTGGCGGCGGGAGAACGCGTGTTGAAATGCGTCGTAGTTTATACGCCGACACGCCAGCCGACTTCACCCTGCGGAGCCTGCCGGCAGGTGATCAACGAATTCGGCCCGAAGATTCCCGTGATCTCCATTTGCGATGGTGACGAGCGGATCGAAACGACTCTCGACGCGCTGCTGCCGCACGCGTTTGGCCCGCATAACCTGGAACAGGGTTTTTAGTGCGTGGTTCGGCGGCCGATCCGGCGGCAGCAAAAAACGACGAGCGGGATCGCGGCGCATAACGCCAGGCCGAGAATCAGCGCGCGCCAGAAGATGTGATCTACCAGCGAGCGTCCCCCGTCGATCGCAGTCTGCGAAGCTGCGGCGACCTTGCTGGCGACCTCGGGGCTTGTGGCGGTGGCGAGGGTCTTGTCGAGGGAGAGTATCAGGACGTTGAGGTGGTCGGCTGAAGTCGCGAGCTGTGCGGCGGCGGCGGTGTAGTCCTGAATGCGAAAGGGTTCACCGGGCGGTGGTGGCGGTTGAGCGGGAGAAGGTGCCTGAGTCGGGCTTGACGGTGGAGAGGCTGAGGGCGAGGGAGGACTTCGGGTCGCCGGCTCAGATTCAGACGCTGGTTTGCCGTAAACGCCGAGTCGTTCGAGAAAGCGATCGGTTGTCTGCACCACGGTGTTCGTGGCGGTCATGGCTTTTTCGGTGGACTCAATGGTGGCGTGTATTTCCGCCATCAACCGGTTCAGCTCCGGTCCCTGTTCACTGAGCGTTTTGACCACCGCTTCGCGCTCGCTTTTCACCATCGCGGGGAATTCTTCGACGACGTGGCTGATCCTTTCGGAGGATGCGGTGAGTGTGTTTACGTTTTCGAGCAGACGGGCGATTTCAGGTGATTCGATGAGGCGGTAGCTCAGGAGTTCGCCTTCCATGCGAATTATCTTGGGCATGCGTTGCGCGACGAACATGGCGCGCTCGGCGAACAGGCGAGTCTGGGCGATTTCGCGTACCGTCGGATCCAGTCCGGCGAGAGGATCGATCATCAGCGCGCCGAGGAGATTGGTTTTTTCGCCGTGTGATTGGCGTCGGGCTTTCTCGTCACCTCCGAGGACATGCCCGTGTATCGGGAAAGGAGCGCCATGCCTGGCTCGTAGGAGGATTGCAGCCACTGCGAGATGTTTTCTTTCAGTTTCGCGTGGGCTTCTTACGAGTGAATTTTTGGCGAGTTCGGGTGATGTGGCACTCGAACACGACGATTTCGGAAGGTTGGTTGCCCTGCTTCATGGAGAACCTCCGGCATCCAATAGTGCTCAAACGTATGACGGCTGATGACCACCAGACAGACCAGATCGCAGAGGTTGACGTAGTCGTTCGGTCCGGCGGCGATTTCGAGGAGTCGATAGTTTAGATTTAGTTTTAACCTGGGCGATGCCGGATGCTGAGAAGTCCTTCCGGCTCTGGGTGAGCTTATCGATTTCCAGGGAAATGGTATTGGTGTACTCGTCGCAGAAACGAAAAATATCCTGCTGCAGAATCACGGGATCGGTCTGCACCTGTTCCTCTCCATTTTTGAAAGAAACCGCCCGCACGGCTTCGCCCGGTATGTTGGCCGTTGTCTGCACGAGCTTGCAGCCGCCGAGAGCGTTCACAAACGCAAACGCTGACAGGGCGGCTGCCAAAGCCGGCACAGGCCATACAAAACGAGTAGGGCTATGTTTCACGATACAGTCGCAGACGCGCCGGTGGCTCTCGTCGTGGACATCCAGACTAGAGGAGTCGCGACGAAAGCAGCGGAAGACATTGCGTTGCCGGAAATCTCACTTGGCCGGCGCAGGGACCTTCTCGATCAAAACGGCAACGGCTTCGGTGTAGGTGATGACGATCGTATCACCGATGCGAACCTCCTTCAGGCGGCTGGGATTTTTTACCGCGGCCGTGACAAAATTCCCCTTCGGACCTTTCACGGTGATCGTGCGGGCGACGTTATCGAGAATCTCCACTGTGGTGACCACGCGGATTTCCTGCGCGATCACGCCACCGGGAACGGCGTCGCTGGCGGTGCGCACGTCGGCTTGTGCCACAGACGTTGGCTCGGCTTTCTCATTGGCAGTGGGCGGGCGCAGCTCAGCGAGGAGGGAGGAAACATACTCAATGCGCACGGTGTCGCCGGCGGCGACTTCGTTCAGGCGTTTCACCTCGGGCGAGACGGCGAGTTCGGTTTTCAGTCCGTCCTCGGTGCGCAGGACGACGTGGCGGGTTGCGATGTCGATGCTTTCGACGACGGCGGTGGCCGAAACGACTGCCACGTCCTCGTACTTGTGCAGGGTTTGCTCCGGCCGCGGCCGGCTTGTCCGCGGCTGAGGCTGAGAGTGCAATCAATAGAGCGGCAGCGGAAGCGAATGTCTTCGTGAGTTTCATGTGTATAGTAGCTAAGGGTATCGTTTATTTTTATCTGATATAAAAACAGGCAGGTATTTATCTGCATGCTCGGATTGAATACTAAATCCCGTCAATCCTCGTCGAGAAAAGGGTGTCAAATGCGACCGGGGAATTTTACTAGATAGTAGATTTACCGATGTCCAATCGACGGCTTCGGCTTTTGTGAATGCATACAGTAGTGAACTGCGATGCGCAAAACCGACGGCGTTCCGCTTTTAGCGAGTCACCGTGGACGTGGACAAAATCTCGTTTATCCACTTGGCCGTGCTCTCACTGGAAAGGATCGAGGTGTGTGACTCGTTGAAGCCGCGGACGGCCTGTGCTTCGCGTTGTGCATTTGCGGCAGGTTCGCTCTCGATGCTCACGATGCCGTCATTGCTTTGGCAGAATCACACTGGCCGAGCCTCGATAGGAAAAGGCGAGATAGTGGGGGCGTTCTCAGTCGGCAGGCGCCGCTCAATAATTTGTTTTGAAACTCACTGTTCGGCTGAAGATCCAGCCATTAGTGGAATTGCCACGGGTGTATATTTGACGCCAAAGCCGGCGGAGGCATGGCCGCTCCAGGGAGTTGAGGCTGATGAAGACGCCGGGAAATCGGGCTTCATTACTTTGTGATTTGAGCAGGAAGTCGCGGGCGACCCAGGCCGCCCATGCTATGGGCAATTACGTCGAGACGTTGGAAATTGTACCGTTGGTGCAGTCGAGCCACGACTGCGCGAAAAGGATCCTCGAGGAATCATCGAGGCGAAGGCCGGAGGGATATCCGAAGAGCCAGAGTTGGTGTTTGGATTGATCCAGCAGTGGAGCCATGGATCGCCAGTCGCCGGGAGATCCGGAAGCGCCGTGAATCAGCAGCACGGGCGTTCGATCGGGATCATAGGGCTCAAGGAAGTAGATCCCCGTGCCGTGCCGATGCATAAATTCAACCGGCTTCCAGAAAACTGAGACTAGCTGCGTCTCGTGTGAAGCGTGGAGAGTCGAAGTTTTGGATAAGTCCAAGCGATATTCGCAGCTGATATTCTCCCGGCAGTTCCGTGAGTGGTCTGCCCGCGCGAGTTTTACGTAGTGACGACAGCAATTTGTCGGGAACGGTGACTCCAACCCGAAGTTCGATCTCCTGAACGGGGAAACGCCTTTCGCGTCTCTATCTTTTGTGGAGAGTTCCTGGCCGAGCCAGGCCGGCTCGTTTTCCTGAAAGACGCCATCGTCGTTTTCATCACGAATGCGGCCAGTTGGACAAACGCCGATACGGGGGCGGAAAAAGCAAAATCGGTTTCTTGGGGACCGAGAATGGCGGCGTCTAGAATTGTCGGTGGCGCGTCGGCATTGCGTGTGATGATGGCCACGATGACGTGCCCCGTTCTCTCGTGTTCGAAGACGCCACATGGCCCACAAGACGTGAGTCCGACTCGAGCCTGCGGACGTCTCGTTTCAGCTTCACGAGATGTCCGCAGCCAGCGGATCCCAATATGGCTGATGCGATGCATGCCCTCCGCCAAAGAGAAGGTGCTGTTCGGATTCTATCGTGTTTCCCTATTAACCTT
>JASGJB010000047.1:0-33169 GCA_049840895.1 Nibricoccus sp. | reverse complement strand
TTATGTCGTTACTTCGTTAGATTACGTATTGCTAAGGTTAATAGGGAAACACGATAGAATCCGAACAGCACCTATCGAGACGACCGCGTCGCGCTTTTGCGCATCGCTTAACGCGCAAGCGGAGACGGTCTATCTCTGCAGCGTACGCTACATCGATTTCGACGCCGAGCACCTGGGCCGCCTGGGAGAAACGTCCGCGCGCGATCGACCCGATTCTACAAAAGCGCCGGCAGTTCGATTTCGAACGCGAAGTGCGGGCGGTGATCGATCCGTCCTCCAAGTCCAGCGAGCAGGCGGCGCACGCCGAGGAGACGAGCGTGGTGGTGCCGGTGGATTTGTCGGCGCTGATCGTGAAGGTGCACACCTCGCCGGGTGCGGAGGATTGGTTCGTCGATCTGACGTCGGAGATGCTCGACCGGTTCAATGTGTCGGTCCCCGTCGAACGCTCCCGCCTCGACGAAGTCCCGCCGGCGTGACCAGGCAGACCGCCAGCGAGCAGCACCGCCGGCCTTCGGCGAGCAACCAAGGCCACCCGATTGAGCCGCACGACCGCCTCGCGCAGGAAATTCCGCCCGTATGAGCCGCCCGCATGAGCCGCCCGTACGAGCCGCCTGAGTGAACCGCACGGACCGCCCGCACCAGTCCGCGCGTTGGTGACGACCGCACGAACCTCCCGACCTCGCGCCCCCGACGCCGCCGATCTGTCGCACCCAACGCGCATGCCGTCAGGAAACCACGGCAACGCACAAACACGCAGTCGCATTTCTGTGCGTCTGTGCCCCCGTCGAACGTACCAACGCTCCAGGCTCCTCGCCGTTACACAGGAGCCGAGGCCCGGCCCGGGGCTCTACGCCCCCAGACATCACGCGCCGCTCGCGTGGCAGCGCTGCCCTGACCCCCCTCTGCAACGCACAAACGTACAATTGTATGTTGGTGCGTTTGCACCTCCCTCGATCGAGCCGAACACCACGCTCCGTCCCCCGTCGTACAGGTGTGGAGTGTGGGCGGGACTCTCCTACGCGGAGTACGCGACTCCCTATTTACAACGCACAAACATACCATTGTATGTTTGTGCATTACAATTCCGATGAATGTGCGAATAACCGTGTCCCGTCATGTCGGTGCACGCGAGTCGGAGCCGGGATCCGGCTCTGCGCCGCGGAGGCACGCGCCTCCCCGACACCGCGGGTCCTGCAGGCAACGCACAAACGTACAATTGTATGTGTGTGCATTGTGCCCGCATCGAAACGGACGAACCCCAAGCTCCGTTGCGTCGTGGCACGGGTGCTGGAGTCTGAACGAGTCGTCTACGCGGCGGACTGCACGCGCTCCCGCTAGGTAGGACGGCCCTAACCTCTCTGTACAACGCACAAACGTACAATTGTATGTGTGTGCATTGTGCCATTGGCGAACGGACAAACCCCCAGCCCCGTTGCGTCGTGGCACGGGTGCTGGAGTCTGAACGAGTCGTCTACGCGGCGGACTGCACGCGCTCCCGCAAAGGTAGGACGGCCTTAACCTTTCTGTACAACGCACAAACGTACAATTGTATGTGTGTGCATTGAGCCCGCGTCGAAAGGGGCGAACGCCAAGCCTCGCCGCGCAGTCGCACGGGTGCTGGAGTCTGAACGAGTCGTCTACGCGGCGGACTGCATGCGTTCCCGCAAAGGTAGGACGGCCCTAACCTTTCTGTACAACGCACAAACGTACAATTGTATGTGTGCGCATTGTGCCCCCGTTGAACGGACGAACCCCAAGCCCCGTTGCGCCGTCGCACGGGTGCTGGAGTCTGGGCGAGACCTCTACGCCGCGGATGGCACGCGACTCCTCAAAGGCAGGGCTTACTCAATCCCGCTGGCAACGCACAAACGTACAATTGTACGTTTGTACGTTTGTGCGTTTGCCGGGTCTTGTCGTTGCCGGGACGACGTCGCGTTGTTCGGACGGGGTCGCATTCGAGCGACGCGCAGTGCCGGCGTCGATGGGCCCCTTATGGTTTGGGGGCTTCTGCGGATTTGGGGACGAACTTCAGCGACACGGAGTTGATGCAGTACCGCTGGCCGGTCGGTTGGTCGGGGGCGTCGTCGAAGACGTGCCCCAGGTGCGAGCCGCAGCGGGCGCAGGTGACTTCGGTGCGCGTGTCATCCCGTAGGAATTGTCGGGCGTCAGCTTCACACGATCACCCGCGAGCGACGTGTAAAACGACGGCCAACCGCAGCCGGAGTGGAACTTAGTCTGCGAGGCGAACAGTTCCGCGCCGCACGCGGCGCAGAGATAGGTGCCCGGGTCGGTCTTGTCGGTGTATTCGCCGGTGAAGGCACGCTCGGTGCCTTTCTGGCGCAGCACGTGGTACTGCTCGGCGGTGAGGAGTTTTTTCCATTCCGCGTCGGTGCGCGTGACCTGAGTCGTGGGGGTTGCGTTGCTCATTGGCTGGGTGGTGGGGGACGAGTTCGATTCCATGGGCGCCGGCGTCTGCCCGGCATCGCACCCGGCGAAGATCAGAGCGCCCAGCAGCAAAGCGAATCGTGTCAGCATGCCGAATAATACGTCGCGCCGAGGCCGGTGGATGCCAATTTGCCTGCGAACCGGCGCGCTGCGCGGCGCAGCGGGTGAAAAGGACAATCCGGAGAATTTTGGGGTCGATTTCCTAGGCAAGTCGCGCGGTAGCTGCGCATTTGGACCGACAAACGCGCAGCGCGACGGGCTATATGGAGCGTGCGATTCGCGCGGGCTCTGCGCTTTTTGGCAATCCGGATTTGGATAGCACCGCCATGCTGCGACTGGTCGTGCGGTGTTCATCCGATGGCGCCAAAGGAAGGTAGACCAGTGATGGCTACCTCGACCGTCGCCAACCCATCGATTTGAACAAACGAACCCACCTGCCTAAATGGCAGTTTGTAAGTCATCGCGGGCGAAGGACTTCGGCCGATAGGTTCGCGTCAGGAGCGCAGATTGCGGGTAGCGAGGCGAACCCAACTCATCACGGTCACTGGCGCGGCGCGGGGAGTGATCGGATCGCGCGAGTCGGCGGTGGACTTCGCCGAGTCCGTGACGGTAGTAGAGGCGCAGCGCGGGTTGGTTGAGTTCATCCACCGCGAGCGTCAGGTGTTGCAGTCCGGCGAGGTGTGTGCGATGCAGCGCGAGTTGAAGAAAGTAATCGCCGAGCCTGTGCCCGCGGGCGGCGGGCGCGAGTCCGATGTAGACCAGTTCCATCGTCGCGTGGTGCGGGACCGGCGAGAGCAGCAGCGCGGCGCAGTCGTCAGTGGTGGGGTCGTCGGACGGATTGCGGGTGACGACGAACCAGAGATTCGGGTCAAACTCGCCGGAGGATTTGTGACCTTCGATGATGTCGGCGATCTGTCGCTTCCCGTGCAGTTGCGGGCAATCGAGCGACTGCTCGTAGCTCGCGAGGATGGCGCGCGCGAAGCGGTCGTGCGTGGCGGCGTTGTAGGTGAGCACGCGGTAGCCGGGCGGGAGGACGGGTGCGGGGGGCTCGCGGGTGAGCGTCCGCTGGAGGTAAAGAAGAGTTGTCAGGATGCTGAACCCGACTTCCTGCAGGCAGTTGGCGGCGCGGGTTTCGGTCGGTTCGAGCAGAAGCTGCACGATCTGGCAGACCTTCGGATCGATGGACCGGCACGCCTCGTCGGCGCACATCGCGATGGCGCGGGCGAGGACCGGCGAGCTTCCCGCGGTGCTGCTCATCAGGCAGCGCCGTCCTGCCGGCGCTGGGGACGGGGAGCGTCCGGCGCCCAGACGGTCGCCGAAAAACGTGCCCAGGACGCAGGACAGGTCGATCTGTGCGCTGTTTGGCGAACTGGACGAATTCCGCGACGGTGGCGTGGTCCGCGGTGCGCCCGCCGAGCCCGAGGACCAGCGATAGACCGGCGTCGGTCTCGCCGGGTTCCAGCCGGCGGACGTGCGGGGGAGGCAGGTCCTCGTCGTTGCGTTTGCGGAAGAAATTTGACAGCACGCCCATCGACTTCGACAATACCACGGGTCCGGCGTTCCAACCAACGCAGGCGGCGGATCTTAGCTCAGAACCAATCACCCCAGGTTGTTGCACCATGAAGACTCGTCTCTCGCTCGCGATCGGTCTGCTCAGCATGCTGACGGTTTCGACCTTCGTCAGCGCCTACCCCGAGCCCAGCCGCGTGCCGTTGTCGTGGGAGCTGAAGTTCAAGTACGCCGAGCCCAAACGCATCGTCGTCGAGGTGCCCGGAGAAGCGAATCCCAAAGCCTACTGGTACGTCACCTACACCGTCACCAACAACACCAACGAAGAACGCCAGTTCATGCCCGCGTTCCACATGCTGACCAAGTCGGGCAAGCTCATGCGTTCCGACAAAGGCGTGCCAAAAATCGCGTTCGACAAGATCAAGCAGGCGAGCGGGAACAAGCTGATGATGTCGCCTCTCCAAATCACCGGAACGCTCAACGTCGGTGAAGACCAGGCGAAAGATGGTGTGGCGATCTGGGAGGAACCCGAAGCCGAGATGGGCAGCTTCAGCATCTTCGTCAGCGGACTCTCCGGCGAGAGCACGCAGCTCAAAGACGATGCCGGCAAGCCCGTCAACGACGCCGAAGGCAAACCGGTCATCCTCTTCAAGACCCTGCAGCTCGACTACACCGTCTCCGGCGACGAGGTGTATCCCGGCATCGACCCGATCAACAAGACGCACGAGCGTCTGGGTCATGCGTTAGGCAGATCGCGTATCGCGTAATGCGTATTGCGCAAAAAGTGGACACAGCCCTACCTGCTCGCAGGTGGGTTTCTTACATTCAACCTCTCACACGGAAAGCACACATGCCCCTCAAGCCCGGCGATTTTGCGGCCATTTCTCGATCTCGAACTCATGAACCAGGACAAGGCCGTCGTCAAGCTCTCTGGAACTGCGCGGGAAGAAGGTCGTCCTGCTGTTTTATCCGATGGATTTTTCGCCGGTCTGCACGAGCGAGCACTGCTCGTTCGGAGCGGATCTGGGGAAGATCAAGAAGGACGACAACACCGTGGTGTTCGGCGTGAGCTGCGACTCGCCGTTCAGTCATGCGGCGTTCAAGAAGCAGTACAACATCCCGTACGACCTGCTCAGCGACCCGACCCGCCGGATGGCGCAGGCGTACGACATGTACGCCGGCATGGAACCGTACAACTGCACCAAGCGCGGCACGGTGGTGATCGACGAGGCCGGCAGAATCGCGTGCTACAAGGAGCAACCGATGGCGCAAGGCGCGGACGGTGGCGCAGTTGAGCGAAGCGGTGGGGATGACGTGATCCATTTAGCCCCGGGCATGCCCGGGGATAATCTGTCAGATCACATCTGCTCCGGATGCTCGATGCCCAGCAGATCGAGCCCCAGCGACAGCGTCCGGGCGGTGAGTCGCAGAGCGCCAGTCGTTGCGATCGGACCGGCTCGTCGCTCTTGAGCACGGGGCAGTTCTCGTAGAAGCTGCTGAAGCGGGTCGCCAGGTCGTACAGGTACGTGCAGAGCAGGTGCGGCTTGAGGTCGCGTGCGACGTTTTCGAGCACCTCGCCGAGTCGCAGGATGTGCTTCGCGAGCGCGATTTCCTGCGGCGCATCGAGTGCGATGTTGGTGGCGGCTGACGCCGTCGACCCCGGATTTGCGGAAGATGGACTGGATGCGGCGTGGGCGTACTGCAGGTACGGCGCGGTGTTGCCTTCCATCGCGAGCATGGTGTCCCAGTCGAACACGTAATCGCTGGTGCGGTCTTTTGACAGGTCGCCGTACTTGACCGCTCCGACTCCGATCGCGTGTGCGATCGCCTGCTTCGGGGCTTCGGGCAGGTCGGCGTTCTTGGCGTTCACGATCGCCAGGGCGCGTTGCTCGGCTTCGTCGAGCAGGTCCTTGAGCTTGACGGTGTCGCCGGAGCGGGTTTTGAAGGGCTTGTTGTCCTTGCCCAGCACCGTGCCGAAGGGCGCGTGCTCGAACGAGGCGCCCTTGGTCCAGCCGGCCTTATCCGCGGTGCGGAAGACCTGGCTGAAGTGCTGTGCCTGTCGCGAGTCGGTGAAGTAGATGGACCGGTTCGCCTTCAGGTCGTTGACGCGGTATTGGATCGCGGCGAGGTCGGTGGTTCCGTAGAGGAACCCGCCTCCGGTTTTTTCGATGATGAGAGGAGGCTTTTTTTCGCCGTCGATGAAAACGCCGATGGCGCCGTCGCTTTCGATCGCGAGTCCGGACGCTTTCAGCGCCTCAACCACACCGCGCAGGAGGGGGTTGTAGGTCGATTCGCCACGTTCGTGCTCGGGTTTGAGCAGCACGCCCATGCGTTCGTAAAGCGGCTGGAAGTGCCGGCGGGTCTCGTCGACCATCTTGCTCCACGCCGCGAGGATGTCCGGATCGCCGGCTTGTAGTTTGACGACGGTCTTCCGCGCCTCGTCCTGAAACGCCGTGTCGTCATCGAACCGCTTCTTCGCCCGGCGGTAGAAATCTTCGAGGTCGGCGATGTGTCCGCCTTCAGACGCGCCGACATCGCGGAGGTAAGCGATGAGCATCCCGAACTGCGTGCCCCAGTCGCCGAGGTGGTTTTGCAGGATGAAGTTTCTCACGCAGGAACGCCAGCACCCGTGCGATGGCGTCGCCGATGATGGTCGATCGGAGGTGGCCGACGTGCATTTCTTTCGCGATGTTCGGCGCGGAGTAATCGACCACCACGGTCTGCGGGTTTGGCTTGCTTTCGACTCCCAGCCGCGGGTCGGTCGCGACGTGGCTCAACTTTTCGGCGACCCACGCCGATGAGAGGTAAATATTGATGAATCCGGGACCTGCGATCTCCAGCTTGTCGACCACCCCGTCCAACTTCACCGACGCCTTGATTTTCTCCGCGACGTCGCGGGGCTTGAGCTTGAGCTGTTTCGCCAGCGCCATCGCGGCGTTGCATTGGTAGTCGCCGAAGTTTTCGTTTTGCGTGGGAACCAGCAGGGGGTCGGCGTCCGTAGAATAGACTTCGCGGATCGCCGCCCGGAAGGCGTCTCGGAGATGGGTCTGGATGGTCGGCATTCGGATTCTGTTCGGTCAGATTGTGTTTGGAACCGCGATGCGCGAATGTTAGCATCATCCGCCACCGCTTGCGAATTCATGGATCTACACGGAAGTCACGCCCTATGAAGAAGTTGCTGGTTCCTGTCGTTGCGATTGCGGCCTCGCTGGCGCTGTCGGTCGGTTCCTTCGCCGGCCCGACCACGTTGCCGTCCACCGTGCTGGACTCGGTCCGCGGCAAGGATTGGTCAACGATCCCGCAGAAGCTCAAGCTCCAATACGCCTCCACCGCGGTCGAACCCGATCAAGCTCGGCTGACCACCTGGATCAACGAATACCGCTCGATGGAGGAGAAGTTTCGCTCCGAGCGGCGCGTGAGCTTCGAGAAGTCCGTCCACGACACGCAAGTGCTCCGCGACGGCGGTTACCTCGACCTCGCGATGGACGGCGTCGCCGACGCGTACACGCTCGCGGAAGACAAAAAGTCGTTCGCCCGCGAACAGTGGGTGATGGCGCTGCGGGCTTCCGCGGTGCAGATGGCCGAGGCGTCCAAAGGCAACGGCGACTGGCTCAAAGCGCGTCGCATTTACGCCAACCTCTCAGTCCTCGAACCGACCGATTCGAAGTGGACCAAAGCCGTCGACGAAATGGTCCGGCGCATCCGCGTGCTCACACGCTACGCGCCGGAGAACTTCGCCGGCACGCTGCAACGCGAGATCGAATACCGCAAAGCGGCCAAGAAGCTCCTGGTCTCCACCACCCAGCCCACCACCAAGCCCACCACCAAGCCCGTCGACGCGACCGCGGAAGAGCCGGTGGAGTCGGAAGAGCAGATCGCGCAGAACCTCAAGAGCGAGTGGCAGCAGGAACTGAAGGGCGTCAAGCTCGACATGCTCCGCGAAGCGCTGGTCGACGCGCGCACCAACTACTACAAGGATATCAGCTACAGCCAAATCCTTACCGGCGGGCTCGAGGCGCTTCAAGACGCTCGCGACCACGCCGGGCCTCGACAAGACGTTCGCGAACCTCAGCAACCAGCAGCGTCGCGATGAGTTCGTCGCGCTGCTCGACAAGAGCATCGGATCGCTGAAGGACGGCATCGCCGACCGCACGGTCCTCGCCGACACGTTGCAGGTGGTCCAGGACGCCAACGGCAGGACGCTGATGCTTCCGGAGGAAGTGCTCGTCAGCGAGTTCGCCGACGGCACCTTCGCGACGCTCGACCCCTTCAGCTCGATGATCTGGCCGTTCGACATGGATGAGTTCCGCCAGTCCACGCAGGGCGAGTTCAGCGGCGTGGGCATCCAGATCCAGGAAGTCGACGGGCAGATCTAAGGTCATCAGCCCGCTGGAGGATTCTCCGGCGCCTCAAGGCCGGCATCCGCGCGGGCGATTTCATCACGCAGATCAACGGCAAGAGCGCAAGGGAATCACCACCCTGCAGGCGAAGCACCAGATCACCGGGCCGACCGGGACGCCGGTCACCATCACCATCAAGAGCCCGGACGACAAGGTCACCGACTACTCGCTGACGCGGCAGGTGATCAAGATCGCCAGCATCAAAGGCTGGATGCATCTCCCCGGCGGCGGCTGGGACTACATGCTCGACCCTGCCGAAAAGATCGGCTACGTGCGGCTGACCAGCTTCACGAAGGAGTCGAGCAACGAACTGAACCGCGCGATCGATGTGCTTGAGGATCAAGGCGTCGCGCCGTCATCCTCGATCTCCGCTCCAACCCCGGCGGGCTCCTCACCGCCGCGACCGAGATCGCCGACAAGTTCCTCGCCGGAGGCAAGATCGTCTCGACGCAGTCGCTCCGCGACCTCGCGCCCGAGTCGCGAATCGACGCGCACGCCACCGACAGTGACGTCAAAGTGCCCATGGTGGTGCTGGTCAACCAGTACAGCGCCAGCGCCAGCGAGATCGTGTCCGGCGCATTGCGTGACCTGAAGCGCGCCACCATCATTGGCGAGCGCACCTTCGGCAAGGGATCGGTGCAGATGCTCTTCCCGCTCGATGAGCAGCAGGCGTTCCTCAAGCTGACGACGAGTCACTACTACCTGCCGAACGGCAAGTGCATCCACCGCGAAGAGAACGCCGCGGAGTGGGGCGTGGATCCGGACCTTACGGTTGAAGTGACGCCGGAGCAGATGCGCAAGGTGATCGACGCCCGCACCGAACTCGATATCCTCCGCGAACACAAGCCCGGCGACGCGGGGCAGTTCAAGACGAGCAAGGACTTGCTCGGCGCCGACCTGCAGCTGAGTGCCGCGTTGTTCGTGCTGCGTCTGCAACTCGCCGGCGCCGGCGATGTGATCGACAGAACGACCCCGAGAAATACAGAAGCCCATCCCGCCGGGATGGGCTTTTCTGTTTCGCTTGGTTACCGCGTGCGGATCAGCTCGCCGTCGCGCACGCCGAGCCTGGTGCGCACGTCCTGGATGTCACGCAGGAATCGCCATCCGTCGTTGTAGTAACCAGCGGTGGGTTCGAGTTCGGGTTTGTGCTGTCGCCAGTAGCGGTTGAAGCGGTGCATGAGCGCTTCGCGGGTGTATTTGGCAAGCATCGACGCCGCCGCGACGGGGAGCGCGATCGATTCAGCTTTTTCGCAGAACACGATCGTGGCGCTGCGCACCCGCAGGTGAGGCGGTACTCGGCGCGTTTGTCGGTCTCGGAAACGATCTCCAGCGCCCAGTCCTCGAACATCATCCGCAGCACGTGCCCGTAATGCTCGCGGCCTCCCTGGCGGTCACAGAAGATCAGGAGCTTCTGATCGCTGTACTGCGTCAGCAGGTGGTCGATGTGACGAGCCACGAGCGAGAACGACGCCGACGCCTTGTTCCGCGTCTTCTCCACCATCTCATTGAACTGGCGCTCCAGCAGCACGTGTGCCCGGTAGTGCGTGCAGCGCGTCTGCGCGATCGGACTCGATCGCCAGCACGTTGCCGCTGATCTTCACCGCGATCTGCTCGACACTGATCGGGAACCGGTCGTCCAGCGCGTCGGCGTACCATGAATATCCGGGCAGATCGCGTGCCATTGCGGGGTCGACCATCGCGAAGATCTGCCCCAGCGTCTCGGCCGGGCCGTGCGCCTGATGCAGCAGGCACAGTACCGCGCACTCCAGTTCCTTTAACCCGAACGACGGGCTGTACACCATCTTGCTGTCGTTTACGTGCAGCCGTTTGCCTCGCTTGCACCGCGTCTTGGAGACAATTTTCGACAGCCGCTTCCAGATGCAGGGCAGCTCCTCCGAGTCCGGTGTGATGACCGCGCAGCACCCGACAACCAGCGGCCCCAGCACAGGCCCGTACCCCGCCTCGTCAATGCCCGCGACGATCATGCGCGACAATCTACCCGTCCCGTCCCACGCACGCGACTCTACCGCGCGGCTTGACAGTCTTTCCCCATCCGGTACATTCTTCCTTCCCGATCCCGGGGCCATAGTGAAATGGGATCACGCGACCATGGCATGGTTGAATTTGGGGTTCAAATCCCCATGGCTCCATTCGACTCGCTGCGCTCACTCGTGGCGAGCCATCGGGGTTGAACGCGAAGACGCTTCTGGGGGCAAATCATTGTCAGATTAGGAAAGCAGCGCGTCGAATGCCCTGAGGAGGCGTACTCGCGCATCCAAGGCTTCGCTCATCGGCTGTCTTGCTGGCAACGGCGGCTTCACTGATCTTCTCTGCTGATGGCCGTCGGGGCGCATTGCCAAAACAACCTTGCCGATGTCTTCGTTCCGCTTATGGATGCTGTGCGCCTGCTCGGCACCCGTGATTGGAAGTACCGTGTGAATATTTGCCCCGCGTACCCGCAGCCGCCCAACGGCGCACAAAGCGGTCTCTGACGCTGCATCGACCGTCGTCGTGCGACCGGGCGGCGGACACCACGCCCGCGACTTCGAGGCCCATCCATTCCGGCAATCCCGGCGGCGGAGGATATGAGCCTTCGCGCTGCAGTAGGTCCGCGCGGTCCAACGCCGTGGCGTGGATGTCGATCAGACTCTCGTCTGGTTTGATCACTGGGGCGGGCACTTCAGCCCATTGCAGGTTTCGGTTGCTGGCTATCTAGATGACGTGCACGCCATCACCTGCTCAATATTTGTCTTTCAGCCCCAGGCTTCGCCCGCCGTCCACGATGTAGTTCTGTCCCGTGATGAAGTCTGATTCCGGCAGCGCCAGGTAAAGTACCAGGTTGGCGATGTCATCCTGCGTGCCGATGCGATTGAGAAACGACGTTCGATGCGCGAACGCCATTTCATCGGCGGGCATCTCGCCTTGCCGTTGAATGAGGCCGGGTGAAACACAGTTGACGTTGATGTTGAACTCACCCAATTCCATCGCGAGCGAGCGCGTGGCCGCGATGATGCCGCCCTTGGCGGCGCCGTATTCGACACACGCCTTCCACCCGCCCGTCGCGACATTGGATGCGATGTTGATGATCTTGCCGTAATTCTTTTTCACCATGTGCCCGACTGCCGCACGGATGCAGTACAACGGGCCGTGCAGGTTGATTCCCAGCATCCAGTCGATGACGTCCACGGACTGATCTTTGAAATGCTTCATCTGCTTGCGTGCGCTGCCTCCGGCGCTGTTGACCAGAATGTCAACGCTCCCAAACCGCGCGGCGACGGCTTCGGTCATCGCGCTGACGGCCTGGTAGTCGCGGATATCGACCGCATACGCCAGCGCGTTTCCGCCATCAGCGATGATCTCGTGCGCAACGGCGTTCGCGGCTTCCTGATTTGAATCCACCACGCAAACGCCTGCCCCTTCGCCAGCCAGCTTCGAGGCAATGGCCTTGCCGATGGCGCCACCGCCGCCGATTACGATTCCGTATTTACCTGCCAAACGCATCGATTCACTCCTCGGTTATCGTTTCCATTTCGTGTAGCCGGAGGCCGCCAGAAGCGCCTCCTGAACCAGAAGATCATGCTCGTACGTGTAGGGATTTCTCATTTCGCAGCGGATTATCTTCGCCAGTTCCAGCAATTGATCCTCGTAGCGGTCCCGCGCGATGCCAAAATCGACCGTGTGCGTGCCGGCGACATATTCTTCGTTGCCCTCCAACAGCGTTAGGCGCAGTTGCAGCGCCTGGCCGTCGAATCGTTCCAGCGGGAGCAGTTCAATCGTACCTTTGGTCCCGCAGATTTTCAGATTGCGCCGGTGGAGCCCATCCACCTCCATGCTGCATACGCGGACCGTTGCGTGCGCATGCGGATATTCAAGAATGGCGACGCAGTTGTTCTTGATGGCGGGATCAAATCCGGGCACGACTTAAGGAACGGCGTAACGTCGTACGGGCGACCGAGCATGCAGATGATCGTGTCGATCAGATGACAGCCCAGGTTGAACATCACGCCGCCGGCGAAATTGCCGATGTACTTTTGATACGCTTCACCACCGTAGTTGTGGCTCATGCTGGCTTGCATCTCGAAGATGCCACCCAGCCAGTTGGCGTCCATCGCACGCTTGCAGAATTGCATCGCGCGGTTGTTGCGGAACATGTATCCCATCTGAAACGGGAGATTGCGCTGGCGGCATCCATCGAGTAGCTGCCTAAACAGCTCCAGATCTTTACCGCCTGGCTTATCCATGTGCATGGGCAGGTTGCGCTTCAGACAGCGGATGGCTGTGGGGACGAGGTCGCCATTGGGCGTCTCAATGATTAACGCCTCGAGTTCAGGGTGGCTTCGAAGTGTTTCCTCGGTCATCCACGTCAGCCCTTCGTAGGGCTTGAGATCGTTGCCGGCGAACCTGGCGGCACTGGTTTTTCGGTCGTCCACCACGCCGATGATTTCGTAGACGTCGGTAAGACGGCGCAGCGAGGTCATCTTCGCCGCCGCGTGTTCGTGGCAGATTCCGATCTGGCCTACCTTGATCTTGGTCCGCTGGGCCATGGTCATCCTGCGATCGCTTTGCGGGGTTCGCTGAGCGTTTGAATGAGCGTCCGTGCTACCGCGCGGCAGCGTTCGGACGATTTTGCGTCCGCGTGAAGCTGCAGTACATCGCTACCACGCCAAACAGTTGCCCTCCGCGGAACAACGGGAAGCGCCAGCGCATGCGGCTGGCCGTCGCAATCGGGGCGGCATCCATTTGCCAGGCCCTGCGTATTTTCGTAAGCTGTTCGACCAGCGATTCTCGCTGTCGGGCGACTTCGGGCCAGTCCGTCTTGCTGGACAGGGCATTGGCAGCCGTCAGGCGAGTAGCCAAGGCGTCGCGGTAAAGCGCCTCCTACTCTGGAATCTGCGGAGCTCTGGCGAGCGACACCAGGCATACGCGTTTTGTCGGAACGACAATTGACACGCGGGTACGTGATCCGGCCACGGACACGATTTGCTGCTGCAACTGTTTCTTTTCACCGCCTTGTATGTCGTCAATTGTCAGGGTGTAACGTCCTTTTTCCAGTGAGTACAGTTCGATATCCATTGGCCGATCACGATCGCCGAAATGATAGAGTTCGGCAGCGAACTGTGCCTTTCCGGTCGACACGACCAAAGCCGCGAGGTCTTGCGGAGGCGTAAGCCAGCGTACGGCAGGGAGGCGGCTTGCGAACCACTTGGTCGGGTCACCGGTCAGCGTGTTGTAAAGCAGTCGCGTGTTGGGCACGGGCAGCGGACGTTGTACCACCGTGTTGAAATACCATGGCGTCAACCGAAAGGCGCGGTCAGTGAATCGCACCTCGGACGTGAATGCCGGCTTGTTTTGAGCGAACGCGAGTGCGGTGGCGTTCAGCTCCTTCTCCAGCGCACCGCGGTTACCATCGAGCATGAACTGCACGTACCCGTTGCCGTCTCGCCGCAGGACCTCATCGAACGCGGTATCCCCGGTGAGCTGGCGATACCCGGCGAGGGCGCCGGAAAGCATCGGGCCCATCTGGGCGGCACACCATTGCTCGGAACCGGGCTCGAGGCTCGGATCGATCTTCACCGAATCGCTCATGCTTCCGAAGAACGAGACGGCTTGGTCGGTAACGACTTCGACACCGACAGGGTTTTTCAGGTATTTCGCACGGATGCGAGCCATCGAGCGAATGGGTTCGAGGTACTTGTCATCGCCGGTCGCGTGGTAGGCGAGCAGCATGGTGTGGAGCATGTCGGAGACATAGCACGGCCAGTCGTGAGTGGGCTGGCGCTTTGCAGTACCCACCATTTGCCTTTCGGATTTCCGACCGTGCCGTCCGGCCAATGGATAGCGGACGGGACGATACCGGCCGGCTTGCCATTTTCAGCGCGGGCGGTGGCATCGAGCCACGTGTCGAGCAAGGGTCCGAGCACGCCCCCGAGCTGTGGATCTTTGGACTGCTGCCAGTAGACGATGGCGGGCTGGCGCGTGCTCAAGGTGGTGTCGGTACCGCCTGCTTGGGATTGGAGCCGATCGCTTGGGCACAGTGTGATGTTCTTGAACATCATCTGGCCGCGCTGGTTCTTGCCCGTCCAGACGTCGCGCATCATTTCGGAGATGCGCACCGCGCGTACTAGCCATTTCGGGTCATCCGGCCGGAGGAATAGCATCGGCGTAATGGTGTCGGCACTCGGCTCGGAGGAATGCTCGATGTCTTTCACGATCGAGGTGTAGCCGGACGCCATGTCGGGCGGGTTGAACATTCCCTGGCAGAGACTTCTCCTCCGCCGCCTCGATCGTGGGGTCTTGGAAAGCCATCAATACCGGCAACCAATTGCACCACATTTCGCAGTCGTCTTCCCAATCGCCGCCGAAGGACCCGCTCTTCAGTTGGCGCTCGTCGATCCACCAGTGGATGACCTCCGAAAGCTTGTGAAGCGCCTGTCGCTGATCGTTCGCCCATGCGGGCGCATTGGGATCCGCCGCGGGCCCGGGCCAGGAAATCGGTTGATCCAGGTACATCCCGATGATGGGATTGCGGGCGCCGGCTCGAGCCTCTGCCAGCAGTTCGCGCCAATTTGATGTAGGTGGGGCGATCTTCTGCGGTACCGTTGGCGATGCCGAACCAGATCACATTGCGCGCACGGTACAGACCATAGAGCGGGTACAGCGGCGAGTCATGCCGCAGGGCCGGCGGAGACATGAGATTTACGCCGAAGTTGAGGTAAGCGTCGGCGCTCCAATCGACCAGACTCCGCGGGAACGCCCCTCGGCAGCCTGTTCCACGAGCGGCAACAGGGTCTCGATGTCGGCCTGCAGTTGCCGGTCATCGACCGCATCCTTCTGCAATTTACGCAACAGCGAAAGCCGCCGGTGTTCATCGGCGGTATTCAATGCTTCATCGATGACCTGCTGTTCCGCCGGTCGGCTTGTCTGGTAGAGACGCACATGTCCTAAGGGTTGCTCGCCGATCGCTAGCTCAAGGGGAAGGCCATGCGAATCGAAGTGGGGCAGCGGAAGTCGGGCGACGCGAGAGGCGCGTCTGGTCCGGATCGGGTAACGTCGCTTCGGCCAGCACCGCCTCGCCCTGTCGAACCTTGATCTTCTGCCCGGTGAAATCCGCGACGGTACGAATCGTGAGCGCCGTGGCGTCGAGCTCGGTCTGAGCGAGACGATTTTCGACGGTCTTGTCGGTCAGTCGCATCGCAGCCATTCGCGTGGGATCGAAGGACGTGGTTCGATCCGGGAAGAAGCAGAAGTGCTCAATCTGGGTGGCGCAGCTTGAAGAGGTTCCCGACCTGCGTGAGGGGGATGTCGCGATTGTTGATGATGACCTGTACGCCGATCTGGCTCGACTCTTAAGGCGCAATGCCCAGCCCAGACCAGCCGAGTCGAAGTTCCAACCACCAGCCCTTCGCGTCCGATCCCCCGGCGACTTCCGCCGCCTGTTTTGCTTTGAGCAGATCCCCGTGGACGACGACGGTAGAGCGGACTTTGGGGGTTTCGGAGTCCGGAATGCCGGGCGACGCCACCACTTGCAGGAAATCCTTCGAGCCGACCGACGGAGCCAGGAAGACTTCGACCGAATCGCCTCGATAGAGCGAATCGTCGCCGGATTCGACCCGCGTCTCGTCCTGAACACGAATCAGGATTAGGAGTCCCTGATCGTCCCAACCGAGACGCAGATCTGTCCTGCCGGTGGGGTCATTTTCGATCCCGACGTGGCTCAGCCTCGAGAGCACGCCAACGCGGGCGCCAGCGTCTTTCCAGTCCGAGTTCCGGCCGTCAATTGTGACGTTTGGAATGCGCGGAATGGGGAAAGTTTCTGCCCTCGCGGACGCCGCCAGGAAAACCATCAGTCCAAGCCACGCACAGGCTGCCGTCATCACTTTCATCGGTTCGTCCTCGCTCGACTCAACGCATCCGCCTGTCAGAACACCGTTTATGGCACGTTCCCCGTGCTCCCCCCACGGTCCGACGATCGCGTCGGCGCTTATACCTGCCAACTCGGCCTCCGTCTATACAATTGTTGTACTTTCGGAAAGGGTGTCGCGTGAGGGCATGCGGAAGAGTCAGCTGATCGTCTAGAAAGAGTCGGCAATTTGCGGGAGAAGGGCACGGGATGCGGGTTTCGGAACGGTCTTTTTTCGTGCTCCCCACAGGTGCTCTGAGAGGCCCGCTGTCGGCGTTCGAGAACACGCTAAATGCCAATGTTGGCAGAAACAAAAGCAACTCTTGCAATCGGCCCGTTGATGAATTAGCTTTCATGATGAGTCGGCGCAGAGTGGAACCGCCGAGGTTGACTGATAGCGGAAGGTGGAGTGAGCAATGCTGATCCAATCGCAACGCGTGGCGGTCTACGGCTGCTGTGTCATGGCGGGGAGTCTCTTCCTGAATGTGGGCACGGCCCGCGGCGCCACGTACGCGTGGCAGCAAGGGACCGGCAACTGGTCTACGTACAACGTGACCGGGACGACGCCGGGCTGGACCAGCACCACCGGGTATCCCAATGCGAGCAGCGCATTTGCGAGCTTTAGTACGTCGGGCACCACGACCCAGGATGTAACCGGCGGCGTGACGGTCGGCGCCATCAAGCTGGGGAGCATCAACTCCAACACCCGCTCGGTATCGCAAGGGGGGACCTCCGGGAGCACCAGCTTCGGGGTCACCTTCAATAACGGCGGTACCAATACCAATAACTCGTACGGTAACGGAGCGATCATCCAGAGTTCCGCAACGGGGTCGGCGATCCTTTCATTCGGCGGTACGGGGCGGCCTCAAGCTTGAGGACAACCTGTTCATCGTCAGCTCAGGCGGTGCTACCAGCGCGACCGGTTCAATCACCTTCAGTTCGGGTACCGGGGCGGCGTTTCACGGCAATGGGGATATCACCTTCATCAACGCCAGCAACAACATTGCCGCGGGTCAGATCTCCTTGAGCACTGCGGCGTCGGATTTCACGGGCAGCGTGACGATCCAGAGCGGCGCGGTGGCTTTCAGCGGCTCGGGGCGCCGTTTCGCCGTTCGCCGGAAACGGTAACGCGATCACGCTGGGAAACTCGAGTGCGGTCTCCGCGAACTCGGCGACGCTCGAAGGAACCGCGGGGAGCACCCTGTCCAACAACATCACCGTCGCGAGCCAGTCGTTTGGTGGCACGCTGATGCTGGGTAGCACGAGCACCAGTGCATCGGCGAATTCCATATTCTCCGGCAACATCACGCTCAACGGTTCGGTCAGTCTGAATAGCGTTAAGCAAAGCGGGGCGGACGTTCGCTACACGGGGCCTATCTCCGGCACGGGCGGCATCACAACTGTCGGGACGGGTCTCACAAAACTCGGCAATGGCTCGAACGTCATCGCAAACACGTACTCCGGCGACACGACGCTCTCTGCAACAAGCTCCCTCAGTCTCTCCGACAACGCGCAGATGAAGTTCGTGATCGGTGCAAGCGGCGTCAATAACAAGATCACCGCGAGCGGTGTCAACAATAACACGCTCACCCTCGACGGCGATTTTGTCTTTGACCTGACGAACGCCGCCACCAGTGGCAGCTGGACGGTCGTGGACAACGCGTCACTGAATGAAGTGTTCAGCAGTTCATTCACCGTCGTGGGGTTCACCGAAACGTCGAGCGTGTGGAGCAAAACCGTCGGGGCGTCGACCTATACGTTCTCCGAGGCAACGGGCATCCTGACTGCAGTGCCTGAACCGGGTGTGTCTGCCCTCTGGATTGGCTCCGCCGGATTGCTGGTGTCGAGTCGTCGCCGCCGGGCGGTGTGAACTCGATGCGGCGGATGCGTTCGTCCGACATCGGCCCGCACTTACTTGCTGGCGGCGCGATCGATCGCATTGCTGACGATCAAGTCAGCGGCCTTCCCAGAAGACGTTCCAGCGGTTGGTGGGGAGGTCGACTTCGTTCGGCCGACGTGCTTCGACGTGACCGTCGACCATGAGGACGTTGCTCTGACGGCGGTAATGACGCTTCAGATCGGCGAAGCGACTCAGTGCAAACGAACCCGGAACGACGGCGTACCGGCTGGCACGCTGTTCGGATTTGCGGGCTTCCAAGACGAGCGCCGCTTCGGAACTGTACCGCACCCACGAGAGCCGCTTGTTGATCCAGTAATTGTCGTTTGCGATGCTGGGCAGCCAGGGCTCGGGATCGGGAAGGCGCGCGAGGTACATGTTCATCGCGTAATACTTCGCGGGCGTTTTCTGGTGAGGAAGCTCAACCAAACCCGACTCCGCCGGGCATTCGTAGATCCGCGGGAACGTGTCGATCGAGGGAGAGAGGCGCTGTTTCCAGTTCGGAAACTCGTCGCCATTCCGGTTCGCGAGCACGCCGGGGAGGACGCCTTGGTTTTCCGAGGCGTACGTGTGCATCATGCCCCCGATCTGCCGCAGGTTCGACTTGCACGAGACATCGATCGCGGATCGTCGCGCTGCGCCAGCGCGGGCAGCAGGAGCGCGATGAGCACCGCGATTACGCCGATCACGACCAGGAGTTCCACAAGCGTAAACGCCTGGCGACGACGACCGTCTCGAACTTGCAGAGGTGTGCAGGACATAGCTCCCTCAATCAAGGCGCCAAGGAATAACTGTTAAGCGACATCGGCGACAGCGTCACGGAGAAACGCGTCGTACCGGCGTTGGTCTTCGCCTGGACCGCATCGCCGGTGACAAGGTCGGTGACTTCGCCCGAGCCGGGTATCGTCACCTCGATCGTTCGTTGGGTCGCGCCGCGGTAAGCGACGCTGACGAAGCGTTTGCCGGCCGCGTCGTAGGTGCGGACGCGGACGTCATCGTCGGGCTGCGATTGTGCGACGACCGTGCCGGGCACCGCAGGCAGCGCGAGAAACGCCTGCGCGAACCGGCGATGCTGTTCCGCCCAGCCGCGGCCGTAGGTGTAGGTCGTGCAGGTGAAGATGACGGGGTCGCCGTGGAAGAACACCTGCACTTCGTCCGCCATCGCGAAATCGCGCCCGCCGGGAGTCATCTCGCTCGATTCGTAGCGGTCGCCTTGGACGTTGTTGCGTCCCTTCTCCTCGTAACTGAACGCGTGTGTCACCGACAGTCCGGCGCCGGTTCGGAAGTAGTTCACGTAACTGGCGTTGTTCGCGAGATATTGCCTGCATACTGGCGCGAGGATGTGCAGATCGGCGTCGTTGGCGAAAAGCTCCGGAAGAACACGCATGTGCGGCTGCGCGAACGTGCGGACCTGCTCGGCGAACTGCTCGGGCGGAACGGCGCAACTCCGCGAGACGTCGTTTCCAGAACTCGCCGGCGCGATGCACGTCGTACAGGTCGCTCCAGTCTTCCGGCGAATTGTGCGAGTTGCCTTTCGGCCCGAGCGTCCAGCCGTCTTCGTCGTAGGGGTAGTAGAAGAGCTGAAGAGACGGGTCCTTCGATTTGAGGTGATCGCGCACCTTGCGAATGAAATCCGCGCGTTTGACCTGCCACCACGCGTGATAGGCATCACCCACCGTTTGCGACGCCCATTTCCCGATTTCCGCGGGCGTGCCGACAGGCATGTCGCGATGGGTTTCACGACAGAACAATTCTACATCGCGCACGCCGTAGCTCGGCTTGATGCGGTCCTGACGTTGCCGCCAGAGCATGCCGGCGATCTGCGGGTATTTCTGCTGTGGGTCGACGACAATCTGATCGATCACGCGGGAAAACTCATCCCACGTTTCGGGCGCCAGGATGTTGGCGCCCCAGTTGATGAAGCGGCCGACGCCATCGATTTCCCCGTCCGGGCCGATCACCTTGGCGGATTCGGGCAGGTTGGGTCCGCCGCCGTACTCGACGCGGGGGACGAGCGAAATGCCGGCGTTCGCGGTCGCGGCGAGCCATTTGGCGTAGATGTCTTCGTCGCGTTCGCCGTCGCGCGACACCTTGTGCCACGTCGGTGCACGGAAGCCGAGTTCGTTGTCCCAGTACGCGCCGTACGCCCACTTCTGGATCGTCGGCGAAAGGTGCGTGAAGCCCATCAGCTTCGCGTACTGCACCACGTCCGCCGGCGGTGCTTCGGGTTCACGTTCCCAGTCGAGCATGAGCACGCGATGCGGCGCGCCCTCCGGGAATCGGATCTGCGGTTCGTGTGATTTGGCGTCGCCGATTTCGTAGAGGCGAATCTCCGCGACCGCCGGCCCGGCTTGGTACTGTCCGGTGTAGGCGCGGCCGTTATCGTGGAAGAAGACCCAGAAACCGTTCTCGCTGGAGGTCGTTCGACTGCCTTCGGAGCCGTAGGTCACGTCGTCGTTCATGACGATGTGGTCGTACCACTGGTACTCGTTGGTGACCGGGTAGTTGCCGTTCGGATCGTCAGCAGCGGCGCCGTTGAAGTAACCGGTGCCCTGGTAGTTGCGGCCGGTCTGGATGTCCATGACGAAGTACCGGCGCTTGTCGTCCGGAACGAGCACGCGCAACAGGTACGCCGTGCCCGGCTTCAGTTTCCCACGGCCGACGCGATAGCCGAAGAACTGGTTGTTGTTCACTTCGCGGTATTTGCGGTCCTGCAGCGACTCGACGGTGATGCCGTCCACCCAACTAGCATACGCCCGGCGGCCTACCCATGCGGCGCGAATACCGCCTTCTTTGTACGGGTGCGGCTCGACGGTCGGATCGGCAGACGCGTCGATGACGTCGACCAGCTTCAGCGCCTCCGTACGGCGTCGACTCGGCGGGCTGATCGGGCAGCGACGGGAGCGCGAGCGCGTCGCGACCGGCGTACTTCAGCTTCACTTCGTTCCACGCCTCGGCTGCAACTAAGTTGCCGTCGGCGGTGCGAAGGAGTGCGGTCAACGTGAACCATTCACCGTAATAGAGGCGGTGCGATTGTTCCGGCGTAAGGGTGAGCACCGCGGCGAGTGCGCCGTCGGACGATCGCTGCGTTTTGATCGCGCCCAATGCGATCTGCCGATAGAAGCAGTCGACCAGTTGGTACTCCACTCGCGTCTCGGCGGCGTCGGTCAGCTTCCCGGTGAACCGCAGCGTGAACTCGAGCGGTTTGCCGGGTTTACCGCCCATCTCGAACTGATCGGGCGCAACGCCGGCTTCGGTCGTTCCGGCGAAACGCACCTGCAGATCGGCCTGCTTGAGCGCAAGCGACATTGCGGCGAAGTCCGCCGAACTGGTGCCAATCGGTCACGCGGACCGCGATCAGATTGGCTTGTCCGAAGCGCACTTTCGCCGGTGGAAGGTCCACCATAAGGCTCTCGCCAGCGGCGGACGTCTTGCCGACCGATTCGCCATTGAAAAAGACTTCGGCGGTGTCGTCAGGCTTGCCAAGATTCAGGCGCAGCGTCTCACCCGCCCAACCCGCGGGCACGATCACTTCGCGGCGGAACCACGCCGGTCCGTTGTAGTTGATGCCTTGCGATTCCCACGTGCCGGGCAGAGAGATTTCGGTCCATGTCGACGCGTCAAAGCCCTGCGCTGACCAACCCAGTTCGACGCCGTAGCCTTGCCGATCCCGGGCGGCGGCGGGGTCGGCTTCATCGAAGACGGACGCGGAAGCGTCGGGACGTTTGTCGTCGGTATTGAACTTCCACAAGCCTGCCAGGTCGATCGGAGTCGCCGACGGCGCGATGGCGGGGGAGACGACCTCAAACCCGCCGAGCAGGATCGTTCCGGGACGACGCAACTCGTTGTTCCCGTAGCCGATCGACATGTTGTCGATCACGGACACGTCGGGCGAGCGGTTCAAACTGGGCGTCGCGCACGGCTCGCTGAAATGCGGTCAGCGGAACGGTGACCTGTTGCCAGCCGACCCCGGGCTTGAACGGTGCGGGCCATGTAGCTCGACTGTGCGCCGCCTCCCCAACGGTAACGTCCGTGATTGAGGCGGAGTTGGATTTCGCCTTCGGTGTCGTCGCTCTTGATCCAGAATTGCAGTGCAGCGGCGCCGGCTTGTCGCCATGCCGTTCCAGTGCAGCCGGCGGGGAGTTGGACGTCGAAAAACTCTGTCGAACCCGTGCGATCCACGCGTACCGAGAGGGCATCGGTCCCATTCAACGCTCCGCGCGCCGGCGCGAGCTTCGGCCGCGTGTCGCTGGTGCCGGCGTCGCGCCAGCCCCAGGACCAGCCAGGGGTTTTGATCACGTCGTCCTTCAGTGAACGCATGATCGGCAACGCCAGCGACGCGGGCGTCTGCGTCGGCGCTTCCTGCATCGCAGGTCCGTAGCGTTCGATGGAGAAGTCACCGGTATTCAGCCCCCCAGCCTGATACCAGTCCCATACGCGGACCGCGACATAGTTGTCTGCACCGACGCGCACATCCTCCGGCTTGATGCGGAAGCGGAGCTGATCGCCGAACCGCGTGACCGCGCCGAGCCGCTTGCCATTGAGAAACGCTTCGCCGCCGTCATCGGGACGGCCGAGGTTGAGGACGAGCGGCTGACCTTTCCACGCGTCGGGGATGGTGAAGCGGGTTCGATACCATCCGACGCCGTTGCGGGCGTGGCCTTGCTCTTCCCAGGACGTGCCGACGCGGATCGGCGACCAGCCGTCGTTGTTGGCGAAACTGTCGGGCAACTCCGTGCCGTCCGGCTTGCCCTTGCCGCCGTTGGGCTCGCCGTCGACGAAGTGCAGTTGCCACGGCGCGGCGTCGAGCGCCATGCGCGTGCGCGCCGGTTCAGCGGCAACCAGCACGCCGGTTAGGGCGAACAGGCAAACGCTGGCGCAATGGAGGCATGTTCGCAACAGTGCCATGGGAGAGCCCTCGTTGTTCCACTCGTTCCTACCGGCGCCGACGCCGCTGCAGTAGAAGGCCCATTATACCAATGCTCGCACCGCACGCCGGTTCGGGCACGACCGTGCCGTGAACAGCTAGGTTATCGAGTCGAACGCGACTATTGGCATAACTTCCGTTATCGTAGAGGTAGAGACGAAAGGTCACCGCCGACGAGGAATTGGCAAGCGAACTGAGGTCGATTTGGGCGTTTGCCCAAGGATTGGTTACGCCGATTCCGAAAGTCGTCGAGCCGCGGCTCACGGTTCCGAGAGTCGGATCCGTCGCTCCGAATCCGCCGACGCTCGACTTGAGAAATGCGGTTGCGGTCAGTGGGCTCGGATCACCGGTTCCGGCGCTATCACGCTGGACTACCCAGTCGAATTGCACGTCGCTCAGATCCAGTGCGTAGCCGACATTCGGGGTGACGGTGAAGGCGATATAGTCACCTGCGGCGACCGCGCTGGTTTCGCTCGTGCCATCGGTCTTGTCGACCGCGATGCTCGCCATTCCACCCGGGTTTCCGGATGTCGATACATACGCGACGTCCGTCGACCTGGTGATGACACTTGCCGTGCTCTGCGTGACCAGGGGCTCGCTGTTCGTCGGATTCGACGAAAAGCGATAGTCCGCCAGAATCGCCGCGTGAGCAATGCCGTTCGTCGCACACAACGCAACGCCCAATAGCGTCGCGAACCGATTCGTAATCTGCATGTTTTCTCCTCCAAAGGAAACAGGTTTCCGTCACACAACAGCCACGTTGTTCGTTGATAGTTCAGTGCTGGCGGCGAGCTGCGACGCCTCGGCTTCGAGCAATGCGGGAAGTCGCTGCATCTCGGGGACCGGATCGCCGGCGCGAACGCTCGCGATCGTCTCGACGCAGCGACGCAGCAGCGATCTCACGTCAAACCCCAGACGTTGGATCGGCACCACGTCCGCGCCGTAGGTCGGCCAGTTGACGTGGGTGAGCACCAGCAACTCGTCGGGCACGCGAATCCCCGCGGCGATGACACCGGCGAGGACCGAGGGCGCCAGGTTGTCGTCCGACACGATCAGCGCATCGGGGCGCTGCTCCACCGGACGATCAAGCAGCAGCCGCACGACGTTGCCGATCCCCGCGCGACCCACCTGGAAATGCCAGTGCGCGGGCGTCTGCCAGTAGTCGTCCTGGCTCATCTCGCGGAGGTAGCGCGAGTCGATCGATTCGCCGGGAACCGCGTTGGCGATGCCCCGTCGGCGCAGCGCTTCGAGTTCGGTGTTGTTAGCGTCGCCGGGAACGTGGAAGAACGCGACGCGCCGGCGACCCTCGGCCTTGACCATCTCGAGCGAGCGGGAGACGAAAGAATCGAAGTCGAAATAGAGCTGCGGACAGCCGATCGCGAGTCCGTCGGCGCCGTCGAAGATCGCGACCTTGGGTAGCGCGAATTCGGTGATCGTCGGCAGGTAGAGCAGGGAGGGGGTGCCGACGATGATGAGCCCGCCGACCGTCTGGCGGCGGACCGCCAGTTCCAGCGCGGCGTGGCCGGCGGAGCGTTCATCGCACACGTCGTAGAAGACGGGAAGCTCGACGCCGAACTCACGCTCGACGAGCGGGGCGGCTTTGGCGAGGTGATCCCAGAACTGGTTCCACCCGCCGAGCCCCAGGAGCCTGCGCGACGGACCGGACGCGAAGACGATTCCGAACCGCACCAGGTGAGGCGGCCGGTCGTGGACGAACGTGCCCTGG
This sequence comes from Nibricoccus sp., assembly GCA_049840895.1. Classification (GTDB taxonomy): domain Bacteria; phylum Verrucomicrobiota; class Verrucomicrobiia; order Opitutales; family Opitutaceae; genus Nibricoccus. The sequence continues at coordinate 8,365 of JASGJB010000047.1, read as the reverse complement.
CTGCGGTGCGTGCGGACGAATCCGTCACGCTTCAGCCCTTCCACCGCCTGCGTGAGCGTGGGACGGCAGACCCGGAACTGCGTTTGCAGATCGTCCCATTTGGGGAGCATGGCACCGGGTGACAGGCGTCCGGAGATGATCTCCTGGCGCAGACTTCCCGCGATGCGATCCGCCTTGGAACGAGCCGGTTTCTTCGCGGTGGTCTTGGGAATCATGTTCGCCATTAGTAAATCAATCTGTCGATTAGTATTTACTAATATCGCCAGAGTTTGTTAGAATGTCAAGGATTAAGATCTCGGGAAGTAATGGAGAGATAACTCTATGATAACAAAGAGGCTACTGTGGGTTGCGTTGGTGTTGCGCAGGGTCACCTCTACTTCCCTCCCAGTCAGTGAATAACACGCTTTTAGAAGTGACCAGGAACCATTACTTCCAGGACTTCGTGAAGAAGGCCATCACCACCAATGAGGTCCAGAAGCTCAATGAGTTCAGCTTTCATCCAGTTCAGGACTCCATGAAGAAATTCTTCGAGATAAAAATCTTTCCCTTGAAAAACATCCAGAACTATCTCTGCATCATGCATGACGTGACGGAGAGGAAGCAGGCAGACCAGATGCGCGAGGATTTCGTGGCAAACTTCTCCCATGAGGTCAGGACCCCACTGACCATCTTGAACGCCCAGATGCATAACCTGAAAGCAACTTTGGAAAAACATGCTGATTACGACAGTGAGCTAAGGCCATCTTCCTTAAGGGCGACAACAATTCCAGGAGGCTCCTGAACCTCTTCAGTGACCTGCTCAGGCTCACCTCCGTCGAGAAGAAGAAGGACCTCTTCAAGGAAGACATCCACATCGAACCCATCATTGATGGCCTGATCCATGAGCTTGCCGCCAACTACCCTCAAAAAAACATCAAGTTCACCCTGGACCTGAGAGAGACTTACTTCCATGTCGACCACAACCTCTTCGAACAGGTGATGATCAACCTCATCGACAATGCCTATAAATACTCTGGGATGAATGGAAACGTGGCGCTCTCAACCAGCATTGAGGACTCCTTCACCGTGCTTGAGATTTCCGATGACGGCATAGGAATTCCTGAAGACCAGCTCCACCGCATCTTCGAGCGCTTCTTCAGGGTCGACGCCGCGAGATCAAGTGAAATTGAGGGGACGGGACTTGGACTCTCCATCGTGAAGCACATCATACAAAAGCACGAGGGAAAAATTAAGGTGGTGAGCAAACCCCAAAAGGGCACGACCTTCAGGCTCTTCTTCCCGCTAGCTCACTAGTTTCAGGACCATGTTGGGTTGATCATTGGACATTTTCAGCATGGAGATACTGGCGCTCTGGGCGATCTCAGCTTTCATCTTTATGCCGGCTTCCCTTGCCACGTCAGTATCACGGATCTTTGAGTTACTGGACGAGAGGCTCTCTCGGAGACCTGCAGGTTCTGGATGACCGAACTCATCCTGTTGCTCAAGCTTCCCAGCTCCGCACGGCTTGATCCGATGTCAGTCATCATTTTTTCGAGGACGCCAAGGGATTGCTGTGCCCCCCTCTTTAGTCCTTAAGTCCACGTTGTTGATTCCGAAGTTATTGTCCACATCCATGAGCTTACTCATGTCATACTGGATGCGGTCCTGGTCTTCCAGCCCGTTTACACCGATCTGCAGGTCGAGATGTCTCCCTTTCCCCTGATGATGTGGTTGCCGTTGAAGCTGGTTGAGGCAGTGATCCTCTTCACCTCATTCTTTAATTGTTGGAACTCGGTATCCATCATGATCCTGCTCGCCTGAGCCAAAGGTGTCGTTTGCTGCTGGAGGGCAAGCTCCTTCGAGCCTTGCGGCCATTCCCTGCATGCTCCCCAGTGCGCCTTCCGCGACCTGCACGAGGTGAGATTGAGTCATTGGAGTTTCTCTTCTGCCTGGTAGTCCGCTGCGGATCTTTGCACGCATGGTCTCTGAGATGGCGAGTCCCGCGGGATCGATTGCCGCATTGACTCGAATGCGGTCCCCTGAAGACAACTTTCCATCTTCAAGGGAGAGCTCCTCGGGTGCTTCGCGCGAACAAACCGCTGTGCCGTCATCGAATTTAAATTCGTTTGAGACTCGCATTTACATTCTTCCTTGAAGGACCGTTGAGGTTTCAACCGTGAAACCCCAACATGTTATCGGAAGAATTCTGACTAACTAAAATTTTTGCCGCTTTTTCAGAATAGGCGAGCGTAACACTCAAGGAGTTTCCCTGTGGAGTTCTTGCGGTGGAACTGCTGGACATAATCCCAACCAGCAGCAATCATGCCATTTTGGAATTCAACGTCATCCAGCACCCGAACGATGTTGTCAGAGATGTCCTGGACGGAGAGTGGGTCAATGTAAATGCTTCCATGCTCTCCCCACTCTCTCGGGAAAACAAGAGCCGAGTGAGGTGATGACCGGTGTCCGTGAGAAAAGTGCCTCAACTATCGGCAGCCCAAAACCCTCGAAGTGCGAGGGGAAAACAAAACAGGTCCGCGGCCTGGTAGAAACATGGCAGGAGAGGGAACTTGATGTTGCTCAGAAAGTGCACGCGCCTCCCAATGCCGAGCTCCTCCACCCTCTTCTTGCATTTATCCAGATAAGATTTTCCTGCACCAATGAACACGAGGCTGGCTGCTGGATCTTATCGGCCGCCTGGGCATAGGCTTCAATCAAACGCAGCTGGTTCTGCCTCTCCGGAAAGGCACCGACGTTCAGGATGAATGGGCCTGTCAAGCCCATACTCCCTCATGGCGGCCTTAACCACATCAAAGGAAATCTTGTCATAAAAGAGCGGGTCGCAACTCTGGTAGTGGACCACGATCTTCTTTTCGTCCACTCCCAGCAGCTCAACCAGGTCACGTTTGGTTTGCTCGCATATGGCGATCACCAGGTCGGCGTTCTTCCCGGCATAAGTAAATTTTTGCTTATAACCACCCTGTCGATCAGAGTGGAAAGAATTCCGGATAACGGAGGGACTATCAGGTCATGGATGGTGACCACGTTCTTATGCTTGGCCCCGTTACTCCCGAAGGGGATCTCTGTGGAGAGGCCGTGCATATAAGTCCAGCTGGTCCTCTTTCAAGCTTCCTCCAATGATGGAAAATGACCTCCACAGAGAGGGGATTTTCTTCTCCAGGCTACCTTTCCTGGGGTCCTCAGGTGGAGCCTGGCACTTGAATTCTCTTCAACCAAACGAAGGGCCCTCCTCATCCTTAACCGGGGGTGAGAGGGAAGAAGCTCTTCCTCTGAATAGCTGAGCAGTCCTCTTCGAATGTGTGCCACGTGAATAGTTGCCGAGCTCCACGGGTATTCTGCGCGGCCCTCTTGCCATCAAAACCAAGGCGCATGGGATGATTCCTGGGAGATTGAGTTTAAAAACCTATGTTGAATTTTATACTGAAACTCACTGAACCCGCTATGTGCCATGGTGCTTTTAGGGGACGGAATTTATGACAATTTTAGGGAGAAGCTTCACTTTGGGATTGTTCTTCACCAGCTCTTTCCAATTAATTTTCTCGATACGAAGGTTCATGCAACGCCCGTCACATTCGATGTTATGTATTTTCTTGTCGAAATACACCAGGCGAACCATGCCATTTTCATTCAATGGGACATCTTTCAAAGGGGTTTCCAGAAGGGCGAAGACCTCAACCTTCTCGATGAATTCCAGAGAATCCTTTTTTTTGGCATTGTCGATGCTCACCATGAGGGAGTCCAGGCGCATCCAATCGATGTACTGGAAATCGATGGTGCCCAAAGAATTCAAATCCACCTCCACGGGCTCAAGCTGGAGCTCATGCCCCCCTCTGGAGGAGATGTTGCTGTTGGCGAGGACGAAGGCGATTCCCTGGAAAAGCTTCCCGAAAACCGGCATTTCTTCGCCCCACTCGCATACTCCTCGATTTTGGTGGAGTCGATCTTATATGAGAAATTAATGGGTTGATCATTCCTCAGTTCATTGACCGTGTTGGTGCCCACCATGGGAGTGAGTTTCTCCTTTCCACAGGAAATGGCGAGGGTGAGGGCGATGAATAGCAGGATGGGAGAAAACGCTTTTTTCATTGTCTACTTTTATATCATGTGTACAAAATTTATGGAGGAGATGGTAGTTTTTTCACTGGGTCCAGATTGTTTCACTCCACTTTGGAAACCAGCTAAAATCCTTGCAATGAAATCAAAAAACCTGACCATTCTGGCATTGGGAATGCTGCCATTTTGGCAGGCCTTGGGGGCATCTTGACGACACCCTCCCAAAAAACGTGAATACACTGGTATTCAAGCAGGTCATGGTCTCGGAAATCAAGTCCCAATACGATGCCAGCGGAAAAGAGGACTCCCTCAACCTGAAGGAGGAATTCACGTCCAGCAGGCTCGAGGACGTGAGTAACGTCATCAAAACCTATTTCGAGCAATTGCGTGCGATGTCCCCTAGCTGATTTCTGAATTTCTCCTTGGGCGAGTTCTCTGCGGACGTGAGCGCCGATGTCACTGCCCAGGGGTTTGGCTATGGTTTTGGGGTCACCGACCACCTCACGGTTTACGGCTCGATTCCCGTCTACCACATCAAAACGGACATCAGATTCCGCCAAACGAAGGCAAGCAACCTCGCATCGGTTCAAGCGACCATCAGGAACGCGAACCCAGACACGGCAGTGGGAAAATTCGTCAAAGACTTAACCATGCAACTTCCAAGCACCAACGCCGAGCTCATCCAGTCACTGGTGGTGAACTATTATGGCTACAGACCAATAGGTAAATGGGAGAAGGATGCCTTGGGAGATGCTGAGATCGGCTTCATCTACAGGCTCACCGACTTCTCAGATAGGGGCGTCTCGCTCTCAGCAGGTGCCGTTCTCCCTACCGGTCAATCCGATGACCCTGACTCTCTCCAGGACGTCTCCACCGGAGATGGCCAATACGACACATTCGTCGAGATGAACTCTGGGATCTCATTTTAGACAACACTTTCCAACTCGACCCAAACTGCTGCTAACACTTACCAGTTCGCCTCGGAAAAAGAAGTGAGATGGATCGACGACCCAGACCTGCCGTTATCCAAGACCAAAAAAATGGTGAACCAAAAACTCGGGAACAAGGTTGATTCCACCCTCACCCTCACCTACAACCCGACCTTCTGGATGAACCTGAACAGCTCGCTCATCATGGTGTGCCACTGGAAAGACCACCTATGCGAATGTGGGCTGACCCAAAGGTGAGGAAAGCATCTAGAAGAGGATACTGAGAGTTCCACGCGCTGGCTGAGGGCGGGAATCGGTTTTTCTACCATTGAGGCCTACAAGAGGAAACAATTTGAATTACCGTTCGATGTGGGGGTGAGTGCCCAGAGGCTCTTGAACGCCAAGCACACTGCCAGCTATGACAGGATCGACCTGGACTTCAAACTTTATTTCTGATCACTGGATGTAGGAGTAGAAAAATCTTACCATTCTCTTCGCTCACCAACTTATAAGGGTCATCTTTTATGAGCAGACAACCATCCAAATCGAAGTAATCAACACCACCGGATATGTTGAGGGCGCTGGAGATCCCCAGGCTGGTTTCCACCATGCAACCGAGCACTGGTCTTAAGCCCAAGCGCTTTTGCCTGCCTGAGCTGCTTAATGGCCCTTAAATAACCCCCGGCCTTCATCATCTTGACATTGACGGCATGGAAGCGCTCCACATGGTAGGCATTCACCTCTTCTTTGGTCACGGACTCATCGGCCATGAGAACTGACATTGGCATGCTTCTTAAGCTCCAGCGCCTCTTCATGGGCATGGCTCGGCAATGGCTGTTCAAGAAACTCCAGCCTGCTGACATTCGGGAATTTTTCCAAGTAACTGCAAAGTCTCCCTGGGGACTCTCAAAAGATTCATTGGCATCAACCCGCAGGGGAACATTGGTGAGCCTCAAAACCTCACCGCAGAAATCCTGGGCTATCTCTGTGAAAGTTGACCTTAACTTTTAAGACCGAAAATCTCTGCAAGTTGTTTTCCCGTATGAAAGCCTCGATCTTCCCTACTTCCATGATGGGAATGGAAAAAGACGTCTTCACGCTGCTGACGACATTGGTTCCCATGAGCTGTGGGAACGGTCTTACCCGACAGAATTGATACGTAATGGACAAAAAGTTGACTCTGGACCCCGAATTTCAAGGATTGGGGAAGGTCAGTGCTCTCCAAACAAGCGACCAAACTCTCCACACCGTTAAAATCCTGGGAGCGTTGTTCTTGAATTCCTCAAATTTCTCGATGATGAGCTCACGGCTCTCACCATAGCGCACGTTGAAGGCGACCTCTCCATACGCTTCAATGGACCCATTCTTCACTTTGACGATGAAGTTCCTTTTAATATCTGAGCTATTCCGTGAAATACTCCAGGTGAATTTCAGGGGCAGCTCCATCTCTTTGATCTCGACGATGCGAACATCTCATCACTCTCAACTCATACAAATTTGTTAAATTACTGGCTTCTTTGATGATACTATATTTTATGCCTTTTAATAAAGATTTTATCGTACGCCTCGTACTCGGTTTCATCCTCTTTTTCATCTTCTTCAAAGTGGTGGGACCGGCACTTTTGGAACCGACCGAAGGGAAAAATCCCCGGCGCCTACCAATCCAGACAATGACATCGACAGCATGATCAGGAGGCAAAAGGAGCGTTTGCGTGCGGGAGTATGGCCTGGTTGAGAGAAAGCCGGAGGTCCAAAGCGAGCCCATTGTAACCATTCCAAAAAGCGCGGAAGTTGAGGCCATGTTCAAGGAGTCGCGTTGGGGCGGAGGTGACTGATCCAAGGCCATCCTAGGTGAGATCACCAAGAATTACTCAACACTTTTTCTGAGAGCAAGGTGAATGCCTTCATCATGCTCTCAGAAAAAAGAAATTACCTGCGATTCTTGAGCGAAGGTAACCAGAAATCCAAGGAAGCCATCAACAACTACCTGAGCCTACTCTTGCTCCTTTTGGTCATCATCGATGAGATCACAAGCAAGGATTTCAGCTTCCTGGACAAGGTGGCAAAAAAATGCAAGGTCGACAGGACGAAACTCATGTTGGCCTTCCAGCTGAAAATCCTGTTTGCCATCGCCGTGAAAAGGCCCATGAAAGACGAACGCCTCTTTGAGGGCGTGCCAGTCCTGCACCAGTATTCTGAGGACACCATTAAAGAGGCCATGCACACCATCCTGAAGGGCGCAGCCAACCCTATGGGGCGAAAGGACATCAGCCTTTTTTGAGGAAGCTCTTCCTTTACCTGAATTATGCCGACATCCTCATGCCATAATTATCATGCTCAGCATAAAAAGGATGTGGCTTCCGACGGTCCCACATCCGAACGATCCGCATCTGGAAGTGGACACGGAGGATATAAAGATAATGCTATACAAGAAATTGGCGATGGCCAAGCATCCCTGACAGGATTGGCCAGATGAACTTACCCAAAGCACTGGAGAAAAAGGCCCTATCCAGTTCAACAACATCCAGCAAGCTTATCGACCTCATCATGTCAGAGAGGAAAAAATAATGTTTCCAAAAAGAAAAAATCATCCAGGACATCAAGCACTCCCTCATTGACGTCATCAGTGAGACCAATGGGATCACCATCAACGACACCCTTGAGCTCTTGGCCTATCATCCGGAGCTGAAATGCAGCCCCTTGGTGGAAAAATCCCTCTCGAGTTCAGGAAGCTCATCATCGGGTTTCACAACAATGACGTCGACATCTCAACGCTCTTATCCCATCCTTTCTCCGAGGCTTTTTTGCTTCTTCAGGGAATTCCCCCTTCCTTACCACGAGGAACACATCCATCTGACAGGCTCCCTCTCCGCTGAGTTCATATACCCACGCCTGAAAAAACTGCTTGAGGGACCTGACAAGAAAACATATGAGGAGAAATCAAGCAGGTCTATGGAGAATCGGCCTTTCCCCTCACCTCCGTATCCGAATGTGCGTAGATTGCCTGATCCGTCTCAAGGAGGAGAGCAGTTCAAGACGTATTTGAAGATCCTCTATCTCTCAAAATTGATCCTTACCACCAAGGAAGCCCATGATGCCGCCGCCTTCCACATTGCCTTCTGAGCTCTTATGAAAAATACAATGTAGGGAAAATCAGGTTGAAATTCACACTCTCGAGGAGCACGGGGATAAGCGATGAACAGATCCCAGGTCTGGAGAATCTCAGTGAAGATGACGTCGTCCTGGTCTCTATGACGGCTTCATGAAATTCAAGGACAAAAACCCTTTTTTCAATTTCGTCCTCTCACCGAGCTTCAAGAATCCAATTTCTATGACCAGAATTCCAGGTGCTGTTTGGATCATTGTGTTTCCCTATTAACCTT
>JASGJB010000046.1:0-34694 GCA_049840895.1 Nibricoccus sp. | reverse complement strand
CGTAGTCGGTGATCCATCGCTGGCTGAGCGCGAGGTAGCGCAAGTCGCGATCGAGCAGTGCGATGGCTGCGGGTGCGTGGCGGAAAAATTCCTCGAGCTGGGTTTTGCGCGCGAGAGCGGCCTGGGTGGCGGCGCGTTGCGGAGTGATGTCGCGGGCGGCTAGGACGAAGCCATCGAGCTGGCCGGAAGGCAGGCGCAGCGCGGAGAGCATGATATGGGCGGGAAGGCGCGAGCCATCGCGGCGGACAAGCGTCCATTCGCGTTCGCACGGGAGTCCGCCAGGGGCGAGGCGCAGGAGGGCGACTTCGGGCGGGCCAACGAACGGCTCGCTGGTTTCGCGGCGAAGCGTTTCGAGTTCCGCCTGAATTTCTTCGGGCACGTAGAGAGCGGACGTATTGACGAGGTGGACGACATCATCGGCCCGATGACCGAGGAGTTTTTCGGCGGCCGAATTGAAAAGACGGATTACGCCCTCGGTGTCGGCCGCTATGAGCGCGAGGCCGGGGTTGGCGAGCATGGCCTGGCTGAGGCCTGCGTGGCGCCGGGCGTCGGTGAGTTCTTCGCGTGTGCGTGCGTGTGCGCTTGCCTGCCGCCTCCAGGCGACAAAAAGGGCGAGAAAACCTCCCGCAAGGCTGACTGACAGGGCCACGAGCTGGTCACGAGACATCCTGTGGGGGGCATCGGCACTGAAGGAGGAAAGCCGAAGATCAAAGGAGTGTGAAAAATCTGTGAGCGCATGATGTCGGGAAGGCCGCAGACGGAGAGGTTAAGGTGTGCGAAGTTTTGACCGCTGGCGGGGCGTGTGCTTGGGTCCGGGAAGCATCGACGCCATGTTTTTTTCTCCGTCCCTCTTCTCTCTTCACTCAAAGCGCAGCCGGTTCGCGGGCGCGGTGGGGCTTGTGATGTTGATGGCCGCACCGATGCCGGGGGCTATTTTTAAGAACGGCTTTATTGATCACTCGATCTGTTGTGGCTCGGGAGGTCCATTGAGCATGGATGGGACTGCTTTGCGGGGGAGCGGAAGTTCGGGGATGACGTTAACGGCGGTGTCATCCGGACAGGAAACGAGCAAGGCAGCTTCGGAAGCTCCGAAGCCTGTGGCTCCGGTCAAGGAAGTGGATGGGTATCTTCAGCTGGAATTTGCGCGGCTATCGGACTTTAAGATCAATGAACCAGCATATAATCCCGAGGTGAAACCGGAAGCTGCGCTGGCAGCGGTGGACAAACAGATCCCGGCAGCGATCAAGCAATTCGACGGCAAGCGGTCGCAGGTTTCCGGGTTCATGCTGCCGGTGAAGATGGACGGGCAATTGGTGAGCCAGTTTCTGCTGCTGCGCGACCAGATGATGTGCTGTTATGGTGTCGTGCCACGTATGAATGACTGGGTCGTGGTCCATGTCGCCAAGCCTGTGAACTTTACGCCGGATGTACCAGTGAGTTTCCGCGGAAAACTTCAGGTCAAGGCGATGCAGGAGCAGGGTTTTGTCACCGGGATTTATCTGCTCGAAGAAGCGGTGCAGGCGAAGGAGTGAGGCGCTGTCCCGCGCGCTTTTCTTAACGCGAGATGTCTCGTTGAGTGAGGACTTTAAAACCGTGATGGCCGAGGGATTGGGCGGCGACATCGGCGTCTTCGATGTTGAGTGCGAGTGCTGACTTACCCTCGGGGCGTTTAATGAAGCTGTAGATATAGTGGATGTTGATCTCGGCTTCGAAGAGGGCGGCGAGGACGGCCTTGAGGTCGCTTTCGTCAGTGATTTCGACGGCGAGGACGTCGCATTCGGTGTATGGAAAGTCGTTGTTCACCATCAACTCGCGGGCCTTGTCCGGGTCGTCGACGATCAGGCGCATGATCGTGCTATCCGTCGTATCAAGCGTGGTGAGCGCCATGATGTGGACGTTCTGGGCCTTGAGCAGGCCGGTGAGGTCGTAAAGGCGGCCCACGCGATTTTCTGCGAAGACGGAGAATTGTTTTACCGGATCGGTGCCGAGGGAGGTGATCTTTGCGGCCATGGTACGGGTTGCGGGACGGGCAACGTGGACGCCCGGTCGGAAGCGGTCAACTGCGCGGGCCGTCCATCTGAACCAGTCGTGAAACCGGGGAAGACGTGAGGCTTTGTCACAGATTCATCAACGAAAGCCCAAGTGTGCAGGAAAAATCCCCCAAGCCGCACTCCGGACTTTAGCAGCGGCGCGAATCGCCGATAGGAAACTACCGTTTCTTTTTACTCATGGCTGATACTACCGCAGGCTCTTCGACGATTCGGGAAAACATTCTGCGTCTCGCGCGGAAGCTCCCCGCCGCCCCCCACATTTTCGGCCGTCTCGGACTGCTGCTGGGCAACATGAATGCGGACTTGGACAACATCGTGCGCCTGGTCGCGGTTGATTCCGGTCTCACGGGGCGCGTGATCCGCATGAGCAACAGCGTTTTTTATCGCGGTGATGAGCCTGTACGCTCCCTTGACGAAGCGGTCAATCGCGTCGGCTTTCGCGAAATGCACAAGATGGTCGGTGTCGCGATGAGCGAACAACTTTTTCAGAGCGGCCTGCCGGTTTATAATCTTACGGCCGAAGAAATGTGGGAAAATTCCGTGGTCACGGCTCTTGCGATGGAGCGTGTGGCACGTGCGGTCGGCGAAGACGAGGGCGAGGCTTATACGCTCGGCCTGTTGCGTCCGGTCGGGAAGCTCGTGCTCGATATGCTGCTTCAGGTGGCGCATCCCGGTGTGAATTGCCCCGATTCCGACACGCTTGATCTGCCAAAATGGGAACGTGCCTGGGCCGAAATCACCAGCAACGAAACTGGTGCGATGATTCTCGAAGAGTGGAAGATGCCCGAGCCGATGCACACGGGTGTCCGTCAGCATTACAGCCATGACGCCGAGGGCAGCCGGATGGCGGCCCTGCTCCATGTTGCCTGCTGGATGACGCATCAATTGGGCAAAGGTCTCAAGGCCGAGGCCCGCCAGTGGGACCTTACGCTGGATGTCCTTACTCGCGCGGGGCTCAGTGAAGAGGCCGTGCAGGAATGTTTGAAGGAAACGCAGGAAGCGCTTGAGGAACTCAAGGATCGCTTGAAGGCGGCCTGATCGTTTCGGGGTCATCGATAGGCGGACGGCCGCCTTTTTTTGGGCAACTGTATAAATCGTACGGTTTGTAGGTGAATATTTTACGGCGCGCGCCGATTAGCTGGGGAGCCTCCCCCATGACTCCTCCGACTTCGGACGCCCTGCTCAAGGATCATATCCTGCGCCTTGCCCAAAAACTGCCGGCTTCGCCGCAAATTTTCACCCGGCTGAGCCTGCTGCTCGACGACGTGAACGCTGATCTTGATAAGATCGTCAATTTGATCAGTATCGATACTGGTCTTACGTCGCGTGTGCTGCGGTTGAGCAACAGCGTCTTTTTTCGCGGCTCCGGTTCCGTGCAGTCGCTCGACGAGGCAATCAATCGCGTGGGGTTTCGCGAAGTTCACAAAATGGTGGGCGTCGCGATGACGGAGCAACTTTTCAAAGACGGTCTGCCTGCGTATCGGATGAGTGCCCGGCAGGTTTGGGAAAACTCCGTTGCGACGGCGCTCTCCATGGAGTCCATCGCGCGCGAAGCCGGTCAGGATGAGCAGAGTGCCTATACCGCGGGTATTCTCCGTCAGATTGGAAAACTCGTGCTCGGGAAAATCATCGAGAAGGAGCAGCCGGGCGCGATCTGTCCGGACGATCTCGATATTCTTTCCTGGGAGCGCGCACGGTTGAATATCACGAGTCACGAGGCAGCCGCGTACATTCTTGAATCCTGGAAACTGCCGCGGCCGGTTTGTCAGGGCATGCGGTTTCAACATGAGCCGGAAGCGCATCCGGGCAACGGTCCGATAGGCGCGCAATTTCACCTCGCGGGCTGGGTCGCTGGAATGATCAACGTGAGTACGAAATCTGAAAGCAGTCTGTGGGAACTTACTGCGGACCGCCTGGAACTCGCCTGCGTTTCCGAAGAGTTCATGCAGCGCTGTGCGGACGATACGCGCACGGAACTCGAAGCGCTGAAGATGCAGGTGGCCTGAGCTGGCGATCGTTGATTTTTTGCCTGAAAGCGGCCGCGAAGCCCGCGTAGTGTCACGGTGTTGAGCGAAAAAATCTCCAATCACTCCTCTGCGGACGTCGCTCATCTGGCCCGGGACAGCTCCCGGCTCGTGCTGCGCGGCATTGGACTCAATGCCACGCTCGCCGCGGTGAAGATCGCGGGCGGTGTCATCGGAAACACCTACGCGCTCATCGCGGACGGGGTGGAGTCGCTGGTCGATATTTTTTCCTCGGCCCTTGTCTGGGCGGGCTTGAGGGTCGCGATGCGGCCGCCGGACGACAATCACCCGTATGGGCACGGCAAGGCGGAGTCGCTCGCAGGCCTGGCGGTGGCGTTGTTTATGTTCTGCGCGGCGGGATGGATTGGCTGGCACGCGGTGCACGAAATCCGCACGCCGCATCACGCGCCCCATTGGGGGACGCTGCCACTCCTCGCGGGAATCATCGTGGTGAAGTATGTTTTTTCGCGAAAGCTCGTGGAGGTGGGGCGTCAGGCGGGCAGTACGTCGCTTGGTATCGAAGCGTGGCATCATCTCGCGGACGCGCTTACTTCGGCAGCGGCGTTCATTGGCATCGCCATCGCGGTCGTAGGTGGAGCCGGCTATGAGAGCGCTGACGACTGGGCGGCGCTGGCGGCGTGCCCGGTGATCGCGACCAACGGCATCACGCTCGCGCGCCGTGCGCTCGATGACGTGATGGACGTTGCAGTGCCGCGTGAATTTGAAGCGCTGATTCGTGCGACGGCGGCGACGGTGCCGGGAGTGCGGGGGCTGGAAAAATGCCGCATCCGCAAGAGCGGGCTCCAGCACATCGTTGATATTCATGTCGAAGTGGACGGGCGCCTCAGCGTGCATGATGGCCATGAAATCGCGCGGGCGGTTAAACGGGCGTTGATCGCGTCGCCGCATCGAGTGAGCGACGTGCTTGTGCATATCGAGCCGGCTGCAGACTAGCGCTTGCGCGCAGATCGCATGTCGATGCGCGAGCAGGTTCACTATTTCACGCGGCTGGCGCTGGCCCGTATTTTGCAGTACTCATGGTCCATGACCTCGCGCGCCCCGTCCACGCCGCTCAGTAAAAACAAACATTTGCTCAAGTGGGTCGAAAAAATCGCCCAGCTGACGAAGCCGGCGGCGATCCATTGGGTGGACGGTTCCAAGAAGGAGTATGACGCGCTTTGCGGGCAGCTGGTGAAGGCGGGAACGTTCACCAAGTTGAACCAGAAGCTGTGGCCGGGGTGTTATTACGCGCGTTCGGATGCGAGTGACGTGGCGAGGGTGGAGGACCGGACGTTCATCTGTTCGCTGTCGAAGGATGGCGCGGGGCCGACGAACAACTGGGTCGAACCGTTCGAGATGCGGCGGAAGCTGAAAAAACTTTTCGCGGGATGCATGGCGGGACGGACGATGTACGTGCTGCCGTTCAGCATGGGGCCGGTGGGATCGCCGATGGCGCAGATCGGCGTGGAGCTGACGGATTCGCCTTATGTGGTGGTCAACATGCGCATCATGGCGCGCATCGGACTGCCGGTTTTCAAGGAGATCGACAAAGCCGAGAAGCGGGTGGTGCCTTGCGTGCATTCCGTGGGCGCTCCGCTGGGCGGAAATGCGAAGGACGTGCCGTGGCCGTGCAATGCGGAGAAATATATCGTGCACTTCCCGGAGACACGCGAGATCTGGTCGTTTGGTTCGGGATACGGCGGCAACGCGCTGCTCGGGAAAAAGTGTTTCGCGCTACGCATCGCCTCGAACATGGCGCGCGATGAAGGCTGGATGGCGGAGCACATGCTGATTCTCGGCGTGGAGGATCCGAAGGGGGAGAAGACCTATGTGGCGGCGGCGTTTCCGAGCGCTTGCGGGAAAACGAACTTCGCGATGCTGATCCCTCCCGCGCATTTTCAAAAGCAGGGCTGGAAGATCTGGACGGTCGGCGACGACATCGCGTGGATAAAGCCTGACGCGAATGGGCGCCTGCGCGCGCTCAATCCCGAGGCGGGTTTTTTTGGAGTCGCGCCGGGCACGTCGGCGAAGACGAATCCCAATGCGATGGCCGCCCTCGCAAAGAATACGATCTTCACGAATGTCGCGCTCACGCCCGAAGGGGGGGTCTGGTGGGAGGGCATGACCGACACTCCGCCCGCGGCGTGCACCGACTGGCAGGGAAATCCGTGGACGCCTGAGATCGCGCGGGAGAAAGGCGTGAAGGCGGCGCATCCGAATTCACGTTTCACTGCGCCCGCCTCCCAGTGTCCGACGATCGATCCCGACTGGGAAAATCCCCAGGGCGTGCCGTTGAGCGCGATCATTTTCGGCGGAAGACGGGCGACGACGATGCCGCTGGTTTACCAGGCGTTCAATTGGTCGGGTGGCGTGTATGCCGGTGCGACCATGGGCTCGGAGATGACGGCGGCGGCTGCAGGGACGGTGGGCAAGGTGCGCCGCGATCCGATGGCGATGCTCCCGTTCTGCGGGTATCACATGGCGGATTATTTCCGGCACTGGATCAAGATGCAGCGCAAGCTCACGGAGACGCCGCGGGTGTTTAACGTGAACTGGTTTCGCAAGGATACGGACGGGAAATTCATCTGGCCGGGCTTCAGCGAAAACATGCGCATCCTCAAATGGATCGTGGATCGTGCGCGCGGCCGCGCGATCGGGCGTGAGACGCCGCTCGGTTGGATGCCGCGCTATGACGACATCGATTGGAGCGGACTGGATTTCCCGAAGGAAAAATACGACACCATCATGGCGGTTGACCGCGCGGCGTGGCGAAAGGAGATCATGGAGCACGAAGAGCTGTTCCTTGATCTGCACGCGCATCTACCGAAGGAGATGGTGTATGAACGCGAGTTGCTGATCTGCCGTTTGTGAGGAGTGGCTGCCGCAAGCAGCGGGCTATCGGACGGACGTTGAAGTCGCGCTTGCTGCGGGCGAGATCAACGCCACGGTGATCGGACATGCTCGCGATCTACGCGCTGAAGAAAACATTCGTCACACCGGAAGGTGTGCGGAGTCCAGTTGTCGGGATTGAGCAATTTTCACTGGGGGCGGGCGAGCAACTCGCACTTCGTGGCGAGAGCGGATCGGGGAAGACAACGTTTCTCCATTTGATCGCCGGAATTCTGGCCGCCGATTCCGGACGTATCGAAATTGGCGGCACCGACATGGCTGCACTGGGCGAAGCAAGGCGGGACAAACTGCGCGCGGCAAAAATCGGATATATTTTCCAGACGTTTAATCTGCTTCAGGGATATACGGTGCTGGAAAACGTGATGATGGGCATGGCGTTTGGACCGGGCGGTGCGGACCGAGAGCGGGCGCGGGCGATTTTGCAACGCGTGGGACTCGGTGCGCGTATGGACCATTTTCCACGACAGCTTTCCACCGGGCAGCAGCAACGCGTGGCGGTGGCGCGCGCGTTGGTAAACCGGCCAAGCCTTGTGCTCGCCGATGAACCGACGGGGAACCTCGATCGGAAAAATTCGCAGGAAGCGCTCGCGCTGATCCAGGAGACTTGCCGCGAGAGCGGCGCCGCGCTGTTGCTCGTGAGTCATGATGAACAAGTGCTCGCGCAATTTCCAGGTGCGCGGGATTTCGCCGAAATCAACCAAGCTGCGGCCACCCGCTAAGCACTGTTCCGCATGACGATTCCGCTTATTGTTTACCGCAGTCTCCGGCAGCACGCGTTGTCCACGCTGGTGACGGCCGGAAGCATCGCACTCGCGGCCGGGTTGCTGATGACGGTGTGGATGGTGAAGACGCAAGCCCAGCGGGCGTTCACCGAGACGACCACGGGTTATGATGCGGTGCTCGGTGCGCGCGGTTCGAAGCTGCAGCTCGTGCTCAACGCGATTTTTCATCTCGAGGCTTCGCCGGGAAATCTGGCGTGGGCGGACTACGAACAAATCGCGAAGCATCCAGCGGTGAAGACGGCGATACCGATTGCGGTGGGCGACAATTTTCAAGGGTGGCGCATCGTGGGAACGGTGCCGGAGTTGTTCACGTCGGTGGAGTTTTCCCCGGGCCGGAAGTATGCTTTTGCGAGTGGAGCATTGTTTGGCGAAGGCCGCGAAGCAGTGGTGGGGAGTTTTGTGGCGCAGAAGCTCGGGTGGAAAGTGGGGGATACGTTTCGTCCGTTTCATGGACTCAACTTTGATCCCGCCAACCAGCACGAAGAGGTTTTCAAAATCACCGGCATTCTCGCGCCGACGAACACACCGGCGGACCGGGTGATCTGGATTCCGATCAAGGGCGTGCAGACGATGAGCGGACATGATCCGCGCGCGGCGTCGGATGTGAGCGCGGTGCTGCTGCAGTTTCGCGCGCCGACGGCCGGCATCATGCTCGACGTGATGTACAACAAGCAGGGCAACCGGCTGACACTGGCTTATCCGGCGAGCGCGATCATTGCGGACCTGTTTGCGAAGATCGGCTGGTTCGATCGTGTGCTGGCGCTGGTCGCGTATCTGGTCGCGCTGGTGGCAGCGGGCTCGGTGCTGGCGTGCATCTACGCCTCGATGAGCGCGCGACAGCGGGATATCGCGATCCTTCGTGCGCTCGGAGCGCGGCGGCGGACGATTTTTGGAGCGGTGGTCTCGGAAGCGGCGGCGATCGGTATGTTGGGCTCGATAGCGGGCTTTGTTGTTTATTTCGGATTGTTAGTCGGTGTGGCCGAAATCATCCGCGCCCAGACAGGCGTCGTGCTCGCGGTGCGCGAGATGCACGCTGTGCTGTGGATTTGCCCGTTAGGAATGACTGCGCTCGCCGCGCTTGGAGGCGTGGTGCCTGCGGTGAAGGCGTATCGCGTGTCCGTGGCTGAGACGCTCGCGCCGTTGTCGTGAAGCGCCGAATCGCCAGCGGAGTGTGATCGACTGCCGCTCAGCGACGGACAAACGTCGCTGTTTGCACCGGCTTTTTCATGTCTTCCCAAGACTGTGTCCGTGAAGACTGGCTGCTAACCGACTGAGTGTGGATGTGCCGGGATGTTTTAATACTGGCGGAGTTTTGAGCGGGGCTGGGGCAGCGAGTGTTCGAATTCCGATCAGAATATCCGTTGCTCCGGTGGTAGACGAATGACTGACCGCGGCGGTTGTCATTCCAGCGGTTGTCGCAGGCAGTCGTGAGCGGGTAGGTGTTGTAGTACGACCGATAGAAGGGGAAGGGATCGTATGCGGGCTCGGTGCGTTGAATGCGTGCGGCTTCGGCCTCGGCAAGCCGGGCGGTGGCCTCCTGCGCGGCGATTTGTGCGTTGAGCAATGCGGTTTGTTCCCGCTCGAGTCGCAGGCGGGCCGAGCGTTCGGCCTCGGCCTTGTGAAATTCCTGAGCACGAATGCGTGCAGCGGTGGCTTGCTGATCGGCGGCGAGTGCGGCGGCTTCGTCGATGGGATAACGTACGGAAAGATCGGCGGGCAGGAGTGTTTTTGAAACCCCGCTCAGGCCGTCTGTATGTTTGATGACAACGGTGCGCGGTGTTTGAGACAGCACGGATGCATCGTGAAAAACCCGGCCGTCGGTCAACGTCAGATCGGCTGCGTGGCCGGCGTGGCAAACGAGCGCGAGACCGAGCACAAGCAAAGAGGCTTTCATGAGAAGAGTGGGGTTGAGACGCGATAGTGGCAGTGCAGGAATCGAACTGATTCTCATCAACAATACGCCGGATCGACAGTGAATGGGAGCAGAAGCTCCGTTTTGGGAAGAGGGGAAGCGGTTGTTGTCTATTACGAGCTAGTTAAAGAGGGTCTTTTTCGCGCTCATTTTGATGTCTCTGCTCGCGGTGGAGCTTGCGCCGAGGAGGGCGGCTGGGATTGGTTTTGAACATGAAGAAACTCCTGGGCGTGATCGGTGTGCTGGCGGTCCTGGTGCACGGTGTCGCGATCCTCGGCTTTGGAGCCGCCGATTCATCGCATAGCGGGGACTATACGTGGAGGCATCAAAAGGTGATCGACTGGCTGCAGGCGCCCATTCTGGCCGTGGCGACTCTTTTGTTTTTGCTGATCGCGATGGAGAGGTATCGCGAACAGGCGCGGTCGTCACAAAGGCGGTGGCGGGTAGCGCTTGGGCTCGCCGTGGCGAACGCGGTTGTCTGGTGGGTGTTTGTTTTTCCGCTTCAATTGCGGATCCTGTCGTGGAATGCGAACTGGCCGCCGGGCGACTGGAGTGAAGTCAGGAAACTGCACGCGATTGGGTGCTGCACTGGGACATTGCTGGGAGTGCTGACGAGTGCCGGGCTGTTTTGGGCCTCGAGAAAAGACCAACGTCCTTGAGGGCGGTCTTGCGGGGAGGGAAAGCCTGTCCACGGTGGAGCGCATGAGGTTTCTATGTGCGATACGTCTGTCTATCCTGTTCCCGGTGGCGGTTCAGGCGCAGATCATGGTTGAGCCGGCAGACGTGGATCTGGGGCGGCGGCCGCAGAATGTGGTCGTGGAAACAAAGGTGGCGCTGCTGAATTCCGGGAAGGAGACCGTGACCATTTACGATGTGCAGGCGGACTGTAGTTGCACGGCGGGCACGCCGGGAAAGCAGTCGCTAGCGCCGGGTGAAAAAACGGAGATGACGATCCGGTCGGAGACGCGGAGTTATCAGGGGGAAATTACACGGCGTGTGGTGTTGAGAACGTCCGCGGGAGATGTGGCGGTACCGGTGAAGGTGACGGTGTCGCCCTACGATCATTGGGAGCTGCGGCCGGCGTTCCTGACATTCGAGCCCAGTGTGAAGGGGAAGACCGTCGGAGGCGAAGTGACCGTGACGCACCTTGGTAATGAGGCGGTGCAGATCACTGGAGTCGACGCAGCGCCGGACTGGGTCTGGAGCGTGGTGTCGCGGAGCGAAGGAAAAAACTTCGTGCTGGCGCTTACAAAGAAACCGGATGCGCCCGCGGGGCATCACATGGTGAAGGTGACGCTGACGACGACAGACGCGGTGAATCCGCAGGTGTCGTTCAATGTGTTCATGAGCGTGACGTCAGCGGTTCAGGTGAAACCGTCGCCGCTGGTGATGCCGGTGGCAAAAGTCGGCAAGGAAGTGCGATTGAAAGCGGAACTGCTGGGTTGGGAGGGCAATGTGCCGCCCCGGCTGGAGTTGCTGGACGGGACGGCGACGGTGGTCGCGAGCGAGGCGAAAGGGATCACGTTTGAGATCGCGATCACTCCGGAGAAGGCGGGGGCTTTGACGCGGCTGCTCCGGGTTTATGCGGGCGAGCAACTGGAGGCGGAAGTGCCGGTGATTTTGCGGGCGGAGTAGCGCGCGAGCGCTGACGCTCGCGCGAGTGACCAGTGACCAGTGACCAGTGCCAGTGCCAGTGCCAGTTGTTGGGGGCGTTTTTATCAGGAATGCGGACAGACGTGAACAGCGCGCTCGGAGTGCGCGCTCCACCTAGGGAGATTAGCGAGGGAAGATGTCCTCGATGCTGAAGAAGGCGCGGGGTTTTCCTTCGCGGGGGAGAAGGAGTGGCGTGGTTTCGCCAAGGGCTGCGGATTGAAGCGCGTGGCTCTGGTCGGCAAGAATACGCTGAGCATGAACGTGGCGCGTGGCGGCGTTGGGGAATTGGGCGGCGAGTTGTTGCGCGGCGGTGGCGGGCGAATTGAGGGCGACGTCCTTTTGCGTGAGCAGGAGTGTGGAAGCTGCGAGGAAGGCGTCGCGTGGCGTGGCGTCCTGTGAGAGGACGGCGGCAATGAAGGTCTCGGTGAGGGCTCGATTGGCGTCGGTGGTTTTGAAGTAAATCGCGGGGCCGGCGATGGTGTCGTTGTAGGAACGCTGGGTGAGCGATTCGAGAAGGTCGAGGCAGGCGGGGCAGTCGAGGCTGATGACGAGTGCAGGGCTTTTTTCGGTGAAGGAGCCGAGCCAGTAGAGACCGGCCGCCTGACTGTGGAGTGACGTGTTGGGTGTTGATGATAGAGATCCGGAATTTGACGGCGAAGAAGCGGCGCGGGCGGCGATGTGTTGTCGTGAAAGAGCGAGGGCTCCCGCGGCGAGCGCGAGACCGAGTGGGACTGTCCAGCGGGCTGGTTTCTCGCCATGCAGATAGAGGACGGTCCAGGCGATGAGGGCGTGGAGAGTGCAGTACAGGCAGAAGCCGTGAAGCACGGCGAACTGGATGAGCATGAAGATCGCGGAGCCGCCGCTCATGAGGAGAAGGAAAAAACCGCGTTTGGTGCGGTCCGGAACATAGATGATGCAGAGCCAGAGGAGTGCGCCGTAGAGGCCGACGGGAAGGCGGAAGATTTCGCCGTAGCGGCTATGAAGCATCGCGTGGCAGCCGCCGGAGCCGATGCAGGGAAGGGCGAAAAATTTAAGCGCGGTGAGGTAGGTGGAGATCGCAAGGCCGGCGATGACCAGGACCTGGGTGAGCGTGTGGCGGGCGGCGGGGGGCATGGGAGGATGACCAGTGGGGGTTGGCGCCGGCTGGTGGCTCTTTCTCTGTCTTCTTAATCTTACTCTTTCGTCAGCAGAGGGAGAAAAGACGGAATTTTGGACAGGATTGCAGGATTAACAGGATGAGGCGGAAGCGACGGAGGGGGATTTTCAACAAAAGGGCACGACGAAAGAGAAAGCCTTGGAGAAAGAGGACGGAGGCGCGGACCAGAGGTCCGGCCCTAGAGGTGGAGCTCGGCTTGAGCCGGGATGCGGGCTTGGTGGCTGAAGTAGTGGTCGCTCAGGAGCGGGTGCAGGGCGTAGAGGCGTTCGAGGAGCTCCGAGAGGATTTGTTCGAGGTTGCGCACAGGAGCCGAGGATTCGGCTGCGTCGAAGTGCTGGTTGAGTGCGACATGGTCGAGAAATTGAAGAAGTTCACCCACGGTCACCACGGCGGTGTCGTCATGGCCGCCGGGAATGTCGCTTTGGATGGTGAGCAAGGAGGCGCGGATCTGGCGCAGGTTCTGGTAGATGCTGCGAGGGGCGTCGGTTTGCTGGAGGAAGAGCGCGGCGACGAAGCGTGGACGCGTACGAGTCTGGTAAATACGGCGGTAGGCGTCCTGGGAGCCGAGCATGCGAAGGAGGGCGGAGAGCTCGGGGTTCTCGCGTTGTTGGGAGAAAGGGGCGGTGGAGCGGATTTCCTCGTCGATCGCGCCGAGGACGTAGCGGAGCGCGCTGCAGGTCATGATGGCGCGTTCGAGGTAGAGGCCTATGCGCAGGAAATGCCACGAGGCGTCATGCAGCATGGTGCGCTCCGCGGTGCCGAGGAAGGCGTTGAGCTCGGTGGTGACGGCTTGCGTGGCTTCCTGGGCATTTTTACGGCGGAGCTCGTCGGTGTCGCTCGCGGGGGAGATTTGAGGGGAATCGGGTTCGGGGCGACGGAGAGTGCCGAGGCGTGCGTGAAGGCGGCTCAAGATGGCCCAGCATTCCGGGCTGACGTGGTCGCGGAGCTGGCGGGCGTTTTCGCTGGCGATGCCGATGGAGGAAAAGATCGAGCTGGGGTGGCGCGAGGAAAGCGTCATGCGCCAGATGAGCTCGGTGGACAGTGCGTTTTGCGGATTCGCGCGCGGGGCGATTTTTTCGGTGGCGTGGCCGGTGGCTTCGAAAAGACCGCGCCAGATGGGAAGCCAGCGATGGCGGTCGCGCGCGGGGATTTCCTCAAGGGCGACGTCGTCGAAGATGGACAGCATGCGTGCGGTGGCCTCGGCGCGCTCAAGATACCGGCCGAGCCAGAGAAGGTTCTCGGCGGCGCGGGAACCGAGGATACTGCGGGGAGGCGCGAGCGGGTGGGCCTCGGTGTCCGTGGCATCGCGTTCGACGGGGGAAGTGGCGTCCTGAAGGACGATGGTATCTGCGGTGACTCCGACGCGGTCGCGCGGAGGTTCGCTGGAACCAAGATGCACGAGGCCGCCGGGAAGGACGGTGCGCTGGCGTCCGTGCGAAAGGACGAAAAGCGAGAGCGTGAAGCCGGTCGTATGGGTGGCGGCTGTTTCGAGCGGGATGCGCTGGACGGATTTTTGCGCGACGAAGGCAAACGGGTTTTTGGATACCTCGGGAGCCAGGCCGCGCGGACCGATCAGGAAGGGGAGTTGTTCGTGGAGATTTTTGTCGCCGAGGCGCGGATCGTGAATCGGGCGGATGCGAAGCTCGCTGTAGGAGTCCAGAATATAGTCGAGCTGGTCATGATCGCCGCAGGTGTAGGTCGGGATCGAAGGCAACAGCGGTTTTTCACCGAAGTAGAAGCGCATCAAGCGCGGCAGGTAGGCCTCGAGCGCGCGGCTTTCGGCGAGGCCGGTGCCGATGGCGTTGGCCATGGCGACGGTGCCGTGGCGGATGCATTGGAGGAGTCCGGGGACGCCGACGGTTTCGCGGTCGGTGGAGAAGACGACGGGATCGATGTGCGCGTCGTTGAGACGGCGGTAGATTACGTCGACCGGTTCGAGGCCTGCGATGGTTTTGAAATAGACGCGATTATCGAGGACGAGGAGGTCGTCGCCGCGGGCGAGTGGCAGGCCCATCTTGCGCGCGAGGAAACTGTGTTCGGAGTAGAAGGGATCGTGAGGGCCGGCGGTGAGGATGACGATCGAGGCTTCGCCTGACGCGCGTGGAGAAAGATCGTGGAGCGCGGCGAGGAGCTTCAGCGGGAAATTGATGATGCTGTGATAATCGGGGAGCGCACCATAGAGTTCGCCCGCTTCCTGCGAGAGAAAGCGGCGGTTTTGGACTGCGTAGCTGAGGCCGATGGGCGTGTTGGCCCGGGTGTCGGTGAAAAGCCAGCCGTCCGGGGTTTTGACCAGGTCGAAGCGGATGACGGTGGCGGGATCGGCGCGGGCGGGGTCGAGGCGCAGGCAGGGACGCCGATAGTAGGGATCGCCGAAAACGACCTCAGGCGGGAGAATGCCGGACTGCAGCACCTCCTGGGTGTTGTAGACATCGGCGAGGAGCGCGTTGATGAGGCGGGCGCGTTGAATGCACGCGGCTTCCAGAGTCGCCCACTCAGCGGGAGCGAGGACAAGGGGCGCGGGCTCGAGGTGCCAGTAGGGAGCGTGCGGATGCGTGGCCTCCGGCGAAAGATCGGTCTGGCTGGCGTCGCGAATCAGCAGTTGCAGGCGGCTGCGCAAGGCGCGCAGTTGCGCGGGGCGCAGGCGAGGCAGGCTGGAGTTTTCGACGGACATGAGAGCGATGGGCGCGAGGGAAAAGGAGGCGCGCCGGGCGCGCAATGACCAATGACCAATGACCAGTGACCAGTGACCAGTGACCAATGACCAATGACCAGTGACCAGTGACCAGTGACCAGTGACCAGTGACCACGGGCGGAGCGGGGGAGAAAGCGATTATCGTGCCGGAGTGAAGGCCGGGGAATTGACGGAGAGGGCGGGGTACTTACGGTGCGCGCGTGCGTTTGGATGATTTGAGTGGTCTGCAAAAACTGGTGCTGCCGGATGCGTGGCAGGCGCGGGCGATTGCGGGGCTTAAGGCCGGGCGTGATGTCGTGGTGGACGCGCCGACCGGAGCGGGAAAGACGTACGTGTTTGAGCGTTGGGCGGAGCAGGGGAATTTTTCAAAGCGGGCGTTGTTCACCGTGCCGACGCGGGCGCTTGCGAATGACAAATATGCGGAATGGAAGGCGCGCGGCTGGCGGGTGGGAATCACGACGGGCGATGTGAGTATCGATCCCGGAGCGCCGGTGATTGTGGCCACGTTGGAGGCGGTGCAGGGTTTGCTCACGCGTGGAGCGGATGCGGTGGACAAGGATGGAGTGGGCGTTGCGAAAGCAGCGGAGCCGGCGCGACGCGGGCGGGAGGCCGGGGCCTTTCAGCTGCTGGTGGTGGACGAGTATCAGTGGATCGCCGATCCGCACCGCGGAAATCACTACGAAGGCGTGATCCTGGCGCTTGATCCGGCGGTGCAGCTGTTGTTGCTCAGCGGTGCGGTGGCGAATCCCGAAGAAGTCGCGGCCTGGCTGGAGCGACTGGGGCGCAAAGTGGACGTGGTGCGCACAGCGGTGCGTCCGGTGCCGCTCGAAGAAGTGGAAGTGGACGACCTTGTGCGCGGCCTGCCGAAGACGATCGAAGGTTTCTGGTCGAAGCGCGTGGCGGGCGCGTTGCGCGAAGGGCTGGGGCCGGTGCTGGTATTTGCGCCACACCGCCAGGATGCGGAGCGGCTGGCGCGGCAGTTTGCCCGTGAGCTTCCACTTTCAGATCCGCTGACACTGACTCCCGAGCAGGAATCAATGTGCGGGCCGATGCTTGCGAAGCTGCTCCGGCAGCGGGTGGCTTATCACCACAGCGGACTCACCTATGCGCAGCGCGCGGGATTGATCGAGCCGCTGGCAAAGGCGGGCCAGCTCCGCGCGGTGGTGGCGACTCTGGGACTGGCGGCAGGGATTAATTTTTCGCTGCGCTCGGTGATGATCACGGCGGCGAGTTATCGCTTCGATCAACTGGAGCACGAAATCGAACCGCATGATTTGTTGCAGATGATCGGGCGCGCGGGACGGCGCGGGCTGGACGAGGTTGGCTACGTGTTGTGTTCGGCGAGTATTCCGCGGATGCGGCGGGCGGCGCCGTTGCGGCTGAAGCGGGCCGAGGCACTGCCGTGGGCGGTGTTGCTGCGCGAGCTGAAGAAGAAGGGCGGGCGCACCGAGGAGACGGCGTTGCGGGTGGCGAAGCGTTTTTTCACCGACGAGCCGATGCCGGTGGGCGTGGAGATGACGGCGGGCCGCGAACCGGGCGAGCTGCCCTGTGGCCAGCGGACGGATACGGGAAGGGCGCGGCTCGTGCGCCGGATTCGCGAGCCATTTCCCGGCTGTGCGGACTGCGGCTGGCGCGAGGAGTGTTTTCAACTCAGCCCGGCGCCGACGCTGCTGTGGCAGTGGCAGCGATGCGGGGTGCTCGACAAGGAACTGCGTGTGACCGCGCGTGGCGAGATCGTGTCGGCGTTTCTCGGACCGGAAGGACTGGCTCTTTCGGCGGCACTGGAGGACCGGCGTTATCCAGTGGAGGACTTGATTTTCGACTCGGCGAATCTGTTCGCAGGAGATCGCTTCGCTGGGACCAATCCGCGGCGTCTCGGACGGCTGGCGGCGGTGTGCGAGCGCGTCTACCGGAGGCTGACGATCGAAGGTTATCTCGTGGAAGGATTGCCACCGCAGTATGGTTTCGGGGGTAGCGATGTGGTGCGCGCGCTGGTCGTCGATGGCGCGCGGGCTCGGGTGATCGCGGCGATGCCGGATGCTGCTGGACGTGGCGATATAGACCGGCTGATGACGGAGTGGCGGAGTTTGCTGCGACAGATCGCGGGAGCGGAGGGAATTTCGAAGGAGGATGTCTCGCGAAGAAGCGAAGGTGGCGAAGGAGAGAGCGCTGCGGGCAGGACGGATCGTGATGCCGAGAGACGCGATCGTGAACGCGCGTGGCTTTCGGAGCGCTGGGACCAGTTGCGACTGCTCGCGCGGGAGACGCTTGGCGGAGCGAAGGCGGAGGCGCTGCCTGACTTGCCGCCGCTCACTGCGGAGCAATCGAGGCCTGTGAATCACCGCTTTTTCAAGGCGAGCGTTGTTGGCGACCGTGTGGCGGGACGGTGACCAATGACCAATGACCAATGACCAATGACCAATGACCAATGACCGGGCGTTTGGAGGAGATTAGCAGGTAAGCGGGCAGAGGTGAACAGCGCGCTCTACCTGTTTGATCAAACCGTTTGAAGACAGGCCTGAAGGGCGAGCTGGAGAGCCTGGGGAGTGAAGGGCTTTTCCAGAACATGATCGATCATGAGGCCCCGGAGTTCGCGGAGCTCGTGTTCGGCGAGGCGGCCGCTGGCGATGAGGATTTTCCCTTTGAAACGGGTGCCGCGCAGACGCCGGGCGATCTCAACACCGTTTAATCCCGGAAGATCGATATCGAGCATGACGAGATCGTAGTCCGGATTTGCCGAGAGGTGGCGCCAGGCCTCGGTGCCGTGGCCGATGTGCGTGACCTCATGGCGGAGGCGGCGGAGGGCGGTGGCGAGAGTCTGTGCGACGAGCGCGTCATCTTCAACGAGGAGTATCCGGCGGCTAGTGACCTCCTTGGCAGATGTGGGCGGAAGACTCGTGGAGACGGCGGACGGAGGGGAAAAGACGGGGAGAAGAACCTGGAAAGTGCTGCCCTCTCCAGGAGAGGAGGTGACGTTGACCTTGCCGCCGATGCGGGTGACGAGGTGCCAGACTGTGGCGAGGCCGAGGCCGGTGCCCTTGCCCACGCCTTTCGTGGTATAAAAGGGCTCGAAGATGCGTTCCTGAACCTCGCGTGTCATGCCGAGGCCGTTGTCCTGCACGGTGAGACTGACCCAGCCGAGGATGCGGCGATCAGCATTGGAGTCGGGTTCGCCGGGGGCATTTTGGAGTCCTGAGGCCTGAATGGAGATGCGCGGGTGCCACACATTGGACGGCGCTCGCTCCAGTTTTTCCACGAGGGTGTCGCGCGCGTTGAGCAGGAGATTGAGGACGATCTGGTGGAGGTCGGTGGCGTTGAGATAGAGCGGCGTGAGGCTGTTGGGGACGTCGGTGACGAGCTCGATGCGCCGGTCGATCGTGGTGCGGACGAGATCGAGGTTGGATTTGAGGAGCGCGGGGAGATGGACGATCTCTTCGCCGGAATCGGACCGGCGGCCGAAGGCGAGGAGACGGCGTGTGAGGTCTGCACCGCGCTGGGCGGCGTGGGTGATGGCGCGGAGTTCGGTGAGGAGGCGGGAATTGCCGCGGAGTTCATCGGCGATGAGCTCGGTTTTGAGGAGAACGGGCGTGAGGAGATTGTTGAATTCGTGGGCGATACCGCCGACGAGTTCACCGATGGCGCGGAGTTTACGGCCCTGCGCGACCTCGGAGTCGATTTGCTTACGCTGGGTGATATCCTCGGCCAGGTAGCAGACTTGAGGACGCGCCTCGGCACCGGCGCCGCCGAGGGGAATGAGAGTAACGGCGTAGTGGCGATGCAGCGACGGGAGCGCGCGTTCGAGACGGATGTTGTCGGCGCGCTGGTTGGCATCGCGAAAAAGATCCGTCCAGAAGGCGGTGACGGCGGCGGGGAGGCCAAGCTCGTCGAGAAGGCGTCCGGCGAGATGGTTGGAATTGAGACCGAGAAGACGGGCGGTGCCGGGATTGGCGGAGACGAAGCGGAAAGAGTCACCGGCGGCTTCGACGACGCCCATGGCGTTGGGGGCGTTTTCGTAGAGGGCGAGAAGAAGTTGATCGCGCGCGCGAAGGCGTTCCTCGGCGGTGATGAGGCGGGTGATATCCTGAATGGTGCCGAAAAGACGGGCGACGCGGCCGTCGGGATCGCGTTCGGCGCGGACGGTGGCGTGGACGATTTTGCGCTGACCGGAAGGCGTGGACAGGGTCAGGGTGATTTCGCAGGAG
The DNA here is from genome assembly GCA_049840895.1 of Nibricoccus sp. Lineage (GTDB taxonomy): Bacteria > Verrucomicrobiota > Verrucomicrobiia > Opitutales > Opitutaceae > Nibricoccus. The sequence continues at coordinate 15,312 of JASGJB010000046.1, read as the reverse complement.
GCGCCTAGGAGCATGGCCTCGCGGATGGAGCGATGGGCGGAGGAGCGCTCGGAGGCGGGAATGCGTGTGAGGAGGCGAAGGTAGGTGAGTGGACCTTGCGCGGGATCGCGGTCGAGAATGCGGAGGGCCTCGGTCGAGAAATCGATGCTGCGGGCGGCGAGGGCGAAACTCCAATGGCCGACGTGGGCGATCTGCTGGGCTTCGGCCAGGATGGCTTCTTGTTGAAGAAGCTGGGTCGCCTGCGCGGCAAGTCGGCGGCGGAGGGCGCGCTGACGGAGCAGGCCCCAGAGGGCGGCGAGCGAAGCGAGCGCGAGGACGGCGGCGAGGTAGGTGAAGACCTGTTCGCGCGTGAAAAGCGGGGAGTCGAAGCGACCGTACCACTTGCGATAAATTTCATCGAATTCCCCGGTGCGGTGAAGGATGGCGAGACCCTCGTTGAGGCGGGCGAGGAGGCGGGCGTCGCCCTTATGGACGGCGTAGCAATGCTGCACGTCGTAGCCGTCGAACGGCTCGCCCATGGTCGTGAGGTTTTTGTGGTGATCGCGCTCGATCAGCGAAAGCGCGGTGAGTCGGGAGGCGAAAACGGCGTCGTGTTTACCCTGCTCAATGAGGCGCAGTGCTTCCTGCACGGAGCTGATATAGGTGACGTGCCGCGCTTTGATCTGGTGGTCGGAGAAAAATTTTTCAGCGATGCTGCCGCGGCCGACGATGATGAGGTCGGCTTGGGAGAGATCTTCGACGGTTTTGAAACGGGAGTCATTCTTACGAACAAAGATGGCGCCCTGCAGATTCATGAACTGCACGGAGAAGTCGGCGAAGAGTTCGCGTCCGGGGCCTGGACTGTAGGTTTGCAGCAGATCGAATTCGCCGGACTGGAAGCGCGTGTGGAGCTCGGCGGTGGGAGCGACGACGCGTTCGATCTTGAAGTCCATGACGCGTGCAACGGCGTCGAGCAGATCGACCGAGAAGCCCTCGCATTTGCCGGTGTTTCCGATGTAGGATTTTGGGAAACTATCGCTCGCGGCACCGGCGACCAAGGGAGGTACCGGTGAAGTATGAAGGGAGTTTTCGGTGTCGGCGGCTGCGGTCGTGGCGAAGACGATCGTGCAGACGAAGAAACGGGCGAGTCGCCGGCTCAACGCGGGCTGCGGGAGATAGAAAGAAAGACGGGGCAAGGGCACGCGAAAGAGTGGGGTAGCGACGCAGGCAGTCGAAAAAGCGAAGATAGCTTAGAAGGGTGTGCACGGCGTTGCAATCCTCTGTCATCTATGAAGGCAGGAAAATTCGCCTGATTCAGGCATAGGACGATCCGGGGTGGGCGTGCTTGCGACGGCGCGGGGAATGCTGGCAAACGCGGATGATGAATCGTCGCCGTTTTCTAACTGATACCGCTGCGATGGCAGCGTTGGGGTTGTGGATGAGGAATGGTCTGGGCGCACAGACGGGAACTCCCGCGGTAGCTGTACCGGGGACGACGCCGGCGCCGTTGAAGACGGAGTTCCGACCGTTGCGGCGGAACGTGGGGATTTTCACGGGCCGGGGCGGCACGATCGGCTGGCTGGCGACGCGCGATGCGCTGGCGGTGGTGGACACGCAGTTTCCCGAGACCGCGAAGATGTGTCTCGACGGTATTCCGGACCGCGGCGGACGGATGCTGGATGTGGTGATCAACACGCACCACCACGGCGATCACACGGGCGGAAACCCGGTGTTTCGTCCAGCGACGAAGAAGCTCGTGGCGCACGCGAATGTGCCGGAGCTCATGAAAGCGCGCGCGATTCAGGATAAGAAACCGGTGGAGGATCTGGTGATCGCGGACACCACGTTCACAGAGACGTGGAAGATGGAACTCGGCGATGAGGTGGTGAGCGCGCGCTATTTTGGACCGGCGCACACGAAGGGGGACATCGTGGTGCTCTTCGAGAAGGCCAACGTGGTTCACATGGGCGATTTGTTGTTCAATCGGATTTATCCGGTGATCGATCGGCCGGGCGGAGCTAAAATCGCGGGGTGGATTCAGCGTCTGGAAACAGTCGCGAAGGACTATCCGGCGGATGCGATCTACATCGGCGGTCACTCGGGTGGGAAATTCGACGTGATCGCAAGCCGCGAAGAGCTGCTGGTGTTTCGCGATTATCTCAGCGGGCTGCTGGCGTACGTGCAGAAAGAAATCGCGGCGGGAAAATCGAAGAGCGAAATCGCGACGCTGGAGAATTTGCCGGGATTCCCGGAGTTTAATCAGAAGCTGCCGAATCGGTTGGGGGGCAATCTGGGCGTGGCGTACGACGAGCTGACAGAGAAGAAAGGCTGAAGAGATCGCGGAGACGCGGAAGAGCGAAACCTCTGAAACGGAAAACGCGGGGATTGCCAGAGACAGTGGCGAGGCGTGGGATATTTAATCTCATGCAACTCGACATCCCCTCCGGCGATTTTGCCGGCTACATATTTGATCTCGATGGCACGCTCGTGGACACGATGCCACTGCACTTCATCGCGTGGAGTGAGGCGATGAAACGCGCCGGGCTTCCGGTGCCGCTGAGCGAGGATTTGTTTTATTCGCTCGGCGGCGTGCCGACGCGGCGCGTGGCGGAGCTGTTTGGGGAACACTACAAACTGGCGGTCAACGCGGACGCAGTGTCCCATGTGAAGGAGCTGCTTTATCTGGAGCGGATCGCGCAGGTGGAGCGGATCGAGGCGGTGACGACATTTGCGCGGAAAGTTGCGAAGACGAAGCCGGTGGCGATCGCGACGGGCGGGCAGCCGGAGATCGCGCTGCCGGCGATCAAGGCGGCCGGGCTCGAGGATATTTTCAAAGTGGTGATTACGCCGAACGATGTGCCGCCGGGGCGCGGGAAACCGGAGCCGGATATGTTTGTGCTCGCGGCGCAGCGAATCGGCGTGGACCCGAAAAAGTGCCTCGCGTTTGAAGATGCGGAGCCTGGCATCAAGGCGGCGCTGGCGGCGGGGATGAAAGTGGTGCGCGTGCCGAGCCGGGTGGTGTGATGCACGAGCGGTGCTCGTGTGAGTGACCAGTGACCAGAAGTCGTTGGGTGCTTTTAGTCGGAAAGCGGACAGAGGTGAACAGCGCGCTCGGAGTGCGCGCTCCACCTCGGGCGGTTTTTATCGTTCTCCTTCTCGAACCACTGCGGTTGAGGCAGAGGAGAACGAGTAGAAGTAAGAGAACGAGAACGATTATTCGGAGGCGGGCTGGTCTTTGTCGTAGGCGCGGATGTGGATTTCGTCGCCGACCTGAAGGTTGGCGGTTTTGGCGGCGTTTTCGAAATTGCGGGCGAGCCAGAAGAAACCGTCGGCGTTGGGGAAGGCGACCCATTCTCCGCGTTTCACGGCGGAGAAATCGCGGCCGTACATGACGCGACGGATTTCGTCGTGCGCGGTGGTTTGGAACCAGGCGTTGCGGGCGATGCCGGCGGAGGCGAAGTCGGCGGGCTGGGCATTTATGGCGATGTTGCCGTAGACCTCGGTGATTTCTGTGACGCGCGTGATGAAGCCGCGGCGGTCGGCGTCGAAGGTGACGAGCGAGGGTTGCGGTTCTGGCTGGTGGGTGGCGTCGAAGAATTCGGCGCCATCGGCGGGTTTGGGAAGTGAGGAAACGCCGCGGTCGAGCCAGTCGTTGAGTGCGCGAAGGGCGGTGAGGCGCTCTTGTTGATTCACGTTCACGTGGCCGTCGCGACTGACTTTGAAGAGGACGGGTTTCACCGAGCGGTGGTTGGGAGGAAGTGGGGTGAGCGGGTTGACGTAGGATTTGGGGCCGGTGATTTCGGAACGGTTGGTGAGGAAGATGAGCGGGAGTTGGGTGCCGAGGTTGATGCCGAGCGTGCCGTTGGGTTCGCGGGCGCCGAGGGCGGCGCCAATGGCGACGCAGCCGTGGTACTTGGGGAAATCGCCGGGTGGTTGTTCGGCGATGATGGTGGCGATGAGACCGCCCATGGAGTCGCCTTCGACGACGACGCGTTTGGGATCGCCATACGTTTTGGCGATATAGGCGCGGAGGTTTTCGATGTCGGCGACGGCGTCGGTGATAATCATGCCGTTGCGGCGATAGCTGGTCTTTGCGATGATCCAGCCTTCGTCGCGGAGGGTTTTGTAGGCGAGGCGGTCAGGGAAGAGGTCAGCGACGAGCGGGTCGGTTTCGTCGCGGAGGCCGTGGGCGATGAGGAGGACGGAGCCGTTCCACTTGAGCGGGCGGGCGATGGCGAATCTGGCGCCGGCGTCGAGTTCGCCTTCGTCGAGCGGCAGAAGGGCGACAGGTTTAGGAGCGGGCTTGGCGGGGGATTTGACGGGCGGGGATTTTGTCTGGGGCGAGGGTTGCGAAGGGGCGGCGGGGGACGACGACGCGAGGAGGTGGAGCGCGAAGGTGGCGAGGGCGAGAAAGCGGGTGAGGCGCATCGTGTCGGAGTTTTGGACAGGATTAACGGGATTAACAGGATTGGGAAAGAAATAGGTCCTATGGCGCGGGGCCGATAGGACCTAGTGAGGAGGATTGAGAAGGCGCGCACCAGAGGTGCGGCCCTGCAGAAAGTGCGACGGCGAACCGGCGCGTTAGGGATAACGCGCCCTACCTCGGAGAATACGTAGTCTGCTTGAGGTCGGCGGCGAGGTGGCGGCGGAAGGTTTTGAGGTCTTTCACGGCGCCCAGGGAGATGAGCTGGCTCGCGAGGTTGCCGACGGCGGTGCCTTCGAGGCTGAAGGAGATGACGGGGACCCCGGACGCGTTGGCGGTGGCCTGGCAGAGGAGGCGATTCTTCGAGCCGCCGCCGACCATGAGGATGCGTTTGAAGGTGCGGCCGGTCATGCGTTCGAAGGCGGCTTTCGCTTCGGCGTGGCCCTGGCCGAGGGAGTCGCAGATGAGGCGGACGTAGCTCGGGAGGTTTTTGGGCGCGGGGGCGCGGCGTTTTTTGAGGTGGGCGTCGATCGCGGCTTTCATCGACGGCGGGTTCGAGAACGTGGCGTCGGAGACGTCGAGGAGCGTTTTGGGCGCGGGGAGTTTTTCGGCGGCGGTGATGAGAGCAGCCCATTCCTTGTCGTTCTTCGGGCGGTCGGCGAAGGACTTCATGACGCCTTCGAGGAGCCAGAGGCCGATGACGTTTTTGAGCGGGCGGTAACGGCCGTCGCCGATGCGTTCGTTGGCGACGCGTGTAGTCAGCGCTTCGTTACCGAGGACGGGTGTGTCGCTTTCGAAGCCGACGAGCGACCAGGTGCCGGAGCTGAGGAAGAGGTCGGAGCCGTCTTCGGCGGCGGGCATGGCGTCGTAGGCGGCGGCGGTGTCGTGGCCGGGGACGGCGATGACTTTGACGCCTTTGAGTTCGGGCAGGCTCGTGACGGTGCCGAGCTTGGTGCCGGCAAGCACGGGTTTGCTGAACCACTGCGCGGGGATGTGGAAGTGATCGAGCGTGGCGCGGGACCAGTCGGTCGAGTGGACGTCGAGGAGCTGCGTGGTGCTGGCGATGGTGAGCTCGTTGGCCATGCGGCCGGAGAGGAGGTAGTTGAAATAATCGGGGAGGAAGAGGCAACGCGTGGCCTGGTCTTCGATGGCGGGGCAGCTGGCGACGACTTCGGCGAGCTGGAGGCTGGAGTTGTAGAAGACGTTGGGGATGCCGGTGGCGGCGTAGACGCGTTCGAGGGCGGCGCGGGTGTCGCCGAGTTTTTTGAGGCCGGCTTGTGTGCGGGCGTCGCGGTAGGCGTGGACGGGGAAAACGAGGCGGCCGGCGTCGTTGACGAGGGCGTAGTCAACGCCCCAGGTGTCGACGCCGACGGAGGCGAGGGTGGCGCCTTTCGGGAGGAGGGCGGTGGCTTTGCGGAGGCCTGTCTGGATCTCGTGCCAGAGTCCGCCGATGTCCCAGTAGTCGTGGCCGCCGAGGGAGCGGAACGTATTCGGAAAGCGGTGCGCTTCGGTGAGCGTGAGTTTGTTTTTCGACCAGGCGCCAAGGATGACGCGGCCACTGGTGGCTCCGAGATCGACGGCGGCGCAGAAGGTGGGTTTGGTTTTGGCGGAGGTGGCGGAGGCTGACGGCATATGGGAGTCGAAAGTTTTTAGCGGTTTGGTTGGGACACAGAGGGATTCTATTGGGCTTTGAGTCGGTACGACGTTTCGATCGTAACCTTCTGAATTCCTGCTGTGCGGATGGCATCGAGCACTTTGACGGTGGTGCCGAAAGCATTCTCGGATTCGGTTTTTACAATGACGTTCGTTGCAGGATCGGAGGTCTTTTCTTTGAGCAGTTTTTCCAGAGCCTCGAAGGCGATTGGTTTTCCGTCCGCATTGAGGGAGCCATCGGAGCGCACTGTGATGGTGATGTCCGATGTCGACTTTGCTGCGACTCCCGTGGGTTGTGGTGGTAGAGAGACAGGAATGGTCTGCACCTTTTTCAGGCTGCTCTTAAAGTGGGTGAAAAAATTAAAGGCGAAGACGCCGACAACCACAGCTAGTGCGATGAGCAATGTGAGTTTCACGTTGAGGTGAGTGACGTTGAATTGAGCTCGGAGCGCGGCGTAAAGCCGCTCCTACAACGGAAAGGCGCGTGCGAGCACGCTGGCCTACGGGTTGTTAAATGAGCTGCAGGTTTTGCAGGGCTTTTTTGGCGGCTTCGCGGAAGAAGGGGGCGTTTTCGGGGAGTTTGATGTCCACGCCGAAGGTCGGGATCATTTCCTTCATGCGGGCTTTGCCCTCTGCACTTTCCACGAGTTGGGGGAAGCATTGCTTGATGACTTCCAAAACGATGTGAACCGAAGTCGAGGCGCCGGGCGAGGCACCGAGGAGGGCGGAGATGGTTTTGTCTTCGTTGGTGATGACTTCGGTGCCGTAGTGGACGATGCCGGCCTGGCCGTCGGTCTTCTTGATGGCCTGCACGCGGATGCCGGCGTCGATGAGCTTCCAGTCGGATTTTTTCGCGGCGGGGTAGAAGACGTGGAGGACATCGAGGCGGTCCTTCATGCTCTGCGTGCCTTGCTGCACGAGGTATTTGACGAGGCTGACGTTGCTGAAGGCGATCTTGAGGAGCGTGCCGAGGTTGTGCGGTTTCACGGAGCCAGGGAGGTCCATGATGCTGCCTTTGCGGTGGAGGAACTTGGTGGTCCACGAGGCGAAGGGGCCGAAGAGGAGCGTCTTTTTGCCGTCGAGGATGCGGGTGTCGAGGTGCGGCACGGCCATGGTGGGCGCGGCGTCGAGGGGCTGGCCGTAGACCTTGGCCTGGTGTTTGGCGACGACCTCGGGGTTGTCGCAGATGATCCACTGGCCGCCGATGGGGAAACCGCCGAGGCCTTTGCTCTCGGGGATGCCGGCTTTTTGGAGGAGCTTGAGGCTGCCGCCGCCGGCGCCGACGAAGACGAATTTGGCGCGGGTGCGGAAGGTGCGGCCGGATTTGAGGTCGCTGACTTTAACGTCCCAGCCGTCGGCGGTTTTGTCGAGGTCGAGGACGCGGTGGTTGTCGGCGACGCCGCAGCCGTCCTGTTTGGCGAGCCAGCGGAGGAGTTTGCGGGAGATCTCGCCGAAGTTCACGTCGGTGCCGCCGTCCATCTTGGTGGCGGCGATCGGGACGTTGCCGCGGCCTTCGAGGAGGAGCGGGGCCCACGAGGCGATTTTTTCGCGGTCGGTGGAGAACTCCATGTCCTCGAAGAAGTGGTGCGCGGCCATGCCGTCGTAGCGGGCGCGGAGGTAGTTCACCCATTTCTCGCCGTGCACGAAGCTGAGGTGGGGGACGGGGTTCACGAACTCCTTGGGCTTGTCGACCATGCCGCTGGCGACGGCATAGGCCCAGAACTGGCGGGATTTTTCGAACTGCTCGAAGATCTTGATGGCGTTGGAGACGTCGACGGTGCCGTCGGCTTTTTGCACGGGCGTGTAGCTGAGCTCGCAGATGCCGGCGTGGCCGGTGCCGGCGTTGTTCCAGCCGTTGGAGGCTTCCTGGGCGAGGCCGTCGGTGAGCTCGTAGACCTGGATGCGGAGCGTGGGGTCCAATCGCTTGAGGAGCGCGCCAAGATTGGCCGACATGACGCCACTGCCGACGAGGATGACGTCCGGGTTCTCGATATGATTGGAGTTATTCATAAAAAGGAGGACGCAGGTAACAGGGCGCGGCGCGGGCAATCAAGGGGGGAAACGGCGCTGAAAATGCGCACGGTTCGAAAGAAGTGCGGCGCGGGCGGGGGATGAGCAGCGGGAATCTTTCGGCAGAAAACTTTGGTGTCGTCGCGCGTATGCCCGTCACGGCTGGTGCCCTCGCCCAGAATTGAACTGGGATCACACGTTTAGGAAACGCGCGCTCTATCCATTTGAGCTACGAGGACAGCGACCGCCGGAGAGTACGGGTGGAGACGAAATGGGCGGCAAGCCGGGATTCTGAGGCGGGGAAGTCGCGCGCGTTGGGCAAAAAAGCGCGGATTTAGTGTTAAATCGGCTTCACTTGGGCGGTTGATTGGGTTCACGGTGCTGGTCTTGTTTTTGGTCCGGGCCATTTTGTGGCGCGGCGTTTCTTCCCCTAACCCTCGTCGTCTTTGTTATGCGCGCTTTGTTTCGTTCGTGGATTCGTGTGGCTGGTCTTGTGTCGTTTGCCCTAAGCGTAGCGTCGCTTGTCGTGGCCGCGGATGCACCGGTCGGGCGGGAGCGGTTGCGGATGGATGACGGGTGGAAGTTCGCGTTTGGGCATCCGAGCGACACGAAGAAGGACTTCGGGCATGCGACGGGGTATTTTTCGTACATCACGAAGACGGGCTTTGGCGATGGGCCGGCGGCGCCGTTGGGGAAATTTGATGACTCGGCGTGGCGGACGCTCGATCTGCCGCATGACTGGGCGGTGGAGCAGCCGAATTCGGTGAAGGGCTCGCACAGCCACGGGTATCTTGCGGTTGGGCCGGGTTTCCCGGACGTGAATGTTGGGTGGTACCGGAAGACGATCACGATCCCGAAGGAGGATCTGGGGCGGCGGATCTCGCTGGTGTTTGACGGTGTGTTCCGGGCGTCTCGCGTGTGGATCAATGGATTTTATCTCGGAGAGGAGCCGAGCGGTTACTTCGGGTTTCGTTACGATGTGTCGGACTATCTCAACTACGGCGGGGAAAATGTGATCGCGGTTCGCTGCGATGTGACGATGGAGGAGGGCTGGTTTTATGAGGGAGCGGGCATCTACCGGCATGTGTGGCTGGAGAAGACGGCGCCGGTGCACTTCGTGGCGGATGGAACGACAATCATTACGGACCTGGATGAGGCGGGCGCTGCCAAGGTGCAGGTGTGGTCGGAGGTCGCGCACGCGCTCGGGAAGACAGAGGCGGTGGAGATTTCGGTGCGTTATCAGGTGATCGATGCCGAGGGAAAGCGCGTGGCTGAGGCGACAACGGAGAAGGATTCGATTGAAGCGGGTGACACGACGGAACTGGGCGCAGCGCTGTCTGTGGCGGCGCCGCGGCTGTGGTCGATTGAAGAGCCGACGCTGTACACGCTGGTCGCGGAGGTGAGCGCGGGTGGGGCGGTGGTGGATCGCGTGGAGACGAAATTCGGGATTCGCACGGTGCGCTTCGATCCGAACGAAGGGTTCTTCCTGAACGGAAAGCACGTGAAGTTGAAGGGCACGAACAATCACCAGGATCATGCGGGCGTGGGTGCGGCGATTCCGGATGCGTTGCAGGAGTTTCGGATCAAGGCGCTGAAGGCGATGGGATCGAATGTCTATCGCTGCTCGCACAATCCGCCGACGCCGGAGCTGCTCGCTGCGTGCGACCGGCTTGGGATGATGGTGATCGATGAGACGCGGCTGATGGGATCGAATCCGATCCATCTCGATGCGGTGGAGCGGTTGATCCGGCGCGATCGGAATCATCCGAGCGTGATTATGTGGTCACTCGGCAACGAAGAGTGGGCGATCGAGGGGAATATCCTTGGCGCGCGCATCACGACGACGATGCAGGCGTTTGCGAAGCGGCTCGATCCGACACGTTTGATGACGGTGGCGATCAGCGGCGGTTGGGGCGGGATCTCGACGGTGGTCGAGGCGATGGGCGTGAATTATATCCGGCACGGTGACACAGACAAGCAGCACAAGGAGTTTCCGTGGCAGGTGATCCTCGGGACCGAGGAGACAACGACGCAGCAGACGCGCGGGATTTATTTCACCGACAAGGAGCGCGGGCATCTCGCGCCGCAGGAAGATGGCTCGTCGGGCGGCAATGCGGAGAGCGGTTGGAAACACTATGCGGCGCGGCCGTATCTGGCGGGCGTGATTTATTGGACGGGCTTCGATTATCGCGGTGAGCCGACACCGTTTTCGTGGCCGGCAGTGGGATCGCAGTTCGGCATCCTCGATCAGTGCGGGTTTCCGAAGGATGGGTTTTATTATTTGAAGGCGTGGTGGACCGACGAGCCGCTGCTGCATGTTTTCCCACACTGGAACTGGCCGGGGAAGGAAGGGCAGGAGTTTGATGTGCGCGTGCACAGCAACCACGAGGCGGTGGAGCTGTTGTTGAATGGAAAATCGCTCGGGAAACAGGACATGCCGCGCAACGGGCATCTCGCGTGGAAAGTTGCGTACACGCCAGGCGTGCTTGAGGCGCGCGGGTATCGTGGAGGGAAAGTTGTTGAGACACGGAAGGTGGAGACGACGGGTGCGGCGGCGAAGATCGTGCTGACGCCGGACCGCACGGTGCTGACGGCGGATAATCAGGATGTGTCGGTGATCACGGTATCGGTGCTCGATGCGCAGGGACGCGCGGTGCCGGTGGCGGACAATCTTGTGACATTTGAAATCACCGGCGGAAAAATCATCGGCGTGGGCAATGGAGATCCGGCCTCGCACGAGGCGGACAAGGCGAGCGAGCGGAAGCTGTTCAATGGACTCGCACAGGTGATCGTGCAGACGACGCACACCGCTGGGCTGATCGTGCTGCGGGCGAAGTCGGACGGGCTCGCGGGTGCGGAGGTGACGCTGACGAGTGCTCCGGCTGGCGCTGGGGCGGTGGCTCGTGTGAAGTGAGCGCATGATCCGGTCGCTGCGTCTCTCCGTTTGCGCAGTTGCTTGCGCCGCTGGCTTTCATGCCGTGGCGCACGCTGACGTGATCGGTAAAGACGGAAAGGTTCACGTCACCTATTGGGAAAAGTGGGTGAGCTTCGAAGGCGTGGCGATGCAGGCGACGGTGGATGCGTTCAACCGGTCGCAGGACAGGATTGTCGTCGATTACGTTCCGACTTCGCAGGTGGACAGGAAGGTTTTGATCGCGACGGCTGGCGGCGATCCGCCGGATGTGGCGGGGCTTTGGGTGCAGAATATCGCGTCATTCGCGGATGCAGGAGCGCTGGCGCCGCTAGATGAGTTTATCCGCGCAGATGGGCTGACGACGGAGCAATGGCTGGCGCGGTATTATCCGACGTTCGCGCACATCTGTTCGTATCGCGGAAAAGTTTTCGCGGGAATCTCGACGCCGGCGATGATTGCGCTGCATTGGAACAAGACGCTGTTTCGCGAGGCGGGGCTTGATCCGGAGCGGCCGCCGCGGACGGTGGCGGAACTGGATGAGTTTGCGAGGAAGCTGACGAAGCGGGATCCGCAGACGGGGAGGATCGTGCAGCTGGGATTTCTGCCGCAGGAGCCGGGCTGGTGGCCGTGGATTTTTGCGCGGTGGTTTGGCGGGGAGCTTTTTGATGGGGAGAAAATCACGGTCGGAACCGATGTGCGGAATCTCGCGGCGATGCGGTGGGTGGCGCGCTATACGGAGGAAAACGGGCGCGATGAAGTGCGGACGTTTGCGAGCGGGTTTGGCGGCCAGGCGCTCAACGCGCAGTCGGCGTTTATGAACGGCAAGATCGCCATGGTTTTTCAGGGCGTGTGGTTCGATAATTACATCCGCCAGTACAAGCCGGGGCTCGATTACGGTGTGGGGCCGTGGCCGGAGGCGGTGCCGGGCGTGAAGGACTTTGCGATGGCGGAGGCGGATGTGCTCGTGATCCCGCGCGGTGCGAAAATCCGCGGGCGGCGTGGGAGTTCATCAAGTTTGCCAATTCGCATAATCCCCAGGCGCGCACGCGAGAGGAGCTGAGTGGGATCGAACTCACGTGTTTTCTGCAGGCGAAGAGTTCGCCGCTGCGGTCGTGGAGTCCGTTCTTTGAGAAACAGCATCCGCATCCGTTCATCGGGATTTTTCGGGAGCTGTCAGCGAGTCCGCATGCGGTGTCTGTGCCGCAGATCGGGCTCTGGCAGGAATACAACCGCGAGTTCATGTCGGTGTTTGAGCAGACACGGACGCTGCTCGCGAAGCCGGAGGAAGCGCTTGCCGAGTGTCAGGAGCGGGTGAGTGCGAGTTGGGAGCGGTACAAACGGAGCCTGGCGCGGCAGGAAAAAGCGACGGGTGCGAAGGAGGCCAAACCGTGACACCGGGCGAACGAAAGAATGTCTTCACCGGGCTGGCGTTCACGAGCCTGTGGATCGTGGGGCTTGGTGTGTTCACGGCTTATCCGGTGATCGCTTCGCTTTACTACTCGTTTTGCGACTACTCGATTTTGAAGTCGGCGGTTTGGATTGGTGGGGAGAATTACCGCGAACTGGCGGGTGACGCGCTGTTTTGGAAATCGCTTGGGAACACGCTGCTCTACGCGGCGTTGTCGGTGCCGCTGGGAACGGCGGTGGCGCTCGGGCTCGCGATGCTGCTCAACTGCGACGTGCGAGGCAGGCCGTTCTTTCGCGTGGTGTTTTATCTGCCGTCGATCGTGCCGGTGGTGGCCTCGTCGATGTTGTGGCTGTGGATTTTCAACGGTCAGTACGGTCTGCTCAACGGCGTGCTCGCTCCGGTGCTTGGCTGGTTCGGGCTGACGCCGCCGGCGTGGTTTGCCGATCCGGCGTGGTCGAAGCCCGCGCTTGTGATCATGAGCCTGTGGGGCGTGGGCAACGCTATGGTGATCTATCTGGCGGGGCTGCAGAATGTGCCGAAAGAATTGTACGAGGCGGCGGCGATCGATGGAGCATCCGCGTGGAAACGATTCCGTCATGTGACGCTGCCGAGCATCGCGCCGGTTGTGTATTTCAACGTCGTGATGGGACTGATCGGCGCGATGCAGGTTTTCGCGCAGGCTTTTATCATTTCTGATGCAGCGAATGGCGGCACGGGCACGCATGACGGGGCGCCGGCGCGGTCGCTGTTATTTTATACGATGTACCTGTTCACGACGGCGTTTCACGACCTGCGCATGGGCTATGCGAGCGCGATGGCGTATGTGCTGTTCATCGTGATCGCGGTGCTCACGTGGATTGCGACACGGTTGTCGAGAGGAGGCGCGGAATGAGCGGGGCAACTTCTCGACTTCGGAAAACCACGCGGCGCTTTGTGATCTACGGGTTGCTCGGCGGGGCGGCGGGTGTGTTTTTGGTGCCGTTTGTGTGGATGGTGATCACGTCGCTGAAGCCCATCGAGCAGTCGACGACGCATGCCGCCGTCCTGGATTCCGCGTGCGTACTATGCGAATGTGGGCGGAGGAACGACGGAAGTGACGCTCGACTATCGGACGGCGCAATCGGGCGCAGTGGTGGAAAGACTTTCAGGCGAACACATCGGGAAAATTGTTTTTCTATCAGCTGATCAGCTGACGAAGTCTGCGGCGGCGGGTGAAGCGGTGCGCGTGGTTCAGCGCGTTGAGCCCGGCTGGTGGCGGGTGACGGAAAAATTGCCGCGTGGCACGCCTGCAGGGACGGCGCCACGATGGCGGTTTGTGCCGGACAAGGAGGTGCAATCGCGCGTGCTGTTTCGCTGGGAGAACTATCCGGATGCGTTGAGCCGGCTCGATGGAGGCTCGGATGATCCGGCGAGTCTGGCGTCGAAGCATCGCGTGAGCTTCGGACGTTTCACCGCAAATTCCCTGATTATCTGCGTGCTTGGTGTGATCGGGACTGTGCTCTCGAACGCGATCATCGCGTATGGCTTCGCGCGAATTCGCTGGCGCGGTCGCGACGCGTTTTTGCGGTGACGCTCGCGACGATGATGGTGCCGTTCCCGGTGCTGATGGTCCCGCTCTACAGCGTGTTCAAGGAGCTGAACATGATCGGCACGCTGATGCCGCTGTGGGTGCCGGCGTTTTTCGGGAGCGCGTTTAATATTTTCCTGATGCGGCAGTTTTTCCGTGCGATTCCGGAGGAGCTGAGCGAGGCGGCGCGGATCGATGGGTGCAGTGAGTGGACGATTTTCTGGCGGATCATTCTGCCGCTGAGCAAACCGGTGCTGGCGACCGCGGGCGTACTCCATTTTCTGCACGCGTGGAATGATTTCATGGGGCCGCTGCTTTATCTGACGCGGAAGGAAACGTTCCCGTTGTCACTGGCGTTGCAGAGTTTCCAAGCGCAGAATGGCGGCGTGCAATGGCATCACCTGATGGCGGCGAGTGCGGTGACGATCGTCCCGGTCGTGGTGCTGTTTTTCTTCGCGCAGAGGACGTTTGTGCAGGGAATCGCGACGACGGGATCGAAGAGCTAACGCGGCGCTTGCGCCGCGCAGTGACCAGTGACCAGTGACCAGTTGCTGGTTGTCGCTTTTATCAGGAACGCGGACAGGCGTGAACAGCGCGCTCGGAGTGCGCGCTCCACCTCAGGAGGGGGGCTCATTCAGGAGGAGCCAGTAGAAGCCTAGGCTTTGGATGGCGGCGGAGAATCCTTCGAAGTTCACTGGCTTCACGATGTAGCTGTTCACGCCGAGATTGTAGCTGGCGACGATGTCGCGTTGTTCCTTTGAGGACGTGAGGATCGTGACGGGGATATTTTTCGTGCGCGGATCTCCCTTTACGCGTTGAAGGACTTCGATGCCGTCGATCTTGGGCAGTTTGAGGTCGAGAAGGATGATTTTGGGTACGCGTCCATGCGGCGGCTGGCGTGCTGCCCTTCGCAGAAAATGAAATCAAGCGCCTCGGCTCCGTCCCGCGCGACCTGAATGCGGTTGGCGAGATTGGCTTTTTTGAGAGCGCGGAGAGTGAGTTCGAGGTCTTGCGGGTTGTCTTCGACGAGAAGAATTTCGACGGCGGAAGAATTGCTCATATGACGTAGGCGGTTGAAGCAGGAGGAAGGGTGAAGAAAAACGTGGTGCCCTTGTCAGGTGCGGCATCTACCCAGATGCGGCCGCCGTGGCGGTGGATGATGCGTTGCACGATGGCGAGGCCGACGCCCGTGCCCTCAAATGCGTCGGCGCGGTGGAGTCGCTGGAACACGCCCGAAGCAGTTTGTGCGCGTACTTTCATGTCGAAGCCGGTGCCGTTGTCGCGGACGTAGAAAACGATTTCACCATTTTCACTCTGTGTGCCGACTTCGATGACGGCGTTGGCGCGCGGGCGGGTGT
>JASGJB010000045.1:0-59494 GCA_049840895.1 Nibricoccus sp. | reverse complement strand
ATAGGGAAACACGATAGAATCCGAACAGCACCTTATGGCCAGGGAAATAATCCAATCCAATGCCCCCGACGTTCTTAAGAAAAAAGCACGCCGATTGATCGAGCAGCGGGAGATTGAAGGCAAGGCCCTGAATCTCGAGGAACTAGGCCTGGGTGCCATGCAGGGAAAGCCTCTGGTGATATACGCATGGACGTACAAGCAGCCGCAGGTTCTGAAAATGATTGAATATTGCTCACGAAATTTTGCGGTTAACTTCGTAGGAATTAACATCGATGAGGATAAGGAGCGTGCGCAAGCCGTGCTTTCACAGCACCCGGTATCAGGTTTGCAATTCTATGACGCGGGGGGCCTTGAGGGGCCCCTGGCTAGTAAGTTGAAGTTCACGATGGTGGGTTCCCTGTATATCGTTGATGCGGGCGGCGTGCTCATTGATACCGGGGCTGCATTCAATCCATTAAGTAAAATAGCCCAGGTTTTAGGCGGACGGAGGGCCGGAAAATGAGTCGCGTGAAAAGTATAGCACTGTCATTTCTGGCTTTGTTGTGGTTTGCCCCACAGGGATGGGCTGGGTTTTCCAGCATAGAATGGACGGACTTGTCTCCGTTTGTTAAACCAGGGTTTATGACCGCCATTGAGAGCACTGCGTGGTTTGATGGGCCCGGCGGGAGTGGTTATGGTGAAATGTATAGAAATATCATCGATTATAATAATTACGATCCGGAATTTTATAGTCCAAACACCCACTTGGTTGAATCAACCGCAAGCTACGCCGGAATGATACGGTTGCGCCACGAATTTTGGGTGGATACCGCACCGCAATGGTCGATCTTCTTTTTGAATTTTTATTCATACGACGGAGACTCAATAATAGGCTGGATGTTTGATGTGTTCTCGGTTCCGTACGACCATATTATTCCCGCCGTTTCGATAGATGGTTTCTCGGGAACCAGTGGTTCGATCGTTCGTCCGCTTGGTCAATCGGTCCCGGTGACCGTTAGATTCAAGGCAACCGCCAGCGCCGGGAGTTTTATCATGATTCGGCCTGTGACGAAAAGGCCATCCATGCCAGATGATCGCCGAACCACTGATTACGAATACCTGCCGGGAACAAGTGGCGAAGTTGTGAGAACGATCGTGTTGAATCAGAATGGTGTTTATCGATTCTCGTCGGACGCAGCGAGCGAGCAGATGGAGAATAATGGTCAGTATTCTCTCGCGACCAGCCCCACCGATTATTACACTGAGCATAGTCACTTTACAGCCGGTTTCACCTTGTCAGTTACCGAGGCATCCTATTCACCGCCGAGTCTCACGATTCAGTACCTGGATTCGAACGGAAATATCCTTACGCCACAGGGCGATGGGAATATTCACGTCCAGACAGGCTCGAGTATTCGCATTAGGTTTATCGCGACCTCGCCAGGTGGTGATCTGGGACGCTTATACTGGCGCGTACAGAAGCCGGGCAACGCACAAGGTGCCTCCCTTGGAGGCCAGTGGGGCTGGGGTGGCTGGGGTTGGGGTGGTGAAATGGCCGTGAGCGGGGATACAACCTGGACGATGGATCCCATCACTTTGAATGCCCCGGGTCTATGGAATTTTTGGCATCATGCTCAGGCTGCTACCGCAGGCCCCATAACGGGAGATGGTAACATCAATGGTTGGGCCACATTAGAGGGGCCTGATATCCTTGTTGATTCGGGCCGGCTCCGGTGGCGACTGTGACCGTCGATGGGTATTCCTCGGGCCAGACAGTCAACTGGTATGCGGGGGGCACGGCGCCAACCGTGACGGTTCGTTATAAGGCGACCGACTCGGACAATAATCTTACGGGGCATCCGTCCCCAGGCTTGGGCGCAGTGGACGGTGGATTCAGACGATTCGGAGGGTTATCCGCAGCAGATCATCAACGAATTTTTTGATAATAATGGAGGTAATTTCGTGGGCCAGAGTGGGGCCAGTGGCGAGGTTGTTCGTACATATACGCTTGATCAGCCAGTAGACTGGTACTTCTGGACCGATGCCATTGATGCTCCAGGGCAATTCGTTAATTCTGGCGCTTGGGGGGATGCATTTAGGCTAAGCGTTATATCCGTTATCCCGCAGCCCAGCCTAACCGTTCAGTATTTGAATTCAAACGACCAGGTTTTGACACCGCAGGCGGATGGGCGTATTCACGTCATGATTGGTACAAGTATAAAGCTGAGATACATAGCGAGTTCGCCTGCGGGCACGCTGGCCCGACTTTATTGGCGGACGCAAAAGCCCGATAATATGCAGGGATCGCCTATGAACGGGCAATGGGCCTGGGGTGGCTGGGGGTGGGGTGGAGAGATGCCCGTATCAGGCAATACTACTTGGACGTCTGACCCTATTGTCATGGATACAGAGGGACTTTGGAATTTCTGGCACCACGCGAAGGCTGGCGTAGCCGGCCCAATAACAGGTGACGGAAATGAAAATGGCTGGGCGACGGTCGCAGATCCGGATATCATGGTTGACACGCAACCGCCCAATATTCCTCCAGTTGGTTACGTTGATACACTCGGGCAGTCGGGATCTGTATTAAATCCATCCGGTTGGGCTATTGATCAGGAGGATGGGGCGCTAATCAAATACGTTTCCATCTTCATGAATGGTAATTTACTTGATAGGGTGTCAAATACCACCAACCGGTTCGATGTAGGTGCGCACGCGGTTAATGCGCTGAATTATCCGGGGCCAGAGTCGCGGTATTATCTATCGGGATGGACGTTGCTCTATGATTTGAGGACGCTGGCCGTTGGAAGCCATTCGGTCCGGTTTACCGCAACCGACCAAAACAACGTAAGCGCGCCAATTGGTGAATTCAGTTTCACCGTTTCTCAGTCGCAACTCGATCTAGATAGTGATAATGATGGAGTCCCCGATGTAATCGAGCGGGCGGTTGGCACAAATCCATTAAACGGCGGTGATATCCCGGCGGATGCAGTCGAATCGTATGATCACGATAAACTTAATCGGCTCATATCTGCTCCCGGTGGTGGCTACGACTACGATAAGGAAGGGAATCTCAATCCTGGAGACTGATTTTATGAAATTCAAGGTAGTGCTTTTTTTCTTTGCGGTTTGCGGCGGCCTCTTGGCAGCGAACTCCGATAACGGGTGGACGTCATGGTCAGCGCAGGCGACCGGTAATGCCATTGTGGGGGTCAGCTCGTTAGCTGATACTAGCGGAGACATTGATTCGGCGGATGAGGTGACTCCTGAGTTGCAATCTCTGGCTGACGCGCTCGGCAGGGATCCGTTGCGGATCTATGAGTGGATATTGAACAATGTAGATTACTTTCCTTATAACGGACTTAAGCGTGGTGCTCATCTAACGTACATTGAGAAAGCGGGAAACGATTTTGATTCCTGCGCATTACTGTCGGCTCTTCTGCATGCTTCAGGGTATAACAATACCAAATA
Source organism: Nibricoccus sp. (assembly GCA_049840895.1). Lineage (GTDB taxonomy): Bacteria > Verrucomicrobiota > Verrucomicrobiia > Opitutales > Opitutaceae > Nibricoccus. The sequence goes on along the minus strand of JASGJB010000045.1, from coordinate 56,044 downwards.
TAAGTTCGGAATGCTATGGATTCCGTTGGAGCGAGCCGACCATCAGGATGCCACGACGTGGCTCTCAGCCGATAAGGCCTATGTCAAAAACATGCTTATTGGAGCTGGCAGCAATTATGGCGTATTCCCTTCAATAGATTATGACGGAGATATGACCCACATACGCAAGCCTCACGTGTGGCTTGAGCTGGTGATTGGACCCAAGACATATATTTTAAATCCCTCATTCAAAAATTACAAACGCACTGCACCCGTACCTCTGTCCTCCCCCGATGTCGCCAATTATTCGGTCTCAGACGTTCTCTCAGCGGCTGGTGGAGACTATAGTCTCGATTACAAGTATACAATTGGATCGACCGGTTTGGCAAACCTAAGGGCGAAACTGGCCGACTACACGACGAAATTGGTGTCGTACGCATATGACGTTGAGCATGCGACAAGCACGGCGGAGATCATGGGGTTGAGGGAGCTGCAGCAAAATGTCATTAGTGGGCTTCCCGAGTCATTGCCGGCGGGCTTCTCGATTGATTCCTCCGTTGCCCCGTTCGAGTGGTTGAAAATTCCCAGGGATTATGCGGCCCGACTCATAGTTCAATTGGGTACTGCTCCTAATATAAGCCTTAACAAGACGCTCTATCTTTCTGATTTAAAAGGAGAAAAAATTACGATATGGTTTGATGCCACTGGACTGGCGAAATTATACGTGGGAGACGGAGACGTTCCTGTGGCTGAGGAGGCTGATGGCCCGTGGAAGGCAAGCGCTGCTCCCATTACGTATATCCAGGAATTTAATAATCCATTGGGGTAATCAACCGAGCAGAGGTGTTTCATTGAATCGGGCCGGCACCTATGTCGTTTTGTATGGATTTGATTCAACGGTCGGTCGTCTCCAGAATCGATTGAGAAAGCAATCGGCCTTGGTCGACAGCGGTGCGTCTCCTGATGAGAGGGCGCTAAGAAGCGAGAATCTTTATATTATAGGCCTGCAGCATATTGCGCAGTCCAATGCGTTTTACTCAATAATGGAGGCCCAATCCGGGCACATGAACTATCTTGGCTCGATTGCCGGGGTAATTGGTTACGCAAACCAGGCGCCTTACCTCGATTTACCTGGTAGATTAATGCTTCTGGCTCCCCGTAGGGCCAGCAGTACTGATCTCTACGACATGATATTGGCCAACGCCTATTGGGGTAGTGCGATGGAGCATATCGCGCTGGAGCAAACAAATCCGAGTCCCTGTGTCTCCACCATAAAAATGGTGAATTATGCTGCGGAGAATGGGGCGTCGATCTATTTGGCGAACCAGAGTAATTATAATATCGTTGTTTCCGAGTTATCCAATTACGATCAAGCTCATATTGACGTACAAAGCATTCAGAATGTTGTTCAAAATGGAAATGGTAAGGCTTTGCTAGTGCAGAATCAGGCAATGCAATATGGATTATACCAGGGCACGGGCTATATGCTTTTGCAGACGGTTTCAGGCGGTGGAATCGGCATCCGGATGGGGATAAGCGGGGGGCTTTCGGGCGGATTTTCCACTCAGCATAATAATTTGCATAGCACGCCATTCCCTTATAATTGGGCGACGTCGCCACTTGCTGCCAGTCTGTCTCCTCCTATCCAGCATCCCACTTACATGGGGGATCCGGTTGATGCTAGCAACGGATCATTTTACAATGAAGAAACGGATCTCGCCTTGGGTGACGCATCGCCCCACGGCCTCTTGCTGACAAGGCAATACTCTTCGGCGAGAAATTTGCTTGATCCCACAAAATTAGGCAAGGGATGGACGCATAGTTATTATATGAAGCTGGCCCAGCGGCATCCAAACGATATGGATGTCAGGAGGGCAAGCGTAGCGGAACTTGCTCCATTGGCAATTACGTCACGTGTGATACTTGATCTAGTGAAATCGAATGGTACTGCGCGTGAGTGGGTGATCCCGGCATTGTCGGCAAGCTGGGCTGGTGATCAGATGGTGAATTCCCGTATTTCGATAACCATGGGTGCCAAGGGTGTGGAGTTTGTGAAAATGCCTGATGGTGCGTTTGTTTCCCCGCCGGGTGTTTCAGCCAAGCTTATAAAAGAAAGTTCAGGAAAATATGTGCTCAAGTACAGGAAGGGATTGGAAATTCTTTTTCGTGATCCAACTGCCAGTACAGCAGCAGGGAGATTTGAATCTATAACTGATAAAAATAATCCTAATGGCACGAGTTACTCTGCAACAGCAACCTACGAAGGAGATAACCTGTCTCAAGTAGCGGATAGTTTTTCCAGATGGATCAAGTTTGTATATACTTCCGATAAATTGACAAAGGCCCATGACTCGACCGGCCGGGAGGTTATTTATACTACCGGATCTAACTATTTTGAAATTACAAATGCGGCTTCGCATAGCTCCAGGCTATATATGAATGCGAAGCACCTGGTTACCGGTCTCGAAGACGCCAGGGCGCGTACTGTGATCACGTTTGAATACGATGCGGAAGATCGGATGTGCTTGCAGAAGGTGTTTGGCGATAATTCGCGTACGTGGTACTATGGCTTTGCGCCCGGTGTTGGTCGTGAAACGGATCCAAAAGGTTACACGAAATGGACCTATTTTGATTCCAAGGGACGCAAGGTGACGTCCATCGATCAAAAGAGTGCGCGCTCAGACTGGATTTATGACGGAAGTGATCGTGTGGCAGCCGACATAAATGGGGAAGGAGAGCAGACATTCACGAAGTACAATAAAAACCATGAGGTCGTATGGATTAAAAATGCTGCTGGCGACGAGATGACCATCACACCTAGCAACGATGATAGCTCGACCGTTGCACAGGATGTAAGTTTCGCCGGACGTCTGACCAAGACTGAGCTTACCAGCTATCACAAGCCAAAGAAAACCACTTTGCCGGGGAATCTGGTCGCAAGCTATGACTATGATTCCCGGGGGCGAATCAACAAGGTGCATCCAGCTTCATATGCTGACGGAAAATTTATAAATTACACCTACGAGGATGATCCATATCCTGTGCGTGTTACGGCCACTTATCCGGATAATACCAAGGAAATTGCTGATTATAATGCTCGAGGGGATATTATCGCTTCGATTGATCGTCGCGGTGCCAAAGTTACCTTTAAATATAATGAGCTGAGGCAAAAGACCAAGGTGTACCGATGGTCGGGGCTGTATGATGAGAATTCCGATCGCAACGCGTTGCCCCCGGCTGATTCCATCGTGACAGAGGCGGAGTATGATAATAACGGCTGTTTAAAAACAGCGAAGGATCCGTTGGGGCGTCGTATGGATTATGATTATGACGCGCAGGGAAAGATTGTCGAGGTGAAGGGCCCTGATGATCTCGTACTGGCAACAAATACTTATGATATCCGGGACCAATTGGAGATCTCGGTTGATGCACTGGGGGCTGCGACAACTTATCAGTATCACGAAACACAGAAACTGAAGCGGACGTCCGATCCACTTTCCAGGCCCTATTCGAAAGACTATGATCTGGCAGGCAAAATTAAGAAGATTACGACTCCGTTGAATTATTCCACGGGGATTTCTTATGACACTGCCAATCGAAAACGGACCACGACTGATCCGCATGCGAACAACTCGGTATACGAAATGGATAAGGATGGGAGATTGTTGCGCTACAAAAACAGAAGAAACGCCGAATATACCTGGTCTTACGACGATAGTTTAAGGACGACGACAACAACAACCCCTCTTCTGAGAAGCACGGTCCTTACGTCAAATGCGCGCGGACTTGTCGCGAGTATAAAAGAACCTTCGACGCAGACTTCGACCTATAATTCTTATGATGATGAGGGACGGCCCCTTCAGATTACCGATGGCGATAATGTGGTGACCGAAATGACCTACTGGCCGGGTGGTCTGCTTAAAACCGTCAAAGAAGGAGCAAAATCCAGCCTCAGAAGTTATGACGACTTGGGACGTATCAAGAGTTATAAGGATGATGATGGTAATATTTTTTCTTATGAGTATCACGCTGACGGAAAGGTTAAGAAGATAACCTATCCCGGAGAAACTTTTTTGTCCTCTACTCGTACGATACGTATGGAAGGCTTTCAGAATTGAAGGACTCTTCCGACAGAATCACAAAATATACCTATGATATCCTTGGAAATCTAAAGCGAATAAACCGCTACAATGGAACCTACAGGGTTTTTGTTTATGATGCCGCCGGCCAGGTTGTTCAGATCGAAGAGCGTAGGGCTGCTGGCGATTTGATCTGGTTCCAGGCCTATCGATACGATTTTGATGGCCGCCTGAAGTGGTCATTCGAGCAACCCACTCCACAATCGTTTACCGTTTCTCAGGATTCGGTTGCTTATGATCAGGACAATCGTGTCTTTATGTATAATAGCCAGGCTGTCTCGCACGATGGCGATGGAAATATGCTGACGGGGCCATCAGCGAGTGATCCTGCTGTTAACACGTCCTATCAATATGATGCCCGCAACCGATTGAAGAATTCAAATGGCGTTTCTTACCAGTATAACGTGGATGGAGCGCGGGTTGATGTAAACGGAATCAAATATGTGGTTGATCCTAACTCGGATTTAAACCGGGTCTTTATCAGAAAGAATGGTTCCGAGATTACCTATTATGTCTGGGGTCTGGGGCTTTCTTATGAAGTCAAAGGATCTTCGACTCACGTTTATCACGTAAATCATCAGGGAAGTACGGTTGCATTGACGGACGACGCCGGAACGGTGACGGACCGTTTTGAGTATGAACCTTTCGGTAAATTGACCTATCGAAGTGGGACGACCAGCACCCCCTTCCAACTTCATGGATCGTTTGGCGTGATGACGGATCCGAACGGACTGGTGTACATGAAGTCCCGTTACTACCACACTTCATTGAAGCGATTTATAAATGCGGATCCTTCTGGATTTGGAGGCGGATCCAACGCATACGCGTTCGCAGCAAACAGTCCGTTATTGTATTCGGACCCCACTGGCCTTGAGGCTCTTTCGCGGGTTGGAAATGCAGCTGCCGGCGCATTTGGCGGAGGAGTAGGCGGAATGCTTGGAGGAGCGATTTCGGGGGCGATCATTGGTGCCTCAGGAGGCGTAATCGGAGCAATCCCTGGGGCAATCATCGGTGCTTTTTACGGTGCACTGAATGGAGCGATCGGTGGTGCCATCAGCGGGGCCTTTGCGGATACTAATTCAAGCTTCAATGATATCGCTTGGAATACAGGCGTCAGTGGATTTATCTGGTCTCCCTTGGCTGCGGCAGGCCCGGTCGCTAGTTATGCGGACACCGTTGTTCCCTTCGCTAGGACTGTTGCCGCAGAGAGTGAAATCACCGTCTATCGGGTGTTCGGTGGTGACGCACGTGCGCAAGGATTCTCTTGGACAACCAAAGACCCAAGAACCGTTGCAAACTTTAGGGATGCCGCAGGCTTACCCTCAGGTGGAGCGAGTGGAGCAACTAATACAGCGGATTTTCTCATCCAGGGAAAAGTGAAGCCTTCAGACATCATCAAATCGCGATCTGCATTGCCGCTTGATGGAAACAAAGGCGGCCTTCCTGAACCAATTATTGATCCTAAAAATGTGAATATTACGGATTTTGGAGTCCTCAATCCTTAGCTTCGACCGAATGAGGAGAACAAATATTCAGGCATGACAGTGAACGAACGGCTCTACGTGAGTGGATTGATGGATGAGTTTGATAAAGCCGTTGGCGAAAAGAACACGGCTGAGGTTGTCCGCATACTTCGCATGGTTGAACTTGGCCAAGACTCTATAGACCCAATCCTAGAACAATTGGGGCTATCGTAATGGAAGCTGGTTAAGCCGTCTGCGTTCGCAAAGTCCTCAATGATCCAAGCGGCAGACGTCGCGCCAGCGCCGATCCGCTGTCACGCCGTCTGCCTCACATCCTGATGAGTAATCGCTATTACCCGGCGCTGGAGATACCGTCGGAAAATCTGGTGAAAAGGATGCGCTGATTGCATTCCACGTTCTCTAATCGGTTCAACTGTTTCCCTAGTGGGTCGGGTGCTGAGATATTATGCCCCTGAAACGAAAAGGGCGGCATCACCCCGGATGCCGCCCTTATGGTTTCTATCGCAAAGAATACCCCTATTCTTTTGCGACGGGTGCTGACCGCCGTCGGATGATGGCGATCACGCAAAAGAGTCCGAGCGTGGCGCCGGCGAGGAGGGTTCCCGGTTCAGGCACGGGCGTGATGCGGGCGAAGAGGCCGTGGTCCTCGATATCTCCACCGCCTGAAATGCCGGCGGTGATGTAGAGGGAGTTGGCGTCGCCGCCATTTCCGCCGTTGCCGACGATGAGTCCCCAGAGGCCTTCGTTGACGATGGGTTTGCCATTGATGTCGCGGAGGACGTCGCGATACGCGCCGGTCAGGATGTCGAACGCGTTGATCGTGCCGTCGCCGAAGTTGCCGACCAGCAGGCTGCCCGCGAGGGAGCCGAAGCTGTTCGGTGCGATGGCGACGCCCCACGGCGAATTCAATACGCCGCCGACGATCAGCCGTTGTTGAAACACGCCGTTGAGATCGAACACGTCGACGAAACCATGTCCGGCTCCGGCAACATCGTCGGCCCTGTTGGCATCCTGCAATGCGTAGGTGACGTAGAGTTTGCCGCCCAAATTCTGGACGTTGAACGGCGCATAGCCGGCGGGCAGTGAGGGTGAGATGAAATTTCCCGCGAGCACGGGCGCACCCGCGTTGCTGAAAATATCGATGCGGCCGTTGTGGAAATCGGTCGCGTACAAATAGGTGTTTGCGCCGATGGTGCTAATCGCTAGGCCCTTGTAGATGGCGCCTTGGGCGGAGTTGTTGAAGAGCGTTTCTCCTCCGGTTCCCAGCGCACCGCGCCAGCCGGCGATCGTGCCTTGTTCGGTGGCGAAGATGAAACGATCGGAATTAAACGCGGTGCCGCCGTTGAAGACCTGGCCAGTGGGCGTGGAGATGCCGCCGGCGGGATTGGGGATGGTTGAAACGGGAGCCTGTATTGCACCTGCCGTATTGTAGACGGTGGAGAGTCCGGTGCCTGCATCGGAGATCCAGAAGGGACCGCCGGGACCGTATGAGATGCCCCATGGGTTTACCAGACGGGCATCGGTGACAGCCGCCATGCCTGGAATGTCGGAGACAAGATTGGTTTGGATGAAACCAAGCTGGGCATGCAGGGTGGGAGTTAAGAGGCAGAGCGACAGCGCGACAAACGCCGGCACGAAGAATTTTTTTTCAGCATGTGTTGGATTCTGATTCACGGTAAGTCCTCCTTCGGAAGTGGGAGTGGTTGTGATGCGCGGGCAGCCTAAGCGCTGGAATTTTTCGTTCTCAAAGCGAAGTAGGTAACAGATCGGTTACCTTGGGGTCGCGGGGACCGCGTTTTGCAGGTCGTGCACCGCGGAGGCGCGGAGAGCGCGGAGAAAACCTTACTTTTCCGCACCAGCTCTGGGGCAGCTGTTAGGGGTGGAACGCGCACTCCGAGCGCGTTTCTCGAGTTGGGCAGGTGATCTGTTATCCCTTATCCCTGATGTGTCCGCGGTTTGGCGTGAGATTACTATCGACGCGGATAAGCGCGCTCGGAGTGCGCGCTCCACCTCACGGCAGGGTCTGCACGCGGTAGAAAGCGGCGGATGTCGCGAGTGCGGAGGTGTCGGTGACGGTGATGACGGAGCCCGTGCCTACGAGAGAATCGGCGAGCGTGGTCCACGGGCCGTTGGCGAGATCGGTGGTGCGTTCGACGCGGTAGGTCTGGCCGGAAAAACTGGGGAAGGTGATCGTCACTCCGTTGCTGACGCGTGTGATCGTGGCGGGGACTTTGACGTTTACGATGACGGCATCGCGCGCCACGGCGTGAACGCCATCGCGCACGTGAAGCATGAGCGTGTAGGTGCCGGGCAGGCTGAAGCTCGCGGTGGTGGACGTTTGTGCAGCGTTACCGAACGTGACGCTGCCGGGACCGGAGTATTTCGTCCATTGAGCGGAGATGGCCGAGCCAGTCGCGCTGCCGCTGAGAGCGATAGAGGAGGGAAGAACGGTTTCGAGATCCGCTCCGGCGGAAGCGGTGGGAGCGCCGGGAGAGCGCGGGCCTTCGGTGGCGCCGGTGCTTTGGACGACTTCGAAATTGTCGATGCCGATACTGGAAAGATTGTTGAAGGCGTTGGACGGGTAGCGGTCGTCGGGCGTGACGGAGATGGAGAAAAAGTTGCCGTTGTCGGCGACGAGTGCGCCGTATTTTTTGAGGCCGAGGCAAACGGCTTTCTCGTAGATCGTCCAGTTGGCGGGAATCGTGAAAGACGCCTTGAGGCGCAGGCGCTGGCCCATCGCGGGGATGTTGGGATCGGTGGTCGACGGCACCGATGCGTGATGAGTCGCGGGATAAAGGTATTCGCGGCGGGTGTGTTTCACCACGATGCGCATGGCGTGTTCGACCATGCCGCGCTGGCATTCGTCGTAGCGGACGAGTGCGGGAAACATCGGGAGGCCGGCGGCGTCGCCTGAAGTCCAGCCGGCGGGGCGGAGCGTGTTGGTGCGCAGATCGAACTTCGCTCCGTTGGAGGCCTGCCATTGCGAACCGACGAGACGCGCCTGCCACGTTTCCCAGAGCATGCCGGCGCCGGGCATCACGACGATGGAGTGTCGATCGCCGCCCTCGTCGTTAATATCCTGCTGCCACTGCGCGTTGGTGAGTGAACCGGTTTCGCGCGGCCAGGTTTCGACGGGCATGAGCGAAGGGATGGGCCAGGGGCTCGGATCGGATTGCTCGGGATAGTCGAGAAAGTTGATCGACGTGAGCGGCTGGCTGTCGGGCACGAGCGCGTAGTTCATTTCGTAGAACGCGCGCAGCGTCCGGCGCGAACTGAGGAGCTCGCTGCTGATTTGCGCGATCATCGCGTCGGAGTTGGCGAGGAGCGGACGAGTGGAGATGTCTTCGTTCCACGCGCTGTCGAGCGGCATGATCTGCATCGCGCTGACGACGGCGTCGGCCTGGGCCGTGTTGAAAAGAAGCGGTGTGGTGACGACGGGCTCGGGGCCGAGGATGCGGCCCTCCTGATTGATGCGCTCCGCCTGGGCGCTGACGGCGAGCAGCGCGATCAATAAAAGAAAACGCGAGACGCAGAAGAAGCGGTGCGGTTGATAAATCGGCGGGACGCGAACCATGCGGCCTCCTGTAGCGGAGGATGCACGTGAGTTCCCGGCGACCGATGATTTCAGGCTGTTCTACGAGTCTTTTAAAGCGCAGGCAGGCGCGCCCGGAGTGTGCGCTCCACCTCAGAACATCCAAGTCAGGGACCTTTGGCGGCGAGCGCGAGGATCTGACCCTGGCGGGCGTAGTCGATGGCTTCGCCCAAAATGCGGGCGGCTTCCTGCGGGGCGTGGAAGCCGGTGGAGTTTTCGGCGGCGATGAAATCGAGGCGCCACTGCGCCTTGCGTTGAAGATCGCGAGGCGCCTTGAGGCTTTCGTCGGTGGCGCCGCGTGCGCCGGCGTCTTTGAGCGCGGTGATCAATGAGACAACTGCTTCCTCGGCGCGGATCATGAGGTTCTGATTGCGATCCTGGATTGCTTCCACGCGCGAGCGAATCTCGGACTCGGGGTAGCGGTGGCAGGTCTGGCAGGATTGCGCGATGTTCAGGAGCGGACTGCGGACGTGGTGATTGCTGACCTTGATCGCGCCCTCGCGCACATAAGGCATGTGGCAGTCGGCGCACGCGACGCCGCTGCGTGCGTGGATGCCCTGACTCCAGAGTTCGAATTCAGGATGCTGCGCTTTCAGGACGGGCGCGCCGGAGTCCTTGTGCTTCCAATCCACGTGGCCGACCTGATCGTAGTAAGATTCGATTTGTTCGACGCGCAGTCCTTTGTCCCACGGATAAGTGACGAGTTTTTTGTCGCCCTTGAAATAGTACTCCACGTGGCACTGTGCGCAGACGAGCGAGCGCATTTCCTGTCGGCTGGCTTCCTTGTTGGGATTGTAGTCGCCCTGACGACCCTCACGGCGCCAGCGCTCGATACTGGGAATGTGCGGAGTCGCGTAGTCGGAGTGCGCGAGGGCGCGGATGCCGTTGACGAAGCCCGGACGGCTGACGCGGAGATCCATGCTCTCGGGCTCGTGGCAGTCGACGCAGGCCACCGGGTGGTCGACGAGTTTTCGGGCATCTTGAAAAGGCATCGGACAGACTTCCTCGAAGCCCTTCTGGATTTGCGCCTCACGATTTTCGGGTCCGGCAGGTGCGCCCGCCTTCAGACCGGCCTGGATGTAGGCGGGAATGATCGACGAGTGGCAGTGAAGGCAGGAGCCGGGCTGCTTGAAATGGGTGACGCGCTCGGTGGTGTCCTGATCGCTGAGCATGTAGGCGTGTCCGCGCTCCTCGCGATAATCGACGGCGAAGGCATAGCCATTGAAGATCGTCCGCCAGCGAGGATCGGCGTCGAGTTTTTGAAATGCATCCGAGCCGCCGTGCTTGGTGCGTTCGACATCGACGGTGCGTTTGTAGGAGTCGTATTGCCGCGGATAGTTTTTTCCCCACTCGGCGGGATCGATGGTGTTTTCGTTGATATTCGCGACGCGGAACGTGTGCTGCGTGGCCTCGGCTTTGCGCGTGACGATGCTTTGGGTGAGGAGGAGCACGCCGAAGGTGGCCGCGGCGGAGGCGGCGATGAGGATGATATAAGTCGAACGGGCAAAACCGCGGGTGGAAGCGTGCATGGCGTGAAAGGGAAACTGGGTGAGGCTGGATGAGGGGCAAATTTAGCGGACCGGCCCGTGGCCGACTTCGCGGTGGCAGTGAACGCAGTCGAGCATCTTCAATTTATCGCCCGGGTGCGTGTTGATCTCCGAGGTGATCTGCTGGTGGCAGATGACACAGTTGACCTGAAGGGCTGCCGAATTGACGGGCTTGATCATGATGGGCTCGTGAAAGTCCTGGAGCGTGAATCCCTTGGAATGCCAGAAACCGTTGTACGCCTTGGAGAGATATTTGGGGACCAATTTGTGGGGCGTGTGGCAGTCATTGCACGTGGCGACGGCGTGGTGCGGGCCCTTGAGCCAGCCGTCGTATTGATCGCGCATGATGTGGCAGTTCACGCAGGCCTTGGGGTCGTTGGAGAGATAGGCGAGGCCCTGGCCGTAGTAGAATGTGTACCCGCTGACACCCGCGAGGCACCCGAGCGTGATGCTCAAGGCTGCCGGCCATGTCAGGTGAAACAAGAGACGACGGGGGCTCATGACTGCTTCTTACCCAAGAAAACTGCCGTGCCCGCTGGTGTAAAGCAACGGAGCCTCGTATCCGGAAAATTACCGATACGAACGGGGCTTGCCCCTATCGGGTAATTTCCCGAAGGCGGCGGGACAAGGGGAACAGACCGGTCCGAAATGGAACGACGGCAGGATCATGCAACGCTGGGACAAAGTGGTGATTCGCGCCGGCAAGAGCTGGTTTGACGACGATGTGTTCAAGCACTCGGCGGCGGTGAGTTTCTACACGCTGTTCTCACTCGCCCCGATCACGATCATCGCGGTGTGGGTGGCGGGATTTTTCTTCGGACAGGAGGCGGCGTCCGGTCAGCTCTCGGGGCAGATATCCCAGCTTGTGGGAAAAGAGGGCGCGAAGGTCATCGAGGATGCGGTCGCGGCGAGCCGGCCGGAGAACCATGGCTGGTTTTCGATGACGGCGGGCTTTGTGGTGCTGCTCGTGGGTGCGACGACGGTTTTTGGGCAGTTGCAGGAGTCGCTGAATGAAATCTGGGGTGTGATGGTGAAGCCCAGCCGGAATGGACTCGTTCTCCTCCTGGTGCGAAGGCTGATCTCGTTTGCGATGGTGCTGACGGTGGGATTTTTGCTGCTCGTTTCGCTGGTGCTCACGACTGCGATTTCATCGCTGGTGAAACTCGCTGACGGGTACATGACGGTTTCACCGGTTGTCCTTCAAGGTGTGGATCTCGTGGTGGCTCTTGGCGTGATCACGGTCTTGTTTGCGCTGGTTTTCAAATTTCTGCCCGACGTGGAACTGCGATGGCGCGATGTGTGGCAGGGCGCATTTGTCACGGCGCTCCTGTTCAGCGTGGGGCGTCTGGGAATTTCGTTCTATCTGTCGCACTCGACGGTCGCGTCGACGTATGGCGCGGCCGGATCGCTCGTGGCGCTGCTGATCTGGGTTTATTATTCGTGCACGATCCTGTTTTTCGGAGCGGAGGTGACGAGGGCCGCGCGTGAACAGAGCGGGCTGCATGTGCAACCGAAGGCCAAGGCGGTGCGCGTGCGGCGTCAGATCATCGAGCAGGAAAAGAAAAATGGCCCGGTCACGGGTCACGTCGTGATAAAACCGAAGCCCGGCACCGGGCCACTCACCTAAAAGCGGGAGTGGCGACGGCTCGTTCCTTTACCGGTCGCCGGCTTACATTTTCCGAGGTCCGGGTGCGCGGGTGATTGGCTCGAGTTGGTCGGGTGCGCAGAATTCGGCGCCGATCATCCAGGCGTTTTTCGCATCCTTGGTGAGTTCGATAAACCGCGCGTCGGTATGCAGGCTGGCGAACATCTGGTCCTCGCGGGCCTCCTTCATTTCCATGGAGCGGATGGCGTCGTATTTCTCGTACTCGTGGAACTGGCGGGCGAGCAGTTGCATCGCCTTCTCGCGATTGCCGGCCTGGGCCCAGATCGCGGCGAGATTGTAGCTGGCTTCGAGGACTGCCTCGTTCTGGCGCGCAACTGCGAGGGCCTCCTCGGTCTTGCCGGCGGCGGCGAGGTAGACGGCGGCGAAGATCTGGTTGTAGCGATCGTCGGGATCGAGGGCGAGAGCCTCGCGCATGAAGCCGGCGGCTTTGTCGGATTCTTTTTCGGAGAACCAGTAGACCGCGAGATTACGGTAGGTGATGGGCAGCGGATGAGCCGCGAGTGATTGCTCGAAGAGGGAGAGGCCTTCGGTGAAGCGACCGGCGTGGATCGTCATTTTACCGAGGCCATGCAGGGCGACGGCGCGGGCGATCGGATCAGAAGGCTGGGCGAGCAGGCGGTTGAAGACGCGGCCGGCTTTGTCCCACTGACCGGTCTGGTGGCGGTAGAATTCGCCGAGGTAACGGAGCGCGGTCGGATCGGCCGGATCGAGGGCGACGGCGCGGAGATAGTGCTGCTCGGCGGCGGGATAATCAGCGGCGAGTTCGGCGCGCAGACCTGCCTTGAGGGCGGGTTCGACCTCGGGGTGCGTGTTTTGTAGATCGGTGTCGGCAAGGTCGTCGGAGCCGAGTGAACGCAAGGCGGCCTGATCGACGGTGACGCCGAGCTTCTTGAGGGATTTGGCCGCGCGTTTGCCGAGGGCGGGGAAGAGGCATCGCTCGGCCCACACGGCCTTCAGGTCGTCGACTGCGGACGGATCCTTCGCTTTCGCCTTCTTTTCTGCGGCGTTGAAAAGCGCTTCGAGTTTCTTCTGCCGGATATCGAGCTCCTTGTTGAGGAGTTTTTCGACGGCTTTCAGTTCGAGACTGTCGGGAGAAGTGGCGGTGACGCGGGAAATTTCGGTGCCGTCGGAGTTGGCCAGGACGACGACCTCGTCAGTGGCGGTGACCTTGAACGACTCGTGGAGCGACGAGTTATCGGGCGTGACGAGCGCTTCGGCGATGCAACGCGAACCGGCGAGCGAGAGTGTGCGGGAGTTGAGCAACTGGGAGGTTTTCAGCGAGGCGGGAGACGTGGGAAACCAGAGAAGGAGAAGGGACGCCTCGGGCGCCTTGGGCAGCGGTTTGCCGGGTCCGAAGAGTTTCCAGGAAACGCGATAGACCTCCGCGTCACTTGCCGATGAACCACCACCGCCCGATGGCATGACGCCGCCGCTGCCACCACCGCCGCCGCCGCCGCAGGTGGCGAACGCGATCTGGGCGAGGAGGCAAAGCGAGAACAGGCCCGCGAGGAGACGTTGAACAGAAGTGCGTGAGTTCATCAGAGAAAGAGGTGGGCGATGAGGGCTTTTTGATGGGAGGGGCCCGGGCGTCAACGGGAGGTACGTAACAGAAAGGTGGGACGACGTGGACGCGGAGCGGCGTGAGACTTTCATGACGCCAAAAACTCTGTTCGGTTTCAGCGCCGGCGGCTGCTATCAGGATGAACCATGTGCGATGATGCCGAACTGCTCCGTTGTTACGCCGCCGAACGTTCCGAGGAGGCCTTTGCCGAACTCGTGCGACGGCATATCGGCCTGGTCTATCAAGCGGCGGCGCGGCAACTGGGCGGAGATACGCATCTGGCCCAGGACGTGGCGCAGGCAGTCTTCACCGATCTGGCGCGCAAGGCGGGATCGCTGCAAGGCCATCGCGTGCTGGCAGGCTGGCTTTACACCAGTACGCGTTACGCGGCTGCGCAGGTTGTTCGCGCGGAGCAACGACGTCGGAAGCGGGAAGCGGAGGCGCATCGCATGAACGAGATCTTTTCGGAGAAGGAAGGCGGCGGCGCTCCCGAGTGGGAGCGCCTGCGGCCGGTGATCGATGAAGCGTTGCACGGCCTGGCTGAGCGCGATCGCGAAGCGGTGTTATTGAGATTTTTCGAAGGCCGGCCTTTTGCCGAAATTGGACGTGCGCTGACGATCAGCGAGGATGGCGCGCGGATGCGCGTGGACCGGGCGCTGGAGAAACTGCGTGGCGCTTTGTTGAAGCGCGGAGTGGCGTCGACGACTGCCGCGCTGGGAATGATCCTGGCCAATCCGGCTCTGGCGACCGCGCCTGTTGGGATGGCGAGTCAGATCGCGGGAGCGGCACTCACCGGAACGGCGGCAGCGGGAGGGGTGGGCGTGGTCGTAACTTTTATGGGCATGACGAAATTACAGATCGGGCTGGCGGGAGTGATCGTCGCGGGAGGCGCGGCGGGGCTTTGGGTGCAACAGCAGGCGGATGCAGCGTTGCGTGCAGAACGGGCGAGGCTGGAGCAAGGAGCTCTCGACCTTGAAAAAACCAAGTCGGAAAGAGTGGAGCGCGTGCGTGTGGCGGCGGCGGTGCGCGAGTTGCGCAAAGACGACATCGAGTTTGCACGACTGGAAGCGGATGCCTGGCAACTTCGACGCGAACTCGCGGCAAACGTGGCGGCCCGGGAGCGTTTGCAGAAGCCTCCGGGGGAAACGACGGACGGGAAACGCATCTTCAAACTTTCGGAGCTCGATGTGGCGCCGAAAGCTGTGACGCGGAAACCGCCGAAGTATCCAGCGGACATGAGGAGCAGCGGGATAGAAGGCGTCGTTAACGTGCGGTTTTTGGTGGGCGAGGATGGAACGGTGAAAGGTGCTGAGGCGGTCAAATCGTCGCACGAGATGTTTGCGGACGCGGCGGTCGAAGCGGTGAAGGGTTGGGTTTTTGAACCGGGCCTAAAGGCGGCGGTGCCCGTCAATGTGCAGATGACCGTGCCGATCGTTTATTCGCTAAGAAAGGAGGATGGCGATGCGAACGACTGGTTCTGAACGGAATGGACAGGGACGCTGGTGGGTGTGGTGCGTGCTTGCGATCGCGGCGGTGGTGGTGACTGCGGTTACCGTGATCCGCTGGCGGGAAACGGCGCGGCTGCGCCAGGAGGTCGTTTTCCGGAGAGGAATGCAGATTTATGAAACGGGCTCCTCGCGTCCGAACCGACCGGAGGAAATCTCGGCGTCGGCGAATGATCTCGAATGGGAGAGACTCCGCGCCGACCGGGAGGCGCTGGTGGGTTTGCGCGCAGAGGTGGAAGCACTGAAAAAATCTGTGGCGGAAACCGGACTGCAGTCGGTGAAAAAGCCTGCGGCCGTCCCGGCGGCGCGCTTGGATATCACGAAGGATATCGTCCCGGCAGACGCGTGGAGGAATGCCGGATACGCGACGCCGGTCGCGGCAGTAGAGACCGCGTTGTGGGCGGCGGCCGGCGGGGACACCGATGTACTCATGAAAAGCATCGTGATGGACGAAGGTGCGATGAAGAAAGCGGCGCAGTTGCTGGCGAGTTTGCCAGAGGAGATGAGGAGACGTTATTCGAAACCGGAGGAACTCGTGGCGTTCATGGCGGCCAAGGACGTGCCGCTCGAGGGTGCGCGCATCATGCTGTCAAAAGACAGTGCCGAGAAAAAGGCGGGGGCGGCGGTACAATTGCGCAATGCAGCGGGTTCTGTGCGGCAAGTGCAGATCGAATTGCGGCAAACTTCTGCAGGGTGGCGGCTGATTGTGCCGGAATCCGCGGTGGACAGGTATGCGCGAGAGTTGAAGGCGAAGGGGCGGTAGGGTACGCGCAGGAATGTGGACGATACGGAGGTCGTCCCTCCAGCAGAACGTCAGGCGAGAAAGCCGAGCGGCGAATCGGTGCCGGAGAGATTGAGAAAGTTGCCGATGTTCGGGAGGACGTAGGGCAGGTTTGTGCGACTCACGCCGAGCCAGAGGGCGAGTTCGGCGAAGTATTCGTCGACGCTCGTCGTGGGGATCAGGCGGCCGCGGCCGGTGTCGAGCGGGTTCACTTCGGCCCCGCTCTCGGGGTTGATGAGGAGCGAAGGGTACTGGCCGAAAATGCGGCGGCCTTGGACGGCGCCGCCGACGACGAGCTGGTTGCCACCCCAGGCGTGATCGGAGCCGCGGTTGTTGCTGGTGAGCGTGCGGCCGAAATCGGAGCCGGTGAAAAGCGTGACGTTGTTTTCCACGCCCATCGCGACGGTGGCGGCGTGGAAGGCAGCAATGGCTTCGCTGACCTGCGGGAGCATGCCGGCCTGGGCGTTGATGACTTCGTCGTGATGATCCCAGCCACCCCAGTTGACGAAGAATGTCTGGCGCTTTGCGCCGATCATCGCGCGGCCCTGAATCGTGCGGGCGACCTGGGCGAGTCGGTTGCCAAGGTAGGTGTTGGGGAACGAGACGCCGGAGGGAAGGGCGGTGGCGGTGGCGTCGGCGTAGAGACTGTAGGCGTCGAGTGCGGCGCGCTTGCGCGTGTTGAGCGTTTGCTGGAGCAGATTCGAGTACGTGAGCGCGAGCTGGCTATCGACACCGGAGCTGAAAGGCGCGCGGTAATCGCCGGGAATGAAATCGGAATCGTAGCGCGAAAGGGCGACTGCGCCGTCGGGAGTGACCGAATACTCGGCGACGTTGTGGCCGGTCTGGAAGATGTTGGAGCCGTCGATGGAGATGTTCATCGGGACGGTCGGGTTGTCGTTCAGCGAGGTGAGGAGATCGGCCATGCGTCCGGCCCAGCCGACACCGCTGCGCGAGTGGGGAATGCTGGTCTGCCATTGCTCGATCTGGTCGGAATGCGAGTAGAGGCCGAGCGGAAGACGGCGCAGATTCTGGTTCACTTGCGTGCGGTTCTGGACGCGCTCGATGAGTGTGCCGACATTGGCGACGAAGGCGGCCTTGCCGTTTTCAAAGAGCGCCTGAATGCCGGGCATAGCCGGATGGACGCCGAATTGGGAAAGACCGACAGGGTTGATCGCGAGGAGGGAATCGCGGGCGATGGCGAGATCGGCGCGGGCCGAAGCGTAGGTGTTGTAGGTGGACTGCTCGCGGGGCACGAGCATGTTGAAGGAGTCGTTGCCGCCGCTGAGGAAGACGCAGACGAGCGCGCGGTATTCACCGGCGGCCGGTGCGGTGGCGGCGGCGAGGTTTCCCGCCATGCGCAGGTTGAGCAGCGTGCTGAGGACGGGAAGCGAACTGACGGCGGCGCAACTGGCCTGACCGAGGAAACTGCGGCGGGAAATGGCTGGAGCTTTCATGTGATCGAAGGCGGACAATTCAGCGGAGCACGCAGAAGTCGGGCGAGGTGACGATGAGATAGATGGCGGTGCGGAGGTAATCGCGGTGCCACTCCCAAGAGTTGCGCGGGATGCGGGCGAGGGTTTCGCGGATGATCTGGAATTGCTGGGGCGAGAGGGCTCCGCCAGTGAGTGCGAGATCGAGGCGGCGGAGGAGAGGATCGGGATCGTATGCGGGGCCGGCGGGTACGCTGTCGTTTACCTGCGAGGCGGGGACGACCATAGCCATCTCCTGCGTGAGGTTGAGCGTGACGTTGTTTTGCGCGTTGCTGACACCCCATCGGTTGAGGCCATTGAAGATTGCGTCCCAATAATAGTTCGACGCGGCGATGGCGGTGCTGGCGTTGATGATCTGGAACTCGGGGGCGGTCAGGCCGGCCTGCGTGATCGGGCCGGGTGGAGAGTGGTTCGGGAGGAAGAAATTGAAAACGCTCGCGGAGTTGAGCGGACGCTGGCCGTGGTCGAGTTCGAAGGCGTCGAGTGCGTAGATGCCGGAAGGCGAGGTGGCGTTGAAGGCGCGGGCGAAGTTGGCGACGCGCAGGAAGGGCTCGCGGAGTTTTCCCCACGTGGGCTCGAGCGTCTTGGCGGTAAGAACGCGCTTCAGAGTCGAGGAGAATGGCCCTGAACACTGCCTTCATATCGCCGCGAACGCCGCTGCCGTTGTTAGCGAACGCGGCGGAGACACGCCCGATATAGGCGGGGCTGAGGATTGGAGGTGACGAGGCGCTGGATGAGCTGCCGGCAGATGAACGGGCCGGTATTCGGATGGTTGAAAAAGGTTGTCGATGGCGGCGGTGACGTCGGCGAGACCGGCGGTGCCGTTGTCCGGAGCTTGGCGGTGCGTGCGGGGAGCGCGAGTTCCATTGAGGAGAGTCTTCGGCGTTACAATCGTGCTGAGCGTCCCACATTTTCATCGGACTAGGTCAACGTGCTGGATCAGAGACACGAAGGCGGTGTTGGACGGACCGCCATGCCGAGGCCGGTGAAGACACGTGCCAACTCGGTGATGTGGCGTTGGTGTAAGTGGGATGGGCTGTCGCCGGACATCGAGCTTGCGCGTGCCATCGGGGTTCAGCTCCCAAAGGCCGATGCTGAAAAGCTGCATGACCTCCCGCGCGAAGTTTTCATCCGGGAAGGTGTGGCGACGGGGTCGGCCTTCTTGTTGAGATGGCTCAGATAAAAGCCCATGCGCGGGGTGAAGGGTGACATCGAACAGAAGGTCGCCGGAAGTTTCCGAAGGCGTGCTTGATGAACAGGTCATAGTAGTTGGCCATGCCTTGGAATTCGACGGCCAGAACGCTCGGGGCGGTCGGACACGACCATGATCTGGCTCAGGGAGTAGGCCATGCGCTGGCGCAGGGGATCGGGCAGCTGCGTGGCGGAGTCATCGGGCGGAGTTTCGGCGAGCCCATCGCGCGGCCCCACCAGGAGACTTGCTTGGGATCGTTGTAGAGCTAGAGCGCGTTGCCGTTGGCGAGGGCCCAGGCGGCCATGGGCTGGGTGTAGCCGATGGGACGGGGAAAACTGATCATCAATCCACGCACTGAAGCCGAGCGACATGAGCTCCTCGACATTTTCGGGACGATCGTCGGCGTCGTCGGTGGAGTCCTGGTCGGGACCGAAGGCGGCTTGAATCAGAAAACGGGCGGCTTCCTTGGCGGAGGGACCTGCGGATTCTTCGAGAGTGACCGTGGCGGAAAGGCGGAGCCGAGTGTGTAGTTGTTGCCGGGTGACAGAGTGACGGTGATGGTTTCGTTTCCTTCGATCGTGGCATCAGCGATGGGCGTGAGTGAAATCCACACTTCGCGAATGCCGGGCGGGAAATAGATCTGGGTGGCGGCGCTGGTCGTGTAGTCGGTGTTGAGCGTGGCGGTGCCGGAGTAGGCGAGATTGACGGTGAGGGCGGTGAGGCCGCCGGCGCGGCGGACGGCGAGGGTCGCGGGCTCAGGCCAGGTTTCGCTCGAGGAGCGGATCGATGGCGGATATCGTGAGGGTGTTGGCGGTGTTGAGTGTGGCGGTGACGCGGGCGAGATCGCCTTGGGCGTAGCGGCTGGTGTTGGCGGAGTATGGATTAAAATTAAGTGCGTACTCGGCGCAGTCACTGAGTCCGTCGCCATCCGAATCAGAGTCCTCGACGGCGAGACGGTAGAATCGAGCCGTGTCGCCGGGTTTGGAGAAGGAGGTTGTCAGTGGATCGCCAAAGCCGGTGAAGGGTTTGGGGCGGTGGTCCAGGCGGCGGAGGCGCCCAGCGTAGGACTGGTTTCGAGCCGGTACCGTTTGCCCATCGCGGATGACCAATCAAAGCGGAGGGTGACGCCGCCTGACTGCGGCGTGAAGAGGAGTCGCGGGAATGAGGACGGGTCGAAGGGGTTGGTGCCTGCGTTTGATTCGGCGAGATTGGTGAAGCCGTCGCGATCGGTGTCGGCCGAGGCGGTGAGGGCCGAAGCTCCAAAGAGTTGCTCCCAGGCGTCGTCGAGCTGGTTGTTATTCAGATCGAGCGCGTGAATGGATTGCCCGATACAGAGAAAAAATGCCGCGAGAAAAAGTGGGCGCGGCAATACGAAGACAGGCGTGACGGAAAGGAGAGGCCGGGAGTTCATGCGAAGCGCGTGAAAACGCGGGATGATCGGCGGGAACATCTCCCACTAGTGCGAGAACATCACAGTGGGTTTCTGGGACGCTGCGATTCTGACAGGTCTTTTATGAGTGCTTCCCGTGTGAGGCGCTCAGATGCCGCTCTCTTCGCGAGCGCGAGCGCTAAAAACACGGCCGTAGCGAAGCCCGCTGAGACGGATTACTCTGAGCGGCCCTTGAATGCCGGATGAAGCGCGACGAATGCGTTCGGGTTTTCGTCGAGGAGGCAGCAAAGCGTGTCGGGGAGCTGGTCGGTGATCTCGACGCCGTCGTGATACATCAGGATGGTTTCAAACGGACCGCCCGGGCGGGCTTTGACGGCGACCTGATCGGGAGAGATCGAAGCGCGGCCGAGAACGCGGCTGGTGGGCCAGGTGTCGCTGGCGAAGACGACGAATGCGAGTTCCGAGCAGACGATGCGTTTGTCGCTTTCGACATCGAAGTTGAAGTCATACTCCTTGCCGATCTGCGCGAAGGTGCGGAGCAGTGCGGCGCGGGTTTGTTCGAGCGTCAGCTCGCGACGGCGCAGGACGAGGAGGTCGTCGATGTTGAGGAAGTGATCGAGCGTGTTGATCTGCACGCCCGGGCGGAGGGCTTCGACGATGCGGGCGCCGTTGCGAATGGCGTCGTGGTGCGGGCGCACGAGTGGATTTTCCCAGAGATCGAGCTCGCGCAGCTCGGCTTCGGTGCCGACCCAGATGGCGACGTGGCCGTAGTGGCCTGGGATGGAGGCGTCGGTGAGCCGGAAGGGCGTTTTTTCGAGAAGGACATCGAGCGGGCGTATCCTGGATGCGATGACCGCGCGGCGGTCGGGCGGAAGCTCGGTGAGAAAACCTTTGCGCGTTTCAACGAGGCCGACGGTGTTGCCGACGGCGAGGCTGGCGGTGTTCATGACCTCCTTGCCGAAGCGATCCGTTAGATCGGTGACGAAGGTGACAGCGGCGTGTCCGCCAATGCGCCATTCCTCCAGCGTGCGGCTGGCGAGGTTTTGCGTGAAGAAGGCATAGCCGGGACTCTGAGCGATGATCTCGTCGAGGAGGATTTCATCTTCGGACCGGTCGGCGGCTTTGCTGCCTTCAGCGCGGTACCAGACGACGGCGCGTGCGAGGCGGGCGCGGTTGAGGGGATTGAGAAAATGGCGGACGGCGGAATCGATTTCACCCTCAACGGCGGGATTGTCGCTTTTGAGCAGGCGGCGGGCTTTGCGGAGGTTGAAGAACGGCTCCACGCCCAGGCGGTAGTCGTCGTGCTGCATCAAGGCGACGGCGAGAACGAGCTTGGTCTGGACGCGGGCGAGCGGATCGTTTTGCAGGGTGGGGCTGGTGCGGGACCAGGCTTCGTCTCCCTGGCAATCGAGGAGCGCCTGCCAGCGGCGGCGGAGCATGACGTAGTCTTGGGCGCCCGAATACATGCGTTCCAGATCGGCCGCGGTCAGGACGTCACTGGTGAGCCGGGCGCCGCTCTCTTGAATGAAGCTCGCGGTGCGTGCGCGCCAGTCGAGCGAGCGCTCGAGGAGCATGCGGGTGGCCGCGAGGTCCATTTCCAGAATGTCGGCGCGAGGCGGCAGCGCAGCGGCGTGGCTCTGCGTTGGAATGACCGCGATGCTCGCGGCTGCGGCGAGAATCCATGCGAGGACGGCGGGACGCAGACGTGAGAAAGTGAGGGATGACATGAGAGTCTAAGAGGAAATTCGGAAACAGGCGCAGAAAGCGGAGGCAGCAGAAAATCCTGGCCCCCCGCAGGGATCAGGCGGACTCCAGGATCATATTGGCGTACTGGACTGTTTCACCGGTCCGGATCAGGCCGATGGCATGGGGGACGCGTTTCTTGAAATCGACGTGGGGTTCGAATTCCAGCGGCACACCGGCGAGGGCATTTTTGAAGGCGGACTGGGTCGCCTCGGTGTTGTTGGTGAGAAACTCCTGTGCCATCCAGGCGCGACCGAGGACGAAATTACCGCGCAGGGCTGCCAGGACCTGCGGTACGGTGGGGACGCCGTCGACGAGCGAGAGGTCGACCGTTTCGATCTGCGGCCAGAAGGGGAAACCGCGGTCGGAGATGACCAGCGTGTTGGTGTGGCGGATGCGGGCGAGCAGGTGGAGCAGGGCGGGATTGAGAATGCCGGTTTTAAGCATGGTGAAGGAGCCGGCACAAAAACCGGAACTTCAGCTGCTGGCGACTCAGCTTTTCATCAGGCGCAGCGTCGGTCCTTCGGTCCACGAACCAGGGATGGTGGTGATCGAAGCGTGCTCGGGGACGCCGTACTCGTTGCGATACAGCTGGGCGATGATCAGTTCCACGCCGCGCGCACCGATGAGCTTTGCCTGGAGATTGAGACCGGCGCAGGGGATCACGTTCATGAGGACGTTGAGGCAGCAGAAACCATGGGTCCGGGGAACACTGGCGCCGGCGGCTTCCATCCATTTGATGACCTCGGCGCGGTGGCAGAGCACCACGTCGGGACGGGTCTGCTTGAACCATTCGGTGAACTCCTCCTGGTTGATCTCGTTTGCCATGAGCGGCGAGATGCGGGCAAGACCGTCGTGGTAGTCTTGATACGAACGGAAGGCGGCCTCCCAGCGGTGCAGGAGACGTTCGTCGTGGTGCTTTTGCAGGACGAGGCCCGGCCGGCGGTAGCCCATGTCTTGCAGGCGCTGCATGGCGGTGACCATGGAGCGGAAATGGTCGGCGCAGACGGAGTGCAGGCCCGGGCGTTCGATGATGTAGTCGGAGTAGATGCCGGCGTAGCGGGTCCAATCGAGACGCGAGAGATCGGGATTGTCGCTGACCGGGAGAAGGAAAACGCCGCGGATGCCGCGCGACTGAAGAATATGATCGAGGCGTGCGGCCGAGATGCCGCCTTTGCCGATGACGAAGGACTCGGCTTTGAAACCGAGTTCCGCGGCACGCTCGGCGGCGCCCTTGGTGAGCTCCTGGTGGTAGCGCGAGGCGTTGACGGGACGTTTGTCGGGGCCGTCGAGATCGATGACGGCGATGACGCCGCGAAAAGTGCCGGTGCGGGAGCGGCGCATCTCCGACATGAGGGCGCCGGCGAGCGGGTTGTGACGATAGCCGGCTTCCGCGGCGATTTTTTGTACGCGCTTCCGTGTCTCTATCTTCACGCGCGGATTGTCGCGCAGGGCTTCGGAAACGGTGGTGTGGGAAAGCCCGAGTTGCCGGGCGAGATCGCGAAGGGAGGGGGCGGGAGAGGCCATGCGTGCGGGGGACTTAGCTGGGGTGGGGAAAGAGAGATGAACACTCGGCGCGCGAGTTACATCCGATTGAGGCTCTTACTGTCAGAAGGTCTGGCGGTTCGCTGGCATCGGCAAGCCTGTTTCAACGTCCGCACCCCTGTTCCCCGCTGGCTGCATTTGTATTGGGTCGATTTATTCGATCTCTCGATCGCAGACATCCGCCGGCTTCCTAATTCCAGTACCACCTTCAACTTTTCATGAGCGGCCTCCACTTTCTCGATATTGCAGTCATCGTCACGTATCTCGTGGTTGTCGTCGTTGTCGGCTATCGCGCCTCGAAGGCCTCGGCGAGCGAGGAGGGTTATTTTCTCGCGGGACGTAAGCTGGGGAAATTCTACCAGTTCTTTCTTCAATTCGGAAACGCCACGGAGCCTTCGGGTGCGGTGAGCAATGCCACGCTGGTTTTCCAGCGCGGTGTCTCGGGCGTGTGGCTCGGCTTCCAGACGATTTTCATGAATCCGTATTACTGGTTCATGTATGTCTGGTTCCGCCGTGTGCGCCTGGTGACGATGGCCGACTTGTTTGAGGATCGCTTTGGCAGCCGTGGTCTCAGCCGCCTGTACGCGATTTTCCAGATTGGCGTGGCGTGCGTGTTTCTCGGCTCGGGCAATTTCGTCGCGTACAAGATCGCGTCCTCGCTCGTGCGGAAACCCGAGGTGCAATGGACGGCAACCGAGCGTGCGTCGGTGGCCGGCTTCACGGAAATGAAGGCGCTGGAGAAGCAGCTTGGCGCCGGCACGCTGGCACCGGAGTCAAAGCCCCGGCTCGACGAGTTACGCGATCGCAACGCGCGCGGCGAGTTGCACAGCTATATCACGTCCCTTCCCGAGATTCCGTTCTACCTGTGTTTCACGATCGTGGTCGGCGCGTACATCGTGCTCGGCGGCATGACGGCGGCGGCGCTCAATGAAACGCTGCAGGGATTTTTGATCATCGTTTTTTCGATCATGCTGATTCCGGTCGGTCTGAACTACATCGGGGGATGGGATCAGCTGAAGCATAAGATACCGGCGGCGGACCTGGATCTGTTCGGTGTGAGCGGTTCGCCTGCGTTTATCGTGGCATCGTTGCTGGTCGGTCTCGTGCAGATCCACGGGCTGAGCCACAACATGGGCATCAGCGGTTCCGCCAAGGATGAGTATGCGGCGCGCAGCGGCGGGGTGGGCGGCACTTATTTGAAGCGCATCATGATCATCCTGTGGGCATTCGCCGGACTCATCGCCATCGCGATGTTCGGCAAGGATGGGCTTGCCGATCCCGATGCGGTCTGGGGAACGATGTCCAAGGAGCTGCTCGGACCCGGCTTCGTGGGCTTGATGCTCGCGGGTGTCATTGCCGGCACGATGTCGACGCTCGCCGCCAAGGCTCTCGCGGTGTCCTCGCTCTTTGTGCGCAATGTCTTTCGCGATCAGCTCAAGACCACCGGTGCCACCATGGCGGCGGCGCGCTGGGCGGTCATTGCGGTGCTCGTGCTCGGCGTGATCTCGGGTGCGTTGATGGATAATGTCACCTCGGTCGTGAAATTGATCCTCACGGTGAATGTGCCGTTCGGCGCGGCGGTGATCCTGATCTTTTTCTGGCGCCGGCTCACCGCGGGCGGCGTGTGGGCGGCGGTGATCCTCTCGGCCTTGGTCAACCTCATCATTCCACTCACGGCCAATCACGCCAAGTCGATCGCGCGTTCGCCCGAGCTCACGCAGGTCGTCGAATTCAACGGCAAGCCGCGCTCCGTGTACTGGGAGGAAGTCGTGCGCATCGATCCCGCCGATCCGGCGAGCGGCCTTCAAGGCCGCGGTCGCTTCAATCTCGAAGTCTGGGCGCTCGACAAACTCGGCGTGATCGACGCGCCCGCATTGACACCAGCCGGCCGTGAGACGGCGCAATTTTTCTTCGACGGATTCTTCCCGTTCCTGGTGATGCTGGTCGTCAGTCTCTTCACGAAACGCTCCGATCCGACGCTCGTGCTCCAGTTCTACGGAAAAATGAAAACACCGGTCGGTCCGAGTCCGGAAGCAGACGCGGCTGAAGTGGAGAAAACCAGGCGCGAGCCTGCGCGTTTCGACCACACGAAACTTTTCGGCGCACGTTCCTCCTGGGAGTTTTGCAAATGGACGCGTGTGGACGCGGTTGGTTTTCTGGCCTGCTTCGCGACCTCGTGGGGCATCGTCGGGGCCTTTGTGTGGGTGCTTTACAAAGCTGCAACCTGATCATCCATGAGCAGCCCCGCCCGTCCCCGCGTCGCCCTCATCGGTGTTTCGGGGTACGCCAAAATCTACCTGCAACTGCTCGAGGAGAACCGCGATCGGGTCGATCTCGTCGCCGCGGTTATTATCAATCCGCAAGAAGAGGCGGCGGTGGTTGCCGACTTCAAGAGCCGTGGTGTGGCGATCTACGACGACTACGAGCAGATGCTGCGTGCGCAGTCGGGGCGGATCGATCTGTGCCTGATTCCGACGGGTATTTCCTGGCATGCGCGCATGGCGATCGCAGCGCTCAAAGCTGGAGCCAGCGTTCTGGTGGAAAAACCGCTGGCGGGTTCCCTGGCTGATGTGCGCGCGATCCGCGAAGCCGAGCGTGCGAGCGGACGATTTGTCGCGGTCGGATTTCAGGATGTTTATGTGCAGGAAGTGTCCTGGCTCAAAAACCGCATTCTTGACGGGGCGATCGGACGTCTGGAATCGGTCCAGATGATCGGCCTTTGGGCGCGTCCGGCGAATTATTTTACCCGCAACAACTGGGCGGGGCGTTTGCACGCCGATGGAGCGGCCGTGCTGGATTCGCCTCTCAACAACGCCTTCGCGCACTTCGTAAACCTCGCGCTTTACCTCTCCGGACCGCGTCCGCTGGCCACCTCCACGGTGACGATTGAGGAGGCCGGGTTGTACCGCGCCCACGCGATCGAGTCGTTCGACACTGGCGTCGTTCGAGCCGTTTCCGCCGAGGGCGTGCGCTTGTGGTTTGGCGTCAGCCATTCGTGCCGCGTGAACCGGGAGCCCGAACTCTATTTCGAGGGCTCCGCCGGACGCATCGAATGGTGGCATGAGCAGCGTTGCGTCATCGTGCCGAAGTCCGGCGCGCCTTCGGAAACGATCGCGCTACCCGACACCACGGCCACGCGGCGCGCGATGTTTGGTGCCGTGCTCGCGCGGTTGCGCGATCCGTCGACGTTCATTTTTGATGCGGAGATGTCTGAGGGGCACACCGCGTTTATCGATGCCGTCCATCGCGCCTCGCCGGTGCAAACCGTGCCGGGCTCGCTGGTCTCGTGGGAGAATCTGCAATTCACACACTGGTCTGGACGCATCCCGGTGATTCGCGGAATAGAAGAGGCTTTCGATCGCGCCCTCGCGCAACGCAGTACGCTGGCCGGCGCCGGCTTCACACTCGACCATCCTGTCACCTCATGATCCGCAAAGCCTTCATCATGGCCGTGCATCCCGGCCAAGAAACCGAGTACGCCCGCCGTCACCAGCCCATCTGGGATGAGCTCACCGCCGTTCTGAAAAATCACGGCGCGCACAACTACTCCATCTTCCTCGATCCCTCTACGTGTCAGCTTTTCGGGTACGTGGAGATCGAGGACGAGGCCCGGTGGGCCGCCATCGCGCAGACCGATGTTTGCAAACGCTGGTGGAAGTTCATGGGCGACATCATGCCGGCGAATCCTGACAACAGCCCGGTTTCCCGTGAGATAAAAGAAGTTTTCCACTTAGGCTGAGGTGTCCCGCTGCCCCCGCGGCAGCGCACGATTCTCACGTCGATTCTTACGTGTGGAATCTTTTCGATGTATCTGTGACGGGAGGAAAACGTCTGGCTGTTCGCACCCTTAAACTCTTTTCCCCATGTCTGCTTTCACCCGCCGCGAATTCGTCAAGAATGCAGCCATCGCCGCTGCCGCCACCCAGCTGGTCTCGTCGTTGCGTGCGGCGGACAAGTTCACCGCCGCTCCCGCGGCATCGGTCACTGGAAAGCCGCTCCCCGACGGTCTGGCGGAACTTCGCTGGCTCGAAGGCAAATCTCCGGCGGCCAGCGCCGGAGTAACGTGGGGCACGCCCTGGCCGCGCGGCAAACATGCAAAGGACGCGACCTTCACTTTGCGCTCCGGAGGGGAAACGATCCCGGTGCAGTCGTGGCCGCTCGCCTACTGGCCGGATGGCTCGCTCAAGTGGACCGGTCATGCGCTGCCCGCGGACGCATCAGTGTCCGAAGGCGCCGCACTTTTGGCGGGGAAGTCCTCCGCGCCTGCGAAGCCGCTGACCGCGGTGGATTCTGCAGATGCCATCGAGATCGACACCGGCATCATCAAGGCGCGCGTGGCGAAATCCGGACGGACGCTGATACCGCTCGTGACGCGTGATGGTAAGGAAATTCTCCGCAATGGCCGCCTTGTCCTCCTGCGTCAGGATACGCCCGCCTCCGTCAGCCAGCCCGAAGCGTTTTCAGGCGAAATCGGCAAAATTGTGCTCGAGCAAGACGGACCGGTTCGCGCCGTGGTGAAAATCACGGGCAGACATGCGAGTGCCGCGGGTGATCGCGCGTGGCTGCCGTTTGTCGTGCGGCTTTATTTTTATGCGGGCGGCGACGCCGTTCGCATGGTCCACACGATCATCTACGATGGCGACGAGCAGAAGGATTTCATCCGCGGGCTTGGCGTGAACTTCGAAGTGCCGCTGCGCGGGGAATTGCACGACCGCCACGTGCGGTTTTCGGGCGAGGATGCGGGGCTTTTTGGTGAGGCTGTGCGCGGCATCACAGGATTGCGGCGCGATCCAGACGAGGTGACGCGAGGTGCCGCCGCATCGCGTCGTCAGTCGGGCGCGTCGATATGCGAGGCGCAGGTCGCAGGCAGACCCACACCACCGCTATCGCAGTGGGCGCCGGCTGTGGCGTCGCGATTGAACTACATTGCGGCGTATGCCGACTGGACGCTGTTTCAATCGAGCGCCGATGGTTTCAATATCCGGAAGCGGACGCGTGAAGGGTTTACCTGGCTCACCTCGGCTCAAGGTCGTCGCGCCGGCGGCCTCGGCTGGGTGGGTACGCCGGACGGCGGAGTTGCGTTTGGTCTGAGAAATTTCTGGCAGAGTCATCCCGCGCAGTTGGATATCCGGAACGCGACCAGCGAGGTTGCGACTGTTACCGTGTGGATGTGGGCGCCCGATGCCGCGTCGATGGATCTCCGCAGTTATCACGATGGCCTGGGGCAGGACACCTATGCGAAGCAGCTGCAGGGTGGACTTGAAATTACCTACGAAGACTACGAGCCCGGTTTCGACAAACCGGAAGGCGTCGCCCGTACGAGTGAACTTTTCCTCTGGCTGCTGCCCGCCACGCCGACGCGCGAGCGCCTGGTCGAACTCGCTGCCGCCGTGCGCACGCCTCCGCAATTGATGGTAAGGCCCGAATACCTCCACGCCTGTGGCGTCTTTGGCGGACTCTGGTCGCCGGTTGATTCCTCCTCGCCGGCGAAAGCGGAAATGGAGAAGCGGCTCGACTGGTATTTCAGCTACTACGTGAAACAGCGCGAGCAGCACCGCTGGTATGGCTTCTGGAACTATGGCGACGTGATGCACTCCTACGATGCCGATCGCCACGAATGGCGTTACGACGTTGGCGGCTTTGCCTGGGACAACTCGGAGCTCTCCACCGATCTCTGGCTCTGGCTGTATTTCCTGCGCACCGGCCGTGCCGACGTTTTCCGTTTTGCCGAGGCGATGACCCGGCACACCGGCGAGGTGGATGTGCATCATATCGGCCGCTTCGCGCCGCTCGGTTCCAGGCACAATGTCCTTCACTGGGGTTGCAGCGCGAAGCAGCTTCGCATCAGCAACGCGGCCAACCGCCGTTACTATTATTACCTCACGGGCGATGAACGCGTGGGGGATCTCATGCGCGAGCAGATTGAAGCGGCGCGTACGCTGGTTAAAATATCGGCGACGCGAAAACTCGGGGCCACGCGCGAAAGCGCGGGCAGGGCGCGTGACAAGGTGGATGGCCCCAATCTGGCCGGCCTCGGTTTTGGCACGGACTGGGGCTCGATGGCAGCCGCGTGGCTCACCGAATGGGAGCGCACGGGCGACGAACACAGTCACGCCCGCCTGCTTGCGAGCATGCGCACGATCGCGGGGCAGCCGCGCGGATTCTTCACCGAAAGCGGTGCCATGAATCTCGATACGGGGGCCTTCGATATCGCGAAGAGCGACCGCGTCAGCGTTTCCCATCTCAGCGCCGTCTTTGGTCTGGTGGAAGTCTGCGCGGAACTCGTGCAACTCATCGACGAGCCCGCGTTCAAACAGGCGTGGCTCGATTATTGTGAGCTCTACAGCGCCTCTCCGGAGGAACAGCAGCGACGCCTCGGCACGCGCCTCAATGGCAACAGCCTGCGCCAGGGGCATTCGCGACTCACGGCTTTTGCTGCGCGCGCGAAGGGTGATGCAGGCATGGGCAAACGCGCATGGTCTGAATTTTTCGGCGGCGACGATGGACGCGAACAGCGTTCCGCCCGCCTCGAAACCAAACGCATCGAGGGGCCGGACGTGCTCAATCCCGTGGATGAAAATCCGCGGGTTTCGACAAACGCCACTGCCCAGTGGGGGCTGGCCGCCATCCAGAATCTAGCGCTGGTGCCCGACTCGCTGCCGCAGGTGCTCTAATGATGGAACAGGATGCGAGCGCCTCGTGCTCGCGTCGTTGCCGGCGCGCTGTTCATTGAGTCTGTTACCGTCAACTAGGACGCCCGTTGTCTGCGACGGGTGTCGCCCTTCACTCGGTTTTCCCCATGAAACTTCCCCCTCGTTTGCTTGCCTTGGCGTGTGCATTTGGCGCCGCCGTTTCTGCATTCGCCGCCGATGCACCGGTGGCCTCCGCCTCGCTCACGATCCGAGCGGATCAACCCGGTCCCGTCATCAGCCGTAACATTTACGGTCAGTTCGCCGAGCATCTTGGCCACTGCATTTATGAGGGCATCTGGGTGGGCGAAGATTCCTCGATTCCGAACACCCGCGGCATCCGCAACGACGTCGTCGCCGCGTTGAAAAACATCAGTGTCCCCGTGCTGCGCTGGCCGGGCGGCTGTTTCGCCGACGAGTATCACTGGAGAGACGGCATCGGTCCGCGCGAGAAGCGTCCGAAGGTCTACAACTCTCACTGGGGCGGCATCGTGGAGAACAATCATTTCGGCACGCATGAGTTTCTCGATCTCTGCGAGCAGCTCGGGACCGAACCTTACATCGGTATCAACACCGGCAGCGGCACCGTGCAGGAGATGATGCAGTGGATCGAGTACATCACGTCCGACGGCCCGACGCCCATGGCCGATCAACGCCGCGCCAATGGACGAGAAAAACCCTGGAAGGTGAAATATTTCGGCATCGGCAACGAAAGCTGGGGCTGCGGCGGCAGCATGCGCGTCGAGTATTACGTGGACATTTACCGCCACTACCAGGAGTTCGCCAAAAATTACTCGGGCAACAAAATCTTCAAAATCGCCGCTGGTGCGAATGCCGACGACGTCCACTGGACCGAAGTCATGATGCAATACGCCAAGGACAAGATGCATGGCGTCTCGCTGCACTACTATACGCTGCCCACCGGCAGCTGGCGCGGCAGCAAGGGGAAATCCACGGGCTTCAACGAGACGGAGTGGATCACCACGCTGCGCCGCACGCTGCACATGGAAAAGCTCATCAACGACCACTCCGCAGTCATGAACAAGTATGACCCGGAGAAAAAGGTGGCCCTCATCGTGGACGAGTGGGGCACGTGGTACGACGTCGAGCCCAACACCAATCCCGGGTTCCTCTATCAGCAAAACACCTTGCGCGACGCGATCGTCGCCTCGCTCAACTTTAACATCTTCCACCAGCACACCGACCGCGTCGCCATGGCAAACATCGCGCAAATGGTGAACGTGCTCCAGGCGATGATCCTGACCGACAAGGAAAAGATGCTCCTCACGCCGACCTATCACATCTTCGAGATGTATAAGGTTCACCAGGACGCGACCTTCCTTCCGTTCGAACTGAAGACACCCGACTACGTTCTCGGCGAAGAAAAAGTCCCCGTTGTCAGCGCGACGGCCTCGCGCAATGCCGCAGGCAGGATCCATGTCTCCCTGACCAACACCCACCCACGCGATGCGATCACCGTGACGGCTGGCGTTGAGCGGAGTGACCGCAAAGAAAATCTCCGGCCGCATCCTCACTGCTACTGCGATGGACAGTCACAACACCTTTGACGCGCCGTCGGTGGTCGCGCCCAAGGCCTTTGACGGGGCCAAGCTCGAAGGCGGCAAGCTTGTCGTGGCGCTTCCCGCCAAATCGGTCGTCGTACTCGAGTTGGAATAAGTTTCTACGCCTTCGTTAAGGCAACCCAGTCGCGGAAACGCGGATGGGCGAGAATCGCGGAAATTTCACCATTTCCGTGCTTCCGCTCCTCCCTGTTTCCGCGATTTTCTTTTCCAACCTTTCCGCCCGCGTCCTGTCAGACTGCCAATCCTGTTTTGCCCATGAAGTTGTCCGCCCGCTTTGCCGCTGCCTTCGTCTTTTCGACGCTCGTCTGTGCACTTCCCGCCGCCCGTGCCGCGCTCACGGTTTCCGGCCTGCGTGTGGAAAACCTCGCCGATCCCCTTGGCATCGATACGGCACAACCGCGCTTGGGCTGGAAATTCACCTCCGACATACGCGCCGACACGCAGACCGCCTATCAAATCCTCGTCGCATCCACCGCCGAGAACCTCGCCAGCGACAAGGGCGACATCTGGGATAGCGGGCGCGTGACGTCGGGCGCGTCGCAGTTTGTTCCCTACGCGGGCCGGCCGCTTGCGTCCTCGCAGCAGGCGTTCTGGAAAGTCCGCGTTTACGACGCGTCCGGCCAGTCTTCACTCTGGAGTCAGCCGGCGACGTGGACGATGGGTGTGCTCGGCGACAAAAAAAATCCCGGCTGGCAGCCCGCCGCGCGCTGGATCACCGACGCTGATCTGCTCACGCGCGCACGGAAGGCCCTTGGCTACAGCTCAGAGGTCACGACCGATGAGAACGAAAAAAAGTGGCTCACCATCGACCTCGGGAAAAACCAGAAGGTGGACCTCGTCCGTCTTTACGCGGTCCGACACACCGTTAACGAACGCCTCGGTTATCCCCGTCGCTTCAAAGTCGAACTCGCCAACAACCCCGGCATGCTGGGCGCCACGATTCTCGGCGATTTCACGAAGGAGGATTACAACGTCTGGCTCACGAAAACCGATATCCCTGCGCCTGAGGGCGGTGCGACCGGTCGTTACTTGCGCATCACCGCAACCAAGCTCCGTTCCTTCGACGACTTTGCCTGCTTCGCACTCAGTCAGGTGGCCGTGTTTTCCGAGGGAAAGAATATCGCCGTTGGCGCGAAGGTTATCTTTCTCGACTCGCGCGAAAGCGCACTGTGGTCCTCCGCTTCAGTCGTCGACGGCCTCGGTGTTCCTGGAGCAAATCCCCGCGCCAACGACGCCATTCTTCTCCGCCGTGAATTCACCGTGAAGCCAGGTCTGCGTCGCGCCACGCTCCATCTGGCCGGGCTCGGTCATTACGAGCTCTCGGTTAATGGCGCCCGCGCATCCGAACGTTTGCTCACCCCCGGCTGGACCGAACCCGCACAGACCATTCTCTATGATACACACGACCTGACCGCGCGCCTTCAACCCGGCGCCAACGCCATCGGACTCACGCTCGCCGGAGGCATGTACAACGTGCAGGAGAGCAAAGGTCGCTACACAAAATTTGCCTCAGCCTTCCGCCCGCTCACCGCGTTCGGCCAGCTCAGGCTCGAGTATGAAAACGGCTCCGTCGAGTACGTCGTCACCGACACCAACTGGAAAATCGGTCAGGGACCGATCACCTTCTCCAACGTGTACGGTGGCGAGGACTATGACGCGCGCCTCGAGTCTGCCGGCTGGGACAAACCCGGCTTCGATGACTCTTCGTGGAAGCCCGCCGCCGAAACGAAGTCTCCCGGCGGCGATTTGCTCGGGGCGACCCATGGCTCGCCGGCGTTTGCCACTTTCGAGACGTTCAAGCCCGCCTCGGTTAAAGAGATTCGTCCCGGCGTGCTCATCTACGACTTCGGCCAGAACGTCGCGATGATGCCGCGCCTCAAAGTGCGCGGCCCGGCGAGCTCCGTCGTGCGCATCACTCCCTCGGAATTGCTCAAAGCCGACGGTTCGCTTGATCGCGGCTCCAGCGCCCACGGCGCCGTGCCCGCTTACTGGCAGTATACGCTTCGCGGCGAAGCAGACGGTGAAGATTATTTCCCGCACTTTTTTTATCATGGCGCACGATACGTTCAGGTGGAGTTGATCGCGCCCGAATTGCCCGCCGGAACGAGCAATACCGCTCCGCCTGCGCATCCGCAGATTCTGTCGCTCGAGTCGGTTGTCACGCATTCCGACTCCGCGCCCGCGGGTGACTTCGCCACGTCGAGCGATCTCATTAATCGCATTCGTCAGCTCGTGCGCTGGGCGCAGGCGAGCAACCTTGCTCACGTCCTCACGGATTGCCCGCACCGCGAACGACTCGGCTGGCTGGAGCAGTATCACCTCAATGGCCCTTCGCTCCGCTACGAATGGGATCTCACGCAGCTCTACACCAAAACCTTCCGCGACATGGCCGACGCGCAGACGTTGCGTGGCCTGGTCCCGAGTATTTCCCCCGAGTACATCAAGTTCGAGGGCGGCTTTCGCGATTCACCGGAGTGGGGCGGCTCGGTCGTTCTCGCTGCGTGGCAGCACTATATTTTCACCGGTGACGACACGCCGCTCAATGAAAACTACGACGTGATGAAACGCTACGTCAGCTATCTCGGCTCACAGGCGAAGGGTCGCATTCTTTCGCACGGCCTGGGTGACTGGTATGATCAAGGTCCGAACCGCCCCGGCAACGCCCAGCTCACTCCGGTACCGTTCGTCGCCACGGCGATTTATTTCGAGATCAATCGCACGCTCGGACTCATTGCCGAGCATCTTGGCAAAACCAAGGACGCGACCTTTTACGCCGCCGAAGCCAAGGCCATCGGCGATGCGTTCAACAAGAAGTTCTTCAATGCGACGAAACAAACCTATGCCACCAGTTCGCAGACGTCGCTCGCTCTGCCGCTTGTGCTCGATCTCGTTCCCGCGGAAAGCCGCGATACCGTCTTGAACGCCCTCGTCGCCGAAATCCAGGGACGCGGCTATGCGGTGACGGCTGGCGATGTCGGTTATCGTTACGTTCTCCGCGCGCTGGCCGACGCTGGTCGTTCGGACGTGATCTACGCAATGACCAGTCAGAGCGAGAAACCGGGCTACGCCTACCAACTCGCCAAAGGTGCCACGAGCCTCGTCGAGGCGTGGGACGCCAACAGCCACGCCTCGCAAAACCATTTCATGCTCGGCCAGATCGTCGAGTGGTTCTACCACGACCTCGCCGGTATCCAGCCCGATGCGGCCTCGCCTGGCTTCAAACGCTTCGCGATCAAACCGGCATTTGTGGAAGGGCTCTCCTGGGTCAGCGCGAAACACGATACGCCGTACGGCCGCATCGAGACGAAATGGAAACACGACCGCGGCACCTTGCAGCTCGATGTCGCCGTTCCTGCCGGGACCGACGCCGAAGTCTACCTGCCGCTTCCCGACGGAGATCTCGCCGCGATCAAGGCTGACGGTCAGCCCGTATCCCAGCTGACCGACATCAAACACCTCCGAACTGTAAACGGCACCGCGGTCTTCGAAGTTGGCTCGGGGCGTTACAGCTTCAGCGCTCCGCTGAAGTAGTTTTCTGAAGGTGGAACGCGCACTCCGAGCGCGTTGTTCAGGATCGTCCGCAAAAATTATCGGTATTTGTTTTCGACATTGCAAAGCGCGCTCGGAGTGCGCGCTCCACCTTCGATCCCCATGCTCCTCCGCTTTCTCGCTTTCCTCGCCGCGATCTGTACCGCAACGACCGCTCTCCACGCCGATGAAACGAAAATCATCCCGCTCTCGGGCATGGGCGAACCTGGCGAAACGCCTGTGCTCTGGGATTTCAAAATCGATGGTGGCCGCCGCGCAGGCGAGTGGACCACGATTCGCGTCCCGTCCTGCTGGGAAACCGAAGGCTTCGGCACGTTCTACTATGGCACTCAAGGTCGCGGGAAACCGGATGCCGATCCGATCATCCCGAAAGAGCAGGGGACGTATCGCACGAAATTCACGGTGCCGGCTGACTGGAAAGACAGCGCCATCCGCATCGTCTTCGAAGGCGCGATGACCGACACCACCGTCACGATCAATGGCCAGTCCGCCGGCCCCACGCACCAGGGCAGCTTTTACCGTTTCCACTACGACATCACCTCACTCGTGAAAATCGGTGCGGAGAACACGCTCGAGGTTCTCGTCGCCAAGGAATCGTCCAACACCTCCGTCAATCGTGCCGAGCGCCGGGGCGATTACTGGGCCTTCGGCGGCATCTACCGCCCGGTCTGGCTCGAAGCGCGTCCACAACACCACATCGAGTGGACGGCGATTGACGCGCGCGCCGACGGTAGTTTTTCGGCGGAAGTTCATCTCGAAGCTCCGCTGCCTGCCGGCGACAACTCGTACGTGATCGCGGAAGTCATCGACACCAGCAATCAGCCGATAGGCGCTCGGTTGACCGCACGCTTCGATGACAAACGCACGACGGCGATTGTCCGCGGTAAATTCGAAAATCCCAAAACGTGGACGGCTGAAACGCCGCATCTCTATCGCGTTCGCTTCCTGCTGACGCGGCCGTCCTCCGCTCCGCAGCCTCCGCAGGTTTCGCGAGCGGCCCTGGATCATTATCACACCGTCACCGAACGTTTCGGTTTCCGCACCTTCGAAGTTCGCAAGAACGACGGCCTGTACCTCAACGGCTCCAAGATCGTCCTCAAAGGCGTGAACCGTCACTGCTTCTGGCCCGAGACCGGCCGCACCGTCACACGTGAGCAGAGCTACGCCGACGCGCGCCTCATCAAAGGCGCCAACATGAACGCCGTGCGCATGTCGCACTATCCGCCCGACAAGCATTTCCTCGAGGCGTGCGACGAACTCGGCCTCTACGTCCTCGACGAACTCGCCGGCTGGCAAGGGGCGTACGACACACCCACCGGCGCGCGCCTCATCGGCCAGATCGTTCGTCGCGATGTGAATCATCCGAGTATTTTGTTTTGGGACAACGGCAACGAAGGTGGTTGGAACACCGACAACGATCGCGAGTTCGCCAAATGGGATCCACAGAAGCGTCCGGTGCTTCATCCGTGGGCGATCCACGACGAGATCAACACCGATCACTACGAGAAATACGCGAGCACCGTGAAACTCAGCGCCGGCCCGCAGATCTTCATGCCGACGGAGTTTCTCCACGGCCTCTACGACGGCGGCATCGGCGCCGGCTTCCGCGACTACTGGGACGTGATGGGAAAAAGTCCGACAGTCGGCGGCGGCTTCTTCTGGGCTTGGTGCGATGAAGGCGTTGTCCGTACCGATCAAGGCGGCCGCATCGACAACTTCGGCAACGCCGCTCCCGACGGCATGGTCGGCCCGCACCGCGAACTCGAGGGCAGCTACCACGCCGTGAAAGAAATCTGGTCGCCGGTGCAGGTGAAGCTGCCGGCGAAGTGGCCCAAGGGATTCGACGGCCGTGTAGAGGTGGAAAATCATTTCAACTTCACGAACCTGGCCGAATGTCGCTTTGAAATCCGCTGGGTGAAATTTGGGCCGTGGGGAAAAACTCCAACGGGTCCCTTTTCTTATTCGAAAATAACTCCGACGATTCTTGCCGCGCCCGAGGTTTTGCCGGGGAAGAAAGGAGAGCTGGTGATTCCTGCTATTCCTGAGGGGCAAATCATCGATGCGATACGACTGACTGTATTGGATCCGCAGGGGAGGGAGCTTTGGAGCTGGGTATCCGAGATTAATCCGCCCGACTATGCGTTGGTTTCCCTCGAGGAGGCTCCGATTTCCGTGCGCGAATCACCTGGCGAGCTGATGGTAAGCAACGCCTCACGGTCGTTCACATTCGATCGCTCTACTGGCTGGGTTAAATCGGTGATCATCGATGGCAAAGAAATCCCGCTTGCCGGCGGTCCGCGATTTTTCGCGCTCCGACGCAATGAACGAAAATACGATGACCTCTCCGCAGCTGCGCACCTTTTGTCGCTCACGGCGCGTGAAGAGGGGAGAGAACTTGTCGTGAAAGCTATTTACGAAGGGTCACTGAAAAAAGTCGTCTGGCGTTTTGATCGTTCTCTCATGGAGACGAAGCTCGACTACGAATTCGCTATAGATGGCGCTGTCGATATCGCCGGCATGCGCTTTGACCTTCCCGACAGCGTACTGAAATCCAAACGCTGGCTCGGGCACGGCCCGTACCGTGTCTGGCAAAACCGTCAGGAAGGCGGAGTCTTCGATCTCCACGAGGTCGCCTTCAACAACGCCACGCCTGGACAGATCTACGCATACCCTGAGTTCAAAGGTTTTTTCCGCGACTGGCGCTGGCTCTCGCTCGAAACAACGACCGGCGGAATCATAGTCGAAAACTACAATCCCCGCCTTGTGATCGACGACGTTGGTGAGAGCGTCCCTTTCTTCGCCCTTGGCAAAATCGCCAGCGGAGAAAAAGACCTGATCACCGACTGGCCCGACATGGGTCTCGCGTTTCTCCACGCGATTCCGGCGATCGGCACCAAGTTCGATTTTCCGGAAGTTCTCGGTCCGCAATCGCAGCCCGCGAAGCTGAGTGGCGTCCAGCGCGGCTCGCTGATCTTCCGCTTTGAGTAAGGTGGAACGCGCACTCCGAGCGCGTTGTTCGCCATCGCCCGCTAAGTTCGTCGAGCTCTATTTTCGATGTCGCTCTCAATCCAGCGCGCTCGGAGTGCGCGCTCCACCTTGCCGATGCGCATTTCCATGACTGTCCGTTGCTCGCCATCCGCGCATCGTTCAGTCCTCTTTCTTTAGATTCATTTTTTTCCATGAAGAAGAAAACCCCTGCCGCCCAGCGCACGACCTTCGCCGCCTTCCTCTGCTTCGCGAGCCTCCCGGTTTTCTCTTCCGCCGCCGCACCGGCACCGGCAACGGCAACCACACCTGCCGTCGTGAAACCCGCCGACGATTTCCCTCCAACCACCGCGACTTCCCCCGGCGCGCCTGTCGCTGCGCCCAATCTCGTCTCCAACATCGAGCGTCCTTTGCGCTATCGTCCGGACAACGGCGACTTCGTGATCGAAAACGGCACCGCGCGTTTCAACCGCCCGCTCTACGGAAAGCAGACTGCCTTTCGCATCGAGGCAGGCGATCGTCCTGAATTCGGTTTCGCCACTCCACGCAAAGGCGGCGTTTTGCGCATCGGCATTTCCACGCCAAAAGGCAGCCGCTGGCTGACCGGCGCCACGCACATCACCGCGCGCTATCGTCCGGGCTCGATGCTCTACGAGGTCCGCGATCCGCTCCTCGGAGATGCCGCGCTCAACCTCATCGCGCTTCCCACCAAGGACGCCGAGGGCCTCATCCTCTGCACCATTCTAACTGGTCGTACTCCGGCTCCCGTCGAGCTCGTCTTCCTCTTCGGCGGCGCCAGCAACGAATCCATCAACGCCCGCAACGGCGACATCCTGGGCGGTCGCGACAACGCCCCCAAATGGGAGTTGCTCCCCGCCGATTGCGCCGGGCAAACCATCCTCGTCCCTTCCGCGGCGACCAACAGCTTCACCCTCGAAGGCAAAGCCGGTCTCTACCGCGGTACACTCTCCGCTCCCGGCCGCTGGACCGTCGGTGACGCCACCGTCACCAGCGGCCTCGACAAACTTCTCTCGTCCGTCGCGACCGACGCCCATCCCGTCGCCATCGGCCGTCTCGCGCTCACACCCTCCACACCCGCATACCTCGCGATCCAGCGCAACGCCAAGGAGCCGCCTACCGCCCGCAGCTCCTCGGAACTCGCCGCCCTCTACAAGGACGCCGAAACCTACCGCCAGTCCGTTGTCGGCCGCGTCACGGTCGACACGCCCGATCCGTTCGTGAACGCGATTCCTGCGGCCATCGCCATCTCCGGCGACTCTCTCTGGGCGCAATCGACCGTCATGCACGGCAACATCGCCTGGCGCATGCCGCTCCTCGGCTGGCGCGGCCAGTACGTGCTCGATGCCTTCGGCTGGCATGATCGCGCCCGTGAACATTTTCGGATGTGGGCAGCGAAACAGAACGTTGATCCCAAGAGCATTCCGCCCGCGCCGCGCGCCGATCCGGCGAAGAACCTGGCGACCGACGACTGGAAAACGCTCCAGAGCTTCGGCTCCATTCCCGCGCGGCACTACGACATGAATCTCGTGTTCGTCGACGCGTTGCTCCGGCACCTCATCGCGACCGGTGACAAAGCGTTCGCGAAGGAGATGTGGCCGTTTCTCACGCGCCACCTTGCGTGGGAAAAGCGTCTCTTCGACCGCGGCGGTTTGTACGAAGCCTACTGCTGCATCTGGGCGAGCGACGCATTGACCTACAACGGCGGCGGCGCGGCGCACTCGACCGCCTACAACTATTTCCACAACGCCACTGCCGCCCGCATCGCCCGCTTTATTGGCGAAGATCCCGCGCCGTATGAAGCCGAGGCGAAGCGCATCCATGATACGATGCAGCGCGACCTCTGGCTCGCCGACCGTGGCTGGTACGCCGAGTACAAGGAGCTCAATGGCCTGAAGCGCCCGCATCCCGCCGCCGCGCTCTGGACGGTCTATCACACGATCGATTCGCGCGTGCCCGATCCGTTTCAGGCTTACCAGACACTGCGTTATGTGGACACGCACCTCGCGCGCATTCCTGTGCGAGGCCCCGGCGTGCCGGAAGGCGACTGGTTCACGCTGCCGTCGACCAACTGGCTCCCTTATGAGTGGAGCCTCAACAACGTTTACCTCGGTGAAACCGCCCACACCGCGCTCGCTTACTGGCAAGGCGGTCGCGCCGATGTTGCCTGGCAGCTCTGGAAGGGCGCTCTACTCGATGCGATGTTCATGGGTTTGAATCCCGGCAGTCTGCCCAATCTTTCCCAGTACGACGTCTATCGCCGCGAAACGTATCGCGACTTCGGTGACTCCACCGGCATCACCTCGCGCAGTCTGATCGAAGGTCTCTTCGGCATTTCGCCGGATGCGATCGACGGCGTGCTTACCGTCCGTCCTGGATTTCCGATCGAATGGGAGCATGCGTCGATTCGCACGCCGGACGTTTCCTACGCCTACAAACGCGCCGGAAATGTTGAGACATTCACGGTCGAAGCAGGCCTCAGGAAGCCTTTGGCGTTGCGACTCAACATTCGCGCACGCTCTGAAAAAATCTCGTCGGTCCTTGTCAATGGACAGCCGGCTTCCTGGAGAAACGATGATACCGCGATTGATTCGCCGCGCCTGATTGTTGATGCCCCCGCTGCGGCGAAGTTTGAAATCGTGGTCAGCAGCTCGGGGAAAAAAGTGGGAACGGTTGATCGTGGCGCTCCACTGGTGGCGACGATTTCCTCGGCAACGACATTCAGCAAAATCACAGTCGGCGATTTCACTTGGTGGGTTCCCCAGGATTCGCCCGCAGTGACCTATTCGGCAACGGTCGTGACTGAGCCTGCACTCACCTTTGCCGACTACGCTGTTCCCTCCGGAGCCCGTTTCGATCCGGTCGATCTCACACCGCTCTTCAACGACAGGCTCACGCAGATCTTCAAAAACGAATATCTCTCGCCGCGCTCGCCCTACGTTTCACTAAGCATGCCGAAACAAGGCATCGGAAGCTGGTCGGGCTTTTCGCAAACTGCGGATATCGACGACTCCGGCCTTCGCGCACTCTCCGCCAAAGGGCAGGGGAACATCACGCTCGCCTCCGGCCAGCCGCTGCGCACGCCGTCCGCTCCTGATGCGAGGAACACCGCGTTCGTTTCCCTCTGGGATAACTATCCTGACGAACTCACCACGCCGCTCTCCGGCAAGGCCCGCAGCGTCACGTTACTCGTCGCCGGTTCGACGAGCCCCATGCAATCGCAGATCGACAATGGCGAAATCGTTGTGACCTACACCGACGGCACGATCGCACGTCTCGCGCTCCACAACCCAACCACGTGGTGGCCGATCGAGCAGGATTACATGGTGGATGACTTTGCCTTTCGCCGCGTCCTGGCGCCCATACCGCTCCGTCTCGAATTGAAGACAGGCAAATTCTACACTCCGACTTCCGAACATCTCGAACGCAAAGGCGGCGCCGCAACCGTCCTGACACTTGCCCTCGATCCGTCAAAAGAACTCCGCTCGCTTACCGTGCGTGCTCTCTCCACCGAGAGCGTCATCGGCCTTCTCAGCGCGACACTCGTGCGTTGATCACTCCTGAACAGTAAGAACAGACGACTTGGCATTTGAGCGCTAGATTATCGCCGGCAGAGTGATGTTCCTGCTGTTGCTCCCATGAAAAAACTCCTGTGCTTCGCGAGCTGCCTCGTGTTGCCCACCTTGCTGGTGGCGCAAGATCTTCTCTTCAAACTCGGGACGGCCAAGACCTCTGACGGCTGGCAGGCGGTGCCTGCTGAAACCGCCTATTCGTCTGAACGCGGCTACGGTTTTGAGCCAGGTGGCGAGGTGGTAAACGGAGATCCGTCGGTTGCTCCGTTCGTGCAGTCGGTCCGGCCGTTCTATTTTTCAGTCGCCCTTCCCGAGGG
Organism: Nibricoccus sp.; assembly: GCA_049840895.1. Taxonomy (GTDB): domain Bacteria; phylum Verrucomicrobiota; class Verrucomicrobiia; order Opitutales; family Opitutaceae; genus Nibricoccus. The sequence continues at coordinate 13,717 of JASGJB010000045.1, read as the reverse complement.
GAATTATCGCGTCACGGTCTGTTTTGGCGAAACTGCTTCACCCGGCGAATATACAATTAAGGCTGAGCTCCGCCGCCTCATGGTTGAGAAGTTCGTGGCCGGTGGAGAAAGCGGGTGCATCCGGAAGGCGGCGGAGTTTGTGGTGAACGTCCGTCGTTCTCAAATCACCGGTGGCGGCGAAGTTCGTTTGAAGCCTCGGGAGCGTGCGGAGGAAGCGTGGGCTTGGGACGAGAAACTCACGCTCGAATTCAACGGCCCGCATCCCGCTGTCAGTTATGTCATGATCAAACGCGTGGACGACATTCCCACGGTTTTTCTCCTGGGCGATTCGACGGTGGCTGACCAGCCGCGTGAACCGTTCGCGAGTTGGGGCCAGATGTTCACGCGGTTCTTCGGACCGACTGTGGCGATTGCGAATCACTCCGAATCCGGCGAGTCGATCGCCTCCGCGCTGTCCGAGAGGCGTGTCGACAAACTCCTCAGTGTGGTGCGGCCGGGCGACTGGGTGCTGCTCCAGTTTGGGCACAACGACATGAAGAAAGACTCCGTCGAAACGTATAAGGCGAATCTCAAGAAAGTGACTGCTGCGTTCGCTGCGAAGAAAGCCCAGGTCGTGCTCGTGACGCAGATGCACCGGCACTCATTTGGGCCTGATGGCAAAATCACCAACTCGCACAAAGACTATCCCGACGCGGTGCGCCAGGTTGCTCGTGAAGAGAATCTCCCGCTCATCGATCTGCATGCGATGAGCCAGGTTCTCTACGAAGCGCTTGGCGCAGAGAAGGCGTTGCTCGCGTTCAAGTCGGGCGACGCTACGCATCACAACAACTACGGCGCGTATGAACTCGCGAAGTGTGTCGTCGAAGGCGTCCGCCAGCAAGTGCCTGAACTGGCGAAACACGTCATTGCCGGTCTGCCGCATTTCGATCCGGCGCATCCCGATCCAGTGGAAACGTTCTCGATCCCACTGAGTCCTACGGTCGCCGCTGCCAAACCGGACGGCAGCTGACGCGCGGTGGCGCGTTATTTTTCGCGCTGCAGATCGAGCAAGCCGTGACGGTTCCGGCAGTAGTCCATGATGCGGTTGAGCGTCTCGGCCTTTTCCTCATCGGTCATGCGCTTGGTCCTTCGTGAAGCGGTGTACTTCCAGTCGCTCAGCGTATGCTCGCTGAGCCGCGGCTTGCCGGAGAATGTGCAGGTCACGGTGGCGTTTCGAGCAGGCTCACGATAGATCAGGCGCTCGTGAGCGGCGTCGATCTCTACGTCGAAAACCGGGACGAGTGCGCGGGCGGCGCGCATTTGTTTTTCTTCCTGCTGAGTACGTTTCTTTTGGGCGGAGCGAACCTTTTGCGCGAACGGTCCGGCGGGTTCGCCGATCTTGTCGCACAGCTCCAAAAAAACTGTCTCACGCTCGTCGCGCTGCGTGGCGTTGAACCGAAGGAAAAAGGGCCGCTGCTCCCAGTCGAAGGCGCTTGTCGCCTTGCCGTGGAGGAACATCAGCATCGCGGCGAAGTGAACGCCGGGGCCGCCGTTGCGCTCGAGGGCACCGTGGAAAAGTTCCGCCATGATGACGGGCGGGTGAAAGGTCTGCACTTCCTGCAGTGCGGCGGTGAGTCCGCCGTGGAAGTCGGCCGTGCGCAGGGCCGCAAGAAGGGCGCTGATGCGGGAGGCGACGAGGGCGAGAGCTCCGGGGCGTGACGGATTACGGCGAGGCGGATCTCCGGTTCAGAGGAGCGAAGGGCTGCTTTGAGCGCTTTGCGGGCGGCGGGCGTGTCGAGCTCGGCGAGCGCCTCGATGTCGCGCCAGTCCCTGAGCCTGGCGGGCGAGGACGATTTGCTCGATCCGCTGGCGCTGCTGCGTGGTGGCGGCGGCGATCAGGCTGAGATCATAGCCGACGCCATCGTGCCATTTTTCGTAGTCGATCTCCATGCTGCGGCGGAAACGGACAACGAGGTCGGTGTCGTCTTGCGGTCGCCAGTTTGTCTCCGAAGGATTTATTTACGGACGTTTGCTCGTGCTGAAGATGGCGTTGAGTGCTTCGGTGCGCAGAGCTTCGTGATCCGGGAGTTCGACAGAAGGTGTGTGTGCGGCGCGGATCGCATCCATGTCGGGCTCGGGTGGCGGCGGAGCGGGTGGTTCAACAAGAAAGTAGATGCGTTTCGCGTCCGTGATCTCACCCGAGGAGAGCGAGCTGTTGCGCGCACGGTAGTCGAGGCCGTCGCCCGAGGCGCGCGGGCGGGTGAGCAGCGGCTTGGTGAGTTTGAAAAAAGCGCCGATGGGCGGGGCGGGGAAACTGTGGCCGATCTCCTCAACGCTGTTTCCCGCGGCGAGCTCGGCTTCGAGCAGGCGACGTAACATCTCGGGCATCACGGCGCTTTCGCGTTGGATTTCTTGAGCGGAAATCATGGGGAGACTATTTCTACTTAGCGGACTGCTGTGCTGGCCGGGTGACGGGCGAGCCATTGGTCCAGGACCAGCGGGGCGTTCAGTCCGGCTTTGATTACGTGCGAGCGATTGAACGCAGCGCGTATCTCGAGAATTGCCGGGCGATAGTCGACGCCGAAGCGCGCATATTTGTCCGCGACGGTCAGGGCGGTCACGACCTCCGAGAGATACGATCCTTCATAGAACTGGCGGTCGGATTTGAGGTTCTGATTCAGCCACGCGGCGAGTTGCGAGAGCGCGACGGCGACTGGCTGTGCGAGTGCGGCCGGATTGGGCGCGTCGTTGGCGGCGAGGAAGCTTAAGGTTTCCTGCGTCCACTCGTTGGTGATTCTGCGTTCGATCTCCTGTTGGAGGTTAGGGTGGGCGAGGATCTTTTTCAGGGCGACCTCGCGTGGCTGCTCGAAGCGGTTCAGCCCGGCGTGTTCGAATAAACGGCCGAGGTCTCTGACGGTGTCGAGCGCTTCAATATCGGCGATGATGCGCTGGATGTTTTGGTCCTGATACTCGGCCTGCTCGCGGACTTTGTTGGCGGCGTTGATTTGCGCGCGGATGAACCATTCCACGAGCGAACCAGCGCCGGAGAGAATCGTGATCGAGCCGACGGCGATCAACACACCTTGACGGATATTCGCGGGAATCACGGACGCTAGTGAGGGATTGTTGAGAGCGGCCGTGGCGATGATCGCGAGGGGCGGCAGCACATAGGCGGCCCACGGCAGCAATCCTCGGAGCGACCAGGGCATGTTCGGCTCGTTGCGTACGATGGCAGAGAGGGAAACGATCACGGTCATCGCGATCCAAGTGACGATCAACAGCAGCAGTTGCCATCCACGTCCTCCGCCGAGCCAGGAGAATCCACCTTGGGAAAGAACGATGCACCACGAGATGAAAAGCAGCAGACACAGAGGGATCGTCAGGACGAATCCCACGATGAGCCCCATCGCCGCTTCACCGCGGGCGTTGGCGGCAGCACGGATGAAAAATTGCAACGGTACGAGGTAGATGAAGGTCGCGAGACCGAGGAGAATGTTGCTGAAAGTTGTCATGGCAGAGGAGGAGGTGGTGAAAGTGGAGTTGTGGTTGGGTTAGCGTTCGGCGTGGGCAAAGCGGTCTTTCCATTTGTTGATCGTGAGCATGCAGACCGCGCCTTCACCGCCGCTTGTTGCGCAGGAGCCCCAAGCGTGGAGGAAGTTGATGGAGCGGTCGCGGAGCCACACGTAGATCTCGCGATCAAAAGGCGCTGCGGAAACGGCCAGACCACCGAGGTCTTCAGCCATTTGTTCGAGGCGCCAGTTGGCGGGACCGCTATCCTTGGTCACGACGGCGATCTGCTCGTTGGCTTCGTCAAAGCGCCGGCGTGCGACCAGAGAACCGATACGAGCGATGGCGGCACCCCATTGCTCGGGATCTCGAATAAGATGCTTGGCCGGTTCGGGTGTTTGGGCCCACTGGGCAGTGGCTTTTTCTTTGGGCGAAGGAGGTGGCACGGGACGATAGTCGCCGCCCTCGAAATAGTCGCGCATAGCGCCGTTGCGCGGGCCGGTCTTGGCGTCGAACGCGAAGCGCATCGTCTCACGGGATCCGTCCCGCTCCCACGTGATCACGACCTCCTTGGCGGGCCAGTCGAGATCGAGGGCGCGGATGATCCCGCTTTCGCCGGTGCGGTGGCGGACGCGACGAGCGTCGGTGAAATCTTGAAGAATGCGGATCTCTAGATCCGAGCGGAGATGATCGATGGTGCAGCCCATGCGACGACTCTAGCAAACAGCGACCTGGTCCGAAATGGGCCGTCCGGGGTGGGCCGAACGGCTAGTGCCGGCGGCGCGGACGGTCCGCTCAATCTGGCTGAAAGGTTTGCCCTTCCCGCGCGGGGCTGTGCCCTAGAGCGTTTCCGCCCAACCCCTCGCGCTGCATGAAAAACACCCTTGTCGCTTTTGCCTTGGCTCTCGGCTTCATGGCCGCGACCGTTGCCTCCGCTGAAACTCCAAAAACGGCGTACCTGTTTACCTATTTTACCGGCAACGGCGCGGACGGTCTGCACCTTGCGTGGAGCAAGGACGGTTTGAAGTGGGAGGCGCTCGGTGGCGGAAAAAGTTATCTCACGCCGGTGATCGGCAAATCAAAGCTCATGCGCGACCCGTGCGTCGCGCTCGGACCCGACGGCGCCTATCACATGGTCTGGACCTCGGGATGGTGGGAAAACGGCATCGGCCATGCATCGACGAAAGATTTCATCACCTGGTCCGAGCAGCAGGACATTCCGGTCATGGCGCATGAGCCAGCGGTGAGAAACACGTGGGCCCCTGAGCTGATTTGGGATAAGAAACGCGAGCAGTTCCTGATCTTCTGGGCGTCGACTATTCCCGGAAAATTTGCCGAAACGGCAGGCGCTTCCGAGGACGACCTGAATCACCGCATGTACGCGACGACGACGAAGGACTGGAAGGCCTTCACGCCAACGCGTCTTTGGTATGATCCCGGTTTCTCCGTCATCGACGCGACGATCGTCCCCGACGGCGACGGTTATCAGCTCGTCGTGAAAGACGAGACGAAGAATCCTGTGAAGAAGCACCTGCGTCACGCTTCGGCCGGCGATGTCGAAGGGCCATGGAGCGAATTGAGTACGCCTTTCACGCGTGACTGGGTCGAAGGCCCGACAGTGCTTAAAGTAAGCGACGCGTGGATCGTGTTCTTCGATGTCTACAAAGAGAAGCACTACGGTGCGCTGCGGACGCGCGACTGGAAAACCTTCGAAGATATCACCGCCGAAATCTCTCTTCCCAAAGGCATCCGCCACGGCACCGCCATTGAAGTCCCCTACGCCGTGATCGAACGGCTGCTGCAGAACTGATCGGATTTTTTGGACAGGATTTCAGGATTAACAGGATGGACGATCCTTCGGAACCAATCCTGTAAATTCTCTTAATCCTGTCCAAAATTCTGCTCATCACTGTTCGGTCTGTACCTCCGATACTTTCTCTTAAATTCCAGACTGAATCCGCCAAAGTTAATCAAAAGCCCCACGTTTTTTCCCGTCGCATTCAGATAGTTCACCAATTGCACCTCATGCGCGGCTGCCAACACCCGCACCGCTTTGTTTTCAACAAGCACTGTTTCCTCGATCATCATGTCTGCGGAAAATTCTCCGACCACGACCCCATCGTATATGACCGTGAGTGGCCTCTCACACGCGACCCCGATCCCCGCCTTTCGCAGCTCGTGCGCGAGAGCGTTTTGATAGACCGACTCCAAAAGCCCGGCCCCAATTTTCGATGCACAGTCATGGCGCAGCCAATGACCCTCCCCGTCAGATCCTCCTGTTCCATATCTGAATCCTGTTAATCCCGTTAATCCTGTCCAAAAAAATAAACCCCATGAAACGCGTTCTGGCTTTCTGCCTCACCCTTGGACTTTCCCTTCCGATCTTTTCCCAATCTCCCCGTCCTGTCTGGGAGGACGAAACGAAACTCCATGAAGGCACCGAGGCGCCAGCCGCGACGTTCAGCCGTTACCCCGACTCAACCTCAGCCCTCGCGCAACCCATCGCGCGCTCGGCCTCGCCCTTTGTCCGCTCACTCAACGGCACGTGGAAATACCACTGGTCGAAAAATCCCTCGCAGCGCGTCGATGGCTTTGAGGCGCCGTCGTTCGACGATTCCAAATGGAGTACAATCCCCGTCCCAGCGAACGTCGAGATCGAGGGCCATGGCATGCCCATCTTCTCCAATATCACCTACCCGTGGGTGGAGGTGAAGCCGCCGTTCATCGCCGGTGACTACAATCCCGTCTCCTCGTACCGCCGTACCTTCAGCGTCCCCACCGACTGGGCCGGTCGCGAAATCTTCCTGACCTTCGACGGCGTAAACTCGTTCTTCACCGTCTGGCTCAACGGGAAAAAACTCGGTTTCAGCAAAGACAGCCGCACGCCTGCGACGTTCAATATCACGCCTCATCTTGCGAAGTCCGGCGACAACACGCTTGCCGTTGAAGTCATCCGCTGGAACGACGGCTCATACCTAGAGGATCAGGATTTCTGGCGGCTCAGCGGCATCTTCCGCGATGTTACGCTCTGGTCGGCGTCGCAACTGCATGTGCGCGATTTCACCGTGCGCACCACGCTGGATCAGGATTATCGCGACGCGGTGCTCTCGCTATCGATCGATCTTAAAAACAGTTCTTCTCAACCGCTCATCGGCGCGATCGACGCACGCTTGCTTGATCCGTCGGGCCACGAGGTTTTCAAGAAAACGCTGAACGCCGCCGAGGTAGCTTCAGCAAGCGTGAGCACCTTGCGTCTCGATGAGCCGGTGAAAAATCCTGCGAAGTGGTCCGCCGAGGTTCCCACGCTCTACACACTCGAACTCACGCTCCGTGCCGACACCGGCCGCGTGCTCGAAGTGATTCCCTGGCGCGTCGGCTTTCGCTCCAGCGAAACGAAGAACGGTCAATTCCTCGTCAACGGAAAGCCCGTGCTCATCCGCGGTGTGAACCGCCACGAGTGGGAATGCGACACCGGCCAGGTCGTCACGCGCGCCGGCATGATTGCCGACATCCGCACGATGAAACAGCACAACATCAACGCCGTCCGCGCCTGCCATTACCCCAACGTTCCCGAGTGGTATGCGCTCTGCGACGAGTACGGCCTCTACGTCATCGACGAGGCCAACATCGAATCGCACGCACAGATGGACCTCGCTCGTGGGAAGGACGTGACGCCGCTCGCCGACGAACCGACGTGGATCGCTGCGCACCTCGACCGCACGATTCGCATGTATGAACGCGACAAGAACCACGCGTGCATTGTCATCTGGTCGCTTGGCAACGAGGCGCAGGTTGGCGAAGCGTTCCGCCAGACCTATCGTTGGCTCAAGGAGCGAGATCCGTCGCGCCCGGTGCAGTTCGAGGCGCATACGAACGGCGAAGTCACCGACATCATCTGCCCGATGTACCCGAGCCCGCAGTCGGTCATCAACTATTCTGCCCAGCCGCGCGAAAAGCCCTTCATCATGTGCGAGTACGCTCACGTCATGGGCAACAGCGGCGGCGATACGTGGGCCTACTGGAAACCGATTTACGACGGCGCGCCATATCTTCAGGGCGGCCTGATCTGGGACTGGAAAGAGCAGGGCCTCCGCCTTCCTGTGCCGCCTGGCCGCAAGTTCGCGAAGTACGAAAACACGAAATCGTTCCCGCTCGATCCCGCCCTCGGCACCTTCTTCGGAGACGGCGATCTCTTCGACCCTGAGCGTAAGATGACCGACGCGGGTTCTCCGGGCGACGGCTTGGTGAGTCCTGATGGCACGCCGCAACCGGAGACGGCCGAGATTAAAAAAATCTATCAGCCGATCCAGATGCGTGCCGGAGATCTCACCAAAACCGAAGTCCGCTTCACCAACTGGTACGACTTCCTCCCGTCCGAAGCCTGGCTCGTCGCCGGCTGGCGTCTCGTGGCTGACGGAAAAACGCTGCAGCAAGGCACACTCGAAAATTTCGCACTCGCCCCGCGCGAAACCAAAACGCTCGTGATTCCCGTTCGCGCTTTCGATCCCGCTCCTGCGACGGAATACTTTCTCGAGGTCCGTTTCGTTTTGAAAAGTAAAACACCGTGGGCCGACGCCGGGCACGAAATTGCGTGGGAGCAATTCGCGCTGCCCGTAACCTCAGCCGCAAAAACACCGGCGTCTTCCGCCGCGATCCCGCACGTCACGCTCGCTGACTCGCCGGAGAAAATCGTTGTCAGCGGTCCGGCGTTTTCCGCGACCATCGATCGCACGACCGGCTTGCTTGCCTCTTTAAAGAGCGGCGATGCCGAGTTGATCGAATCGCCGCTGCATCCGCACTTCTGGCGCGCACCGATTGACAACGATCGCGGTAACAAGATGTGGAGCACGACGATCGTGAGCCGCTGGAATCCGCCGCCCGGTTTCTGGCGGCACGCGCACAAGACATGGAAACTTGAAAAGCTCGCCGTCTCCCAGCCGTCACCGTCCCGCGTTGTCATTACCACGCACGGCACGATCGATCTCGGTCCGCCCAACATGCTCTGCCGCCAGCGCATCACGTACACGATCCTCGGCTCGGGCGATGTGTTGCTCGACACGCAATTCCTGCCGCCGGCCGCTCGCAACGCGCCCGAGATGCCGCGCTTTGGCACGCAGATGATTTTACGCGAAGGCTTCGACCAGCTCACGTGGTTCGGCAAAGGCCCCCAGGAAACTTACTGGGATCGCCAGGATGCGCGCGTCGGCCTCTACAGCGGTTCCGTTGCCGAACAGTATTTCCGCTACATGCGTCCACAGGAGACGGGAAATAAAGAGGCCGTCCGCTGGCTCGCGCTCACCGACAAATCCGGCCGTGGACTGCTCGCCGTCGGCCAGCCGCTCCTGAGTGCGAACGCCACCCATCAGCAGACCGAGGATCTGTTCTCAGCCACGCAGGAGGAGCCGTTTTATCAGTTTCAGATCCCCGACCGGAAAACGATCACGCTCAACCTCGACCTCAAGCAACGTGGACTCGGCGGCGACACCTCGTGGGGCGCTTTGCCTCATGAGCAATTCCGCCTCAACCCCTGGCCGATGATGTTGCGCTACCGCCTGCGTGTTCTCACCGGAGGCGAAGATCCCGTCGCGCTCGCGAAACAACTCATCGAGTAAGTTCGACCGCGCCCCATCCTGTTACTCCTGTTCATCCTGTCCCAAATTTTTCTGCATGAACCTTCGTTCCACCGTCGCTCCGTTCGCCTTTTTCCTGTCGCTCACGCTCACGGCTTCCGCCTCGACGATCTGGTTCGACGCGCCTGCACGGCACTTCACGGAATCGCTTCCGCTCGGCAACGGACGTCTCGGCGCGATGGTCTTCGGCGGCTTCGATGAGGAGAGGATCATCCTCAACGAGACCGGCATGTGGTCCGGTTCGCCGCAAGACGCCGATCGTCCCGACGCTTCCAAGGCGCTGCCCGAAATCCGCCGCCTGTTGCTCGAAGGAAAAAACCTCGAAGCGGAAGCACTCATCGCCGCGAACTTCACCTGCGCGGGAAAAGGCTCCGGCTATGGCAACGGCGCGAAAGTTCCCTACGGCTCCTACCAAGTGCTCGGCGAACTCGGCATCCGTTTGAATTACCGGAAGCCATACAACCCGGATGCCAGCAAGCCGGGCGTGGAAACGCCCAAAGAGCCCGAGGTCACGGATTATTATCGAGGACTTGATCTGGCGACGGGCGTCGCGCGCACGGTCTACCGGCGCGGCGACACGAAATATCTCCGTGAGGTCTTTGTCAGCAAACCGGCCGAGGCAGTCATCATCCGTCTGTCGGCAACCACCCGCGGCGCGCTCAACGGCACGATCACGCTAGGGCGTTCCGAAAACGCCGTGACGGAGATGGCGGACAATACTCTCCGTATGAGCGGTCAGCTGCCGGACGGTTTCGGTGGAAAGAAGGGCGTGAAGTTTTCGGCCCGTGTCGGATGGCTGAATCAGGGCGGCAGAGTCGCGATCAAATACAACGAGATTGAGATGCAGAACGTCTCCGAGCTTGTGCTGATCGTCACCGCAGCCACGGACATCAAGACCTTCGCTGGACGTCCTGTTTCGAATTACGAGTATACCGCGGCCTCCGATCTCACCCGTGCTCAGCGGATGAACTACGAGTCGCTTCTCGCCGAGCATATCGAGGATCATCAAAAATACTTCGGCCGTGTTTCCCTTACCCTCGACGGAGGTGACCAGACTGCCGCGGGCAAACCCACGCCCGAACGTCTGAAAGCTTTTGCCGCCGGCGCCGACGACCCCGGCCTCATCGCGACGTATTTCGATTTCGGCCGCTACCTGCTCATCGCGTCGTCGCGGCCGGGCGGCCTGCCTGCGAATCTCCAGGGTCTTTGGGCCGACGGCGTGCAGACACCTTGGAACGGTGACTGGCATCTGAATGTGAACATCCAGATGAACTACTGGCCGGCGGAGATCTGCAATCTGTCGGAACTCACCGATCCACTGTTTGCGTTCATTCAATCGCTGCGCGTGCCCGGAGCAAAAACGGCCAAGGCCTACTACAACGCCCGCGGCTGGGTGGCGCACGTACTGGGCAATCCTTGGGGTTTCACCTCGCCCGGTGAAGGCGCCGACTGGGGCGCGACCACGACCGGGTCGGCGTGGCTTTGCCACCACATCTGGGAGCACTATCTCTTCACGCGCGATCGTGAGTTCCTGAGAAAAAACTATCCGGTGCTGAAAGAGTCCTCGCAGTTCTATCTCGATATGCTGATCGAGGAACCGAAGCAAAAATGGCTCGTCACCGCGCCGTCCAACTCACCGGAAAACGCCTTCCTCACGCCGGACGGCAAACGCGCGCATATCACGCTTGGTGCGACGATGGACATGCAGCTCCTGCGCTTCCTGTTCACCGCCACGGCGGATTCGGCGAAGATTCTCGGTGTCGATGCGGACTTCCGAAAGGAACTGCTGGAAAAACGCGACCGTCTCGTGCCGACGCGTATCGCGAAAGACGGCCGCGTGATGGAGTGGATCGAAGAGTATCCTGAAAACGATCCGCAGCACCGCCACATTTCGCATCTCTGGGGACTTTATCCAGGCGACGAAATCTCCACGTCGCGCACGCCCGGACTCGCCGCAGCTGCGCGCAAGACGCTCGATGTTCGCGGCGATGCAGGCACCGGCTGGTGCATCGCGCACAAACTCAATCTCTGGGCACGCCTCGGCGATGGGGACCGTTCGCTCGCGTTGATCCGTTCTTTGCTCAAGCCCGCGAGCGCGGTGGAGGGCATTAGCACGAAAGGCGGCGGAACCTACCCGAATCTTTTTGATGCGCATCCGCCCTTTCAGATCGATGGAAATTTCGGTGGTGCTGCCGGCATCGCCGAGATGCTCGTGCAAAGTATCGGGAGCACGGACAGCGCTGTCCCGACGGAGATTCACCTGCTGCCCGCACTTCCGTCGTCGTGGAAAGACGGCGAAGTGCGCGGCCTGCGCACGCGCGGCGGTTTTGAAGTCGATGTCGCTTGGAAGGACGGAAAGTTGTTCTCCGCCTCGGTACGGAATTACTCCGGCGAAGAGTTCACGGTCCGCTACGGCGACAAGGTCGTTCCGATGCGCATTCCCGCGAGCCGCCAGGTGAAGATCGACGGCTCGTTGAAGAGCGATAGCTGATGTCCCGTGAAAATTACATGACGGGACGATGAATCCAGTCGTGCTTCCCGGGCGTCCTGTCTGACACTGGCTTTTTGCTTATGATGAAACCACTCCGCACGCTCCTGGCGTTGGTGGTGTCTGGAGCGGCCACCCTGGCCGCCGACACCGCACCGCGCGAACGCATTTCTTTCAACACCGGCTGGCGTTTCACCAAGGAGGACCCGCTCGCCGTGGGCGAGGCGCTCAATTACGAGCGCATCAAGGACTGGGTGTTGCCGACGGGGGACGATCTTCTCAACTATCCGCCCGCGCGCGCCCGACCGGCGGGTAGGCCCGCGGGTGACGTGAGCTACACACGCGTCGCGTTCGACGATTCCAGCTGGCGCACACTCGACCTTCCTCATGACTGGGCGATTGAAGGGCCGTTCGACCAGTCGCTTTCGGGTGACACCGGCAAACTGCCTTACGCGGGTGTCGCGTGGTACCGAAAAAAATTTGAGAGCCCGGCATCCGATGCCGGCCGCAACGTATATCTCGAGATCGACGGTGCGATGGCCTATGCGATGGTCTGGCTCAACGGCCAGTTCGTTGGCGGCTGGCCCTATGGCTATTCGTCCTGGCGCGTTGATCTGACACCGTACTTGAAGGTTGGCGCGGAAAACGTGCTCGCGATCCGCCTCGATAATCCACGCGAGTCGTCGCGTTGGTACCCGGGCGCGGGCATCTATCGCAATGTCTGGCTCACGAAGACTTCGCCGGTGCAGATCGCCCAGTGGGGAGTGTTTGTGACGACACCGTCAATCACGCCGCAGTCTGCGCTCGTGGATGTGGGTGTGACGCTCGACAACAAAACCGATGCACGCGTGGAGTCGCAGGTCGGTGTGAAAATATTCGCTGCCGACGCGGTCGGCCAGCCGGTGGGTGATGCGCTCGTTTCGGGTGAGCCGCTGCCGCTACGTCTCGAGCCGATGCGACAGGCGAATATTTCGCACACGCTTACACTGGCTTCGCCGAAGCTTTGGAGCCTCCAGTCGCGCAATCGTTACGTCGCAGAGACCACAGTGCTGCGCGACGGGAAAGTCGTGGACCGTGTGCTGACGCCTTTTGGTGTTCGCACGATTGAGCACACGGTGAGCGATGGTTTCCGCCTCAACGGCGAGCGCGTTTCGTTCAACGGCGTGTGCATGCATCACGACCTCGGTGCGCTTGGCTCGGCGGTCAATGTGCGCGCGCTGGAGCGTCAGCTGGAGATTCTCCGCGAGATGGGTGTGAACGCCATCCGCACCTCGCACAATCCGCCCGCACCGGAGCTGTTAGAGCTATGCGACCGCATGGGCTTCGTGGTGATGGTCGAAGCATTCGACTGCTGGGCGATGGGCAAGAAGCGCGATGACTACAGCCGTATTTTCGCCGACTGGCATCAGAAGGATCTTCGCGCGATGGTCCGCCGCGACCGCAATCACCCAAGCGTGATCCAGTGGAGCATCGGCAATGAAATCCGCGAGCAGTACGAAGTGGACGGCTGGAAGCTGGCTGCGCATCTCGCCGCGATCGTGCGCGAGGAAGACCGAACCCGCGCCGTCGTCGCCGGACTCAATAACATCGGCTCCGGCTACAACGGTTTCCAGCGCGTGCTCGATACCATCGCCTACAATTACAAACCGTGGGAATACCCGAAGCTCCGCGCGCGCCATCCTCAGGTGCCACAGTTTGGCGCGGAGACGGCGTCCACGCTCAGTTCACGCGGCGAATATTTTTTCCCGGTCGTTGAGGATAAAATGCAGGGCCGTTCGGATTTCCAGATGAGCAGCTACGATCTTTACTCTGAAAAGTGGGCGAATCCGCCGGAGTTGGAGTTCAAAGGCGTGGACGAGAATCCGTACATCATGGGCGAGTTCGTCTGGACCGGCTTCGACTATCTCGGAGAACCGACACCGTATAACGCGGATGCGACGAATCTGCTGAATTACGCGAACCCGGCGGATCGTGAACGCGCTGCGAAGGAGCTGGAACGCCTCGGCAAGATTCAGGTGCCGTCGCGCAGCTCTTATTTCGGCATCGTCGACCTGGCGGGTTTCCCAGGTGCTCTCGGATCCTATCGTGTTTCCCTATTACACCTTTAGCAATA
>JASGJB010000044.1:0-254778 GCA_049840895.1 Nibricoccus sp. | reverse complement strand
AAGGTTAATAGGGAAACACGATAAGAATCCGAACAGCACCTATAGGTATCGATGTCTCACCGCAGTTGAAATCGATGTTCTTCACGATGTTCCTCTTTGCGGTCGGCTACAGCGTCGGCCCGCAGTTTGTACGCGGCGTTGCACGCGATGGCGCACCGCAGGCGATCTTTGCAGTCGTGATCTCCGTGCTTTGCCTGCTGTGCACCTGGGGGGCGGCAAAGATCGCAGGCTACAATGTCGGCCTCGCCGCCGGTTTGCTCGCTGGTGCACAGACGATTTCGGCCTCGATGGGTCTGGCCACCGACGCGATCGACGATTCAGGCATTGAGAACGGGAAAGAGCTGCTCAACCAGATGCCCGTCGCCTACGCTGTCAGCTACATCTGGGGCACGATCGGCACCGGCGTGATCCTCGCAATGCTCGGGCCCAAGCTTCTCGGGATAAATCTCCAGGAGGAGTGCAAGAAATACGAGGCTGAGATGTCCAAGGGCGGCCCGGCGGACAGCATGACTCCCGCCTGGCACCAGATTCAAATCAGGGCATTCGAACTCACCTCCGCCCACGCCGCCGTCGGAAAATCCGTCGGGGACGTCGAGAGCCACCAGAAAGAAACGCGCTTGTATGTGGAGCGAATCAGCGCAGCCAAGGTGACCGACTTCGACAATAGCACGGTTCTCCAGGTCGGCGACATCGTCGCCATCTCCGGTCGCACCGAACAGCTGGTAGCCCTGCAGGACCGGGCCACCGAAGTCGCCGACAAAGAACTCCTCGGCATTCCCATCGAATCCGTGGACCTCGTTATCACGAACAAGCAGATCAACGGCCGCACGCTGATCGATCTCGCCAAGGACGACTTCGCCAAGGGCGTCTACCTCTCAAAGATCACCCGTGGTGCGACCAGCATCGACGTGCCCATCCTCGCCCAGACAAAGATCTACCGGGGAGACATTCTCAGGGTTTCGGGCAGAAAGACACACATTGCACGGGTTGAAAAAGCCATCGGTTACGCCGACCGCCCTTCGGACATGACAGATATGATCTGGGTCGGCCTGTTTGTCGTGGTCTTCGGCTTGATCGGCGCCCTCACCTACAAAGTCGGCGGTGTTCCACTCACTCTCTCGACCTCGGGCGGTGTCCTTATCGGCGGTTTGGTGCTCGGCTGGCTGCGCGGCGTCCATCCGACGTTCGGCCGCCTGCCGACTCCCACGCAATGGTTCATGAATTCCGTGGGGTTGAATGTCTTCATCGGAATCGTCGGCATCACCGCAGGGCCTGGATTCATCGCCGGGCTCAAGACAGCCGGCGTCTCCCTGTTCATCTGGGGCGTCGTGGCCACCTCGGTGCCCATGCTGCTGGCCCCGTTCATCGGCAAATATTCTTCAGATTCACCCGGCCATCAATCTTGGTTGCTGCGGCGGAGCCCGCACCAGCACCGCTTCGGTGGCGATGGTCGGTGACGTCGCGAAGAGCAACATCCCCATGCTCGGCTACACGGTGCCCTACGCCGTCAGCAACACGCTGCTCACCCTGTGGGGCATGGTGATCGTGATCATGATGACCTGACCGGAGGATATTCCCATGGCTAAAAAAACATCCGTCTCCCGCGCACATCAAAAAGCGCTGCTAAAACTCAGCCCGTTCGAGCTGAAAGATGAGCTGATCAAACTCGCCGAGGTGGCGGACGCAACAGATCGCCCAGTTCCTCAACGCAGGCCGCGGCAATCCCAACTGGATCTGTACCACGCCCCGCGATGCCTTCGGCACACTGCTGCGCTTCGGCATCGAGGAAAGCCGCCGCGGCGTTGGCGCTATTCCAGATCTCGGCCGCCAGATCGCCAAAAGCCCGGGCCTTGCCAAACGGTTCGAGGAATTTCTCGCCGCCAACAATGACGCCCCCGGCATCAAACTGTTGCGCGAGACTTGGAACTTCGGGTTGAAAACCCTGAAGTTCGACGCCGACGCTTTCGCCTACGAACTGGCACAGGGCATCATCGGCGACATGTATCCCGTGCCCGACCGGATGCTGCGCTGCTGCGAGCGCATCGTACACGCCTACCTGGACAAGGAGATGTGCGGCAACAAGCCGCCCGCCGGAAAATTTGATCTGTTCGCAGTCGAGGGCGGAACCGCCGCCATGTGCTACATCTTCGACACGCTGATGCAAAACGAGCTGCTGCATCGCGGCGACACCATCGCCCTCGCGGTGCCGACATTTACACCGTACATCGAGATCGCCCACATGGATCGCTTTGCGTTCAAGGTGGTCAACGTGGACGCCAGTTCCGAATACCGGGAGGACGGCACCCACACGTGGCAGTACTCGGAAAAGGAAATCGCCAAGATCGCGGATAAACGCGTGAAGGCATTTTTCCTCGTGAATCCCAGCAACCCGCCGTCCTTCGCCATGCGCGACAGCTCGATGAAACAGCTGGTGACGCTGGTGAAAAAGAAGCGGCCCGATCTCATCGTCATCACGGACGACGTTTATGGCACTTTCGTACCAGGCTTTCGTTCGGTCATGGCTGATCTGCCGCAGAACACGATCGGCGTCTATTCGTACTCGAAACATTTCGGCTGCACCGGCTGGCGCCTCGGCGTCGTGGCCGTTCACCAGAACAACATCTTCGACAAAAAAATCGCCAAGCTCCCCGCCAAGACACGCGCTGCATTAAACCGTCGCTACAGTCCCATTACGCTCGAGCCCGCGAAAGTGAAATTCATCGACCGCATGGTGGCCGATAGCCGCTGCGTGGCGCTGAATCACACGGCCGGACTTTCGCTGCCGCAGCAGATCCAGATGGCGCTGTTTTCAACCTTCGCACTGCTCGACAAGGCCGACAGCTACAAAGACCTCTGCCAGCTTATCGTGCGCCGGCGCTATCATGCCTTGCTTGATGGTCTGGGCTTCACCCTGCCGGAGGACGACACACGCGCCGGATACTATGCGGAACTCGATCTGATGGCGTGGGCGAACAAAATATACGGACCGGAATTCGCGAAATTCCTCGATAAAAATTACGTCTGCACCGACGTGCTCTTCCGCCTGGCCGAGCACTCCGGCGTGGTGCTCATGCACGGTGGCGGATTTGGCGGCCCCGCCTGGTCTGTCCGTGTGTCGCTGGCAAACCTCGCGGAGGAAACCTATCCGAAGATCGGCCAGTATCTGGCGGAGGCCGCCCGTGAGTATGTGAAGGAATGGCAGGCCACGCAGAAATCATAGCGCACGCTTCAGCAAGTCGAACCCCGGAGGGAATGCGCGATGCCGCGTCCGCCCTCCTTCCCGTCACGGAATCAAGATCCCGCATGCAACACCGACCGTATGAGCACCCACATTCGCGCAAATAAACCCATTCGCACCGCACTCACGCTGCTCGCCGCGGCCGGCAGCTCGGCAGGCGTTTTCGCGCAACAACCGGCTCCCGCAACCGACACCGCCACAGTCGATCTCCATGCGAACGACCCCAAATCGTCGGCGGAACAAGGCCAGACACACATCTCCGAGACCTACGAACTCGAAGGACGCGCCTGGCGCGTGAAGACACGCAAGGAGGCACTCCAGGCCACCACGTTTAAAATCAACCCGCGTTTTTTCTACCTCGATCGAAACAAATACGACGGCTCCGAAAGTGAATCCATGGCCATCGGTGGCTGGGCGGGACTGAAAACCGGGTACTTCCTGGAACACGTCTCCTTTGGCGCCACCGGCTACACGTCACAAAAACTCATGGGCGACGATGACAAGGATGGCGCGCTCCTGCTCGGTCCCGGACAGGAAAGCTACTCGGTGCTCGGCGAACTCTACGCCGATATCAAAATCGTCGAGGACTTGAACGTCTACGCGGGTCGCAAGGAGTTCGACACGCCATATCTGAATCGAAACGACTCCCGCATGACGCCAAACACCTTTGAGGCGATTGCCCTGCAGGGCCGCGTCAAATCGGGCGACGAAAAGGACAAAAGCACCTTCAAGTACGGCTTCGGTTACTTCGACAAAATCAAGGAACGTAACTCCGACGATTTTGTGTCCATGTCGAAGGATGCCGGCGCCACCGTCGAACGCGGCGTCTACGTGCTGGGCGGCAACTACCAGAAGGGCGCGCTCACGATCGGTGCGATCGACTACTACAGCGAGGATATCATCAACATCGCTTACGTAGAGGCTAAGTTTGAGCTCAAGATCGGCGACTCCCTGAAACCCAAAATCGGGGTTCAATTCACCGACCAGAAGAGCGTCGGCGACGAACTCCTCAAGGGAAGTTTCGGAGGCCAGGCGTATGGCGTGAAAGGCGACCTCCCCTTCGGACCGGCGATGTTCACCGCGGGATACACGTACACGACCGGGACCAACATGCAGAATCCGTGGAGCGGCTATCCCGGTTACACCAGTGTCCAGGTCGAAGACTTCAATCGCGACGGCGAAGGCGCGATTCTTGTCCGCGCCAGTTATGAGTGTTCCAGAATCGAGGGCTTGAGCGCCTACGCGCTCCTAGTCCACGGCATGGAACCAGACGCCGTGGGGCAGTTCGCAAGAACCGAATACGATTTCAATATTCAGTGGGCTCCACCCAAAGATCGCCTGAAAGGACTCTCGGTCCGCCTTCGCTATGCGATCGTCGACGAGGATAACAGCAAGAGCGACACTCTCACCGACCTCCGCGCGATCGTTAACTACGTGCTGCAGTTCTAAGGATCATGATGACCTTCCTGACGCAGTTTTTCGCCAAGTATCCTGAACTGGGCGTATTCCTTGCGCTTGGAATTGGATATTGGGTCGGCTCGTTCAAGTTCAAGGGCTTCAGCCTCGGCGGAGCGACCGGCTCCCTTTTGGCGGGAATCGGCGTTGGCTACTGCTTCCATGTCCCAGTGGCCAGCACAGCCAAGTCCCTGGTGTTTTTGCTATTCGTTTTTGGCATCGGCTATTCGGTGGGTCCTAAGTTTTTCAAGGCGATGAAAGGCGACGGGTGGCGCTTTGGTGTTCTAGGTGCGTTCGTCCCGGTGGTGGGGCTCATCGTCGCCATCGCCGTGGCCAAGTTCCTTCATCTCGATCCGGGATTCTCCGGCGGTCTCCTTTCCGGCGCGCTCACGGAATCACCGACGATCGGCACAGCCAGCGAAGCGATCCACGCCCTAAACGTGTCGGACGAGTTGAAGCAAAAATGGGTCACCCACGTAGCCGTCGCTGACGCGCTTTGCTACTTGTTCGGTGCTTTCGGCGTGATCTGGATGTGCGGCACCATCGCACCGAAGCTATTGGGCATCGACGTGAAAGAGGAGGCTCAAAAACTGGAGGCCGAATACGGCATCAAGCGCAACGAATCGGGCGTCACCTCAGCGTGGCGTCCCTACGAAATACGCAGCTACCGACTGGCAGAGGGAGGAAAGGCCGCAGGCAAATCCATTGGGGAAATAGAAGGCCTGATACCCGATGCCCGCCTCTTTGTGGAGCGCGTCCGGCGCGGCACCGAAATAATCGAGTCCTCTCCGGACTTCGTGCTGCAGGCGGGCGATATTGTCGCGGTCGGCGGAAAACGAGAGGTGTTGATGCAGATCATCGACCCGCAACTCGAGGTGAACGATCGCGAACTCATCGATCTTCCGGTCGCGACTTTCGACGTGTTCGTCCGTGGAAAAGACGTCGTCGGACACACCGTCGAGGATCTGTCCAAGATCGACGTTGTGCGCGGAGTTTTTCTGCGCGGACTCACCCGCGGCGGACAGGAAATCCCAGTCGGCACCAAGACGGTGATCGAACGCGGCGATGTGCTGCGCTTGGTTGGCCCACAGCGCGCGCTTGATCGCGTGGTGAAACTCGCGGGCGAAGTCATCCGTCCTTCCGACACCACCGACTTCGTGGCTGTCTGCCTCGCCATTTTCATCGGCGCTCTTTCGGGTGCTCTTCTGGCTGTTCCCGTCGCGGGCACCAAGATTGCGCTGGGAACCAGCGTGGGCACGTTGCTGGCCGGCGTAGTCACGGGTTACATCCGGACCCGCCGTCCGCTGTTCGGACGCGTGCCAGACGGAGCGGTTTCGTTCATGCAGTCTTTCGGACTGGCCGCTTTCGTGACCATGGTGGGTATCGGAGCGGGACCGGAATGCGTGACTGCGATTAAAGAAGCCGGCGTCGGCCTGCTGTTCGGAGGCATGGTTGTGACCATGGTCCCGCTATTCGCCGGACTGTATTTTGGACGTCACGTTCTCAAAATGAATCCTCTGCTGCTGATCGGTGGACTCGCCGGCGCGCAAACGTTTCTCCCCGGAATTGCTGCCGTGCAGGAAAGATCCGGCAGCGGGATTGTCGTCCTCGGCTATTCCGGAGCCGTCCCAATTGCCCACGTCCTCCTGACAACCTGGGGCACGGTGATCGTCTTGTTCATGTCTTGGTAGCGTCCCCACGCGGACGCTGCACACGATTTCTCGAGCGTAATGATGCCGCTCGAGAAATCAGACGGTCGGTCCATCAATCGGCGAGTTCGCTTCGACTTGTGCGGATATTCGCGCTTCGTGTCGCGAAATCCCCCGCCTATGAACACACCCCGATTCGCCCGCATCTTCGTCGCAGCGTCGCTGACGCTGGCCCTGTTTTCCACTCTTTCCGCTCAGTCCACCGAAGCACCCAAAGTCACCTTCCCCGCACCCAGTCCGGCCAGCACGCTCAAGCAACGCGTCGGACTCACCGACATCGAGGTCATTTACTCCCGGCCCGGCGTGAAGGGCCGCCAGATTTTCGGCGGACTCGAAGCGTACGGAAAGGTCTGGCGCACCGGCGCAAACAGCGCGACCAAGATCAAATTCAGCACGCCCGTAAAACTGAACGGCACCGACATCCCCGCCGGTTCCTACGAGCTGTTCACGATTCCTGGCGCCGACGAATGGATCGTCATCATTCACAAAGACTCCTCCGAATGGGGGGCCTACAGCTACGACGCCAAAAACGACATCGCCCGCGTTAAGGCCACGCCCGTGAAACTCGCGGAATCCGTCGAGACCTTCACGATCGACGTGAACGATATTCGCAACGAGTCGGCCACGTTGAACCTGATCTGGGAAAAGACACGCGTACCCGTGAAGCTGCAGGTCGATGTTGTCAGCGCGGTCGTACCGCAGATTGAAGCCGCTCTCGCGTCACCCGCCACAAAACCCGCCGGATTCTATTTTGGCGCCGCTCAGTTTTACTACGATCAGGGCCTGGATCTGCAAAAGGCGAAGACGCTGATCACCCAAGCCACCGCAGGAGAAAAGCCTGCTTTCTATATGGTGCACTTGAAGGCGAAGATTCTCGCCAAGCTCGGTGAAAAGGACGCCGCGATCGCCGCCGCCAAACAGTCCACCGAACTCGCGGTCGCCGTCGAGGGTCCGCAGAGCGGTTTTGTGAAGATGAACAACGACCTGATCGCGAGCCTCCGCTAAACGGAGCAGCAGCCGCGACCAAGTTGCGCACGCACCGCGGCGCCTGGTTCATTTCATAAAAATCCTGCCGGGGTCGGCCCCTGCCAAGCGTAGCACTTGCCGTGGGCCCGTCTGTTCGCAACTTCCTGCCTCGTTCCGACGTCTGGCGCTGCAAGCGTTGCCAACGTCTGTAACGTGTCTGGATCTTCGTCGTGAACACCCGCCCCGCCTCCATTCTCCACTCGAACTTTCCGTGATTTCCCCTCCCATGAAAAAAATCGTCCCCTGTCTTCTGCTCATCGCAACCGTTCTGCTGGGCGCTTCCCTCACGCCGCTTTCCGCACAACCCCGTCCCCGGCTGAGCCCGCACGAAACGATCAGCACCGTGCTCGGCGAGCGTAATACCGGCAACCGCATCACCGTCACCTACGGCCGGCCCTACAGCAAAAATCCGAAGACCGGCGAGCCGCGCAAAATCTGGGGCGGACTCGTCCCGTGGGACAAAGCCGACCGCCTCGGGGCCGACGAAGCCACCCTCCTTCTGACCCAGAAGCCGCTCGTACTCGGCAACACCACGATCCCCGCAGGTGCGTACACGCTCTACATCGTGCCTTCCGAAACCGGTCAGTCGAAACTCGCCTTCAGCAAGGCCATCGGCAAATGGGGAGTTCCCGTCGATGAAACCCAGGACGTTGTTCGCGCGGATTTGAAAAAAGAGCCGCTCTCCCAGCCCGTCGATCAGCTCACGATCGCAATCGAGAAAGGCACGGCCGAAGACGGCGTGCTCAAGATCATGTGGGAATCCACGCAATTCTCCCTGCCGATCGCTTCCGCGAAGTAAGCACGCCACATGCATCACCCGTTCCGGATGCTGGCTGCCAGACTGCTCGGTGCGACCGTGTTGTTCATCAACGCCACCAGCTTCGCCGCGCCAGCCAGCACGTCCCTTTCCACGGGAGAAATCCTCCAGGAGCTGCGCAGCTTTCGCGAACTCGGCCGCGTGCTCTACGTTGCCGCACATCCCGACGACGAAAACACCCGGCTCATCGCCTACCTCGCCCGCGGTCGCGGCTATCGCACCGGCTATCTCTCCGTCACACGTGGTGACGGAGGTCAGAATCTGATCGGTACCGAACTCCGCGATTCGCTCGGCGTCATCCGCACCCAGGAGCTGCTTGCCGCCCGCCGCATCGATGGCGCCGAACAATTTTTCACCCGCGCCAACGACTTTGGTTTTTCAAAAGACTACCGCGAGACACTCTCGATCTGGAACCGCGATCAGGTGCTTGCCGACATGGTGCGTGTGATCCGGACCTTCCAGCCGGATGTGCTGATCACACGTTTCTCTCCGCAACCCGGCACCACGCACGGCCACCACACGGCGTCCGCGATTCTCGCACTCGAAGCTTTCAAACTCGCCGCCGATCCAGCCGCGTTCCGTAACGAGCTCGGCAATCTTCCTCCGTGGCAGGCAAAACGTGTCCTCTGGAACACCGGCCCTAGCGGCGCGAGTCGCACAGGTCAGTCCGCAAACCCGGCCGTGCTCCGTCTGGATGTCGGCGGTTTCAATCCACTGCTCGGCGAATCCTACGGCGAAATCGCCGCGCGCAGCCGCACGATGCACAAGAGCCAGGGCTTCGGCAGCGTCAGCACGCGCGGCACTGCCTACGAACACTTCCAACTCCTCGCAGGCGAACCCGCCACCAGCGATATTCTCGATGGCGTGGACACTACATGGAGCCGCATTCCAGACGGAGCCGCGATCACGCCCCTCGTCGACGCCGCGCTGCAGTCATTCAATCCACAGGATCCCTCCTCCAGCGTACCCGCGCTTCTGGACATTCGCCGGCGCCTTTCTGCGATGCCCTCCAGCGATGCTCTCATCGCCAAGCGCGCACAACTCGACCGGATTCTTGAAGCCTGCCTCGGCCTGTATTGGGAAACGGTCGTCACCCAGGCCGAGGTCGTGCCGGGCGAAACGTTGAAACTCCGCCACACGTTGATCGCGAGAAATCGTTTTCCCGTCCGCTGGATAAATTCCCGCTACCCGGAACCCAAAACCGAGATCGCGGTGAATGCCGACCTCCCTACCGACCAGGCGGTGAACAAGGAGGCGACCCAATCGCTGCCGGTAAACACCGCCCTGAGCCAGCCCTACTGGCTGCGCAGCCCGGGCACCACGGGCATGTTTGCCGTTTCCGAATCTGCGCTGATCGGCCGCCCTGAAAATCTTCCCGTATTCCCAGTCGAGCACGTACTCGAGGTCGGTGGACAGACACTAGTCCTCGCCGACCATCCTGTTCAGGTGATCGACGATCCGGTGAAAGGTGAAATCCGCCGTCGCCTGGATGTGATTCCCCCGGTCTCGCTCAACTTCGTCCAAAGCCTCGAACTGTTTTCGCCCGGCATCGCCAAAAAGATCACGGTCGAGGTGAATGCCTCCCGCGAAAACACCACCGGCTCACTGCGACTGGAAACGCCCGCCGGCTGGACTGCTTCGCCTCAGTCCCAGGCATTCACACTGCGCGGCGTGGGAGACAAAACCGTCCTGACCTTTACGCTCACGCCTCCCTCCGGAGCGGCCAGTGCCAACATCGACGCCATCGCTGACATGAATGGCGCGAGCTACGGGAGCGACCGCGTTGAAATCCGCTACGACCACATTCCCGTGCAGCTTCTGCAACCACCCGCGCGCCTGAAGGCAGTCAGCCTGGATCTCCAGATTCGCGGCAAGACCGTCGGCTATCTCCCCGGTGCAGGCGATCTCGTTGCCGACAGTCTCACGCGCATGGGCTATTCCGTGACGCAGCTGACCGGTGCCGATCTCACTCCGGAACGCCTTCGCGCTTTCGACGCCGTCGTTCTCGGCGTGCGTGCCTTCAACACCCGCACCGATCTTCTCCCTCAGTTGCCCGCACTCTTCGCTTACGCGGAAGCCGGCGGCACGGTGATCGTGCAGTACAACACCACCGCCGATCTGCCCGCCGCAAAACTCGCTCCTTACGATCTAAAAATCTCCCGCGACCGCGTAACCGACGAAAACGCCGCCGTCACTCTCCTTGCGCCCGATCACCCGGCGTTGACCACGCCCAATAAAATCACGTCCGCCGACTTCGACGGCTGGGTGCAGGAACGCGGGCTCTACTTCCCCAGCCAGTGGGACGAACATTTCACTCCGTTGATCTCCTGCGCAGACGCCGATGAGAAACAACTCTCCGGCGGACTCCTCGTGGCCAAACACGGCAAGGGTTGGTTCGTGTACACCGGCTACTCGTGGTTCCGTGAACTCCCCGAAGGCGTGCCGGGTGCTTACCGCCTGTTCGCAAATCTCGTCTCCCTAGGAAAGTGAACAACACGCCTCCCAAGAATCCGCCACCCTCGCCGCCCGCCTCATCCGTGGGCGCGTCCGCAGCCGGCGATTCTCCCGGAGTACCCGGCTTCCGTACATGGCGCGGCGTGTACCTGTTCGTATTCGCCTGTTTTGTCGCCGTCGTCGTGGCCCTCACGATTTTCTCCCGCGTCTACGCATGAACCCGCTCGATTGGTTTGTCCTCCTCGGTACGATGCTCGGCATCGCCGCCTATGGGACGTGGCGCACGCGGCACACGGACAATCTCAACACCTACCTCAAAGGCAGCCAGACGACCAAATGGGGCACCATCGGGCTCTCGGTCATGGCCACCCAGGCGAGCACGATCACGTATCTCTCCCTGCCAGGCCAGGCGTACGAAAACGGCATCGCTTTCGTCCAAAATTATTTCGGCCTGCCGCTCGCATTAATTCTGGTCTGCGCGGTGTTTCTCCCGATCTACCGCAAGCTCGGCGTCTACACGGCCTACGAATATCTGGGCCAGCGCTTCGACAAAAAAACCCGCCTGCTGGGCGCGAGTCTGTTTCTGCTCCAGCGCGGCCTGCAATGCGGCATCACCATCTACGCTCCGGCGATCATCCTTTCCACCGTGCTGGGCTGGCGCGTCGATCTCACGATCGTCGCGACCGGGCTGCTCGCGATCGTCTACACCGTGACCGGCGGCAGCGCCGCGGTGAACCTGACCCAGAAATGGCAGATGGCTGTGATCTTCGGCGGCATGATCACCGCCTTCGTGGTGCTGCTGATGAAATTGCCTCCCGATGCCGCACATATCGCGGGTGCAATGGGCAAACTTCACGCGGTCGACTACACTCCCGATCTGAAACAGCGCTACACGATCTGGAGCGGTGTGATCGGCGGCTTCTTTCTTTCGCTGTCTTACTTTGGCACCGATCAAACGCAGGTGCAGCGCTACATTGGCGGCGCCGCGCTCCGTGAAGGCCGTCTCGGCCTGATGTTCAACGCACTCTTCAAAATCCCGATGCAATTCTTCATCGTGATCCTCGGAGCGCTGCTCTTCGTGTTCTATCAATTTTCGCCGTCTACGCCGCTGGTCTTCAACCAGACGGAATGGCGCCGGCAGATCGACGGACCTCAAGGCGCCACCTTCCGCACGTTCGAAGAAAAACACGCCGCGCTTCACGCCGCCCAGCAGGAGAAAATCCGTGACTGGGTCGCTGCTCACGAATCGGGTGACGTCACCCGCGAAACCGCCGCCCGCACCGCACTTCACGAGGCGCAAACCGCCTCGGACACTCTGCGCAAAGAAGCCCGCGAGGCACTCTACGCCGTTTCGCCCGATGCTAAACAGACACGCGATTCCGATTTCGTTTTTATCACGTTCATCCTGACCCAACTCCCGCACGGAGCCATCGGGCTCTTGCTCGCGGTGATGTTCGCCTCGGCTCTTTCCTCCAAGGCCGGCGAGCTCAACGCCCTTGGCACAACGAGCACGATCGACTTGTGGCGCCACTTCCGTCCGCTCGCCGCGAAGGACGAGGCGCGCAATGTTAAGAACGCAAAATGGTTCACCGCCGCCTGGGGCCTGTTCGCGATCGGTTTCGCCTTGTTCGTGAGTTTCGCCGAAAACCTCATCGAGGCGTTGAATATCGTGGCGTCTATTTTTATCCCGCGCTGCTGGGTGTCTTCATCGTGGCGTTCTTCTTCAAGAAAGTCGGCGGCTCCGCCGTGTTCTGGGCCGCTGTCGCCTCCCAACTCGTGGTGATCGCTATTTTCGCCGCGGGTAAAATAGCGCCGGCCTACGAAATCGGCTACCTCTGGTTAAACCCCATCGGCTGCGCTGCGTGCGTCGTCTTCAGCCTCGCACTCCAGCCGATTCTTGGCTCCCGCCAGGAGGCCACCGCGACATGAGCAACCAGCCGGTCATCTGCTTCGGCCAGCAACCGTGCGGCATTTTTCCGCGTCGCTTTCTCTACGCAAAAATCATGTCCGCTCGACGCCTGCAGGCCGAAATCGGCGGGCGCATCGTGCTCTTCTATCACGACAGCGATCACGATCCGCGCGAGACCCAGACCTGTCTTCGCCACCGGAAAACCGGCGAGCCTCACACGCTGAACTTCGCCTTCGAAAACAAGCTCCAGCGCAAATTTTCCCCTCTACCTGAAACGCGTGAGCACCACCTGGCGTGACAACACGGTGCGTCAGCTGCCCGCCTACGTCGACGCACGCTGGACCGATGCCTGCCGCAAAATCGAAGCCGGCAACGTCGCCGACTTCTGTCTCGGGATGATACCGCGCCATGGGACTGCTCGAAGGCGTCGAGGTGGTGCGCTCCAGCGCTGTCGATGTGCGCCGCTCTGCATGCAACATCACGGATTTTTTTGTCGATGCGCCGCATCAGGGAGAAATCGTGCGCGCCCGCCACGTCAACGGCGCTCTCCAGTTGCACGAGGGCGGCGAAACCTTCGTTACACTTCCGACCACGTCGTGGAAACGAGCAGTAGCCCCACGCGCGACAGTCGCCTGCGCTGGATGCAATCGGTCGTGGGCTGCACGCATTATATCGCCGGGCTTGGCGAACAGGCGTACTTGAACAAGGCCGAAGCTCCCGAAATCATTTTTGTGAATCGCGACCCCATCGACCGTTCTGATGAAGCCTACACCGATGCCCCCGTCTGATCAGCCCGCCACGCTCCTGGCCTTCGGTGCGCACCCCGATGACATCGAGTTCGGCTGCGGCGGCGTGATCGCTCGCGAAGCTCAAGCCGGCCGGTCCGCACATTTCGTCGTCTGTTCTCGCGGTGAAGCAGGCACGAACGGCTCAGCCGCCGAACGGACACAAGAGGCGGAAAAAGCCGCGGCACTGCTTGGCGCGACGATTGAGTTCATCGATCTCGGCGGCGACGCACACCTCACACACTCCGTCGAGCACGCGCTTAAAATCGCCGTCATTATCCGCCGTGTCCGGCCGCAAATCGTGCTCGCGCCGACCACGGTGGAAAACCAGCACCCGGATCACGCGGTGGTGGGCCGGCTGGTCCGCGACGCTGCGCGTCTTGCACGCTATGGCGGTGTGATCGAACTGCGCACAACGCCCGCTCACGCAATTGCCCAGCTGCTGTTCTACGCCATCACGGTGGAAGGCGAACCGGCCGATCGCTCCGGCGTGCTCATCGACATTTCTTCCGCCGGTGTCGTCAGCGCATGGACAGCCGCAATGGAGGCGCATGCATCGCAATCACGCACCCGCAATTACATCGAGCTCCAGCTCACACGCGCACGCCTGAATGGTCTGCGCAGTGGAGTGGAGCATGCCATCGCGCTGTTTCCCAACGACCCGCTCGTCTTCGATTCGCTGGCGCCACTCGGTCATTCGGCCCGCCGGTTTCTAACGTCACGCCTCGATGTCCTCTCCGCTCAAAATCGGCATCACTTGCTATCCTTCGGTAGGGGGAAGCGGCATCCTCGCGTCGGGCCTCGGCGAGGAACTGGCACAACGCGGCCACGAGGTGCATTTCATCAGCTATGAACGTCCGTTCAGGATGTCGCCGAATGCTCCGCGGGTATTTTTTCATCCGGTCGACATCAACGACTACGGTCTCTTCAAATATCCTGATTACACGCTGCCGCTTTCCGTGAAGATGGCTGAGGTCAGCCGTACGCACCGCCTCGATGTCCTGCACGTCCACTACGCAGTGCCTCACGCGACCGCCGCGATCCTTGCCCGCGATATGCTGCCGCCGGAACTCCGGCCGAAAATCGTCACGACACTCCACGGCACCGACACCACGCTGCTCGGCCGCGACCCGGGTTACGCGCCTGCGATCCGGCACGCACTCAACGGCGCCGACGCGATCACGACCGTCTCGCATTTTCTGAAACGCGAAACGCAGCGCGTGCTCGGTATCGGGCAGCCGATCGACGTTATCCACAATTTCTTCGACGCACGCGCTCCAAAGGAAAATCGCGAAGCCGTGCGCGCCGGACTCGGCCTGAAGGACGGCGAGACGATGATCCTCCACTCGTCCAACCTGCGCCCGCTGAAGCGAATCGATCTGCTTCTCGAAACCGTGGCGCGCATCCAGCCGCGCGATTCGTTCAAACTCGTGATTCTGGCCGGTGGAGATTTCGAGCCGTTCCTGCCCGATGTGCTCCGGCTCGGCCTCGAAGATCGCGTGGTTGTTCGCACCAACGTTCCCTGCATCGAAGACTATCTGCAGGCGGCGGACATCGGTCTTTTCACCTCTGAAACCGAAAGCTTCTGCCTCAGTATCCTCGAGGCCATGGCGTTTTCCTGTCCGAGCGTGGCGACCAGGGTCGGCGGCATTCCCGAGGTGGTGGACGACAATGTGAACGGCGTGCTCGCCCCTTCCGGGGACGTCGACGCGCTCACACAAGCCATCCAGTCTCTAATCGCAGATCCGGCCCGGCGCCACTCGCTAGGACGCGCAGCCCGGGAAAAAGCGCGCACCGTTTTCTCGGGCGCGGTGATCGTACCGCACTATCTCGCGCTCTACCGGCGCGTTTGCGGATCACCCGCCTGACGACGCACGTCTTTCGCGTTTCAAAAAAGCATCGTAGCGCACCCCGTCCGCTGACTCTTTCGATTCGTTTGAGCCCGCCGTCCTTTCATTCTCCCAAACACGTCGCCCTCCGGCTTGTCTCGATCATCGTCAGTCTCGCCAGCGCGATCACCTTTCTCTGGGCGTTTCTCGCCCTGAGTGTTTCGTTCCCCATTCCCGTTCTTCGCTGGCCTGTCGCTCTCGGCCTCGCCGGCGTCGCAATCAGCTCCGCCATCCGTCTGCGCCACCGGCCATTCGGTCCAGCCCTGTCCTTCTTCACATGCGCGGCGCCGGTGTTTCTTTGGTGGCTCACACTCACGCCACGCAACGACCGCCGCTGGCAGCCTGACATGGAAAGAACCGCGTGGGCGGAAATCTCCGGCGATCAGATTACGCTGCATAACTTCCGCAACACCGACCGCCGTACATCCGACGATTTCACGCCTCGCTGGGAAACGCGCATCTTCCATCTCTCCGCCCTAAAAAAACTCGATTTCTTCATGGTGTATTGGGGCTCTCCCCACATTTGCCACACCATGATAACCTTCGACTTCGGCACCGAAGGCCGCGTCTGTGCCTCCATCGAGGCCCGCCGCGAGCAGAGCGAAAGCTACTCGCCACTCGCCGGAGCCTTCCGCCAGTACGAGTTGATCTACGTGCTTGGCGACGAACGCGATCTCGTGCGCCTTCGCGCCGATCTTCACGCGGCCACCGATCAGGTTTATCTTTTCCGCATCCCCGCCACTCCCGAAGTCGCACAAGCCATCTTCCTGGATTATCTTCAATCAACGAACCGCCTCCACGCACAACCCGATTGGTATCACTCGCTCACCACCAATTGCAGCACACTCATTCGCGAGCATGTGAACAAAGCACATGTCTACGAACGCTGGGATTGGCGCATCATCGCCAACGGCCATCTCGACAAATTGCTCTATGCACAGGGCTATCTGGACCGCTCGCTTCCGCTCCCGGAACTAAAGGCGCGCAGCCTCATTAACCCAGCCGCCCAAGCCTCAGGCAACGCCCCGGATTTCTCCGACCGCATCCGCGCCGGCCTGCCGAGATTTTAGCCACCCAAGAGCTTGGGCGTAGGGACAGTTCCAGAACGCGGTTAATCCGCCTTCACTTTGCATTTCAACGCGCTGCCGCGTGGAACTGCCATACGTTCATTCGCGTCCACAAACCTGTTGTCTCAAACCGGTTTGCGCAGGGGAAACCTCTCCGGACCTTCGGAAACTTTTCCCTTTATTGCCGGCCGCCTTCAGCCCCGCATGAACGTGCCGATGCCCTCAGGGTAACATACAGACCGAGCACTGGTTCACGGTGTCCGCGGCTCCTGCGTATTGCATTCCATGTCACGTCTCTTTCGCGCCAAGAAACTCTATTTCTCCCTGGGCGTCGCGCTCTGGTTGTTCGCAACCGCTTGGGGCGCGAAGGTCCTGTACGTTTACAGCTTCACACCGGGAACAAACGGCCAGCCCGCCGAAGTCTGGCCAGCCGGAGCTGGCTTCTCCCGCGCCGATGGCATTTGCACGCTGGTCGTCGCGCTTCATCCGGAATGCCCCTGCTCTCGCGCAACCGTCTCGGAGCTCGCCACCCTTCTCGAGCAAACAACACCCCGGCTCCGCGCCATCGTTGTTTTCCTGGATACGGCGCCCGACCGGCCCGCCGGAGAGTCTGAACTCTTCAAAACCGTCCGCCAGCTCCCCGGTGTCACCGTTGTGCGCGACCACGATGGCTCCGAACTTGAGCGCTTTCGTTTTCTCACCTCGGGCGAAACCCGCCTGTATCGGCCGGACGGAACACTCGCTTTCCGGGGCGGCATCACCCCTTCCCGCGGACATACTGGCGACAGCCCTGGCCGCGCCGCTGTGATTGCCGCAGTCCGCTCCCCCACCGGTTCACCTCCGCTCGCTTCCATCAGAACGCCCGCCTTCGGCTGCGCGCTCGCCTCCGCTCCAACTGTCCGCTGACCACTACCATGGATAGCCGGATACATGAGCGATCAGTGATCCTTGAAAAGGAGTTCCTCCTTCGCTTTTGGAGCCAGACGGACCGTGCCTTCGCGTTGCTGCTATGCGTCCAATGGCTCGCCGGCATCGGGCTTGCCCTCTGGTTCACTCCACTCACCTGGGTCGGTCAGACCAGTCAGCCGCATGTGCACCTCTGGGCGGCAATCGTGCTCGGTGGCATCATAGCCCTTCCCGCCGCCGCTCTTGGCATCTGGCGTTCGGGACGCACGAGCACCCGCCACTGCATCGCCACGGCACAGATGCTCGCCTCCGCGCTGCTCATCCACCTCACCGGCGGTCGCATCGAAACTCATTTTCACGTCTTCGGGTCGCTCGCCTTTCTAGCCTTCTACCGGGACTGGCGCGTGCTCGTCACCGCCTCCGCAGTCGTCGCCGCCGACCACTTTTTCCGGGACATCTACTGGCCGCAATCGGTCTTCGGCAGCGCATCGGTTTCTCCATGGCGCTGGCTGGAGCACACCGGGTGGGTCGTGTTCGAGGACATCTTTTTGTTCTACTCCGCCACACGCTCGCGAAAGCTCATCGCGGAATACGCCATCAAGCGCGCGGAGGCCGAGATCGCCACCGAGCGCATCGAGGAGAAAGTCATCGCGCGCACCAAGGATCTTGCCGAGACCAACACCCGCCTCGAGGCCAACATCGAGGAACGCCTCCGCGTCGAGCAGGAACTCAAGACCGCCAAGGAGGCCGCCGACGCCGCGAGTCAGGCCAAGTCCGAATTTCTGGCTAACATGTCCCACGAGATCCGCACGCCCATGAACGGCGTGATGGGCATGACCAGCCTCCTCCTCGATACTCCGCTCAACAACCAGCAGCGCGGCTTCACCGACACGATCCGACAGAGCTGTGATTCACTCCTCGTCGTCATCAACGACATCCTCGATTTCTCCAAGATCGAATCCGGCAAGATGGAGCTCGAAGAGCAGCCGTTCGATCTGCGTGTCTGCATCGAGGATACGCTCGATCTCTTCAGCCAGAAAGCTGCCGAGAAAAAACTCGATCTCGCCTATCTGCTTCACGACTCCACGCCGCTGCACCTCGTCGGCGACGCCACCCGCCTCCGCCAGATACTCGTCAATCTCATCGGCAACGGCATCAAGTTCACCGCCCAGGGCTCCGTCCTTGCCCGCGTCAGCAGCCGCCTGATCGGTCCCGCTCCTTCTCGCTCCAGTTCACCGCCCGAACTCTGGCACGAATTTCAGATCGAGATTCGCGACACCGGCATCGGCATTCCCGCCGAGCGGCTCAATCGCCTCTTCAAACACTTCAGCCAGGTCGACACGTCCATGTCTCGCCGCTACGGCGGCACCGGCCTCGGCCTCGCCATAGCCAAGAGCCTTTGCGAAATCATGGGCGGGCGCATCTGGGTCGAGAGCACGCCGGGCAAGGGCTCCGCGTTTTTCTTCACCGTCCGCATGCGCGCTTCGGAAAAATCCACCGCGCTGCCGCCCGACCTGCCTCTGCTCAAGGGCAAAAACCTGCTGATCATCGACGACGGCGAAATCAACCGCCGCATCCTCCAGGTGCAGGCGTTGCGCTGGGGCATGCAGCCGCACGAAGTTGCATCCGGCCCCGCCGCGCTCGACTGGCTCGAATCCGGCCGCGCCGTCGACGTCGCCATTCTCGACATGCAGATGCCCGATCTCGATGGCCTCGCCCTCGCCGCGCGCATCCACGCCCTCCCCGCGCACAAAAATCTCCCACTCATCCTCCTCAGCTCGGCCGCGCAACAACACGACCGCGAAGACCCCCGCTGGCTGCATTTCGCGGCACGCTTCAACAAACCGGTCAAATTTGTCCCTCTCCGTGACGCCCTGCTCACCGCCCTCGGTCATGCGCACAGCGAAAACAATGCGTCCGCCGGGAAAAATACGTCCGCACGCACACCACGCCTCGCCGACGAACTTCCCCTTCGCATCCTCCTCACCGAGGACAACGCCGTAAACCAGAAGGTCGCCGCCCGCTTTCTCGAGCTTATGGGCTATCGCTGCGACATCGCCGCCAACGGTCGCGAATGCCTCGAATGCCTCGCCCGCCAGCCCTATGACGTCGTACTCATGGACGTGCAAATGCCCGAGATGGACGGCTATGCCGCGACGACGGCCATCCATGAGCGTTTTCACGAGGGAAACCGCCCGCAAATCATCGCCCTCACTGCACACGCCAGCGTTCAGGACCGCGAACTCTGCCTGAGCCGCGGCATGGACGACTACCTGACAAAGCCCGTGGTCCCCGCCGTGCTTGCCCAAAAACTACGCGATGCCGCCGCCCGTCTCGGCCGCACTTCGTCCGCCGCCTGAGGGTCGAGAGAGCGTCCGCCCTCCCCGGACGCGCCACACTTGCACCGGTGGCACACCTTTGTTTGAGACAAGCTGCCCGCACCGGTTCGCGGGCGCATCCACTATTTTTGTCGCCGATGCCCACAGCCCAGCCCAACCGACGACCGCGCATCCTGCAGGTCGTTTCTCATCTGGCCTTGGGCGGCGCCGAACGCGTGGCACTTTCCATCACCGAAGCGCTCCTTCAGGATTGTGATTTCCATCTCTTCGCCGTGCGCGGCATCGAGCCCGGCGGACTTGGCGCGGAGCTCGCCGCCGAAGTTCACTCGCTCAACATCCCGCTTCATCTCGGCATGCGCGTGCCCATGCGTTTCGGTGGTGTCATCACAAGCGGCATCGGACTCACCCGCGTCGTGAAGCGCGTCCGTCCCGACCTCATCCACCTCCACACCGAAATCCCGGAGGCCGCCTATGCCGCCATGGTAACCCTGACACCCTCGCTGCGCGACATCCCGGTCGTGCGTACGATTCACGACTCGGTCTTCTGGGAGTTTTCCCGCACACTTGGAAAATGGTGCAACCGAAGGCTGTCGCACGCCCAGATTGTCGGCGTTTCCGAGGACGCCACGGCGGCAGCCAGTCAGCTCTGTCGCGAATCCAGCGTCGCTTTGGAGTCACGGCCTCCCCTCACGATTTTCAACGGCGTTGCCGCTCCGACAACGACTGACTCTCGTCAGGATAAAACCGCGCAAACGCGTCCAGTGCAGCTCGTCTTCGGCGGCCGGCTGGAGCCTCAGAAGGGCTCCGATCTTCTTCCGGCCATACTCGCCCTCGTTCGTCCGCCAGCGACTGGAGCGCACTTGGCGATCTATGGCACGGGCTCGCATGAAAAAATCCTCCGTCGTCTGGCGCAGCATCCGCCTGCCGGTTGGTCCGTTGAGCTGCGTGCCCCGGTTGCGAATTTCTCCCGTCAACTCGCGAACTTCGACGCAGTCCTGATGCCATCGCGCTATGAGGGCCTCGGTCTGGTGGCGATCGAGGCCGCAATGCGCGGAGTACCTACAGTAGCCACAAGGTCGCGGGGCCTTCATCGGGCATTCCCCGCCGACTATCCCTGGCTCGCCACTCCCGGTGACGCCGCCGACTTTGCCCGGCTCGTTCAACAAGCTCTCGATCATCCTGAAATGCGGGCGCAAGCCGGCAGCACGGCACGCGCGTTCGCTCAAAAGCATTTCAGCATGGAAGCCATGTCCGCATCCTACAAAACGCTCTATCAAAAGGCGCTGCTCGCAGAGTGACTGAACGCGGAGAGGAAAAATAACTCCGCCTCAGCGACGAATCTCCAAAACTCGCAAGGGACCAAGTAACGCGAGCC
Source organism: Nibricoccus sp. (assembly GCA_049840895.1). Taxonomy (GTDB): domain Bacteria; phylum Verrucomicrobiota; class Verrucomicrobiia; order Opitutales; family Opitutaceae; genus Nibricoccus. The sequence goes on along the minus strand of JASGJB010000044.1, from coordinate 233,809 downwards.
GCCAGCGGAACCAAAACTCGGCCGCTTCGCTTCGGCGCATCACGCAACGCATCAGGCTGAACGCGGCAGGCAGATGTCCGCGAAACAAGGCACGACGTGCCACAAGAATCGCCGGCCGGATGAAGCCTTCATTCAGATACCGTCGCGTGAAATCCGCATAAAGACGCTTCTCTGAAAAAACCGCGTCATCCCAATTCGAGAATTCCGCTTCCACCTCGCTCGCTCGCTCGTCTTTTCCCGCCCGCCGACGCGCCGCCACAAGTCGCACCAGGCAGTTAAGCGCCACCTGCTCCAGATAGCGTCTGCTCGTGATGCTGCCGGAGTGCTGGCGATAATGATACAAAACCTCATCCACACAGCCCACGCGTCCCAGTTCCAGCAAACGAAGCACGAGGTCGTAGTCCGCGGATTGCGGCCACTTGATCGGCAATTCCGCCGCGATCATGGCTTCCCGCCTGATCAGCAGAGCACCCGGGAGGATCGGACAGGCGAACTCCGCATAGTCGCGAATATCCCGCTCCTTCGTCAGAACGAAATACTCCGCACCGGTTGAATCGCGTTCGTCGATCGTTCGCGCCCGCGCGCCCACCGCCACGAAATCCCCGTGCGCTCGCAGAAACGCCAGTTGGTTTTCGAGCCGTTGCGGGAGCGCCAGATCATCAGCATCCATCAGCGCGATAAATTCGCCCCGGCATTCCCTCACCCCCGCCCGCCAGCCACCCGACTGATAAACATTTCGCGGAAGCGTGATCACCCGCAGCCGCGGCTCGGGCGGTAGATCGGCGACGGAGCTGTCCGTGCTGGCGTTATCAACGAGCACGACTTCGAAATCCTTGAATCCCTGATTCCACAAACTCTCCAGCGCCGGCCGCAGAAAGGGCCCCGCGTTATACGCCACGAGGAGCACTGAAATGACCGGGACCGTTTCCATGCGGACATCAATCAAGCCCCTTTCAATGACCGCAAAGACAATATCCACAGGGCGGACTCAATGTCCTGCCAGAAAAACCCGGCGTGCTTTCGCGCAAAAGCCTTGTCGCCGCGGAGACTGACAGGATGCATTGATTGCATCGGATGCGACTCACCCGCCTTTCGTTCATGCAACGTCTGCTGCCCATCTTGCTCAGCCAGGCGATGGGACTTGCCTGCGGAGTCATCGGCATCCGTCTGACCTCGCACTGGATCGCACCCGCCGACTACGGCAACTACGGCATATTTCTCAGTTTCACCCCGCTCGGGATGTGGGTCGTGCATTCCGGCCTCATCAAATATGTCGGACGCCACTGGGCGGACGCGTCCAGCCGTCCGGCTATTTTGCGAATGGCTGCCAGCCAGATGATCAAGAAACTGCCGTGGTTGATGGCGGCGACCGGGATTGTCTCATTTGCCTCGTCAGCAGACCTTCACGGCCTCCGCTTGTGGCCGGTCCTTTTCGTCGCATCCGCACTGTTGTCAGGTGCGTCGGTCGCACAAACCGCCCTGCAGGCCGCGAGCGAGCACTGGAAAGATTTCGCGGTGAGTTCCGTGGGATCGCTCTCCCGCAGCTTCGTGCCGCCACTGCTCTACGTGATCGCAGGTGGATCCCTGCTAACCCTCGAAGCAGGCTTTTGCTTTCATGCGATCGTACTATGCGCAGCCGGAGTCTGGTGTATTCGCAGCTATTTCCGCGCGGGCATCTCAGACACCACGCTTCCATCGGCATCGGTTTATCAAGGCCCGCTCTTCGTCACGCTGGCCATCGCCGGTTGGGCGGCAGGCGCCATGAATCGCTGGATTGTCGCGGCATTTTTCGGCAGCGCCGCCGCAGGTTACTTCACGCTCGCCTCCAACATCGCTGTGATCGTCACAGGGATGCTCGGCGTTGTGTTTGTGCAGTATTTTCAGCCCGGCATCTTCGCAAAGGCGGGGAATGCCGCGACGAGTCGTGAAGACTTGGTCCGTCACGTCGATCACATCGCGGGCCTGTATTGGATCACTGCACTGCTTGGAATCGTGCTGCTGCATTACTCGACTCCCTGGCTCGTCGGCCGGCTGATCGGGGCCAACTACGAACCGGCGCTCGACTACATCCTGGGAGCCGGCTGCTTCGGAATCGCGATGTTCACCGGCCAGTTTTTTCACACCTTGCTGCTTGCCGGACACCGCGAACGCGCCTGCGGCCCCGTGGACCTCGCCGCCTTTGCCGTGATGATTTGCGGCGGTTTGATATCCGCGTGGCTGGGCGGAGAGATTTTCTTTCTCCGCTGGTTGCTGGTCACACCGCTGATTCCCTGGCTTATCAATCGGTCAATGGCTCGCCGGTATTTCTTCAAGCCCGCCCTTTGAGCGCTGGTTCGGCTCCACGTCATTGCCCACCAGCTCCGCGTCGCCCGATTGCTGCAATCTCCGGCAGGCCATGATCAGTCCGGCCGAAAGGCCGAAATACTGCATCCACCAGGTGACGTCTCCGTTGGTCAGATAAAAAAGGACCACCGCGGCAAACCACTGGGCGCATAGCAACAGGCACAGCCGGTCAAAAAAACTCCAGGTATCGCTGCTCCTCCGCGAAACCATGCGCCGTAACTCCAGGGCCATCCGGGAAGCGTTCCAGATGAAGGCGAGCGAGAACAGCAATCCCGGAATCCCCAGCTTTAGCAGGGTTCCGATAAACCCGTTGTAGAACATCCCCTGCGAATAGAGCAGGCTTACGCTGTCGTTGGAATCCACCGGCACCCGGTCAAAACGGTCCATGCCGAAGCCCCGGCCGGTGAGCCAGTACCGGGGCACATCCGCCGCGGCCCGCTTGATCACCTCCACCCGATCCGAATTCGTCGTGGCCGCATCCGCTTTCGCGACAGGAGATATGTCCAGACCTGGGAAAAACGAAACGGATCGCTGCACGGAAAGAGGCAGTTGATCCGCAAACGCATAAAGCGTCGCGATCATCCCTCCCACGACGACGACTGCCGCCAGCACACGCCGGAAATCCCAGAAGCGTTGAAAAAGCGTGAGGCAAAAAAAGGTGACCACCGCCGTGGCCAAAACATTCCGGTAACCACTGCCCAGACCCAGTCCGAGCAGCCCGATCATGAGCGGACACGTAATCAACAGCCAGCGTCCCAGCAGTTCGCGCATCGACGCCATCACCCACAAGCAGGCCAGGCCGGCGCTCGCCACCGCCGCGAGCGACCCAAACCGGCGAACCCCGCTGACATTGTACCCGAAACTGAAATTCAATCCGTCGGTGGGCAGCTCGAAGAAATACAACACCGTTTCCATCTCTCCACTGCGCGCGAATGTGAATTCCGACACGAGATAGGTCAGCGACAACACCCAGCCCGCAATCATCGCGAGGCACAACTGGCGGCGCGTGAACCCGGCCAAAATCATCAATACCGGCAAAATCGCGAGCACCAGCTGCTGCACATACACACGCCCTCCCATTTGTTCGCCACCCAAGACGCGCAGGCCCACACCGCGGTAAGCCATCGTCCCGAGAATCACCGCCACATAACCGCCCAGCGCCGCCAGCGCCCACCGTTCCGCGCGGTCAAACGCGACCACTTCAATCTTCCGGCGGTTCACCAATCCGTAAGCCAGGAGACTCGGCCAGGCCAGCAAGGCGCACAGCTCCCACCAAAACGGCCGCCCCGGGAAAAACGGCACGATCAACGCCGCCGGTTGCAACGCGATGACCAGCCACGCCAGCACGCGACAATTCACCGTCAGCGTTCCCACATAAACCAGTCCGGCCAGCCCCGCGAAAATCAGATAGGGCTGATCCGCGAGCATCGCCCCTGCCACCACCGCCCCCACACAGGCCACCGCCACGATCAACGCACGCCGGAACGGCAGGGCATCGGGATCGAACGACGTGGAGGGCATCGGAAAGCGCATAGGCAGGCAGGCTTTCGCGCGCAACCGGCAACTCACAACAAGCAGTCCGCTCCCCACGCACGGCTCCCATCCGGTGCCTGACAGGCCCCGTGGCTGATTTCAGCCGGGTTTCCTCGGCCAAACGTAACATCGTCGTTGCACCCCGCTCCGCTTTTGCCACCGCTTCAGGGCGCATTCAATGGCGATCAACGTCCGCAATCCTCTCGACTGGCTCAACGTGTTCAAAACCACGCGCGAGCGCTTCGACTGGATCACGCCGCTCGTCATGGCCGCCCTCTGCACCATCGGCGTATTTTTCATCTACAGCGCCCAGCTCGAACGTCACGGCGGCGCTTGGAAATCCCAGATCATCTTCTTATTCTTGGGCGCGGGCGTCTACACCGCCGTCTCGCTGGTGGACTACCGCTTCTGGCTGACCATCGTCCACTGGATCTACCTCGGCAGCCTGGTCACGTTGCTGCTGGTCTTCATCCCGGGTATTTCCGGCGGTGCCGCTGAAAAGTGGGGTGCAAAACGCTGGATCGACCTCGGCTTCACCTCTTTCCAACCCTCGGAAACCGCCAAGATCGCCGTCATGATGATGACCGCCAGCGTCCTGACCCGCGCCCGGGTCGGCACGATCACCCAATCTCTGGGCACACTCGGGAAATTGGCTCTTGCGGCAGGTATCCCCATCTTTTTGATCATGCTGCAACCCGATCTTAAATCGGCGATTGTGATTCCCCCGATGGTTTTTTCCATGCTCTACGTTTCGAAGCTTTCGCTGCGCTTTTTCGCGGTGGCTTTCGGAGCGTTCGTCCTGGTGGTCGGCGTGGTCGCCTTCGACGGAGTCAGCTACGTCCGCTTCATGGATTCGCACGGTTACGATTTTCTGCGCGACAAGGGCAAATACGAGGCCACCTCGTTCATCCCGCTCCACGATTATCAGCGCAACCGCATCCTCACCTTCGTCGTCCCCGAGATCATCGACCCGAAGTTCGTGAAGGATGCCTACAACCTGAATCAATCGCTCATCTCCGTCGGCTCCGGCGGACTCACGGGCAAAGGCTGGACAAAAGGCATGCAGGCTCAGCTCGGCTACCTGCCGCCCGCCGTCTCGCACAACGATTTTATTTTCCCGGTCATCGCCGAGGAAATTGGTTTTTTGGGAAGCCTGACCCTCATCGGTCTCTTTGGCGTTCTTCTGTTTAACAGTATCCGCATCGCCAGTCTCGCGAGAGACCGGCTGGGCGTGTTGATCGCCATCGGCGTCACACTCCTGTTCGCGGTGCATATATTCGTGAACATCGCCATGTGCATCGGATTCATGCCCATCACGGGCATCCCGCTTCCCTTCATCAGCTACGGTGGCACCTTTCTGCTTAGTTGCTGCTTGCTGCAAGGACTGGTCCAGAGCGTCTATCGCTTCCGGAAGGATCGTTCATGAGAACGACTTCCCGCGATAACGACCGCCCTGCCGGAATTTCCTGCGCTGCAACTACCGCGCATCGGTGCCCCATCCAACAAAACAAACACACGCACCATGAGCGTCCCATCGCAGCCCAACTCCGCCTCTTCAGGCGCCCCCTCAGACCCCACTCATCAATATGATGAGGAGCTAGCCAACCCACCGCCACAAATCGAAGCCGATCCCGTTGATCCCGCCGAACTCAAAGCCGGCGCCCAGGAACGATCCAAGGACCGCCCCTTCCTCCAGAAGATCGTCGCCATGTTCAAGAAGGAGAAAACCTCCTTCCGCGAACTGATCATCAACTCCGAACCGCTCGAAAAGCGCGTCGCCCTCCTCGTCGACGGCGTCCTCGAGAAGTTCGAGATCGAGCGCGAGTCCGACAACCGCATGGTCGGCGGCATCTACAAGGGCCGTATCAAGAACCTCGATGCCGGCCTCAAGGCCGCCTTCGTCGACATCGGCTACTCGAAGAACGCCTTCCTCCACTACTGGGACATGCTCCCCGCCGCCGCCGACTCCTCCGTGGAAGTCGTCCGCGTCAACAAGCGCAAAGACGCCCCGCCGCGTCCGGCCGAGCCAACGGTCAAAGACATCCCCGGTCTCTACCCGCCCGGCTCCGAAATCGTCATCCAAGTCACCAAGGGCCCGATCGGTACCAAAGGCCCGCGCACGACGACGAACCTCGCCATCCCCGGCCGCTACCTCGTGCTCATGCCCTACTCCGACCAGTGCGGCATCTCGCGCAAGATCGAGGACCCGAAGGAGCGTTCCCGCCTGAAGCAGATGATCAACGAGCTCACCATTCCCGAGGGAATGAGCGTAATCGTCCGCACCGCCGGTGAAGGCAAAAAGACCCGCTACTTCGTCCGAGACCTCCACCTGCTCCTTAAAACCTGGGCCCGCATCCAGCAAAAGATGCAGGACGACCGCGCCCCTTCCTGCCTCTATCAGGAGCCCGACATCGTCGAGCGCACCGTCCGCGATTTCCTCACCGAGGAAGTCGACCGCGTCCTCATCGACAACGTCGAGGACCACGCCCACACGCAGAAGCTCGTCGCGCAAATCTCCAAGCGCTCCGCCTCCAAGATCGCACTCTACAAGGACAACATCCCGATCTTCGAACGCTTCAACATCGAGCGCCAGATCGAGCAGACCTTCCAGCGCAAGGTCCCGCTCCCGTCCGGCGGCGAAATCATCATCGACGAAACCGAGGCGCTCATCGCCGTCGACGTGAACACCGGTTCCCACAAGAACCGCGGCGGCGACGAGAAGAACACCATCTACGCGGTGAACCTCGAAGCCGCCGTCGAAATCGCCCGCCAGATCCGCCTCCGCAATCTCGGCGGCCTGATCATCATGGACTTCATCGACATGAAGGAGCGCCGCCACCGCAACGCCGTCTACGAAAAGATGGTCGAGGCGATGTCCGAGGATAAGGCCAAGAATCACATCCTCCCGATCTCCCAGCTCGGCATCATGCAGATGACCCGCCAGCGCCAGCAGGAGTCGCTCTCGAGCAACTTGTACACCGACTGCCCGTACTGCCGCGGCCGTGGTATCGTGAAGTCGGCGACAACGATGTCCGTCGAGCTCCAGCGCAAGCTGTCCTCCATCGTCCGCCGCCTCCAGATGCGCAACGACGGCAAGGAATACTCGCTGCGCGTTCTCGTCCACCCGAGCATCCTCGAACGCCTCCGCAGCGAAGACGCCGAACTCCTCGTCCGCATGGAGAAGCTCTTCGGCGTGAAACTGGCCTTCCGCGCCGACCTCAACTACCACGTCGAGAACTTCAAGATCGTGAACGCCATCAGCGGCGAAGAGTACCGCTGAGTTAGTTAGTCACGCGGACACGAACTCCATCCCGTCTCTCAGCCCGCCGCGCCTCTTGGTTCGGCGGGCTTCTTTTTGCCAGGCGGCCACCCCCGGTAAATTGCAGAGAGCCCTTCGCCATTCCACGACGTGGGATGCGCCGAAAAATGGATCCTGCTTTTTCGAACTGCACCGCACGTGCTTCCGGGCCCAAGCTCAGCAGTTCGAAATTCTTCCTAATGGATTCAAAATTTTAGCATCCCCCCTACGGGCGCGGCTCTTTCCGGGTAAGAAATTTTCCCAACTAGAGGGGCACGGTGATTTCCACTAAAGTCGTCCATATCCCGTTACCCATGAATTCCGGCACATCTCGATCACGGCCTCAGGTGCGCCAAGGCATGGTGGCGGTTGTCTGTGCCATGATGCTCGTGCCCGGCGAAGGCTGGTTGCTCGCACAAACCACACCGTCGACAACAACTGGAACGACGGCACCGGCCGCGACACCTGCCACGCCTGCAGCTCCCACTGACCCAGCGGCCCCGGCCACGCCTGCGGCAGCGGACGAAAAGCTCCCGCCTGAAAAACTCGAATCGCTGGTCGCGCCGATCGCACTTTATCCCGATTCGCTGCTGGCGCAGGCGCTCGTCGCATCCACCTATCCGCTGGAGATCGTCGCGCTTCAGCAATGGCTGGTGAAAAACAAGGACCTGAAGGACAAGGCCCTGACCGATGCGGTGGCCAAACAGCCGTGGGATCCATCCATTCAAGCCATGGCAACGATTCCCGATTTGGTGAAGCGCCTGGCGGACGACATCCAATGGACGACCGAACTCGGAAATGCCTTCCTCGCACAGCAGAGCGACGTGATGGATGCCGTCCAGCGCATGCGGCAAAAAGCCCAGGGCACTGGCGCCCTGAAGACCAACGAGCAGCAGAAGGTTGAGACCAAGGTCGTCGAGGAGAAGACCGTGATCGTTGTGGAGCAGTCGAATCCCGAGGTCATTTACGTGCCGTCCTACAATCCGACGGTCGTGTACGGGCCTCCTCCCGTCTATTACGCTTATCCACCCGTTTATTATCCGCCTCCACCGCCTCCGGGCGCCGCGTTCGTGAGCTTCAGTGTCGGCGTCATGGTGGGTGCTGCTTTCTGGGGCGGAGGCTGCGGCTGGGGCCACAACGATATTCACGTCAGCGTTAACCGGAACACGAACGTCAACGTGAACAGAAACACCAACGTCAATACTGGCGGGAATCGCGGGGGCGGCGGAAACAACACGTGGAGCCACGACTCTTCGCATCGCGGAGCGGCGCCGTATTCAAACAAGTCAACGGCGGACAAATTTTCGGGATCGACGCGCAATCAATCAGGAGCAGGCAACCGGGCTGGCGCCTCCCAACAGCCCGCAGGGTCCGGTAATCGGGCAGGCGCAAGCCAGCAGCCGGCAGGAGCGGGCAATCGCAGCGCAGGCTCGGGCGCGGGCAGCGGCTCACGAGGGAGCAGCCCTAGTGCAGGTACAGCGGACCGTGGCGGCTCAGGCGCTGGGAGCCGCGGTGGTGGAAGCACCGGTCAGAATAATATTGGCAACCGCAGCGTGCCATCGAGCGGCGGATCGAGATCCAGCGGTTTCAGCGGCGGCTCGAGCGGATTCAGTGGAAGCGGCGCCCGGGCGAACAGCTCGCGCGGCGCCAGCAGTATGGGCGGTTCCCGCGGTGGCGGCGGAGGAGGACGCAGATGATGAAGACCATGAAATCCTTTTTCTGGCTGGGGACGATCTGTGCGGCACTGGTGTTACCGGGTGCCCGTGGTGAGCCGGCCGCGAAAGCGGCGACAGTCCCGCCGGTCAAGCAGACGACTTTCGCCACACCGGAGGCGGCCAGCGAAGCGTTGATCGCCGCGGCTGAACACTTCGACACGAAATCGTTGACGGAGATCCTAGGGGCGGATGGCGCGGACTCGGTGATCACGGATGACCATGTGCAGGATAAGAATCAGAGCACTGCCTTTGCGGCCAAAGCACGTGAAAACACCCAGATTGTCCGCGATCCGAAGAATCCGAATCTCGCGACGATAACTATCGGGAGCGATGCATGGCCGATGCCGATTCCATTGGTCCAGCAAGACGGCAAGTGGCGGTTTGATTCAGCGGCGGGACGCCAGGAAATTCTCTTCCGCCGCGTCGGTGAAAACGAGCTGTGCGCCATCCAGATGTGCCTCGGTTACGTCGAGGCACAGCACGAATACGCCTCGCAGAAACACGACGGAGTCCAGGTCAACCAGTACGCCCAGCACGTCATCAGCTCTCCAGGCAAACAAGACGGACTGGCATGGAAAGACGCTGACGGGACATGGAAAGGACCGGTGAGCCACGCCATCGCGAACCTGATTGCCGAGGGCTACACGGACAAAATGGAGCCGTTGCACGGGTATTATTTCAAGATTCTGAAAGGACAGGGACAGGATGCGCCGATGGGCGAAATGGACTTCATGGTCAAAGGTGTGATGATCGGCGGCTTCGCCTTGGTAGCAGCTCCGTCGAACTACGGGGTGACCGGCGTGAAGACATTCATCGTGAGCCAGTCCGGTATCGTCTACGAAAAGGACTTCGGTTCGGACACGCTCGCGCAGTTCAAGGCGATGAAAGTCTACAATCCGGACTCTTCCTGGACTTTGGCCGAGAAGCCGTAGCCCGGGTTCGCCTCGCTTTCGCGTTCGTCGCAGGAGCCAGCACAAGGGGATTTGCCCGAAACGAGTTCGGTGCCCCACTGCCTTTCGCAGGTTCAGTGAGTTCGCTCGATCGATGAATTTTTTCCGTCACACGACAACTCTCACTCGTAAGTACCCGTTGAAGAACTTCGTGAACCCCGCCCGCCACCGCCTGCTGGCATGGCTGTTGCGAGATAGATTCACGGAACACGAATACTCCGCCTCCACTCTAAAGCGTCATCAACAGTTTGATACTTCCCGCCATGTTTTACGAGAACAGCAACAACACAGAATTTTCCTTCGAGGCAGGTCTCTCCTCCTCCACGCCTGAAAGTGAAATCCGTCACATCGTGAACCGACTCCGCTTCGAGTTCCCGGCCGCCACCCAGCGGCAGCTCGAAACAGCCGTTACCGAGGCCTGTGAAGGAGCCACTGTCTACGCCGGTGAAAAAGTTTACCAGTGCTCCCGGGCCAACCTCCGGGCCCTTCTCGCACCGTCCTTCAATCGCGCCCAAGACGAAACCAAAATTGAACAGCATTTCCGCGCCAAAGTAGCGTGATGCGGTCCGGCTGCGTTTCGGCTCTTCAACCCGAAAGCCCTCCTGTTGCTTGGGAGGGCTTTTTCTTTTGCCTGCATGCGAAGGCGAAGCGTCACCACTTCCCATAGTCCCAAGGTTCAGAAAGTCACAGATCGTAAGACATTCAGCCGGTCCCGGACTTTTCAGCAGGATTTTTGTGCGCTTTCTCCGTCGGGCGGGTACCTCTCAATGAAATGACCTCCGCCGAACTGCTCCAACGTTACGCCCGGGACCGCGACCAGACCGCGTTCAGCGAGTTCGTACAGCAGCATTTCAACCTGGTCTATGCCACGGCGCTTCGTCACGCCGCTCACGATACGCACCTCGCACGTGACATCGCCCAATCGGTTTTCCTCTCGGCCGCACAACACGCCTCCACATTGAGCCAGCATCCCGCGCTCGCCGGCTGGCTCTACAAGTCAACGCAGCGCCAGGCCGCGAAACACATCCGGACGCAGCGTCGCTGGCAGGCGCGCGAACAAAAGGCCCACGCCATGAACGCAGCTTCCACCACCCCATCGCCCGCCGACGAACTCTGGCTCCAGCTCCGGCCGCTTCTCGATGACGCACTCCACTCGCTCAACGAACGCGATCGCGAAGTCGTTCTCCTTCGTTACTTCGAGGGACTTTCGTTCATCGACATCGGCCGCCAGCTCGGCCTCGCCGAAAACTCCGCGCGCATGCGCGTCGATCGCGCCCTCGAAAAAGTCCGCCTGAATCTCTCCCGACGCGGCCTCACCTCCACCGCCGCGGCGCTCGGCATAGTCCTGTCCACGCACGCAGTCCACGCAGCCCCCGCCGGCCTCGCACTCCAGACAGCCGCGGCAATTTCTCAAACTGCCGCCCCCGCCTCCCTCATTTCTTCCCTGCTGCTAAAACTCCAACTCATGAACTCGCTCAAACTCACCGCCCTTACCGTCACCTTTGTCAGCGCTGCCAGCTACGGACTAGTCGCCGCGACTTCCACCTCCACTCCGGTTCGCGTGGAGGAAAAGACTATCTCCACTCGCGTCGAAAGAACCGAGACTCTCGCACCCGGTGCACCTTCCCCAAACACCCGTCCGCCCTCCCAAACATCGACCGCACCCGCCAAACCTGCCGGTACTCGGGCAGCCAAACCGTCCAACGAGCTGCTTTTCTTACGCTCTGGGGACAAAATTCTTCTCACCGAGACAGTCATCAAGCGTTTCGAGCTCACTCCAAAAGAACAAGAATCCATTCAGACTGACATCAAACGCTCATGGGATGAGCTCGATGCCCTCGCCGCCCAAAATGCCTCGATCCAGATTCCTGTGCCCGGAAAAGCAGTTATTACCGTCTCCTCATTCAGTCAGGGTGCAGACGTCTATGACCGGCTGCTCACCGCCATCGCCACGACGCTTGGCGACACTCGCAGCAAGCTCTTCTATGAATCCACGGCGTCCGCGCTCGAACACAACTTGAAGTACTGTGGCGCGAGCACCCGTACCCTCACGGTGACCAAAGCCCTCAGCACCCAAGGTGAGTCGATGGGCCTCGAAGTGGTCGACACCTGGACCAGCGCTTATCAGCGCAGCGGAAAAGGAAACCGCCGCTACCAAAACCGCGAAGCCTTCGCCCAAGACTATCCCCACCTGTCCAAATTCCTGCCCGCCGACTTTAAGTGATCTGCCAGATACCCGCACTTTCACGAGGCATGCCCGCGTCAGCGGTCGTGCCTTTTTTGCGCCCGCATTCTCAAAAGCGACACGGATCACTCCACGCGTACACGCGTCTCGCCGTCGCCGAATACCACGTCGAGTCGCTGATTCTGCTTCAGCCCGGCTTTGCGCATCACCGGCTTTCCCTGCTCGTCGCGCACCAGGGCAAAACCACGGTTTAAAACCGACGCCGGGCTCGCTGCCTGAAGACGCTTCCAGAGCGCCAGCAACCGCTGGGATTCCTGCTGAACGCGGAACTCCGGCGAACTGCGCTCCAACCGCGCAGCCGGCACCGCTAGTTGCTGCCGCTTGCTGAGCACCGCCTGTTTCAACGCGAGCGTCAGCCGGCCGGAAAGATCGTCGAGCCGCAAAAAGCCACGCTCCACCTGCGCTCCCGGTGAAAGTAAACGCAACCGGCTGCGGGCGTGATCGAGTCGTTCACCCGCCGCCTCGACACTGCGCACGAGACAGTTTCGAATCTTCTCCGCAGCGCTACGCGCCCGCTCCGCCGCGTCGATGAACCGGCTCGAGATCAACTCCGCCGCGCCGCTCGGGGTCTCCGCGCGCACGTCAGCGGCAAAGTCACACAGAGTCACATCGATCTCGTGGCCAACCGCCGAGATGATCGGTATCGAGCAGCTCGCGACCGCGCGTACCAGCGGTTCTTCGTTGAAAGCCCACAAATCCTCCAGACCCCCGCCACCGCGGCCGATCACCAGCAGGTCGAAAATCCCCAGCTCCTCTGCGGTCTTCACCATCGCCGCCATCTCCAGAGCCGATCCTTCCCCCTGCACTTTCGCCGGCAGCACAATCAAACGTCCCCGCCAGCCGCGCCTGGTGAGGATGCGGATAAAATCCTGCACCGCCGCACCCGTCGGAGAAGTAACAAAACCGATCACTGCCGGAACTGAGGGAATTTGCTTCTTCCGCGCCGCATCGAAAAGCCCCTCCTCCGCCAGCCGGCGTTTCAGCGCCTCAAACTCCTGCTGCAGGCGGCCCACGCCATCCTCCAGCACCGCCCGGACAATCAACTGATACTGCCCGCGCGCCTCATAGACGCTCACCCCGCCATACACGACGACCTGCAATCCATCGCGCAATGTCACTGTCTGCCGCGCCGCATCGCCACGAAACATCACCGCGGAAATTTGTGCGCCGGCATCCTTGAGAGAAAAATAAACATGTCCGCTCGACTGCGGACGCAGGTTCGAAACTTCCCCGCGCACCCAGCCCGGGCGCAGATGGGTCTCGAGCAGGTCTTTCACGCGCCGGGTGAACTCCGTCACGCTTTGCACGCGCTCCGCGCGCGACTCGTCCTGGTCGGCCTCGCGTCGGTTCATGGAAACTTCTCAACCGGTTGAGCCGCTTCGGCCGTCGGTTCTACGTTAACCGCTTTCTGCTTGGCCAGCATTCGCCGGCGCAAAAATTTGAAGCCAACAATGAGCGCCACCACCCCGCAAAGTGACAGCAACGCCAGCTTGCCCTTTCCCTGTGCGAGCGAATCTCCAAAATAAATGAACGCGATCCCGTACGCCATCGAGATGGGCCACGACACCAGCATGTACATCCGGTACGGAATCTCCGCGAGTCCCAGCAGATAGCCTTGCACGCAAAACGGCGGCCCGGGCGTCACACGCACGAGCACGGCCACACTCACCCGATCCGCCTCGGCAACCTTGGGCAGCGAGTAACCAAGCCGTTGAACAAGCCACACCAGCATTGGCCGGAACGTATAGCGCGCGAGCCAGTAGGTGATCGTCAGATTGATCGCGAGGCTGACAGAACACAGCGCAATCACGAGCGGAAGCCCGAGGACGGGCGCAAACACTGGAGCTGCACTCAACCAAAACGGCGAAAGCGGCATACCGAACGCCGGTAGAAATGCCATCACCGCAAAAAAAGCAGGCGCTCCTACTTCGCGCACCAATTTCACTGCGTCGTCCAGCAACCCGCGCACGTCGAGTCCGCGCAGAATCAAAAACCCGCCAACCAGTCCGGCCACACACACAAGGGCGAGTTTGATCAGAAGAGCCTTCTTTTGGGCGGGTGTGGGTTTTGGCGACATGCGATCACGGCGACGATGTCGCGGCGTCCTCAACCAAGACAATCTTGTTATCAACGCGGAGCAGTCGCATCCCTGCAGACCAGACGAACGGCAGCTGCCGGCGATGCCTGCCTCGATCAGGCGTCGTTTATTTTTGCTCCACGCGCGTGCGAAGAAACGCCAGCACGTCCTGGAACTTGCTGCGATTGGCCTCGTCGGTCGTCACAAGATTTTCGTGCGCTTGAAGCACAAGGCGCGCGCTGTCGAGTTCGCTGCGGGTTTCGCATTGCAGCGCCGTGGCCGGCTGGCCCTGGCCGATGGACGACTCACCCGTGTCCACGGTCACGAGCCGGTGAAGGCCGAGATTGCGGACGAGTTCGAGATTGCGAGGGCCGACGCGTGCCAGCACCAGGCTGCCCGCGGGCTTGAGTTTGCGGAGCTGCAGCCCGGCTCCGGCGATCACGCCCAGGAACGTGCTGTCCATGCTGGCGCAGTTCTGAAAATCGATCACGAAGCGGGTCTTCCCCTCTTTGATGCGCTCGTTGAAGAAATCGTGGATGCACGCGCTGTTCTGAAACGAGGCGCGGCCGTCGATCCGGATCACGATGGGGTCGGAGAAGGCGTCGACGAGAAAAACGGGTTTGGCGGAGTCTGCCATGACAGGGAGAGAATAACCGGCCCGGAGAGGCCGTAAAGCCAGACTCCGGGCCGGTGAATGGTTGAAAGAAACAACAACTACTTAGTTCTTCGACACGATCTGGCGTAAAACGTACGGCAAAATTCCGCCGTGCTGGTAGTAGTCGATCTCGATGGGCGTATCGATGCGGCAGCGGACCGGCACGTTTTCAACGAGGCCATCCTTGCGCGTGATGCGCAGCGTCAAATCCTGCTGAGGCTTGATCCCGGGCGTGAGGCCAAGGACGTCGTACGTTTCCGTGCCGTCGAGTTTCAATGTCTGCGCCGTTGTGCCTTCCTTGAACTGGAGCGGCAGCACACCCATGCCAACGAGGTTCGAGCGGTGGATGCGCTCGAAGCTCTGCGCGACGACGATCTTCACGCCGAGTTGATTGGTGCCTTTTGCAGCCCAGTCACGCGAAGAACCGGTGCCGTATTCCTGACCTGCAATGACGATGAGCGGCGTGCCCGAGGCGATGTGCTTCGCGGCGGCATCGTAGATCGCCATCTTTTCGCCGGTCGGTTGATAGAGCGTGTTACCGCCTTCTTCGCCGCCGAGCATCAGGTTCTTGATGCGGACATTGGCGAAGGTACCGCGGGTCATGATGCGGTCATTGCCGCGACGTGAACCGTAAGAGTTGAAGTCCTCGAAGGTGACTCCGTTATCGAGAAGGAACTTGCCGGCAGGAGACGACTTCTTGATGGCGCCGGCAGGCGAGATGTGGTCGGTCGTGACCGAGTCGCCAAAGATGCCGAGCGCACGCGCGCCCTTGATCTCCGCGATGGTGCCGGGCTGCAGGCCGAAGTTCGCGAAGAACGGCGGCTCCTGGATGTAGGTCGACTTCGAATCAAACGCGTAGACGTTGCCGACGCTCGACGGGATTTCGTTCCACTTCGGATTCTGAGAAGCGAAGTCGGTGTAGAGTGAACGGAAGACCTCGGGTTTGAGCGCAGCCTGCATCTGGTCGCGCACTTCCTGAATCGTCGGCCAGATGTCCTTGAGGAACACGGGGCCATTCTTGCCTTGTCCGATCGGCTCGGTCGTTAGATCGAGATCGACGCGACCCGCGAGCGCGAAAGCAACGACGAGCGGCGGCGACATGAGGAAGTTGGCCTTGATGTTCTGGTGAACGCGGGCCTCGAAGTTGCGATTGCCCGAGAGCACCGATGCCGCGACGAGGTCGTTCTTCACGACAGCATCTTCGATCGGACCGGAAAGCGGGCCGGAGTTACCGATGCAAGTCGTGCAACCGTAACCAACGGTCTGGAAACCGAGCTGATCGAGATAAGGCGTGAGGCCGGTCTTGTTGAGATAATCGGTGACGACGCGCGAACCGGGAGCGAGCGAAGCCTTCACGACGGAATTTGGCTTCAGGCCTTTTTCGACCGCCTTCTTTGCGAGCAAACCGGCGGCGAGCATCACGGAAGGGTTCGACGTGTTGGTGCAGCTCGTGATCGCGGCGATCAGCACGCTGCCGTGGCCGAGCGTGGCCGGCGGCGTGTTCAAATTCACTTGGAGAACCGTGTCGGGCGTCGGACGGTTGTTCGCCATCTCGAGCTCAGTTTGCGGATTGGTATTCTGGGCTTTCGCCTTCGCCACGGAAACCGGTTCCTGGCTGCCGCCGCCGGAAGCGAGTGCGACCTCCTCGGTTCCGATGCGGACACGGCGGGAAAATTCCTCCGCCTTTTTGCCAAAGCCATTTTCCGTAACCGGCTTCGCGAACGACGTGGTGAACTCGCTCTTGAGATTGGTAAGGACGATGCGGTCCTGCGGACGTTTTGGACCAGCGACGCTCGGGACAACACTGGCAAGGTCGAGGTCGACAACCTGGGTGTAGTCGATCTGGCCCTGCTGAGGAATGCCCCAGAGTCCCTGAGCCTTGTAGTAAGCCTCGTAGGTCTCGACGAGTTTCTCGTCGCGACCGGTGGCGCGAAGATAGTTCGCGCACTCGGCGTCGATCGGGAAGAAGCCCATCGTCGCGCCATATTCCGGAGCCATGTTGGCGATCGTCGCACGGTCCACGAGCGGCAGCGCAGCGGCGCCGGGGCCGAAGAACTCGACGAATTTTCCGACGACCTTGGTCTTGCGCATGAGCTGTGTGACCGTGAGCGCAAGGTCGGTCGCCGTAACGCCTTCGCGCAACGAGCCGGTCAGGTGCACGCCGACAACATCGGGCGTGAGAAAATAAACCGGCTGACCGAGCATGCCGGCTTCGGCCTCGATGCCACCGACGCCCCAGCCGACGATACCGATGCCGTTGATCATCGTCGTATGCGAGTCGGTGCCGACAAGCGTATCGGGATAATAGACACCGTTGGAATCCTTGAGCACGCCCTTGGCGAGGTACTCGAGGTTCACTTGGTGAACGATGCCGATGCCAGGAGGGACGACCTTGAAGGTGTCGAACGCCTGCATACCCCACTTCAGGAACTGATAGCGCTCGCGGTTGCGGGAGAACTCGAGTTCGAGATTCTTCTGGAACGCATCCGAGGTGCCCGCGAAATCAACCTGCACCGAGTGATCGACAACGAGGTCCACGGGCACGAGCGGCTCGATGATCTTCGGGTTCTTGCCGAGCTTCGTGACGGCCGAGCGCATCGCGGCGAGGTCGACGAGGAGCGGCACGCCGGTGAAGTCCTGCAGCACGATGCGAGCAACGACGAAGGGAATTTCCTCCGTGCGCACGCCCTTCGCATTCCAGCTGGCGAGCTCACGCACCGCCTGCTCGGAGACACGCTTGCCATCGCAATTGCGCAGGAGCGACTCCAGCACGAGGCGGATGGAGACCGGGAGGCGGGAAATGTTACCGATGCCGGCCTTTTCGAGGGCGGGCAGCGAGTAGAGTTGGTGCGTGGCTCCGGCGGCCGAGAAGGTCTGGAGCGTGTTGAAGGGATTCGGGAGGCTCATCGAAGGTTAATTTAGGAAACTCAAAAGTGGCGGACGCTTGAACCGCGCCGCCACGCGGCCCGGCGTTGACAGTTTACTTGGCGAGCGCGGCTTGGACGGCGGCGAAATTGGGAAGGTCTTTTGGCGTGGGCGTCTGCTCGGCGTATTTGACGACACCATCTTTGCCGATGACGAAAGCGGCGCGAGCGGAGGTGTCACCGATGCCGGCGAGTCCGGGGAACAGCACGCCATATGCCTTGGTCGTCTCTTTGTTCAAATCGCTCACGATGGTGAGTTTGATCTTGTTGGCGTTGGCCCACGCTTCCTGCGCAAAGGGGCTGTCCACGCTGATCGCGATCACCTCGGCTCCCAGTTTCTCGTAAGCACCGAGACCTGCGGTCGTATCACACATCTCCTGCGTGCAGACTCCCGTGAACGCCAGGGGGAAGAAGAGCAGTACAGTCTGCTTCTTGCCGAAATTGTCGCTCAGTTTGATGTCCTTGAGACCGTCCGCGGTCTTTGACTTGAGGGTGAAATCAGGAGCTTTGGAACCGACAGCGATGGGCATGGTGTGTGGAGTCTGAGTTATGGTGTATCCGGCGGACGCACGGGACGCACCGGGAAAGACGGCGAGAGATAGAGGCGGGGCCAGAGGTTAGACAAACCGAATTTCCCGCTAGAAGGGACGGTTTTATTTCTTCGATGCTCCCCATTAAATCCGCTCACACCCCGCCCAATCTACACACCGGCACACAGCCTCGCCGCCGGCCTTGACCCTCCCCCGCCCCACCCGCTTTCTTTGCCCTCCCATGAATCTTATCGAAGACCTGAAATGGCGCGGCCTGCTGGCCGACTGTACCGACCTCGCTGGCCTCAGCGAACGTCTCGCAACAGGAAAGCCCCTCACGGTCTATTGCGGCTTCGATCCGACCGGCGACTCCCTCCACGTCGGCCATCTCATGGGCCAGCTCACCCTCGCCCGCTTCCAGCGCGCCGGCCATAACGCCATCGCCCTCGCCGGCGGTGCCACCGGCATGGTCGGCGACCCGTCCGGCCGCTCCTCCGAGCGCAATCTTCTGACCCGCGAGCAACTCGCCCATAACATCGCCTGCATCAAGGCCCAGCTCTCGCGCCTGCTCGATTTCAAAGCCACTGCCAACCCGGCCCGCCTCGTCGACAACGCCGACTGGATCGCGCCGTTCAGTTTCCTCGAGTTTCTCCGCGATGTGGGAAAATATTTTTCCCTGAATGTCATGCTCGCAAAGGACTCCGTGAAGTCCCGCATGGAGGGCGACAGCGGCATCAGCTACACCGAATTCAGCTACCAGCTTCTGCAGGCCTACGACTTCCTGCACCTGCGCAAAACCTTCGACTGCGAACTCCAGATCGGCGGCTCCGACCAGTGGGGCAATCTCACGGCCGGAACCGATCTCATCCGCAAAAAACTCGGCCACGACACCACCGCGTGGGGCTGGACCTTTCCGCTCATCACCAAGAGCGATGGGACCAAATTCGGTAAAACCGCCGGCGGCGCCGTCTGGCTCGATGCGACGAAAACGAGCCCGTACAAGCTCTACCAATTCTTCGTGAACACCGAGGACGCCAAGGTCTGCGAATACCTCCGCAAGTTCACCTTCCTCTCCCGCGAAGAAATCGAGCCGCTCGAAGCCGCGCACACCGCCAACCCCGGCCCCCGCGAAGCCCATAAGGCTCTTGCCCGCGAAGTCACCAAACTCGTTCACGGCCAGGCCGCGCTCGATGCCGCACTCAAGGCCAGCGAGATCCTCTTCGGCGCCGAAATCGGCGACACGAGCGAAGAAACATTCAACGACGTGGTCGGCGAAATCCCCACGAAGTCCCTCGAACGCGCCAAGCTCGAAGGCCCCGGTACCGCGCTCACCGAGCTTCTCGTTCTCAGCGGCCTCGCTCCGTCAAAGGGTCAGGCCCGCAAAGACATCGAGGGCGGCGGCATTTACGTGAACAACGTGAAATCCCCCGACATCGCCCGCGCGATCACCTCGGCCGACCTGCTCTTCGGCAAACACCTGCTTCTCCGCAAAGGCAAACGCAGCTACGCCGTGCTGACCATCGCTTAACCGGCGCGTCAAACAAACCTCCTCCGAGAACTGGCAGTAGCGGTGCCTTAACCGCCGTTACTTCAGGACTTCTTTCGACACGCGCTTCACGCCCGTGAATTTAGGACGGAAGAGATCTTCCAGCGTCTCACGCGCCTGCGCCGGTAGCCGCGCGATCAGCGCATCGATACTCGGCAACGGTCCCAGCGCCGTTTCCGCTTCTTCGGCGGCCTGACGCAAGGTCTGCGCGCCTGCCTTTGGCACTGTACGTCCCTGCTCTTTTTCTCCGCCGATAAACGCCGCTTCATCCGCCGCGCTCGGCCAGTTCGGACCATCTTCGTCGAAAGGCGCACTTGCACTGACGTCGGCCATGACCGCGTCGGTCTCAGCCCGCGGCATGGTCGCAACCTCAGCGTCACTCTCCGCATCGGAATCGCCACTTCCACCCGCGCGCTCCGGTTTCGCAGACACCGCAACCGCTGAAATAATTCCCAATGCCTTCCGCTGCTCGGCGATGTCCGCAATGGCCTGCGCCACGCGTTCATCGAGCTGCTCAATCAGTCCTTTTTTTTTTCGCCGCCATCGGTGGCAGCGGATGTTTCGGGAGCCTGATCGGCGAGCGCGCTGAGCTCCTTGATAAGCGAATCGATGGCGCGCGCCCGGCTCGCTTCGACAGCCTTGAGCAGCGTCACCTCAAAATTGATTTTCTCCGACAGCCCGAGTTTCACGCTGCCCTCGCCCTCGCGAAGTCCGTCGAGTAAACGTGTGATCTGCTCCGTCGTCATCGAGACGCCGCCGAGAATGTCGGTCTTGCCGCCCTTGCCGATCGCATCGAGCAAGGCCCTGCGAATCAGCTCCTGAAGATCGGTCAGCAACCGCACAAGATCGCGCCCCGCCTGATCACACTCGTCCACGATTTCGATGATCTTCGGATGATCACCCGCCGCGAGCGCCGCAGCCAGCGCGGCGATCTTCTCCGCAGCCACGAGGCCATATACATCGAGCACGTCCGGCTCGGAAATCTCCGCGCCGCAGAACGAAATCATCTGGTCAAAAATCGACTGCGCATCACGCATCCCGCCGTCCGCCATGCGCGCGATGCAAGTCAGCGCCTCGTCCGTGACTTTGATTTTTTCCTCGGCCGCGATCTGCTTCAATCGCTGCACGATCAGCTCCGTCGGGATCGGTTTCAGGTCGAAGCGCTGGCAGCGCGACACGATCGTCGGCAGCACCTTTTGCGGGTCGGTCGTCGCGAAGACGAATTTCACATGGTGCGGCGGCTCCTCGAGCGTCTTCAGCAGCGCGTTAAACGCAGCTGTCGAGAGCATGTGCACTTCGTCGATGATGTAGATTTTGTACTTACCCTGCGCCGGTGCGTACTGGACCGTGTCGCGCAAATCGCGGACCTGCTCCACGCCGTTGTTCGAGGCGCCGTCGATCTCGATCACGTCGAGATGCGAACCTTCCGCGATCGAGACACACGCCGGATCCTTCGGGTCGAAATCGGCCTTGGGACCATTCGTGCAATTGAGCGCCTTCGCAAAAATACGCGCCGTCGAGGTCTTGCCCGTACCACGTGGTCCCACGAACAGATAGGCGTGGGCGATGCGGTTGCGCGCGATGGCGTTCTTCAACGTCCGCACGACATGATCCTGTCCGACGACATCGTCGAAGGTCTGCGGGCCGCCACTTGCGGGCGATGACTTGGTAACCGGTGGACAAGCGGCCGCTACTCCAAGCGCCGGCGTCCGACGTGCAACTGAAAATTCAAAACTCCTTCGCTCGCCCACCTTTTTCCCCTCGACGTCCATCGGCGCGTTTCCGCCTCCTGAAAATAAAACGGGCCCGCGTTCGGCGGGCCCGGCTCTGCATCAGCAGTCGTGAAATCATCGGCCCCTTTCGGAGCGTGCGTCACTCAGGGTTTGGGATGCTGCTCCTTGGCTTTCTCCTCAGCCTTCTTCTTGCACGCATCACACATCGAGCCCTTCTCTTTGCATGCCGCACATTCCTTCTTCTCTTCCTTGGCGGGCGCTTTGCTATCGGAGGCGAACACCGAAGTGCCGCCGAGAACCATCATGGCCGCGAGGGCCAGCAGGAACTTTTTCATAGGGTTTGGGGCGGCAGTACCCGATCCACAGCGAACCGGGATTGCCGTGTGGTGTTAACATCATCCAACGGGCTCAAAAACGAAAGCCCCAAGATTCCTCAGCCGACGCCGGGAAAACTCCCCGCCCGGCCCTATCGCCCTGTTAAAAATAAAAAGTGGCCAGGCACTCCACGGCACTAGGAGAACGTCGTTGCCGTTGCTACCTTCCGGTCCTGGCGGAGTTCACGCGCCTGCCCATGCATGGCACCTGGCCGAGGCGGACAGTGCGGCGGAAGTCCGCACCCGCAACTAAAAACTCCGGTTATAAGCTCAGCGCGCCGCGAGCAGCTTCTCCGCCCGCTCGACAATGCCCTCGACGGGCCAGAGGCGTCCAAGCCCTTCGTAACCACAGGCAAGCATGCCTTCTTCCGGTCCGATAAACTGCGCTCCACGCGCCGTCAGCGTGGCCACATTCGCCACCGTCGCAGGGTGCGACCACATTTTCCCGTTCATCGCCGGGGCGATCAACAGCGGTGCGCGGCACACCAAGTGTAGCGAACTCAAAAAATCCGGCGCAAGCCCGTGCGCGAATTGTGCGATCACGTCCGCCGTCGCCGGCGCGATCAGCAACAGGTCCGCTTTGTCGGCCAGCTCAACGTGGCCCGGTTGCCAGCCATTGCCTTCGCTCCAGAGATCCGTCGCCACTGGCTGTCGCGCGAGTGCCTGCAACGTCAGCGGCGTGATGAATTTCTGCGCCCCCGTTGTCATGACCGGGAAAACGTCCGCGCCTTTCTTGCGCAACTGGCTCGTCAGCTCGGCGGCCTTGTAGGCGGCGATGGAGCCTGTGATGCCGAGGACGATTTTTTTGCCGGTCAGCGGAGACGACATAGGCCTAAGGAACCGGCTCGGTTACTCCCCGGCAAGTGTTGAAACACCGCACTCGGGCGGCGGCATTCACAGACAAATCACGGAGCCGGCTTCGTTTCGGCCGGTAAATTCGCGGCCTCAGGTTGAGGCTGCGGAGTTTCCGGACGCGCTGGCGGTCCTAACGGCCGCTCCCGGTCGCGCTGCTCCATCAAGAGCGGAGGAATACGCGCGCCGTCAGGTCCCTGCGGACCGCGCCGTTCGCGCAGCTGCTGTTCGCGTGAGGCGCGCCGCTTGGCGCGGAACTCCTTGAATTTGGAGAGCTGCTCAGGCGTCAACACCGCCTCGAAATCACTCACCATGCGATCAAGGACAAGATCGCCCTGCTTCCGCGCGGCGCGTTGATCCGCCATCGCCCGGTTAAAGATTGTGCGGGTTTCTTTCCATTGTTGCGGGGTCAATTCCAACTTCTGGCCCAGTTCACGTATCTCCCGGTCGAAGAAACGATCCGCGCCCTTATTCCGTATGAACTGCTCGTAGTAGTGAATGGACACTGCGCCGCCGACGACGCCTCCGCAGATAAAAACCCCGGCAAAAATCAAGATGGCTAGAAAAGGATTCTTCATGAGCAGTGCGGTCAGGTGAGCTCGGAGGCATCCACCGCCTCGACCGGCGTGTCATTCAAAGCCGAGGCCTCCTGCTCGATCGCGGTCATGATCGGTCGCAGCGTGGCGGCGACCCCCGCGACCGCGAGCAGGCAGGAAAGCCCCAGTGCGCGCAGCCCGTAACGCGACAGCAGCGACGCCTCGAGCAAGGGCGTTTTCGCACTCATCGCCCGGGCGGCGACGCGCGTCGCAAAGCCATACGGCGCCGACTCATCGCGGGCATCCTGCGGAGCACGACGTGCGGCAGCTACCAGGCGGGACCATTCGGGAAGATTCGTGCTCATGAGCGTTCCTTTTGTTTAAGCTGTTCGAAAAGTTTCTTCAATTTGCGCCGCGCGCGAAACGCACGGACTTTGATGAGGGTGGTATTCCAGCCGGTGAGTTCTCTGATTTCGACGAGTGTCTTTTGTTCTAGATCCAGGAGTTGGATGACCATCCGGTCATCGGGTTTGAGCTGGTCGAGAAGCTTTCCAACGAGTTCGCGGGCCGCAAGCGCATCGCCCGCATCGGCGTCATTTTCGCTGGTCAGCACAGCATCCAGCACGTCGGCCTCGTTTTCTGAAAGGTCCGCCCAACGAAACTCAGGACGTCGCTTCTGCGAACGCAGATGATCGATGCAGGTCGTCACTGCGATGCGCGAAACCCAATGCGGAAACGGCACCGCGCCCTGATACTGGTCGAGTCGGGTGAACATTTTCATGAACACCTCCTGTGCGAGGTCCTCTTCCAGAACACGCCGCGGCAGATGCGCGCGGACAATCCGGATGACCAGCGGGTGCAGATGCTCCACGAGATGCCTCGCCGCGTCCTGATTGCGGGCACGCACGCGCTGGAGGCAGCCAGCGAGATCGAATTCCGCGTCAGCGTCATCGGACATAGGGCAATGTAAGGACCATCATACACATGGCACAAGACGCCAGTGGTCTGCGCAGGTTACAGGGAAGAGGCGGCTGCGGGGCATGACTCATCCGTCTCATTCCACCACAATCCGAAAGCCGACGTGACGGGCCCGCTCGGTTTTTACAACAGGGACCAGCGGTATGGTCGCGAGAGTCTCGGGAGCATCCAGATAACTCCCTCCGGCAATCACGGCCGTCAGGTCAGCGTCCGTCGAATCGAGCCATTCGGCCAATCCCCCGGTCAGATCGATGAAATCAGTTCCGCCGAGGCCAAGCGCCGCCCGGTACTGTTTTTCCGTGGGCAACCGCACCGGCCGGCCGAGCAACCAACCCAGCCGCTGGCAAAATTCCCGCGCCTCCAGCCAGTTGACCGAATCCACCGGCCGCTTCTCGTCCGGCGTTCGGCTGGGATTTTTATCCATGACCCGCACGTAGAGGGATTGCGGGACTTCGGCGTTCAACAGCTTCGCCGGGCTTGATCCATCGCCCGTTTCCGCGGGCAGTGATTTCACCCTGGAAAATACCGCCTCTTGAATTACCGCGAGCACAGCGCTGTGCGCCGCCCGATAACCCACTCGCTCGCGCAAGACTTCTTCGAGTCTCCGGCTGCGCGGAAAATCCCGCCAGACCGCCCCGGTGAGTTGCTCAGCCTCGGCGATTTTCTTTTGCGCCGCCGGCAGATCGCGTGCCTTCAGCAAACCGGCGATCTCGTTATCGAGTGACCCAATTTTTGCGAGTGGTTCGACAGAAAGCGCCGTCTGCCGCCGCGCCTCCAGGTCGTCGAGCCTGGACGGGGAATACTGCCCGCTCTTCGGAAAGCGCACATTGATCTTTTCCTGCGCTTCATACGCGAGCCCATACAACCGGGCCGCCTGCGCATGATTTCCCGCGAGCATGTTTTCCTCCCCGCCGCTCACTTTGTCGTGAACCGTCTCCGCCAGTGACTCGGCTTGAAGTGACTGGATCTTGCCTTCGATGCGCTCCTCCGCCGCGGGATCGACAAACGGCGTGCGTGGATACTCGCGATTGATCCGCGACTGCACCGCGAGTAACTCCTGAAAAGCTTCACGCACTTCGCCCCAACGTTCCGCCCGCGCCGCTATCTCCGCCTTCGCCCGGGCGTTCATCACCTGGCGGCTCAGAGGTTCGGCTTCCATTATTTCCAGGTCGAGCTGCAACCGACTCTCGCGCGCGATATCCTTCAACGAGGCATCCGCTCCGCTGCGATTCACCTTCTGCAGAAGCGCGAGCGACGCCCGGAGTTTTTCCACCGCCTCCTCGTGACGGTCCGCTTGCTGCGCGACCCGTGCCTCCGCTTCGAGTATGGAAACCGTCTCTAAACGTTCCCGCACCTCGGCGTCCGCCACGTATCGTTCCAACTGGCGCAACCGCTCCGACTCGGCAGGCGAGGATCGCGGATCCCGCCGCACGCGTTCCCGCTGCTTGTCCACGGCCAGCGCGAGTGCGGCACGCGCCTCGGAAGAGGTTCCGAGCCCTTTTTCATCCGCCGCGCGCCAGATCGCCTCCGACTGCGCGACCTCGTCGGAGAGCTTTTTCAGCGACTGATCATCTGCGTTTATCGCCGTCACCACAGAGGCGTCCACCCGCCGGGGCCCGCGCGTCGCCAGAAAATAATAGAATCCGCCCAACGCCACCGACACCCCTGCGCCAATGAGCCACGGACGGAGTTTCCTCAGGGCGTTTGAGTCATTCTGATCGAAATCGTCGGACATGGGTTGGCCGCCCAGAAAAAATCCCCGGCGCCAAAAAGCAACGTGCGCGTTGCCCCTCAGCCGCTCCCTCCATCTGCCCGCAGACTCGACATCGCAGGCGACATGGCGTTTCACGAAGCGTCGTGCTCGACCAACTCACCATCCTCGCCCCCGGCTTGCTCGGCGGCTCCGTCGCCATGGCTGCGCGCGCGCGCGGCGTCGCCCGCCGCATCGTCATCTGGTCACGACGGCCGGAAACACGTCTCGCACTGCAAACACAACCCTGGTGCGACGCCGTCGCCAACACACCCGAAGACGCCGTGCGTGGCGCGAGCCTCGTCGTACTCGCCGCACCCGTGGAAAAAATCATCGAGCTCGCCCGCCAGATTTCCCCCGCCCTCCCCGCCGGCGCAATCGTCACCGACGTCGGAAGCGTTAAAGGCGAACTTACCCGCGCCTGCCATGCCGCCATGCCCGCGGCTGCGTTTTTCATCGGCTCACACCCCATGGCTGGCAGCCAGAAAACGGGCTGGGAAAATGGCAGCGCCGATCTCTTTAAAAAGCGCGTGTGCTTCGTCACGCCGCTCGCCGGCACCGCCACCACTCACGCCAAAGCCACTGAGATGGTCGCACGGTTCTGGCGCGATCTCGGCAGTGAAGTCACCACGGTGACTCCCGACGAACACGACGAAATCGTCGCCCACATCAGCCACCTCCCCCAGGCCGTCGCGACCAGCCTCTGCAGTTTCCTCGCACAAAAAAATCCCGCCTGGCGCAATTTCTCCGGCAATGGCCTTCGCGATACCACCCGCATCGCCGCGAGCGACGCAACCATGTGGATCGAGATTTTCCAGCAAAACCGCGACGAAGTCCTTCGTGCGCTCACTCGTTTTCAGGACGAACTCCAGGGCCTGCACGCCGCCATCGCCAATCGCGACTGGCCTGAAATCCGCACCCGCCTTGAACGCGGCAAAACCTACCGCGACGGCTTTCGTCCGTGAGCAGGAGGAACGCGCACTCCGGGCGCGTTGTTCGACTGCGACTTTTCCACTCGCGCATTTCGCCTTGGCGTCCCACCGGTTTACCTGACCAATTTCCGCTTCCATGTCGCTGCCCGACCTCCTGCCGATCCGCCCTTTTCCAAAAACCAGTGCGTGGCGAAGTGACCCTGCCCGGCTCCAAGAGCCTCACCAACCGAGCCCTGCTTCTCGCCGCCCTTTGCGATGGTCCTGTCACGCTCACCGGCGCGTTTTTCAGCGAAGACACCGAGTTGATGGCAACGGCGCTCACCAAGCTCGGTATCCCGGTCAAAACCGACGAAGCGAATAAAACCATCCAAGTGACCGGTTGCGGTGGAAAAATCCCGAATCAATCCGCCGAAATCTTCGTCGGCCTCGCCGGCACCGCCGCCCGTTTTCTCACCGCCTTTTGCGCCGCCGCCCAAACCGGCGTGTACAAAATCGACGGCGTCCCCCAGATGCGAAAACGGCCAATGAAAGGCCTCTTCGACGCCCTCATCAGCCAGGGCGCGGAGATCAAATACCTCGGCGAGCCCGGTTTCTTCCCCGTCGAGATTCACGCCCGTGGTTTGCGCGGCGGTCCGGTCCAGATCGATGCGAGCGAAAGCAGTCAGATACTATCTGCTATGTTGATGGTCGCGCCGCTCGCGCAAAAGGAACTCGATGTGGAACTCATTGGCGGTGTGCGCTGGCCTTTTGTGCAAATGACTGCGCGCCTCATGGATCATTTCGGTCAACCAGAGATCACACGACTGGCCGACAATCGCTTCCGCGTACATGCTGGATCGAAATATCATCGTACATTCGAAAGCTCGTTTCACATCGAGCCAGATATGACGGCGGCTAGCTACTTTATAGCTCTTCCACTCGTCGCAGGAGGAAATCTGACATTGCGCGGTCTGCATGGTCCTGGCGCAGGCCTGCAAGGTGATGCTGAGTTTGCGTTAGTCATAAGAGACAAGGTCGGGGCACAGGTGCGGATCAACACTTCACCCGCCGGTCTTCAAGTTTTTCGCGATTCATCGAAAGCGCTCAATGGTGCGATTCAGAACTTCAACACCTTCTCCGATACCTTCCTCACGCTCGCCGCGATTTCCCCGCTCCTCAGCGGACCGACAAAAATCACCGGCATCGCGCACACGCGCAAACAAGAGACCGACCGCGTTGCGGGCATGGCGCGCGAACTCATCAAGCTCGGCCAGCACGTCATCGAAACCGAGGATTCGCTCGAAATTCATCCGCGTCCGCTGAAACGCGGCATCGAAATCGAAACCTATCACGATCATCGGTTCGCGATGAGCTTCGGCATCCTCGGCTCCCACAATCTCGACGGCAGCGGCATCCCGTGGCTCTCCATCCGCAATCCCGCCTGCTGCGCAAAAACATTCCCCGATTTCTTCGACGTCCTCGGCCAGCTATGGACGCAATCCCATTCCGAATAAGCGCATGACCGCCTCTCCTTTCATTATCGTCGCCATCGACGGCGGCGCCGCCTCCGGAAAATCCTCCACGTCGCGCGCCCTGAGCGAACGTTTCAACCTGCTCCACGTGGACACCGGTTCGTTTTATCGCGCCGTCACCGCCGAGTTGTTGCGCCTCAAACTTCGCGCCGACGATCTGCCGGCAGTCCGCACCGCCGTCGCCAATCTGAAGTTCGGCACTCGCCTGAACGGTCGCAGCGCGCAGATGGAAATCAACGGACGCGTCGTCGACTCCGAGGAAATCCGCAGCCCCGGCGTCAACGCCGAGGTCGCCCACTTCGCCGCGATTCCCGAAGTGCGCGCGGCCCTTCTCGACTACCAACGCGGACAGACCACGACCGGTCGCAAGCACAGCTTTCGCGGACTCGTCATGGAAGGCCGCGATATTGGCTCAAAAATTTTCCCCGACGCCGACTTCCGCTTTTCCTCTTCGCCGATCCCGTCGCCCGCGCCAAACGACGCGAACAGGAAGGCCGCGAAGACCAGGTCGCGAAACGCGACACACTCGATCACCAACGCCTGGTCGAAAGCGCCCAAGGCGCCGAGCTCATCGACAGCACTTATCTGACGCTCGAGCAGGTTGTGGACAAAATCTCCGCCCAGCTCTCCACCAAACTCGCCATCGCATGAGCTACAGTTTCCGCCAGGTCGAAATGACCCGCGTCTATGGCTTCTGCCACTACGTGTTTCGCGTGATCTTCGACATCGCTTTTCGCGGCGAAGTCGTCGGCCTCGAAAATCTCCCGAAGACCGGCGCGTTCATGATCGCGTCCAATCACGCTAGTCATCTCGACCCGCCAATCGTCGGCTCGCTGATCCCGCGACAAGTTTGTTTCTTCGCCCGCAAGACACTGTGGAAAAAAGGCTTCGCCTCGTGGTGGCTCGACATTGTCGGCACCATCCCCGTCGATCGCGACGGCGGCTCAGACGTGAGTGCGATCAAACGCGTGCTCCAGGCGTTGAAAAACGACAAGGTCATCATCCTGTTTCCTGAAGGCACTCGCTCGCCCGATGGGAACCTCCAATCCGCCAAACCCGGCGTGGGTCTGCTCGCCTGCCGTACACGAGGTACCGGTCGTGCCTGCGCGCATATTCGGCTCATTCGACGCCTTTGGTCGCGATGGCAAAGTCCACATCCCGACGCCTGTCACCGTCGTTTACGGAAAGCCTATTTCGCCCACCGACTACGACGACCCTTCAGCCGGGAAAGAACGCTATCTACGCGCCAGCGAGCGCATCATGACGTACATCGCAGCGCTGGAAAAACCGCGCGAGACGATCGTGTGATTTTTCGCCCAAAAACGAATAAACAAAAGGCCACCAGTTTCCCGGTGGCCTTTTTTGTGAACGATTGTGTCGTGGATCAGAGCAGATCGGCGGCGAGTTCGGCGAGGCGGCTGCGTTCGCCCTTGGTGAGCTTGACGTGCGCGGCGAGGGCCTGGCCCTTCATGCGGTCGTGGCAATAGACGAGGCCGTTGCTGCGCGAATCGACATACGGGTTGTCGATCTGCGCCGGGTCGCCGATGAGCACGATCTTCGAGCCCTCGCTGATGCGGGTGATGACGGTCTTCACCTCGTGGGGCGTGAGCTGCTGCGCCTCGTCGAGGATGAAGAAGCGACGCGCGATGGAGCGGCCGCGGATGAAGGCGAGGGCCTCGACCTCGACGAGGCCGCTCTTGATGAGGCGCTCGTAGGGCTTCATCGGCGCGGGGCCGGCCGGGCCGCCGGCGGCCGCCGGGGCGTTGCCCGAGACGGCGGCGTTGGACATGGCGAGGGCCGACGCGCTCTTGTGCTTTTTCTTGGAGACTTTTTTCGCGGCGAACTGGGGCTCCTTCGGCGGCTTGGAAGGGATGAGCACCTCGAGCGCGTCGAAGTAGGGCTGGAGCCAGGGCTTCATCTTTTCCTCCATCGTGCCGGGGAGGAAGCCGATGTCCTTGCCCAGCGCCATGACGGGGCGGGAGATGGAGACGCCATCGTAGCGCGAGTGGTCGTCGTGCGTCTGGTGGAGCGCGCAGCCGATGGAGAGGAGCGTCTTGCCGGTGCCGGCCTTGCCGAAACAAGTGACGAGCGTGATCGAGTCGTCGAGCAGCGCGTCCATGAAGAACTGCTGCTCGAGGTTGCGGCCGCGCACGGCGATGCCGCCGGGTGCCTTGATCCAGTCGGGGATCTTGAGCCGGCAGACGCGGCCCTCGCCGTAGTAGCGGGCGGGCATCGTCTTGCCCTCGGTGGAGCGGAGCAGAACGTATTCGTTTAGCGTGAGAGTCTTGGCGGCCTCCTCCTCGAGGGTGAACTCGCCCTCGGAGCAGAAGCGCTGGAGCTCGTAGATGGTGACCTCGATCTCGCGGTAGTCGTCCTCGTCGTCGAGCTGCGCGACCTTGTCGTTGAGGTAGTCCTCCGCCTCGAGACCGACGGCGCGGGCCTTGAGGGCGACGTTGACGTCCTTGGTGACGAGGATGGTCGGCGGCGGGTAGCAGGACTTCACATAGAGGGCCGACGCGATGATGCGGTTGTCCTTCTTCGCGAGGTCGGGGAGGATCGCGCGGAAGGCGATCATCTGCGGGGTATCGCGCTGCGAGGGGTCGGAGAGCCAAGGGTTGATGATGACGGAGAGCGTGCCGCCGTTGGGCAGCTTCACGCCCTCGTGCATCGAGCGCGAGTCGGGGAGCAGCTCGGAGAGGATGCGGTGCACGCGGCGGGCGTTGCGACCGCGCTCGGTGGACTGCTCCGTCTTGATGCCGTCGAGCTCCTCCAGAACTTCGACGGGGATGGCGAGGTTGTTGTCCTCGAATTTGAAAATCGACTGGGGGTCGTGGAGGAGGACGTTGGTGTCGAGGACGAAGGTCTTGGCCTTCGCGGACACCTTGAGCTGTGTTTTGGGGTCAGTGACCCTGCTCAGGATTTCCATCTGTGGATAACGTGTGAACAAGTCAGCACAGGGCGTGCCGCTTGTCGATTCGTGACTGCAAGAAAACGGCAGAAAGTTGCCGTCGCGTAACAAGAGCCGATGTGAACATCCGCTCGAAAGAGCGGGCTCCGCGCCCTCTTCCGTTCTGGGCAAAAAAAAGAGGGCGGATCGTCTACCCCTAGACAATCCGCCCATTGCTTTCTTGGTTACCCCAAATCTCCCGCTAGGCGGGAGAAAATTTAAGCGTTCTGCATACATATGACGCGGCGCCTTCTCAAAAGTTTCAAAAAAGATATCGTCAGTTTCGCGCCTCACTTGAGCGACGAATCGTTGGACACGACAGCAGCCTGGAAAGTACTGCACCAAAGCGAACGAGACACTCTTGGGATACCCCAAGGTATGCTCTCAATGAGAAACTTTTTTAACTCAGGCGCTCTGGGCCAACAGCACGCTTACCTTGGTAAATAAGTCCCTTATGCTAAAAGGCTTTCCAAGGAAATCCACGCTCTTCTTTTCGAAAATACCGTGAACGACAACGTCGTCCGCATATCCTGACATCACGAGAATCTTAATCTCCGGGCGCTTCGCCAGGATCTTACCGGCGAGCTCCATTCCATCCACATCCGGCATAACGAGATCGATGATCACCAAGTCGACCACATCTCCTTTTTTCGACTCCAGAAACGTCATCGCAGTCGTGCCACGATTGTAAGTCATCACATTAAAACCACGCGTCGCCAGTGCTTCTTTAACCAGTGTCAAAGCCTGTTCGTTGTCATCAACTACGAGGATGGTTTTATTCTCTTTGGGTTTCACGTTTGTGGGAGAGCTGGCCGGCAGGATGAAGACTTTGAAAAAGGCGAAGTTTGGCCAGCGTTTGACGGATCGCTTTTATGATATCGGCGGGATCCTTGGTTTTCTCAACAAAGCCGCACGGTTCCAGCCATTTCAACCCCATCTCCACCTGAGGATTTTGCAAGCTGGAAACAAATAGCAGCGGCACGGATTTCGATAACTTGCGCAACTCGATCGCCAGCGACCAATTGTTTCGTGAACTGAGATTCACGTCCATCACCAGAATATCCGGTCCAAAGCGTGCGACATCAGCGATGATGTTGGCAAAATCAGCGCTGTGCCCGCAAACAGCCATGTCCGCTTCCGTGTTGATCAGCGAGGCTAGCGCCGCCGCAAAAAACGGGTGATCATCTACCAAATAGATCCGATCAACCCATGGATTGTTTGAATTTCCACCACCCTGCTCTTGGGAAATTTTGCTCGATGGATTCATCGGGGAGGATCATCAGTCCATCGCAACAAAGGTGTTCGATATGTGGGGTCAGCTAACAACCAGTGGGCAAGCTATAGTATACAAAGGTTTCTTCACCGCTTGTATACCCTTAGGTTAATGTGAACGTTCCTCATCGATTATCTTAGTCAAGATCATATTCATGAAAGCTTTCTACATTTTCAAATACTCATGGAAAACACTACAAAACCCAAAGGAATACCCCTAACTAATTCCTGAAAACCGTCGCTTAATACAATCCAGCTGCAACGAGTGTGTTTATCTAATGACCTCCACCAAACGTAAGAAAGCTTCTGCGAATTCATCTTCATCCGCACGCGTTGCGTCGGCCTCCGTATCCGAGCGTGTGGTAAAAGCACGTCGATCGCCCGGTTTATCAAAAAATGGCCCCGAAACTCCTGCTTGGGCCGCCAAAGGTATTTTCAGCGAGGCCCGCATCATGGCGTGGGAAGGAAAGGCGACACCCGTTTCGGCCACCATGCTGTACCCCGCAGACGCCGCTGTTTTCAAATCACTCCCCACCGCATCTCCAGCCAACTGGTATCGGTGTATCCATCCCCTCGATCGCGCCCGGGTCCAGCAACACTTCGCTAAAATCACCTCTGAGAATTTACCCGCCACTATCGATTACCGGCTGATCGATAAGTACGGTGCAATTCTGTGGGTTCGCCACTCGACACATGAAATCCAAGGACGCGGGAAAAATGCCCTGCTCCGCGGATACGTCATGGATATCCAAAAGGAGAAGAGTTATCAGCTCGAGAGCCTGCGCGTAAGCGAACGTGAGCAAAACCGCATCGGACAGGATTTGCATGATGATTTGTGCCAGGTCCTCGCAGGCGTCAGTTGCCTCATGCGCGTCGCTGAGAGCCGCATCGCAGCGAAAGCCCCTGAAGAAGCCGGTAACTTTCAGGAGTTAAACCAGCAGATCATCGATGCCATGCACCGTACCCGCGCGCTCACCCACGGTTTATTTCCTGGGAAAATCCAAATTGCCGATATCCGTGGAGCCCTGCTTGAGCTAAGCGCTCAGGTCAAAGTCCGGTTCGCAGTAGAGATACAGACCCAGTTCAAAGGACGTTTCCCCAAGCACTCATCCGCCCAAATCATCCAGATCTACCGCATAGCCCAAGAGGCCATGAGCAATGCAATACGCCATGGCCGCGCCACGCACATCGCAGTAAATCTTGAATCTTTTGCCGACCGGATGGAGCTCACCATTCGTGACAATGGCAGCGGTCTTGCCAAATCAGATACCTCCACCGGCGGTGTCGGTTTGCACATAATGCATTACCGCGCCGGCATCCTCGGCGGCGAGCTTTCGATCGCAAATGGCACGCCGCAAGGGGTAACAGCTTGCCTTCGCTATCCTTTCCAAAACTAATACGCGCCACCTAGCTTCGATGAGCGCCAAAACTCGCATATTCATTGTGGACGATCATCCGCTGCTGCGACGTGGCCTCGCCGAGCTGATCAACCGCGAGCCCGACATGGCATTCTGCGGTGAGGCCGAGGATTCTCCATCGGCCATCAAGGCCATTTCCCAAATCAAACCGGATCTGGTGATCGTGGATATTTCGCTCAAGGGCTACAACGGCATCGAGCTGATCAAGAACATCAAGGCCTTCGACTCGAAGATTCAGATCCTTGTGCTCTCCATGCATGACGAGTCGATCTACGCGATGCGGGTGCTCAAGGCCGGGGCCAAGGCCTACGTGATGAAGCAAGAGGTCGTGGACAAGGTTATGGAAGCCGTCCGCCGCATCCGCGCAGGAAAAGTTTTCGTGAGTGAACGCGTTGCCAGCCGGATGCTCGATCAAGTGGTCGTCGGCGGCGATCCAGCACCCGATTCCCCTGTCGATCTCCTGAGCGATCGTGAGCTCGAAATCGTGAATATGATCGGCAGCGGCCTTCCCACGCGCGAGATCGCCGCAAAACTCCACATCAGCATCAAGACCGTGGAGTCCCATCGCGCGCGTATTAAGGAAAAGCTCAACCTTCAGAACGCCATCCAGCTTGTGCAGTTCTGCGTTCGTTGGGTCGAAGAAGGCGCCAAAGCGCTTTAAGTTTAAAACGGCCTGTCTGACTGATCGTCAGTCACAACAAGGCTCATCAGGATCTTGCACAGCATCCCCGCTCTGCGCCTCTGGCGTAGGACGCAAAATATGCTCGGTGATCCGCAAGAACCGCCGCTGCTCCTGCGTTGCTTCGCCATCGGAAATAGCGGGGACTCATCCCATGGCGCGCCGCTTCAATCTCCTTCGCACTCTAATCACGCTGCCGCTGTTCGCGGGATCGCTGAACGCCGCCGAACCCACTGCTCCCTCGTCCATCGAAGAACGCCTCCAGCGGCTCGAAGAAGAGGTCTCCGCTCTTCGACGGGAAAATCAGGAACTCCAACGCCGTCTCACCCCACCTGCCGCTACGCCAGCTCCTTCGCCGGCACTGGCTCCAGCCTCCGTTCCCGCTTCACCCACAGCCAATCCGGCCATGGTGAAAGCCTCCGGCCGCGAACAGTCGCTGACTCTGGGAGGCTTCATCCAGGTTCAGGGCGACTTCCTCGACAAAGGCGACAGCCGCTTTAGCTCCGACAACGACCGCATATATCTTCGTCGCGCCCGCATCTCCGTGGCCGGGCGCATCAATTCCGATTTCGATTTCAAGGTCGATGCCGAGATGGCCGGGTCGCTCAACGAAACCTCAGGCTATCGTGGTCAGCTCGCCGACGGCTTCATCAACTGGAGCCGCTACCACACCGCCAACGTTCGTATCGGCCAATTCAAGACGCCCTTCGGTTACGAACAACTCGCCAGTGACATCACCCGGCCAGCGATTGAACGGTCGCTTCCAAACGACCGCCTCACTCTCGGCCGGCAGATTGGTGCGCAGGTCTCCGGCGACTTTTTCGAAAAACGTCTGACCTACGCAACCGGCGTCTTCAATGGCACCGGCGTAAACACCAACGCGAACGACAACGACGCCTTCCTTTCAGCCGGCCGTGTCACCGCCACGCCCGTGAAAACCAAAATCGCGGATCAAGAGTTCGTGTGGTCTGTCGGCACCAACGGCTACACATCCAAGGACGCCTCACTCACTGGCCTGAATGACTTTGGTTTCGCCGCCAACACCTTCACCGGCCAGCGCACTGGATTCGGCGCCGACATGCAGCTCCGCTTCGGCGCTTTCGATCTCTGGACCGAGTATCTCAGCGAACGCTTTAAACCATCCAACCATCTCCCCGCCTCCACGTTCGAGTCCGACGGCTGGAGTTCGCAGCTCTCCTATCTTTTCTTGCCCAAATACTGGCAGGGCGTCGTCCGCTTCGAAAGCTTCGACCCCAACACTGCACGCGCGGGCAACTCCACCGACAACTGGGTTGTAGGCGGGACATATTTCTTTGGTGGCGACTCCGTCAGCCTCGCGCTGAATTACTACCTCACCAACGCTGTCAGTCAGCCCGACCATCAGCAGAAAATCATGGTCCGTCTGCAGACCGTTTTCTAGACGTCAGCCAGTCTCATCGTATTTCCCAGCGACACGATCCATCCACTCACTCGTCTGGTGGATGGCAACGATTGGATAATTTCATCTCTGCTCGCGTGACTTGTGCGGGAGGTCTGCTTTCCTCCCAGCCACTATGGCTGGTCGCACTTTCGCCATCGGAGACATCCACGGAGAACTCGGACATCTCGCCGCGATCCTCGTTCGCCTGCCACCGCTCGACCCTGCAGACACCATCCTGTTTCTCGGCGACTACATCGATCGCGGTCCGGATTCCCGCGACGTGATCGAGTTTCTCCGCGAGTTTCCTTTCCACACACCAGCACGCGTCATCTGCCTTCGCGGCAATCACGAGGATGCCTGGCTGCGCGTAATCGAGGAAGGATGGGATGAATTCGTCATGCCGCCCGCCAATGGCTGCCTGCCGACGGTGCGCTCGTTTCTCAAAGATTCACCGCCCGCTGAAAATCAGGACGCTTACAGTTTTGAGATGCTCGCCCTCACCACCGGCTCCTTTTTTCCGCCCGAAATCGTCGCATGGATGAAGGCGCTGCCCTACTGGCACGAGGATGAACACGGCATTTACGTGCATGCCGGCCTGCCTCCGTTCAACGGCCGTTTTGCACATCCCTCCGAAGCGGCAAATCCAGCAGTGCTCATCTGGTCGCGCAAAGATTCCTTCATCCGCGAATATGACGGAAAGCACGTGGTCTTCGGTCACACGCCGGTCAGCTTTCTTCCGCAAGATCTCTCTGACTTCACACCTGACGACCCGACCGACTTATGGGCGGGGCCGCACTCCACCGGGATAGACACGGGCTGCGGCTCCGGTGGTTTTCTGACTGCGTTGGAACTACCCGCGATGACCGTTTACGAATCGCGTTCGTGATCGCTGCAGCGCCGGGAGTCTCAGGACTCAGGCAACTTTCGTAGCAACCGCGCGTCCGCTACAAACGGACCAAATGGCAGCAACGATGCAATCACCAGCAATGCGATCAGCTTGAACTTCCAGCCGTACTCCATCGCGGCCTGGAAAACCGCCAGCAGATAAAGCAAAAACAAAATGCCGTGCGCCATTCCGACCACGCGTACCGCGCCCGGTTCACCCGCAAAATATTTCAGCGGCATGGCGATTCCAATCAGCACAATAAACGATAGTGCTTCGAGAAATCCGACGACACGCAATCGTCCCAGCGCAGTTTGTAACAGCTTCATCACGCCCGCGAGCCAACCCCGGACCGGTTTCGGTTCAAGCACCACCTCTGCGCACGCAACCGATTAAAGCACTTCACACCCCACCGGTTAGAATTCGTCATGCCCCGCCTGTTCGCGTCCGGCTTGATTCACGTCCACTTGCGTTCATTCGAGGTTAGTACTGCCTCCAGCATTCAATTCCCGCCATGGCCGGTTTCGAACAAGCACTCATCCTCGTCCTTCTGCTCGCCGTCCTTAGCGTACTCGGGCGCAAACTTCCGTGGCCACTGCCGATCACCTACGTTGTGGGCGCAGGTCTCCTCGCCCTCTGGTCCGAGTTTCCCCGCGTGAAACTCGATCCTGAGTTTTTCTTTCTCTTTTTCGTACCGCCCCTGCTGTTTTCCGATGGCTGGCTCATGCCGCTACGCGACTTCCTCGCCGCCAAACGCCCGATCCTCATGCTGGCGACCGGCCTCGTAGTGCTGACAACGGTTGCCGTGGGCCTCGTCGCACACTGGCTGGTCCCCGGCCTCTCGCTCGCCATGGCCTTCGCACTCGGTGCCGTTGTTTCACCGACCGACGCCGTCGCCACCGGAGAAATCACCCACAAGTTGAAAATCCCGGCCCGCCTCACCGCCGTTCTCAATGGCGAAAGCCTCATGAACGACGCCACCGGCCTGGTCGCCTTCAAATTCGCGCTGGCTGCCGCTGTCGCTGGCACCTTCTCCGTCAAGGCCGCCGGCATGGAATTTCTCGTGCTCGCCGCGGGCGGACTCCTGCTCGGTCTCGTCATCGCCTATCTCGTCGGACGTCTGCGCGACCTGCTCCGGGCCGTGAATCGCAGCGACGCCTACATTGAAGTAACCATCTCGTTGCTGACACCCTACGCCGCCTATCTCGCCGCCGAACACCTCCATCTCTCCAGCATTCTCGCCGTCGTAGCCGCTGGTATGTATTCAGGCTGGCGCGACCCACTCAAAACAGACGTTGAAACCCGTCAGGCCACGTGGTCGGTCTGGGCGACCGTCCTCTTCTGGCTGAACGGCCTCGCCTTCATTCTCCTCGGTTTGCAGTTCCCCTCACTTCTCGCAAGCATCAGCGATGAGTACACGCCCGGACAACTCGCGTTGTACATCGCCGCCGTGTCAGCCGTCGCCATCGTCGCACGCCTGCTCTGGATTTTTCCCGGTGCCTATCTGCCCCACCTTATCTCCAAGCGGATTCGCACGACCGAAAAGCGTCCGCCTCTTCGTGACGTGCTCGTGGCCGGCTGGGCGGGCATGCGCGGCACGATCACGCTCGCTGCGGCGCTCTCCATCCCGCAATTCCTTGAGGACGGCTCACCTTTTCCGAGCCGCCATATCGTTATCTTCCTCGCCTTTGGAGTCATCGGCGTGACGCTCCTGCTGCAAGGAACCACGCTCGAAGCGTTGATCTGCAAACTCGGCGTCAAAGCCGATGATACCCAGACACGTGAAGATCGCCTCGCCCGTATCACCGCCGTTGAAGCCGGATTGAAGAGCCTTCGCGCGATGGAAAACCCAAACGATCCTCCGCAAGAGGCCGCCGCTCTTGGCGAAGTCATTGCCGAGTACGAACACCGTCTCGCCGAACTCACCGCCGAAGGCGAAACCCAGGCCAACGCCAGCCGCCGCCGCCATTCAAACCGCCAGCACCGCCTGCGCGCCTTGCACTCCGAACGCGTCGCCATCGACGATCTC
Organism: Nibricoccus sp.; assembly: GCA_049840895.1. Classification (GTDB taxonomy): domain Bacteria; phylum Verrucomicrobiota; class Verrucomicrobiia; order Opitutales; family Opitutaceae; genus Nibricoccus. Next base: position 194,679 of record JASGJB010000044.1, on the reverse strand, counting down.
TGGCGTCGCAATCTCATCGCCGACGAGATCCACCGCCCTCTCCAGCAACTGCTCGATCACGAGGAAGCCATGCTCCATGGTCACGCTGGAAAAAATCACGAGTAAAACGCCTTCGTGACCATGGCTTTGCCCCAAATTTAAACTCTTTCGTGAAACCCACCGACACTTCCGCCGCGATCGCGTCCAAACACTACGTCCGCCGGGGCCGCGCCTATGTCTTCGGCCCTGGAAAAGCGGACCTGCTCGAGCGTATCCGGGAAACGGGTTCTATCGCGGAAGCTGCAAAAGCCATGGGAATGTCATACATGCGCGCCTGGCAGCTGGTCAGGAGCATGAACCGTAGTTGGAAAGAACCGCTTGTCATCACCGCGCGTGGTGGCTCGAAACGCGGTGGCTCGATCGTGACCGAAACAGGTGTGAAGGTTCTCGACAGTTACCGTGAACTCGAAGCCGTCGCTGACGCCTCGACAAAATCCGCGGCCAAAAAATTCAATTCGCTCCTCAAATAGCCAGAGCCCGTTCGTCGGAAACTACTTGGAGAAATGCGGGTTACCGTGGCAAAACCACGTAAAAAGCAGCTTTTGCAATTCATCTAATTTACAGAATTGCATTCATCAGGCGATAGCTTACGTAAAGTGCCTATCACATGATCGCTTCAACCCAGACCAATCACCCCTTGGCGGCCGTATCACCCGCCAAATCGCCAGCGTCGATCGACGTGGCTTGCGCCCGGCTCAAATCCGCCGGGCTTCGCATTACCCAACCGCGTGTTGCGATTCTTGAAGCACTTCTGAAACGCACCGCTCCGGCAAGCATCGAACAGATCCACAACGACCTCGCCAATTCAGCCTGCGATCTTGTCACCGTCTACCGTTGTCTCGCCGCTTTCCAGGAAGTCGGTCTCGTCCGCCTTTGCTACTTTCACAACGGCACCAGCCTCTACCAGATCGCGCTCGATGGAGACGCCGCTCCTTATCACATCGTCTCGAAAGACTCTAACGAGGTCGCGGAACTCGACGCCGAAAGCAGCGCCGAACTGCGCGTTGTCGTGAAGAAGATCGAGGAAACGCTGAAAGCCCGTGGCTATACCGACGTTTCGCATCTCGTGGAATTTTTTGCTCAGAAGCCCAAGAATCTCACCCGTGATTCCGGTAACGTCGCAGCCTCGGCTGTTCCCGCCGCTGTCCAGCAACGCAGCCAGTCACCCGTGATCAAAGCCTGAGCGATCATCACCGCTGATTTTAAAAAAGAAACGCCGAGGTGAAAACCTCGGCGTTTCTTTTTGCTCAGAACGAACAATTGTCAGATCGACGAGTGGTAATACTCGTTGGCCTTGTCCCAATCCACGATGTTCCAGAAAGCGGCGACGTAGTCAGCGCGTTTGTTTTGGTATTTCAGGTAGTACGCGTGCTCCCAGACATCCAGACCGATAACCGGCATCGCTCCACTCATCAGCGGTGAATCCTGATTTGCGGTCGACTCAATCACAAGCGCCCCGCTCTTCACCGTGAGCCAGACCCATCCACTGCCAAAGCGCTTCATCGCCGCGTCGGCGAATTCCGTTTTGAATTTCCCGTAGTCGCCGAAGCGTTTCTCAATCGCAGACCCAAGCGCCCCCTTCGGGTCACCGCCGCCTTTTGGACTCAAGATCGTCCAAAAGAATGTGTGATTCGCATGGCCACCGACGTTGTTGCGCAAAGTCGTGCGGATGGCCTCAGGCGCTTTATCCAGCTGGCGAAGCAGCTCCACCGGTTCCAGCGCACGTAAATCCGCGTTATCAGCCAGCGCCTTGTTGGCCGCGGTCACGTAGGCTTGATGATGTTTGTCGTGATGAATCTCCATCGTCTTCGCGTCGATGTGCGGCTCAAGCGCATCAAAAGCATAGGCCAGCGGCGGCAGCACAAAGGGCCCCGTGGCCGCGGCTGTTTTCGCTGATGCCCCACCAGCACCCGCAGTCTGGGCAGCCAGTCGCTGCTGGCCGAACAATCCAAGACTCAGCAAAGTCGCGGTTGCGCCCAGCGTTTTAAGTGCGTCGCGACGCGACAGGGAAAAATCAGCGTTGGGAGATTTCATGCGAGACTTTCGGTAACTCAAAATCCTTCCGCCGCAACCGCGACGGCAATTTCACCGGGCAGGCTCATACCGGTACCCGATGCCGTGCACAGTAATAATTGCAGAGGGCGCGTCCGGCTCCGCCTCCACTTTCTTGCGCAGCTGCGCGACGTGCTGATCCAGCGTCCGCGTCGTTCCGAAATAATCCACGCCCCACACCGAATTGAGCAGTGCGTCTCGCGTCAGTGCTTCGCCCGCACTCGCCGCAAAAACTTCCAGCAGTTTCAATTCGCGCGCCGTCAACGCCGCAGGGTCGCGTCCTCGAACTGTCGCGGTGAACTTGTTCCGATCGATTTCCGCGGCACCAAAACGAAACACCGGCGGCATCTCCGCTCCTCCGCTTGCCGCGGTTTTCCCGGTGCCCGCCGCCCTCGCCCGCCTCAAAAGCGCCTCGACCCGCGCCAGCAGCTCATGCACGCCAAACGGCTTCGTCACATAGTCGTCCGCACCGAGTTTAAGCCCGACCACTTTGTCGATCTCCTCGCCCTTGGCCGTGAGAAACAGCACCGGCAAGCGCTCTCCCTTCGCCCGCAACTCGCGACACACATCGTAGCCGCTGGCCTTCGGCATCATCACGTCGAGAATCACGAGGTCGAACTTGCCCTGGGAAAAAAGCTTCTGCGCCTGTGCTCCATCGCTCGCGGCCGTTACCGCATAACCCTCGCTCTCCAGCGTGGCCGTCAATCCGAGCCTGATGTTGGCATCGTCTTCAGCGATCAGGATTTTCGCTTTCATATCAAAGTGAGTACAAACAGAGCGCCTCCACCCGACCGGGCTTCGCAGCGGAGTTCTCCACCCAGACCCCGCGCAAGTTGGCGCGCGATGCTCAGTCCCAGCCCCGTCCCGCTTTTCTCCGCCGTCAATGTTTCGTCGATACGGTGGAATTTCTCGAAAATACGCTCCCGTTCAGCGTCAGGCACGCCAGGCCCGCGATCACCCACGCACAGCTCCACTCCCACGAGACCGCCATCACTCCGACGCAACTCCACGTGCACTTCGCCTCCTTCGCTCGCATACTTGCACGCGTTGTCCACGAGATTCAGGACGATCTGCTCCACAGCATCGCGATCCGTCATCACGTTCACAGGCCCGCCGGGCAGTACGCGCTTCAATTCCAGTCCCGCTTCCGTCACGCGCGGTGCATGGGCATCGAGCATCTGCGTGAGATCCGCAACGAGATCACAGTGCTCGCGTTGGAATTTTTTCTTCCCCTGTTCGAGACGGGAAAAATCGAGCGCATTGTTCACCAGCCGCGCCAGCCGTTGTGTCTCGCGGCCGATCGTGCGCAGGTATTCGGCCTGTTTTTCCTCGTCGGCAACACGCCCCTGCTCCAGCAGCTCCGAGTACAACCGGATGGTCGTCAGCGGTGTCTTAAACTCATGGGACACATTCGCGACAAACGACGTCTTCTGGGCCGCCTCCGCCTCGCTCCGCCGCGCCTGCCACAGCAGTAACGAGCCGCTGGTAAGAATCGCCAGCACTAGCACGCCCGCTAGTGACGCCCCGACCGCAAAAAACGATCCCGCGCTGTTTTCCACCGGTGCTGTCGACAAAAACGCCACCACGTCCCAACCGGGCAGCAACTCCGAAGAAAGAGGTACGCGCACCGCCGGTACGACGCCCTTTTCCGCCGGCACCACGCCCGCTTGATGCTGCACCCGTCCCTTATCATCGCGCAACGCATAGCCCTCACCTGACGCCACCTCGGCCGGCATCGATCCACCAAGACGCGCGACCAGCGCAGTCAGTTCCACTTCAACACCCCGCACTTCGGACACATTCACCGGCCACACCCAGCCGAGCAGATGAAGCCGCCCTTCCGTCTGCAAGGGAAGCCATCCACGTCGCTCCGTGAATACGGAACCTGCCGGCACGCTCGCTCCCGACGCGGCAGTTTCCATCTTTGCCTTCGCTTCGGCAGCTATTGCCGGTGCTTGGGCATCGGCTTCCGCCACGGCTTCGGCGGTGCTTGCTGAAGGCGCCGATGCCATCGAGGGGCGTTGCGTGTTCGACGCATAGGACGAGCGATCCTTCGCCAGCGCCTGTACCTCCCTGCGCGCACTTTGAAGGTTGCCGACGTTTGTTTCGATTTTCTTGCGCGACTCCATGGCGGCCTGATCGTCGGCACGCTCCTTCAGTTGGCGCTCCATGGCCTCTTTTTGTCCGGCTTTTTGCCAGGGCGTGTGTTCCGTCAAAAGCGTTCCGAACCGACGGCGAAATCCGCGCGCCTCATCACCACCGTTTCCCGGCGCCGGTCGCAGCAAGCGCCCATTAACTGATGCCAGAAACGCCGTTCGCACGAGCGGGTTGCTTCGCTCCCAGTCATTCAAAAATTGATCGATTCCTTCCATCGGCGCTTCCGCCAGCGTATCCAGCAAACCCGCCTCCACGTCGCCGACGAGCAACTCCACGTTTTCAGCCACCAGAGTCGCCCGCGCCTCGATCGCCGCCCGCCGCGCTGTTTCCGCCGAGGCCGTGCGGGCAAGCAATCGCGACTCTTCCCTCTGCAACAAGAGCCACGCGCCCGCGCCAACTCCCACAGCAGCCGCCAGCAAAAGCAGCCAGTAAAGAAAGATGCGGCGCGAGGTGGTCGTCACGGAACTGAATCCAAGTGGAAAGAATTATCCATAAACTGCCGAGCAGGTTCTGCGGGCTTTCTGCGCGGAGGCCGCAAGCCCGCAGTCCACGCCCCCATCATGGCGAACTGTTGCCCGACGACTGCTGGCCCGTCGTCTGCGCGTTCTCTGCGCGATAGGCTTTCCGCTCTTTGTTGCTCAAGCCTTCGCGCTCCAGGCGATCGGCCTCGGCTTCCTGTTTCTTCGCAAGCGCCGCCATCGGGGCATTACCATAAGCACTGGCAGTCGCTTGGAGTTCCGCCGCTTTCTGACGCAGCTCCATCGCCGCGCGGGCGGTCTGACGGTCATCAACCAATTCCACTGCACGGTCCTTGGTCATCGCGATGACATTGGCGGCGTAGTCGGTTTGCACCTTCAGATTCGCCGATCCAACCACCGCGTCCTGGCGCTTGCTGAACGTAACCGCGCTGCGTGCATGGCTGGTCGCTGACTTGTTCTTAAGCGCGTCGTCATACGTCACGCGAGCGGTGGCGAGCTCGAGGTTCACGCCTTCATTCCTGGCGGGGACTTCGACTTCGATGAGCGCGAACTTTTCCTGTCCGCCATAGATTTGATTGAGTGTCACCTCGGCCTTTTGACCGCGAATCGAACCCTCGCGACCGACAAAGCCAATCGGACGCACGCCCTCGGGAAACTCCACTTCGACAACAACGCGGCGCGCGACAACGTTGAGCACGTCGCCCAGTTCGCCGGCAAAAATGCGCGGCAGATCTTCGCTCGATTCCACGAAATACGTGTTGCCGTCGCTGCGCTGGGCGAGACGGGTCATCAGGTCCTCGTTGAAGCCGAGACCGAGGCCCACAGTGGTCACCGACACACCCTCTTTCATCAGCGCAGCACCGAGGCGGCCAAGATCGTCAGGAGTGCTCGGGCCGACATTGGCCTGGCCGTCCGAGAGCAAAATCACGCGATGGATGTAGCGCCGGTCTTCGAGATTTTTTCGAATCTCGGCCGCGCCCTGCGAAACACCTCCAAAGAGTGCCGTGCCGCCATTCGCGCGAATCGAGCGAATCGCTGCCGCAATGCGCCGGCCATCGCCGACACGTTGAGCAGGCACAAGCGTTTCCACACTGGAATCGTACGCGACAACCGAAAGCACATCGTCGGCCCCGAGCCTGCTCAACGCCTCAAGGGCGGCTTCACGCGCCTTCTCGATTTTGTCGCCACTCATCGAACCGGAACGATCGATGACAAGTGAGAGATTGACCGGAGGACGCGACTCAGGACGCGGCAGACGCACACCATCGAGACAGATTTTAATCACCGCTTTTTCCGTGGATCCCGCGGGCAACACGGTTCGATCCAGATCGAGACGGAGACGAACCGCCTCATCCCCCCCGGAGCCGGAGGCGGCGGTGTTTTTGGCTGAAAGACCGACAAACGAGGCAAGGCCGACAACTGCGGCTGCGAAAAAGGAGACGAGTGAAGTTTTCATGGTGAACGTCCGCTGGGGACGGCACCATTTCACCAGAAATGCGTGCAGGAGTTGTCACCTGCGCGTCAGGAAATTGTCAGGGAATTGTCATGGCATGGACACGTCGTGAACGGTCAAAACGTATTGCCGCCATTCACCGCCAGTGTTTGGCCAGTAATGAAGCGCGAACCATCGGACGCGATAAACGCGACCGCATCCGCCACCTCCGCCGGAACGCCCTGACGCCGCAGCGGAAGCTGGGCTGCATAACAATCGAGCGATTCTTTCGGCGTGCCTGCGTGGCGTTCGACGGGAATCCAGCCAGGCGCAATGTTGTTCACGGTGATCTGCCAGGGACCGAGTTCGGTGGCCCAGGCGCGCGTGAGGCCGAGCATCGCACCTTTCGCAGCGACGTACGCGCTGAAGTCGGCGTTACCAAGTTCAACGACCTCGCTGCCGATGTGGATGATCCGGCCCCAACGGACTTTTTTCATCTCCGGCACGAGTGCCTGCGCTAGGAACAGCGGGGCCTTCACAAAAAAATCGATCTGATCCTGAAAGTCCTGCCACGAGTAAGCTTCGAGTGGTTTCATCGGCTGAGGTCCGGTGGCGTTGTTGATCAAGACTTCAACCGTCCCGCCGAACTGGCGCTTCGTCTCGGCAAGAAGCGCGGCGATTTGCGCGGGATCCCGAACGTCCGCTTTCGCCGCGAAGGCTTTGCCACCCGCGCGTGTGATCGACGCAACCACATCCTCCGCCTCGCGCGCCGAGTTGAAGTAATTCACGACGACACGATGCCCTTCTGCGGCGAGTTTTTCGGCGATGGCGCGTCCCAAACCTTTGGAGGCGCCAGTGACGAGAACGATGCGGGAGGGTTGAGCAGAGGTTTTGTTCATGAGCTGAGAAGGCGTGCGCCGCTCTCAGTGATTCTCTTTCGCGGCAGCAACAGTCTGGCTGGTGATGCGATCAATCCAAGCAAGCACGAGGGCGGACAGAACGAAGGTAACATGAATGACCACCTGCCAGAGAAGCGTGGATTCCTTCATATCATTAGCGTTGATGAAGGTTTTCAGGAGGTGGATCGACGAGATGCCAATCAACGCCATGGCGAGTTTCACCTTCAGAATGCCGGCATTCACGTGGGACAGCCACTCAGGCTGATCGGGATGGCCTTCGAGATTGAGACGAGACACGAAGGTTTCGTAACCGCCGACGATGACCATGATCAGCAGGTTCGCGATCATCACGACGTCGATCAGGCCGAGGACGGTGAGCATCACAATCGTTTCCGTGTCTTTCACACTCGCCATGACCGAGGCCGGTGCGGCGTGGCCCAGGAGCGCGAATCCGATGAGGTGCCAGAGTTCGACGCAGAAACGATAAACATAGACCCCTTGAGCGACGATCAGCCCGAAATAGAGCGGCGCTTGGAGCCAGCGGCTGAGGAAGATAAAGTTGGAGAGAGAACGTTGGTACTTCGGCATGCGCCGCGGAGAAATGCGATGCGCCAAAGATCGCGCAACCGTGTTCTGATTCAAAGGCGTTCCAGTTTGCAGGAAAGTTTCCAAAAACAAAAAAGCCGCGTCCGTATGAACGCGGCTTCTTCAAAAATCTATCGGCACAAGGTCACATCGTCGCGAGGAGCTTGCGGAGGGTTTCGTCCACGGCCTTGGGGTTGGCTTTGCCCTTGGCGGCTTTCATGATCGGGCCCTTGAAGGCGTTGATCGCGCTGTCCTTGCCGGACTTGAACTCGGCGAGCGCCTTCGGGTTGGCGGCGATGGAATCGCGGCACCATTGCTCGAGTTCGCCAGCATCGGTCGGCGCGGCTTTGAGGCCTTTGCGTTCGGCGATGGCGTCGGGTTGATCGCCGGTGGCGGCCATCTCGATGAAGATTTCGCGGGCTGCGTTGGTGAGCACGGTGCCGGCATCGACGAGCTTCACGAGAGCGGCGATGTGGGCTGGCTTTACCTTGGATTCGGCGAGCGAGAGTTTGGCGGCACCGAGTTCGCGGAGTAGATCGTTGACGATCCAGTTGCCTGCAGCCTGGGCTTTGCCTGTGCCAGCGAGTTTCGCGGTTTCTTCGAAATAGTCGCTGAGTTCGCGATCGGGAACGACCACCGAGGTGATCGTGTAGGGAACTTGAAGTTCGTTTTGGAAACGGCGTTGCTTGTCGAACGGCAGCTCGGGGATCGTGGCTTGGATGCGAGCCTTCCACTCGGCGTCGACCTTCACGGGCATGAGGTCGGGATCCGGGAAATAGCGGTAGTCGTGCGCCATTTCTTTCGTGCGCAGCGATTGGGATGCTCCGGTCTGGCCGTCGTAGTCGCGCGTTTCCTGGATGATGACGCCACCGCTTTCCTTCACGGCGATCTGGCGCTTGATTTCGTGCTCGATGCCGTCGCGGACGAAAGAAATGGAGTTGAGGTTTTTAAGTTCAACCTTGGTGCCGAGTTTCGTTTCGCCGATGGGACGGATGGAGATGTTGGCGTCGCAACGCATCTGGCCCTTCTCCATGTCGCAGTCGGAGATGCCGCCGTAAACGAGCGTATTACGCAGCGAAGTGAGGAACGCGTAGGCTTCGTCGGCCGAGGCGATCGCGGGCTCGGAGACGAGCTCCATGAGCGGCGTGCCCGCGCGGTTGTAGTCGACGAGGGAGTCGACGGCACCGTGATTCAGTTTGCCGACGTCTTCTTCGAGGTGGATGCGGGTGAGCGGGATTTTTTTGTGCTCGCCCATGACATTACGCGAGGCACCGGGCAGCTCGATCTCAACGTGTCCGCCGACGCAGATCGGCTGGTCGTACTGCGTGAGCTGATAGTTCTTCGGCGAATCGGGGTAGAAATAGTTTTTGCGGTCCCATTTGCACACCGCGGGGATTTCGCATCCGAGCATGAGACCGGCTTTGATGATGCCATCGAGCGCGGCCTTATTGATGACGGGCAGCACGCCGGGCATCGCGAGGACGACGGGATCGGTCAGCGTATTTTCGTCGTGGCCGTAACCGGCGGCGACGCGGGTGAACATCTTCGACCGGGTCTTGATCTGGACGTGAACTTCAAGACCGATGACGGCTTCGTATTTCATGGGCGGCAGATCAGAGATTCGGATGACGCGTGGCCCAGTCGTGGGCGCGGTCGTAGGTATGGGCGATGCTCAGGAGTTCGGCTTCCTTGAAGGGCTGGCCGATGAGTTGGAGGCCGATGGGGAGTCCGCTCTTCGAGAAACCGCACGGGATGCTCAGGCCGGGGAGACCGGCGAGGTTGACGCCGATCGTGTAGATGTCGCTGAGGTACATCGCGAGCGGGTTGGAAGCTTTTTCGCCTTTCTTGAAGGCGGGCGTCGGGGCGGTCGGCGTGAGGATGACGTCGACTTCCTTGTACGCGTTCAGGAAGTCCTGGCGGATGAGCGTACGGACTTTTTGGGCACGCAGGTAATACGCGTCGTAGTAGCCGGAGCTGAGGACGTAGGTGCCGAGGATGATGCGGCGCTTCACTTCGGGGCCGAAGCCTTCGGCGCGGGATTTGAAGTAGAGCTCGGTGATGTCTTTCGGATTCGCGGTGCGATGGCCGTAGCGGACGCCATCGTAGCGGCCGAGGTTCGAGGAGCACTCGGCGGTCGCGATGATGTAGTAAACGCCGACGCCGTACTCGGTGTGCGGGAGGGAGACGTTCTTAATTTCGCAGCCGAGCTTCTCGTAGTAGCTCACGGCTTTCTCGACGGCGGCGGCGACTTCAGGGTCGAGGCCTTCGCCGAAGTATTCTTTCGGGATGCCGATTTTCCACGGGCCTTTGCGCTTCGAAAGTTCGGCGCGGTAGTCGGGGATTTCGGTTTTGAAGGAGGTCGAGTCGAGCGGGTCGTAACCGGCGATGGCACCGAGTGTGATAGCGGCGTCTTCGACGGTGCGTGTGAATGGGCCGATCTGGTCGAGCGACGAGGCGAAGGCGATCAGGCCGTAGCGCGAGACGAGGCCGTAGGTGGGTTTGAGGCCGACGACGTTGCAGAGCGCGGCGGGCTGGCGGATGGAGCCGCCGGTATCGGAGCCGAGCGTGGCGATGGCTTCACCGGCCGCGACGGCCGCGGCGCTGCCGCCCGAGCTGCCGCCGGGGACGCGGTCGAGGTCGTAGGGATTCGACGTCGTATGGAAAGCGGAGTTTTCGGTGGACGAGCCCATGGCAAACTCGTCGAGGTTGAGGCGGCCCCAGCAGACGGCGCCCGCGTTTTTCAATTTCTTGGTGACGGTGGCGTCGTACGGCGAAACGAAGTTCGCGAGCATCTTGGACGAGGCTGTGAGTGGCTGTCCTTCGACGGAGATGACGTCTTTGATGCCGATCGGAATGCCGTCGAGCGGTCCCCTCGCCTGCCCGGCGGCGCGGCGTTCGTCGGAGGCGCGGGCCTGCGCGAGCGCGTCGGCGGCGTCGAACGAGTTGAAGGCTTTCACCTTCGTATCGACGGCTTGGGTGCGCGCGATGACGGCCTGCGTGAGCTCGACCGAGGACACCTTTTTCGAGGCGAGCTGCTCGGCGAGTTGGGAGATGGGCTGGTAAATGAGTTCGGAGGACATGCTTGGGGACCACGCTCTAACGAGCGCGGCTACGCGTTATTCGACGACCTTGGGAACGACGACCATGTTGTCGCGCTGCGCGGGCGCGTTTTTGAGGGCGACTTCGACGGGGATGCCGGGCTGCGGGACGTCGTCGGCCCAGACGTTGAAGATCGGGAAGCCGTGCGCGGTCGGCTCGACGCCGGTGACATCGACTTTTTTAAGCTGCTCGATGTTGGTGAGGACGTCGTTGAGCTGGGCGGCGAACTTCGTCTTTTCCTCGGGCGTGAGCGCGAGGCGCGCGAGCGTCGCGATGTGGTCGATGTTGAGGTCGGAGGCGGCGGACATGGGGATTACTTCCGGATTTGGTAAGGCGTGGATTTGGCGAGCTCGTCCTGGATTTTGTTGAAGGCGGTGTTCACTTCGTCGTCGGTGAGCGTGCGGTCGGCGGCGCGGAAGACGAAGGAGAACGCGAGGCTCTTCTTGCCTTCAGGCAGGCCTTTGCCGCGGTAGACGTCGAAGACGTTCACGTCTTCGAGCGCGAAGGCGGTGCCAACAGCGGCGCGGGCGACTTTGGCGAGGCTCTTCTGGACTTCGGCGGCGGGCAGCGTTTCGTCCACCACGAGCGCGAGGTCGCGCAGCGCGGCGGGGAAAAGACTGAAGGGTTGATATCGGCGGCGCGCGGCGGCCGAGGTGAGTTTCTCGGGGAGGATCGCGAACTGACCGGCGTAGACTTTGCCTTCAACGCCTGCGGCTTTGACGGCGGCAAGGTCGAGGAGTCCGAAGCGGGCGGTCCAGCCGTGCTGGATTTCGCCGGAGACGGCGGCGTGGCCGGATTGCCAGCCGAGGGCGTTGGCTTCGGTGACAGCGGCGACGGGCTGGCGGGGGAGTTCGATCCCGGCGGGAGCGGTCAGCGCGGCGGTGAGATTTTTTGCGGTGTAGAAATCGGCGGTCTCGCGTTTGAGCCAGGAGCGATCGCCGGAGTTTTCGGCGATGACGAAGGCGACGGCGACGCACTCGACGAGCTGGCCGTTGCGCTCGAGGAAGACGCGGCCGGTTTCGAAGAGACGTGAGACGGAGACGCCGCGCGATTGGTTGAGCTTCAGCGTGTCGAGCAGGCCGGTGATGAGCGTCGGGCGCAGGTGCGACTGATCTTCGACGAAGGGATTCGCGAGGGCGAGTTCGGCAAGCGCGGGCGCGGTGGCGGCGACTTGGAGTTCGCGCGCGGACCGGAGCGTGTAGTTGACGCACTCGTGGAAACCCTGGCCGACGAGCGCAGCGCCGACCTGGCGGTTGAAGAGGACGATGGCGTCATCGTCGCCGACGAGGCCGGGAGCGAGGACGGTGGAGGCGGGAATTTTTTCCGTGCCGTAAACGCGCAAAACTTCTTCGACGAGGTCGATCGGACGGTCGAGGTCGTCGCGCCAGCTGGGGATCGAAACGGTCCAGGCGGGGCCGCGGGATTCGGTAGGCTCTTCACGGACGATGGTGAGCTCGAGAGCTTCGAGCGCGGCCTTCATGTCGGCGTCGGGAATGGTGAAGCCGAGTTTCTCGTTGATGAAGCCGGGCGTGACGACGATCTCGCGCTGCCACGGGACGTCGCCGCCGATTTTTTGCGTGGGTCCGGCGACTTTGCCGCCTGCGATTTCGAGGATGAGATCGATGGCGCGGTGGGCGGCTTCTTCGAGCGAGTGCGGATCGACGCCGCGTTCGTAGCGGTACGAGGAGTCGGAGGAGAGCGTGAGTTTCTTGGAGGTCGCGCGGACGGACTGGCGTTTGAAGTACGCGACTTCGAGGACGAGGTCGGTGGTCGAGTCGTCCACGCCGGAGTTTTGTCCGCCCATGATACCCGCGACGACGAGCGGTTTCGCAGCGTCGGCGATCACGAGCATGCTGGACGTGAGCGCGCGCTCCTTGGTGTCGAGCGTGACGAGTTTTTCGCCGTCGGTGGCGAGGCGGACGACGATTTCGGAGCCGGAGATTTTTTTGGCGTCGAAGGCGTGCGTCGGCTGGCCGTACTCGAGGAGAACGAAGTTGGAGATATCGACGACGTTGTTGATCGGGCGGAGGCCGACGGCGCGGAGGCGGTCCTGGAGCCACGCGGGGCTCGGGGCGATTTTAACGCCGGTGATCACGGTCGCGGTGTAGAGCGGGCACTCGGTGGCGGCGGTGACGCGGACCGATTTCAACAAGTCGGCGCGGGCGGCGGTGGCGTGCGCGGGCTCGAACTTCACTTCGGGATAGCGGAGTTCTTTTTTGAACCACGCGGAGAGTTCGCGCGCGATGCCGAGGTGGCTCAGGCAGTCGGGGCGGTTGGGCGTGATCTCGATGTCGAAGACGGTGTCGCCGGGCGGGAGGACTTTGTTAATCGGCGTGCCGATCGCGGGGCTGCCGGGAAGGAGGAGCAGGCCTTGGGCGTCTTCGGCAATGGTGAGTTCCTTCGCGGAACACATCATGCCCTGCGATTCCTGGCCGCGGATTTTCGAGAGTTCGATTTCGAAATTGCCGGGCATGATCGCGCCGGGGAGCGCGACGGGGACGCGATGGCCGGCGTCGCAGTTGGGCGCGCCGCAGACGATGGTGCGCACGCCGCCGTGATCGGCGCCGACGTCGACGGTGCAGACGGAGAGCTTGTCGGCGTTCGGGTGTTTGCCGCGCGTGAGGATTTCGCCGACGACGACATTCTTGAGCTCGGGCGCGCCGGTGCGGATGACCTGTTCGACTTCGAAGCCGAGGAGCGTGATCGCGCGGCAGATCTCGTCGGCGCTGATGCCGGAGAGGTCGACGTAGTTTTGGAGCCAGTTGAGGGAAATTTTCATCGGTGTGCGCTCAGGCGAACTGCTTCAGGAAGCGGACGTCGTTTTGGTAGAAATAGCGTATGTCATCGATGCCGTACATGAGCATGGCGAGACGTTCGAGGCCCATGCCGAAGGCGTATCCGCTCCATACGGACGAGTCGTAGCCTACGCCTTCGAAAACAGTGGGATCGACCATGCCGCAGCCGCCGATCTCGATCCATTCCTTGTTCACCTTGGGCAGGTGCTTGGCGCTGAGATCGACTTCGGAACTTCGGCTCGGTGTAGCCGAAGTAGTGGGTGCGGAAGCGGGTCTTGGTGTCTTTGCCGAGGAGCGAGGCGAAGATGTAGTCGAGCAGTGCCTTCAGGTCGCGGACGGTGACGTTCTTGTCGACGTAGAGACACTCGAGCTGGTGGAAATTGGCCGAGTGCGTGGCGTCGGTCGTGTCGCGGCGGTAAACGCGACCAGGCGAAACGATACGGATGGGCGGCTGGCCCTTGAGCATGGTGCGAATTTGTACCGACGAGGTGTGCGTGCGGAGCAGGTATTTTTCTTCGGGTGTTTTCTTCGAGACGTTTCCGATGCGGGCGTTGGCCGGAAGATAAAACGTGTCCTGCGCGTCGCGGGCCGGGTGATCGGCGGGCGTGTTGAGCGCGTCGAAGCAGTAGTACTCGGTTTCAACCTCGGGACCTTCGACGACCGAGAAGCCAACCTTTGCGGAGGATGCGACACATCTCTTCGCGAACGAGCGTGAGCGGGTGATGCGTACCGAAACCGAAATCGGGCGACGGCAGCGAAGCGTCGACAGCGGGCCCGAGCTGGGCCTGGAGTTCAGCGGCTTCGATCTGGCGAAGTGCGGCGTCGAGATGCGTCTGGAGCTGGGTCTTGGCCTCGTTGATCAACTTGCCGAGGGCGGGCTTCTGCTCCTTCGGGACCGAGCCCATCTGCTTCATGAGGCCGGTAAGTTCGCCGTTGGGACCGACGAAGCGGGCCTTGGCGGCTTCGAATTCGGGGCGGGTTTTGACGGCGGGGAGCTCGGACTGGGCTTTGGCGAGAAGAGCAGAGAGTTGGTCTTGCATCGAAAGGAAGAGGAAGCGGCAGCGGGTGGCTCGACGTCGAGCCGGGAAAATGAAAAAGGACGACCTTGTCAGGCCCGTCCTCGGGAGAGAAACCGCACGACCGGGAGGCAGTGCGGTTTTCTTGGGGCGAGCCTGCGAGGCTCGCGTTATTAAGAATTAGGCCTTCTTTGCGGAAGCGGCCTTGGTCTTCAACGCGTCCTGGGCTTGTTTGACCAGGGCGTTAAAGGCGACCTCATCGCGGATCGCGAGATCGGAGAGGACCTTGCGGTCGAGGCCGATGTTAGCGGCAGCGAGACCTTCGATGAAGCGGCTGTAGCTGATACCGGCGTTGCGGCAGGCGGCGTTCAGACGAACAATCCAGAGAGACGGAAATCGCCCTTCTTCTTGCGGCGGGCAGCGTAGGCGTATTGCCAGGCATGCTGGACAGCTTCTTTCGCGTAGCGGAAGAGGCGGGATTTGTTTCCGAAGTAGCCCTTGGCGTACTTCAGGACTTTTTTGCGGCGCTTGCGGGAAGCGGGCGAGTTTGTGGCACGAGGCATGTTATGTTATGTGTTTTTGGTGCCGCCGGGTCGTCTCGTTAGGATTCACCCGGCTGGCGAGTTATGGTTTTGCGCGTCGGGTTCTTAGAGGCCAAACGGCAGGGCGCGCTTCAGAGGCTTCGCATGGCCTTCGGCGACGAGCTTATCACGGGAGGCACGGCGTTTGGACTTCGTGCTCTTCGCGGCAAGCAGGTGACGGAAGCCGGGCGTGCGACGGATCAACTTGCCCTTGGCGGACAATTTGAAGCGCTTGGCAACGGACTTTTTGGTCTTTTGCATGTGAGGAGTTGGAGAAAACAGCGGCCGCTGGAGGTGTTGGCAAGGGGAATTTATCGTCCGATCGCTATTTCGCCCCCTCAGCGGGAAAGCGGATCCACCCGGAATCGATGCCCTGTATCAAAATCACCGTTACGATACCCAGAGGCAGCACAGCACCTCAATCCACTTTTCATCGGAAAAGGGTTTGACAACCCTAGCCGCAATCTGAGTTTTTCGCCCTCCGTTTTTTGGTTTCCTAGCTCAATGGTAGAGCAGTTGACTCTTAATCAATTGGTTCCGGGTTCGAGTCCCGGGGGAACCACCAAATTTCCGAACTGCTGGGCAACCAGAAGGTACGGGTTCTTTCAAACTCGCTTGCTGAGATTCATGTGACGTCGGAAACGAACAGCCACCCAGGCCCCTTTTTTCGCCGGCGTAGCTCAACGGTAGAGCACCTGTTTTGTAAACAGGCGGTTGCGGGTTCGAATCCCATCGCCGGCTCCACTCGTACCGACGGTCCTCTTTCTCAACGATTTTCCACTGCCCGATGGTGTAATGGTAGCACAAACGACTCTGACTCGTTTTGTCTAGGTTCGAGTCCTAGTCGGGCAGCCATGCTAACGATACGGGCGAAAACCCTCAGAACGTCGTTGACACCAAATTTCAGCATAAGCCTAGTTCCGCCCCGTCCCTTCATTTCTAAGCCTCACCCATTATTCCCCTCCCAAGTCCATCAGAACAGGTGTTGAATCAGGGATGCCCGACGCATCCTGATCGTTTGATTTTCCCGCAAAAAAAATCAAAACTAGGCTTTCGCCCGGCAAATACTGAAAAATCTTTTTGCTTATAGAATGCACTGGGTGACCTTTTTGAGTTCTCTTTCTCCACTCGTCTTCTGAGCGTCCCCGGCTCTTTTTCGCCCCACTCATATTAAGAAAGTCCCATCTGCAGCGTAGTAGCCCTGAAAGCCCCTCCCCCCTCTGCGCCTTCCACGGCATTACCCTCCCAAATTTTCTATCAACCTCTAAAACCCAAACGATATCACCATCATGATCACTGCCAGTCTCCTGCCCTACGCCTTCCTGATGAACAAGTCCCCCATGGAGCTTTTCCATGGCGGCGGCATCATCATGTGGCCCATCCTGATCGTCTCGCTCGTCGGTCTCACGGTCGTCGTAGAGCGCGTGATCTTCCTCATCCGCGAAAACTCCACTCGCGAACCAGAGGTCGTCGAAAAAATGCTCGAGCGCGTCGATAGCCGCGACATCGAGGGCGCCATCGAGCTCGGCAAGCGCAGCAAAGACTTCGTTGCCCGCATTCTCACCTACGCGCTGACCCACAAGGACCAGTCGCTTCACAACGCCTTCGTCCGCGCCTCGAACAACGAGCTCAAGCGCTTCCAGCAAGGTGTCGCCGTTTTGGACACGGTCATCACCGCCGCTCCTCTCCTCGGCTTGCTCGGTACTGTTACCGGCATGATGGGAACCTTCGGCTCGATGACCGGCGACCTTGCTTCTGCAGCCGGTAACATCACCGGTGGCGTTGCTGAAGCGCTTATCGCCACCGCCGCTGGTCTCGCGATCGCTATCATTGGCTTGGTCCCCTACAACATCCTCAATTCCCAAGCCGAACAGGCCAAGCATGACATCGGTGATGCCTCCAACGCTCTGGAGCTGATCATCAAAAAGTCTGAGACCTCAGTTTCTTAAGCGGTCCGTTCGCCCCTTCACAACAGCCGTCGCCTCTTTAGCCACGGCTGCCTGTTTAAATACTCCCTTTCACTCTTAGCCCATTCGAAATTATGGCCGGCTCTTCAGGCGGTTCTTCCTCAGGCGGTCCTAAGAAAGCACGTATTGAGATCATTCCGTTGATCGACGTCGTGTTCTTTCTTCTCGCCACCTTCGTTCTCTTCACCCTGTCGCTGAACAAATCGAATGGCGTTTCGGTCCATCTGCCCCAATCAGCGACCAACGAACCCCGCGATCCGGCAGGATCGATCACTGTTTCGATAACGGACGAAAACGCGCTGGCTTGGGACAAGGATCCGATCTCGTTGGACGAGTTTATCATCCGTCTGCAGCAGTTCAAACAGACAGCTGGGCCGGATGCCCGTATCCTTATCAACGGCGACGAATCAGCGCTCTACAGCTCCGCTCGATACGTTTTCGACGAAATCCGCAAAGCGGGCATCAGCAAAGTGCTGATTGAAACACGCGTCGCTCCAGCAGGTGGCCGTTAAACCAGCGCGCTTCAACAATCCGAATTTCAACCCTTTCCTACTATGGCCGGTGCCGGTTCAGCAGCAAAATCTTCAGGCCCTAAGAAGGCGCGTATTGAGATCATCCCACTGATCGACGTCGTCTTCTTCCTGCTCGCCACATTTGTTCTGTTCACGCTTTCGCTGAATAAGATCGAATCAATTCCGATCAACCTGCCCAAGGCAACGCCCCCGGATAATTCGAAGCCACCAGAAGAACCCGTGATCGTTCAGGTTTCCGATGCTGATTCAGTCTATTGGAACCGCGAGCCGATCTCCATGAATGAAGTCACCCCGCGTTTGTTGCAGCACGCTCAAAGCAATTCTCCCAAGGTGTTGGTGACCGGAGATGAACGGGCAAAGTTTGGCGCCATGGTGCAGGTTCTCGATAAAGTTCGCGAAGCCGGCATCGAACAAGTGTCCATCGAGACCATTTATCGCGGCACCGGCCGGTAACCCTCAACGTTTTCAAGTACCATGCGTCGAGATTTAATTATCGGCATCGTCGTTTCCGTCCTGTTTCACGGCTTGTTCGGTTTCGGTGGTGAATTATTTAAGCCGAAACCCAAAAAGCATGTCGTCGAAGACAACACTCCGACCATCGAAGTGCTTGTGCCTCCCCCAATCGAACCCGAGGAAACCGAAGTTGTCGATTTGACGGAGCAAAACAACCAAGAGACGGCATCGCTGGCTCCGCCCAGCATCACTGACGTGCCCAGCGTTGTTCAGCTCAACGATTTCACTCAAGCAGTCCAACCCCCGCCGCCGCCAAATCTCGGCCGTCCCACGGGAGTCATGAACATCCCCGCCGGCCGTCCAGGCACCGGCATTGGAACCAACATCGGTAACATTTTTAACCTTAAAGACCTCGACCAGCAACCCCAAGTCCGCGGTGTGCAGGCCAAGCCCAACTATCCGTTTGAAATGCGCCGTGCAGGCCTGAACGGCGAGGTTGTGCTCCGCTTCGTGGTCGATCCGAACGGTGACGTTCGCGACGTCGAAGTCATGCGTTCCACGCAACGCGAGTTCGAGGCCGCTGCCCAGCAGGCCGTGCTCAAGTGGAAGTACAAGCCCGGTCGTAAGGGCGGCAAAGCGGTTGCCGTTCGCATGCAGATTCCAATCGTTTTCAATCTTAACGACGAATAACCCGATCCCATGTCTTTTTTCTCGTCGCCTCTTTCTCGTGGAGCCCGCGCTTGGCTGTTGGCCGCCTTGCTAGCAGTCGCGGCTCCTTTCCATACATTTGCCCAAACCCCCGCCACAGCTCCGAAAAAAGAGCTGAGTGAAAAAGTCCAGCAGGCGATACAGACGATGGGCAAGCTCATCGAGGAGGGCAAATGGGATGATCTGCTCACCCAGGTAAACGGCTTTCTTGCTACGGCTGAACCTGTTAGTTTCGACACCGCTTATCTCTCTCAGATCAAGGTGCAGGCCCTTCTCGGCAAATCGGATTATAAAGGATCCATTGCTCCGTTGGAAACTGCACTGAGCCTTTCAGAGCGCTACGGTTTCTTTGGAGACAAAGACCTGGAACTGCTCTGGCTCCTCTCTCAGCTTTATGGCCAGATCGCCTCCACATCTGAGCCAAACTCCGCCTATCAGCGGGAAAACTTCGCAAAGGCTTATACGACTCTTCGCCGCTGGCTCGATCGTACCACGAAGCCCAATCCTGACGCCCAGTACTTCGCGGCTTCCATTCTCTACAACCAGGCTCTCTACGATAACAAGGTAGACAAGGTCATCCTGGAACAGGCCCGAGCCGAGGCGGAAAAGGGCCTTCGCATCATGAGCAACAAGTCCAAAGAGCCTTTCTATGCCTTGCTCATGGCTATTCACCAGCAGCTCAGCGACTATCCGAAAGCAGCCGAGTATCTGGAGCTTCTGGTGAAGGACTATCCCAAAAATAAGTCCTACTGGCAGCAACTGCTTAACGCCTATCTCATTCAGGAAGACAAAGGCTACGTCCGTGCGATTGTCACCTTGGAGCGCGCCCAGAAGCTAGGTCTTCTCACCGAAAAGCGCGATAACTTCACCTTGGTCGGCCTGCACCTCAACATCCAGCAGTATTCCCTCGCGGCAGATCTCTTCGAAACCGGTCTCCGCAACGGTACGCTCGAGTCCGAACAGAAGAACTGGGAGCTCCTCGCTACATGCTATCAGCAGCTGCACAAGGAAGAGAAAGCCATTGCTACGCTTAAAGAGGCTTCAAAGCTTTTCCCGAAATCCGCATCGCTCGATCTTCAAATTGGCAATCTGTACTATACGACTGATAAATATACGGACGCTTTGACGTACATGAAGTCGGCCGTCACGAAGGGCTTGGAAAAATCCCAGCAGCTTCAGGCCTACAGCTACATTGCCTACCTCGCCCTCGACCTCAAAAAACTCGACGACGCCAAATGGGCGGCCGAGAAAGCGGTTGAACTCGATCCAAACGGCAAAGGCCCCAAAGACCTTCTCAAGGCCGTCAACGAATCTATCGAAGAGCGCAACACCCAGGTGAAAGCCGCTGCTGCCAACTCAGCCCGCTAATCCCCTCCCCTTTAACCAAATGAAGAAAGTCTACTTCCTTATCCCCATCATCGGCTGCCTTGTCTTTGCCGGTCTTTACATCAACTTCCGCTCGCACCACGCCGCCGTCGAAGAGGCGAAAAAAGTGCAGCTCGCGAAGGAGAAAAAGGACAAGCAGGACAAGGAAATCGCTGATCGCGCAAAGGCCTATGCCGATGCAATCGCACTCCAGGAGAAACGCAAAAAGGAGAAAGAAGCTCGCGACGAAAAGGCCCGCATCGACAGCGAGGCTCGCCAGGCTCTCGTCGATGAGCGTCAAAAAGCATTTGACGAACAACGTCGTCAGGAAGGCCAAGTCAAACGCCTGAATGATGAGATCAAGGTGGAGAAAGAAGCCATCGCCAAGGTGAAGGACCAGATGAAAGCCCAGCAGGCCGAAATCGATGCACAGCAGGTTTACGTCAAACAGGCCCAAGCTAACGAAAAGGCCTTTGAGTTGATCCTCTCCAAAATCGCCGCCGCAGATCAGGCCGCAGAAGCAGCAGCCGCAGCAGCAGCCGCCGCCGCAAAAAATAAAAGCTAACCCAATTCCAGCCCCTCTAAGCCATGAAGCGCTCGTATTATATCGTACCAGTCATCCTGCTCGCCCTTTTCGCCGGCCTTTACTGGCATGACGCTGGAGAAATGGCCAAAAAGGAACAGGAGCACAAAGCACGGGAAGCCCGTATAAAAGCAGAAGACGACGCCAAGAAAAAAGAAGCCGAGCGCAAGGCGCGCGAAGACGCCGACAAGCGCATCGCGCAGCGCGAAGCCGAAGAAAAGAAGAAGGAAGACGAGAAAGAGGCCAAGAAGAAGGCCGAGATCGAGCGAATCACCGCTGACACTAAAAAATTCAACAACCAGCTGGCTGACTTTACCAAGCAGACCGTAGCTCTCGAAAAGGACCTCGCCAACCTGCGTGCCGAAAAGGAAAAGCTCGGCCGCGATTCCTTCGATATGGCTAAAAAGGTCGAACTGGCGCTGGTCGATAAACGTACGGCCGAGTTCCAAGTTCAGCGCATGGCTGACATGGTTGCAAAACGCGCCAACGACAGCTCCCTCACCAAGGTTCCCACACCGGCTGCAACCCCTGCAGCGAAGTAATTGAAGAAACTTTCGGCCGTCAAAACTGCGGAAACGTGGTTTTGGCGGCTTTTTTGTTTTCAGCAATATAGGTCAGGCAACAAAGCCTGATGGCCGCTGCTGAAACAGGTTCGTCGTGGGAGAGTGGCTCGTTAGCGCAAGATGCGAATCTCCCTTGGCCGGATCACTCCGGCCCCCCCCGATCATCTTTTTATCGCGAGATCAACCCGGCTTCAATCGACCCAGCTCTGTCCGCGAATTGGCATCCGCGACCCAATTCAGTCCGCGTGAAGCCTTCGCCATGGCATTCATGGACGCCCACAAACATCGTCGATATCTCGCAGGTCGACGCCACACATCCAAGGCAGTCAGCGATCTTGGACATAGTCGCTTCTCGCTGGTTGTGCACAGTTCATTTCGAGGGAAAATATTTTATCCCCATGTAATAACGGGACAAAAAAGCGGAGTTAGTAAGTGATCCCAGAGATCTGCGGGGCTGCGAGCGAGCCCCTGTTAAGGTTTCCCTTAAGCAATTAACGTCCGCTTTTCAGAAAGGACGGCCGCGATGAATTCGCGCAATCTCGATCCGTCACTGCTCATTCCCAATCTGGCAGTCCTGCTTTTCCTGGCAGTAGGTATCATTAACGACAAGGCGCCCCTGATTTCGTCACGACCGGCAGGAGGTCCCTTCGAGGCGGCCCAACCGGCCGAAAGAAAAACGGCCGCACGCTTTTGGCAGGACCCTCTGGATGTTTCTCCACCTGCAATCAACGCTCCCGCGCCGTCCACCCTCGGGCTGTTCAACGCTGTCGTCCTGCGTGCTCAGGAAACAAAACAGAAGGCCCGTGCCGAGAGAGAGCAAAGCGACGCGCCAGATCCCAATCTAAAAGCACGAGTTTTGATCCTGCCGGTGCTGCTGAAGGGTCAAGGATTATCCCGAGGATCACGAGGTACGCCTCCGTATGCGTAACGCTGTGCTCTCAGGACTGGGTCGCTCACAATATATCAGCATAGACGGCTCCTTTTTGCATTTCGCCCGGGTTCCGCTCGATCCAGCGGTAGGCGATGTGGATATTCCCTACGAACAATTCGAGGTCCGTGCCGTCGTGGCCGATCATGTCATCCTCGACGGCACGGAAAACGACTGGCGGCAAAAAGGTCCGGCGCAGACCAGCCGCACACCCGATTCACCTCATCTTTTTTTCGAAGAATCCTACGACCGCGTAATTGTGCTCTGGCTGGATGAAGATCGTTTGGCTGTCCCGCTGACTTCTCCGCCATTGAAGAATGTCCCGGCCGTCCCCTACCGCATCGACGCGATCATTGCCCATCTGCTGACCAGCCAGGAGGCGATTGATCAATGTAATTTGAAAATCATAGGGCCGACAAATTCGGACCGTCTCGAGACCTGGCTCGAAACCAATTCCCAATTCATGCCTCAACGCATGTGCGCCACCATCCTGAGCGCGCGCGCTACCGTGGCGCCCGCGGCGCTGCGTGTCGCCATTAACCACGCCCCGCAAATTTCCGCGGCGCAGGGCGGTCAAAACCCAATGACGCCTCAAGCGGCCGAATCCACGTCCGTTTCAATAACCAGCCCCGAAGCAAGGTACTCTTGGCGCCTTGAGCGAACCATTCCAACCGATGATCAAATGGCCGAGGCCATTCTCGACGAACTCGACCGTCGCAACCTACGCTTTCCCTCAGGCCACTCGCCGCCAAATCCCAACGCAAAAAAGGAAGTAACCCGGCACGTGGCGATCGTCGCCGAGTGGGACTCGCTCTACAGTCGCAGTCTGGCCCGGTACCTCACTTGCCGGCTCGCAGGAAAAACAGTCGCCAATCTCGAGTCCGACCGCGAAGCGTGGGTCGCCAATCCGACTTACGTGCATGAGTTCTCGTATTTGCGCGGCTTGGACGGAGAAATCGGCGGCGGCCACAAACGGGCAAAGGATTCCGGTAAACCGGACGATCAAAAAAAAGCCGGTGGCAACCAAACCAACCCCGACGAATTGGAGCGCCCTGAAGGGCAGTCGCAATTCGACTACTTGCGTCGGTTGACCGACCGATTGGAAGCACTCGATTCCCAATTGCGGCGCAATCGTGATCACCCCTCTCAAATCGGAGCGATAGGCATCCTCGGCAGCGACGTTTACGACAAACTGCTGGTGATGCGCGCACTGAAAAAACGTTTTCGTCAGGCAGTGTTTTTCACCGTCGGCCTCGACGCTCTTTATTTGAACGAACAAGAGCATTCATGGACGCGAAACCTGATCGTAGCCTCCCCTTTCGGTTTTACCACCGGCGAGGTTATTCAGGACCGAATCCCCCCGTTTCGCGATAGTTACCAAACCGCACTTTTTCTATCTACGCTGAAGGCTATCAATCTCACCCAGGTCTCCTGGATGGATTCAAACGGAAAAACCCACCAGACGCCCTTCACGACAAAGTCCGCTCCTCGCCTATTTGAAATCGGCAGCAACAAACTCCACGACATCTCAGTTCCCGTCCCACAGGGCTCGCATAATAGTGCGCATCATCACGATGAACCCGAGGACGTATCGAACGCCCCCCTTCATCCCGAAGTCCTGCTGCTTCACCCGCCTGCTTCGACCTGGTTTCATCGTGCCGCGCTGCTCGCGTTATTCATCGGACTTCTGCTCTGGTTCCGCCCAGCCCTCACGCTGCACTGTCTCCTTTGCGCACTGACGTTGAGTGCCATGATCGGATGCCTGGCCGTCCAAGAACAGGCTTTGGATGATCCCCACAACCACGGCTTTTGGAAGGTCTCCGCCGCTGTCGGCATTCTCATATTCCTGGCTAAAATTCTCACGCTCTTTCGCGCCGGGATTTCGACGACGCATCGCATCCTCTTCATCGCATTCCTCACTGGCTGGCTTGCACCGGTTATCTGGGGGAACACCCGCCTCCTCACAGCCATTCATTTCGTGATAAACCACCACGGAGAGGAACGCTTTGCGTGGTTTGAGGGAGTCAGTGTCTGGCCGACGGATTTCATCCGATTCGCCGCCAGTATATGCTCCCTCTCGTTTATTTTGCTCACCTGGAAAACGCTTCAAAGGCAGAAGCACGACATCGAGAAAACGTTTTTCCAGAACGTAGCGTCTCCACCTCCGGACGTGGCGCCCATCTCGGGAGTAAAAGCCGTATGGGTGCGATTCACGCACTGGATCTGGCTGTGTCAGCCGAAGAGCTCATCCGATGCGGAAGCGGAGAAACATCTCTGGCTTGGCTACCTGAGTGCAGCCTCGTGCGCGCCCCGGATTGTACGCCT
Source organism: Nibricoccus sp. (assembly GCA_049840895.1). Lineage (GTDB taxonomy): Bacteria > Verrucomicrobiota > Verrucomicrobiia > Opitutales > Opitutaceae > Nibricoccus. The sequence continues at coordinate 170,120 of JASGJB010000044.1, read as the reverse complement.
GATTTTTTATGTGGCTGTCTATTTCCTTGTTATTCGCCTCGCACTCAAAGTGGGAGGTCTCGCCGATCAGCCATTCGTACCCGTGCGCGGAGAAGTGAGCCGCGCATTGGACAATGGTTTCATGTGGGGCGCAGTCATGACCTACACCGTCCTGCTCTTCTACGTGTTCGATGTGACTTTCCTCGCGAGCAGTTTTTTGCGCGGGCTTACCCGATACATTCCAAAGAAAAACACGGCGCTCAAGGAATGCGAAGCCATGCATCTCATCAACAAGCTCGCATCGACTGTTTCGCGCCTGGTCTATTTTCCTTTCACCGCGCTCTTCATGATGATCGCGGCGCGTAACAGCCTCTTTGACGCGTGGGACTGGCCGCCACTCCTGCTCTGCGTATTTGGACTGGGACTGCTGATCATCATTATCACCACCGTGCTCCTCCAGCGCGAAGCGCGGCGCGCTCGCGAGGACTCCTTCGACTTCATTGATGACTCGTTGCGTGAGAGTCTCGAACGCATTCGTGACTATCACGCGCGCCGCGACACCTCCGACACCCCTGACACTCCTGATGCCTCTGACGATACGCGTCCGCACTTCCCCATCCCATCCGCAACCGACGAAAACTATCTCGCCAGGCACGAAGCCCGGGTCGAATTCCTGCGCGAACGCCGGAAACAAATCGAGTCGTACAACGGAGCGGTTTTTCAACCGTGGCACCGCAATCCCATCTTCACCGCCATCCTCATCCCGGTAGGCGGCCTCGGTTCGATCCAGGCTCTCGAACAAATCATCCGGTTTATTCCAAACTGAGACTGCGTTCCTCTCCCGCAAGCCCCTCCGCCAAGCGCGCCCGAAGATTTTTCGATTCCGGACTTGTAGTTTACTAAATAGTCAACAATCGTCTGCCCCATGGGACGCACCAGTGACGCCAACGAACGCCTGCTAGAGGCAGCCCTCGACCTTATTTGGGAAGAGAGCTACGGCGCCGTCACGATCGACGATATCTGCAAACGCGCAGACGTGAAGAAGGGCAGTTTTTATTACTTCTTCTCCTCTAAGGCTGAACTCGCCGTCGCCGCCCTCGAAAGCATGTGGCAGCAGAGCTGGAAGCCCAATATGGATCAGGCCTTCTCACCGTCCCTTGATCCACTGACCCGTATTTCGTCCTACTTGGAGTCCATCTATCAAAGGCAGGTTTTGGTGAAGAAAGAACATGGCAAGGTTTTGGGCTGCCCGATCGTCTCCGTAGGTACAGAAACTTCCACCCAGCAAGAGGATCTCACGGGCAAAATCCGCGAAATTCTCAACCGCAAGCGTCGCTACTACGAATCTGCCATCCGCGACGCCGTTGCCGAGGGCTCCGTTGAGCCATGCGATCCGGCCGACAAGGCTTGCGCCCTGGCAGGCCTGATCGAAGGAACCGTTTGCCAGTGCCGGATCATGAATGATCCGGAAGTCGCGCGCAGTCTTCCCGAGATGGGCCTTCGCTTGCTCGGCGCCAAACAGATCACCACCGCCAAATCCTGAACTCGTCAGCGCATTGCCGTAGGCCATGCGCATTTTTTTCGCCTCATAAATAGACAACTAGTCAACTATTCGCATCCGCATCACTCGTCACCGCCTGCTATGAACACCAAGCCCACCCGCTCACTCAATCGCTCACGCCCGCGTGCCATTTTCGCTACCGTCGGTACCCTCGCCCTGATTGGCGCCGGTATCTATCTTGCAATTCCCAACAGCGCACAGACCGCAACTCCGCAAGGCGCCCCGCTCGCGCCTAAAGTCACCATCGCTCCGGTCGAAGAACGTGTCCTCACGGAGCACCGCGAGTTTATCGGTCGCGTCGATGCCACGGAAACCGCTGAGATTCGCCCGCGCGTTTCCGGACACATCGAGGAAGTCCGCCTCCGCGCAGGCCAGCTCGTCAACAAGGGCGACGTTCTCTTCTTGATCGATCCACGCTGGTACAAAGCCCAGTTCGATCTCGCCACCGCCCAGGCCGAAAGCGCCCGTGTCCGCGTCAGCATCGCCGAGCGTGAAGCGCGCCGCTCTGACGAACTCCTTTCACAACGCGCGATCTCCGTCGAAGACGCCGACGTTCGCACCACCCACCTCGCCGAAGTCCGCGCCCAACTCCGTGCCGCCGAAGCCACGCTGGCCAGCGCACGTCTCGATCTCGAACACACCGAGGTTCGCGCGCCAATCGATGGTCGCGTCAGTCGTGCCTATGTCACTGCGGGTAATCTTGTCTCCGGTGCGCCTGGCTCGGCCACGCTGCTCACCTCGATCGTTTCTGTCGGCGAAGTCTATGTCTACGCCGACGTCGACGAGGCAACCGTGCTGACTTTCAATCGTCTCAGCCGCGAGGGCCGCTTGCCCAACGAAAACGGTCACGTCCCCGTCGAACTCCAGCTCGGCGATGAGAAAACATTCTCTCATCGCGGCTACATCGAGTCAGCCGACAATCGTCTCGACGCCGCGACGGGCAGCCTCGTGGTGCGCATGGTGTTTCCGAACGCCGACGGCGAATTCGTCCCAGGCCTCTTTGCCCGCGTACGCCTTCCTGTCAGCGCAGCGGAACCCACGCTGCTCATCAGCGAGCGCGCCGTCGGCACCGACCAGAGTCAGAAGTTCGTCCTCACCGTCGGCAGCGACAGCACCGTCGCTTACCGCACAGTGAAACTCGGCTCCATCATCGATGGCAAACGCGTCGTCCGTGACGGCCTCAAAGCGGGTGATCGCGTCATCGTCAACGGACTCCAACGCGTGCGCCCAGGCATGTCCGTCACTGCGGAAACTTCTGTCGCCGACGCAGGCGCACCGCAACCAACCGCCATCGCGCTGAAATAATCCTTCACGACTAGACCACCTTAAACCCGCCCTCGGCGCACCACGCACGAGGGCCGCAGCTACTGCTTTGCCCATCCTTCGCCACTTGCTCCGAACCTCCCGGTTTTCACAGCCATGAATTTCTCCGATTTCTTCATCAAGCGCCCGATCTTCGCCGGCGTCCTGTCGATCGTCATCTTCCTCGTTGGAGCGATCGCCCTGTTTCGCCTCCCGATCAGCGAATATCCCGAGGTCGTCCCGCCAACCGTGATCGTCCGCGCCGTCTATCCCGGCGCCAATCCAAAGACCATTTCCGAGACGGTCGCCGCTCCCATCGAACAAGCCATCAACGGCGTGGAGAACTCGCTCTACATGTTCTCCCAGGCGACGAGCGACGGTGTGATGACACTCACGATCACATTCAAACTCGGCACCAATCTCGATAACGCGCAGGTACAGGTCCAGAATCGCGTCGCTCAGGCCGAGACCAAACTTCCAGAAGAGGTCCGCCGTATCGGAGTCACCACCACCAAGGCATCGCCCGATTTGCTGATGGTCGTCCATTTGTTCTCTCCCGAGGGACGTTACGACGACATCTATGTGCGCAACTACGCCACGCTCCAGGTGAAGGACGTCCTCGCCCGCCTCAACGGCGTCGGTCAAGTCCGCGTCTTCGGCTCGGGCGACTATGCCATGCGCGTCTGGCTCGATCCTAACAAGGTCGCCGCCCGCGGTCTCACCTCTTCCGACGTAGTCGCAGCCATTCGCGAGCAAAACGTCCAGGTCGCCTCCGGCGCCGTCGGCCAGCAGCCCAATTCCAAACCCGCCGACACCGAGCTTCTCATCAACACCAAGGGCCGGCTCGCAACAGAGGAAGAATTCGGCGATATCATCGTGAAAACCGGTGCCCGCGGTGAGCGTGTCCAGCTCCGCGACGTCGCCCGCCTCGAACTCGGTGCCTCCGACTACGCACTTCGCTCCCTCCTCAACAACCGGCCCGCCGTCGCCCTCCCCATCGCGCAGCTCCCCGGCTCCAACGCCATCGCCACCTCCGATGCCGTTCGTGCCACGATGATCGAGCTGAAGAAAAATTTCCCCGACGGCCTCGACTACAACATCGTCTACGATCCGACGATCTTCGTCCGAGACTCGATCAAGGCCGTCGTGCACACGCTGCTTGAGGCGATCGTCCTCGTCGTTCTCGTGGTGATTCTCTTCCTCCAAACGTGGCGCGCCTCAATCATCCCGCTTGCGGCCGTTCCCGTTTCGCTTGTCGGCACCTTCGCCGTGATGAGCGCGCTCGGTTTCTCCATCAACGCCCTCTCCCTCTTCGGCCTCGTGCTCGCGATCGGCATCGTGGTCGATGACGCCATCGTCGTCGTCGAAAACGTCGAGCGTAACATCGCTCTCGGCTTCTCACCGGTCGAAGCCACCAAGCGCGCGATGCGCGAGGTGACCGGCCCCATCGTCGCCACAGCGCTCGTGCTCTCAGCCGTGTTTATTCCGACTGCGTTCATCAGCGGCCTCACCGGCCAGTTCTTCAAGCAGTTCGCCATCACCATCGCGATTTCGACGATCATCTCGGCGTTTAATTCCCTCACCCTTTCCCCCGCGCTCTCCGCAATCCTTCTTCGCGATCATCACGCGCCCAAGGACCGCCTGACACGCATCATGGACTTCGCCTTCGGGTGGTTCTTCCGTCCCTTCAACCGCTTCTTCGAATGGGCGTCGCAAAAATATTCCGGCGGCGTCGCCCGTCTCCTCCGTCTCTCCGTCATCGCGCTCGTCGTCTATCTGGGACTGCTCGGAAGCACTGCCCTTCTCTTCAAAAAAATTCCGTCCGGCTTCGTGCCGACGCAGGACAAGCAGTACCTCGTCGCCTTCACGCAGCTTCCCGCCGCGGCCGCGCTTGAGCGCACCGACGCCGTCGTCCGTCGCATGACCGACATCGCGCTCAAACACCCGGGTGTCGCCAACGCGATCGAGTTCCCCGGTCTTTCGATCAACGGCTTCACCAACTCACCCAACAGCGGCATCCTCTTCGTCGCGCTCAAGGGCTTCGACGAACGCAAATCCAAGGAACTCTCCGGCCCCGCGATCGCCGCTGATCTTCAGCGTCAGTTCAACGAGATCCAGGATGCCTTCATCGCGATCTTCCCGCCGCCTCCTGTCCAGGGACTCGGCACCATTGGTGGCTTCAAGCTCTATGTCGAAGACCGCGGCGACAACGGTCTCGATGCGCTCTACCAGGCCACGCAAGGCTTGATGGGCAAAGCGCGAGAGACGCCCGGCCTTGCCGGTATTTTCTCCAGCTACACGATCAACACACCACAGCTCGATGCACAGGTCGATCGCGCCAAGGCCAAGTCGATGGGAATTCCTCTGCAGAACGTCTTTGAGACGATGCAGATCAACCTCGGCTCACTCTACGTAAACGATTTCAACCGCTTCGGCCGCACCTATCAGGTCGTCGCTCAGGCTGACGCCGAATTCCGCGACAATGCCGACGACATTCTCCGCCTCAAGACTCGCAACAAGGCCGGTGAACTCGTTCCGCTCGGTTCGCTCGTGAAGGTATCCGAAACATACGGACCTGACCGCGTGATGCGATACAACGGTTATCCCGCCGCTGAGATAAACGGCGCTGCCGCGCCCGGTTTCAGCTCGGGCCAGGCCGAGGCGCTCATGGAAAAACTCGCCCATGAAAATCTTCCCAAGGGCATGGTCCTCGATTGGACCGAGCTCACCTACCAGAAGATCATCGCCGGCAACACAGGCGTGCTGATCTTCCCGCTCAGCATCCTACTCGCGTTTCTCGTGCTCGCCGCGCAGTACGAAAGTTTCCGCCTTCCGTTCGCCGTGCTGCTCATCGTCCCGATGGCACTGCTCGCCGCTATGCTCGGCGTCTGGATCACTCAAGGGGATAACAACATCTTCACGCAGATCGGCCTCATCGTGCTCATCGGTCTCGCCGCCAAGAACGCGATCCTGATCGTCGAGTTCGCGGTGAAGCTTCGAGAAGAGGGCAAAGGCATCGTCGAGTCCGCGCTCGAGGCCTCACGTCTCCGCCTGCGTCCGATCTTGATGACGAGCATCGCATTCATCGCGGGCGTTTTCCCACTGGTCGCTTCCACCGGCGCCGGTGCCGAAATGCGTCGTGCCATGGGCATCGCCGTTTTCGCGGGCATGATCGGCGTCACCATTTTCGGCCTCTTCCTCACGCCGATCTTCTACGTCGTCCTCGAAAAGATCGGCCTGAAAAAGTCCAAGACTACCACCACCGAATTGCCCCGGACTCTCCCGGACGACGCAAAGGCCCACGCCTGATACGCTGACTCCAGAAAACATTATTCGGAACTATTCTCCACGTGAAAGCCGATCATCTCACTCGTCCGCTCCAAAACAAAGTCGCCATCGTCACGGGCGGAACTTCCGGCATCGGCCGTGCAACCGCGCTCGCGTTTGCCCGCGAGGGAACACGCGTCGTCATCGCCGGACGGCGCGAAAAAGAAGGTGCAGACATCGTCGCCGAGATCAAAGCCCTGGGTGGCGATGCGCTTTTCGTGCGCGCCGATGCCACGCGAGAACCCGATCATGTCGCACTCGTTGAACAAACGATCGCCAGCTTCGGCCGCCTCGACATCGCCTTCAACAATGCCGGTTTGCTCGGGCCCGCCGCGCCGATTCCCGAGCAAACGACCGAAACCTACGACGCAATCTTCGACGCCAACGTCCGCTCGGTTTTCCTCGGCATGAAATACCAGATCCCGGCTCTGCTGCGAAGCGGCGGCGGCGCGATCGTGAACACCGCGTCGCTCGGTGGCAGCGTCGCCTTTCCCGGTGTGAGTCTCTACATTGCCGCGAAACACGCCGTCGTCGGTCTTACTAAATCCGCCGCGCTCGAGTTTGCCCAAGTCGGCATTCGCGTGAACAGCGTTTCTCCCGCCGGCATCCGCACGCCAAGCTTTGAGGCGTTTTTCGGCAAAGGAGAAACCGAGGCTAGCAATGCCTACGCCGCGCAACACCCCATTGGTCGGATCGGAACACCGGAGGAGGTGGCCTCGGCAGTCCTCTGGCTCTGCTCGCCCGGCGCTTCCTTCGTCACCGGCCACGACCTCCTCGTCGACGGAGGCTTCACCGCTCGATGAGCACACCCGCCACAATCATCCGCTAATTTCCTGAAACATCGCTTTATCGCCAGCCGCAGCCACGCGGCCCTGGCCACTGCCTTGCCCATTTCCATCCATCACCATGAAAACACTCTCCTTCGCAACGCTCGTCCTCGCGTCATCTTCGACCGTTTTGCACGCGCTGCCATCGGTCGGCCCTGACTACAAACGCCCGGTCGTCTCCGCTCCCGCCAACTACCGCGACGCGTCACCCGCCGCATCAGCACCGGCAAATGCGCTTTCACCGGATTGGTGGCATCTCTTCAACGATCCCGCGCTCAACCAACTCGAGGAAACAGCCCTCACCGCGAATCAAGATCTCCGTGCCGCACTCGCTCGTGTCGAGCAGGCCCGCGCCATTTCCGGCGTCGCTCGCTCCAGCTATTTTCCGTCCGTATCGGTGGATCCGTCTTTCAAGCGCGAACAAACCTCCCTCGCGGTCGACAACAAACTCCCCAATCCGCTCGCGACAACTTACCGGCTGCCGCTGGAGCTTACTTGGGAGATCGATCTCTTTGGCCGAGTTCGCCGCCTCAACGAAACCACTCGCGCCGAACTCGCCGCCTCGGGTGCCACCTACGAAGCCGCGCGCCTTTCCCTCACCGCCGAAGTCGCAACCACCTATTTCATACTGCGCGCTCTCGATCAGGAACTCCGCGTCGTGACCGCCACGATCGGTCTGCGTCGCGACGCACTCGGTCTCGTCCATGCTCGTTTCCAAAACGGCAGTGCCAGCGATCTCGACGTGGCTCGCGGGGAGACTGAACTCGCCACTACCGAGGCCGACGCCGCCGCGCTCGCCCAGCGCCGCTCCTCTACCCAAAACGCCCTCGCCGTCCTCCTCGGCAAAGCCGCGCCGGAATTCGCAACCACCGCTTCAGGTTCGGATATCTCGAGTATCAACATTGTCCTCCCGGCAATACCCGCGGGCCTCCCCAGCGAACTGCTCACACGCCGCCCCGACATCGCCGCCGCCGAGCGCACACTTGCCGCAGCCAACGCCCGCATCGGTCTCGCCAAGGCAGCGTTCTTTCCCGCGCTCTCGCTGACGGGAAGCGCCGGATACGCCAGCGCCGACATCGACGATCTGTTCAAATCGGAAAGCAAATTCTGGTCGATCGGCCCGAGTCTCTATCTGCCTCTTTTCCAAGGTGGCCGCAACCGTGCCAACCTCGCCCGCTCCCGCGCCTCCTACGAAGAAACGCTAGCGACCTACCGTCAGCGTGTCCTGATCGCTTTCCGCGAAGTCCAGGACGCACTCACTGCGTCACAGCTCCTCGCGCAGCAAGCCGAGGCCCAGTCCCGCGCCGTCGCGAGCGCCCGCCGCGGCTCCGATCTTTCGCAGAAGCGTTACGACGCCGGCTTTGTGAGCTACCTCGAGGTCGTCGATGCCCAGCGCACCGCACTCGACGTCGAACGCACCGACGCCCGTCTGGCCGGCCAGCGTTGGATCACACAGGTCGCGCTCATCAAGGCCCTGGGCGGCGGCTGGCAGCCACCGTCGTCGTGAGCCCCTGCACCATTTCCCGTCCATCAACAATCAACACATCACAACATGTCCTCGTCCAAAAAACTCACTGGTAAATCTGCCCTCGTCACTGGCGCCTCCAAAGGCATCGGCGCTTCCATCGCCAAACATCTCGCCGCCGAAGGCGCGTCCGTTGTCGTCAACTACGCATCCAGCAAAGCAGGCGCCGACAAGGTCGTCTCGGAAATCACCGCCGCCGGCGGCAAAGCCGTGGCTATTCATGGCGACGTTTCCAAGCCCACCGACATCGTCCGCCTCGTCGCCGACACCAAGGCCGCCTTCGGCAAACTCGACATCCTCGTGAACAACGCCGGCGTATTCGAGTTCGCTCCGCTCGAAGCCATCACGCCCGAAAACTTCCACCGGCAGTTCAACATCAACGTTCTCGGCCTTCTCCTCACCACACAGGAAGCCGTGAAACTCTTCCCGAACACCGGCGGCAGTATCATCAACATCAGCTCCGTCGTCAGCAGCATCACGCCACCCGAGAGCGCCGTGTACACAGGCACGAAGGGCGCCGTCGACGCGATCACCGGGGTGCTTTCCAAGGAGCTCGGTCCGAAAAAAATCCGCGTCAACGCGCTCAACCCCGGCATCGTCGAGACCGAGGGCACGCACACCGCGGGCATTGTTGGCTCCGAAATGGAGAAACACATCGTCCAGCAAACTCCGCTCGGCCGTTCCGGTCAGCCTGCGGATATCGCAGCGGTGGCCGTTTTCCTCGCCTCCGACGACTCCCGCTGGATCACCGGCGAAGAGCTGCGCGCAAGCGGCGGCCTGCACTGAGTCGTTCAACCATTCTTCACGCAGTTCGTGCCCGTACGCGCGGACTGCGTTTTGGAACGCCAATCATCAACACGCTTCATCACCACCATGAGCTTCGTCGTCATCACCCTCGCCGTCTTCGTGCTCTTCACCACATGGGACGCTTCCGACATCAACGATCGCAGTCAGTAAGCCGCGCGATCGCCGCCAATCACCAGGATCTTCCTGAGTGATAAACCCCAGAGTAATGAACTGGAAACCAGTCCTGAAATTCACTCCCTCCCATGCAGCATGGAAGTCACATCAGGAAAGCGCCAACAGAGCGGCATCACTCAGGACAACGGTTCCGAAATCATTAAACGCGCCAATCACGCAGAAGACCGGAAAAAGGCAGAATCGGTCTCTCGCGAAACCACGCCTGCGCAGGCCCGTCAGGACGCGATAAGGCACGCAAAGTCCACGATCGGTCGTTACCTCAACGCCAAAGCATAGGCTCGCGTAATCACAGTATCACGCGGTCCAAGAGTTGGAGGACCGAAGATAGATCAGCTTCGAGGACGATCCGGGCACTCGTTGGCCCGGGAGCATCCCGTGCCGAGCCGGTGCTCGTCGAGCGCAGGCCTCGACTAGTACATAGCGACTGACATCGCGGGAAATCCTGAGCGAGCGGTCCAACCTACCCGTACAGCGCGTCGCAGCACGGTTGGCGTTGCCCTGCTCCGTACCATTTCCAGTTCCCCAAAAGCTGTTTCGCAAAGTCTCCCCTTGACTATCTAGGGAAGTCGTCACTTCCTCTCCCCTAGATTATCTTTGGAAAGGAAACTATCATGGGAAAAATGGAAATCATGCCCGGCACGCTCGACATGCTGGTGCTGCAAGTTCTCAACGGCGGATCGACTCACGGCTGGGGAATCGCCCAGCGCATTCAGGTCCTCTCAAGCGAGGTACTCAAAGTGGAGGAAGGCTCCCTTTATCCCGCGCTCTACCGCATGGAGCAAAAGGGCTGGTTGGATTCCGAGTGGGGACAGTCGGAAAACAACCGCCGGGCCAAGTTCTACACGATCACCAAGGCCGGCCGTAAGCAGCTCGATGCAGAGCAGAAAAACTGGGACCAGTTGGTCGTCGCCATCAAGCAGGTGATGAGCACGGCCTGACCCCGGATTCATCCGCAGCAAAAACCTACCCTCTTTGATCCAAGCACCATGAAGCAGCTGGTGAAAAAGCTCGCGGCATTCTTCAATCGACGTCGCCTCGACGACGACATGCACGAAGAGATGCGAGAGCATCTCCAACGCCGCACGGAAGCAAACATCGCTGCCGGCATGTCGCCCGACGAAGCGCGCTATGAGGCGCAGCGCCAGTTTGGTGGGATGGACCAGTTGAAGGAACAGGCGCGCGAACAGCGTTCCTGGGCCACGATGGACACACTCTTCCGCGATTTTCGATTTGCCTCTCGCTCGCTTCGCAAAGCCCCTGGTTTTACCGCAACCACAATCTTGATTCTCACACTGGGAATCGGAGGCGTGACGGCGATGTTCAGCACCCTGTACGCGGTGATGATCCGTCCGCTGCCTTACCCAAACGCGGAGCGTCTCGTCATGGGACGCGCGACCTTCGGCGGAGAAATAAACCCAATGGCGGCAGGGCCGGACTACATCGATTACCGGGACCAGAGCCATTCGTTTGCTGCGTTCGAGGCTTTCTACTGGGTAAACGAGGTCACCGTGCGACACGGCACGAAAGCCGAACGCGCGAGCACGCTGATTGTCAGCACCGGCTTGTTCAACGCCTTGGGTGCACCGGCGGCAATCGGTCGCAACTTCACGCTTGAAGACAGCAAAGCGGAATCACTCCCCGTGGTGATGGTCAGCCATGACTACTGGCAGCGGCACTACGGTGACCGGAACGACGTGACGAACGTCACCCTCTGGGTCGATGGCGTGTCGCGCACGGTGGTTGGCGTCACACCGCCCGATTTCAACTTCATCTACAATGCCGATCTCTGGCTGCCGCAGACATCCCAGAACCTCGGGCCCCGGCGCTACAACAACTGGTTGATGCTCGGCCGGCTCAAAGACGGCGTGTCCCTCGCCGAGGCCCAGAGCGATGTGGATGTCATCGCTGCAAATCTAGCGACGGCTTATCCCGATACTCACACTACTCGCGGATTGCTTTTAACCCCGCTTCAGGAGGCTTTCGCCGAGCGGCATCGCATGAGTTTTCTCATGCTGTGCGGTGGAGCCGCCGCCATCCTGCTGATCGCGTGTGCCAACGCCGCCGGTCTGTTGCTCGCACGCGGTGCGGCGCGCGAAGGTGAACTGGCGGTACGGGCCGCGTTAGGCGCGTCGAAGTGGCAGATCGTTCGCCTCCTGCTCGCCGAAGCCCTCCTGCTCGCAGTAACCGCTGGAGTCTTAGGCACGCTCCTCGCGGTGTGGGCTCAAGACGGGCTGATGCGCCTGTTTTCGATCGAGACGCTTTTCCTCCGCAATCCAGGGATCTCATGGCCGGTGCTTTCATTCGTATTGCTGGCGACTGTGACCACCGCGCTGGGCGTTGGGTTGATTCCTATCTTGCGTGCGAAGCGTCCCGATCTGGCTCGTGCAATGAAGATGGTGGGCAAAGGCAGTTCGCGTCAGGGGAAGCGGCTACGCGGCGGGCTCGTGGCCGCCCAACTCGGGACTTCATTTATCCTCCTGGTCGTCGCTGGCATGCTGGCCCGCAGTCTTTCGTCACTTCACACGACAGATCCCGGCTTTGATCCCCGCAATCTCCTGACGGTCGAGGTCCCGCTCCCCCGCGACTACACACAGGCGCGGACGCAATTCTTCGAATCTCTTCTCGAAGAGATCCGCAAGCTTCCAGGGGTGCGCGCAGCGGGAGCCATCAGCCAGTTACCCCTTCGCAATCCTTCCAACGATATCTCGCTTTACGATGCGAGTAGTCCTCCCGCAACTCCCGCCGAAGGAGGACACGGTTATCAACGGGTGGTGTTACCCGGGTACTTCGAGGCGATGGGCATTCCGCTTCTCGCAGGACGAGACATCCGCGCATCCGACACCACGAAATCCACGCGCGTGATCGTGATAAGCAAGGTGCTCGCTGAGCGACTTTTTAATGGCCGCAATCCGTTGGGACGCACCGTTATCGTGGATGGCGTTGTTAACATGCCGTGGGAAGTTGTCGGTGTGGTCGCAGACGTTAAGGCGAGTGACCTACGCGGAGGTGGCGACTTCGCGAGGTGCTCTTTACCGGCCGCACGGCAGATGGTGAACCGACGATGCGCTTGGCGATCCGCACCGAGGCCGATCCGCGGTACAATCGTCCCCTCGCTTCGCGCGCTGCTCCACAAACTTGATCCACAAATCCCACTATCCGGACCGCGCACGATGGAAGAAGTGATGGCAAACACGACACTGTCCGAGAAAGCCCAGCACTCTGCCTGACGATCTTTTCCGCACTGGCAGTGGTTCTAGCCGGCGTGGGTATTCACGGATTACTCGCTTACAGCGTTACCCAACAACGCCGTGAGATAGGGATTCGCATGGCGCTTGGGGCCGTCCCTCGCAGGGATTGCTTGGACAATATTACGCCAGGCCGGAGTGCTCGCGTTCATTGGCGCCGCAGGAGGAGGCCTTGGCGCGCTCGGAATCACGCACCTGATTCGCAGCAACTTCTACGGGATCACGCCACAAAACCCGTTCGTTTTTATTCTCTCTGCATTGGTGCTCGTCCTCGTCGCCGCCATCGCAGCCTGGCTCCCGGCACAACGCGCTGCGCGTGTGAATCCTGTGGAGTCACTGCGTGCCGAGTGAGATTTCCATATGAATATCTGGAGAAATTTTTTGTCCCTGTTCCGCCGGCGCAAACTCGATGCCGACATGGCCGAAGAGATGCGCAGCCATGTTGAGCGAAGCACGGAGGCAAACATCGCAGCCGGCATGTCACCCGAGGAAGCGCGCTATGAGGCGCAGCGCCAGTTTGGTGGGATGGACCAGTTGAAGGAACAAGCGCGCGAACAACGCGGGTTGTTGTGGCTCGAACAGATCGCGCGGGACTTCCGCGTCGGCCTGCGAATGCTGATGAAGGAGAAATCGTTTTTCTTCATTTCCGTCGCAGTGCTTGCACTCGGAATCTGCGGAGTGACGACGCAGTTCAGCTTCATCAACTCGGCGTTGATTCGAGGACTGCCGTTTCCCGAACCGGAGCAACTGGTACGGCTCAGAATGCGCGATCCGTCGTGGCCGCCAGAGCGCAAGGGCAACCCCTGGGTGGGCGATATGCTCGAATGGAAAAATGAGCAGCGATCATTCGAGGAAATCTCCGCCTATGCAGCGTCTTCACTCATTCTGAGTTGGGATGGCCAGCAGTTTGCCCAACGAATCGCGGGTTGTCTCGTCACCGACGGATTTTTCCAACTGGTCGGCGTCAAACCCGCCCTCGGTCGTACGTTCACGCCGCAAGACAACCGCCCTGAAGCGGAGCGTGTCGCAGTTATCAGCGATTCGTTGTGGAGCTCCCGATTCGAGCGGGACCCAAACATTCTCAACCGCACGATCCGGATCAACGGAAGAAGTACCACCATCGTGGGTGTGATGCCTCCTGGGTTTAGTTTTCCTCGAGACCAACTCTGGCTCCCGCTATTCAATGAAATCCCCTTCACAGGACGGCCCGGGATGTCGACGTTTATGATCGCGCGATTGAAGCACGGTGTATCCGTCGAACAGGCGACCGATGAATTTACCGCCTTCCTACGAAAGGCGGCTGTTACCTACCCCGGCACCAATCGGAATTTCACTCAAGGCAGCATCGACCCACTGATCTATACCTACGTCCCGAAAGATTCGCGCCAGCACCTCTATGTGATGTTCGGCGCCGTGGCTACGGTGCTGGCGATCGCCTGCTTCAACGTGATGAACATGCAGTTCACGCGGTCCGTGCTGCGGTCGCGCGAACTGGCGGTGCGCACTGCCTTGGGCGCGTCACAGGGACGGCTTGTGGTGCAGATGCTGGTTGAAAGCGTCACCATCGCCGGCGCGGGCGGTTTGCTCGGTGGCGTCGCGTCGATTGGCGCGATCAACCTGTGCAGCAAGTTCCTGACCGGGAGCGCTGCGCTGCCCATGTGGCTCAACTTCGAAATCGACGGTACGGTGCTGCTCTTTGTGGTCGTCGTGACCATGGGCTCCGTTGTCGCCTCCAGTCTTTTGCCGGCGTTGCTCGCCTCGCGAACAAACGCACAGGATGCCCTCAGGGAGGGCGGACGCGGACAAACGGGACACCTCGTCGGCCGGCTCACGGGGTTCATGGTGACCGGCCAGATCGGACTCACCGCCGCCCTGCTGATCATTTCCCTGCTGCTCACCAAATCCATCAGCGGCCGCTACAACCTGGAATTTGGATACAACTCCAAGGGCCTGCTCGGAGGCCGCATGAGTTTCGACGCCGACTATCGCAGCGAAGACTCCCGTCGTGATGCACAGGCGCGCCTGCTTCAGCATTTCCGCAGTCTGCCACAATTGACGCACGCGGCATTCACGACACGCCGGGGTTTGATAACCACTGATCGCACGGAGGTGGAGATCGAAGGACATGAAGGAACGAAAATTCCAGCTTGGGGCGAGGCGGTCTCCGAAGGTTATTTTGCAACACTGGGGCTTCGCCCCTTATACGGACGCGAATTTGATTCCGGCGACGCACCGGGAAAACCGCTGACGGTGCTTGTGAACCAGTCATTTGCCACGCGCTATTTTCCGGGGGAAAATCCCATCGGACGACGATTGACAGGAGGGTTCGGTCCGGGCGCGCGGACGATCATCGGCGTGGTGCCGGATACCCAGATGCAAGGACCGCTCGAGGCTCGGAGTGATTCTGCGGGGGTGTTTTTTCCGGTGTCATTGTTTCCAGCCTCCAATTTGACGCTGGTCCTGCGAAGCCGGACGGAAGCCGCACCCGACACCGAAATGGTGCGCCGTGAGGTCGCCCGCGTCACGCCCGCGTTAGCGATCTACGGCATGGACACGCCACAGGGCTTCTTGAAAACCACGCTGGCGCAGATGCAGCTGGTCACCACCTTGTTCAGCCTGTTTGGCGTGCTCGCGGTCATTCTGTCCGTTGTCGGTCTCTACGGCATGGCATCTTTCTCAGTCGGGCAGCGCACAAAGGAGTTCGGAATCCGCATCGCCCTGGGAGCCAACCGGCAGGACATCATGAAGCTCGTCCTGCGGGACAGCGGCAGGAAGTCATTCTTCGGGATATTACTCGGCTTGGGAATCGCCGCAGCGCTCACGCAACTCGGGGCATCGACGCTCAGCAACATTCTCTACCAAACAGCTCCTAGCGATCCGTCGATCTATGCGTTCGTCGTGTTTCTCCTCACTATCACCACAATCCTCGCCTGCCTGATGCCAGCCAGGCGCGCGACAAAGGTAGACCCGATCGAAACCCTGCGGGCGGAGTAACCGGCTGGAAAACATCCTCCCCAATGAGCACTCAGGACATCGCACGCACATCGACTCCACCCCGGTCATCCATGGACATCGTCCGCCCTTCTCAGGCGAAGGCCCGACGGAAACGCCGGACTATCATCGGAGTTCTTGCTGTGGCAGCAGTCGTTGGAATCACGATCGTGCTCGCTCAGCTTAAACCAGCCTCCCCGTCGGTGGAGAAGAGCATGGTGTGGATTGATACGGTCAAACGCGGCCCGATGGTGCGACAGGTGCGTGGCGTGGGCACGCTCGTGCCGGAAGAAATTCGCTGGATCGCGGCGCGGACCTCGGGACGGGTGGAGCGTATTCTACTGAGGCCCGGAGCAATCGTGACCGAGGACAGTATCCTTCTCGAACTGAGCAATCCTGACGTCGTTCAGGCGGCGGCAAACGCAGATTCACAGTTCACCGCGGCTGAAGCTGAACTCGTGAACCTGAAGGTACAGCTCGAGCGCGACATCCTATCGGCCGAAGCCTCGGTTGCGACGGCCAAGGCAGATTTTGAACAAGCCAAACTGCGCGCCGAGTTAAACGAGGAGTTATTCAAAGACGGTCTCGTTTCGTCCCTCGATCGTCGCCTCTCGAAAGTCACGGCCGAACAAGCGGGCACGCGCCACACGATCGAGTTGAAGCGATATGCGTTCGCGAAGGACTCGACCGGACCGCAGCTCGCCGTGAAGGCGGCAGAAGTGGATCGATTGCGAGCACAGGCCGCTTTGCGACGGGATGAACTCAATTCTCTCAAAGTAAAAGCAGGTGTGCGCGGTGTGTTGCAGGTGCTTCCCGTCGAAGTGGGTGCTCAAGTACAGCCGGGGGCGAATCTCGCGCGGGTGGCGGACCCTACGAAGCTGAAAGCCGAAGTGCGCATCGCGGAAACACAAACACGCGACATCCAGATCGGTCAGCCGGCGCAGATCGACACACGCAATGGCGTGGTCGAAGGACGCGTTTCACGCGTGGATCCTTCCGTACAAAACGGCACGGTGACGGTTGACGTCTCACTTGAAGGCGAACTGCCTCGCGGAGCCCGACCCGATCTTTCTGTCGATGGTGTGATCGAGCTGGAACGTCTCAACGAGGTGGTTTTTGTCGGTCGTCCCGCCATCGGTCAGGAGCGTGGACTGGTAACATTGTTCAAATTAGAACCCGACGGCATCCATGCCAGCCGCACCCGCGTTAACCTCGGCCGCAGCTCGGTAAATACCATTGAGATCGTCGAAGGACTCCAGCCCGGCGACCGCGTCATTCTTTCCGACACCGCGCAATTCGATGCCTTCCCCCGCATCAAAATCGACTGATTCCCGGATCCCGTCCCCGCACTCCTCTTTCACTCCGATCACATGAATCTCCCGTCTGTCATCTCACTCGAAAATATCACCAAGGTCTTCCTCACTGACGAGGTCGAGACGCATGCTCTCGCCGACATCAGCCTCGATATCAAAAAAGGTGAGTACGTTTCCATCGAAGGCCCTTCCGGTTGCGGAAAGTCTACTCTGCTTTCAATCCTTGGTCTTCTGGATACGCCCAACAGCGGCACCTATCTGCTGAATGGGCGCCCGGTGCAGGATCTGACACTGGCCGAACGGGCACGCATACGTAATCGTGAGATCGGTTTCATTTTCCAGTCGTTCAACCTCATCGGCGACCTGAGCGTGTATGAAAACGTTGAGCTTCCCCTGACCTATCGCGGCATGCTCGCCCCCGAGCGAAAAGAGCGGGTGCAGGAGGCGATGGAAAAAGTCGGCATCGCTCACCGCGCAAAACACCTTCCCTCGCAACTCTCGGGCGGACAACAACAGCGCGTCGCTGTCGCACGCGCGTTAGCGGGACATCCGGCGGTGCTGCTCGCAGACGAGCCGACAGGAAATCTCGATTCCAAAAACGGCGACGCGGTCATGGAACTGCTGCGTGACCTGCATCGGGGTGGCGCGACCATCGTCATGGTGACGCACGATCCACGCTTCGCTCGAAACGCGAGCCGCAACATTCACCTCTTTGACGGGCGGGTGGTCGATCAACCAGCCGAGGCTCAACACGCGTGAGAATCACCCACACTCCGCGCATTGGTTCGGGCTTCAGACGCACCTCCCATTCATGATTAAGTTCAGCCACGTCAACCGGGTCTATCCCCTCAAGGGCGGACCGTTCTATGCGCTGCGCAATATCTCCCTCGAAATTGCAGCAGGTGATTTCCTTTCGATCATGGGGCCATCAGGTTCCGGCAAATCGACGCTCCTGCACGTGCTCGGGCTGCACGACGCTGATTGGACGGGCGAATACTGGTTTCGCAATCAGGCCGTACACCGGATGAATCAGAAGGCACGGCTCGATCTTCAACGCGCGAGCATGGGCTTCGTTTTCCAGAGCTACCACCTTTTGGAAGACCTCACTGTGTACGAGAACCTGGAAATACCGCTCGCGTATCGCAATGTCCCCAGAAAAGAGCGCGAGAGCATCGTTTGTGATCTGCTCGACCGTTTTCAGCTGGTGGCAAAAAAGGATCTCCACCCCTCCCAGCTTTCCGGAGGACAGCAGCAACTGGTCGGAATTGTACGCGCTCTCGTCGCGAAACCAGCGCTGATACTCGCCGATGAACCGACCGGGAATCTCCACTCGGATCAGGCGCGGACGATCATGGAGCTTTTCAAGAAACTGAATCGCGAGGAAGGCGTGACGATCGTGCAAGTAACCCACTCCGACGAAAACGCAGCCTACGGCACACGTACGGTGCGTTTATCCGACGGAGCCATCGTGAAATAGCACCATGTGCAGGACTTTTCATTTTTTCCTTTTGTGGTGCGCGATCGCAGCGACCTCGTTCGCAACGAAAGATTCAACCACGCCACCGCCTGCGGTTAAACTTAACCTCTTACAGGCGATTCAACTCGCGCTGAAGAATAACCGCTCGATTCACGTGGATTCGTATTCACCCCAGATCGCTCGCGCAGAGGTGCTGGAATCCAAGGGCGTCTTCGATCCCACTCTGAGTTTCAGCCGGGGACGCTCCGATGAGGACTTCCCGACTCCCGGGGACCCCTTGAGTTATCAGTCGACACGCGTCGACGACTATTCGCTTGGGCTCAATGGATTATTGCCGACAGGAACAAGCTATCGACTCGCTGGCACGGCAAACAATACGCGCGGCACCAGCAATGGCTTCGCAGACATCTACACGAGCCACGCGGGTATCTCCGTCACGCAGCCATTGTTGCGCGGCTTTGGATTTAGCTCAAACCTGATAGAAGTCCGCGTGGCTGCGGCGGGGCTAAAAATCTCCGAATGGAATTTTCGCCAGACTATTATTGATACGGTAACGCAGGTAACCCTCGCCTACAGCGATCTGCTCCTCGCGCATGAACAACTGGTGATTGCCCGTCGCTCGCAGGAGCTTGCCGCCTCGCTGGTGGATGGAAACGAACGCCGGTTTGCAGCGGGCGGCATTTCAGAGAATCAAGTCATCCAAGCCCGTGCGCGCGCAGCCGCACGTGAGGAAACAATCGTGGCTGCGGATCGCAATGTCCGGGAAAGCGACAACCGTCTGCGCGCCCTGCTTGGCGAAAGCAGTTTCCCGGGCGACGGCCCCTTGCTTGGAATAGAAAGCATTTCCGAACCGCCCACACTCCCCGCATCGATGATGGACGCAGCGGAGTCCTTGAGAAAGGCGCTCGCTTCGCGGCCAGACTACCAGGCGGCGCAAGCAAACCTCACGCGCGAGCAGCTGCGAGACGGATATGCGCGCAGCCAATTGATGCCCAGCATCGATGTCGTGCTCAATTACGGATACAACGGGCTCGACAGCAATTTCGACCGTAGCCGGCGCATGGTGGAGGACAGCGACTATCGCGGCTACTCTGCAGGCGTGGTCGTTACCATGCCGCTGACGTTTACTCGGGAACGCGGACGCGCGCGCATCGCTAGACTTTCACGGGAGCAAGCAGAGGCTGATCTAGGACGTTTGAAACAGGAGATAGCGCTCGCAGTGGCAAATGCCCGGGGCCGGATCGACGCAGCGCAACGGCGTGTCGAGGCAAACCAGCGCGCGGTTGATCTGGCAAACCGGGCGCTCGACGACGAAATCAAGAAACTGCACGCCGGCGCGAGCACCACTTTCGTGGTACTGCAACTGCAGGAAAATTTGACCCAGGTCGCCTCGAGCCTGCATCGCTCCAAGGCCGACCAGCGTGTCGCAGAGGCTCTCTACGAGCGAGAGCTCGGCGTGACGCTGGAACGAAATGGTATCCGCGCAACGGCTGGAGACCGCACGACTGAAAACGCCGCCTATCGCGCCAAAGGTCACCTGCCTCAGCAGGTGTCGTCACGCCAGCCCTCTAACTTTTCGTCAGTAGAAACCCGCTGAGGATGAAATCATCCGTGAGGCTTTCTTCATCAACACCCGTGATTTCAAACAGACCCCGAGCATTCGCGAAACGACCGGTCCCCTTTTTGACCAGGAGAAACCCGGTATAGGGACGAGGATAGTCGAGTCCGACTTCCACGATCAATACGTCCACGAAAAGCTCGCCCTCGGGCAAACGTATGACGCCTTCACCATCGAGCAGAGTCGTACCGGTGTTGTAGTCGATCGTCGCGAGATAACTGAAACTGCCGGTGAAGTTTCCCAAGTGAGACAAGCGCCCGGATTGCTCCGCGCTTATCGAAAGAGTTCCATCGGGATTCTCGACGAGGTCGACGATGGTGCTCTGGCCGGCACCCGAGGTCGCGACAATTTTCTGACCCGCTCCGTTCAGACTCAAAGCCCACGCAGGCGCGCAGACGCTCAATATTCCGACAACTAGCACACTGCGAACTACAGAAAACAGACGATCGAGACTGTATGTTTTATTCATAGGCGTAGAGGAACCGCGCGTCTGACCGGTATCTATCAAAACCGTTCGGCGCTTTCCTATTCTCCCAACAACAAATCAGTCATCGCGGTTAACACCGTGCGCGATGCAGTCACAAGTGTTTCGCCGACATATCGGCACACATTCAGTCAGCCCTCCCGGACCTCACTGAAACGATGCGATCAGCAGGCCCCCGCCACTGATCAATGAACGAACCACGAGGCGACTACCCGCACAGGAGTGCTCTTCAGCGCACCTTCGCCATCCGGACACGCGACGAAAAAAATCGCCGCTGAAATCCAGATCGCATGCATGAGACGGGAAGGCTTCTTCGACGAGGTGATGCAGGCGGATGCGGTGGTCATGCTTCCAGCCATCGCTGAATACATGCAACCGACAAGCGTTACCACGCCTCCTAAGGAATCATTGATCTGCGCCTAGGGTTCGCACCCCATAAAACAGTGGCCCCAGCCGCTGATGGCCGGCCCGGCGGCTCTTTATTTTAAAGCTCCATGCGAGTTCATCGAATGGAGCTCGATAGCCGCGACCAGGGCGGAAATTCTTATTCAGACGCTCTCACGGCCCGTTTTCTCCACAGGACCGCACCAAGCAAAAACAGGGTCCCAAACAGTGCGTAAGTAGACGGCTCAGGAACGGCCGATGGGCCGGCTGACGGAGAAAATTCGAGAACGAGTTGAGGAGCGGCCGTCAGGTCATTGGAAAAGCCAAAAACGCGCTGATCAAAAAAAGTCCCGCCGCTATAAGTCGAAAGCGTTCCACCGATCGCCAAAAGGTCAGTCGCGCTGCCTGCGTAGCCGAGGAATGAATCGTTGAGGATGAAGTCGATCCATTGCCCATTCTTCGCGGCCGTCACCGTTGCGCTGCCGAAGATGGCGCCATCCCCAAGATCGGTATAGGCGGTGACACCGCCCGTACCATTCATCAGGCTCTGAACGTTGCCGGAAAATGCATGCAACACGATGGTTTCACTGGCGTCGGGCGACGAATATCCATCGCCAAGCTGGCTCGTCTGAAGCGATGGGTTGAACACACGCAGCTTCGCCGAAATCAGCGATCCGCCCAGGAATTGGTCTGAATCGAAAACGAAAAAGTTGTTGTAGACCGCGCCGTAGGAATAGCCGGCCACGTAGTTCTGATTGTCGGGCGCCGCACTTCCGTTGGACTTGTACCAACCGCGATCGACCGCGGAAAGAGTGATGATCTGCCCAATGGCAGACGCACCAGTTAGACTGGAGATCAATGCGATCACCGTGAATCGCGACTTTAATGAGAGCATGGCAAAGGGTTTGGTTCCTTTGCACGATAACATTGATTTCCGGATACGCTATTCGTCGAAAGGCGAAGATCACGCCGCCTTTCCCCGCCTCACAAAAACGCAGCCTATCGAAACCAGACTTGCGTGGACGATCCGCCGTGGTCGCAGCAGACTCGATCAACTCTTCGGTTTTTCAGCCGAGGCTTTCAATCGCAGGAGCCCATCCGAGGTTTCTTCGAGTTCGAAAAACTGCGCGCGCTCATTCGGGGTTTTATTTGGCTGATGTAGCGTCAGCATCAGCCTCCCATCGAAGGTGCGGAAAATCATTCCGTGTCCGCCATCCCGACTGAACAAAGGCTCCGGTTGCTGGCGCCATGGCCCGCGCAATGTGCCGTCATCCGAAGTCGCCAGACCCATGGTATAGCCTCCCGGCCCGATCGTAGACCAGAGCATGAGCAGTCGTCCCGAGGCCGTGCGGTGGAGAAAAGGCCCGTCCGTCACGAGGGATTTGCGATCCGGTTTCGCATTCCGGGTCCACGGCGCTTCGGACGCGCGGAATAGCAACACCGGCTCTCCATCCGCGGCGTGCAGATCACGTGTCAACGGAATCGCACACATCTCTCCGTCGCCCACCTGCACCCATTCGTGGCAAAACACCATCCACGGACGGCCGTCGCTTTCGATAAACAAGGTGCCGTCAAGGCACTCCCAGTCGTGCGGAGTCACAGCGCCGTCACTGTGCGGCCGATACGGACCTTCCGGTCGATCTGCGCGCAGGATCGCCGTTCCGCGCCGTGCACGATCGTTTTTGAAACTGGCAAAGAGAAACCACGAATCGCCAAGGCGATGGGCTTCCGGCGCCCAAAAATTTCGCGTCCCCCAAAAACCTTCCGGCGGTCGAAAAGCCGCAAGCGGGCCCTCCCAATTCACGAGATCAGCACTGCGATACACGTCGAATCCGGTCCCAGCCGGCCCCCAGCAGTCCTTGTCGGTTGTCCCGAAAAGATAATACCTCCCCTCACCAGCCACAGGCACCACGAACGGATCACGGACCTGGATCGTATTGAGCGCGACCGAGGAAGGATCGCCCGCTTTCGAAAGGGACGAAATTACCAAAACCATTGAGACAGTGAGGAGTCGTTTGAACATGGGGTGACGAAAACAGAATCGGACCAAAAGCTCGAAGAACAAGAAGGTGGGCAGCAAGGGTTTCACCACCATCCAAGCCCCGCCGTCCAGATTTTTGAATGGGCGGGATATTGAGGGAACACAGCGTTTCTCTCTTGCACCGCCGGCCCCTCCCGCCGCAATTTTGCCGGCCCTGCGGTTCACTCATCGCAGACCTTCTTTTGAATCCTCTTCCCACCAGAGAAGCTGGGATGGATCAGGACAAAGGAACACACCATCGGGGTGTAGCTTAGCCTGGTAGAGCGCTACGTTCGGGACGTAGAGGCCGCGAGTTCGAATCTCGCCACCCCGACCAGTTTGCCTCTGAAAAAGAGGCTTACGACAGCGTTGGTTGCTGTTTGGTTGTAATTCGAAATTTCTGGCACTGCCCCAGCGGAAAGAGCAAATCTCACACGTTAGCGCTTTGAGCAATGAGCCCCTACGATATCGTTAGTTATAGCATCCTTGTCATCGGCTGCGTCTACTTTGGACGGAAACTATACGGAGGCTGGGCGCCCGGCATTTGCCTCGCCTTTGTAAGTCCACTCGTATTCGGCATCGTTGCGGGCTTTTTGGTAACCTTGGAGCTGGGGGTAGTAGATATTGTCCGTAGTCTTTTTGGTCTTCCCAAAGTCACTGCAAAGAACGACGTGATCATTGGACTCTGCCAAGTGATGTCTTCTATTGCTGCAGTGGGCGGACTGGCATGGATCGCAAAGAAAGAAGGCGTGAAGCAAAAGTCCGCCACCGAAAAGGCCTCCGTAAGCCCGAAATAACCGCGACCAAAGTGCAACCAACGCCTAGTCACGAGGGAAAAGCCGAATCTCGCCACCCCGACCATTCTCGAGCCGCATCGGTGCTCACAAAACGAACGGATTAAAACGCCGTTCGTTTTTTATGGTCGTAAGCGGGCCGTGGCCCGGCGCGATCACGGTGTTTTCCGGAAGGTCGGAGATAAGCCGGCGAAAATTTTCCACCAGGCGGCGCTGGCAGTAAAAGGCTCCTCCAACCGAGCCGGCGAAAATCAGATCACCCGAGATCAAGAGCGCTGACGCCTGGGGCAATTTGGGCACACGAATCAAATAGCAGTTATGCGCCTCGGCATGTCCGGGAGTGCGCAGAACGCGCACTTCAAAATCACCAAACGTGAGACAGGCGTCGTCGGCCGGTGCCGTCAGGCCGGGTAACAGTTTTCCGACAGACGCCGGGCCGAAAACCGGCGCGCGAGGCTGTTCTCTGCGCAACGACTCCAGCCCCCCCGTATGCTCCGTCTCGGCATGTGTCACGAAAACCGCATCGATAGACTGAATTGCTTTCGGCCAGAATCGCCGCAGTTGCGCATAGTCAGGCCCCGTGTCGAAAAGCAGGCCCTGTCCGCTGCCACACTCGGCGACGATGTAGGCGTTGGCCACGCCAATGCCATGCGGCATTCGCAGTGGATGAACGCAAAACGGCAGGCCTGAAATCTCCGGCAACGGGTAGGTGCGCTGAGCCAGGGCGAGCAGACCGATTTCATTCAGCGACAAGGCGGCAGCCAGCTGTCGCAGTTCACCCGCGGAAAAATCGTAACGGTAGTCAATCGCATCGCGGATTTTCTCAAGTGAGACCCCCGCGCGTTCCGCCAGAACCTGTTCGGAAATGCCTCCGTGGCGCATGCCTTTTTCCAGCACATCGCCCAGTTCGTCTTCCAAAGGTGCGTACTCGATGACCACACGCCCAGCTTGGTATGTCCGGCCGGAGGTAGCAAAAAAGTTTTTGTTTTTTTCCCGCACACTCCCAGCGTCGACGGCATGGACCAGCAGCAACAGGAAGTTCTCGCCATCTTTAAACGCACCCGCGCCCTGCTCGAAGGGCACTTCGTGCTCCGTTCCGGCCTGCACAGCGGCCACTTTTTCCAATGCGCGCAGGTCTGCCAGGACATGGGTGCGGTGACACGTCTGTCTGAGCTCCTGGTCGCCAAACTCGCCTCTCTCCAATTTACGACCGTGCTGGCTCCTGCCATGGGAGGTCTCGTGCTCGGCCAGGAAGTCGCCCGCCAGACCGGTTCGCGCTACATTTTCGCCGAGAAGGAAAACAATGTCCTCGTGATGCGTCGTGGTTTCACGCTCCAACCAGGTGAAAAGGTTCTGATCGTAGAGGACGTCGTCACGCGCGGTGGCCGTGTACTCGAGTGTCTCGAAATCGTGCGCAAGGCGGGCGGAACGCCGGTGGCAGTCGCGATGCTCGTCGATCGCAGCGCCGGTGTGGCCCGGTTCGATGTCCCGGCGATTTCCCTCCTCGAGCTTAGTTTCCCGACTTATCCGGCGGATCAGGTTCCGGAAGCGCTCGCGAAAATTCCTGCAACCAAGCCGGGGAGCTGAGCGCGTACTCCGCGTTCGCTCACGAACGTCCGGCCAGGGCCGCTCACTTCACCGATACGGTGAGTGGGCGGATCACGCCGTGATAATAGACCATGAGCAAATTGCGCCCAGGCACGAAAAGCGCCCGGGCATTCTCGATGTCGCCTACCGGCTGACGGTTGATCTGCAAAATGAGCATGTCGGGCAGGAGCTTTTCCGCATGCGGTGAATCCTCCGAAATGTCCGTGATCATGAGCCCGTCAAAACGTGCATCGATGCCGAGTTGGCGCCGTTGAGCCGGGTTCAACCGCGTCACCTGCACTCCGGTGAGCAGTTCGTCCCGCGCCAGCGCATCACTCAATTCGCCAAGCTGAGCTTTGATGGTGCGCTGCTTGCCCTCGCGGTAAAGGTCCACGCTTGCCTCGCTGTTGGGCGCGAGTTGGGCGACAATCAGGCGCAGATCCTCCCATGAAACGACCGGGCGTCCGTTGATGGCGGTGATCACGTCATAAACTTTGATGCCTGCTTTTTCCGCGGGACCTCCGGGGGCAACCACAGACACCACAACACCCTTCAGATCCTTTTTCAGCTGCAACGTTTCAGCGAGGTCCGCGCTAAGCGGATCGACTTTCACGCCGAGAAATCCGCGCGTGACTTTCCCCGTCTCGACGAGGCCTTCCATGATTGAACGCGCGAGATTCACCGGGATGGCGAAGCCGATGCCGATATTGGCACGCGTCGGTGAGAGGATCGCGCTGTTGATGCCGATCAAACGACCTTTGGCGTCGAGGAGCGCACCACCAGAATTGCCCTGGTTGATCGCCGCGTCGGTCTGGATGAAATTCTCGTAACCCTGGACTTCATCAAGAATGCCCACGCGTCGGCCCGTGGCGGAAACGATGCCCATGGTGACCGTCTGCCCCACCTCGAGGGGATTTCCGATCGCGAAGACGATGTCGCCCACGCGCAATTTGTCGCTGTCCGCGAGCGTCGCCACCGGAAGCGACTCCGCTTCAATTTTAATAACCGCCACGTCCGTCTTGGGATCAGCGCCGATGACCCGGGCCTTGAATTCACGGCTGTCGTTGAGCGTGACGGTAAGCTCCTCCACTCCTTCCACGACGTGATTATTGGTCAGAATATATCCGTCCGCCGTAACAATGACGCCCGACCCGATGCCGATCTCTTTGCGTTCGCGGTCTGGCGCCGGCATCCAGGGAAACGGAGCCATGGAGCGCCGGTAGTATGTCTTGCTCGAAGTGACCGACACGACGGCCTTCTGCACCGGCTCGATGACATCCGCGTAGCTGACCAGCGCAGGCGTCTTGCCTGCGGTCACGGGCGTTTCGTCGACGACGAATTGAGGTTTCTTGACGACCGGAGCGGCAGGTTTCGGCTCCGCGGCATGCGAAGTTGCTGCGAGGGAAACAAAAAACGCCGCGGCTGCAGCGGTGAAGCGTAAGCAGCGGGCGGCGTTCATACGAGGGTCAGAGCGCGCGGTATGCGACGGGATCAGAATCCCTTGATCTTAAAGAGGCCGGTGACGCTCTCGTTGTTGTTAATGCGTTTGATCGCCTCTCCAAGAATGCTCGCGACGCTAAGCACGGTGATGGGCAGGCCTTTCGCATCGAGCGGGATCGAGTTGGTCGTGATGAGTTCGTCGATGAGTCCGGAACGGAGACGGTCGTAGGCGATGTCGTTGAGAATACAGTGGCTGACGGCAGCGCGAATGCTGCGGGCCCCGTGTTCGCGGAGAATTTTCGCGGCTGCGGTAAGCGTGCCGGCGGTCTCGGTGATGTCGTCCACGAGGAGGATGTCACAGTCCTTCACTTCACCGACAACGTTGATCGCCTCGACGGTGGTGGCGTTGGTGCGCTTCTTGGCAACGAGGCCGAGGCCGGCGCCGATCATGTCAGCGTAGGCGGCGGCCATCTTCATTCCACCGACGTCGGGAGAGCAGACGACAAGGCGCTCCTTGTTGATTTGAGAAAGGTAGTTGAAGAAGACCGGCGACGCGTAGAGGTGATCAACAGGGATGTCGAAGAAGCCCTGAATCTGCTGGCTGTGCAGATCCATCGTGAGAACGCGATTGGCGCCAGCAGAGGTCAGCAGGTTCGCGACGAGCTTGGCGGTGATCGGTACGCGGGGCTGGTCCTTGCGGTCCTGGCGTGCGTATCCGTAGAACGGCAACACGGCCGTGATGCGGTGGGCGGAGGCGCGCTTGGCCGCATCGATCATGATGAGCAGCTCCATCAGATGATGGTTGGTGGGCGGGCAGGTGGACTGGATCAGGAAAACGTCGTGGCCGCGGACGTTCTCGTTGATTTTCACGAATGACTCGCCATCGGGGAAACTGGTGACGGTGGCTTCGCCGAGCGGAATGCCGATATGACGGCAGATCTCCTCGGCGAGAGGGCGATTCGAGTTACCTGTGAAGATTTTAAGCCCGGGCTTGTTGCTCATGGACGGAAAGGACGGAGAGGTTGCGAGGTGTTAGACCGGGGCGGAAGGTTTTTCTAGCTGCCGCTCGATTTTAGTCGACCCGGTGAAAGAGATCCGGGAGGCGCTTGCGGAGGACGTTGATGCGCTGCTCCAGGTTATACGGAAGGCAGGGAGAGCCTTTTACAAAACTGCCAGGTGCGAGGTCGGAATTGATCCCGGTCTGGCCATCGATCTTGGAGCCCTTGCCAACCGTGAGGTGCCCGGCGACCCCGCCTGGCCACCGACAACGACATAGTCCTCAACCGTGGTACTGCCGGAAATACCGGCCTGTGCGCAGATAAGGCAGTGTTTGCCGATCACCACGTTGTGGGCGATCTGGACGAGATTATCGATCTTCGTCCCCTCCCCGATCACCGTCTGGCTGAACCGGGCGCGATCGAGGGTCGAATTAGCGCCGATCTCGACGTCGTTTTCGATGACCACATGGCCGACTTGCGGGACTTTCTCGTGGCGGCCGGCGACAAATTCATAGCCAAAACCATCGGAGCCGACCACGACACCCGCGTGGAGCCGGACCCGGTTTTTCACGACGCATTCGGCAGTCACCGTCACTCCCGGCATAAGCCAGCAGTCATCTCCAATCTGCGCACCACGCCCCACGAAGGCGCGGGCCTGAAGATGGGTGCGTTCACCGATGACGACGCCGCTTTCAATGATGCAAAGAGGGCCGATTGTCGCGGATGCCGGGATTTTGACATCGGCGGCAACCACTGCAGTGGCATGGACACCGGGAACGGGAACCGGCCAGAGAAGACGCTCGATGCGAGCGCAGAGACGCGCGAGACCGACAGAGGGTTTGTCGACGAGCAGGAAAAGCTGACCGGGTTTTGGCTCCCCAACGTAATCCAATGGAAGCAACACGACGGACGCGGAGGAGGCGGCGACCTCTGGTTTATACTTAGGATTCCCGAGAAACGAAAGATCCCCGGTACGTGCAGCGCTCAGCGACGCGATGCCGCGCGTGACTTCGTTAGTGGCTCCACGCGTGGCGCGGGCTTGGACGATTTCGGCTATCTCGGCCGGTGTGAAAGAGAGCTCCATAGTCATAATGAGCGTGCAGCCGTAAGTGGCTGAGGCAACCGTGCAGGCGTGGAAACAAAAAGCCCCGCTCAGTTTTGAGCGGGGCAAAATTAAACAACCGAAAGTTGATTACTTCTTGGTGCCGGGGAAGAGCACCGAAGGTGTCTCGCCTGGTTTCGCGGCTGGCGCGGTGGTGGCGGCTGGAGCAGGAAGACCAGCGGGGCGGGTCTTGTTGATCTCGGCCATCACTTCGTCGGTGATGTCGTAGGAAGGATCCGCGTAGAGGGTGGCTGCTTTCTCAACGAGGAGAGTCGCGCCCTTCTTCTTGGCGATGTCCGTGGCGATCTTGGAGATCTCCTCGATGAGCATCTGGCGGAAAGTGCCGATCTGCTGCTGAACCATGCGGTTCGCTTCATTGCGATACTCGCCGAATTGCTGCTCTTTCTTGCGGACTTCTTCGAGCTGCTTGATGGCGTCGGCCTCGGCGGCCGTGCGGGCTTCGGCGGTCAGCACAGGGTTCTTGGTCTGCTCGAGGAGCTCCTTGTATTTTTCAGCGAGGGCCTGTCCCTCTTTAACGATCTTGGAAATCTCTTCGTTAATCTTGGCCTCCTGGCCCCTTGAGCTTTTCCTGCTGTTCCTGAGTGCGGTAATGGCCGTCGAAAACCTTGGCGAGGTCGATGATGGCGATTTTTGGTGCCGTCTGTGCAGAAGCGAAAAGCGCGGAAACGCCAAACGCCGCAGCGGCAAACAGAGTCTTGAGGGAGGTCTTCATGTTATGGGTGTTTTTGGAAAAGAAAGAGCTGTGAAGAAATCAGAACCGGGTGCCAAAGGAAAAGTTAAATTGATTTCCCTTGTCGTTGAATTTGTCGGTCGTGAGCGGAATGCCGAAGTCGAGGCTGAGCGGAGCTCCAGCCACGAAAAGGCGGAGTCCGAAGCCAAAGTTGTCGTTATAATAGGCGGGATTGAAATCATAGGAACCGGCATTCACGAAACCGGCATCATAGAAGACTGCGAAGCGGACCGGGCTGACGATGTCCACCGAGTACTCAATGCTCAGCATGCCGTAGGTTTTGCCGCCGATCACATAACCGCTCTGGCGTGGACCAACGTCGCGTTGCTCAAAGCCACGGAGGGTATAGGGTCCACCCAGCGTGAAGAGTTCGTAGTACGGCACCTCGGACTCACGGTAGCTGTCGAGCACGCCAAAGCGGCCGATCACGCCGATAACCTGATCCTGAGCCTTAAAGATCGGGAAGAACTGAGAAGTGCGGGCTTCAATGCGATAGTAATCGTATGAGCCGCCCAGCGGACCACCGGCGACATCCAAGTTAAGCTCAACGCGGCCACCATCGGTCGTGTTGATAATCTTGTCGCGCGTGTCGCGCTCGAGTTGGAGACCGACTTTCGAAACATTGGTTTTCCCTGGGCGCGCACCGTAGAGATAGGCGATGGGATCGATGTCCTGGATCTTGGTTTCGGTGTAGTTGTACGAGAGACGGCCAACCACGAGCTCGAAGAGGCGCTTGCGGGTGTAGATTTCGCCACCGGTATCAACGCGTTCGTAGTAGGAATTGTCGTAGTTCTGGCTCGTGCGATAAATGGAGAAGCCGAGCGCGAGTTCTTTCTCTAGGAACCAGGGCTCTTCAAACGAAAGCATGGCTTCGCTGGAAACCGAGCCGATCTGCAGACGGATGCGGAACTTCTGACCGTCGCCTTGGAAGAAGCCCTTGCGATTGAAGAGATCGAAATTCGACTGGGAGAGCTCGGCGAAAAAGACGGCCTTTTCAAGTGAGCTAAATCCTGCACCGAACTGGAGATTTCCCGTGCGGCCTTCCTTGACGGCGACCTTCAGATTGCGACGACCGGGAATGTTGGTCGATTCGTGGGTGACGTTCACGTCGTCAAAGAAGCGCGTGTTCTCCAGGCGGAGTTTGCTGCGCTTCATGCTGATGGTATCGAAAATCTCGCCAGGGCCGAGCGTGAGCTCGCGAATGACGACGATGCTTTTGCTCTTGGTGTTGCCCTCGATCTTCACGGACTCGACGAAGAACTGCTCGCTCTCGGTGATCATGTACTCGATGTCGATGTTGCCGGTGGCGATGTTCGGTTTGCGGACAAGGCGCACGCGGGTCTCGAGATAGCCGTCTTTGCCGTAAAAGTCCTCCAGCATCTCGACATCCTTATCGAGTTTGGATGGAGCGAAGATCATGCCGCTGCCCTGCTGAACAAGCAGCGCAAGCAACCGCGAGGGGTAGATCTTATTTCCGCTAAACGTTACCGTGCCGATGTGGTACTGGCGGCCTTCGGAGACCTGAATCGTGATCACCAGTTTGCTGGGCTCAGGATAGTCGTAGATGATTTTTTCCTGGGGAACTTCGACATCGAGATAACCCTGTTCGCGGTAATAATCCCGCAGCTTGTCGAGATCGTCCTCGAACTGGTCGTCCTTGTACCGGCCGCTGCCCGTAAGCCACGAGAACATCCACCAGCGCTTTGTATCCATCGCCTTGCGGAGCTTGCTGGCCTTGACGTGCGCATTGCCGATGAAGCGGATATCGGCGATTTTGACCTTCGGGCCTTCCTTGATTTTGAAAATGACTGTGCCGTAACCGGTCGCGCGGTCGCGTTC
The DNA here is from genome assembly GCA_049840895.1 of Nibricoccus sp. GTDB lineage: Bacteria > Verrucomicrobiota > Verrucomicrobiia > Opitutales > Opitutaceae > Nibricoccus. Next base: position 138,575 of record JASGJB010000044.1, on the reverse strand, counting down.
GATCGTGTAGTTGATCGATACCTGGTTGAAGCCGGACTTTTGGTAAAACTCGCGAATCTTCTCGGCGTCTTCCTTGACCTGGCGTTCGTCGAGAGAGGAGTTGGGCTTGGTCTTGATCTCTTTTTCAAGCCGGCGGCTTTTTATCTTCTCGTTGCCCGCATACCGGATGGAAAGAACGCGGTACTTGGGAGTTACCTCAACCACGAGGTTGATCACACGGCCTGGGAGCACTTCACGTTTAACTTCAATGAATTCGAACAGGCCGGTTCGATAGAGCGACTGAATGTCACGATCGATCATCGTGTCATCGAGTTCATTGCCTTCGCGCGCCTGCATGTTGGCACGGACGACCTGTTCGTTGACGTTGGCCGTACCGACGAAGCGAACCGTGATGGAACCTACCTTATAGGGACGGGCTTCCGCATCTCCTGAGACTTGGGCTGCCAGCCGTAAACCGGCGAAAACGGCGAAAATAAAGACGACAAGGTACCTGACGGCCCTGGCGGCAGGGCTACTGAGTGAAGTTTTCAAAGCGGGTAATGTCTCGGAGGAAGGTAAGTTTGAGTTCTCCTACCGGCCCGTTTCGTTGCTTTGCAACTATTAACTCGGCTGAGTCGGCGGCGACTTGGAATTTTTCGTCGGCGTCTTTGGGGCGGGCCAGCATAAGGACTACGTCTGCGTCTTGCTCGATCGATCCGGATTCGCGCAAGTCCGAGAGTTTGGGCGTGCGGTTCTCCTTTTCTGCGGAGCGGTTGAGCTGACTTAATACAAGCACCGGCACGTTGAGTTCCTTCGCAAGTGCTTTAAGTCCACGGGACATTTCAGCCACCTGCTGTTCACGGGGAGTCTTGGAGTCGGTCGGAGCAAGAAGCTGAAGGTAATCCACCACCACAAAACCGAGTGGCGACCTTGCATGAAGACGCCGGGCCTTGGCACGAAGTTCCATGATAGAAAGATGGCTGGAATCGTCGATGTAGATGGGCGATTTCGTAAATTCGTCAGCAACCTGCAAAAGGCGCTGCTGTTCGTCACCATGCTTCGAGAGCAGGCCGTCGCGCAGAAGCTTCATATTCACGCGGGCGCGCGAGCAAAGCATACGGAGCGCAAGCTGGGCCGCACTCATTTCGAGACTGAACACCAGCGTGGTCACACCCGGGCCACGCTTGGGCATGCCGGCGGCTTCGGCGAAATTGAGCGCGAGCGACGTTTTTCCATCGAAGGACGTGCCGCCAGGATGATCATTTCCTGGCGCTGAAACCCAAAGGTATACTCGTCGAGGTCTTTAAAACCCGAACTCACGCCAGTGAGTTCGCCCTCTTCATCATCATCTTCGTGATGACACCCATCGCCTCGGTGACCGGGCCCTTCATGGACTTGGCCGCATCCGAGATACGATCCTGGGTGACGGCGAAAAGCTCCTGCTCGGTCTTGTCGATGAATTCCTCCAGCCCGCCCTGATAATTGTAGCAGTTCTCGACAGCCGTGGAGGCGACCTTGATCAGCTCGCGAAGGAGAAACAGCTCGCGGATCTTCTCGATGAAGTACGGTGCTTGCGCCGTCGTCGGGATGCGTCCGCTGATCTGCGTGAGATAGGCGTAGCCGCCGACCTGCTCGAGTTGCTGCGTGGTTTTTAAGTCCTCGGAGAGAACCGCCAGATCGATAGGCGCACCGCGGTTGTACAGATCGACGAGTTTTTCGTAAATGATGCGATTCGCCGGGGCGTAGAAAGCCGAAGCCCCCAGCTTTCCCTCAAGACAGCGCGCAATGGTGTCATTGCCGTCGATCAAGCAGCAGGAGAGCAGATACTCCTCGGCTTCGATGCTGTGCGGCGGGGTGCGTCCTGCGAGACCGGGCGCAGGTGATCCCTCGGCGGAATCGCCGTTGTCGCGGAAACGTCTTTTGAATCGGGGCGCGTCGTCAGCCATCGGAAAATCAGGCGGTGGAGCGAAGGGGCTGATGCACGAATTGCAACGACAGGTTAGTCTTAGTTGCTCACACGAAATTCGCAGCGATCAGCAGCTCTAAAACCGCTAAAAAAAAGCCGCGCCTCGAAAAAGGCGCGGCTTCAAATTGCGCGGATGAAATCGGGGCTTATTCAGCCTTTTCCGACTTCTTGCGGTAGGATTTTTTCTCGGTCTTGGCTGGAGCGGCGGCAGCAGCGGCCTCTTCAGCGGTCGGAACGATTGGGTTCTCCGAAACGACGTCGAAGCTGATGTCCACCGAGATATCGGCGTGAAGTTTGATCTTCACCTCGTGCTTGCCGAGGGTCTTCACAGGCGTGTGGAGATGGATCTTCTTCTTCTCGATTTCGATGCCGGCCTGAACGAGCTTCTCGTGAAGATCGGTCGCGGTGATCGCACCGAACATCTTGCCGCCTTCACCCGTCTTGACGGCAAAAGCGATGCTCGTCTTCTCAAGCTTCTTGGCGAGCTCCTGCGCACCCTGAAGTTCCTGGGACTCGCGCTCAGCGCGGCGCTTCTTCAGCGACTCAACCTGCTTGCGATTAGCGAGAGTGACCGGAGCGCCAATCTTGCGAGGAAGGAGGAAATTGCGGGCGTAGCCGGCGCGGACTTTGACCTGATCGCCTTCGGCGCCGAGGCCTTCGACGGGTTTGAGCAGCAAAATTTCGCTGTGTGCCATGATGTTAAGGAGTTGGGTTAAGTTTGAGTTGTAAATCGGTCCGCCAACAGACGCCGGAAGGCACAGGTCAACGGTCAGGATGTGGTGAAAATTTTACGCGAAGCGGAGTGAATTCTCAGACGCTTTCACCTCTGTCAATGCCCGTTTTCCCGTATCCTAGAAAGGCCGCCCCTTGTTTGGCCCCGGCATCCAGCCGCCGCCTTCCTAGGCACTTTATCCCAAGCGACCGTGTACTTATCCCCATCTAAAACTGGGACATCTACGGATGTCGGAGCTGGGAATGGCGGGCTATCATAAAATCCTTGTAAAAGACGCCAACCAGTAGCGCGTCGAGTCCACGTCACTTCAACCCGGGAGAAACATGCAGCCGACAATCCAACAGTCGCAGACTGTCCGACATCGCGTATCCGCTTCGATCGCACCACATCGAAATCGTCCCGTCACCCAGACGCAATTGACCGCCGGCCATTGCATGGGCAGTGCCGCCACACTCCCGGCGCTGGACTTCGCACGTGCACTCCTCGCCCTACTCCCCGGTCGCGCCGCTCTCCTCGATGCCAGCGGCTTGGTCATCGCGTGGAATGAAACAACGTCACCTGGCGGCGAATACGGCTCGCCTGCCCGCCCGGCTGACATCGGTCTTGTCGTTACCCCGCTCAACGACTCCGGCGGTGCAACTCTCGTCTGGGCTCCGGAAGCCGACATCATTAGCTACAGCGGCAAAAAAAATCCCGCGCCCTTACAGCCAGCCGGGCTCAAATCTACGATCTTACTTTCCGGCTCATGCGCGCACAGGAGGACGAGCGCAAAAAAATCGCCCGGGAACTGCATGACGACCTCGGCCAGCGTCTGGCGGCCCACGCCTTGGCCATCGGTAATCTCAAGCTGCATCCTCCCGGCAGCTCCTCTTCACTGGAAGAACGCCTCCTCGCGCTTCAAACCGACGCCGTCGAACTGGGCGAGGCCATCCGCATGGCCTCGCACGAGCTTCACCCGGCCTTGCTGGAACGCCTTGGGCTCGCCGCCGCCCTTCATTCGTTCGCTTCCGAGTTTTGCGAGTGGGCCGGCCTGAGACTCGTTTCAGATATTCGAGAATCCAACCGCACCCATTCCCGATGCTGTCGCCCTGGCGACATACCGGATCATGCAGGAAGCGGTGCGCAACATCGAGCGTCACGCCCACGCTACGACCATCCAGCTCAAGCTCCGCACCGCCACGAACCAGCTGCACCTCGTCATCGGGGACGACGGCATAGGTTTCACCAGCGACGACGGTACCAGAAAAAAAGGACTCGGCCTCACCAGCATCGAAGAACGCATCCACCTGCTCAACGGACGGCTCTCTATCGAAAGCTCCCGTGGACGCGGCACAACGCTCAGCATACGCATTCCCCTCTCATCCACCAGACCATGAAGCGCCCCCACGTTCTCATCGCCGACGACCACCAGATCCTGCTCGAGGGCCTCCGCCAGCTGCTTGCACCCGAGTACACTCTCGTCGGCCTCGCTTCCGATGGTCACGAACTTCTTTCACTGGGCCGCAAGACCAAGCCCAACCTTATCATAACTGACATAGACATGCCGGGCCGCACAGGTCCCGACGCCGTGGCTCAGCTCAAGCGTGAAGGGATCACTCCAAAAGTCATCTACCTGACCATGCTCGCGGGGACATGGATACGGCGGTGAGCGTGTTTCGCGCCGGCGCCTCCGGCTACATCCTCAAACACTCGGCCGTCACCGAACTCCTCAGCGCCATCAAAGAAGTCCTCGCAGGCCGCGTTTATATCACACCACGCATTTCCAAGGAGATGCTCGGGATCTGCCTCAATCCGCTGCCAAACGATGCACACATGCGCGCCGCCACCACTCCGCGTCAGGCCGAAGTACTCCGGCTGATTGCCCAGGGGCTCACGATGAAGGAGGTCGCGGCCGCCCTCAACATTTCCAAGCGCACCGCCGAGGCACATAAATACCAGATGATGCAACACCTCGGCCTCCGCACTCTCGCCGAACTTATTCAATACGGTCTCCGCAATCACGTCGTCGCTGCTCCCCCCGCCACGCCTCAAGCCGCACAGGCGGGCGGGCCCATCCGTATTTTTGCTGATCCCACCCCGTAACATGTGCGCATTCACGGCCGCACGCGCACGCGCTACGCTGTGGCCGCCATGAAACGACATACACAGCGGGACGAGGATGTGCGATCAGTGGAAGCGCGGGACGCCGGACGGCGTATCCGAATTTTAATAGCGGACGACAACGACTTCATGCGTCATTGCCTTCGCCTCATTCTCACGAGGGAGGGATGCGACGTAGTCGCAGCGGTTGCGAATGGCGAAGAGTTGATCGCCGCCGCCGCAATGCACCCTCACGACCTCATCATCACCGACATCCACATGCCGTGCATGAACGGCCTGCAGGCAACACGCGAGATACTCCGGCGCCACGCCGGCGCGCGAGTCATCCTCCTGACCAGTGACGACGACTACGAGACGGCACGCGTCGGCTTCGAAATCGGCGCCATGGGCTATGTCGTAAAAGACGGTATGTTTTCCGATCTCCGCGACGCCACGGAGGCCGTGCTCCAAGGAAAGGTATTTCTCTCGGGTTGCGTTGTACGCCACTCCCATTTCCCAACTCATTCCACGCCGGGAAGGCGCGCGGCAGCCACTGCAGATTTCAGCTTATTGTGAATTCCCATGAGCGAGGAACTCCACATGCATCTGAAAGGCTGCCTCGTGCTCGTCACGACCGACGGCGAAGAATTCCACCGCACCCACATCGCGGAAATCACACCCTCCGGCCGCTACATTCGCCTGGAAAGCGATGCAGCCACACCGGGCGGCCTGCAACGCTGGCGCGCGCTCGACTCCATCCAAATACTTGAAGCGTTCGCCTCCCCCACCGGCCCATCAACCATGCACGGCATCGTTCGCTTGAAAAACTCCGCCCCGCTTCGCCGCCCTCACGCCCCCACATCACCGCTTCCAGATATTTCAGGTGAGACGTCCAACATTGTGATGTTCCCCCTCCCAGCCGCCCGTACGAGCCCCGCGTCCAATCCGATCACCGCGCGGGCTCTTTCATATCCGTGATAGCGGAGTTATCAGCGCGCCGCCAAACAATCCAACCGCCAAACAAAAAGCCCCCGGGTCTCGGGGGCTTTTTGTATTCAAAAAACAGAAATCTACTTAGAACGGAACGTCTTCATCGATGTTCTCCTGAGGAGGAGGTGTCTGGACGCGCATTCGAGCGCGGCGGCGGAGTGTGACGCTCAACCGGAGCGGTCTGATCGATGCCTTCATCGGAACTCTGACCACCGGGACCGCCCGCACCGCGGCTGGAGAGGAACTGGACGTTCTCCAACACGACTTTCAATTTACTGCGCTTCTGCTGGGTCTGCTTGTCTTCCCACTGATCGAGCTTCAAACGCCCTTGAACGAGCGCAGGGCTGCCCTTGGTGAGGTATTTGGCAACAAGCTCACCCTGCTTTCCCCACGCCTCGATATCCACGAAAGTCGTCTCGTCGCGGGTCTGGCCCGACTCGTCTTTGAACTGGCGGTTCACAGCGAGACCGAACTGACAGATGGCAGTGCCTTTCGGCGTGACCCGGAGTTCTGGATCGCGCGTCAGGTTGCCAACGAGAATGACTTGGTTGAAGGAGGCCATGGGGCTTTAGCGCACGCAGTCGTGCTTAGCGGGATTGAACGAAGGAGATGTGGACGTTATTGTTAAGGCGCAGGCGCTCTTTGAGCTGGGCGGGGCCGGCGGAAGGAGCGGAGAAATCCACCTGCACGTAAGTTCCGGCGGTGAGTTTTTTGTCGGTGACGCGAACGAAATCGCGCTTGCCGAGATTTTCCACGGCGGAGACTTCACCCTGGACGGCGGTGATGTCGTTTTTAACGCCATCGATGATTTGTTCGATGGTGTCTTCTTTGCCGCGGTTATCGAGGATGAAGGTCGCGCGGTAGGTGCGTTTATTTTGGCTCATTTTTTTCTCTTCTGTTGAGTGTGTTCATGGCCCGCTCGGTTCCTTGTTCGAGGAGGAGTTGGAGGCCGGATAGATAGTGGTCGAGGGAGTGATCGATGATCGTTTGCTGTTCGGGGGTAAATTTGCCGAGGACGAAGTCCTTGAGATCCATTTGCGCAGGCTGCTTTGGGCCGACACCGAGACGGTAGCGGATAAAACCGTCGCCAAGATGCTGGAGCAGACTGGCGACGCCGTTGTGACCGCCCGCGCTGCCTGTGACGGAAAGTTTCACCAGGCCCAGATCGATATTCAGATCGTCGTAGAGGACGACCATCGAGGCAGGCGGAATGCGGTAGAAACTTCCGAGGCTTTGGAGCGAGCGGCCGCTGTCGTTCATATAGGTCAGCGGCTTCACGAGCAGAAGACTCTGCCCGGGAGCGCGATCCCAGCGAACTGTCTCGGCGTCGTAGGCGCGTTGCTTCTGCCACGCGAGACCTTGGCGACGGGCCAGGGCATCGATGACGAGAAAACCCAGATTGTGGCGGGTGGCCTCGTACTCGCGCCCGGGGTTGCCGAGACCGGCAACGAGCGAAATGGACATGACTCAAAGAACAATCGTCCGGGCCGCTCGCGGTCAAGCGGGGCGGCCCGGGCGGAAAACTTACTTCTTGGCGGCAGGCTTCGCAGCGGCGGCAGGAGCGGCGGCTTTGGCACCGGCGGCGGGAGCAGCAGCCTTCGCATCGGCAGCGGGAGCTGCCGCTTTTGCATCGCCCGCAGGAGCGGCGGCGGCACCGGCGGCAGGAGCAGCAGCGGCACCAGCGGCAGGCGTGGCGACCACAGCGACTTCTTCGGCGACAGGCTCGACGCAAGAGACGACGGACTGATTCTTGTCGTCGAGGAAATCAACGCCAGCGATGGCCTTGAGCTCGCCGATGTGAAGCGTCTCGCCGACTTTCAATTCGGTGACGTCGATCGCGATGTATGGAGGAAGATCTTTCGGGAAGCAGCGGATGCGCAGGAACTGCGAAGGTGTTTCCGAGAACGCCGCTCTGGTTTTTAACACCATAGGATTCGCCCGTGAGCTGGAGACGGACGCGGATCTCCATCTTTTCGTCAGCCTTCACTTCTTGAAGGTCGACGTGGAGGTATTTGTCGGTGATCGGGTCGCGTTGCACTTCCTGAAGGAAGGAAAGCGCGGCGGGTTTGTTGTCCTTGCGCTGCAGCTCGATGAGTGCGGCGGAACCGGCAATGGCCTTGATGAGGCGGGTGAACTCGGGACCATCCACCGCGAGAGTCTCGGGGCTGGTGTGCTTTCCGTAAAGGATCGCGGGAACCTGGTTCACTTTGCGCAGACGGCGGGAAGCAGAGCGGCCCGTGTTGGCGCGAGGAATGACGTTTAGTTTGAACTGTTGTTTGCTCATGGTTTCGTTCCCCCTGTCACCCCGGGAATCGAGGGCAGGCGTAATGGAAAAGGGCGCCGAAAGAACAGGTCCCTCCCGTGCGAGGCAAACAAAACTTTGGGCTCGATGGCGATTTTCGCGGAAAGTGCTAAAACTAACGTTGACAAGACCGATTCGCCCCCTGTCCTTTCGCCCTCCTTTCGGTTGGTTTATTGCCTGGTAGCTCAGTGGCAGAGCAGGTGACTGTTAATCACTTGGTCGCTGGTTCGATCCCAGCCCGGGCAGCCATCTCCATCAACGAGATGCGCGGTTTCCGAAGGTTTCGAAAAAAATCCCTGGGCCATTTCTGGGCCCTTCCGCAGACAGCTATTCTTTAGCGAACCAAAGAAGCAACCGCACGACACAAACGGGTGAATCGCCAAGGTAGTGAACGAGCCCGCTCGTCTGGCTTCAAGTCGGCCCGCCCCCCCGTTTTTCGATCTGACTCAGCGAATACCGAATGCCGATTGAAGGGTTTCGCTATTCATCGTCTTGGCGCGGGCCTGGTGAATTTAGACGGCTTAAAGCGTCGAATGGAGTAATGGCTTGGAGCGCTCTTGGTAGTCCTCGGAATTAAGCTTCTCCCTGAGCTGGCGTCCAAAGGACGCCGCCTGCGACTGAAACGTCCGCGGATTAAAACTGGGGAAGACGCGCTCACGAAGGACGCCCCACCCCATGGTGGATTCCAAGGACTCCGCATGATCAAAGTCAGCAAAGTCCCCACTCCTCCCAATCCCCGCCTGCTCGCAAAGAAATCGTGCGAGTGAGACGATAGCGACAATATCGATATGGAGAGCAGGTGCAGCAGCCGGATTTCTCCAATGTTCGATCACGCTGCAATAAACCGACGGCAAGCCATGCTTGATGACGTAATGCGTCACGGCACGTGCCGCAGTCGTTCCAAGGAAATATTCCTGAGCAGCCGCAAGCGACAGGTGATTCACCGCCGCGTAATCCGTCATTCGCCTGAAGCCATGAGGATAAACACGCATGAGCGCCAATTGCCCCACATCATGTATCAGGCCTGCCGTGTACGCAATGGACTCCAGTTCCTTGAACTCAACGGCACGACGGATGAATTCGCACATACGTCCGACTGCGATCTGAAAACGGTGATACTGGCCCCAGTTGAAATGTTCCGTTCCTACCACCCTTTCCGAAACACACGGCATCTTTCGAGCAAGCGCAACGAGCTTAACCTCGCCAAGCATGCTTACACCGAGTGCAGGTGCCTCGATCGCGTTCAGGTCCCCTTCGCGGGCGAGGTGATTTGCCGCAATCAAAACAGACACGCTCAGCGATGCATCCTTGGCCACGAGATCGTTCAAGTGGGCCAGACTGGATTGGCTGCCTTCCGCAGTCATGGTGAACGCCGCGGACATCGTATCGATGACCGGGAATCCCGGAAGCCCGTCGATCTCGGCCTGGGTAGCCGCCAGTTCCAACGGAAAGCCCCCGTTGGCTTCAGCCGCGGTCCAAAGGGCCAGATCCCTGGGAGTCGCGTCATTCCCTTCGGGTTTCTCCTTCTCGGCAGAGGACACCCCGGACTTACCGGTAAGTATTCCAGCAATACATTCGATGGTCGCCGAAACGTCCTTCAAGTACCACCAGTGCTCGGCAGAGGTTTCATCAACGAGTTCTCTCAAAAACTGTTCTATTCGGAAATTCCCAATTCCATCCGAAGCCTCAGAGAGTACTTTAATTTTAGGAAGAAGCCGGAGCGCCGTTGCCGCATCGGAGACCGACGGAATCAGGGCAAGCAATTCATCAAGCCCTTCGGCCAGAGCGGCGTGCTTCTCTCGAATTTCAGAAGGAATCTCACCGGGAGCCGGCACCGCCATTGATTGGAACGCTTTCTCGAGCTCATGCTCCACGAGTTCGGCGCGATAGGGCTTCAATAAATAATTCTGGGGCTTGAACGACAGGACACTCCTGACCACTGCGACGTCACGGCTGCTCGAATAAATGAGAACCGGGATGGGCCTGAACATGGCATTTGCCCGCATCCGCTGGAGAAACGGAACCGCCGACTCCGATTTCAACTTCACCTCCACGATGACCAGAGAAATATCCGGAAGCCGGTGCAGCGTGGCCCAAGCTTCAGCGCAGGTCGCGGCAAAGGAATATCGCACGCCCTGCTCATTCAACATTCCACGCAACGCGAGGCGGGCTACATCGCTATCATCAAGTATGAGGACATGAGGCATGAAAACGCAGGGTTGGGTGGAAAACGCGGGGCATTTGGCGGCAAGGCATCATGACAATTATCGAACCGCGGAGCAGCTGATTTCACATGCCGGCCAAGAAAGGAGTCGGACTAATTATCGCGATAATCTCATCACTACAGACAGTCGTCACGGCGCTTCGATCACGATCGCATACGTCGAAAACCTAGTGGGAATCCCCTAGATATCACCCATTCGTTTCGCGCTAAGTGTGCTCAATTACCTCTGAAAACCCGGCATGCGCACACACGATTCGTTTGCTTACTGTATGATTTGGCAAAAATAGACCGGCGTCTGATTTTCCCCCTAATAACTCCTGCGCATCTGGCCTCCCCTGCCAATGCCAGCCAGTCAGTTGTCTGCCCCTTTACCCCTACTGTTCTTTCAGTGTCTTGAGTACCTCTTCAGGTACGCGAGTGGCTGAATGGATACCCCAATCTTCTCCCGGAACGGTGAACATGCGTGGCTCCCCACGAATGCATCGCCGCCGCTCTCCCTAGGGCGTTCGGAAGAGTAACGTCAGTCCTAAGCAATAAAACTACCCCAAGATCATGAAGCATACTGTGCGCAATGTCGTATCCATCGCGGCCCTCGTCGGCCTTTCAGCGTCCACCTCGTTTGCGGCGTTCGGTGAAATCACCAAATCCGGCAGCACGTGGACCGGCAAAGTCGATGGCGTCACCAAATACACCGGATCCAGCATGACTGCGGCCGCCAACGCGTGCGTCGCCGCCATGAGCTCCGGCACACTCAACATCAAAAACTCCGGCACACTCAGCGGAGCCATCGGCATCAAGAGCAACATCGCGGTCACCGGCAACGGTACCACCACGACTAGCACCGGCACCGGCGGCATCATCCGCGCCACCAACGCCAGCAACCTCAGCGTCTCCAACCTGAACATGGCGGGCACCGACTGGTTCGGCATGTACTTCAGCACCTGCCAGACGATGACCTTCAGCAGCGTCAACGGAACCTCCGGCATCGCCTTCCGCATCGACAATTGCAAAGGCGGCTCCGGCTCCACGCTGCAGGTTGGCAGTCCGACCATCAGCAGTGGTGGCGACAACGGCGTTGAGACCTACGGTATCAATGGCGTGAAGTGGGGCACCGTCACCGCGACCGATCGCGGCGCCTGCGGCCTTCTCCTCAATCAATCCAGCAGCGCCTCGGGCACTGCCGTGAACGGCACACGCTGCAACACCGGCGGCGGTTACGCCGGCTTCCGCGTCGCCAACACCAACAAGAGCACCACCCTCGGCACCGCCACCTCCAACAACTGCGGCCGCGGATTCTTCAGCGTCTCCGGCAGCAGCGGCTGCACCGTCTCCACGGTGAACGCCACCAACTGCACCAGCCATGGTATCTGGCTGCAAACTACGTCCAACAGCCGCGTCAACGGCGGCACTGTCAAGAATTGCCATCCCTGCACGTCGATCAGCTCTGACGGCGGCGGCAACTCCATCAGCGTCAGCTGCCAGTAAGCACTGCCCTTTGCAGGTTGGTTGATTCCTCATTCGCAGCCGCGGCGGTCTTCGGGCCGCCGCGGCTGCTTGCCATCAGACCTCCACGGTTCGTCCCATGAAAAAAATGGTTCTCTCACTGTGTGCCGCGGTCGCGACGCTGTCTGCCGGCTTCTGGCTGGGTCGCACCTCAGTGGCTTCCACACAAGGTCCGGGCTCTCTGCTCCGCACCCAGGCGCTGTCTTCGGCGGAAAAAATCGCCGCCGAAATCGAGAGCGAGTGCCGTCTCGGCATCTGGAAACATACGGGAGAATGGGACACACTCCTTTCTTCACTCTCTCCCGCCGACACCGGCCGGTTGGTTTCGCTCATTCGCCATCTCGTCCTGGCTCCTGCCCAAGAAGACCTCCGTCGCGCGCTTTTCGACCGATGGACCGAAGGCGAGCCTGTTGCCGCCTTCACGTTTGCCCACAGCCTTTCCGATCCCGTTCTTCGCGACACCACTTCGGTCGCCGTTCTGCAAAGCTGGCTGGCCGCCCATCCTGACCAGGCAATCGCCTGGATTCGCGAGCTTCCGCCAGGCGCCCTAAAAAACGAAGCCATCAATCTCGCCCTGCCGTACCTCGCAGCGAAAGACACTCAGTCAGCGCTAAAAATGATCGAGGCCTTGCCGCCCGACATGCGGTCAAGCGGCTACACCGCAATTTTCTCCACGTGGGCCGGCAGCGATCCAGTCGCCGCCTCTGCCTTTGCGGCCAGTCTTAAACTCCCTCCCTCTGATCGTCTCGCAATGTTCGAAGCCATCGCCGGTGCCTGGGCTGCGCGAAGTCCCAAGGATGCGCTCGCCTGGGCGGGAACCCTCGATGAAGGCAGCCTCAAAACCTCCGTGCTCAGCCGCATCATCTCCAACTGGGCGTCAGCGGATCCCGAAGGCGCTTCATCCTACGCTCTCACACTATCTCCCGGCACCCAGCGTAACACAATCCTGACCACCATCGCTCAAAACTGGCCGTCAGCCGATCCGCAGGGCGCCGTCCGCTTCGCCGAAAAACTTCCGACTGGCGGCAACCGCAACATTCTCGTCCGCGATCTCGTGGCCACTTGGGCGAACACCGATCCCGCCGCCGCCTTCGCTTACGCCAAGGAACTGCCATCCAGCGCAACCAAGAGTGACGTCATCGAAACCATCCTCACGCAATGGGCCGCGGATGACGCAAGCAAGGCGCTCGCAGGCGCCACGAATCTCCCGCCCGGAAGCGTGCGCGCCAACGCCATCAACTCCGTCCTCGGCCAGCTCGCTCAGCAAGATCCTGAAAAGGCGATGGACTACGTGAAAAATTCTCCCGGCGGCAGCGAACACGACAATCTTCTCCGCTCCGTCACACTCTCGCTCGCCGCAGTCGATCCTCAGCTCGCCACCCGTTTCGCAAACATCATGCCCGCCGGCGAGGCACAGGGCAAAGTCGTCCGGCTGATCGTGAACGACCTTGCTTCCGCCGATCCTCAGCAGGCGCTGTCCTGGGTCCAAAGTCTGCCCGAAGGCATGACCAAAAATATCGCCTTCGCCCAAGTCGGCGCCGAGCTCGTGAAGTCCGATCCGCAGGCTGCCCTCGCTTGGGCCACGGGTTTGTCCGAATCCTCCGGCCGCGAACGCGTCGTCGATGCCACCATCGCGCAATGGGCCCGCGAAGATCCCGCCGCTGTGATCGAGTGGGCCGGTAAACTTCCCGAAGGCCTCGCAAAACAAAACGCCCTCGTCACGGTCAGCAGCCGTCTCGCCTCCACCAGCCCCGCTGCCAGTCTCGACCTCGCCTTGCAGACTCCAGCCGGTCCCGATCAGGACGGTCTCCTGAGCAACATCGCGATGGAGTGGTCGCGCCAGGATCCGAAGGCCGCCATGCAACGCGCACAGCAGCTCCCCGCCGGCACCGCCCGCACGGAATTGATCAGCAATCTGATTTCCTACCTTTCCCAAACCTCGCCGTCTGAGGCCATCGCCTACGCGACCAGTCTTCCGCGCAGCGATGTGAAAAATTCCGCGATCAACGATGCCGTCGTGCATTGGGCCATCGCCGATCCCTCCGCCACTGCCTCGTGGGTCGCGCAATTTTCCCCAGGCGCGTTACGCGACACCGCTCTGCCCAATGTAACCGAACAATGGGCACGCGTGGATCCCGCGAAAACCGCGCAATGGTTGTCCACACTGCCCGCCGACACCGCGCGCGACGCAGCCTACAGGGCCTACGCTACTCAGCTCGCCGAGGAAAAACCCGAACTCGCCGCCCGCTCGATCCCGTCCATCAGCAATCCGGTGGAGCGCCAGAAAGCGATCGAATCGGTCGCGAACTACTGGCTCCAAACCGATCCGGCCGCGGCCAACGCCTGGCTCAAATCCGTCGGCGCAACCGAATAGTCCTGCGTGAAACACGCTCACGAATCCTTCGCTGGCGCTTCCGCAGTCGACCCCGGCCTCTCCACAACGGGTGCAAAACCAGGCGTCGCGATTCACGCCGCCCGCCCTCCACGCCCGCATTCTCCTCTCAAAAACTGGCTCCTCGGCGCCTTGCTCGTCGTGGCCGTGATCTTCGCCTACCAGTCTGTCTGGAACGCCGGCTTCATTTGGGATGACGACGACTACGTCACTCACAACCCGCTGCTCACGGCGTCCGACGGTCTTCAACGCATCTGGTTCTCCACCGATTCCCCGTCGCAATATTTTCCGCTCACCTACACGAGCTTCCGCGTCCAGCACGCGCTCTGGGGTTTCAACGCCTCCGGCTATCACTGGGTCAACATCCTCCTTCACGCCGTCAACGCACTGCTCGTCTGGCGCCTCCTCTCGCGTCTGACGATTCCTGGTGCCTGGCTCGGCGCCGCACTCTTTGCACTTCATCCCGTGCACGTCGAATCCGTCGCATGGATCACCGAGCTTAAGAACGTCCAGTCGCTTTTCTTCTTCCTGCTCTCGCTGCTGACCTGGATCGAATTCGTCGGGGAGCGGCGCAGCTTCAGAGCCTGCGCCACCTACGCGCTCTCACTCGTATTTTGCGCGCTCGCACTCTTCAGCAAAACCACCGCCTGCACCCTGCCTGCGGCGCTGCTCCTGATTCTCTGGTGGAAACGCTTGCCGATCAATCGTGCGCGTCTCCTGCAGGTCATCCCTTTCGTTGCACTGGGTCTCGCGATGGGCCTCGTCACCGTCTGGTGGGAACGTACGCATCAAGGCACCGACGGCGCGGTGTTCGCGTTGAGCGCGCTCGATCGCCTGCTCATCGCAACACGCGCGGCCTGGTTCTACCTCAGTAAACTCCTCTGGCCTTCAAATCTCAGCTTCAGCTATCCGCTCTGGACCATCAACGCCGCGGCCCCGCTCTCATACGCCTGGCTGCTCGCGGGACTCGTGCTTGGCGCCGCGCTCTGGCGCCTGCGTCGCGTCACCGGCCGCGGTCCCGAAACTGCCGCTGTTTTCTTCATCGCGATGCTGAGCCCTCTGCTCGGCTTCATCATGCTCTACACGTTCCGCTATTCCTACGTGGCGGATCACTATCAGTACGTCGCCAGCATCGCCCCTCTCGCCCTCGCCGCGGCCGGAATCACACGTGCCTTCGATTCCTTCTCAAAACCCAACTCTGTTCTCCGACTCCTTCTCAGCGGCATTTTGCTCGCTGCGCTAGGCGTACTCACCTGGCGGCAGGGCCGGATGTACGAAAATCTGGAAACACTCTGGCGCACCACCCTCTCACGTAACCCGGCATCCTACATCGCGCACAACAACCTCAGCGCCATTCTCCTTGAGAAACACGAAATTTCAGAAGCCCGCCGTCACGTCGAAAGAGCGCTCAGCCTGAATCCACAGGGTCCCGATCTGGCCCTCGCGCTGGTCAACCTCGGCAATGTTCTCCTCGCCGAAAACCAGCTCGACGGCGCGCTCGCGCATTTCCGCAAAGCCCTCGAGGTCCAGCCCAACTACGCCGACGCCTGCAACAATCTCGGCAGCGCCCTTCTCCAGCACGGTCGCGACAGCGAAGCCGAGCCCCATTTCCGCAAAGCCCTCAGCCTTCAGCCGGATCACGCCAACGCTCACTACAATCTCGGGCTCGTCCTCCTGAATCGCTCTGAACTCGATGCCGCCATCGCGGCCTTCGAAACGTCTCTCGCACTTCGTCCTGACGCAGCCGACGCGCACAACGATCTCGGTACCGCGCTCATCATGAGCAACCGGCTCGCTGAAGCGCGGCCGCATCTTGAAAAGGCACTCTCACTGCGTCCCGGATTCGCGCAGGCGCACAACAATCTCGCCTTCGTCCTCCTGCGTCAGGGCCTGCCCCGCGACGCCATCCCTCACTTCCGTTCCGCACTGCAACTCCAGCCCGACAACACGCGCACGCTCGCACAACTCGCCTGGGTCCTCGCCACCTGGCCCGAAGAGACTTTCCGCAACGGCCCCGAAGCCCTCGCACTCGCCCAACGCGCCAGCGCGCTCTCTCCGGACGACCCGCTCGTCCTCCGCTCTCTCGCGGCCGCCTGCGCCGAAACCGGCCGTACTCAAGAAGCAGCGATAATCGCCAGCCGTGCACGCAACCTCGCCGCCAGCACCAATCCGACGCTCGCCGCGATGCTGGACGATAACGTCAAACATTATCAGGCGAACCAGCCTGTCAGAGACTCCGGTCCATGAACGCCTCTGAGAAAAACGGCGCTCAGCCTTCCACGTCCTCCCCTTGGTGGCAGAACCGCTGGCTCTGCGGCCTGCTCCTGATCGCCGCCGTGATTTTCGCCTATCAGCCTGCATGGAAAGCGGGCTTCATCTGGGATGACGATGACTACGTCACGAACAACCCGCTGCTCACGGCGCCCGACGGCCTCCAACGCATCTGGTTTTCCACCGATTCCCCGTCGCAATATTTTCCCCTCGTCTACACCTCCTTCCGCCTGGAGCACTCGCTGTGGGGACTGAACTCAACCGGTTATCACTGGGTCAACATTCTCCTCCACGCCGTCAACGCCCTGCTCGTCTGGCGCCTCCTTTCACGCCTGCACGTTCCCGGCGCGTGGCTCGGCGCCGCACTCTTCGCACTTCATCCCATGCAGGTGGAGTCGGTGGCGTGGATCAGCGAACTCAAAAACGTCCAGTCGCTATTCTTCTTCCTGCTCTCACTTCTCGCATGGATCGAGTTCGTCGAGGAGCGGCGCGGTTTCGGTGCCTACGCCCTGTCTTTGCTATTCTGCGCGCTCGCCCTTCTCAGTAAAACCACCGCTTGCACTCTGCCCGCTGCGCTCGTGCTCGTCCTTTGGTTTCGTCGGAAACCGGTCAACCGTGCGCGCGTTTTTCAGATTCTTCCCTACGTCGCGATGGGCATCGCGATGGGCGCGGTGTCGATGTGGTGGGAGCGCCACCATCAGGGGACGCACGGCGAAATCTACGCGATGAGCTGGCTCGACCGGCTGCTGGTCGCAACACGCGCGAGCTGGTTCTATCTCGGCAAACTGCTCTGGCCCGCCGATCTCACCTTCAACTATCCGCTCTGGAAAATCGATGCCGGCAACCCGCTCGCCTACGGCTGGCTCATCGCGGGCCTGACGCTTTGTGCGGCTATCTATTTCGCCCGTCGCGCAGCGGGACGGGGAGTGGAAACCGCGACCGTGTTCTTCATCGCGATGCTGAGCCCGCTGCTCGGCTTCATCATGCTCTACACGTTCAAGTACACGTTCGTCGCGGATCACTACGCGTACGTGGCCGTGATTGGACCGGTTGCGCTGGCCGCCGCCGCTCTCACGTGGGCGCTGCGCGAAAAACCCGTCTGGCTTCGCGCCATCCTCGGCGGCGCGCTGGTGCTCGCGCTCGCGAGTCTTACGTGGCGCCAGAGCCGGATGTATCACGACCTCGAAACACTCTGGCGCACCACCATCGCGCGAAACCCCGACTCTTACATGGGTCACAACAATCTCGGAGCGATTCTCCTCGGCAAAGGCCAGATCGACGATGCCATCACTCACTTCGAGCGAGCGCTTAAAATTCTTCCCGACCACGGCAACGCCCACGGCAATCTCGCCAACGCCCTGCTCCAAAAGGGCCGCATCGACGAAGCGCTCGTTCACTTTCAGCGCGCGGTCGAAGTCGAGCCAGGCGTCGCCAAAGCGCACAGCGATCTGAGCTTCGGCTTGCTGCAGAAAGGCCAGCTCGACGAAGCCGCAGCGCACGCACGCAAGGCACTCGAACTTCAGCCGGGCTTCGCCGAGGCGCACAACACTCTCGGCTGGTGCCTCCTTCATCAAGGTCGCCATCCCGAAGCAACCAGACACTTCAACGAAGCACTCAGACTCCAGCCCGGTTCCGCCGATACTCACTACAACCTCGGCACCGCCCTCCTGCACCAAGGCCAGAACGCGCAGGCCATCACCCACTATCAACGCGCACTCGAACTTCGTCCCGGTTTCGCGAAGGCACTGAACAATCTTGGCAGCGCCTATTTTCAAAATGGCCAGATCGATCAAGCCATCGCACAATTTAAGTCCGCACTCAAAGCCGATCCCTCCAGCACCGACGCCAGTAACAATCTCGGCCAGGCGCTGCTCCAGTCAGGCCGTCTCGACGAGGCGATCGCTCACTTCCGAGCAGCTGCAACCGCATCTCCGGATTCCCCCGATGCCCACTACCGCCTGGCCGTCTGCCTGTTTCAGAAGGGCGATGTCGACACGGCCATCGGTCACTTCACACGTGTGGAAACACTGCAGCCGCACAATGCCGAGGTGCGCAACAATCTCGGCTGGGCACTGCTCCAACTCGGGCGCACCGACGAGGCGATCGTGCGTTTTCGCGCCGTGATCGAGTTGCAACCGGACTTCGCCCTCGCGCACAACAATCTCGCGCTCGCATTCCTGCGTCAGGGCAACGCACGCGATGCGGTTTCGGCTTATCAGTCTTTCCTCGCCCTCCAGCCCGATCACGCGCCGGTCCTCTGCGATCTCGCATGGCTGCTCGCCACCTGGCCCGACTCCACCATCCGCAACAGCACCCAAGCCCTTTCGCTCGCGCAACGCGCCAACCAGCTTTCAGGCGAACAAGACGCAAACGCGCTTCGCACTCTTGCCGCGGCATTCGCCGAAAACGGGCAATTCACCGAAGCCGTCGCAACCGCGCACCGCGCCTTGCAGCTGACCGACTCGTCAGCGAACCCGCCACTGTCCGCTGCCCTCACCGCTCAGCTGAAAACATACGAAGCCGGCCGCGCGTTCCGCGAACCGGCGGAAATATCCCAGCCACCTCTCTATCTGCGGCGTTAATTTCCCGCGTCTCATCTTTCATCCCGAGATCCCATGAAAAAGTTACTCCTCTGGATTTCCGCTCTGGCCGCCCTGCTTCTCCTCGGCTTTTGGCTGGGACGCAGCTCGGCATCAAAGGCCCGCGAGAAATTTGTCTTGGATGCCGCCAGCCGCGCGAGCCAGGCCGCGACTTCCTCTCTAGCCGCTTCGGGACAAATACTGTCGCTCGATCAGATCATCGCTCGCATCGACACCGAGTGCCGCCACGGGATCTGGCTTCGCACCAAGGAGTGGGATCTCCTGCTTACCGCTCTCTCCGTCGATGACTGGAGCGAGCTCATGCCCGCGATACGCGCGCACCTTCTTTCGCCGCTTCAGGCCGAGCTTCGGAAAACTCTTTTCGCCCGTTGGGCCGAACTCGCTCCCTCCGCCGCGCTCGCTTTCGCCGAGCAACTGCCGGCATCCCGTCTGCGCGAGGCAACGATCTCCGCCATTCTCGAAGGCTGGCTGCGCACCAATCCCGAAAATGCGCTGACATGGATTCGCAAGCTTCCCGCCGGCGTTCTCAAAAATGCCGCCATCAACCTAGCCCTTCCTTATCTCGCCGCCAAAGACCCCAAGGCCGCGCTCACACTCGTCGATTCGCTCCCGCCCTCTCAACGTTCTGCCGCCTACGCGACTGTCTTCTCTTCGTGGGCGGCCGGCGATCCCGCCGCCGCGGCAGCCTATGTTGACAAGCTCGGCCTGCGCGCCGCTGACCGCCGCGCCGTATTTGAAGTGCTCGCACGCGCCTGGGGTATGAGCGATCCACAGGCTGCGCTTGCGTGGGCAGGCTCGCTTCCCGCGAGCGCCGACAAGAACTCCGCCTTCAGTATCATCCTCTTAAACTGGGCTGCCACCAACCCGGATGCCGCGGGCGACTATGCGCTCGGACTTCCCCCCGGCCCCAATCGCTCATCCGCCCTCGCGATGACCGCCTCCGCCTGGCCCGCGACCGATCCGGAAGGCGCCCTGCGTTTCGCGGAAAAACTTCCTCCCGGCGGAAATCGCGACATCGCTCTTGGCCACATCGTCGGCAACTGGGCCAACGAAGATCCCGCCGCCGCGTTCACCTACGCTTCTTCTCTTCCGCCTGGCTCGGCGAAAAACGACATGCTCGGCAACGTCCTCCTGCTCTGGTCGCTCGAAGATCCCAAACTCGCGCTCAGCTCCGCATCCAATCTTCCGCCCGGCAACACGCGCACGACCACGCTCAGCTCGATCATCGGACGTCTCGCACGTCAGGACGCGGAGGCCGCGTTGGAATATGTCACCACCGCATCGGCCGGTACCGGACGCAATGAGCTGCTCAAATCCATCAGCATGGAGCTGTCCGCCGAGGATCCTGAACTCGCGACCGTGTTTGCCACCGCGCTCCCGCCCGGCGCACTGCAACGCGACGCGATTTCTGTGATCGTCAGTAAATTTGCCCACGACGACCCCGAGCAGGCCCTCGTGTGGGTGCAGAGCCTGCCCGAAGGCAAAGTGAAGAGCACCGCCTTCGCACAGATCGCCGAAGAACGCGCCAAGGCCGATCCGCGCTCCACGTTGTCCTGGGCCGGAAATCTCCCGGTTCCCGAGGAACGCCAGTTCGCGCTCGCCAGCGCCGCCGCACAATGGGCCAAGGATGATTCCTCCGCCGCTCTCGAGTGGGCGCGTCTGTTGCCTGAAGGCCCGGCAAAACAAAACGCACTCGCGGCCATCGGCGGCACTCTCGTCTACACCGATCCAGCGAAGAGCCTCGATATCGCCGCGCAAACCACCTCCGCAACCAGTCGCGACGATCTGGTCGGACAGATCACACAAGCGTGGGCCCGCGACAACCCGCTCGCGGCGATCGAACGCGCGCGACAGCTTCCGCTCGGACCTTTGCGCACGGAGTTCAACAACGGCCTCATCATTGCGCTCTCACAGTATTCGCCATCAGAAGCGGCAGCCTTCGCGTCGTCGCTTCCCGGCCGAGAGCTGAAAGCTGAAGCCATCGGCGTTCTCGTCGAAAACTGGACGCGTGCCGATCCGATCGCAGCCGCCGGCTGGGTCTCCGCTTTTCAACCCGGCGAAACTCGCACCGCTGCGTTGAACGCGGTCGCCGAACAATGGGCGCGCACCGATCCGCAGCGCGCGGGCAAATGGTTATCCAATCTCCCCTCCGGCGAATCCCGCGACTCCGCGTTCACCACCTACACCCAGGCCCTCGCCGTCGAACGGCCCAAGATGGCGTCCACCTATGTGAGCTCCATCCATGATCCACAACAGCGCCAGCAAGCGATCGAAAGCGTCGCGCGCTTCTGGTTGAAAACCGATCCCAATGCCGCGCGCGCCTGGCTCACCAGCATCGGCCAGCCAGCGCTCGCCAATCGGTCAGGCGGTTAAACTGCACTCAAGAACGACTGCACCCGTTCCTCGCCGCATCGTGAACACGTCACCCCAACCTGCACGCAACCGGAATGGCTGGTTTGCGCTCGGACTGCTCCTCGCGGTGACGCTCTTCGTCTACCTCCCGGTCAGGCATCACGACTTCGTGTCGTACGACGACGCCGACTACGTAACGGACAATCCACGCGTCCAGGCAGGTCTCAGTTGGTCCGGTGTGCAATGGGCCTTCACCACGGGTCACGCGAGCAACTGGCATCCACTCACCTGGCTCTCGCACATGCTGGACAGCGCACTCTGGGGAAAATCCGCGACCGGCCCGCACATGGTCAATGTCGCCTTCCATCTGGCGAACACACTGCTGCTGTTCATTTTTTTGCGACACACCACCCGCGCGCTCTGGCGGAGCCTGATCGTCGTCGCGTTGTTTGTATTGCACCCGCTGCGCGTCGAATCGGTCGCATGGATCGCGGAACGCAAAGACGTTCTCAGCGCCTTCTTCTTTTTGCTCACGCTTCTTGCGTACTCCGCCTACGCCAGGTCATCCAACAGCGCTTCTCATCACCGCACACTGGCCTACGGCGCTTCGCTGGTGTTTTTCGCCCTCGGCCTGATGAGCAAGCCCATGCTGGTGACTCTTCCCTGCGTCCTGCTGCTGCTCGACTTCTGGCCGTTGCGACGGGTGACCTTTGCAGACTCCGGTGATGCACGCAGAAAACTCCCCGGACTTCTTCGCGAAAAAATTCCGTTCCTCTTCCTCAGCCTGACATCGTGTGTCGTGACGTTACTTGCCCAGCAACGCGGTGGTGCGATCCGCTCATTGGAAAGTTTTTCCTGGAGTGAACGTCTCGGAAACACCGCCGTCGCTTATGCGCTCTACCTGGAAAAAACGGCGTGGCCCGTCGGTCTCGCCGTTTTTTATCCGCATCCGGGACACTGGCATTTCGCGTGGATTGCAGTGAGCGCGACACTCGTCCTCGGCCTTATCTTTCTGGCGATCCGGGTACGACAACACTCGTCGTTCATTACCGTCGGCTGGCTCTGGTTTCTCGGCATGCTCATTCCGACAGTCGGCCTCGTGCAGGTGGGGAATCAGGCGATGGCGGATCGCTACACCTATCTGCCCTCGATCGGACTCTTCATTGCACTCGTTTGGTTCTTGGCGGCGTTGGTCGTGCGCTGGCGGCTGCCTCGCGAGGCAATCGCAGTCGCGACCGCCTCGCTCGTTCTGGCATGTGCGTTCGCGACGGCCCGCCAGCTCACGCACTGGCGCGACAGTGAACACCTTTTCCTCCGCGCGCTCGCCGTGACCGAGCGAAACTTCGTCGCTCATAACGGGCTCGGCTATGTGCTCCTGAGTCGCGGGCAGCCGGATGCGGCCATCGCGCAGTTCCAGCGCGCCGTCGAAATCCATCCCCGCTTTGCCGACGCGTACACCAATCTCGGCAGTGCATTTTTGCAAAAAGGGAGGGACTCCGAGGCACTCGCCAGTTTCCAAAAAGCCTTGGAAATCCAGCCGTCGCTCGGCGTGGCCCGCTACAACCTCGGCACACTGCTCCACACCCAGGGTCGCGCCGCCGAGGCCGTGATCGAGTTACAGAAAGCCGCTACGCTGCTTCCCGACGACACAGTCACCCGGCTGAACCTGGGCAACGCCCTGCTCTCGCTCGGCCGCCTCGACGAGGCTGCGGATGCTTACCGCGACGCACTGCGCATCCAGCCCGATAACGCCGACGCTCAGAACAACCTCGGTTATGTGCTGCTCCAGACGGGCCGCATCGACCAGGCCGTTTCACAATTTCAGAGAGCCGTTGCGCTTCAATCCACGCACGCCAACGCGTACTACAATCTCGGTGACGCCCAGCGCCGCCTCGGCCACCTCGTCGAGGCCTCAGCCGCTTTCGAAAAAGTCCTCACGCTCCAGCCAGGCGATATCGAGGCCAAAACAACGCTCGAGACCATCCGGCAGGAGCTCGCCCAGTCGACCGGTGTCAACACTCCCTCCACCTCGGCGGTGGACATCACTCCCCGATGACCGAACTCGCGCGCAAACGTTGGTGGCAACAGAGCCCGGTACTGGCTGCCTTGCTGGTCGTGGTCACGCTGCTGACCTATTTCCCCGCGTGGAACGGCGGGGCCGTTTTCGACGACGACGACCACCTCACACCACCGGAGTTGAGTTCGCTCGACGGCCTTGCACGCATCTGGACTGACATTGGTGCAGTGTCCCAATACTACCCAATCACGCACAGCGTATTCTGGCTGGAGCAGCGACTTTGGGGACACGAGATGCTGGGCTATCATCTCGTGAACATTCTGCTGCACGCGAGTGCCGCGCTCCTGTTCGTCGCGGTTTTGAAGCGACTCAGTTTGCCCGGAGCGTGGCTCGCGGGAGCAATCTTCGCACTTCATCCCGTCCATGCGGAATCCGTGGCATGGATTTCCGAACTCAAGAACACACTCTCAACCGTGTTCTATCTGGGAGCAGCGCTGGCGTATCTGCGCTTCGACCAAACGCGTCGTCTCTCCCATTACGTCACCGCGCTCCTCCTGTTTGTAGCAGCTCTGTTATCAAAAACAGTCACCGCCAGTCTGCCGGCGGCTCTTTTGGTCATCTTCTGGTGGAAGCGCGGACATCTTTCGCGGAAGACCGACGTGCAGCCATTGCTGCCGTTCTTTGCGTTGGGAATAAGCGCAGGCCTGCTGACCGCTTGGGTGGAGCGCACATTCATCGGTGCACAAGGAGAAGCCTTCGTACTCGCGCCCATGGAACGTGTCCTCATCGCAGGACGCGCATTCTGGTTTTATCTCGGGAAGATCGTCTGGCCTGCAGAGCTGATTTTCATCTATCCCCGCTGGGAAATAAGCGCCAGCACTTGGTGGCAGTACCTATTCCCGGCGACCGGCATCGCCTTCGCTGCCGGACTGTGGAGATACCGCCGTCACATGCGTGGTCCGCTGGCCGCCGTGTTGTTTTTCGCGGGCACGCTTTTTCCCGTGCTGGGTTTTCTGAACGTCTACCCATTCATCTACTCCTTCGTTGCCGACCACTACCAATACCTCGCCAGCCTCGGCATCATCGCGGCACTAGCAACGACAGTCTCCCTCACGCTCTCCCGCTTTCAGCTTCCGGCAAGAAACGCCGGCACGTTCCTCTGTGTAGCACTGCTGGCAATCCTCGCCTCGCTGACCTGGCGGCAAAGCAAAACATACACCGACACTGAAACGCTCTGGCAGGCAACGCTCGCACGAAACCCCGCCTGCTTCGTTGCACACAGCAACCTCGGCAATTTTTATCTCCAGCAAGGCCGTGTGGACGATTCGATCCGCCACACGCAAAAGGCCATGGAACTGCGTCCGGGCTTCGCAGAGATCCACAACAATCTCGGCACTGCCTTGCTCGCGCAAGGCCGGCTGGAGGACGCGCTCGGGCAATTTCGAATGGCCGTGAAACTGCGCCCAACCCTTGCGGTTGCCCACTACAACATCGCCACGGTCGCTTTCGGCCAGGGTCGTTTCGACGAAGCGGAGACCCATTTCAGAAAAGCCGTCGAGCTCCGGCCTGATTACGTCAAAGCACAGAATAATCTCGGCAGCATTCTGCTAGAACAGGGCCGTGTGGACGAAGCAGCGGTCCACATACGCAAAGCCCTCAACGTCCATCCGGACGATCCGGATGCGCTCACCAACCTCGGCAACATTTACCTTCGCCAGGGACAGATCGATGAAGCCATCGCCCAGTACCAAAGCGCGCTCGCTCATTCCCCCAATAACGCCGGCGCGCTCACCAACCTCGGCAGCGTCTTCCTCGCCCAAGTACAGACCGATCAGGCAATCGCCATCCTCGAAAAAGCAGCGCGGGCTCAGCCAGAACTCGCTGTAAAGCAGTTATCTGCTTGGCAACGCCTTCCTCCAGAAAAGCGAACCAGAGAAGGCAGTCATTCACTTTAAAAAGGCGATCGCGCTGCAACCGGACTTTTTCGAAGCGCTGAACAATCTCGGCATCGCCTTTCTCCAGACCGGCAACGCACGGGAAGCGATCACCCAATTCCAGGCGTCCTTAAAAATCCGTCCCAACGATTCCGACACTCTCGCAAATCTTGCCTGGGTTCTAGCCACCTGGCCCGAGCCCGCAGTGCGCAATGCCGCACAGGCGGTCATGTTCGCACAGCAGGCGAATCAAAACTCCGGCGGACAAAATCCACTCGTACTCCGTTCGCTTGCGGCGGCGTATGCAGAGAGCGGACGTTTCAACGAGGCCATTTCCGCCGCTCAGCACGCCCTGCGACTCGCAAGCACGCAAGGCAACGAAGCGCTGGCCGGTGATCTGCGCTCACACCTCGCGCTCTACACCGCCGCTTCGCCAGTCCGTGATCCGGCGCAACCCAGCGCACCGCCTCACCCCAAATCCGATTGAGTCGTCCGATGAGGGTTCGGCAACGCGACCTGCTCACGCGGAAACAGGCGGGAACGCATCAGCCCCATCCGGCTTAGCCGGAATGACGCCGCCGTACTCAGACATCCCAGACCGTAGCGAACGCTCCGCTGAAAATTGATCGAGGACGCTTCTGCGAAATATTTCGTAGGGCAGCTGACTTCGGCGATCGTGTAGCCGTACCAGAGAATCTGCGCGAGCATCTGGTTATCGAAGACAAAGTCGTTTGAATTATTTCTCCAGGGGACGTGCTCCAGCAGCTCGCGGGAAAACGCCCGGTAACCCGTGTGATACTCGGAGAGGTGCGCACCGAAGAAGGTATTCTCCACAAATGTGAGCCCGCGGTTGGCGACATATTTCCACGCGGGCATCCCGCCGCGCAGCGCATAGTTGCCGAGAATCCGACTCCCAATGACACAGGGATAAAGTCCATTCGCGATGATCGAAACCATCGCAGGAATCAGCTTCGGCGTGTACTGATAATCGGGGTGAACCATGATCACGATGTCGCCTCCCGCCGCGAGCGCCGCCGTGTAGCAAGTCTTCTGGTTCCCGCCATAACCGAGGTTGCGCTCGTGAACGATCACCTCCGTCTGCGGCAGTCCGCGCGCAAGCTTCACGGTTTCGTCGCGACTCGCGTCATCGACCACGATGACGAGATCGACCACGCCTTGGTCCATCACTTCGTCATAGGTTTTTCTGAGTGTCCGGGCGGCATTATAGGCAGGCATAATGACCACCACTTTTCGGTCGAGGTACATGCGCGGGGTAGCGAAGGGGGTAGGCGGAAATAAGGTCAGGTTTCCCATGAGCGGGAAACCCAAAAGGAACCTTCCAGTAAAAGAATCCGCCCGTCACGGAATTCACTTTGAACCGGCCCTGATGCTCACAAACTCCGGTCATGCAGATACCCCTCCTGCGAACTGCGCTGCTCATCGTGACCGTCGCTTTTTTTGAACCCACGTCCGCTCATGCAGAGCTCCGCTTTGCACAAACCTCGGTCCAGTTGAAGGCCACGGCGGAGGATCAGATTTTGAGCACGCAATTTTCCTTTCAGAACGACGGAACGGAAGCGGTTTTCGTGGCCAGCCTCACCACCTCCTGCACCTGCACCAGTGCGCAGATCGACAAGATGCACTTCGCTCCCGGAGAAACAGGCGTTGTCAGCGTAACCTATAAAATCGGGTCCAACGAGGGGCCTCAGTCGCAAATCATCACACTACTCACCAACGAAAAGGACGGCTCCGCTTACACGCTAACCTTCAAAGCCGACATCCCGAAACGCACGCGCGCTGAGTTGCCCCACGTCGTTCCCGTCACACCCACGTTCCTCTTCTGGTCGAAAAAACCCTTCCAAACCAAGACGGTGAACGTGGATCTGCGCGGCCTCGAGGAGGCGAACGTGAGCGCCACCTGCACCCACGCTGGTTTCAAAGTTTCCATCAACGATTCCGCCGACAAACAGGGAGCCGTGCTCGAGATCACCCCGGCCGACTCAATGTCAGATGTCCACGACGAGCTCATCATCACGATCAAAAGCAAAGCCAGCAAGGTCGTGAGCTATCCGGTCGCGCTGACCATCCGGTCCAAGTAGGCAAAACAGTCGCAGGACGCTCGCGAAAACCAGTCCGTAAGTCGAAATTGATAATTTAGAACTTGCTTAATTAAGTTTTATCTTAATTAATGCCGGCATGCAAAGCCTGGCAGCCATAGCCGACCCGACGCGGCGGCGAATTGTTGAACTGCTCGCCGTTCGCGAGCGGACCGCGGGTGAACTCGTCAAAGAATTCGACATGAGTGCCCCCGCGATTTCGCAGCATCTCAACGTCCTTCGTGAGGCCGGTCTCGTGACCACCCGCGCCGAAGGCCAGTCACGCATTCAGGCGCTCAATCCAGAGGGCTTCGACGATCTCGAGGTCTGGCTGCAGAAAACGCGCGCAATCTGGTCGAGCCGTCTCGATGCCCTGGAGCGCGAACTCCGCGCCGAGGACGAGGCCAACGCGAAGAAAGCAAAGAAAAAATCCTCTTCATGAAAAACAACGACCAGCACGGGAAATTCACCGGCCCCGCAGAGATACGAATCGTGCGCACCCTCCCCGGCCCGATCGAGCGTGTCTGGGAATACCTCACCGACTCCGAGAAACGCTCCCGCTGGTTTGCGAGCGGCCCGATGGAGCAGCGCGTCGGTGGCAAGGTCAGGCTCGAGATGCGCCACAGTTGTATCGCACCCTCCGAAACGCCGCCGGCCGAATACAAAAAGGCCCATGAAGGAGGCAAAAGCTTCGAGGGAATTGTTACCCGCTGCGAGCCGCCGCACCTGCTCGCATTCACGTTTGGAAGCGACGGTGAATCGGAGGCGATTTTTCAACTCACTCCCCAAGGCAAGGACGTGCTGCTCGTCCTCACGCATCGCTCCACTGGAGGCGATATCCCGTACATGCACGAATTCGGCGCCGGCTGGCACACGCACCTCGCCCAGCTCGTGGCCCAGCTCGAAGGCACCACGCCTCCGCCGTTCTGGTCGATGCTGACAAAGCTGAAACCGGAATATGAGAAAGCCCGGATCGTCGCGCAGCAGGGCTGATTCAGTCGGAAATTTTAAGACACCTCATGAATATCAACGAACAACACGGAAAATTTAACAGCCCTACGGAGATACGCATCGTGCGCACGCTGCCGGGCCCGATCGAACGCGTCTGGGAATACCTCACCGACCCCGAAAAGCGTTCCCGCTGGTTTTGCGGCGGCGAACTCCAGCAAAAGGCGGGCGGAAAAGTCGTGTTTCACATGGTCCACAAAAAACTCGCGCCGAATGAAAAGCCGCCTGCGAAGTACGCGCAGGTACAGGATCCCGGAGTAAGTTTCGATGGACGCGTGCTCAAGTGCGAGGCACCGCGACTGCTGGCCTACACCTTCGGGAGCGACGATTCCGAAGTGACCTTCGAGCTCAAACCGGATGGGAAGCAGGTGACGCTCATCCTCACCCACCGCGTCCGCGGTGCCGACGAAGAGGCGGAACTCTCGAACTATGGCGCCGGCTGGCACACGCATATCTCGCTTCTCATCGCCCTCCTTGAAGGCACTCCCCTGCCGCCCTTCTGGGCCACACACGCAAGACTTCATCCGGAATACAAAAAACTCCTCGCTGCCACGCTGAAGAAGTAACCGTTTCCACATTTTCGGAGCGCAGTTCGCATTGTCCCGAACCTGATAGGTTACAGGGAAAGCGCTCCTGTTTCGCGGCAAGACTGCCCGCACCAAGGCCACTGCCTTGCCTAAAATTTCCAGTCGTTCTCGTCCAAAATCCAACCGCTCAATCGTCATAAAATAAAATCCACCGTCCGATGAAAACCAACTCATTCAAAAAACCGGCCGTCGTCTCCGAAGACAAATGGACCGCCGTGCGTCGCGAACTCCTTCGTGAAGAAAAGGAACTCACCCGCTTGCATGACCGGATTGCCGCCAAGCGTCGCGAACTGCCGTGGGTGAAAGTCGACAAAGCCTACGTCTTCGATTCGCCCGGTGGGCCGGTCTCTCTCGCCGATTTGTTCAATGGCCGCAGCCAGCTCGCCATCTACCACTTCATGCTCGGTCCAGGCTGGGAGGAAGGTTGCAAGAGCTGCTCGTTCATCGCCGATCATCTCGTTCCCACCTTGGTCCATTTGCAGGCACGCGACGTAACTTTGGCGGTCATCTCGCGTGCGCCTCTCGCGGAAATACTGCCGTTCAAGGAACGGATGGGCTGGTCGTTCAACTGGGTGTCCTCCAGCCCCAACGACTTCAACTTCGACTACCACGTCTCCTTCTCCGAGGAAGAAATGGCGCGGAGCACGGTGTACTACAACTACGGCCTGATGGATTTTCCTCACGAGGAAGCTCCGGGCTTCAGCGTTTTCGCGAAGGACGAAAAGGGAGACGTCTACCACACCTATTCCACCTACGGGCGGGGGGTGGAGCAGTTCATGGGAACCTACACGATTCTCGACCTCGTACCCAAGGGCCGCGACGAAGACCCGGATGAACCGGGTATGGACTGGGTGCGTCACCACGACCGCTACGATCAGCCCGCCGATGCCGTCGCCGCACGCTGAGCTTTCCCGGTTTTTCCGTCAGGCAGCCCGCTGGCTTTTGCCGGCGGCGCTGCTCGCGCTGATGCCCAAATGCGTGCTCTGCGTGCTGGCCTATGTCGGCCTGGGCGCCGTTCTCGGACTAGGCGGACCGGAGTGGTGCCGCGCGTCGGATAGTTCACCGGTCTCGTGGACAACGACACTCGCCTGGCTCGGTGTCGCAGGCGTTATCGCTGCCATCGGACTTCTTGTGAGTCGCCGATGCGTTCAAAACGTCAGACCCACCGCGTCAGCAAATCCCGGCCGTCGTCTTTAAAGTTCCGTCCCAAATAAACCGCGCGTGCATGCTCGTTCGCGCGGGTCATTTCCAGTCGCAACGCCGCGACTCCGTGTTCCCGAGTCCAGCGCGCAGCCAGTTCGATCGCTTCTTTCCCGTATCCGCGTCCGCGCATGGGAGCACTGACGAAAATTTCGTCGAGCAGCACGAACCGTCCCTGAAACTCCAAACTGAACCCGAAGGTAAGCACGAGGTGTCCATGCGCTTCGCCGGCCCCATCCTTCAAAAGAAACGCCTGCCCGAGTTCTGTCCGAGCGAGCAGCTTCTTCACCGCGGCCCGCGCCTTTGTCTCAGAAAACACGAGTTTCTCTTCGCGATAAAATGTCTCCATGAGCGCAAGCAAAGCGCTCTCGTCGTCATTCGACGCTTCTATCCAGCGCAGCGGGCTCATCTCCATGAACACGTTTCTGACTCTGAATCAGCGCTCATTCAATCACCGCGACAAATCCGGCGTTCGGCGCCAGCGTCACATTCAGGCGCGCGCTTTCACCCGTCTCGATGGTCACGCTCTGCTCAGTAAATGAAAGATTTCCAGCGCCACCATCCACGATGAGTTTCGCCACGGCTTTCTTCTTGAGCCCGAGCCTGCGCAGATCGAGCGACAGCTTCTTTTCCCCGGCTTCCGCGTTGATGCCCGCCACGTACCAGCGGCCGTCACCTTTGCGCGCCACGACGACAAACTTCCCGGGAAATCCGTCGAGGAACTTCACGTCGTCCCAGACACAGGGCACCTTCTTCAAAAACTCCCGCACGTAATCCGGGGCCTTCGCCATTCCTTCGGGAATCTCCGCATAGTGCTGCATTCCTGATGTGAACAGAACCGACAGCGCCAGCTCGAACGAACTGCGCGTCCGCCGCTCGATCTTGTTGATATGATCCAGCACCATCGGCGTGAAATCCATCGGATCGAAAATATTCCGTGTAAACGGCAGCGTAGCCATATGCGTCGGCCCTTGATCCGCATTCGCCTGCTCAAAGGTGATAAACTCGAGTCCCTTGATCGATTCCATCGTCATCAAGTGAGGGAAGCGGCGCTGCCAGCCACGCGGCAGCGTGCAGCCGTGAAAGTTCATCAGGAATCCAAACGGCTCGGCGTCCTCGAGAATATCCAGGTAGTACTCGATCTGCGACTGGCCGTCTCCGCCGAAGAAATCGACCTTCATCCCTGCCACGCCTATCGCCTTCAAGCGTGTGAACTCCGCGACACGGCTCTCGTGCGTGAGCATCCGGTCGCGCGGTGTCATAGGCGCCTCATTCCAATCCCCGCGTGAGTTGTACCAGAGCAGGATCTTCACGTTCTTCGTCGCCGCGTAATCGACCAGCTCCTTCATCTTCTCGTACCCAATCTGCTGGTCCCACATCGAATCGATCAGGCAATAGCCCCACTGCATCTCCGCGGCGTAATCGATGAACTGTTTTTGCACCTCGTAAGTGGTCTTGCTGTCACCGAGCAACGGCCAGCTCCACGAGGCCTTGCCTGGTTTGATGGTTTTCAAATCAACCGCCTTCGCTGGTTTGTCCGCCACGGCAACTCCGAGCATCGATTCCGTCACCGTCGTCAGATCACCGATCGCGATCACGCGCCACGGCGTCAGCCACGGCAGTGTCGATTCCGGGTTCACCGGCCCGTCGCCACGTTTCTCGCGCGGATCAGGAAAACCGACGGAGTATTCGCCATTGGGTGATTCCGAGCGCAGCCGCGTTCCCGCATAACCACGCCCCAACCCGGTCTCGCTGATCACGACCCAGTTTTCTCCCGAATGAAACAGCGCCGGATAAACCCATCCCGCCCCCAGCTTCGACGGAGTGCCCACGGAAATATCCTTCTCATAATATTCTTCGTACGAGGGATTCGTCTGCTTCCACCCGGTCTTCGCGACCGACATCGGCTGCAGCCACGCGCGTGACTCCGCCGGGAATTTAAACGACGAGACCTCCTCGGTGATCTTCCTCTTCGCGCCTTCCTCCGATTTTTCTCCTTTCCCAGCCGGAAAAAAATACCGGAACGCCACACCGTCGTTCGAGACTTGGAAAATAACCTCCATCTCCTGCCCGCCCGCCGCCGCCACGCGGAACACCCTGCGATTCGCCTGATACTCATTCACGCGCCGCTTCGCCGTGAGTATCTCAAACTTGTCCGAGATTTTTTCCGTCTTCGTCTGCCCAAGCAGCCGGAGTCCACGGGAAAAATCTGTGTCCTCCCGCACGACGCCGAGTTTCGATTCCGCGAGCACCTGCCTGCCTGCGCGAGTCACAGTGTAACGCAACGCTCCTTCCGGATTCAAAGAAACCTTCACGACGATCGCGCCGTCCGGACTCGTCACCGCCCCGTCGACCATGTCCTTCGCTCTCCCCGCTGCCGTCATGCTCAGCAAAGCCATCACGATCCATGCACACCACGTCACACGCCTGCAGATCTTGGGGTAAATCATAAGAAGGGACTCCACGTCACAGCCCCCCGCTCGCCCGCGCGAGTCTGAAACCACTTGATCGAACTGTAGGAACGGCTTTCGCCCCCCATCGCCGCGTCTCCATTCGTCTCCGCTCAGCTGCCGGGCGCCTCAAATTCTCTCAATTGTTAGGATAACCTTCTCCATTCACCCCGCTTGCTCAATGCCACCTCAGGCGCCTTCGTCTTCTCCATGTCCGCGTCACCCCGCCCATTCCCCGTGTCATTGTTCTTACGCTTTCTGGTTCTTATCTCGCTCGCCTTTCCGCTCGTACAGAACTCTGCCAGCGCCGCCGGGACATTCACCTTCAAACGCGGCGTCAACATCAGCCACTGGCTCTCGCAAAATTACGCCGAGCGTCCGTACGCCGCCAATTGGTTCACCGAGGAAGACGTCGCTTGGATCGCGCAACAGGGCTTCGACCACGTTCGACTTCCCGTCGATGGACGTCTCTGGCGCAACGCGGACGGCTCGCTCGATGAAACAAAAATCGCGCCCTTCGTCCGCGCGCTACGTTGGACGCGCGAGCACGGCCTCGGGGCCATTCTCGACATGCACTTTCTCCCCGGCGCCAACTTCGACTCCGCCAATCAGGAATCCGCGGTCTTCACCGACTTGAAACTCCAGGCCGATGTCGCCGCCTTCTGGGAAAAGGTCGCCACCCGCTTCAAAGCCGAAGGCGATAATCTTCGCTTCGAAATTATCAACGAGCCCGTCGCCAAAGAAAACGCCCAGCTCAATCCTTTCAACACGCGCATGCTCGCCGCAATCCGCGCGAGCAATCCCACGCGCATCGTCTATCTCACCTCCAATCGCTGGAGCGGCTTCAGCACGATCAACGACGTCGTCCTCCCCGACGATCCGCACATCGCGCTGACACTGCATTTCTACGAGCCGTTTGTCTTCACTCACCAGCGCGCCAACTGGGTCCAGCTCCCGCCCGATATGCCCGCCGTGAAATTTCCCGGCCACGTTCCCGACCTCTCAAAGAGCACCGTCCCCGCCGATCACTTCGTTCAAGCATCCTCCAACACCGAGCTCACCGTCGCGCAAATCGACCAGGCCTTCGCCATCGTTGCCGCGTGGGCCGACAAAAACCTGAAGGGCCGCGAACTCTACATCGGAGAGTTCGGCGCCTACGACACCGCCGACGCCGACTCCCGCCGCAATTACATGAAAGCCGTCGCCGCCGCCTGCAATCGTCACCACTGGAGCTGGGCCGTCTGGGACTATCAGGGCGGCTTCGCCGTGCGCTCTCCCGAAGGCAAACCTACCGCAATTCTCGAAGGCCTGCCGCTGCGCTGAATCCGCCCGTCCAAGCCCCGCATCTTTGCCTTAGTCAGCAGAGACCGTTGCTAGCCGCTGGTTGGGCCGATCGCGGGACTACTCGCATGGGTGTCCTTGAGCGTGCCTGGCCTCTTCGAAGGGCTCAGGTGCTCGCAACCAGATACTCTCCGCGAGGGGCTTTTTCGAGATACTGCATCACGGAACTGATCTTCTCCTTCGGTATCATTCCCGCGGCCTTTTGGTGCGCACTCACGCTTTCCCACGACTCTAAGATGACGTACTCCGTCGAGTTCATCTCATCACGTAGCAAACGACACGAGAGGCATCCTTCCGCCGTTTGCACAACCGCGATCACATCGGTAAGGAAGCGGGCCAATGCCGCAGACTGCTCTGCCTTTGCGGTAAAATAATTTAGACGGGTAACTGGCATGGTAAGTTTGGGGGCCGAACGTTCTCTGGTCAGCCACGCTGAGCTGGTGACTCGAAATTCGGAACGGACTTTGTCGAGGCGTTGCGCTGTAATGACTGGTTCGGCTCTTTGGTCTTCATTCGAATGGTTCCGGCGGTAGCGGCGTGGCTTCTTGCTCCGCGCCCCGCTCTAAAAACGCCATCTTCTTCAGGGTGCACCCGGTGTCTGGATCGACAAGCATGCCGGTAAACTCACCGCCGGAGAACGAAATCCCAACCCAAAACAGGGCATTGTGTTCCATCTCGCCGTGCGGCGTAGAGATACCGGGCACATAGTTGATGATGCCACGTCGCTTTCTGAAGAAGCCGCGAATTTCTACGCGATCGCCGAGTAGCACCTCAGGCTGGCCTCCATAATATTTAACAGGGCCATCAGTCTTTTTCCATGCAGTGTGAATGGTCGCCACGATACTCTCTGCCGAACGATCACTGGTCAGCCATGCCGAGCTGGCGACTCCAAACTCGAAGGGACCCCGTCGAGGCGTTGCGCTGTAGCGGCTGGTTGGGCTTCTTCTTCATGACTCTAGCTGCTTCTTGAGCTCTGGGATCAACCAGTCGAGATAGTCACCAATTTCTTCTTCGTGCGCGTCAAATAACTCGGCGGACCAGATGCCTGTCGCCAGATCACGACCCGCAGGAAACTCCGATTCTCTGTCGATCCGTTCAAAACCGCCGTCCTCCGTTTTAACAACGCAGAAAGGCGGGGAATATGTCTCATAACCCACTTCGATCTTCTTCTTTCCGTTCCGGACAAAAATGTAGTCAACGCGACAAGCGCGTTCAGTCGAAATGACAGTGCCAGCTCCTTCGAGCGAGGTGAACCGCCGCTTTGCGATCTCAAGAAAATCGGGCGACTTCATTTTTTCTGCCCAACGATCGCTGGTCAGCCATGCCCAGCTGGCGACTCCAAATTCGAAACGGACCCCATCGAGGCGTTGCGCTGTAACGACTGGTTGGGCTCTTCTTTCTTCATACAACGGATAGTAAGCCGAGCCAAGTGACCTCTCACTCCAGCATCGTGGTGGTCATCGGCCAACTGCTTGAGCTTTGAAACCACCCTCGGAGACGGATGATCCGATAGCCACAGGTCTATGCTGTCACAGACATCATGCATGTGGGCTTCGGATGCGATAGGCCAAAGGTCCGCCATCAACATGCGCGCTTCGTCAGGCTCAGTCGCGGCAAAATTCTGAAGCTCCCCCATCGTCGCTGAGATCTCACTTTCAGACGGCGACAAGCGCTGCATGCTAGCGATCCTCGAACTGAGCCCCTTTTTCGGGTGACCACTTGCTTCCATGTCAGTGTTTCTTTCGCCCAACGTTCAAGATGAGCCACGACTATGGCCGGCGCGACTCCTGCGCAGCAGGAGGTGTGATGGTCGTGGTCGTTGGCTCTAGCGACTGGTTCGGCTTTTTCTTCGTCGTAAAGCTCATGCTCTTCGCGGTGACACGGTGCTTGCTGACATCTACGATAGCACCGTCGGCGTGCATCGCGCCCCCTTGGGTTTCCAGGGTGAGATCGCCGACGACCATCTTTTGATTCAGATCAGAAACCATCACTCCACTGGGAGATGATACGATGACGTCATTCGTGAGTCGCAACTTTGCGTCCGAACCGTAGACCACGGTGTCATTTTCCAGTGTGTAGGAACCTCCAGTCAGACCCGGCAGCGATACTTTCTTCACCACTGGCAACGACGTATTCTTTTCTTTGATCGTCGTGCCTGCGGATCGCGCCTGCAACACGTCTACGTGACCCGACAGTGCCGCCAGCTTCGATTCTGCCGCGTGGAGTCGCCGTTGGGTATCGGCCAATTCGCTTTTCAGTTCCTCCGCTGACGCATTCGCATTCCTATTCAACGATTGGAGCGAACGAATAGCCAGCCCGAGCGCAGCGAGTGATATGAGCAAACATGCTACTAGGAGTGTCTTCATTGCTTTTGCCGAACGTTCAATGCTCAGCCACGGAGGGAAATGGCGCGAGGCGTGCGCCAGCACGACTCGTGACAGTTTCCCGGAGTTGGCTGTAGCTGCTGGTTGGGCTCTTCATATTTTAGACTCCAAACCCTGGATGAAGAAAAGTGCGAGATTGCTCCAGCATCCACTTCCCCTGCAAGTAAGTGTCTTGGAGCTTTGTATCGTCTATGGTGTAGTGAATCTGGGTTCCATCAGGCGCACCAAGCCGAGGTAACTCTGCCCGCAACAACGCAAGCGACTCCGCCAAATCGCTGACATCGACATCCAATCCACAGAACTCAATCGGGCGGCTACCGTCCGAAAGGGGATCACCGAGCTGAGACCCACCTCCAGAAACGTGACCTAGTCCAGCATCGCTGAGCTTCTGCTCCAGCGGGTCTTCGTATTTCTCACCACGATCAATCGGACCGATATCCTCGGGAATTTTGACGTATATGAATGAGGTGAGCATCTCTGCTTCCTCGACGGCAGGACTCTTTCTAAAACTAAAGAGAGCGCGGAGCTTCTGGAGTAGGCTCATATCTTTCGCCCAACAGTGTTATTCGGCTGCACTCGGGGCAGTCTGGGGGTTGAGGTCGCTCACTATGAAAATTGCTTAAGTGGCTGGCTGATCGCGGTCGAGATTCAAAAGATTTTGCGAGTGCAGCTTTTGCGGGTCGATACACTTCCCCCATAAAGCTGCACTCGCTGAAATTTCCCGCCGGCTTTGATTTTCCCTCTCTTCACCGCTTATTGCCCACCATGGCCGCCAAACCCCAGTTCTCCGCCGAGCAAGAAGACGGTGCCTTCAAGCGTCAGGAAGACTCCTTCCGCCACTGGATCGTCGCCGATCCCAGCGCGCGCTTCAGCGCGGAACGTGACCGCTACCATCTCTACGTCTCACTCGCCTGCCCGTGGGCACATCGCACGCTCATCGCACGACACATGAAATGTCTCGAAGACGTGATAGGCCTTACCGTCGTCGATCCCGAACGCGACGAACGTGGCTGGCGTTTTTGCGACGGCCCGGGACACACCGCCGATCCGGTCAACGGTTTCAAATTTCTCAGCGAAGCCTACCGCGCGACCGACGCCGGCTTTCAAGGACGCTTCACCGTGCCCGTGCTCTGGGACAAAAAAACAAAACAGATCGTCAACAACTCCGAGGACGACATCTGCCGCATGTTCAACGACGTATTCTCCGCCATCAGCCGGTGCGACGTGAATCTGTTCCCCATCGAGATCGAAACCGAACACGCAAAACTCTCCGCCTTCATCTACGAACGCATCAACAACGGCGTCTACGAAGCCGGTTTCGCAACCGCGCAGGCCGAATACGAACGCGCCTGCCACGCGCTTTTCACCGCGTTGGACGAACTCGAAAGCCGCCTCGCCACACAGCGCTTTCTTTTCGGCCCGCGCATCGTCGAAGCCGACTGGCGGCTCTTCTGCACGCTCGTGCGTTTCGACGCCGTCTATCACGGACACTTCAAGTGCAACCTCCGCCGCATCGTCGACTATCACCATCTTCAGGGTTACCTTCGCGATCTCTATCAACAACCAGGCATCGCCAGCACGGTGAACATGGATCACATCAAGCGGCACTACTACGTCACGCACACTGAGATCAATCCAACCGGCATCGTCCCCATCGGCCCGTTGCTCGATCTCAATGCCGCTCACGGCCGCGAGAAACTCGCCTAGCCCTCTCCTCTGTTCGCCCCAAGACCAACTACCTCCATGCATCATTGGTCACTGGTCATTGCGTCATTGGCCATTCGCCAAGAACTACGCATACCCGCCGCCACATCCCCTCACTTCATCCGCTCGATGATCAGTGAGTGCCAGCCGGTCTTGTAGGTCTCGAAACCCGGCGACTGAGCATGAGCGATCAGACACTCCGTCCGTCCGATGGAGACGGGAACGCATGTCTTCGCTTCGGCAAACAACCGAGCGCGATCAGGCAGCTCCAGTTTCTCCTTCAAAATTTTGTCCTCTGAGTCCGCCAGCACGTTTCCACTGTCGTCGACGATGCACACGCGCGTGAGCGGTTTCTTCTCAGGCTCGATCGGAGTTTCGTGCATGATTTTCTGCGCGAGTCCGTCCCAGTTAAAAATCACACCGAGCACACCAACCGGCTCCGCCGACGCGACACCGCCACGGCCCACGCGACACGAATAAACCAGCACGCGCTTCCCCCCCACCAGCGTCGATTCGTGCACGCTCTGAAAACCAAATTCATCTCCGCTTGCCGTCGCCAGCGCGCTCTTGAACCAGATCGCCTGGCTTTGATCCACGCCCGTTGATTCATAATCCGACGGACGTCCGTTTGCGATGACGACGCCGTTCATGTCTGCGAGTACGATGTCGAAATAAACCGTGTACGCTTTCAGGATCACCCCAAGTCGCTCCGAGGCGTGCTTCACCGCCAGCTCATCGTCCGGCTTCTCCAGCGCATTCACCATCGCAGAATCGGTCGCCCACCAGCGGCAGTCACACGAACGCTCATAAAGATTGCGATCGATCAGATCGATGTTCGTCAGCGCCAGATCGCTCAGTCGAGTGCCACGCACCCGCGTCGCCAGCAACCGGCTGATCTCCGCCAGTTCCATGACGAGCGTCTGGGATTCTTCCTGCAGCGATTTCGCCGCCGATTGGATGCGATTGGAAAAAGTGACCATCTCCTGCCCCACGATCGCGAACGACTTTCCACTCTCACCCGCACGCGCCGCTTCGATCTGCGCATTGATCGAGAGTACGCGTGATTGCAGCGTGATCGTCCCGATATCCTGGATGGACCCGCGAATCTTCTCCTCCAGCGTAGTAGTCAACGCGGTGATCCGCTCCGGCGTCGCAACGACTCCGGTGGAGGATCCAATGGAAGAAGCAGGAGAAAGCATGAGGTAACTTCATTCAGTCCAACGGGGTGTCCGCTGAACAACGAATGGAAGTTACATCGACAGTGGACGCGCCTGCTAAAGCCGCCCACGCATTAAATTATTTCATAGATTACCGCCAACCCACTCATGAATGCGTGCTTGCCAACAATTTGAGCAAACGCACCCACGCCTCTTCCATCGCCTTCTTGTTTGCGGGAGTTGGCGTGGCTTCCTCGCCCAGCCGCATGAACGCATGGCCGGCGCCGTCGTAAATCACCGGCTCAAACGTCTTTCCTGCCGCTTTCAATGCTGCGCCGCTCTTCTCGAGCGTCGAGTTCACCCGCGCATCATTACCGCCGTAGAAACCATAAACCGCGCAGGGAATTTTTTTCGCATTCTCGAGCGTTCCGTCTCCCGGCGTGCCATAAAAAACAAACGCGCCTAAGAGATCGGCGCGGGCCGCCGCAAAATCCCACGTACGCCCTCCGCCCCAGCAAAAGCCACCGACAAACAACGTGCCGCTGGCCGACGGAATCGTCTTCGCGTAATCCGCCACCGCGCCAAGATCGGCGACCACGTCCGGCGCCTTCAGTTTGCCGATCGCTTCGCGAGCCGCGTCCCCCGACGCAAAATCCTTTGTCCTGCCTCCGTTCGGTCCCGTCCCCGAAAGCAGATCAGGTGCGAGCACCAGATAACCTTCGCCGGCGAGTTTATCCGCCGTCGCACGGACCCAGTCGGTGAGACCGCGGTTTTCGTGAATCAAAATCACCGCCGCCGTTTTTCCGCTCTTCTCCGGATAGGCGACGAACGTGTGAACCACATGCTCGCCACGCTTCACCTCCACCCACTCGTGGTGACGCGGCGACGCCTCAAGGCGGGCAAGATCGGCAGGCTGGGCAAACGCGCACACCGGCGCGGCAAACAAGGCGATAGCGAGCAATCGGCAGAAGTTCATGGGAGTATGTATGAGCGTGAAGACGCACGCAGACTGGTGTGAGCCGCCCGTGAAGAAAACCTCCAACCCTCCGGCGCGTCCGATTACCCCGTACCCGCTCCATTCACCCAGCACCAATTGGAGGGACGACCTCTGTGTCGTCCGTTCCCATCAAAACCGCCAGCAGACATTCATCATCGGACCAACCGCATTGATCCCCGGATTCACCACGTCCTGCCCGCGGTTGGAGATGTGCTGGAAATAAACTCCCACGGACGCGCTGAACGACTCGCTGCACTGCCAGCGACTGCCCGCGTAGGTGAACCAGTTGAAATTAAAGTCCTGCCCCTGCGCTCCGGGCACATCATAGCCCTTGCTGTCCATCAGTCCGATTCCGCCGCCCGCCGAAAAGAAAAGCGCGTGCGTCCGCCGGAAATTCCACCATTCGAGCAATCCACCCGCGGCGGCCCCCACGAAATGCGTCTCCGGTCCTTTCGCGAACGGCTCCAGCAACGCGGTGAAACGCGACCGCATCACTAGATCCCGGCCTCCGAGCGACCACCGCGTGATCTCCGGCGTTTTCCACGTCAGCAGTTGCGGCAGGATCACGTAGTCGAGCTGCGACCCTCCTCCACCCACGCGCCACAACGCTCCTGATTCATAGGCGAATTCCCAGTGAAGCACGGGCTCGAACGTCGTCACCGGCTCCGTCTGCTGCGCCCGTACAGCCACGACGCCCGCCGCAGTTGTCACCGCCAGCAAAACCCGGAGTAGCAGGAGCCGTATCCACATCATGAAGCCACACGAACAATCTTCCCGGCCCAAGGCCAGCCAGCAAAATGCAGTGCGCTTCGGTTCCGAAAAAATCCTGCCGAAAAAAACGGCATTACCAGGCTTTTTTCGAACCTCCTGAAATCATCACGGTCTGTCGCGTCATGACAGCCAACCCAAATAATTTCGGCGCCGGATCCACGGTGTCGCCTGAGTTGCTTCATGAGACAAACTACGCGATTGAGGTGCTCGAAAAGGAGTACCCCAAAATAAGCCGCTCGAAGATCGCGCAGGCTATCGCAAATGCTCGAAGCAACGCCGTTCCTTCGGCGGATCGCTGGCATATTCTTCAGGAGAGCCGGCGCCTGCTAAGCGGGGGCGGCTAGGCAGCTCGCCGTCGCGGAGTGGCGCTACGCCGTTTGCTGAGACGGCGCGGATTTTTCCAGCACAGCGACTCGCGTGGACTCTTTCACACCGATCAGCTGCTCCAGGCGGCCGACGATTTTACCCACTTCCCGCGCTTCCTCGCCGAGTGATTCCGTCGCACCCGCAAACTCGGCCGCGCTTTCGGCATTTGCGCGGGTGATCTCGTCGATGTCGGTGACCGCTCCCAGCACGTCATCGATTTTCTGAGACTGCTGATTCGACGCCTTCGCAATCGCCGCCACCACGCTGTCAGCCTCCCGCGTCTTCGCTGCAATGGCGTTCAAGGACCGCGCCACCTTCGTGGAGATTTCCACTCCGTTGTCCGATTTCAAAAGCGCTCCATCAATGCGCGCCGCCGTGTCGCGTGCCGCTTGTGCGCTCCGGGCTGCCAGTGAACGCACCTCCCCCGCCACCACGGTGAATCCCGCGCCTTTCTCTCCCGCACGCGCCGCTTCGACCGCTGCGTTGAGCGCGAGCAGATTGGTTTGAAACGCGATTTCATCGATCGTCTTCACGATATCCGCGCTGGCCAGTTTGATCTCATCGAGCGAATGCGTCATGACTTTCATGTCCGCGTCCACCGCCGTCGCCGCCGCATGGGTTTCTTTCACGAGTGCCTGGGCCTGAACCGCGGCGGCCGCGTTCCGATGTGCCGCCTCGGCTATCGTCTCCAGCGAACGCGTCGTCCGTTCCAGCGATTCCGCCTGCACTTTCGCGCCGTCCTCGAGCGAATGACTCGTTTCATCGATCCGGTCCGACGCCTTGGCGATCCGCACCGAACCCGAGCGCAGTGCGTCGATCACAGGCGCCAGCGGTCGCGTAAACTGCCGCTTCATCAGGAAAAACGAAACCGCCGCCAGCACGAACATCGCCGGCACGGCCAGCAGCGTCATATACGCCGAGCGTTCGTACGCCGCGTTCCCGGCCGCTATCGCCGCAGCCGTTCGCTCATCGATTCGCCGCTCAAACTCGTCGATCTTCCCCATGATCGCTCCCTTCGCATTTTGATAGCCGTCGTCGTGCATGATCCGCGCCGCCATCGCCAGATCCGGTTCTCGCGCCACTGTGAAACCTCCTGCGCCATCGTCGAACTGCCCCTTCACCGCATGCATCGCCACGTCCTCGGTGCGCACGAGTGTATTGGAAAGATCCTCCGCCTCCTTGAGCAGCGCAAATTCCTCCCCGGTGAATCCCGCGTCCGCCATCAGTGTCCGCAGCGGCACCGTGCGCCCGTCGCGCCGCGCCTGCTCGCCTTTGCGCACCGCGAGCACCTGCCAGAACTCCG
Organism: Nibricoccus sp.; assembly: GCA_049840895.1. Lineage (GTDB taxonomy): Bacteria > Verrucomicrobiota > Verrucomicrobiia > Opitutales > Opitutaceae > Nibricoccus. Next base: position 95,869 of record JASGJB010000044.1, on the reverse strand, counting down.
CCTCATACTTCGGCTGCGCCGTCACCGCATACAGCCGGGCCAGCCGCGTGAGCTCGTCCGAACTGAACCGCAGCTCCTGCGCGAGTTGCACGCTCACATACCGGTTCTCGTTCGCCTTCTGCAAACGATCCAGACACCGCTGCGTCCGCAACGCCAGCAGGACGATCACCGCGAGCCAGGCAATACCGAGGGAGATTAGCCACACCGTCATAACGCGCGTCCAAATCTGGCGGCAATGCGGTCCATCGACGGACTTACCACAGGCGCGACTCGCGACTCATTGGGTGGGAAGTTGGGAAAGCCGAAGCGGACGACTGCAGGCATGAGGAACCGCCTCTCAAAAGCACGAACCACGCCGCACGCGCCCGCATGAACAATCTCGATGCAAACACTTCGGACCTCCGTCCTCCCTCACGCCGGAATCGTCTCAACCAAGCAATGCCCGCACCGCCACCACCAGAGCCGCGACGCGCACAGGCAGCGGAAAATCCGACGGCGCCTCGAGCGTACAACTCTGCGCCGTCTTCGCCGTCGTGAGGTAAAGCGTTTCCGGCCACAGCTCGCGCGCCTCCGGCTCGTCATTCACTTCAATCACCCCGCCACGAGCCTCCCTCCCTTCGATCACCGGAGATTCATCGATCGGACAGACTTTTGAAACCGCCTCGATAATTTTTGGCGCAAGTGGAGGACGCTTCTCGCGATTCCGTTCGTAAAGATAAAACCCGTGCGACTCCCAGTCTTCGTGGAGGCACAGCGCGAAATCGAAATCCGGTTGCTGATTCAGCCAGTGCACATGCGCGCGAATTTCCGCTGTTTTCAGATGGCGATAGTCCCGGTTCAGGTCTGAGCCCTCCGCATTTCCCCGTATACCCAGCGCAAAGCCGGCGGGATTCAGACACGGGCATAGCCAGACCTCTGCATCAGCCGGCCAGCGATTCTCTGCGAGCAATTGCCGCATCGCAAGTGGCCCCGCGGGCTCATCACCGTGAATGCCCGCTGAAATATAGATTCTTCGCGCCGCCATCGGCCCTTCCCGTCTCAGCGCGAGCAGACGCAATCCATCGGTCACCGGCATCCATTCTACCCGCCAGCCATGCATCACCGCCAGGGTCTCTACCTCGCCGACCACTGCGCGCATGTCCACGCGTTCACCGAAGTATCCGCCCAGATTTTTTCCGAGTCGTTGAAGAGAATTCGTCATCTGCCCTTCAACTATGCAGACGCTCACCGTCTTCCAGCAGGAAGGTGTGCCCGATCGTATTCAGCAGCCCGCTGATCCGGCGGAAGGCGTTGATCATGTCGATGAACCGCGCGCTCTCCTCCAGCTGCGCCGGATCCTTCACATTGTTGAGCCGCTGATAATGTCTCTTCTGCGCCTCGATGCACCAGTCCTTCAGTCCGTCACCTTGTTTTAAAAACTCCCGCGCCAGCTCGCGATCCCGCGTGGCCAGCACACTCGTCGCCGCGTCGAACCGCCGCATCATGCGCTCATAGAACTCCGTGAGGTCCGCCTTGTCCTCGGCGCTTAATGCCAGCGGCTGCTGCACCTGCTTCACGGCCGCGCCACAGAGCGTCTTGTCCACAATGTCGCCGATGCCTTCCAGCTGGCTGGCAAAATTGAGCAGGCCAAATTGCAGCCGGCTCTCCTGCGGCGTGAGCGGATCGGCGGGCAGCTGACTCAGGTACTGTTTAATCGACGTCTGCAATTCATCCACACGGTCATCGTGCTTCTGCACGCTGCGCGCGAGTTCGAGACTCGGCTTGTTGAACGCCCGCCACGCCCCATCGAGCATCGACCGCACTTCGTCCGCGAGCACCAGCGTCTCCCGCGTCGCGTTTGCCAGCGCAAACACCGGCACCGACAGCGCTGACGGATCAAGATGCGTCGCCACCGGCTTCACCATGTTTTCCTCGGCCCGCGTCGGCTTCATGATTTTGTCCAGCCAGCGCCCCAGAAATCCTCCGCAACCCACGCCGATCACCACCGCCACCAGGCTGAACGCCGTGTGCAGATTGGCCGCCTGCCTCGCCACGTCACCCGGCGTCGTCGAAATGAATGCCGTCAACTGCGGGAAAAACACCAGCGCCGCCGCAATAAGCACGCCTTTCACCGCAAGATTCGCCGCAGCCAGCGCCCGTCCCGCCGCCGTGCCGTAACCCGCCAGCAAGCTCGTCAGTCCGATCCCGAGGTTCGCACCGAGCACGATTGGTACAAGCAATGACAGCGAGGCTTTGCCCGTCGCCGCAAACGCCAGCCCGAGGCCGATGACCGCCGTGGAGCTCTGTGCGATCAGCGTGAAAATTCCCGCAAAGATCATCAGCAGCAGGCGGTGATTCTGCAAAAGTTCCAGCGCCGTCACAAACTCAGGATCAGCCGACAGCACATGCGCCGCGCTGCTGATGATGGTCATCGCGAGAAAGATCAGCCCGAGCCCCAGCAATGACTGGCCCGCCCCCCGGATCTTTTCCGACCTGAAAAATTGAAAGCCCACAAATCCCGCCACCAGGAACAGCGAGTAGTAATCAAACACCCGCAACGCGATCAGCTGCACCGTCACCGTGATGCCCGCATTCGCCCCCAGCAGGAATGCCAGCGCCCCTTCGCGCGACAGTTCACCCGCCTTCACCAGCTGCAACGTCAGCAAGGTCTGCGCCGTGGACGATGGCGCCACCGTGCCGAAGCCGGCACCCGCCAGACTCGCCCGCCACGGCTTCTGCGACATGCGCTTCAACCACGCGTGCAATCCAAAGCCCAGCAGCCGTTCGAGACCTTTCCGCAAAAAACGGATGCCGAATAAAATCAGCGCGATGCCACCGGCGATATTGAGCAAGACCATGTCCTTGCCCGGAACTAAGAGCCGCTTCCGCGCCAAGCGCAAACGCAAGCTCCGCCCTTTCGATACGCCACCATCCCGGTGGAACGGACCACTGATCATCCTTGTCGCCTCTCCTTCACTCACCTCTCCTTTCCTCATGACGTCCCGACTGCCCCGCCTCCTTGTCACCGCAGCCGCCCTCGTTCTCGCGCTGCCGCCCGCCGCACCCGCCGCTCCGGCACCACTCGCCTCGCTTCAACCGCAGGCCGACAAATTCAAAGTCATCCTCACGCCTCCCGCCTACGAGCGCACCTCCGACGAGCTCCGCGCGACGACCGACACCGCCATCCGTGACGCCGATGCCGCCCTCGACAAACTCGCGAAACAAGATCCCGCCAAAGCCACCTTCGACAGCACCTTTGCCGAGCTCGACCGCATCTCCGCACGCGTCCGCAACGCCGCCAACCGCATCGGTCTCATCCAAGAAACTCATCCCGAAAAGGCCGTGCGCGACACCGCCAGCGAGATGTCCGTGAAGATTTCCTCCTGGGCCATCACGCTCGACTACCGCGAAGACCTCTATCGCGCCGTCAAATCCTTCGCAGACACAAAGCCCGCCCTCACCGGCGAGGATAAACTCCTTTTCGACGAAATTCTCCGCGACTACCGCCGCGCCGGCCTCGAACTCCCCGCCGACAAACGCGCCGAGGTGGAGCGTCTCCGCAAAGAACTCACCCAGCTCACCACCGACTACTCCAACAACGTCAACCAGGCCCGCGGCCCGCTCGACCTCACCGCAGAGGAAGTCACCGGCATTCCCGAGAGCTTTCTCGAAAGCCCCGGTGTGAAACAGCCCGACGGACGCTTCCGCGTGATGCTGAACACCACCTGGCACTGGCAGGCCCTGATCGAAAACGCGAAGAACGAGGACGTCCGCCGCCGCGCCTACATGATTCGTACCACTCTCGCCAAAGACACCAACTCCACCCTCCTCGCGAAGATCGTCGCCCTCCGCACCGAACTCGCCCTGAAACTTGGCTACCCCACGTGGGCCGACTATCAGACCGAGATTCGCATGACGAAAAACGCCGCCACGGCGCTCAAGTTCGAAGAGGAGCTGGTCACCGGCCTGCAGAAAAAATTCACCACCGAACTTGCGACTCTCCGTGACCTCAAAGCCGCAGACACCGGCAAGTCCGACGTGAAACTCGAGCCTTGGGACACCAGCTTCTACACCGAGAAACTTAAAAAGGAGCGCTACTCCGTCGATACCGAGCAGCTCCGCGTCTACTTCCCCTATCAACAAGCCCTCGAGGGCATGTTCCGCATCTACGAAAAGATTTTCGGCCTCACGTTCACCGAAGTCGCCCCGCCCCAAGTCTGGTCGGAGGGCGTCACTCTCTTCGCCGTCGCCGACCGCGCCACGGGCGAACCCATGGGCCTTTTCTACCTCGATATGTTTCCACGCGAAGGAAAGTACAACCACTTCGCCTGCTTCACGATCGCCGAGGGCACGCGTCACGCCGACGGCCGCTTCGAACTGCCCATCGCCTCGCTCGTCTGCAATTTCCCGCCGCCTTCCGCTGACAAGCCCTCGCTCCTTCAGCACGACGACGTCGAAACCCTCTTCCACGAATTCGGCCATGTCATGCACCTGATGCTCGGCCGCTCAAAATACGGCCGACACTACGCCTTCGGTGTGCCGCAGGATTTCGTCGAGGCTCCGTCACAGATGCTGGAAAACTGGGTGTGGGATAAAACCGTCCTCGACACTTTCGCCGCCGACTACCGCGACCCAGCGAAAAAGGTCCCGGCAGAAGTCATCGATGCCCTCAAGCGCGCCCGCACCGCCACCTCTGGCATGTTCTACCGCCGCCAGCTTTCCTTCGGCCTCCTCGATCTCACGCTGCACACACAGACCAAGCCCGATCCACAACTCGACGTCATCGCGCTGAGCAACTCCGTGCTTGGCCGCGTCTCGATCGCACCACCGGCCGACACCGCTTTCGCCGCTTATTTCGGCCACCTCATGGGCTACGATGCGGCTTACTACGGCTACCTCTGGTCGCTCTCGATCGCGCAAGACATGGCCAGCGTGTTCGAGGCTTCGCCGGATAAATTCCTCGACGAAAAAATCGGCCGTCGCCTCCGCGACGAGGTCTATGGCGCCGGCGCCTCGCGCGACGTCAGCGAATCCGTCGAAAAATTCCTCGGCCGCAAACAATCCACCAAGCCGTTCTTGAAATTCCTGGGCGTCGAGTAAATCGGAGCAAGCCATCCCCTGAGCAGCCGCGTCCGCCAGGACGCGGCCTTCGAGTCGGGCGCGCCATCTTAGTTAGCGCGGTTCGTCAACGCGCCGGCTAAAACCTCGGCCCCAGATCTTCGTCCACCGTCACCTGGTAGACTCCGTCATGCTCGGACGCGATGAGTTGCTCCACCTCGGCATCGCTTAACGTGATCAGTCGGTGATGCGCAGGCGTGTTGAACATCTGCGGATAATCCAGTGCCACTTTTACCAGCGCGGCGATTCCGTCGGTCGCTTCGTACACTTCGATCGTGCCGCGCAAAGCCGTAGGCGGCGTGCGGTGGTCGCGCGAAGATTTCACCAACACGATGGCGCGCGAAAGACGGTGCAGATCCACTGCCTTTCTGGATTCTTCGGATGTTTTCATGCGCCGCAGCTTACCTCCGCCGCCGCCCGCAATCTATCGGAGAAGCTACCGGTCAACGCTTCCGGCATCCGACCATTTTTCACCCTGCCACGGAACCACACACCGCGATTGCCTCCGCTGTTTTCATCCTGCGAGACTTCGGTGTCATTCGATGATTCTCGCGTTCACGATCAATTCCGCCGCCCTCACGTCATGAGCCGCGAAACCTGCTACCGCTGTTTCTGGCCGAAGACGCTCTGCTGGTGTCCGTCCATCCAGCCGATGGCCACGCGCACGAAGTTCGTGTTCCTGATGCACCCGAAGGAATTCAAGCAGGAGAAAGCCGCCACCGGCCGGCTCACGCATCTTTGCCTTTCCGACAGCGTGATCTACATGGGCATCGGCTTCGACGAGCACGAGGACGTGCAGGCACTCATCGCTGATCCGAATAATTTTCCCGTGCTGCTCTACCCCGGCCCGGACGCGCGCAACCTGTCCAACGGCGCGCTCACTGCGGATGAACTCGGCGGGCGGCGTCTCGTGGTCTTTCTCCTCGATTCCACCTGGAACGGCGCGCGGAAGATGCTCAACAACAGCTCGAGCCTGAAGCGCCTTCCGCGCATCATGTTCACCGCCGCCGCCCCCAGCCGCTACGTGATCAAGCAGCAGCCGCAGGAAGGATGTCTTTCCACGCTGGAAGCCACGCACGAACTTCTCGTCGCCCTCGAACGCAGCGGCCTCGACAGCTATCCGCTCCCCGAGCAACTGCTCGGGCTTTTCCAGCGCATGCAGGATTTCCAAATCAAGTGCGCCGCCGATCCGAACCGCCAGGGATACCGTCGCCGGGCGTACAGCGTGCCTTCAGAGCGCCGCCCGCTCTCAGAAAGAAAACGGACGCTCTTCCGCCTGCCACCCGGCGCGCCGGCATCGCCGCCCGTCTGATGCAGCGCCGGCTTATTTGGCCGACGCCATCACCACCGCCATCACGCGCTCCTGCACCGTTTTTAGATCAAACGGTTTCGCGAGAAAGCCCGCAGGCTTCGTCGTCGCGAAACGATCCAGAGTCAGTTTTTCCGAAAACCCGCTCATCAAAATCACCGGCACGCCTGGGTTCATCCGGTTCATTTCCAGAAACGCCTGCTCACCGTCCATGCGCGGCATCGTCAGGTCGAGGATGACGACTTTGAGCTGCTCCGAATCGCGTCTGAAATTCTCCAAGGCGTCGAGTCCATCCACCGCCGTCACGACGGAGAAGCCGAGCATCGTGAGAATCTTGCTCACAAGCGTTCGGACATGTGCTTCATCGTCGACGACCAGCGCCAGGCCGACCGCGCGGCCAAAGGGCGACAACGTTTTTGAAATCGGAATCGATGGCGTGCTGCCGACTGCCGAGGGAAAAACGATGCTGAACGCACTGCCTTTGCCCGGTTCGCTGGCGACGCAGATGCCTCCGCCATGCGAGCGCACAATGCCCATCACCGCCGCCAGCCCCAGACCATGGCCGGTGAACTTCGTGGTGAAAAACGGTTCGAAAATCCGCTCCATCGTTTCACGGGTCATGCCGCAACCGGTATCCGATACTTCGATGAGCACATACGGCCCCGCCGCCAGCGGAGCGGAGAGGAATCGGCGCTTGAGTTCAGCCGCGTCAAAATGTTGCGAGCGTGTGCGGATCGTGATGCGACCGGCATTTTCACCGATGGCCTCGGCCGCGTTGAGCACGAGATTCATCACGATCTGCTGCATCTGCGCGGGAGCGGCGCGGATTAATGACAAGGGCCGCTCCAGATGGAGGTCGATCTCGGTCTTTTTGCCGATCGAAACCTGCAACAGCTGCCGCGTTTCCTCGATCAGGTTGGTAATATCCACCTCTGAGATGGAAAGCGGGCTGCGCCCTGCATAGGCGAGCATCTGCTGGCAGAGCTCGGCCGCGCGGGTCGCCGCCGTCTCAATCTGCGAAAGCGGTCCGTGCAGAGGCGAATTATCCGCCAGGTCGAGCCGCGCGAGGCTCGCGTTGCCAAGCATCGCCGTGAGCAGGTTGTTGAAATCATGAGCGATGCCACCGGCGAGCACCCCGAGGCTTTCGGATTTCTGGATGAGCAGCATCTTGCGCTCGTTCTCGATGTTTTCGCGTTCGGCCTGCTTCTGCTGCGTCACGTCGCGCATCACAAAGGAAACCGTCGGCACGTCGCTCTCCTCGTCGCGATGCAACACCGCCACCTTTGAAACCGTGAGTATGCGGTTCTCCGTGTCGCGCAAAGCGATCTCCCCGCGGCACAGACCCGTGCGCATGACGACGGGTATTCCATTGGTTTCAACCACGCGGACGGTTTCCTCCGGGAAAACCGCGTCCCAGCGCCGCCCGCGCAGCTTGGCCACATCGTCGATCCCCAGCAGCCGAAGCAACGCCGCATTGGCATAGATCACCCGGCCATCGACACTGGCGGTGAGAATGAAATCCGTGGTCGCATCGATGATCTTGAGCAATCGCCCGGCCTCCGCCTCGGCGCGCTTGCGGTCGGTGATATCCACATGGGTGCCGGAAACGCGCAACGGCCGCCCGTCTTCAGCGCGCGCCACAATGGAACCGCGCGAATGAATCCAGCGCCACTCGTCGCCTTCCCCACGTATCCGGTATTCCGTCTCGTGGATCGGAAGGCGGCCTTCCAAGTGATCACGCAGCGAATTTTGCACGCGATTGCGATCTGCCGGATGCACGGCCGTATCGGGCGAGGCCTGCACCGTTTCATCCACGCGTGATGAACGGCCAATGATTTCAACCGAACGTTGATTGTAGGCGATGCGCTGGTTGGGAACATCCCAATCCCACAAACCCAGCTGCGCACCCGCGATCACGCGGTCGAGCATCGCCTCGCTCTCGGCCAGACGTTTTTCGGCTTCGTTCCGGCGCGTGACCGCTGAACCGAGCCCAAGGCCCATCACCGCGACCGTGAGTTCAAAAAGCAAAAAGCGGATCACGAGGTCATTCGTGCTGCCGGTAAAATGCAGGCCGATCAGGCTGCCCATTGTTATCGCCAGCGTCGCGAGGGTCGCGCCCGGCAGACCGTGTCGGAGGCAGATCCAGATCAGCGGAAGAAAGCAGAGATAAAACGGAGTGTAGTGTGCGAACGGCTCGAGAAAGAAAATGATCCACAGGCAGCCGATGAGCGCCACGGCCTTGAACGCGATCGCGCTCCACCCTGTCACCGGCGGCAGCGCCGGCCGGCGGTCACAGCTTTCCTCACGCAGCCAGGGGGCGACAAAGACCATCGCAACCGGCACGACGGTAAGCAATCCGCTCACATCGCCCACCCACCATTGAATGGAAGACCGCGCGAAATCACCCGGCGCCGACAATCCCACGACCTGCAGCAAAAGCGTGCCTGCAACGGAAACACACGCCGGTGCGCCCACGATCGCCAGGGCAAAGGCGATCGTCTCACGCGTGTTGCCCGGCAGCAGCGTGGGACCGACCGACCGTCGCACCAGCCACGCCGCCAGCGCGTAGTTCGCCGTGATCAACGCCGGAAACACCACCGGGGCCCACCACATTGAAAGCCCCGACGAAACGAGCGCCCCCACCACATTCACCAAAAATACGACCGGCGCGTAACGAATCCCCAGCAGCACCAGCAACGACAGCGCGAGACCGCACGGCGGATACCAGATCGAGAGTCCCGGCCCGACTTCAAACAGAGACGCCGAGAACTGGGCGGCTAAATGGAGGAGAAAATAAACAGCACAGACAATGGCTGGCCGGGAGAGGCGGAATTTCATTCCTGGGTAAGAGTGTCGGAAGCGAAGATTCTGACTGCCGCGCCATGCTGCAAAACACCCTCGCTCACGCAACTCTCCACGCAGGCAATTTCATGGCAAGCTGGAGAGTTGCGTAAATTCGTCGGGCTCTGCTCAAGGAGCAGTCGTCGTGAAGTAATAGACTTTCGAGTCATCGCTGCCCGCCACCACGGCATTGCCATTCGCCGAGATCATGATCGGCCAGCTCATGTTTGTCGTACCGTACTGCCAGATCGGCTGACCGGTGCTCGTGTTGAGCAGGTAGAAATTTCCGGGATAGCCATCGGGGTGCCCGTCCGCCACCGCCAGCAACCCGTTCGCCAGGTTGATCGACGCACAATTGGGATTGCGCGCAGTCTGGTAGGTCCACGACGGCGTGCCCGTCGGATTGTTGGCAGTCGGTACAAAGTAAACCAATCCGCCGACGTTGGTGCTGTTCAGATTGGAAATGCCGACCACCGCGCTCGCGTCATCCGAGATCGCCACACCATACACGGCGGACTTGCTGGAAATTTGCGACGTCATCGTCGGAACGCCACTGGCGATGAACGAGTCCGTGTTGAAGAAATAGAAATAACCGTCCGAGCCGCCGGCCGCGAAAGCCTTGCCGTCCGGAGTGACGCGCACGCAGTGGCTGGAACCCGAGGGCATTTTCCACTGCTTGAAGAGCACGAGAAGCCCGCCCTTGTTTTTAAAGAGCAGGATGTTTCCAGAGTAGTCCGCAGCCACGATCGTGTTGCCGTCCCCGGAAATCGCCGCCGTCACCACCGTCGGCTTGGTGCCAGCTGGAGTGTACTCGGCGCTCTTGTTGAAGACGCCGTTGACTCGCTTGAAAAGGACGAGCGTTTCCGCGGCCGAAATCAGCCAGGTGCCGTTGGACGTGAGGCCGACCTGGTTCACACGGGAAGTCGTGGCATAGTTCAGCAGCTGCGTTCCGTTGCTCGCGTCATAGGCGCGCACAAAGCCGGCATAGTTCGGACTGCCTGTCATCCATCCGCCCGCCGCCGCATAGGCACCGTCGGTGGAAATATCGACCCAGTACACGCCTTCGTAAGAACTGATCTGCTGATTCCAAAGCGCGGTGCCGGACTGGTTGTAGCAATAAATGCCGAAACTGTCGCCTGCGTTGCCGGCGGGTGGCTGCGTGCCGATGTCTGCATAACGCGTCGGCGCACCGCTGCTGTACGAGTGATAAAACGTGCCGCCCACCACTTTGCTTCCGTCGCCAGAAATCGCGACAGAGTTGATATAGTAAGTGCTCGCACCCGGCGAAACACTCCAAACCGGTTGTTTGGCGCCAGTCGTCTGCTTGTTTGAAACGGTCTCTTTCGGGGAAGAAGAGCAGCCCGCCAGAGCCAGTGAAAGGACAGCAATCAGGGGAATAACTGTTTTCATAGACTTTTGCCCAACGGCACGAATCGGGATTTCTAAAATGCCGGAAAGCCCTCCCAGCCAATTTCCCGGCGAATCCGCCAGCCGCTGGCAGCAACGCTGCCGCTCACTTCCAATCGTAGCGCACGCGATACTTCACGACCTTCTCCTCGTCCGGCAGGAGCTTCACACGAAACTCGATCGTCTGTGCCTCGATCTTCGCAAAATCGTCCGATTTCTGGATGATCTCCCAGTTCACCCCGCGATACAACCGCTCCACCACACGGATTTCGACCGGCTCTTTTTTGCGATTGCGCAGGGTGATCTCAAACGACTCCTCGGCCTGGTCCTGACGGTTGCTCAGCGCGAAATCCATCCGCTTGCGTTCGCCCACAAGATCAAACGAGTCGCCTGTGTAAATGCGCACCGTTTCTCCCTGCGCCGTGTGCTCGATCATGTTTTCACCGGTAAACTCGAGCCGGCCATCGGCTGAATCCTGCCGGTAAAAACAGGTGCGTCCTTTCGGCAGCGGCAGGCCGAGCCCGCCATTTTCCTTTTTGTTTTCGAACTCACGCATCACCCACACCTTCTTGTTCGACTGCGTTCCGTACTCCGGATTCTGCCGGATCATCTGCGCATTCCATCCCCGATAGGCGCTGGTCGCCGCACCGTCGTACACATAGAGCGTCGGCGCTTTCACGCCCGTAGCGCGCAGAAACTCGACTTGTTTCGTCTCCCGATCGCGCAACGTCACCGGACGCGGCAGCGCATAAAGGTGAAACTCGTCGAAGGCCTTTTCGGTGACTGCCGCTTCGCTCACCGAGGCCACCATGGCGACCTTGGAGCGTTGCTCGCGTGCCTTTCGTTGATCGTCCTGCACCTTGTTCACATCCCCCGCCATCAGTTTGATCGTCGCGTTTTCAAAAACCTTCCCGCTCTCGTTTTGAATCGTGACCCAGCCAATCACGTCGAGCGTGTCGCCCTTCTCCGGCGAAACGAGATTGTACGACGCCTGCCAGGTCAGTCCGCCGGTGATGTAACCGAGCTCGGCATCAACCGCAGCCGCACGATCTGCCGCGAGCTGCCAGTTCAATGTCGGTTTCAAAATGGTGTTATCTCCGAGCGCCGGGAAAACAGGCTCACCCGGCAGTGAGAAGCGCAGCCTCCCATTCACCTCAATGATCGGCGAATTGCCCGGAGCGACAGGCGCGTATGGATTGACCGCGTTTGCCGGCGAGTAGCCGCTGCGAATGATTTTCCCTCGGACCGTGTACTCCTTCAGATCCTTATCACGGGTCAGAAAATCGATCTCTTTTCCTTCGTTAAGCGAGAGCATCAGTCCTTGGGAAAGCGTGTCCGCCCGATAACTTTGCTCCAGAATCCTGATCGCCGTTTTTCCGCTCGGATCCCGCAACACCACGGAGTCCGGCTCGACCTGCGTGGTGACGCCGGAAAAGGTCACCGTGTTGGTGCCCGCTTTCAGATCGAGCGCGATCCGCTCCCGCACGACCGCGAAGTTCTGGTTATAAATGGTAAGCGCAGGCTGGGCCGGCAGAGAAACGGCAACCAACGAGAGTCCAGCAACCGAGATCAGGAGAGTTTTCATGCGATCGGAAAATACCCCGATTTTGGAGAAATGCCCAACGCGCGCCCAAGTGTTTCCCAAATATCACGACAGCTCCCCTCTTACATCGCCCTCTCTTTTCCGCCGACTCCATCACCCTGCGACGCCGTCCCGGATTCGCGGCTATTCCATCATAAATCTGCTTTGCCCTCGCCGCCCTTTCCCTGACGCTCGGCGGGCTCATGGATTTTCTCTTGGACAACGACCGCGCTCCACAACCCGGCGCCATCCCGCCGATCGACTTTCGCGCGCTCCTCAACGACGAACAATTCGCCGCCGTCACCGCCGAACCCGGCCCGCTCCTCGTCCTCGCCGGCGCCGGTTCCGGCAAAACCCGCACGCTCACCTACCGCGTCGCGTATTTGCTGTCCCAAGGCGTGAAACCGTCGGAAATCCTGCTCCTCACGTTCACCAACAAGGCCGCCAAGGAGATGCTCCATCGCGTCCACGATCTCACGGGCATCGAGCCCGCGCGTTTCTGGGGCGGTACTTTCCACTCCATCGGCCACCGCGTGCTCCGCATCCACGGCGAGGCGATCAATCTTCCGCGCAACTTCACCATACTCGACGCCGACGAATCCGAATCGCTCCTCAAGCAGGCCGTCGAGGAACAGGACAAACAATTCTTCAAAGACAAAACCAACCCGCGCCCCGGTCCGCTTTTCAGCGTTCTCTCGCTCGCCCGCAACACCCAGCTCCCGCTCGACGAAACCGTCGTCCAATATTTTCCACAATACAGCGACATCAAGATGGTCCTCCCGGCCTTCGCCTCCGCTTATGCCGCGAAGAAACGTGAGCAGAACGTCTGCGACTACGACGATCTCCTCGAGCACTGGCTCACGCTCCTGAACAAGGCCCCCGAGGTCGCCACCTACTTCGCCCACCGCTTCCGCCATCTCCTCGTCGACGAGTACCAGGACACCAACACGCTTCAGGCCCAGATCATCGACAAGATCGCCACGCACCACCGCGTGATGGCCGTCGGCGACGACGCCCAATGCATCTACTCCTGGCGCGGCGCCGACTTCGAAAACATCATGACGTTCCCCGAGCGCCACCCGGGCACCGTCATTCACCGAATCGAAACAAATTACCGCTCCACGCCGCAAATCCTCGCACTCGCCAATGGTGTTCTCGATGCGCAACCGAAGGGCCGCCACTTCGACAAGGAGCTCCGCGCGTCCCGCGCCAATTCGCAAAAACCACTTGTCGTCCAATGCATCGACGACCGAGAGCAGGGCGACTTCATCGTGAAGCGCATTCGCTCGCTCATGGAGGACGACGGCGTCTCCGCCAACGAAATCGCCATCCTCTACCGTTCGCACTTCGTCGCGCTCGAGACACAGCTCGCGTTGTCCAAGGCCGGCGTCCCCTACCAGATCACCAGCGGCGTGAAATTCTTCGAACGCCAGCACGTCCGCGATCTCGTCGGTCTGATCAGCTTCGTCTACAATCCCTCCAACCAAACCGCGTGGAACCGCATCGCCGTGCTGCTCCCCAAGGTCGGTGAAAAAGGCGCGCAGAAAATCTATTCCGCCGCGCTCGATCACGCGCGCCTCATGCAGCGCGACTTCATCGATGCGCTCGCGACCGACGACGTGAAATCAAAGGTGCCAAAAGACGCGAAGGACGAATGGGAGTCGTTCTGCTCTTCGCTCTCCGAAATCGCCGAGACGATGAAAAACGACAAGCCGTACAAGGTCGTCGAAATGGCCGTCGACGGCTGGTACGGCGATTACCTGCGCGGTGCTTTCGCCGACTACATCGATCGCCTCGACGAATTGAAAGCCATGGTCGGTTTCGCCCAGCGCTTCGACGAAATGCAGGACCTCCTCGCCCAGATCGTCCTGATGAATGGCGAGACGAGTGATCGCAAAGTCGATCCCGACGCCGAGGCCATCAAGCTCACGACCGTCCACCAGGCAAAGGGCCTCGAGTACGATGTCGTCTTCGTGATCGGTCTCGCCGACGGCATGTTCCCCGGCCGCCGCGCGATCGAAGCCGGCGACGTCGAGGAAGAGCGCCGCCTGTTCTACGTCGCCGTCACGCGCGCGAAAAACGAACTCTACCTCTGCTACCCGAAAGTCGCGACCAAGGCCGGCCCCGGCGGCATGCTGCTCACCGCGAGCCGCTTCATCACCGAGATCGACGAAAAACTCTACGAACCGCTCCGCATCAAACGCAGCTTTGGCTGGTGAAACGAAAACTCTATTTTGTTTCTATCGCAGCGGTTCTCCTGGGACTTTCCACCTTTGTCTGGCTCTCCGCGCTCCAAGCCAGACAGCTCACGAGCGCCATGCGCCGCCCGGTTCCCTCGCTCGCAGAGAGTGCGTTGAGCGGAGTAGAAACAGTCACATTTTCATCGACTGACGGACTTCTTCTTTCCGGCTGGTGGATGCCTTCGCCCGGAAGCGACACAACCGTCATCTTGCTTCACGGCCACGGCTCAAATCGCCGCCAGATGATCGGGCGCGCGAAACTTCTCCGTGATCACGGATACTCGGTCCTTCTCTACGATGCGCGCGGCCACGGAGAGAGCGCGGGAGAACTGGTCAGCTTCGGTCTTCACGAAGCCAATGACCTTCTCGGTGCCCTGGATTTCGCCCGCTCCAAAGGCTCCCGAAATTTCGGGCTTATTGGCGCCTCACAAGGTGGCGCAACCATTGTCCTCTCCGGCTCCCGATTGAGGAACGTCAAATGGGCCGTGATAGAAAGCGTCTACTCTGATCTTCGCACCGCCGTGGATCGACGCTGCCGCTATCACGCGCATCTTCCCGGCTGGCTGTTGGGATGTCTCATGATTCCCTTCGCAGAAGACAGGGTCGGCATGAGTATCGATCAAATATCTCCTCGAGCCAAAATTTCCGAAATTTCGTTTCCCGTTTTCGTCCTGAGCGGCGACCGCGACCGGCATACCATGACCACTGACACCCAGTCCCTGTTCGACGCCGCAAAGCCGCCGAAGGAACTCTGGTTCGTGGAAGGAGCCGGTCACGTCGACCTCTACGGTTTCGCCAAAGAGCGCTATGAGCAGCGTCTGTTCGCGTTCATCGCTTCAGCGGAAAACAGACGGCCAATCCGGCGAAGTAGTGGAAAAATGTCCCCGATCTATAGAGCCCCGCCACTTGTGTGTTGCGTGAAAATTTCCA
Organism: Nibricoccus sp.; assembly: GCA_049840895.1. GTDB lineage: Bacteria > Verrucomicrobiota > Verrucomicrobiia > Opitutales > Opitutaceae > Nibricoccus. The sequence goes on along the minus strand of JASGJB010000044.1, from coordinate 80,463 downwards.
CAGTCCTCCCCGTCCAATGAAGAAACTCCTCATCGTTCTCGTCGTTCTTATCGGGCTGGGCGTGATCGCTGCGCTCGCCGCCGTCGGCTCCTACAACGGGCTCGTCAACAAACAGCAGGCGGTCGATGCCCAGTGGGCCCAGGTTCAAAATGTCTATCAGCGCCGCGCCGACCTGATTCCCAATCTCGTGAACACCGTCTCCGGAGCCGCCAACTTCGAGAAATCCACCATCACCGAAGTCACCGAGGCCCGCGCCTCCGTCGGGCGCGTCAACATCGACGCCAGCAAGGCCCCGACCGATGCATCGCAACTCGTCGAGTTCGACCGAGCACAAGGCCAGCTCTCCTCCGCGCTCTCACGACTCCTCGTCGTCAGCGAACGTTATCCGGACCTCAAGGCTACTGCGAACTTCCAGTCGCTTCAGGTTCAAATCGAAGGCTCCGAGAATCGTATCGCCGTTGAACGCGGTCGCTTCAACGAAGTCGCCCTGGCCTACAACAGCGCGATCAAACGCGTACCCGCCGTCTTCTTCGCCGGCATCTTCGGCTTCAAGGAGCGCGCCTACTTCACCGCTACCCCGGCCGCGCAGACGCCGCCGGAAGTGAAGTTCGACTTCAGCGGAAAAGCCAAGTGAGCCGCTTCACGTTCTGGATTTTCCTCGTCGCGCTGATCGGCAGCGTGACGCTCCGCGCGGAAACGCTCCCGCCAAAACCAGCGCGGCATTTCAACGACTACGCACGGCTCGTTTCCAACGATACCGTCCGGCAACTCGACGCCCGCCTCGCGCAGTTCGAGCGCGAGACAACCAACCAGATCGTCGTCGCCATCTTTCCCAAGATGGAGTCTCGCTCGTCCGTCGAAGACTTCACCGTGCGCACCGCACAGAGCTGGGGCGTCGGCCAGAAAGTCCGCAACAATGGCGCCGTGCTCTTCATTTTTGTGCAGGACCGCCAGGCATACATCCAGGTCGGTTACGGTCTCGAAGGCGCGCTGCCCGACGCACTTTGCTTTCAGATCATCGACCAGCAGTTGAAGCCGCGCTTCCGCAACAACGATTATGCCGGCGGCGTCACCGCTACTGTTGACTCCCTGATCGCCGCTACGCGCGGCGAATATAAAGCGGTGCCCACGCATAGATCCGCGGCTCAAAACCCAGGCCCATCATCATCGAAACCTTCCGGCCTGATCATCCTTCTGGTCCTCGTATTCGTTATCAGCGGGCTCAAAAATACCTTCGGCCGGCGCGGCCGGGTCCGGCGCTCTTCAGGCGGCTGGTTTATCGGCGGCGGAGGTGGCGGCGGCTCTTCGTGGGGTGGTGGCGGAGGTGGCGGATTTTCCGGCGGCGGCGGCAGTTTTGGCGGCGGTGGCGCAGGAGGAAAATGGTGATGAAAACATTCAAGGAAGAATTCGACTCAGCCCGGATCGAACGCGCCATCGCGGCGGCCGAGAAAAAGACCTCCGGTGAAATCCGCGTCGTCGTCCATCGCGCCCCGACAGAGAATCCGGTCACGACCGCGGCCGCCGAGTTCGCACGCCTCAACATGCACCGCACCCGTGCGCGCAACGCCGTCCTCATTCTACTCGCTCCGGAATCGCGAACGTTCGCCGTTTACGGCGACAAGGGCATCCACGAAAAAGTCGGCCAGGATTTCTGGAGCGAAGTCGCATCAGAAATGCGCGACGCCTTCCAGCACGGCGTTTTCACCGAGGGGATTGTCAAAGCCATCGACCAGGTCGCCACTTTGCTCGCAACGCATTTCCCCTATCAGGATGGCGACATCAACGAACTCCCCGACGATTTCATCGACCGGGGAATCGTGATCTGACGTTCGGACAATTTTACCGGCGCCGCCCGAAATCCAGACGCCTTGGCCTCGAAGCTTTACTTGGTCTTCACTGTCGGCTGCGCAATCACACCGGCTTCCGCGTCGCGCGTTGTTTCTTCGTTACTGGAAACATCGTCACTCGATTTCCGCCCCGCGCCCGACCGCTTTTTTTCGTCCGAGGCTTTGTCCTGCGAAACCATAGCTTCCAGCGTTTCGATGTAGCTGAAAACGTCCTCCATCTGCGCACTCAACTCAGTCGACGCGCTCGCATTCTCCTCGGCGGCGGCGGCCGTGCGCTGGGTGATCTGATCGAGGCGGCCAATGGCATCACGAACCTGTTTCAAACCGCTCGTGCTTTCGGACGAGGAGGATTCTATCTCTGAAATCTTGGAGTTGTACTCGCGTGTGAGTTTCGCGATCTCGCTGAAACGCGTTTCCACTTCGCGGCTGATTTCCGCGCCGGCGGCGTTGCTCTTGAGAGCCAGCTCGATCTTATCGCGCGTTTCCTGGGCAGCATCGGCACTGCGCTTCGCCAGTGCGCGCACTTCATCGGCAACCACAGCAAAACCAGCCCCTGCGTCACCGGCGCGCGCTGCTTCCACCGCAGCGTTGAGCGCGAGGATATTCGTCTGGAACGCGATCTCGTCGATCGTCTTCAAGATCGTCGCAATGTCCTGATTCGTTTTCTGAATGCCGGTCATCGCTTCCGAGAGCCTTGCGACATTTTGGTGACCAGCCTCGGTGGACTTGGTCGCTTTCGCCGCGAGTCCGGCAACACCGCGCACGGTGTCCAGATTCGACTCCGTCATGCTCGAGAGTTCTTCAATCGACGCCGTGATTTCTTCGAGCGTCGCCGCTTCTTCGCAGGCATCTTCGCTCAGCTGCTTGGACGATTCGGCGATGGACTGCGATGAGTTCATGCCGATATGGGCCGTATTCGTCAGCTCCGTGCTGAGACGCCGCAGCGGATGCGTGATGCTGCGTGTGAGATAAATAATGAAAGCCGTGAGCGCACCGACCAACACCACCGCAAACGAGCCCAATGCAATCAAGCGTGTCCGCCCGTCGGAGAGACGTTGCGCAGTGTACTCGTGAATGCTCGCGGTGACCGCTTCGCCGAGTTTTTCAAACTGCGCTTCAACTTTGATGAAAGGTCCGGCCTGATACTCCGCATACTTCCCCACTGCGCTGAAGTCCGTTGTCTTGCTGCCCATGTCGAGCACGCGCGTGGCGGCGGCATCGATGAACTTGTACGAATCGCTCGTGAGCAGCGCATCGAGCGCCGCTTCAACGGAAGGATCGGAAAGGTTTTTGAGCCGGGAGATATGGTCGTCCGCCGCGATGCGCTTTGTCTTGAGTTCACCGGAAGCGAGATCGGTCAGCTTGCTGTCGCGAAACACGGTGCCCAGCAGTCCTTTGATTTTCCAAAAATCACGCTGGAAGCGGGTAACGCTGTCTTGGGTCGCTATTTTCCGCACGAGCTCGGCATCCTGGGTTTCAAGCGCCAGCACCGGCAGGAAATTGGCCTGCGAAATGATCGCCAGATCGTAGGCTTTGAGCGCGCGCGTCTTCAAATCGACGCCTTGCTCCTTGGTCTGCGAAAGCCTTTTCACATCGAGCAACTCGGCACGGATCTTGTTGAGAGGAACGTCCCCGGCGATCGCCGCAGACAGGCTGCGCCGGAAATGCTCCGAAAAAGAGCCTCCTTGCCCGCGGACAACTCCCCGAGGCGCGTGGTCATTTGGCTCGTCTTTTCCGACGCCACACGGAAACGCTCAATCATCTGCTCCGGTGTGCCTTCACCCAGAAAGGCGGAAGCCTGATAGGCCATCTGACGCTCTGCCGTGAGGTTCCGGGCCAGATCGTACGCTGTCAGCGAAATCTGAGTCGTCTGCTGGAAATTCGAGAGCGCGACGTAGTCCTTATAGACACCGTGGATCAGCAGGCCTGCGAAAATCGCGAGGCTGGCGACAGCGGCCAGCCCCAAAACGTGGAGCTTGGTTTGAACTTTTTTCATCGTGATCGAGCGACGCAGGCCGGACAGGTCGGACCACCAGACGCGCAACAACGGCGTCGCGTTTTCATTTTCAATCGGACCGCCGCCATTCGAACTTAAACCGATAGTTTACGATCCGTCAGACTATACGATCCGTGTTCTTGCCCTCCACGGCCCTCTCAAAGGAGAAGGTGCGCAACAACCCTATGATCACTTGGATCGCGCGTTTTTAAGGCGCCGATCAGACGAACTGATTCATAGCGGCCGGACGCCAAAAGTCCTGCCCTCGCTCAAGCATCCACCCGCACGGATCAAACCGAAGGGTCGCCGCCTTTTGAGCAAGTCGGCCTCAACGCGATCAGTGTCCGCAGCAACAGGCGTACTCAGCTTTGTCGCACTCGGAGCATTTCTCCAGATTCACATTAAACTTTGCCGCGACCGCTTTCACGTCGGGCGCCGCTTTAATCTGAACAACGGCGGGAAAATTGTTTCCCGGAGGCAGCGCAACGTCGGAGATGAGAACATCGCCTGATTTCACAAACGTCAGTTTCGTCGGAGCCGATCGATCGCCGGCGGTGACTGTCACCACCTGTGCCGCAGGGGAGATGGCTTTGCCGTCTTTGCCGAGAAATGTGATCTGAACCTTCCGATCGGCGGTGACGAAAAATTCGGCTGCTGGATCGAATGCGTTCATTACACGGCCTCCATTCGGACCTGCGCTTTTCGTTTCGTGTGCAGCATCCCCGGCGGCTGACGCCATTAATGAGGACGTGAGTGCAACAAGGGGCAGGAGGACGAAAGACTTGATTTTCATGGGGCAATGACAGGGTTAAAAATGAGAGGCATCGCTGAGCAATGAATAGACGAGAAACAGACTGGTTTCTTATCCTATCGGACGAGTTTGACCGGCCCATGGTGTGAAAGAGCCAGAAATCGATGCGCCTCATACCGCGGCGCAGTCACGCCAATCCATCGCCTCGCAGTCCACTCGTCGGATCTTTGGGCCAGTGTATCCACCCCGCGATCATTCACTCCTAAATTGACGAGGCTTCCAAGAATGCATCTAAACAGCTTCCGTGACGCGCAAACGCACGATCACATTCCCTCCATTATCAATCACATGTCTAAAGTCGCACTCATCACCGGCATCACAGGTCAAGACGGCGCCTATCTTACGCGCCTTCTGCTCGGCAAGGGTTATACGGTCTACGGCACCTACCGCCGCACAAGCTCGGTGAATTTCTGGCGACTGGAAGAGCTCGGCTGCGACAAGCACCCGAACCTCCACCTGGTTGAATACGACCTCACCGACCTCGGCACCAACTCCCGTCTCATCGACAAAGCCGGCATCACCGAAGTCTACAATCTCGCCGCCCAGAGCTTCGTCGGCGTTTCCTTCGACCAGCCATCGACCACCGCACAAATCACGGGTGTCGGCGCCCTCAATCTCCTCGAGGCGATCCGCATGGTGAATCGCAAAATCCGCTTCTATCAGGCGTCCACCTCCGAGATGTTCGGCAAGGTCCAGGCCATCCCGCAGATCGAAACCACCCCGTTCTACCCTCGCAGCCCCTACGGCGTCGCGAAACTCTACGCTCACTGGATCACGATTAACTACCGCGAATCCTACGACATCTTCGGCTGCAGCGGCATCCTCTTCAACCACGAGTCGCCTTTGCGCGGCCGCGAGTTTGTCACCCGCAAGATCACCGATTCCGTCGCCAAGATCGTTCAGGGCAAACTCGACGTCCTCGAACTCGGCAACCTCGACGCCAAACGCGACTGGGGCTTCGCCGACGAATATGTCGAAGGCATGTGGCGCATGCTTCAAGCCCCGGAGCCAGACACCTACGTCCTTGCCACCAATCGTACGGAGACTGTCCGGGACTTCGTCACCATGGCCTTCAAAGCCGTGAACATCGGGCTCGTCTGGAAAGGCTCCGCTGAAAACGAAACCGCCAGCGACGCAAAAACCGGCAGACTGCTGGTTCGCATCAACCCCAAGTTCTATCGTCCCGCCGAAGTCGAACTCCTCATCGGTAATCCGGCCAAGGCCAAAGAAAAACTCGGCTGGGCTCCGAAAACGACGCTCGAACAACTCTGCCAGATGATGGTCGAAGCCGACCTTCGCCGCAACGAGCGCAACGCATCCTTCTAAAAAGCACCATGAGCCAAAAGAGCGCATTCATCACCGGCATCACCGGTCAGGACGGCTCCTATCTCTGCGAACTGCTGCTCGAAAAAGGCTACGAAGTCCACGGCCTCGTCCACCGTCCGGACACGTTGGGTGCAAGTAACATCAAGCATCTCTTCAACGACCCGAAGATCTTCAACAAACAGCTCTTCCTTCACAACGGATCGTTTGAGGATGCCACCCACCTCCGGCGCATCATCACCAAGGCCAAGCCCACCGAGTTCTACCACCTCGCCGGCCAGTCAAGCCCGCGCATCAGTCTCGAACTCCCTGAAAACACGGTCGACAGCATCGGCATGGCGACACTTCGCCTGCTCGAGATTATTCGCGATATTCCCAATCCCCCGCGTTTCCTTTACGCGTCCAGCAGCGAAGTCTTCGGATCGCCCCCCCACTCCCCGCAGGACGAGCACACGCCCGTCAATCCGACGACGCCGTACGGTGCGGCGAAGGCCTTCTCGCAGCAGATGGCGCGCATCTACCGTATCGCCTACAAATTGGAGACCTGCTCCGCCATTCTCTACAATCACGAATCGCCACGCCGCAGCGGCAACTTCGTGACCATGAAAATTGCCCGCGCAGTCGCAAACATCAAGAAAGGCCGCCAAAGCGAACTTACACTCGGCAGCCTCACCGGCATGCGCGACTGGGGCTGGGCTCCCGACTACGCCCGGGGCATGTGGATGATCCTTCAGAGCAATCCCGTGGATGACTACATCCTCGCCACCGGAAAACTTCATTCGGTTCAAAACCTCGTCGAAAAGGCCTTCGAATCCGTCGGACTCCACTGGAAGGACTACGTGAAGTTCGACTCCAACCTTGTCACGACCGTCGAACCGCTCGCCCCCTGCGGCAACCCCGGCAAAATCAAACGCGTCCTGGGATGGGAAAACACTGTTACGTTCGAGGAAATGATCGCTCGCATGGTTCAGTCGGAATTGGCCAAACTCGGTTGAGAAGGAATCCGAATAGAGGCCCGCAAAAAATACGCTGCATTTCCTCGCGCAACTCCTGAAAAAATCCCCGCTTGCGACGGGGTGGTGAGCGTATACGAGCAAACCTCCCATCATGCTTCGAAGTCTCGTTCCCAACCGCACCGGTCTCTGGCAACACCGGCAACTGCTCTGGCAGTTCACACAGCGGCGGATCGAACTTCGACACAAAGGCAGCCATCTCGGACTGGCGCTTTCCTTCGTCAATCCCCTGCTGATGCTCGGCCTGTATGTGCTGGTGTTCGGCTACATTTTTGGCGGAGGTTTCGGCATCGTCAGCAATGAAAGCCGCATCGACTACGGCCTGGGAATTTTTTTCGGGCTCAGCCTCTTTCACTTCTGCGCAGAAGTCCTGAACACCGCGCCGTCGCTGATTCTCTCCAACCCGAATTTCGTCAAGAAAGTGATCTTCCCATTGGATGTGCTCCCCGCGGCCGCCGTCGGTGCCGCCACATTTCATCTGACGATTTCACTCGGGCTTGCACTCCTCGGCCTGGTTTTCTTCGGACATGGCCTCGATGCAGGTATCCTCTGGATTCCGATCGTCGTGGCGCCACTGATCCTCGCGGCACTGGGTGTTTCCTGGCTGGTTTCAGCCCTCGGCGTTTTTTTTCGCGACATCACCCAGATCACCCAGTTCCTCACCGCGGTACTGATGTTCGCCAGCGCCGTTTTCTACTCAGCGGAAAAAATCGCCGCACAAGCCCCCCGCGCATGGGCCATCCTGCGATTCAATCCGCTCTTGCTCGCCATCGAAGCAGTCCGGGATGGCGCCCTTTGGGGCCGGACCCCGAATCTGACACACATTGTCTACCTCTGGGTCGTAGGGCTTCTCATTTGTGGCACTGGCCATTGGATCTTTCGCAAAATGAAACCGGCCTTCGCCGACGTGCTCTGACCCGCGATCCATGAGCGAAAATCACGCACTCACACTTCGCGGCGTCAGCAAAGCCTATCGCATCTGGGAACAACCCGCCGCCCGCCTTATCAATCTCGTCTGGGAAGCGCTCGCATCCGTCACGCCTGCCAGCTCGGCAAGCTCCGCCTATTTCAATCGTCGGGCCGCTCAAAACTACCGCGACTTCTGGGCACTGCGCGACGTCACATTCGCAGTTAAAAAAGGCGAAAGCATCGGCCTGGTCGGCCGCAACGGCTCCGGCAAAAGCACCCTGCTGCAACTCATCGCCTCGACCCTCCGGCCAACTAACGGCGAGGTGAAGGTCAACGGGCGCGTTGCTGCGCTTCTCGAACTCGGCGCGGGCTTCGACACCGAATTCACCGGACGCGAAAACGCCTATGTCAACGCCGCCATTCTCGGCCTGAGCCGCACCGAAATCGATGCACAGATCAGCGCGATCGCAGCCTTCGCCGAACTCGGCGACTTTTTCGATCAACCGGTCAAAACGTACAGCAGCGGCATGGTCGTGCGCCTCGCTTTCGCCGTGGCGGCACATGTGAAGCCCGACATTCTCATCGTCGACGAAGCGCTTTCCGTGGGCGATGCGCGTTTTCAGCTCAAATGCGCGCGCCGGATTGATCGCTTCATCTCTGAGGGAGTGACTCTTCTGTTCGTATCCCACGATCTCTCTTTGGTGAAACGACTTTGCCAGCGCGCACTGCTGATCGACAGCGGGAAAGTCCTCTACTCTGGCCACCCTAACGACGTGGCCAATCTTTACTCCAAGCTGCTCGCTGATGGTGGCTCGGCAGAAACGATCGCGGGAGACATCGAGACGCTCAAAAAGCGTCTCCAATCGCCCGACTCAGCGGGTGAAAAACGCAGCGCCATCGACCCACTGGCCGTGCCGGCGGAGCCGATTTCCACACGCGACGCTGCTTTACTGGCCTCGGACCCGTCATCCGGTCAAAACTCCGGTGATGAGTTCTCGTACGGTGGCGAAAAAGGCGAGATCCGCGGACTCGGCTCATTCTCGTCCACCGGAGAACCGCGACTTCATTTTTCCTCGGGTGAAATCGGCGTGTTCCGCATACACGTTGTCGCTCACGAATCCATCAACGCCCCAATCTACGCCTTCACCCTTAAAAATGCCTCAGGTGTGGAGATCTACGGGACCAACACCCACTTCGCCCAGCAGACATTGCCAGCGATTCATGCGGGCGAAAGACACCAGATCGATTTCCAGTGCCCGTTGAATCTCCCCGCCGGGGTATATTTCCTCTCTTTCGGGTTTACCCAATTCGTCGGGGACCACCTCACGGTGATTCATCGTCGCTACGACGCGCTGAAAATTGATATTCACACGGCCAACCGCTCACTGGGTTTGGTAGATCTCCGTGCGGCAATCTCCGCGATCAAACTTTAAACTACTCCCCGTCGCTGCGCATGTTAACACTGAACTACCAAAAGCAGCGCATCACCCTGCGTCCGGGCGAAAAGTGGAGCACAACGTCTGCATCTGACACGTATCGCGACACCGGATCGGCGGAACTTTGGAGCATCGTACGCGAAATCGAGCAAGGCACGCCTTGGCGCGAAGCGGTCGGCAACCGTTACGCAAAAACAAATCCGTGGCTGCATCAGATCGTCACCAGCCCCAAGCGTGACCTTTTCTTCCGCCAATACCCACCACGTCCCAAATCACGCATCCTCGATGTAGGCGCCGGCTGGGGCCAGATTGCACTCCCTCTCGCCAAAGCCGGCCACAACGTAGTGGCACTTGAACCGACGCCCGAGCGCCTCGCCTTTGCTGAAGCCGCCGCTCGTCAGGAAAAATGCGCCGAGCGCATGCAGTTTCTCCAGGCCGACATCTTCGACATCGAATTTGAGACCCGCTTCGACCTCATCACCTGCATCGGTGTTCTCGAATGGGTTCCCAAATTCCGCACCGGTGATCCGCATTCCGTACAAATTGAATTTCTTCGCCGTCTCAAAAACATACTTACTCCAGGCGGACAGCTGGTCATCGGCATCGAAAACCGTCTAGGATTAAAATACCTTCTAGGCGCCGCAGATGATCACATCGGCGTAGGCAACATTGCGGTCTACGATGCCGCCCTCGCCGTCACCAAATGGCGCACATTTTCCGGTCAGGAACTTCGCAGTTTTACCTTCACCGAATCCGAGTTGAAAGAGCTGCTCATGGCAGCAGGCTTTCGATTATTCGCATTCCATGCAGCCCTGCCCGACTACAAGTTACCCGAGGCCATCATACCGCTCACGGAGGTAAACAAACACTTCCCGGCAAACCCACATGTTCTTGAACACGACGGGAGCAATGGAAACCGGTTATCCAACCAAGCCGAAATGGAATCTCACTACCGCTCTCTTGCGCGTCAAAACGTAGCCCATGCTTTCGTCCCCAGCTTTTTCGTCACCGCCTCTTAGTCTTGGGCCGGCACCCTTCCCGCCCTGATCGATTGCGCCAGTCCGCCCTTCATGTCCGCTAAGTACAAATGCAATAGCTCCGACGACGGAAAAGCGAATCATTCGGTGCCGCAAACTCCAATGTTCCTCCAATGATGCGCGCGTTCAATGGTATGGGTCGTCGCTACCTTTACTCCGGATGGGCTTTCTTTATTCCTTACCTCGCTACGTACCTGCTCTACTACCTGACGAAGTGGCCGGTGAATCCCGTTGGACACGTCCAAATCGGTGGTTCAAGTGCACAATTAGCTCCGACCACTTGGATTCCGTGCCTGCTTCACGTTTATTGGGCACTGCATGCACTTCACATCATCCTGGTAGGGATTACGGTGTATCGCTGGTGGGCATCACGCTCCACCCGATCTAATTTCGGTCATCCCAGCACTCAGCCCGCGCCGCTTGGCTGTGTACTCGTCCGCGTCGCGCCATGGGCGTTGCTTGCCCTCATTTTCTATATTCCAGGCGTTTACCTTGAATGGCCCTCCGATCTATGGGAACACCTCCGCCGGATAAATGAATGGCGTGCTCTTGAGACCGTCGGTGCACATTCATCATGGAGCAAATCCGCCTATTTCATCCCCTACAGCCTGCTTGGCAGGAGCATCGGTCTGCCCCAACTATTCTGGCTGAATTTCTATTACACTGGAATCTCGCTACTGCTCTGCTGGCAGTATTATCGCCTGTCTATCGCCTGCGGACTGAATAACCGGGCATCCATGGTCTTTGTAATAGTGCAGGCACTTCTTTTCGGAAACAGCACATTCTCATTTTATCGCTACTACGGCATCTCCAGCAGCATTTATGCACAATTAGGGGCCATTGCCCTGATCAGAATCGCACTCGAATTTGCGTCTTTTGACACGTTTTTTTTCGTCAAGAATCAGGCACGGAGAATAAAGTACAAGGGAGCACCAGCCTCTTCACCTACGCGATATGCAGAAGAAAACCCTGAGCACTGGCGTCCTAGCCCCAACCTCCGCCCGACCTTTTGGCACACGCCATCCATTATTGCGTTTTTATTATCAAGTGGCTGCCTTGCCACGCTTACTACATTCAACCACGTTCAAGGATTAGGCCTCATCATCATTGGTGTCGCTGCCGTTACCATCTGGCGGCTGATCGAATGGAAAAGGACAGCTCGCTGGTGGTTACTCGGTGGCCTCTTGATTACAAACATCCTCTTTTTATGGCTTTATAACAGGCACCCTATTATTGAAAACTATCGCACAGAGGGATGGCTGAATGTGTGGTACGGCTTCAACATCCTTGATTTCGGTAATCCCGCAGCCGACAGGTTACAGCAAATCATCGGGTGTGTCGGGGTGCTGAATTTGGCATGCGCCATTTTGCTAATCGCCGAAAATAGCTTCGTGGCGATAATTTCAATACTCCCTATCATTGGCCTATTATCTCCATGCCTTAGCATTCCACTTACCCAAATGCTGGCTCCGCACTATGAAAGCGGTGCAGGGATAACCACATTCCAACGCTTCTCGTTTGTTATTCCGCTTGGCCTGGCAGGAATAGCCGCCTACGGAAAAATATATGAACGCTACATTAAAAATGCTAGGTCTACGGCCATCCTGGCACTGCTTGGATTCGCAACCACGCTACTTTCACTAAATCTCGCAGTTTTACTTTCCGCCTCGAAGCCATTTTATAACAGGCTCTGGCACACAATTTCCATCACCGAATCCGATCTAAAGATCGGATCCTCGTTAAAAACGAACAACTCAATCGCGCGGATTCGAAATCTCCCCGCCGCCCGGCTGATTACCCCCACCGGTTACGGCTTCGCACTGGAATTTTCAGCAGTTCCAAATATCTATATTATGGAAAACCGAACGATTCATTCCTCATTGCCGCCGGCAAGTCGCACCACAAGGTTGATTCGCGGTATTTCCGTTGGTCCTAACGATAGTATCTCAACTGCATTAATCGCCCCAAAAACCAATCAACTTACCTCTTGGCGCTCGCTTGCAGCACAACTCTCAACCCATTGGTACCCACAGGAAGTCCCCTTGCAATGTGCAGGCACTCAAGAACTGGAGGAAACTGCCCGCTTACGCGGATATCAGTTAATTAGCGACGAAGATTTAAGGAGTTATTTATTCAAATCTCCACAACGGGATCAACTAAATAGCCGCAATCCGCGTTAAGTTAACGCGCCCCTTTTGCAATAGCTCCAATGGTCTGAAGAACAATCTGTATATCGAGCATCCACGACGCATTCTTCAAATAATAAAGATCGTAGCTAAGCTTTTCACGAGAATCCTCTGTGCTTGCACCGTATCTATAGCATATCTGTGCCCATCCTGTCAGGCCGGGTTTAATCAAATGCCTCTGCCGGTAATAAGGGATTACAGCGGCGAGTTGCTCAACAAACTCTGGACGCTCCGGCCTGGGACCGATGAATGACATGTCACCGACAAGGATATTCCAGAACTGAGGTAACTCATCTATTCTGGTCAGCCTCAGCAGCCGTCCAATAGCGGTCACCCGGGGATCTTTGACCTTTGCCCACTCTGGGCCACGCATCTCAGAATCGACCCTCATACTTCTCAACTTCCATATAGTGAACGATTTCTGGCCGTACCCTACTCGCACCTGCGAATAAAATGCAGGGCCCCTGCTAGTGAGTTTGATAAGCACGACTGAGGTTAGAAGTAACGGAAAAGTGACGACGCCACCCAACAGTGCGGCACCTATATCAATAACCCGCTTGGTTGAGGTGTAAAAAGGATGGTGTCTTTTTAGATCAATCTGGAAAAACCACGCATGTGTCAAAAATGCAGACGGGATCTTAAAAAAGTGCCGCTCCGAAAATGTATCGAAGGTTGAAACCGTCACACCACTATCCATGGCGGCCAGCAAAATTCTACTATTTATAGTATCCTGTCCGTGCACCAAAACCTCGTGGGCGCCGCCCGCCTCCAGTATATCTGAAAACGGGCTGTGGCTTTGATCTTCATGCGAAGAAACGTGTCTCGCCACAACCTCAATGGGAAATGTCGATGCTGACAGCATTTTCTCCAGTGAACCGAGCTCATACGAGTCGCTCAAAACCAGTACACGATGTACATGCCTCTTAACTCGCTCGTACCATAGCAATCGAGTTGCCATGCAAGCCAGCCACATTGAAATTCCGGAAATGCCAACAATGTAGCGACCAACCTGTTGATAGAAAATAAAATTAACTACAATAGTAAACGCAAAAAGAACCACCACCAAATAGAGGGAAATAAGTGCGAATATCTTAAACCGGGTCTTGAGATTAGGATAATGGCTCACCCCTAGGGCGTAAGACATCACAAAAGCAATTCCAGAAAATAGAATTTCAGCTCTGCTGATTGATATATGATTCGGAATTTCTATTGATTTAACCGCTGGAGATAGATGAAACGCCAGATACATACTACCAAACGCAAAAAAGGCATCCAATGATGCCCAATGGATAGCGGCCCCCAAATGCCAAAGTTTATGGCTCCCCGTTCGGGTTACTTGATGACTGATATTACCGCTGCCAGGCTGCACGGTGCTTGGTTCTCCCAGATGCGAGGTCATATACGCAAATTTAATAGCTCTGCTGACTTCAAACAACCACTTTCTCGTCCCGATTCGACATAGCAAAAAGTCCCCGCCAAAATCCTGAGCCCCACCCGATATGCATCAACGGAAACGCTCCCAATAGCGTTAAGAATGCGATCGGGCTTTTATTGCGCCATGCCAACAGTGCGCTCACATAGCCTAAAAGCATGAGGTAAAACCCCACAGCGATGCCAAAACCCCACCAAAAAACAGGCAAGAACAGGCATATCAGTGGGCATAGCACTAACCCCGCCACGAAAACCGGCGCGGGCAATTGCCTCCAAGAGGTCAAACGCCTGTTTTTTCGGAGATTTCCGATACGGGCAATGCCATAGCGATGATAGAGTTTGAAATGTTGCCACAAAGAACCGCGGGGCTCGTAGCCCACTTTGATTTCGACATTTAAATAAATTTTCTGCCCAGAGGCTCTTATACGCTCATTCATATCAGAGTCCTCGCTCAATAACCTCCCCGAATCGTCAAAGAGCCCGATCTCATTAAATACGGATTTCCTAAAGAAACCCAGATAGACACTATCTACATACCCACTGGCTTTAGCTGTTTTAAATTTTGCATTTCCTGCCCCGAAGGGGTGGCTCATCGCCCACCCAATTGCACGCTGGACTTCTGTGCGCCCAACGGGTACCTGCAAGCCGCCGATATTTGCTGCCCCAGTACGTTCAATAGTGGCCAGACATTCCTTTAAGTAGTTGGGACCGATCTGGGTTCGAAGATCTAATCTACATATATATTCTCCACGGGACGCTTTAATGGCCGCATTAAGCCCCGCCGAGCGCCCCGTCTCAGCAATCCGAATGACGTTAACAGTCACCCCCTTATTTCGGTATCCATTGATAACATCCACGGTGTTATCACTACTAGCTCCATCAGCGATATTAACCTCAAACTCTTCGCGGTTGAAATCTTGTGCGATCACTTGATCTAATATATTTTGGATCGCGTCGGATACATTGCGCACCGGAATCACCACTGAAATCTTGACCATATATAATTGAGCTTGATTCAAACAATCTCACTTCACGGCTTAGCGACTTCACGCAACGCCCGACAATTGACGGTGGTGGACCACAAGCTGCTCATCGCCGACCACCTAAGCACGTCATTACCGCCTTGCGTAGTTTTCGTCGGCTGGCTTGTGGCGCCAGATTGAGTATAAAAGATCTCAGGATGAATAGTCTTTCCATCAGTCGCTCTCTCAGGGTCATTGATCTGCGCTTAGCAAGATCAAGCTTAACCCCAAGACTTTGTACTTTACGAACAGCGCTTGGATCCCACCGTCCCTTGATAACACAATTCTCGAATTCAAAAATCTCCCGCATCACGACGTAAAAACCATTAAAGAGATCGGATCTTTCCGATCCCGCCAGCTCGAACTCCCACGCAGATTCACCTTGCTTCAGTATGCTCTTCAACGCACTGGATTTCCATAAAGGAAACCGCGTTGAAGTTCTATAAAGCGCTCCGGGTGCCACATGTCCGAGATATTTATTAATCCACCTAGATGGTTTGGGCTCGCAGGGCGAAAATCGCAAGCAATCGACCTCCTCTTGTAGAGCCCATGAAATATTCTCCAGCAAGAACCCGGTATTAACCGGAGCCACAATAAAGAAGTCATCAAGTAAAAGCAGCACGTATTTGGCACCAACCCGATCAACAGCTGCTGCAAGGTTGTCGGACCAGGATAAATCCGGACCTATCGCAAGCGGTACGACTCCCGGGACCGTGCAAACAACCGTGTTCGACAATATATATATGCGAAATGGACAATCAGGCCAGTTGCGCCTGAAGAGCTTGAAGTACTCGGACCACAGATCCGAATACTTATCGCAAGACATGTAAATTATGGCTACTTCGTCGATATTATTCAAATTCTATATCCTTTATTTTTTAGCACCGACCGTCATCTGCCTTGATATCCATTGATACAATTTTTCAATACCGGAATACAAATCTACGGATGGACTCCAGCCTAAAATGCAGGACGCTTTAGAGTAGTCCGCGTAGCGGGCGTGATCGCCCTCCGGTTTTGACGTATCAAATTTTATCGGAATTGCCTTCTTGGAGACCGAGACCACTGCGTTAGCAATTTCCGCTATACTCGTGCAACGATCAGGACCGATCTGAATCAACCCCTGGCCCAGCCCCTTATTCGCGGCTGCGACGAGCGCCCTGACAATATCGTCCACATGGACAAATGCGCGCCCCTGCTTTCCAGAGCCCCAGACGACAAAATCCTCCTCAGGATACCGGATGGCCTTACGTATCAAAGCCGGAATCACCTGCGACCTTTCTGGCGCAAAGTCACAAGGGCCGCCATAGACGTTATGCAAACTAAGGACGGAAACGGGGATTTTATGTTCCTTTTCAAGTAGAAACGCCTCATACTCACCCATTAGCTTGCTCCAGCCGTAAGCCGATTCAGGGTTCGCGGGATACTGATCCTGCTCAACAAGAGGCTTATCGTAACTTCCATCCTGCAAGTTTGCAGGAAAGCTGCAAGCTGTGCCAACGTATATGTAGCCGCCGGGCCTCATCTTCCTTACGCTATCCACTACATTGCTATTAATTAATATATTTTCTCTGAATATTTTAAGTTGATTAGAAAATACATATCCAATTCCGGCGACTACGTCAGCCAGATGATATACCAGGTCAAAATTGACGCCAATCGACTCTATCGCGCCCGGAACAGTCAGGTCAGCCACAATAAATCGATTTGAAAGATCAATCAACGGAGTTCCGTCAGAACGTATTAAATAGTCCCGCTTTCCCCTGGCAAGATTATCGATGACATAAACATCATCACCCAAATCAGTTAATCTGGCGACAAGATTTGACCCGATCATGCCGGCTCCGCCAGTAACAAGTATCTTTCGATTCATATTATAGTTCTACGTGAGTTTTTGCAATGTATTCAGATAGTTTACAGCATCAGCTATAGTGAGAGAAAAGAAGTCGCTTAATCTTTACCACTTTTGCAGGTCCAAATACAAACTCTAAAAGGACCCGAAATACAGGAAACAGAAAAGCCGCGATGCAACTTTTAACTAAATTTTGGCCAAGCGCTCGTCTGACAAAATAGGCTTCACGTGCATTTGCAAAATTTAGCCGCGAAGACATTCCTCCAAGGAGGTAATTCGTAAGGACGGGTGAGTGCAAACGTAATGCCTCAACTTTACGAACGTGGGCAAAGTAAAGCTGATCAGCTCCAACGCGAAATTTTTCGTCATAGAGGCCGTGCCTACTGTAAACCAAACGATGGACAACAATTGATTGATGTGGCCAGATGCTAGCCGCTGTCGGGGTAAAAAATAACTGTTTCCACCAGGCTCTACCGCGCCGCCCCTAAAGACATGTAAAGAGATGTCGGGAAATTTTGTTATCGCAGTGTCGATCTCAATCCGCGCATTCTTAGAAAGACAATCACCCGAGTTAATAATCTGAATCCAGTCATTACTGCAGTTACGAATACCCTCATTCTGGGCTGGATATATTCCTCTTGGTAAAGTCCAGATATATTTAATTTTACACGCTAGGGACATCCCAAAGGCAATCCCATTTGCCAGATCCTTTGAATCAGAGCTATCCACCAGAACAAGCTCGTCTTCTGCGACAAGTTCATTCTGGTAGCCAACCAGCGTCTTCCTCAAGTTTTCATGATCATTATAACATATAGTAACTACTGAAATATTATGTTTCATCGTTGGTTGCAAACAGCACGCATAATATGCGTATTAGAATGCAGTTTCTATCTTACTGAGATTTCAATGATTCAATAATATCTTTCCTGACAAACACTGTGTCCCACTGAAGCGTTTGACCGGTTACTTCATTCGTAAAAGCAGGATATGCAAAATACAGATTAAATCCACAGGCTTCCATTCTCTTTACATATTCACCCCAAAGCCTTTGGCCTTGATAAAGCGGCACTAAAGACAACTCAAGCTGAACCGATACCGCCTTTTTCAAAATGTGCACTGCTCCATCCAGAACCTGCCACTCAAAACCTTGTGTATCAACTTTCAAAAAGATGCTCTTGTCATCAGTCAGGCGATCTTTCGCAGCATCATCCAATCGCACCAAAGGAACGTCTTCAGTAGAAATGTATGCTGAATCTGGGGCTACGCTCGCATGCGATGTTAATATGGGCAAAATTGAGCTGCTTACTCGATTGGCTGAGACATTCATCTTTATGCGCCCAGATTCCGCGCCCACAGCCGCCCGAGGAAAGACCGTCCAGGTAGAATACCTCCTCGCACGCTTTGACAATTTTTCGTGCATGTCTAGCAGCGGTTCAAATGAGACAATTTCGCCTCTGTACCCAGTGTCAAAAACTTCCTCACCGAATTGACCGCTATTTGCGCCGACATCAAATACAACATTAATATTCAATGCACTAAGCATGCCCTTTAAAGCTGCATGATAGCAATTATGCGGACTATAACGGTGCAGCTCAATTCCAAGGGACCGTGCAATATTTTTTAAGCTATTCTTAATCATTATCAACAAATATTCCGATGCAATTGTTGCGACGTATGTTTATTAAGGCATCGCTGGGCCTGACTCCATAACTAATTAATGACTTACACTATTCAAAACATTCAACCGAAGGCGATGGCAGCCAGGAATCCAGTTATCACTTTGGTGCCCCAATCAGCAACTTCACTTGCTTTAGAAACTCCGGATAGTCATTACTTGCAATGAGGGGGGCAATAGCTCGAATACTATTTATATCCAGGCTCCACCACTGGCTTTTCACTAGCGATTCTACATAGCATTCAGGCACGCGAGATTTAATGCGCCGAGCAGGAACACCGGCCACAATTTCAAATGGATTAACATCTCTGGTTACTACCGCACCTGCTCCGATGATTGAACCAGTTCCAACATTCACTCCATCCAATATGAGCGCCCTGTCCCCAATCCATACATCATGACCGATCAGCACACGTTGAAAGTCTCTATGCTCCGGCACTTTATGAAACGAAAGCGCCGATGGAGGGAATTCACTATAGAAAGCTGGATGGGTTGAAATATTCCGGGGATGGTCACCAAACCCGCCAATCTTGACTCCTTGGCCAATTGAGCAAAAATTTCCAATATCGCATCCGTGAACTTCACCACTATTTATGTAACTAAATCTACCTATCGATGCATCTGTCATAGTTACTCGATTTCCGATATAGGCATATTCACCGAAAGCACAAGAATCCGAGCAATATGAAAGTGGAGACAATCTCAAACCAGCTGTTCTCCTGGTCAGCTGTAAACGCCTCCAGAGACACCAGCGTAAACGGTTTAATATGGTGATTATCACGATTTGTTAATTGACGATAATTTACTTGGAAATGGGTCCATCATCCTGATTCTTAACGCCCATTTCCAAAAGCGCATTTGGGAAAGACATCAAGATATGATCCATCTGTCATGTTTTTTATCGTCGCGCCGTGCTGTTTCGCTGTGCGGTTGATTGCATAATAAATTTCCCACATGTGCGCAATCAGACCTATCAGCTGATAATAACTGAACTCGGAGATTTTATCGGTATGATCTTTTTCTGAAGAATAGAAATGCTTCGAGTATTTCGGCGATGCGAGCCAATCATGATCGAAGCCCAAGAGCTTAATATCCTTAAAGCCCATGTATAGGGCAACCATGATGGCCAATTGCGCGGTGGTTTGATAACCAAGAGTCACCGTACTGAGATCAATTTTTCGCTGGCCCCAAAGACGAGGTCCATATGCAGGAAGGACGTAGTGGATGCGTTTATCTGGACTGGCACTCGGTAAGGTCGTTAACGATGTATAATGGAGCCAATACGACTCGCTCTTAGTTCCATTGATTGTGGCCGCAGGGTCCGTCCACGCTGCAGATGTCCTGGGCTCACCGATGCAATGTGCGACAATTCTAACCTCGGCTTTCCAGTCAGCACGATCAAAGCTATTCATTACGATAACCGGCTTCCCAACAAACGTTTTTCTGTCGACCCTACTTAAGGAAGGTCCATTCGCCAAAACAAATACTTCCCCATCAAAGCGATCTTGCCAGATGCCATTGGCGTTTAAGTTCTTCTTAAATTCCGGAACCCGTCGAAATCCATCAAGCAGATGAAATCCATCGATAAGAATCTTGGGAATAACATCTTTTGATCTTCTCCACGGAACTAACTCCGCATTGTCGTTCATAGTCTTTAAGAAGCCTTGGCTATAGATAGAGAAGCCGCCTGCTGTTTTCTAGAGATTAAAATTTGAATCCCGCCCTTACTAACACATATAGCAGCGGAAAAAGCCACAAATAGTGGAGTAAAACCAATAACCGGGAGCAGCATAAATGCCTGCGTAAACACTAGGAGATAGATGACTTTCCATCGTATCTCATACTTTCTGGAATAGAGCCACATACAAAGGATAATCCCTGCAATTCGCAGCAAGCCTATCTCATATAAAAGCTGAAACAGGACAGATTCCATCGAGCGACTTCCCAGGTTTTCGCTTTGCATCAGTTCGATCGAACTCCCAATGCCGTTACCAAAGGACATGCATTGCCAGTTAAATCGTTTCACCATGATAGAGGCGATGCCCAGCCTGTCGCTTGCTGAATTGTAATCATTTCCCTGAAACCGATTAATGAGGGAACCCGATATCAATCCAAGCACCTTCAGCTGAGAGAGAATCACCAGCACCAAAAGAAGGACCCCGAAAATCCTAACCGACATTGAAGATCTTCGCCAAATCGCCATCACTGGATAAAGCGACAGCAAGATAACCAGGCGCGATTGAGAAATGACGGCCGCAAACAGATTAGCCAGAAGTGATAGCGTCGTCAGAAACTTTGAACGTAGGCCTACGGTACAAGCAGTCACGGTGGCTATGCCCAATAATGCAGGTACTTCAATAGCGTTGCCCAAAGAGAATCGGAAAAGGGGGTCCTCACTATCGCGGCCAACTTTGCTTAATACTTCGGCAGCTAACGTGCCGCCGGCAATCGCATTTAAATACAGACCAATGACGACCAAGTTGGCTGCCATTGTAACCAGAAGAATTGTCGGCCATATTGCCCTATACTCCGAGCGGCCTCCGACAACAATACCAGCCTTATAGTACGGAGGCAATGTCAGAATATATGAAGTCACCAGTATTGCGTCCTTGTAAAATACAGTGCCAATGGCATACTCACACAAGAGAAACCCCGCGACAAAAAGTCCATATGTGATTATTTCAGACGCGGTAAAGAATGCCGTAATTATAATGACTGGAACGACAAAAAGGCGATAGGCGATGATCGCGAATGACAGTTCAGTCGGCAAAAATGGCTGCAAGATGACACTAAGGAGCAACGTAGCCACGATAAATGCCGCAAAAGAGGAACGATTAGCGCGTCCGAGCAAACCATTCGACTGACGAGTTTCCATGTGGTCCTGGCTTAATTATACCCAGCACCATCCAACTGATCATCTTTACAATTTTCAACGGCAAGATCTTTGCCCGTTAAATTATACGCATAAAAGATGGTGAATGCGCATAAGAATGCGGAAGCCACCGTACGCGCAACTACAACCCCAGTAAGCCCATGCCCCTCAGTCACCAGCCATGAACCAAGCCCCCATACACCGCCCAGAGATAGTCCAATGGCAATTATAAATAACTTGTTTCGACGGAGTACGGCTATTATAGTCGTCAAGCTATAGTAGGCAAGTGTAATTGAAGACAGCGCTGCCAAGCGAGCGGCAGAAATGCCATCTGCATAGGCGGGCATGAAGGTCATCGTAAGTGGTTCGATTAGGAAAAAAGCTAATAGACTAATTGGCACCAGCAGGAGCACATTGAGCCCCAAAAGCACCCAGAAGTGCCGTCGAAGCGCTCGCGACGAGTTGGTCCGCCCGTACTCCGAAGCTACACGGGGATACATCAAGGCCCCCAGGCAAAGGGGCAGAAACTGCGTGCCCAGAATCACTAAACTGGCGAGCGTATAGTTTCCAACTTCTCTTGGAGAGAGAAACGATGCAACCACCGACCGATCGGCAACACCAAGGAAGGAATAAATTGTCCCCGTGACCAACAGAGGCATGCCAACAATTGCCAAAGTTTTCATTTCCGCCAAGGAACCTGGGCCTCGCACCTTGACAGGCACGCCTCCCCAACGCACCGCAAGCCTTACGATTGACGTCACAGCCCGCCCAATTATAAAACCCGCGACGCCAGCAAATACTGGAAGTAAGCTGACAAGGAGTGTAGCTGCGTTTTGCCACAAAATACGAATGCCAAGCCTGGCAAAACTCTTAGTGCTAAGATAAACCACTTCTAAATGTGTCGATGCCGGTTCGCATACCACAGTCACTACAATAAATAACATTCCCCAAGTATATAATGTCCAACCCTTAGCCAGATAAAGCGCGAATGAGAAGACTACGCATAAAACCAACAGTACTCCCGAGAGCAACCTCACCAGTCTCCAGGAAGAATCGACCAGGCTCTGCACCCTGGATTGCTCTGAGCGCCCCAAGTGAATGGCCGTGTTACGACTCAACCCATTAAAAACGCCTAAGTGAAGAAAGGCCGTATACACAGGAATTAGTGAAAGGGTTTGCATTACCCCCATCTCTTCAGGCGTCAAATAGCATGCCGCGACGACATTTCCGATAATAGCAACGATTGATGCCAATACCGATGCAAATGAGTACAAGAAGTCGCCTTTAAACCGAGCGACAGAATCTCGAAGCATTTTCACTTGGCGCCTGCTTTTTAAAGTCTGCCAAGACTATTGCCTGGCAACGCTTTCTAAAAAAGAAACGAGTGCCACTATATTTTTCTCCCAGTTGGCGGATTGGTAGATGGTGTTCTTGTTCCTAGCCACTATTTCTAGTCGTCTCAAGGAGTCACTGCCGGAGGCGTCAATCAGGGCGTTTGCCAGGGAGTTTTGATCTCCAGGAGTAAAGAGCCAACCACGACTACCGTCCTTGATCCATTCTTTATTACCTCCAACATCAGGGACAATAGGAACTACGCCTAGCGCCATTGACTCCAGCAACGAAACGGATGTCCCATCACATAATGCGCAGCTCAAGTAAATATCCGCGGCAGAAAAAAGATCATATACTTTTTCTGAATCTAGTCGACCCAATAAAATAACGACGTCCTTGAGATTGTTTTCTGCGATAAATGAGCTGACCAAATTAGTCTGAGAGCCGGTCGACGCCAGAACCAAGACGAGAGAGCCGTTATTCCGATAAGCTGAAAGAAAGCCAGTTAGCAGAGTAGATATCCCGTATATAGGTTCCAAGCCACGCGTATGAAGAATCATTACTTTGTCGCCTATTCCCATTGCGGCGCGGATTTCATTCCGCTTCCGGACTTTATCGATCAGCCGAAGATCAATCCCCCAAGGCAAGACGGCATGATGTGAAAACTCCCTATCGGAGGCCGCTCTGCACCGATCCAAAACCGCATCGCAATCGGCAAACAGGCCACTGCATTTGGTTAGCGCAAATTTAATTCTTACCTTTGCATCGTCTTCCCGCTCATTCTCCCAAAGTATATCAAACGCCCATGACTGAGCAACCCAAGGTATACGAGTTTTCGAGCCGGCTGCGATATAAGCGCAATCCGTCAACGGACCGGCTAGGACAATATCTGGAACAAAGTCTTCCAATATACCGGTGTATTTATGCAAACTTGAGTCTAAATCGTCGGTAGTGACAGATGGGACTAAACCTAGGCTACCCAGCTTGTGTATACCAGCGGGCACTTCGTCCAACATGCCTGACGTCAACTCGTATAAAGATAAAAATCCGACCATTAGTCCATAATCGCCAAATGCCTTAAGGAAGCGACGATCATGAACCGTGAAACTGCGTGTAAAGTAAAGAACTCGCATAGGGACGCCCACCCCGGTGAGGGATGCTACTCAAACGACGACCAAGTGAGATGCTCTCCCTCCACAACTTCCTTGCGAAGTTTCTTTCCTAGAATGCTTCCAATATCCCATGGAGCTATACTACCAACCGGCGCTGGTCGCAGAACTGTAAGCTGATCCCTGCTCAAAGCAGTTCCTGCGGCAAGGGCGCGCGCCGCGCGAACACACCGACGCTGCACGACAACTGTTTCAAGTTCGTTATCAGCGATTTGCTTTGAGCATTGCCCGAGTGATAACTCAAGCTCCCGAGTACGATCAACCATTTCGCGCCACGTTGCCGGCGTCATGGAAAAAGGATGATCGGGACCTATGCGTTTCGTATCATCCGTGAAGTGCTTTTCGATCATTCGTGCGCCTAACGCCACAGCCCCCAAGACGGTTGCGTGTCCCGACGTATGATCAGACAGTCCCAAAACGACATTCGGAAAAACAAGCCTGAATGTCTCCAGTACTCGCAAATGAATATGTCGGAAATTTTCAATACTAGCCGTGTAGTTTGTATTACACTGCATTAGCCCAATCGCAGAATTCGTTTTTGAAACACAAGAAACGGCCCGCTGAACATCCTCTAATGTGGAAGCCCCCGCGGCCAGTATGACTGGCTTTTTCTTTTCCGCGATTTTTTCCTGTATCTCCAGCCATGTAATATCTCCGGAGCCGATCTTGTAGGCAGGTACATAAGGATCAAGCATATCCACTGCTTCAAGATCGTAGGGCGTGGAGAAATAATGAATTCCCGCGTGGTCGCATTCTTTCTTTAAGATCTCAGTCCAATCCCATGGAACAGTGGCATCTTGATAAACTTCAAAAACGGATTTCTTCCATTTGGACTGATGTGACTGCTTCTGTCCGAGATTTCTAAAACCAAAATCACTAACAATCTTCTCGGCTCTGAAATTTTGAAATTTCGCAGCGTCTGCTCCAGCTTCCGCCGCTAGATGAATGAGCGCCTTTGCGCGCTCCAAATCCCCGTCGTGATTTGCCGAGATATCAGCAATAAAATAGGTCGGGTGCGTATCACCTACTTTACGGTTTAAAATGCTGAATTCATTGACGTTCATTTTGTATAAAATTCTGCTGTTTTAGTTTTTCAACAAATCCGTTGTCGCGTAAGTTTTTGAAACGCTTCAAATCTTCCGAGATTGATGGGAGATCATTCCCGAATTCATTTAAATACTTTGCAGGATTGAGCCACGTATTCAATGGCCGAGGCGCTTTCAATGCGCCAATCATATGAGCTTTATCGATTAGGTCGGTCGACATTCCAAAGGCCGTCGATACCAAACGGGCGAATTCGAATTTGCTCACGTGGTCAGTCGCCCCCAAATGATAAGTTCCCGCCGCATTGGCTACGATCATCCTAGTCAATATCTCTGAAAGAGTGTTTACGAGCAGAGGCGCAAATACCGCGTCCACAAATCCCGGCACACGCAAACCAGATTCCAACCGGCTCAAAACCCATTCGGCAAGACTTAGCTTAGGTTGAGTATTCCACCCATATATATTGGCTCTAATGATCAAGTGATGGCCATTGATTTTCCTAACGATATTTTCCGCATCAACCTTACTGGCCGCATATGTATTTATTGGATTCGGCTGATCATATTCAACGTAACCACCCGTCGCGCCGTCAAACACCGAATCGGTGGACATGAGCAGAAGGCGAGCGTTATTCTTGGACGCCCACGACGCCAGAGTTTCGGTAGCGGATACATTTAATTCTTTCGCATAGGAGGGGTCATCCTGGCAGCGGTTTACATCAGTAGCCGCAGCAAAATGAACTATCCAATCAGGCCTCGCAAGATTAAGTGCATCAATTACTTGGACAGAGTCACGCAAGTCAATCTGTAGAGAATTACACCCATCGCAAAGAAACGCATGCTGGCTATATGCGCCGGTTAGTTCAAATTTATCGCGTACAGCGAACGCAAAATTGCTTCCCAATAGACCACTGATTCCAGTTACGAATACACGAAGCCTGCGAGCGAACCGAGTAGAGCAAGAAGCGTCCATCGCCAGATCAGCTTCGATTAAAGAATTCGACCGTCTTTTGTAACGCCACTGCCACTTTT
Source organism: Nibricoccus sp. (assembly GCA_049840895.1). Taxonomy (GTDB): domain Bacteria; phylum Verrucomicrobiota; class Verrucomicrobiia; order Opitutales; family Opitutaceae; genus Nibricoccus. The sequence continues at coordinate 54,477 of JASGJB010000044.1, read as the reverse complement.
CTCAAGCGATCAGCGGCGGAATAGTTGGTTTTGAACTGCATCAAACGTGATTGAAGACGTTCGGCAACCGGACACAGCCCTGGATTATAATCTTGAGACTGCCAGTCACTAAACCGTTTTCCTTGAAGAGCCGGTTCCAGATAATTTAAAGCCCAAGCTCCATAAAAGCCATCTCCACCGAACTCTTGATACTTTTTTCGGAAATCGTACCAAGAGAAAGGTGCGTCATCAGAAAGACGACAGACATACGTCCAATACGAATGCACATATCCTTCCGGGGTTTGTTGAGGAACAAGCCATTTACATCCTTGTATCGCTTGATTCAATTCTGCAGCGGCCTCAATCCTTGGCTTAACCAGTTCCTCGATACGTTCAACCTGGCCTAACAAAACCGCGGAACAGATTTCAGAGATTCTATAATTCCACCCCACGGACGTGTGCCGCAAATATTTCGGGTCCTGAATTGTTTCGCGGGTTATCTTGCTCTTACCGGCCCCTCCACTTACAGCCCCATAGCCAAGACTGCTCATGCGCCTGATTCTGGTCGCAAGCTCTTCGTCGTCAGTTGTTATCATGCCTCCTTCCCCACAACTTATATGCTTGGAGCTCTGAAAGCTGAAACTTGACGCATGCGCGATAGAACCAGCAATTCGGCCTTTATAATAGCCCAAAAAACATTCAGCATCGTCTTCGAGAACAAACAGACCATGGTCCGCCGCAATTTTCATAATTGGATCCATATCAGCGACAAGACCGTATAGTGATACAGGAATAACTGCCTTGGTACGCGGCGAGATACGCTGGGCTACTGAAACGGGATCAAGGGTCCATGTATTGGGATGAACATCTGCAAATACAGGAACCGCACCTGCATGGAGCACACAAAATGCAGTACTAGCCATGGTCAGTGGAGGAACAATGACTTCATCACCTTGACCAACACCAGCAGCTGCAAGCGCGGCATGCATTGTTGCGGTTCCATTTGCGAAAGTAATCGCAAACTTTGAATTGAACTTTGCCGCAAACGCCTCTTCAAGGCGTTTGGTCATCCCGGGATTCGTGGAGTTCCTGAACTGGTTTTCCAGAACTATATCCACGTACTTACGTTCTTTTTCCGTTATTCTCATATTCTTTGTCTTGTTGAAGTGATTTATAATACCCTTCGTATCGCTGGACATTTTGATTGATCGACAGGAGCTCCGGCTGGCGTTGAATTAGTAATAGAACCTCTTCCAACCCGAACGGGGAGCCTCTGTACAATTGTGCATATATTGCTCGCGCAAATGCAAGATCAGCTTCATAATCAACCGTCAGACGAAGGCTCGAAAGATCTCTGGAATATCGAAGTCCGGCCAAACGAAATACGTGTGGATTTTTCCATATATACGGCGTCACGTGCTCCCGTTCAGAAGGTAGTCGCGCTTCGCGCCACGCCTTCTCCAATGCGACGAATAGGAACGCCTCGACTTCAAGTCCTTCAGGATAACTAGGAACCACCTTGTTACTCACATACTCCAAGTCTGAAGCCAACAATTTGTCGATAACCAAGTCAACCGTAGCCACATCTATGAATGGATCGTCCGCAGTCAGCCGAACAACAACGTCTGCTTTGTTTAATTTTGCAGCCTGGTAATATCGATCCAAAACGTCGTCAGAACTGCCCCGATACAGTCCGGCCTTCTTACCCTCGACATACTCAACCAGCAAGTCATCACCAGGTTGCGTCGTCGTCGCAACCACTATCTTCGTAATCCGGTTACTTGCGCCAGCCCGGTCAATTACGTGCCCCAGAAGGGGTTGCCCAGCAATGTCTGCCAAGGTCTTGCCGGAAAGACGACTAGAACCCATCCGCGCCTGTATAATAGCAACTATATTCATATTGTGTTCCCCCTACTTCTTTGGCCATCTCCTAGGATCCAGTAATTCGATATAATCGTTTGGCCAAAGCTGATTCCACTCCTCATGAATAGACGGTGCCGGCATAACATCGGCGAAAGCCCTACAATTCTCACCTACTTGCACAGCAGTTTCAGCACCGACGACAAGCTGGGCTCCCGGGGCGCCATAACAAACGTGATGCATGGAAAAGCTCCTCACATCCAATTGGTTTCGAGAACAGAAATCATGCAAAGCCAATACCGCCTTCCGCCCATTAGGGATTCTGTTAGCAACATTAGGAGTCAGGAAAACCAGACCCTGTAAGAAGACACTCCGCACAAACACAGTTTTTTGCAAAGACGCTGCTTTCTCAAAAACACCAGCACGGGCCATGCGACGATCAAAGAGATTCGCCGGAACCTGTATAATAGTCACCTCATCAAATCCAAGCGCATCAATGGCACGCTCAGCAGAATATACAGAAATACCTAGGTGCTCCACCAAGCCGCTGTCTTTCAAAGCATCCAGGCCCCTTGCTTTTCCATCAACCCAAGCATCAAGTGCCTCTTCGTCGTGCAGCATCAATCCCCACAGCCGTTCTGTGCGCAAACGCTTGAGTGATCCATGCACCGCCATCATCACAGCATCAACGTCGTTCACACTGACATTAGCAGCCAGTTTACTCACTATCTCCGGCCGTGAATCCGCGCACAGTGAAAGCGCATCACCCAGCACCGTTTCGCTTACCCCATAAGCCTGCGCTGTATCAAAGCAACGTATGCCATTCAACCACGCTGTTTGAACGATCCTCCGGGCGGCTTCTCCGGAAGGCCGGCCCATCGCATTAGCAATTCCGTAGTCCATGCCTAATTGTGCGGTTCCCAGCACGATTTGCGAGACAGCCATGTGCGAATAGAAACTTGAAGCTGATCAGACCTTGAAGTCCGAATCTATATGCAAGCAAATAAGCTCCCTGAGCTTTTCTACAGACAGCCACTCCGTGTTAGTACCGCTATTGTATTTGAACCCGTACTCGCAATTCCGGCCATTGAATGCCTTCCTATATTCCTCGCGATCCCACTGCTGGGATGACGGGATAATCACGAAATGACGTTCGAACTCAATCGTGTTCAATCCATCCGTCTCTGTGATCATCTCTTCGTGAAGTTTTTCACCTGGCCTGATACCCACATTGTCTTGTTTACATCCCGGTCCAATCGCTTCGGCTACGTCCGTAATGCGGTAGCTTGGGATACGAGGAACAAAGATTTCTCCACCCCACATGTTTGAAAGTGCATATAGCACCAAGTCGACACCCTCATCCAAAGTGATATTAAACCGCGTCATACGTTGGTCCGTAATTGGCAAGACGCCCGCTTTTCGTTGTTTAAGGAAGAATGGAATCACACTTCCTCGGCTACCCATGACGTTTCCGTAGCGGACTACCGAGAACTTAATATCTCGCGATCCCTTGAAATTGTTTGCGGCAACAAACAGCTTGTCAGAGCAAAGTTTCGTAGCTCCGTAAAGATTGATTGGGGCAGCTGCTTTATCAGTGCTGAGAGCGACGACATGCTTTACACCGCTATCCATTGCAGCATCTATAATGTTCTGTGCCCCAAGCACGTTGGTTTTAACCGCTTCGAACGGATTATACTCTGCCGCAGGCACCTGCTTGAGCGCAGCTGCATGAATAACAGTATCGATACCTTCCATTGCCCGCATCAAACGAGAGGAGTCCCGGACGTCGCCAATAAAAAAGCGTATCGTCGGATAGCGACTTTCTGGATACAGCTGCGCCATTTCAAACTGCTTCAATTCGTCCCGAGAGTAAATTACAATTCTCTCCACCGAAGGAAATCGCTTGTAGATAGTTTCGACAAACTTCTTTCCGAAGGAGCCTGTTCCGCCCGTAATTAATATGCGTTTTGCTTGATACATTTTAGTTGGAAGTCTCTTTAAACACGCGGCCCAAAGCCAATATTCATCATTAACATCATAGCGCAGAGGGGGATGAAATCAAAGCCGGTATCCGGCCTCCTGAGCATCACGAGTGAACATTTTGACCGTATCGAGAGAGAGCAAGGTCGTATCTATGCCGAGGGTTTTACCAGCCTTGGCCAGGATGTCATGGGTTACCGTTACGATATGACAGCGGCACTGCTCAGCCTGAATTATATTGTATACCTCTCGAACGCTCGCCCAGAGCAGTTCGGCCCCAGGTAGGCCGGCCAAGATGTTCCGGGCCTCCTGCATGATGGGCATTGGGTCAACGCCTGCATCAGCAATACGCCCGGCAAACACGGAAACTACAGACGGAACTCCAGACGAAAGTGCTTCAGCCACCATTTTCACCTGGTCGATTGTTAATATGGCTGTAATATTGAGCTGAACTTTCTGTTCGGCTAATTCTCGTATGAGCGGAGCCGAAGATTCTCCTCGGGAATTGGTGACTGGAATTTTAACATACACGTTCTTTCCCCAACTGGCGATCTTAAGCGCCTGACGTTTCATTTCTGAAAAGTCGTCCGAAAAGACCTCCAGCGATATCGGTTTTGCGGTGACCGTCTTCAAAACCTCCCGGGCAAACACTTCATAGTCTTTGATACCAGCCTTCTTCATCAAAGTCGGATTGGTAGTTAGTCCTTTGATATGGGACTTGGCGTACAACGCCAGTATTCCAGCCATATCGGCGCCGTCAGCATAAATTTGTATCTTCAAATCCTCGAGGCTTTTCATATTTAATAGAACAGATTTCTTCCGCTAAGTGCGAGAAAGTATAACGGCAGCAGCATCTACGAAAGAGCGAACCATAAAATCCGGCTTGGCACGAAGTTTTTCTTCGTAACCCCAATCGATGAAAACTGTTTTCACACCGGCATTTACACCACAATCAATATCCCTCCAACGATCACCGATCATCCACGATAAGGAAAGATCAAGTCCAAGTTCTTTTGCAGTTTTAAGCAGCATACCAGGCTCAGGTTTGCGGTCCGGTGACGGAGGAGTTTCTCCCCCTGGAGCATAACAAACTTCAATTCTGGAGATTGATGGAACGAGTTCCATCAGACGCGCGTGCATAGCCTCCACTGAGGCTCGTGATTGCGTTCCACGACCGACGTCTGGTTGATTTGTAACTACCACCAACACGAAGCCCGCAGCTTTTAATTTGGCGCAGGAATCCACCACTCCATGGAGCAGGGCGAATTCCGCCACATTTGCGGGCGGATACGGTTTCCCATCACGGATTACCGGCGCATTCAGCGTCCCGTCGCGGTCGAGAAATACGGCTCCTCTTTTAGGATTCACTGTTTCAGCCCAGAGATCTGAACACGCTCAATTGCGATCAGGTTATTTGCTGCGATGAGACTACACTTTCCCATTTGGTCTGGTTAACCTTGAGGTCAGGATGCGATACCCAAAGATGCCAGATAACCGCTTGGAATGCTTCACTGTGCGGAGTGACATTATTGGCGTTAACCGTGGGAACAATCACACAGGCGTCAGCAACTTTGGCGGTGTAACCGCCATCCTTGCCGACAATTCCGATTACCCGGGCGCCCACCTGCTTGGCAAGCTGCAGTGCTGTGACCAGATTGGGAGACACGTTTTTCTCTAAATTACCTCCGCCGACAGAGAGAATCAGAATCGCGTCTTTGCTGGCGATGCGGGAGCCCCGCAACCATTCAACGAATACACTCGCCCACCCCTCATCATTGGTTCGAGCGGTAAGCTCAGACACATTGTCGGTGGGCGCATAGACTTCCAATCCGGCGATCTTACGAAAATCGTTCACCGCATGCGAAGCATTGGCCGCGCTTCCGCCTACACCAAGGATGAACAAGCGACCGCCGCGCTCGCGAACGCCAACCAGTTCACGTACACATTTTTCGCAATCTTCAGGATTTATCCTGGAGACAATTTCGGCGGTTTCTTTGAGGTGTTGAATGGAATAGGACATGGATGGAAAGATCAGCAAATGGGCGCATTGGAGCGCAGGAGTTGGTCGAGTTCGTCCAGACCGGCATGGGATCCGATTTCGTAGAAGCGATTTTGTATTTCATAACCAGCCAGCTGCCCGGCGGACACCAGCCGTCCATAAATTTCAGCGAGATCCACAAATTCATTTTTGGGACACGTCGCTAAAACGTCTGCGCGGAGGAGCCCGAGTCCGTAGTCTATATGATGCATCCGAGGGGATTTATTTTTTTTGTCGTAAATCTTTATCTGGCCGCCCTCAAAACAAACATTGCTGGCATCGTAACGCTCGCGATTTTCGAACACGGTCATCAGACCGAGCTTGCCTGAGTCGAGAAAAGACCGGCCGACCGAAAGGTAATCTATCGGCAGGTAACTATCGCCGTACAGTACATAGAAGGTGTCACCAAGTTTCGGAAGCGCTTGGATAAGCGCCCCGCCCGTGCCCAGCAATTTAGGACCGTCGAAAACGTATTCGATTTTTGCGCCCCAAGCCGAGCCATCGCCATATTGCTCGACGATGCGTTCGCCGAGATGACCAACACAGAGGACAAGTTTGGTGAGACCCGCTTTTTTCAGCAGCCTTATCTGGTGAGAAAAGAATGGTTCACCCGCAACCTCCACCAAGAGTTTGGGGACCTTTTCCGTGATGGGACGGAGTCGGGTAGCCATGCCGCCCGCCAAAATTGCCACGGGTATGTCGGTCGGATTCATGCCTCAATTCTGGGCGACAACCTTGCTTCCCTCGAAATCGAATCGAAAGCGCACTTCTTGAAGCCCCTTCTGGCGCATGGCGTGACGAAGACGTTGTTTGTCTGCCGCGTAAAACATGAGAAACCCTCCTCCGCCAGCGCCGATCAGTTTTCCACCCAAGGCGCCGTTGGACATGGCAAAATCATACCATTCGTTAATGTGATTATTGCTCATCCCTGATGATCTCGCTTTCTTGCGCTGCCAATGAACATCCATGAGGCGGGCAAACTCATCAAGGTCCCCGGATTCAAGTGCCTCGAGGGATTTGTAGCCGAGATCTTTTGTGAAATGAAGGTTGTCGAGCATGGCCTGATCGTTCTGCTCGCTGCGCACTTTCTGGTCTTTAAGAATGGTAGACGCGCTTCGACTGTAGCCGGTGAAAAACAGCAGTAGATTATCTTCAAGATTGAAGAGCGTTTCCTCGGAAATACTGCATGGACGATATTCAACACGGCCGTCTTTATGAAAAGTGAATGCTGTAATGCCCCCCACGGACGCGATGTATTGGTCTTGTTTGCCGATGGGTTCACCGAGACGGTCAATTTCGATATGGCATGCCTGTTCCGCAAGCTCTGCAGGCGAAAGCAGATTTTTCTTTGAAGCGTGCAACACCTTGAGCAACGCGGTGGTAAAACTGCCGGATGAACCCAGTCCGGTCCCCCCCGGAATGTCGGCCATCGAGGTGATCTCCAAGGAACGCCCGTCCATCCCAAGCAAGGCAAAGGCTTCGCGAATGATGGGATGATCCAGTTTCGAGGCGTCTTCCACACGTTCCAGTTTGGAATACTTCACGATAAGATCGGACACGAAGGTACGATGCAGAGTAAGATAAACATACTTGTCGATCGCTGCAGCCACAAGGAATCCTCCGTGCTCACGATAATAGGAAGGAAGGTCAGTGCCGCCACCGCCGAGGGAAATACGGAGAGGGGATCGTGTGATTATCATTTAAATTAGAATATGGATATCGCCGGCACCGGGGAGTCAGAGCGGCGCATCGTTCACGTGAAAGCCACTTTTGCGATAAACAGCTTCGACGATCTCCAACGTACGAACGGCCTCGGTGAGGCCGGGCAACGGTTCGCGCCCCAATCGTATGTCCTCAATAAAAGCAGCCATTTCCAGCGCCCACGAATCGTCACCGCGCGGATACTCCCACACGGTGGTCTCAGGCGGCCCCATTTCCGGAAGCATTTTGTAGAAAGTACAACGTTCGACACCGTAGCTGCCGCCAAGTCCATCAATGGAAATTTTGGCGTCACGGCCGTAGATTTCGAAGGAGAAAAGGTTTTTCCATTCGCTACAGCTAACATGCAGCCAGGCAGTCTGTCCTGTGGCGCTCCGCAGGGACAGGAAGGCATTGTCATCCACCTTCATATCCCAAAAATAAGTCGCGGCATGCCCGTCGACAACCGGCAGCGCACCGAGAAACCAGCCGGCAAGATCGATAAGGTGCACTCCTTGGTCGATCAATTCACCACCTCCAGAGAGCGCGGAGTCCGCACGCCATTCCCGGTCGTAGCCCTTGCGGCCACCGTGCCCATAGCGAGCGCGCAAAAACATCAGAGGCCCCAGTTCACCGGCATCGACCAGCGCCCTCGCCTTTTGCAACGCCGGATGAAACCGGTGGTTGTAGGCCACACGGACTCGAACATTAGTTTTGAGCGCGGCCTCTTTAACGAGGCGGAGTTGCGCAGCGTTGAGGGCGCCAGGCTTCTCCACCAGGACATGTTTGCCTGCGCGAACGGCAGCCAGTGCAACTGGCGCGAGTGCCGCATTGAGCGTAGACACGATTACTGCATCGACCGCGACATCGGATAAAACCTGTTGCGGGTCAGAAACAGCCTCGCAACCGGGAACGCCTCTGGCGAGGTCCGCCGCGCGATTGAGATCGAGGTCACAGGCATAACGCAGGTGCGCGAGTTTGCCCAAAGCCGTGGCGCGTTTGCGGCCAATGAGGCCGCAACCAATCTGGGCGAACTGAAGCTTATTTGCCGGAGAGGAAGTCACGACCACTTTTGTCCCCGGTCCTCAGGCACTATGCGACGCAGACAATAGATATCGGATTTGGCCAATGCCTCACGATACGTCTGGAGTTTGTCCCAAGGATCCCACTGCGCGCTGATCAGTTTGCCGGTAATGCCATCACTTTCGCCAGAACCGAGATATACGGCGAGCCTCGCACCGAACGTAAGCGGCACCGCGCCTTTTTCTTTCCAACCCTTGTTTTTCTCGAAGAACGCCGCGCCTACCTTTTCGGGACCAGCAGCCAGAACCTGGTCCACAAGTCGCGTCGCGAGGGCTCCTGGAGCGATCGCATTGACATCGATATGGAATGGGCGGAGCTCCTCCGCCAATGTCTCCATGAGACGGACTGCGGCCGCTTTGCTGGCGGCATATGCGCTGACATTGGGCAGTGGATTGGTTGCGCCGCCGCCGGAAAGAATGACAATCTTCCCACGACCCGCCTGTTTGAAAACGGGGATCACTGCACGGCAGGGTAGAAGAACTCCATAAACGTTGATATCCATCGCACGGCGCCACTCCAGGAGATCAACCGATTCCGTCGGACCCATCGGGCCATATATACCCGCATTAAGGACCAGAATATCAAGCGGCCCGATTTCCCGGCCGGCATGCGCTATTAATTGATTAACCTGGACCTCGTCAGAAACATCGCATGCGCAAGCGACAATTTTTCGCCCGGAAAACTGCCGGCTAAGTTCTTCACGGGTCGCCGCGAGCTCTATTTCATTGCGCGCACAAATCGCAATGTCAGCCCCTTCACTCAGGTAGTGTTCAGCGATGGCTTTTCCAAGCCCTTGACTCGCTCCTGTAATAAGTGCCTTGAAGCCCTTAAGTTTCATATGTAACCGTTGAACAATTACGCACGTCCCACCGAAACCAGTTCCACTCCCGGAATAGCCGCCAGCTGTTTTTCCAGAAACCGGTTGGCGTCGACAAAAACTTTGCGTCGCATGGCAGCCACGTGGGGTGGCCAGTTGATCTGCCGAAAATCGGGCCACTCCGTACAAACGACCGCTGCATCCGAACCGTGAAGCACCTCCGCCATATCCCTTGCAAGCAGGATCTGCTGGAGCTCGGCTGGAAGTGACTGCACCGCCGGGTCATACGCCATTACTCGGGCGCCAGCAGCCAGCAACTCACGGCACAGTTCTACTGCAGACGAGCGCCGCAGTGTGTTTGTTCCCGGAGTATAGACCAAGCCCAGAATCGCGATTGTACGACCGCGCAAGTCGCCAAGCAAGGACCCAAGCCGGCGCAACGACCAGCCACGATGAAGATCGTTGCTTTGTTTTATTGCGGGAATAACCGAAAGCACTTCACCGGCGGACCTGCCGATGCCACTTAACGTAACAACATCACGAGCGAGAGTACCTCCAGCAAACGGGCCACCGGGTCCGAGATAAGCGCGCGGTCCAATACGAGGCTCGCTCTTCAAACCCAGGGAAACCTCCTTTGCATCAGCCCCCGTGTGCTCACAGAGACGTGCGATCTCGTTGATAAAAGTAATCGAGAGAGCCAAAAAAGAGTTTATACTGTGCTTTACCATTTCGGCAGACTCCGTGCGCATGAAAATCACCTGCGAAGTAAACGGAGCCAGCAACGTGGCTAGCGTATCATGTGTTGTATTATCCCGCGTACCGACGATGACGCGCTCAGCCTTCTCAAATGCATCGATCGCTTTGCCCAGCCGAAGATTCTCAGGGGAAGCCGCAAATTTAAGCCCCGGAAAATCGCGCTCCAGCGACTTGCAGGTCCCGACAGGCAGTTGAGAGGAAACCAGCACAAGACTGCCTGCGTGCATCAACGGCAAAACCCGCTGAAGAGGGGCAACTACAGCCGCCACATCGGATATATCGTTGTCATTGACCGGAGTATCATATGTCACCCACAAGACATCCGCGGCATCGCAAGCCTGCTTCGCATCAGTGGTGAACGACAATCTGCCAGACACGAGCCCCAAAGAAATAAGCTCATTCAATCCTGGTTCGGAAAGCGGGGCATTTCCGAGCCGAAGCTTCGCAACAACCTCATCGTCAAAATCGAGTCCGGACACCTCAAAATGACGCGCCGTGCAAGCCGCTGTAACACAGCCGAGATGCCAGAGACCCAAAACAACGATTTTCATGATTGCCTCAGTTTCCCTCAAGACCGCGATTCATACACCCATCGATTCTGCTGCAACCACTTCAAAGTGCGGATAATCCCCTGCTCGATCGTCAGCTTGGGCCGCCAGCCGGTGGACTGGATTTTCTTTGTATCCAAAAAGATAAACGGATTGTCGCCAATCCACCCGCGATTGCCACCGGTATATTCCAGCTTCGGCTTCAGCTCGAGAGCCGAACAAATTGCGCGGATACTATCATTTACCTGAACAAACTCGGGGGTTCCAAGATTATATATCTGCGTGCGATGTTTTGCCACCCTGGCGGTGGCGGCCCTCGTCACGTGGAGGACTGCATCAATACAATCTTGCACATAAAGGTAGCTCTTACGCTGAGTACCATCGCCAAGCACGCGCAGCCTGTCGGGATGCTCTATCAGCTGCTTATAGAAATCAAAGATATGCCCGTGGGTATAGCGCTCCCCGAGAATCGACACGAAACGGAAAATATAAGCCTCATCAATCTGCCCCCCCTCGGCATAGGCTGACAGCAGTGTCTCTCCCGCCACTTTGCTCGCTCCATACAAGGATGTTTGCACGGGAAACGCCTCGGTTTCCGGAGTAGGATTCTCGGGGGTCACCAAAGCCTCTCCATAGACAGAACCGGTGGACGAAAAAGCAATACGCCGGATGCCGTTGGCTCGCATGGCCTCAAGCACGTTAAAGGTAGCAATGGTATTTTGCTCCAAATCCTTACGAGGATGGTTCCATCCGTCTTTAATATCCGCATTTGCCGCGAAATGAAAAACGAAGTCGCAATCAGCCATCGCCTTTATAAGCCCGGATAAATCGAGATTGTCGCCGCGGACTAGTTTAAAGGACGGATTCTTCAGGGCTCCGGCCAGAAAGCGCTCCTGCCCGGTGGAAAAATTGTCCCAACCTACAATAGAAACCCCATCAGCCAGCAGGCGATCCGCCAGACTTGAACCAATAAATCCGGCCACTCCGGTAATAAAAACCTTCTTCATTCGATTGATAAATTTTTCCGAGCTTCGCCCCGTCACGTCTTGCAAACGTAACTTATCACCGTTCCAACCTAAATAACACAGTCACTGCGTCACTTTTTTGGGCCGAGCAAAGCGGTGAGCAAAGGCATTACCGCGGTAAACCGCTTGCGCCACGTCTCGAGTTGCTTGGCTCGTCCCAAATAAAACTTGGTTTGCACGGGCGTTTGCCCGGCAAGTTCCTTCAGTCGTGCGAGGCGATCAGCTCCCGTCACCGCCATCGGAGCGATCCGCTCACGCAATATGCCAGTTATCAGCTGCCGGAGACTGAGCTCGGGCTGGTACGCAACGCTCCGCTTCATACCAGGCGAAAAACCTGCGATCTGAGAGGAGCGATCCGCCTCGGCAATGGCCCCGAGTGACCGAAGCAGCTGCAAGCCCTGGCTCGCCGAGCCTTTGCTAATATTCAGCTGCTCTACAATATCCTGGAACCCCAAGGGCTCTGGCGAGGAATACAGGAGACCGTAAATCTGCCCCACCGATTTTGGTACGCCAAAAATCTGCACGATCTCCGAAAAGAAGATGATACATTCCTGCTCAAACGAGATGGAGGCCGAAACCTCTGCTTTGGGTCTGTGCGCCAAGAAAACCGGGATGAAAGACGGAAAGCACTCCCATTCCTTGTTGAGTTCAAGAAAAATTGAACAACGCGCCCCCGATTTTTCGGATCGCAAAAAAAGAATCCAAATGTGCAGCAAACCTGCCCCGAAAGATCCACCACCTCTGCGTCTGCATTTGCCGGCAGCTCATTCCGGAACTTCGCGCCGCAAAGAGTAGAAAATGGCGCGTGACTCGCGAATTAATTCAAAAAAGCTATCGCGCATTTTGCCTAAATCCGCAGGTCCTTTGTCTTCTTCTAAGACGGCATGCCGACATCCGACTCAACATCCACGGAACTACGCTGGCTTGTATGCCACACCAAGCCCCGCTGTGAGAAAAAATTCGCGGGCCTGCTTCACGCAGGCGGTCTGGAGCATTATCTGCCATTGATGGAAAGCATACGCAACTACGGCCCAGGAGGGAAGAAGCGCTACCTGAAACCGCTTTTCCCCGGCTATGTTTTCGCGAGGGTATCCATATCCAACAAGAACCTGCTCTATGAGCAGCAATTGATCGTGCGTACTCTTGCAGTCGAGAATGAGCCCATTTTTCTCCGCCAGATCGAGCAGGTGAAACAGCTGTTGGTATCAGGCGTAGAACTCACGCTGAAACCTCTTTTTACCAAGGGCCGGGCGGTTCGCGTAACGAGCGGCCCCCTTTGGGGTGTCGAGGGCATCGTCCGTGAATTAGCCGATGTCAGCGAAATCCTCATCGAGGTGGACGTTCTTCAGCAGGGACTTCTCGTAAAACTCCCACTTTCGCATCTGGAAGTTCTGCCGTAGCGCAATCGCTCCCGTTTAAACCGCGTCGGAGAACTAAGTCTCCCACTGCTCAATTGCTTGCCTGAATGAGGCAAACTGGTTTCCACACTTCCCTCTTCTATGTCCTCACATTCTTCTCCTGGTGGCGAACAGGGGCAAAAAGCCCATTCCGATTTAAGCGAAGACAGCATCGATTTGCGTGAGTTGTTTTTCCGATTAACCAAAGGACTTTTTCAAATCATCGGTCTGACGCTCATCGGGATGGTGGCTGCTGCAGTGATTTCGCTGGTCGTAGGCCGTGTGCAACCGGCCATCACAGTCACTCGAGTCACGTTTTCGTTCCCTGGATTTGAACGCGGCCAGTACCCTGATCGCTCCAAATTCCAACCCGACGATCTCCGCGCCCCCGCGATCATCTCAGAAGCCTTGAGCCGTCAAGGCCTCGATACTTCAAGTACGTTTCAGAGCAAAATCCGCGGCGCACTCGGCATCGAAGGCATCGTACCGGCCAACATCCTCAAAGAACGTGATCGTTTGCGCGCGGCAGGCCAGACGCCCCCCTCCTTTATCCCTGACGAGTACGTGCTGACGCTATCGCTCAATCCCAGCTCGAGCTTCAGCACGGCCCAGCGCGAAAAGCTGCTGAATGAAATCGTAACGGTTTACCGGGAGAATTTTTACCGCACCTATGGACAGTCGCCCCTGGCTTTCGGCACCGCCTTCGACACGCTGAAAACCGCCGACCTCGCCGAGTACGAGTTGGTTTTCAATTCCGACATCGAAAACATCCGCAGCTATCTTGCCCAGCAGTCAGGTTTGGCAAAATCCTTTCGTTCTCCCACAACCAACTTTTCATTCAAAGATCTGGAAGAGCAGACGGAGCTGTTCTCTCAAATCCAGCTGAATGAAGTGCTGGCGATCGTCCACCAGAACGGTCTTTCGCGCAATCGCGCCAGCGCTATCGTGAAAATGAATTATCATCTGCGGCTTTTAGAGGAGCGTGAGAAAAAAGCACTTGAGGACGAAAAACTGGTCCGTGACCTACTCAGCCAGGCACAGAACCGCGCATCCAACTATGTACTCGGTGTAAAGAGTCAGGGCTCCCAGCAACGGGCTGATTCTCCCGTTTTGGACCAAGGACTCATCGATTCCATTCTGGCCAACGACTCATACAACTTCCTCGTTCGCCAAGCTCTCGACGCCGGGTTGAAGGTCAAACAAGTGCAGGCCGAAAAAAATCGCCTCATCGCGCAGCGCGATAACATCAAGTCATTCATAACTGAGACTCCTGCAGATCAGTCCGCGATTATTTCACAAGCCAACACGGCACTCAAAAACCTCGAAAGCGCCTACAACACGCTCACTTCCAATATCCGCAAAACCCACGCGGATTTCAGCGCTCAAGAATACGGCAACGCAATCCGCCTCAGTGATGAGATTCGCACACCTGGATTTCTCAGGCCGATGGCCATCTCGGCCATCGTAGGTGCTTTCCTCGGGTTCGCCCTCGGTACCGGTCTCAGCCTTCTAGGCATCTATTTGAACCGAACGCCAAAAACCGCCTAATTGTCTGGGGTTCTTGAAATGGCTTTCCGACTCCAACAATACCGGCGTCGGAAAGCGGCTTGGCACTTTATCACAAGCACGGATGACGGGAATCGCCGCGACGATACCAAACCTTCAGTGTCATAATAAAACCCACGTGCCAAAGACTACCCTTAGGCACATCTATTTAATTTAAGAAGGCCGGGGGAGAAAATCGCCACTTCTCCCCGTGTGGCCATTCCAACTCAGTTTCCCCCATGCGCTCCGCAACCAATGCATCACTTTCCACGCCGGTGGTGATGCTGGGCGGCGACTGGCCTGAGGTCGTAGCTGCGCACTTCCCCACCGGTGCCACTGTCCAGGCACTCCCCGCCAACACTCAGCGGAGAGATCACGCCGAACAACGCGCCTATGTGGTGGCGCACGGCCAGGAAAAAATCGCCCATCTCACGATCGGTCTGAATTTGGCTCCCCAGTGGACTCGCACTGATTCGTTTCACAAAGCCTGCCCCAGTATCGCGACTAAACCGCTTTTCTTGGAAAAATTCGGCAAACATCAGTATCTCGGACGCGAATTTATCAACGGGCACAGCGTCGCAGAACTCCTGCAAGCGGGAAAATTAACGGCAACCGAAGTACACGCACACATCGTTAAAATTCAGGAAATGCTGGCGGGCACGCACGCGACTTCTGACGTGTCATCCGCAAAGGCTGAAGCTGCTCACGTGTTTGGGCAGATCCAACAAATCCCGCATTTGAGTACCGTCGACAAAGTCCTGTTCGACACTCTCCTCGCGCCACTGGTCTACGCGGGCATCGAATCAACCTCCCCCTCCACCCGTTGGACGAATGGCGATTTTACGGCACACAATTTGATTATCTCGACCGATGGATGCGCACGCTTGATCGATTGCGAATTTGCCCACCGGACCCACTTCCCCTCCGAAGACCTTTGGCGCTGGCTGAATTTCTCTCATTTGCCCGCGAGCCAATTCGCAATGCTCCCGAATCACACATCGAGTCCGCCGCCGTGGCTTGAGATCTTTTTCTGGACGAAACAGCTCGTCTTGAGTCATCGCACTGCTTTGCCAGCGATCGCCCAATCAGATTCTGCACACGCCATTGCGCAAATAGCACGTCTCTCATCAGCTGCCAGAGTACCGCTTGGCTCAGGTTTCTTCGCCCAAACCCTCTGCGAGCAGTCAGAAACCGAAAGCAAAG
This sequence comes from Nibricoccus sp., assembly GCA_049840895.1. Lineage (GTDB taxonomy): Bacteria > Verrucomicrobiota > Verrucomicrobiia > Opitutales > Opitutaceae > Nibricoccus. The sequence goes on along the minus strand of JASGJB010000044.1, from coordinate 38,548 downwards.
TCGCCCGGCTCAAAATCGAGCGCGACGAGCTGAGAGACAAAATCCTTCGCATGGAAAACTCACGCTCGTGGAAGGTCTCCGCTCCTTTGCGAGCCATTCGTCGCTGGCTATCCCGCTGAAATGACGCCGCCCCCTCCGCCCGCCGACCAGACACCGATTGACGAGCCGCCAGCACGCTTTAGCGCCCACGCCGTCGATCATTTTGCGCCGTCGTGGAAGCGCCTCCTCGTTGTCGCCCTGCTGGCATTCGGCTCCTTCTTTATTCCGCAGGAGATCGCTCTCGAATGGTACCCTCTTAATGAGCCTGGCAACGATATCCACTATCTGGAGGCCACGCTTCGCACGAGTAACACCGGCACCATTCGCATCCTCTACGATTGCGGCTTCGGTTTCGTCGAGCCTTACAGCATCACCATCCCTGTCGCTCCCAGCGACATGGCCTTTACCTACACGTTTCCGCTGCCCGACGCCCCCATTCGGAAGATATTTATCGATCCACCCGACGCTCCCGGCGAACTGGAATTCACCCGCTTCCGAATCATCAATCGCCGGGAGGAGGAAGTGCGCAGTTTCTCGTCCGATGAATTCAAAATCAGCCAAGGTCTTCAGCTCCAGCCTACGCTCAACGGCTGGAAACTCGTCGCCACCGCCGGCACATCGTTCGATGCCGGTGCTGACGTCGATTTTCTGCCTGTGCGTCCCGTCGGCATGACACTCCGCAACGTCAAACGCTGCCTGCTTTCGTGGAGCTACCTGTCGTTCATGCTCTGGCTGATCGTGCTCGCGATCTACTTCGTTTTTTTGAATCACCTTCGCGGAAAAGATATTCTTAAAGCCACGAGCTTTCTCCTGTTAATCTGCTGCTTCATCTCAGTTGTCGGCAACCGCGGCCTCATCAAAAATACCAAGCGCATCGCGTACTTCAAACCCGTGAAGGTGCCGCCGGGAGCCTTCACGTTGGAGACCGAGATCGCCGCCGAAAAGCCTACCGACGTCCAACTGTCCATCACCGCCCCGGGGCAACCCGCTCAATTGCTCACCGCCACGCTCTCGCGCCATACCAACCTCCAGACCATCCGCTTCCCGCTGACTACACTGCCTGCTGACAGCACACTCTCTCTCCACCTGCCCGACGGCTCGATGAAGCTCATGCCCCTGCGCCTGCGCGACGGAGGAAAATATACCGTTCTCGAAATCCCCGTTGTCGAACTAGCTCCCCCAAAAGCGGCAACCGCCGCTACGACGGCTGGCGTCCCATTCATTCAGCTTCCCTCAACCAATAGTCACGGCTCCTTCGATTTCTCCAAGGCGACGACGCAAAAAATTGCCGCGCAGCTGACCGCACCTCCGAGAATAACCCCTTAGGCCATTCAAGCGCCGGGACGCATCGCCCCAAAGCCCGGTCATTCCCGCTTCCCTGTCCGCTGCGGTTTGATTTCAAAGCCATCTTCTTTGAGGCGCACCACGACGTTGCCATGAATGCCGCTGACATACGCCGGAACACTCGCATCGGCAAAAAAATCCCTCACCCGCTTGCTACGAAGTGAAAGCCACAAGTCCTGAGGAGATGGAACTAACACTGCCTTCGCACCGACACGTTGAAAAAACTCATTAGGTGCCACTCCCTCGGTACCATGATGCGGCACCTTCAAAATATCCGCCTTTAGATCAAAATCACTCTGCGCAAGGTAAGTCCCGAGCTTCAGATTCAAATCCCCCGCGAGGAATGCACGCGTTTTTCCATGGGATAATCGCAGCAGTATGCTGGTGTCGTTAATGTCTGTTTCGCCAACGGGGGTATTGATGCCATCGTACAAGCAAACCACGTCGAGCGCGCTGATCACGCCGTCCCGCGAAATTTCAAGTATCCGTTCGCCGATCTTCGGCGTGAAGTACGGGATCCTCTTTTCTTCAAACAGCCGTAGCAGGCCTTGAACATGATCCCAGTCACATCCCCACGGCATCTCGCGATCAGCCAATCTACGATCACCGGGCACATTCAAAGCCACCCGGTCAACGCGGATACCGGCATTGATGATATCAATCATCCGGCCGTAGTGATCCGGGTGAAAATGACTGATCACGACCAGACTCAGGTGCCTCACATTGCGACTCCTCAAATAACTTAATGCTGCCCCACCCGCACCAACCGCATCCGCTGGATCGATCAACACGGTCGTCCCATCAGGGAACTCGATGAGATGACAATCCGCCTGCGCATCCGCACTACACACGTTCACCATCGTCCAGACCACGTCCCCCGTTTTCTGACCACAGCCGGTTATGCTGACGAGCAACGCACCCATGAGGAACCAGCGACCGATTCTGCGCAGCCATCCATCCGCATTCCTGTTAATCGAAGCGCCGTAAATCATCGTCGGAGACTGAAAACGTCTGAACTTTGAGCTGGCGCAAGCTCAGGGTTACCAATCGCAGCCAATGTCGGCGCCCCATGGGCGGCCACCTCGTCCCTGTTCTTGCCGTCAGCCATCGCCGCAGCCTTGCTTCCTTTCACTCCAAAAGACCGCATGGCCAAAAAGCTTCTAGTCACCGGCTCCTCAGGCCTTATCGGTTCCGAAGTTTGCGTCTATTTCTCGCAGCTCGGCTACACGGTCCACGGCGTCGATAACAACCAGCGCGCCGTTTTCTTCGGCCCCCAAGGCGACACTCGCTGGAATCAGCAACGACTCCAAAATAAACTCAGGGGCTTTGTTCATCATGAACTCGATATTCGTGATCGCACAGGCGTCATCGAGCTTCTCAAAGAGCTAAGACCAGACGTGGTCGTCCACGCCGCGGCCCAGCCTTCACACGATCGCGCTGCGGCAATTCCCTTTGACGATTTCGATACCAACGCTGTCGGCACGCTCAATCTCCTCGAAGCCGCCCGCCTCGCCTGCCCCCAGTCCCCTTTCGTGCATATGAGCACGAACAAAGTTTACGGTGACTCCCCCAATTCCATCGCTCTCAAGGAACTCGAGACACGCTGGGATTACGCCGATCCTGCCTACACGCACGGCGTACCCGAAACCTCTACCATCGATCAGTCCACGCACTCACTTTTCGGTGCCTCCAAGCTCGCGGCCGACATCCTGGTCCAGGAGTACGGACGTTATTTCAACATGCCCACCTGTTGCCTTAGAGGCGGCAGTCTGACCGGGCCCAATCACTCCGGCGTCGAGCTCCATGGCTTTCTAAGCTATCTCGTGAAATGCAATCTCGAGGGCCGCGAGTACAAGATTTTCGGCTACAAAGGAAAGCAGGTCCGCGACAACATCCACTCGCTCGACGTTGCCCGCTTCATGGCCGCCTTTGTCGAAACCCCGCGCTGCGGCGAAGTCTACAACCTCGGCGGCGGCAAAGCCAACAGCACCTCCATCCTCGAGGCTTTCAAAATCACGGAGAAGTTCACCGGCAAAGCCCAGGTCTTCACCTATCTTGAGGAGAACCGCGTCGGCGACCACATCTGCTACTATTCGGATCTCCGCAAAATACGCTCACACTATCCGTCTTGGGATATCACGCAGTCACTCGAAGAAACCATCCGCCAGATCGTCGAGTCCTGGCAGCAACGTTCAGCCGGGAAATAAACGTCCCTTCTTTCTGCCACGAAATTCCAGCGTTTGGATGCCCGCCATGAGACAGAGTAATTACTCTCGTAAAACCGGCCTCTCCATTTGACGCCACTTCTGCCCGGCGTCAGTTTTGAGCTGCTCACCTAAGAGCACTGATCGCGAATCTCGCGACCGATAACACCGGACCACCCGTCCGGGAATGAAACCGCCGCCCCCGCCAAGGAGACGGCGGTTTTCTTGGGAAACCCGTCCAGAAGTCAGGCGGGGCAAGCTCCGGAAAAGCCTTGTTCCATCCCGCGCACCTTCGTTTCCTCGTGTCCCTTTATGATCTATCTTCTCGGAGGCTCCGGTTACGTTGGCCAGGCCTATCAATCCCTGCTGACCCGCAAAAACATTCCATTCCGCAACCTCCGTCGCGCGGACGTCGACTATACCAACCCCGCCGTCCTCGCCAGCGCGCTTAAAGCCGACAAACCCGAGTTCCTGATCAACGCCGCCGGCTACACCGGCAAACCCAACGTCGACGCCTGCGAACTTCACAAAACCGAGTGCCTCTACGGCAACGCCGTCCTTCCCGGCGTGATCGCCCAAGCCTGCGCCGAAGCCGGTGTCCCTTGGGGCCACGTTTCCTCCGGCTGCATCTACACCGGGTCCCGTCCCGACGGCACTGGCTTCACTGAAACCGACACGCCCAACTTCAGCTTCCGCACCAACAATTGCTCCTTCTACAGCGGCACCAAGGCCCTCGGCGAAGAAGTCCTCGCCGGCAAGCCCAACATCTACATCTGGCGCCTCCGCATCCCCTTCGACAACGTCGATAGCCCGCGCAACTATCTCACGAAGCTGATGCGCTACGCGAAGCTCCTCGAAGCCGAAAACTCGATCTCCCAGCTTCACGAATTCGTCGCCGCCACCTTCGCCTGCTGGGAAAAACGCGTCCCCTTCGGCATCTACAACGTCACCAATCCCGGCCACGTCACCACCCGTGAGGTCGTCTCGTTGATCGAGAAGAGCGGCGTTCACCCGAAGAAATACGAGTTCTTCTCCGACGAGGACGAATTCATGAAACTCGCCGCCAAGACCCCGCGCTCCAACTGCGTCATGACCTCCGCCAAACTCGCGAGTGTCGGCATCCAGATGACGCCCGTGCGTGACGCCGTTGAACAAGCGCTCCGTTCCTGGCAAAAATCCTGATCGCCGCTGCGCGCCATCTTTCCTCTTTCGCAAACATACATGAACATCCTCGTCACCGGCGGCTGCGGCTTCATCGGCTCCAACTTCATCCGCCAGCGCCTCACGGAATCCGGCTCGCCCCTCAAGAAACTCGTCAACCTCGACGCCCTCACCTACGCCGGCAATCCTGCCAACCTTGCCGACCTCGCCTCCGATCCGCGCTACGTTTTCGCGCAAGGTGACATCGGTGACACCGCTCTCGTCGCGAAACTTCTCGCCGATCACGCGATCGACGCCGTCGTCAACTTCGCAGCCGAATCCCACGTCGACCGCTCCATCGATTCACCCGAGCCCTTCATCCAGACCAACGTTGTCGGCACCCTCCGCCTTCTCAACGCCGCCCGTCTCCACTGGGCCAGGCTTCCGTCGCCGAAGAAGGAAAACTTCCGCTTCCTCCACGTCTCCACCGACGAGGTCTACGGCACGCTCGCCGCAGGCGACGCCCCCTGGAACGAGGAATGCCCTTACGAGCCCAACTCCCCGTACGCAGCCTCGAAGGCATCCAGCGACCACCTCGTTCGCTCCTTCCAGCACACCTACGGCTTTCCGACAGTCACGACCAACTGCTCCAACAACTACGGGCCCTTCCACTTCCCCGAGAAACTCATCCCGCTGATGATTCTCAACGCCCTCGAAGGAAAACCGCTTCCCGTTTACGGCGACGGCCAGCAGATCCGCGACTGGCTCTACGTCGAAGACCACGCCACCGCCATCTGGCTTGCTCTCACCAAAGGTCGCGTGGGCGAAACCTACAATGTCGGCGGACTCAACGAACGCCCCAATCTCGAAATCGTTAATCGCATCTGCTCGATCCTCGACAAGCGCTCCCCACGCGCTGACGGCAAACCCTACAACACGCAGATCACCTACGTCGCAGATCGCCCCGGCCATGACCGCCGCTACGCGATCGACAGCGCCAAAATCCGCAAGGAGCTCGGCTGGTCTCCCAAGGAAAATTTCGACACCGGCATCGAGAAAACCGTCGACTGGTACCTCAAAAACCGCAGCTGGGCCGCCGACATCACGTCAAAAAAATACGCCCGCGAACGCCTGGGCACCAAAGCATAAATCTCCGGATGGAGGGCGCTGCTCCGTCGGCGCCGTCCAGAACTTCTTTTCGCAATCTCCTTTTCTTCCTCATGACACGCAAAGGCATCGTCCTCGCCGGCGGCTCCGGCACCCGTCTCTACCCGTTGACCATCGCCGTCTCCAAACAGCTGATGCCTGTCTACGACAAGCCGATGATCTATTATCCGCTGTCGATCCTGATGCTCTCCGGCATCCGCGAAATCCTGATCATCTCGACACCGCTGGATCTTCCGCTGTTCAAACGCCTCCTCGGCGACGGCTCCCAGTTCGGCCTCAAACTCAGCTACGCCGAACAACCCAGCCCCGACGGCCTCGCGCAGGCATTCCTCATCGCGAATCAGGTCGGCTTCCTCGACGACAAGACGCCTTCCGCCCTCGTTCTTGGTGATAACCTCTTCTACGGGCACGACCTCACCGTTTCGCTCGCATCGGCCACCGCCCGCACTTCCGGTTCCACGATCTTCGGGTATCATGTCGCCGACGCCACCGCTTATGGCGTCGTCGAATTCGCCCCGGACGGACGCGTTCTCTCGCTTGAGGAAAAACCCGCGCAGCCAAAATCCAACTACGCCGTCCCCGGTCTCTATTTCTACGACAAGGACGTCGTCGCGCTCGCCAAATCCCTGAAACCATCCAAGCGCGGCGAACTCGAGATCACCGACCTCAACCGGCTCTATCTCGAAGCCGGCAAACTCCACGTCGAGCTCCTCGGTCGCGGCACCGCCTGGCTCGACACCGGTACGCACGACTCGCTTCTTGCCGCCGGGCAGTTCGTCGAGGTCATCGAGAATCGCCAGGGGCTGAAAATCGCCTGCCTCGAAGAAATCGCTTTCCGCCAAAAGTGGATCGACCGCGCCCAGCTCGACGAACAGATCAAGCGCCTCGGCAAATCCAACTACGGCGCGTATCTCAAGAAGCTCGTTTGACGAGCCTCGTGCAGGGCCGGATCTCCGGTCCGCGCTTTCGCGCTGTCTAGAAATTCGCGTCGATTCGCGTCCATTCGCGGTTCAAAACTCCGCCAGCGTGCGCGTCTCCTTCATCATCCCGCTCTACAACTGCCTGCCCCTGACGCAGGCCATGCTCGCCTCGCTGCAAGCGACGCTTCCCGCGGGTCTCGATCACGAAATCATCTTTGTCGACGACGGCAGCACCGACGGCACCCGCGACTGGCTGCACACGCTTTCGATCCCACACCTCCGAGTCCTCCTCAACGACCGCAATCTCGGCTACGCCGCGGCTAACAATCGCGCCGCCTCACTCGCAAGCGGCGACATCCTCGTTCTCCTCAACAACGACCTTGTCCTGACGCCCCACTGGCTCGAGCCGATGCTCGCCGCCCATGCAGCGTTCGGCCCCCGCGCCGGCCTTGTCGGCAACGTCCAGCGCTCTGTCCGCACCGGAGGGATCGACCACACAGGCTTCATCATCACCGAACACGGCAAACCCGAACAGGATCGCACGCCGCCTGCACGTTTTCGCCGCATCAAAAAAGTCCCCGCCGTCACCGGTGCCTGTCTTCTGACCACCCGGGCTCTCTGGAAACAACTCGGCGGCTTCGACGAACAATTCGTCAACGGCTGCGAAGATCTGGATCTCTGCTTCAAAGCCTCCAATGCCGGCCTCACCAACGCCGTCGCCCTGTGCAGCGTCATCCATCACCACATCAGCGCCTCCCCGGGACGACGCAGCCGCGACGAAGAAAACTCGCGCAAACTCACTGTCCGCTGGCGGGCTTATCTGCGCGATCTCGGCTCCCGCGCGGCCTGCCGCGACTATCTCGCACGCAAAGTCACCGCCGCCACGCTTTCCACAGAGCCACTCGACATCCTCCAGGCAGGACTTTACGCCGCCCACCTCATGGCACGTCCGCCCACCGTGGCACTCCGTCTGATGTCGGACGCTCTCGATGACGAATTTCTTCGCTGGAAAAAAACGCTCCCGCCTCAGCGCTGATTATCCGCCCCTGACCACTTCGCGCACTACTGCCTGGGGCCGTTGGTTGATCGTCAGAAACATTCGCCCGAGGTATTCGCCGATCACCCCGAGCAGCATCAACTGCACGCCGGAAAACACCAGCAGCGCCGCCATCAGCGACCCCCAGCCAAGCTCCGGTCCCTGGTCGGTTGCCCACATATAAACCACTCCGCCAACCGCCACGACACCGGCGACGCCCATCACCATTCCCAGCACGGTTGCCACTCGCAGCGGCATCACCGAGAAATTCACAAACGAACTCGCCCACAGCCGCACCAGACGCCGCAGCGTGTAACCGCTTTTCCCCGCCGTGCGCTTCGCGTGCTGCACCTCAAGCGAACCGATCCGCTGAGTTACTTGAAGCAGCAATCCATCGATGTAAGGAAATGGCCCTCCGTTCGCCGCCGCCTCCCGGGCAGCAAACGCACTCACGCACCGGAAGCTCGAAAGATAAAACCCCTTCGGCTTATCCAGCGCCCAGTCGGTCACCTTGTTCGTCAGCCAGCTGCCTGCATTGCGCCAGGGCGCGTGCTTCTTCTCGGCGTACCAGCCATAGACGACGTCGAGTTGGTCCGTCTTCGCCTTCTCCCAAAGCCTCACCGCTTCCGCCGGTGGGTTCTGCCCGTCGTCGTCGAGATTCACCAGGTGCGCGCCACGCGCATGACGCCACCCTGTCAGCACCGCGTTGTGCTCTCCGAAATTCCGGGCGTGCTCGACATACACCACCGGCACCCGCGCCTCATGCACGAGTTCAAGACACACCGCGGCGGTTTCATCGCGACTGCCATCATTCACCAGCACAATTTCATGCCCGCCCTCGATCACGAGCGACTCGATCATCTTCACGAGCGGTCGGATAGTCGCGGCGCTGAAATAGAGCGGAATGACAAAACTGAGCGCAGGGGTGTTGCTCATGACGGGACGCACCAACGAAGGATTTCGTCGCAAACCCTGTCAACGTCCGCAGTCGTCAGTCCCGGGTGACACGGCAGGCACAATACTTCCGCACACGCCCGCTCCGTCTCCGGCAATGCAGGCGCCGCATCCGCAAACGCCGGCTGCCGGTGCACCGGCACCGGATAAAGCACGCCGCAAATGATATCCTTCGTCTGCAAGTACGCCCGCAACTCTTCGCGTCGCGTTGTCCGCACCGTGAACTGATGAAACACGTGTGTCGTTCCTGTCGTCGCACGCGGCACCGTCAGTGCGACCGCGGCACGGTGACTTTCATCCCCACCCAGCCGCGCAACATAACGCGCCGCCAGCTCCTGCCTCTTGGCGTTTTCTGCATCCAGGTATTTCAGCTTAACTCGCAGCACTGCCGCCTGGATCTCATCGAGCCGGCTGTTCCTCCCGGGCAATTCCGAGACGTAACGAATCCGCCAGCCATACTGCCGTAAAAGTCTCACTTTTTCCGCGAGTGCGTCATCGCGCGTGAAAATGGCTCCGGCATCGCCCAACGCGCCGAGGTTCTTCGTCGGATAAAAACTAAACGCCGCCGCGTCTCCCCATGAACCAGCCTTGCGGCCGTCAATCATGGCGCCCTGCGCCTGCGCACAATCCTCCAAAACCTTCGCTCCATGCTTCGCCGCGATCGCGACAATCGCGGGCATGTCCGCAGGGCGCCCGTAGAGATGTACCGGAATCACCACTTTTACCGAGCCAGCCGCATGCGCCAAAACCTCCTCCAGTTTACGCGCATCCATGAGCATGGTCACCGGATCTATCTCGATGAAAACCGGCTTCGCGCCGATCTGCTCGATCGCCGAGACTGTCGCCGTCACCGTGTTCGCCACGGTCGCCACGCGATCTCCCGCCTGCACGCCGAGCGCCCGTAATGCGACCTCCAGCGCCTCCGTTCCGTTGGCCACGCCAATCGTGTGCCCGCCGCCTTGATACACCGCGAACTCGCGTTCAAATTCCATTACCTCAGGCCCGAGGATGTAGTGCCCTCCGGTCAGCACACGCTCGATGGCCGCACGAATCTCCTCGGCATGCGCCAGAAATCCCGCCTTGGGATCGGCGGGAAGCAACGATTTCATCGCGGGCGTCGTGCTTACGTTTTCCGACACGGCTTCGCCTGGCTTAGACATAGTGGGAAAGTTCCTTCCGGTAGTACCCGACCGTTTTCACGAGCGCCTCACGCAACTTCGTCCGCGGCTTCCAGCCCAGTTTTTTGGCGATCCTCCGGTAGTCCGCATAAAAATCCCCGATATCGATCTTTTTCCGGTCACCAGGAAAACTCCGCACCACAAACTGCCCCCCCTTGCACGCCATGGCCAGTTCCGCCGCCAGCTCTTCCAGAGTCACCGGATTCGTTCCACCGACATTAAACACTTCGCCAATCGCCGCGTCTTTCACTGCAGCGAGCAGGAACGCCTCCACGGCATCATCCACATAGGTGAAATCGCGCAGTTGTTGTCCTCCCCATACTTCAAACCCTTCGCCGTTCAGCGCCTGTTTAATCCATACGCCAACAAACGTCTGCCGTGCGTCCTTGATTCGCATGCGCGGGCCGATCGTGTTCGTGAGCCGCAACACCGTGCTGCGAATGCCATGCACGCGATGGTAGAGCAGATGATAGGACTCCCCCGCCAGCTTGTTGATGCCGTTCACATCCACCGGTCTCAGGGGATGCGCCTCGTCAACCGGCAGATAATCCGGCCGGCCATAAATTTGTCGCGTGCTCGCGAAGACGATACGGATGCCGGGATTGTGCAGCCGGCAGGCTTCGAGAATCGAGAGCTGAGCGCGCGCATTGATTTCCAAATCCGTCTGAGGATCGGACATCGAGTCCATGTGGCTCGTCTGCCCGGCGAGATTGAACAAAAAATCCTGCCCCCTGACCAGATGAGGCAACGAATGTCCGTCGCGCACGTCGGTGAAATTCACCTGCACGCGCCGCTCGATGCCCGCGAGATTGCGCAGATTCCCGCCGTATTCGGGAATCATTGAATCCACGAGCGTCACCTCCGCTCCGAGGCGCACAAGCTCGCGCGCCAGATTCGACCCGATAAAACCCAGCCCACCCGTGATCAGCGCCTTCTTCCCAGCAAAATCACGTGCGTTGTTTTTGGAGACACTCATGGCTCGAGCATTTCTTGGCGGGGGAGAACAACCAACTCAATTCCGTACGCGGCAAACCCCATCGGCCTGCCATCGCCTGGAAAAAAATTGGGCGCACTGGCCGACCGAAGCTGGATCAACGTGGTCCCCGGCGGAACTTCGATGCCGCCAATCCGTATAATCTTCAGATCCTTCCCGAGCTGGGCCGAACGCAGGCGCTTGTCGTTCACCCAAATTTGCAAATCGCGCGGTTCGACACTGCGCGCATTGAAGCGAAACGCTATCTTCACCGGATAGTCGTGGGGATTCTCCACCCGGATGCTCGCGTCTCCCTTGGTCCATCGCCAGCGTGTGCCTGCACGCGGAATTTGCTCCGCCGGATACCAGCCATCCGCCACCTGCGCCCGAATGAAGTATTCGCTTCGGGTATTAACCAAAGAAAACGGCAAAGGTCCAAACTGAGGGCCAGGTCCCGACGGAGCAGGCGTCCGCCGCGGTCCCGATCCAGGACTATTCCTGGATAGATCGATGTAGTCCGGCACGTCGTCGCCATCCTCCGGCAACCTGATCGAAACAACCCCGCACAACAAATCCCAGTTCCCCTTCAACTCAGTCCGCAACCGACCTTCGTACGTGTTGGTCGCGAAGTACTGGTTTTTCTTTAGAAGAAAAACGTTGGCCCATAGGCGCGACCAGTCGTCGGTCGCCAGCATGTTAAACGAATCAAATCGCTCGATGGTCTCCAGATTTTTCAGCTGAACCAGCCAGCGGTCGACCATCAATGGCGGCGATTGCATGCGCTTGCTGAAGCCCCACGCCACTTTCGCCTGCAAGGCCAGCACACAACCAGCAAACACGATCACCCACGCCTTCGCGGTCCACGACCTGCGCCATTCGCCCCGGCCCCAGGTCAGCCAGCAGCAAATCGCTCCCAGTATGCCGGGGTAAAACACCGAGAAGAGCTTGTACGCATCATAACTCGCAAACGTCCCCATCTTCGCTCCTCGCCAAAGCAGATAGGAGTATCCCACGAAAATCGGCATCGTGAGGCAAAGCGCGAGAAACCCGCGCTCCTTCCGGCGCAAAAAACACCAAACCAGCCCCGCCGCGATTACCGCCACAGCACCCGCCATCAACCAAGCGCGCGTCACACCCGCATAAGGCCGCAACGAATCATCCGCGACTATTCCGAACCAACCTTCGGGGGCTAGCGCTGCGATCTTCCAGCCAAAGTTCGTCGCCTTCAAAAGCACCAGTCGCTCAACCAACCCCACCACCCGGCCGGCAAACACGAGCCCCGCCACACACAGCGGCACAGTCATCAGCACGCTCCAGCGCCACAACTTTCCCCAAGATTTTTCCCAAATCGCCCGCCCTCCGACATACGCTCCGAGCGGGACGAATACGACAATCAGGATAAAGTTATACGCACCCAACAGCAGCCAGTACGCGACCACCAGAAGCCCCGCAAAAGCCCACCCCCTCCGCCAGTTCGCACCACTTCGCCACAACGCCAAGCCACACCACGTGAGCATCGCCACCGCCATGGACGCCAGCAGCTGCGCAGTCGCCACGTGATAGGTGGCGTACCAAAGCACCGGGCTCGCGCCATAAAACCACGCAACCATCGTGCTCGCGACCGGCCCGAGCCTCAACCCCGCACGCGACAGCCAGAAAACCATCGGCAAGCTGAGCGCGACGAAGACCGCCGTCAGCACGCTGATCGTCTGATAGCCTTCCCACCCGAAGATTGAGTTATTCAGAGCCACCACTGCCGAGGGCGTGAAGTGGTTCAACCGCATCCAGAACTCGAAAAACGTGTCCGCCCGCCCCACCTTCACCGTTTCTATCTGGCCGTTAAATCCGCTCAGATCGTTCCTGGAAAACTCCTGAAAAACACGTGCGCCCGCCGCGTAATCAGCCGCATCACAACTGCCCAGCGACATGGTCGTCAGGGCCTTTGACGCCGTCGCCATCGGGAAAAGCAACGCGATCAAAACTGCCGCCACCACCCCCCACACAGCCGCGCTTCTCTTCGTGCCTGCCACGACCGAGCGCCAGTTTCGACGGCATCTCCACAATCCTCCCCCCAAAGCCAGCAGCGCGATCACCTCGCTCCCGTACGCATAAAAATCCGTCCCGTGCAATCCAACGCTCGCCCCAAACCAGACAACGGCCGACTGCAACGCCACGCCTGCCGCAGGCGCGAATAAAAGCGCATAACGAATCCACGGCCGCGGCGAAAGCAGCAGCGCCACTCCCAGCCCCCAGAAAAAGATGTGCAACAGCAGGCCAAAGCCTGCCACGGGGTAAATCATCGGAGGAAGGCCAGGTCAGTTAACCCAGCCGCGCCAAGCTGCTGATATGCTTATCGAGGGAAAGACTAAAAACGCTCAGGTCTTCCGCCGCGCAGCGACCAGAACCGAGGACCCAAAAGGCAACCGCAACCCCGTTCGCAGCCAGCCTCGTTCACAGGCCATCATCCCATTGAAAGCGGCCTCAACTGGCGCGGAATGCATCCGCACATCTCCAGCAGTCGGTCGCGACCACATCAATTTCCGGCGCACGACGACCAGTGGAAACGGCAGCGTATTCCAATAAGTGCTCGCCTCCACGGTGAAGCCCGCCTGCTCCATCAGCCGAACCATCTCTCCTCGGGTAAAACGGTGTTTCGATTGCACCATTTCGTCATGGTATGACCAAAGCCAGCGATACGCGGCCACGTTGACGACCACGACACCACCAGGACGCACGCAGCGAAAAAATTCCTTCAACGCCTCCACTGGTCGTTCGACCTGATAAAGAACATCGGCCGATACAATACCGTCGAAAGTGCTGTCCCCAAATGGGAGCGCCGTAACGGATGCCTGCTGAATTTCCGCACTCACCCGCCGTCTCGCGTGACCGCAAGCCAACGGGGAAATATCCACTCCGCTCAATTTCCACCGCGGCTGCGCTTTCTCAATGCGTCGAAGAAATCCCCCGGTACCACAACCCGCATCGAGCAAGCACACGCTGTCAGTATTGCCCAATCCCCGACTGAGGTAATCCCGCAGCCTCGTGTGCAGCGCCCGATAGTACCACATGTGGTCTTCTACCTCGGCCATCTTGTCGTACTCTTCGGGATTCATCGGGTGAGATTCAGCCTGTCTGGCCCAAAGGCATCAGGGCAAACCCTTCATCATTTACCGGATGTCATCCGGGTTTGTGTTTGTCTTATCCCTTGCCTCGATGAGGCAGCCCGCAAGATCACGACATCACCACGCGATGCCCGCATCTGAACCTATTCCTTCTGAAGGCGTCTTCGAACGTCACTCCACACGGCAGACCGGTTTTGTTTTCGATGACTTCGCACCAGACTCCGCGTGGATTCGCGAAAGCGCCACCATCCAGTTTCCGCCACTCGTCGAGCTCCGCCGTCTCGTCATCACCGGTGAATTCAAGCCCCACCCACAGGCCGGCGGCCGTGAATCCTCTCCTCCCTCGCTGACCGTTTTTCTCGCCGCCCAAAAAATCGGCACCGTCACCCCGACCAAGCACGGCTCTTGGGAAACCGCCTTCGATGTCCCATTCGAAGTCGCCAGCCAGGGCTTCACGCTCCGCCTCGTTCTCGGCGGCGTAAAGTTCACCAACTTTCTCGCATGGGCAGGCCGCGTTTTTGCCGGCTGGCCGCTTGCGGGCCGCATCCAGCGCTACCGACTCCAGAATAAAAACCGCCAGCTGCGCATCGCGCGCATCGAGGCCGACGGCGAGCTCGTCTACGATTTTGGCAACCGCCATAGCCCCTACTCCCCGACATTCGCCCGCAAACACGCCCGGATCGGACTGAACATCGTCGGTTTTCACAACGCCGAGCTCGGCATCGGCGAATCAGCCCGCTGCATGGTACGCGCCGCCGACGCCGCGCAGATACCCGCCACCGCCGTCCCGCTCAAACTTCCCTGCAAGGCCCGCATGGGCGACAATAGTTTCTCTCCCTTCCTTCAGGAGAAAAATCCTCACGGGGTGAACGTCTTCCATCTCGATGCTCCCGCGGCAGCCGATATCGACGCCAATCACGGCAAGGCATTCCGCGCCGGCAAATACAACGTCGGTTACTGGGCCTGGGAACTGCCGGAGTTTCCCGACGCCTGGATCCCCTACTTTGAATACCTGCACGAGATCTGGTGCCCGTCCGATTTCGTCCGTGCCGCCATTGCCGACAAATCCCCGCTTCCTGTCGTCACCATGCCGCACGCCATTTCTTTCCGGCGTCCCATCGAATCGATTCCCCAACTACGCACGCGCTTCCAGCTCCCTGCGGACAAATTTCTCTTTCTCTTTCTCTACGACCTCCACAGCTATTCGGAGCGAAAAAATCCCCGCGCCGTCCTCGCTGCCTTCCGCGAATCCGGCCTGGCGTCAAAGGACGCCGCACTCGTCATCAAGGTCCACGGCACGTCCGGCAACGAAGCCGATCTCGCAGCGCTTCAGGCCGCTGTTTCCGACCTGCCGGGAACCGTCCTGATTACCGAATCATTTTCCCGCGCGGACATCTACGCGCTCGAGGCCGCCTGCGACTGCTTCGTCTCGCTTCACCGCGCCGAAGGTTTCGGTCTGGCCGTCGCCGAATGCATGTATCTCGGCAAGCCGGTCATCGCGACCGATTGGTCCGCCACCGCCGAGTACCTGAACGAGTCCAACGGCTGTCCGGTCCGCGCCGAACTCATCACTCTCCAGCACAATCACGGCCCGTATTCCAAAGGCCAGATCTGGGCCAACCCCGACGTCGCCCACGCTGCCGACTGGATGCGCCGCCTGCACGCAGACCGCTCGCTCGCGGAGCGACTTGGCGCCGCGGCACGTGCCACCATCGAACAAAAATTCTCCCCGGAAGCCATCGGCGCCCGCTACCGCCGCCGTCTCGAAGCTATCGCGAGCTGGTAAATCCTTGTTTGCATGCCGGACTTCTCAAGATGAGAAGCTGGTAAAACTACCTGCATCCCGTTGCCCTGCTTTGACTTCATCTGCACTAACCTGATGCATTCTGCATCCGCATGAAACTCTCCATCGTCATCCCTTGCTACAATGAGCGCAAAACGATCCGCCAGATCGTCGATGCCGTCCGTGCTGCACCGGTGGAATGCGAAAAAGAGATCATCATCATTGATGACTGCTCGAAAGATGGCACCCGCGACATTCTCAACACGGAGATCGCACCGCTCGTTTCCAAGATTCTCTACCACGAGGTCAACCAAGGCAAAGGCGCCGCGCTCAGGACCGGCTTTCAATCAGCAACCGGCGACATCATCATCATTCAAGACGCCGATCTGGAATACGACCCGAACGAATACCCCAAATTGATCCGCCCCATTCTTCAGGGCCGTGCGGATGTTGTCTTTGGTTCGCGGTTCATGGGAGCCGACGCCCACCGCGTCGCCTATTTCTGGCACATGGTCGGCAATCGCGTGCTCACGCTCATGTCGAACATGCTGACCAATATCAATCTGACCGACATGGAAACCTGCTACAAAGTGTTCAAACGCGAGGTCGTTCAGAAAATCACCATCGAGGAAAACCGCTTCGGTTTCGAACCCGAGATCACGGCCAAGGTCGCCAAACTCGGCTGCGCCATCTACGAGGTCGGCATCTCCTACTATGGGCGCACGTATGCCGAAGGGAAAAAGATTGGAATGAAGGATGGCTTTCGCGCGATCTACGCCATGCTCAAATACAATCTCTTCAAATGAGTCTTGTCGCGCAGCCCATGCCGCCCAGCCACTCCTCTCCCAACGCTGCCGCATCCAACGCCGATTTCGAATTCGCGGCCCTGCAGCAAGCAGCCAATTACCGCGCCGCGCTCATCACCAGTTTTCGCCCCTGGTTGCGAGGACACCTTCTCGAGGTCGGCGCCGGCATCGGCCAGATGTCGCAGGCCATGCGTTCACTTCCCGAAGTGACCCGCCACGTCGCCGTCGAGCCCGACGCCAAATTTCTTCCCGCCCTTCATCAAGTTCTGCCCGCCACCGACATCGTTGAAGGCACCGCGCACAATGTACCATCCGGCCAGCCATGGGATGCCCTCGTCAGCATCAATGTCCTGGAGCACATCGAACAGGACGACGCCGAGCTCGCGTTCTACAACCAGTTGCTCGCCCCGCGCCGCGGACATCTTTGCCTGTTCGTTCCCGCACGTCAGGAAATCTACGCTCCCCTCGACAAGGATTTCGGCCACTTCCGCCGCTACTCGGCGAAGACGCTGCGTGCCCAGCTCGAGCGGGCCGGCTTCGAAATCGTGAAGCTACGTTACTACAACCTTCTCGGCTACTTCGCCTGGTGGTGGAGTTTTTGCGTGCGCAAGAACCGCGGCTTCAACGCATCCTCCGTGCGTTTCTACGACCGCATGCTTTTCCCACCAGTCTTTCGCTGGGAGCATCATGTCCTTTCTCCGTTTATCGGACAAAGCGTGCTCGTCGTCGCCCGGGCCAAGTAACGCATCCCGAGCGACGCGTGCGCTTCATTTGTTCGCGTTGATCAGCAGTGCATCCAATCGCTGCCGGGCAAATGGATGACGGGAATTGAGCTGAAGCACCTCGACGTAACAGGCCTTTGCTCGCTCGGTCTGGCCGCTCAACTCCAGCGCCAGCCCCAGATTGCCCAGTAAATCAGCATCCGGTTTGGTTTCACTGCGAACCTGCTCGTAGTGCCGGATCGCTTCCGCGTATCGCCCCTGTTGCGCCAGTAGCGATCCGAGATTCTTGCGCAGATCCGTCTGCCTGGGCCTAAGCTCGAGAGCCCGCACAAATTCTGCCTCGGCCTCCGCAGGTCGCTGCTGAGCCGCCAGCACCTCGCCAAGCCGGCTCCGCGCTTCCACCTCATCTGTGACGCTGGCGACAGCAAGAGCCCGCCGGCATAGCGCCTCCGCCTCGCTCAACCGCCCCGCCCTGAAAGCAATCACGCCCATACCAGTCCATGCACGCGAACAGTTTTCATCGATGCGAAGGGCTTCGGCGTACTGCTCGGCCGCTTTTTCAAGCTCCCCAAGATTCACATAGGCCGCCGCCATATTCGTGCGCGCTGTTACGTAGCGAGGTGCATACGCCAGCGATTTTTTAAATAGCACGACCGCTTCCGCCATCTGGCCCCGCTTCATGGCGATGTTACCTTTTTGAGCGTAAACCTTGTGATGATGCGGGTTGAGTTCGAGGGCTTTTTGCAGACAGGCCTCAGCCTCCGCCAGCCTGCCCTGTGCGTTGAGCGCGTATGCGTAATTCGCATATAGCTCCGCGTCGATGTAGTCGCCATTCGCGAGAGCCGCCTCGAATTGGGGCAACGCCAGTTCCGACTTCCCGTCCAAGGCCAGCAGATAGCCATAGTTGCTGTGTCCGCGCGCGCTTCCAGGCGCTTTCTCAACCGTGTCCGCCCAGAGCCGCAGCGGTTCACGATATAACTCGTTCCGCTGATAGGTGGCGACGGCCAGTGCCGGCACCGCCAGTCCCAAGCAGATCATGCCCCATTTTCCCGCAAGCCTCTCGGCAGCCACCGCCACAACCACGACCACAGCCGCCAGAGCCAGATACATCCGGTGCTCCGCGATTGTCTGCGTCACCACCGGTACAAAGCTGGAGCTGGGCGCAAGCGTCGCAAAAAACCATACACCAGCCACTCCAAGTAAAGAGCGGCGCACGACAGCCCAGAGACTCGCGCCAAGCAGTCCCGTCAAAAACACCGCTTGCGGCAGCACAGCCCACACATTCTTCACCAGCGGACGCCCATAATCGAACGTCAGCTCAGCCGGCCAAAAAGACAGACCGAGATAAGTGGCGATCGCCCGGCACTGCGTGAGCAAATAATGCCAGCCCGATATGCCACCACCGAATCCCGTCGACTGACTGTGCCCAAAACTGGACGACAGGAGCGCACCCAAAAATATCCACGACGCAAACAGCGCCCCGTAGAATCCCCGGCTCTTCCTCCAAGCTCCAACGAACGTCTCCGTGATCACCGTACGGTCATAGAGAAGCACCAGCAACGGCGCCGAGACCATCACCTCCTTTGTGCCCATCCCGAGCCAGCATGCCACAACGGCAACGACCTGCCACGCGGTGCGCCGCGCTCCTTCCTCACACGAACGGATGAACGCGTAAATCGTCAGGAAATAAAAAAATCCCATCAACGATTCCACACGTTGAATGACATAGGTGACTGATTCCGTTTGCAGCGGATGCAACGCCCAGATCGCCGCCACCAGCAACGCCAGCCAGCCGGCATTTTCCTTAAATCGAATGTCCTTTGTCAGCGTGCGACGAACTATCCCAAACAACAGCAGGGCCGATCCCGTATGAATGAGAAAATTGAAAACATGGTAGCTTCTCACCTTTAAGCCGCCGATGGCATAATTGACCGCCAACGATAGATTCCCCACCGGTCGGCCCTCGACCGTCGTTCCTGGTGCCGTCGACAATACCACACCGGGACGCGCCAGACTGATGATGGTCTTATTCTCAACGATCGCCGGCTCGTCATCGAAAATGAACGGCGAGGAAACTGTGCCCGCATAGGCCAACGCCAAAACTGCCAGGAGCAGGATAAGAAACCACCGGAGCATTTTGCCAGTTTTTCGCTCAGGCAATGATCTGTCCGGTCCGGGATTCGAGCTCGTCATGCGCAAAAAGTGAGGTCGCACCGTGATTGCAGTTTTCGAAGGTTCATCAACCGCGAACGTCGACCTACTTTCAGCGCGCCACCTTTTTGCTTTAACATGATTCACTGGAATTTCATCGGGCCCGGCCGATTTAAAGTTCTCATCCACAAAGCCAACTGCCACTGATTTCTTTCTGTGACCAACTCCGCCACCACCCCGAAAGTCGATATCCGCAGTCTCCGTCTATTGTTCGTTCACGTTTCTGCTGCTGATAATTCCGCTTAAAATCAGCAGCTTCGGCAACATCCCGCCCGACGACGCCATGCGCCACTCCGCCTTCGCGGTCGATCATCGCACGTGGGGCGAAGTGCTCGTGCTGAGGGAAAACATTCTCGACAACGTCGACAGCCACCCGGGCTGGCATGGCTTTCTACGGATGCTGCATCAACAGCTGGATGTAGATGCCGAAGGACTGGTTGTCGCATCCTTCGTCATCACTTTTTTTGCTTTTGCCTGCGTCGGCCTGTTCGCAAGCGGCGCGCCACTGGCATGGATGGTCACCCTGCTCGTCGTCTATCTGGTCGATGGAGGCGTCCTCATGCGCGTCCTGCTTGGCCGTCCCTTCGCGATCTCCATGGCAGCGGCCTTGGCCATCGTCTTTCTATGGCAGCGAACGCCACGTCTTCCTAAAATCACGGAATATGCCGTCACAAGCCTTCTGCTGGCTCTCGCCATCTACATTCACCCCTCCTGGTATTTGTGGCTGAT
The DNA here is from genome assembly GCA_049840895.1 of Nibricoccus sp. GTDB lineage: Bacteria > Verrucomicrobiota > Verrucomicrobiia > Opitutales > Opitutaceae > Nibricoccus. The sequence goes on along the minus strand of JASGJB010000044.1, from coordinate 18,220 downwards.
TTTCCCTCCGGCTTTCGTTCTCTGCGGACGTTGGGAAGACGCTTTCCGTTTCGGCACCTGCCTCCTCATCGCACTCGTGGTCGCCACCGGCTTCGCGCAGAGCTACTACAACATTGTTTTCTACCCGATTCACCACCTGCTCATTTCCATAACGCAGGATCCCCTTCGAGGGGTTCATTTGGTGGGAGAATTCCAACCCGGCTCCGGCTCGCTGATCGTGGTCATGACGGTAGTCGCCACCCTCGCCATCCTGTCCCTGCGTGGTCGCAACTGGCGGTCGCTCGTCGTGCGGCTGGATTTTTGCGTAATGATTTTAGGCTGGGTTGCTGGCCTTTATGTGATGCGTTTCTGGAGTGATTGGGGCTCCATTGGCTTTATTGCGTGGATATGCTTCGTGCTTTCCTCGCTAGAATTCAAACCGTCGCCGCTCATCCGCGATAAAGTCATTGTTAGCGGCTCTGGGCCGCGCGTCACTGTATTTGCTTATTGGTTGTAGATTCCTCAGGACGCTATCTCCCAACCCTTAAAGGACGTTCTCATGACCAAGCTCGGTCGAGGAACTTCGCAAAGCGTTACCCAAAAAAGGCGGCATCCTCTACAGCACTGACATGCGTTTTTTCTACCAGACCTATTATCGCATGCCAGATGCTGGTTTCCGTTACGTCATCGGCTTCGAACCAGGTATGATGCGCCAGGACAATTGGGATACGCTCCGTAAAATTCAACGAACGACGGCTCCACGGAGTCATACGCCTATTGGCGAAAGAAAATGACTTACGCCGACCGATTGGAAATGGGGTCACCCTACAAGCCCGTGGCCGAAGGGTTTGAATTCGAGCCCTACGGAGGAAAGTGGATCGGTCGAAAGGTACCACCAAAACCGAAACCTGCGCAGTCTAAGAAACCCACGATAAAGCTTCAACCAAGAGCTGACGGTGTTGTGGTCATGAATCCAGGTTGGATCGCGAGCCTCGGATATAGGAACGCAATATGACGTCCGGATTTTCGTCGTGATCTGTTTCGTCGGTCAGCGGTCTGATCCCACCCGGTTTGGCCCGATGCTTCTTCGTCTCCCTTGATGCGCCCGATGCCTAGGGGCGTGACATGGGGTAGAAACTGAAGTTTCGGCCCTTCATCCCCCAAAGCCTGCAAGCGCCTCAAATAAAAAGGCCGCCACTTTCATGGCGGCCCGAGATTCGACTAAACTAAAATCAGTTTAGGGAAGAACTTTACCTTCGGAATCGAAGTTAACGTTCGCGCCCAGCGTGGTCGTGGTGGAGGTCGGGAGGACGTCCGACGGAGCGATCTGGTTATGCGAGAGCACGAAAGCCATGTTCGTGCCGTTCGATGCGTTGTAGTTGATGGTCGCGACGTTGTAACCGCGGCTGAGCGTCTTCACGTATTCCTGAACGGCGTTGTCATTAAGGCCGATCGTCGTGTTGGCCGCGCTTTCAACCAAGCCGGTGCCGGTGTTGTAGGTAATGACGAAGCCATTGGTTGGCAGCGTCGGGAATTGAGTGTAGATCTGCTGCATGCCGGAAGCGATCTGGCGGGCATCGTTCAGCATGGTCTTGGCGATCGAGTTGCGGCGAACCTTCTGGAACGCTGGGATGGCCATGGCGGCGAGGAGGCCGATGATGACCACCACGATCATGATTTCAACGAGGGTGAAACCCTTCTTGGAGCGGTTAAGTTTCATAGAATATCGAACGAGTCTGGATAGAACGGATAATAAACAATAGCTCAGTCGTGAGCAGTAAAACTATTGATCGGTCATAAGCAGAAGCTCGCAAGATTGAACCCAGTCAACGGACTGTAAATTGCACGGGCCCGCCTGAAGGACACCTTACATGCAGCCTGCGGTGCCCGGCCCAAAAGGGATCGTTGCTAACGCACACCGTATTCTCGCGTCACTGACACGATTTCCGTTACCGCCTTGTTCGTCGTGCACCTCGGTCCTCTCCGTCGATCACGCGAATCATAGAACATAGTGGTTGCGCACGAGAATCCTTGGCGCGCTTCCCTGGCCGCCTCCAGCTTCCCCAATCATCAAGCTATTTGCCCTGCCCTTACGGGGGAGTAAGTCCGCAGATAAATGGAAAGGCCGCCATTTTCATGGCGGCCCAAGATTGATGAAACTAACACTAGTTTAGGGAAGAACTTTACCTTCGGAATCGAAGTTAACGTTCGCGCCCAGCGTGGTCGTGGTGGAGGTCGGGAGGACGTCCGACGGAGCGATCTGGTTATGCGAGAGCACGAAAGCCGTGCCTACGCCGTTCGAAGCATTATATTCGATGGTCGTCACATTGTAGCCACGGCTGATCGTCTTCACGTATTCCTGAATCGCGTTAACGTTCAAACCAATGGTCGTATTAGCGGCGCTGGAAATCAGGCCGGTGCCCGTGGCATAAGTGATATTGAAGCCGTTGGTCGGCAGCGTGGGATACTGGGTGTAGATCTGCTGCATGCCGGAAGCGATCTGGCGGGCATCGTTCAGCATGGTCTTGGCGATCGAGTTACGGCGAACCTTCTGGAACGCTGGAATGGCCATGGCGGCGAGAAGGCCGATGATGACCACCACGATCATGATTTCAACGAGGGTGAAGCCCTTCTTGGAACGGTTAAGTTTCATAGGATATCTAACGAGTTTGGATTATTGGATAATAAACAATAGCTCAGCCGTGAGCAGTGAAACTATTGATCGGTCACAGGCAGAAGCTCGCAAGGTCGAACCCGGTCAACAGACTGTAAATGACATGCGAGAGCCTCCTGGGGTTGGGGTGAAGATCCTATTCGGATCATGCGAACGTCCCCAGAAAAACCACCTCTGCTCAAAACGCAAATGCCAGCATCATCAGCGCTTTCACACGAAAGGCGATGAACAGCAATCGAGATCCCTTTTTCCAGCGCACCCTCTGCATAATTTCAAAAAGAACGCCCTGCGCCGAAATCCCGTGGCGTCGCCCAATGCTCGTCTAAACTAGTTGTTGAAAACCCCTTTTGCCCGCCCACATTGAACCGCTGTGGCCGAAAAAAAACATCCGCAACCTTCCTTCGAGGAAGCCCTCACCCAGCTCGAATCCATCGTCGAAGCGATGGAATCTGGCGACGTGCCGCTCGCGGAACTGATGGCCCGATTTGAAGATGGCAGCAAATTGCTCAAAATCTGCGAGGCCCGCCTGAAAGACGCGGAACTCAAGATTGAACTCCTCAAGAAGCAATCCACCGGCGCCACGCTCACGGCCTTTGCCCCTCCGACCGAGGCCTGATTGTTCAGGACAAGCCACCCACCGGCCATGCTACCGAACTCAAGCGCACTTTCCTTTCCGCTTCTCGTTTCAGACTCGATGAATCCTCCCGCCGACGCCTCTGCCGTCTCCGCCGCCCCCCTACCACGCCTGCTCGATTCGATCCGCGGCCCCGCTGACGTCAAAGCGCTCGCAGTCACGCTGCTTCCGCAGCTCGCTCAGGAAATTCGCGATGAGATCATCGCCGTGACGTCCAAAAATGGTGGTCACGTGGGACCAAATCTCGGAGTGGTCGAGCTATCCATCGCACTCCACCGCGTCTTCACCACACCGGATGACCAGTTCGTTTTCGACGTCGCCCATCAAGGCTATGTCCACAAGCTTCTCACCGGGCGCGGAGGCGAATTTTTCAAGAAACTCCGTCAGACAGGCGGTGCTTCTGGATTTCTCACGCGGGCCGAAAGCCCAGCACGACTCCTTCGGCGCCGGACACGCAGGGACCGCACTCAGCGCCGCTCTCGGCATGGCGACGGCCCGCGATCTTCGCGGCACCCAGGAGCATGTTATCGCACTGTGCGGCGACGCAGCATTCACCTGCGGCGTCACGCTCGAGGCACTCAACAACATAGTCGCGTCAACCAAGCGCCTCATCGTCATCCTCAACGACAACGAGTGGTCCATCGCCAAAAACGTCGGTGCCATCGCGAAGTATCTCAATCGGCTCAGCACCAACCCGACCTATAACAAGATCCATCAGGACCTCGAAAAGTTCTTCACCGGTCTTCCCCACGGTCAGGACATGCACCGCCTGTACACCAAGTGGAAACGCGAAACCAAGGACTTCTTCGTCGAATCCAGCCTCTTCGAGAAATTTGGTCTTCGCTATCTCGGTCCGATCGACGGTCACAATCTCGACGAGCTCGTGAAAAATCTGGAGTTCGCGAAACAAGCAGACGGCCCGATCGTTCTCCACGTACTCACCAAGAAGGGCCGTGGTCTGCCCGCCGCGATTGAGCACCCTGAAAAATTCCACGGCGCCAGCCCGTACGACCCCGCCACCGGCGAGAGCAAAAAATCAGCGCCCGGCACCCCGCCCAACTATCAGGAGGTCTTCGGCCGCGCACTCGTTCGCTTTGCCAAAGCCAACGCAACCATCGTCGGCATCACCGGCGCAATGCCCAGCGGCACCAGCCTCAATCACCTCGCCGCCGAATGCCCGCGCCAGTTCTTCGATGTCGGCATCGCCGAGGAGCACGCAGTGCTCTTCGCTGCCGGACTCGCCACCAAAGGAATCCATCCTGTTTGCGCGATTTACTCCACCTTCCTCCAACGCGGCTTTGACCAGGTCGTCCACGATGTCTGCCTGCAAAATCTGCCGGTGACTTTCTGCATGGATCGCGCCGGCCTCTCGCACAACGACGGCGCGACGCACCACGGTCTTTTCGACATCGCCTATCTGCGCTGCGTACCCAATGCGACCGTCATGCAGCCGAAGGATGAAGACGAACTCGTCGATTTGCTGCACACTTGTCTGCAAACCAAATCCCCCACGTTTATCCGCTATCCACGCGGAGCAGGCGTCGGCGTCAAAATCAAAGAATCTCCCGCGACCATCCCGCTCGGCCAGGCCGAGGTGCTTCGCCAGGGCTCCAACATCATCATCTGGGCACTGGGGCCGATGATTCCCGAGGCACTCGCCATCGCAGACCGCCTGGCCGCCGGGCACCAGCTGTCCGTCGGCGTGGTCAACGCCCGTTTCGTCAAGCCTCTCGATCGCGAGCTTCTTCTCAGTCAGGCCGCCGTCGTTCCGCTCATCGTGACGATGGAAGATCACGTTCTCACCGGAGGTTTCGGCAGCGCCGTATTGGAGGCGCTCCAAGAAGCCGAGTGCGCCACCGCGGTTGAACGCATTGGATGGCCCGACAAGTTCGTTGAGCATGGCAGCTCGCCCGAGATACTTCGCGCGACCCACGGATTGTCGCCGGACGATAACTACCGCCGCATCCTCTCGCGTTGGAACAATCTCCACGGCGCAACCGTGGAAGCGGGCGTCTGATTCGCGACGCCCGCGCTGTCGTCAGCTTACTTGAGGATCGCGCCCTGGATGGCGGGATTCGCCAGGATCTGATCGATCGGTTTCGTCGCAATCAGCTGCTGAAGGCCCGGATTGGAAGGATTCTCCCGGCCGATTTTTTCGAGCAGCTTCCGAGCCTCGTCTGCCCGGCCCAAGAACACGAGCGGGCGCAACTGGGCCAGTTGCAGATCTACATTCTTGGCGTCCTTCTTTGCGGCATTTTCGCAAATCTCGAGCTCACGTTTGTAGGCCTTTTTCGCGCCGGACTTATCGCCGAGCAAAGCGCGGTTCATTCCGAGACCAGACCAATAAACGGCGACTTCAGGATCGAGTTCGACGGCCTTGGCCAGTGACTTTTCCGCCTGGGCATAATCACGGAGCTTGGTCTGCAGCTGGGCCTCTGAGGCCAGATGCGCGGCTTGGGCGCGCGCCACGCTGGAGACTTCGACTTCCTTACGTTTGCAGGCCCCGAAGAACAGGACGATCGCGACAAGGGTAAATGAGCTGAACTTACGCATAGAGCCTTGGATCATCAAAGATCCGGAGGCACGGTGGCAATCGCTTCTTCCATCGTCGTGAGACCTTCTTTGACCTTGAGCATGCTGTCTTGGTGGAGGGTCTTCATGCCGTGGCGCATCGCGATCTTCTTCAATTCAGCAGATTCCAACTCTTTATTGATACCCTCGATCAATTCTTCGCTGGCAGTCATCAGTTCGTGAATGCCGAGGCGGCCCTTGTAACCAGAGCCACCGCATTTTGGACAGCCTTGCGGGTTTGCCTTGTAGATCTTGCCGCTCCAACCCAGGGCTTTCTCGAGAATTTCTTTTTCGCGGTTGGATGGTTCGATCTCGACCTTGCAGGTCTTGCACACGCGGCGCATGAGGCGCTGGGCGCAGACACAAAGAAGAGACGAGGAAATCATGAACGGCTCGATGCCCATGTCGGTGAGACGGGCTATCGTGCTCGGAGCATCGTTCGTGTGGAGCGTGCTGATGAGCAAGTGACCGGTAAGCGCAGCCTCAACGGCAATGTTGGCTGTTTCCTTATCGCGAATTTCACCGACGAGGATGATGTCGGGATCCTGACGCAGGAATGAACGCAACGCGCTCGCGAACGTGAGCCCGATCTGGCGGTGCATCTGCATCTGGTTGATGCCGGCGAGCGTGTACTCGATGGGATCCTCGGCCGTACGAATGACGATTTCCGGCGAGTTGATTTCACCGAGCGCGGAATAAAGCGTCATCGACTTACCCGAACCGGTCGGACCGCAGTGCAAGATCATGCCATAGGGCTGGCGGATCGCTTCACGGTACTTCGCGAGATTTTCCTCGGAGAAGCCCAGCATCGGCAACGGCAGCGTGGACTTCTGCTTGTCGAGAATACGCATGACCACGCCCTCGCCGTGATTGAGCGGCGCGGTCGAAACACGAAGGTCGATGTCGATGGATTTCTTGGTGTACTGCTTGAAAACGATACGACCGTCCTGCGGCAACCGGCGCTCGGCGATGTCGAGGTTGCACATGATCTTCAGGCGCGCGACAAGCGCCGGTCCGACCTTAGCAGGCAGACGAAGTTTCTCGTGGCAGATACCGTCAATGCGGTAGCGGACGATCGATCTCCTTCTCGCCGGGTTCGATATGGATATCGCTCGTACCTGCGTAGAACGCGTCCTCGATGATGCGCGTGGAAAGCTGGATGATCGGACCGGACTCTTCGGCGCCTTCATCGGTGATTTCGAGATCAACATCTTTGCCGCCAAATTCAGCACCGAGTTTTTCGGCGATGTCGCCAAAACCGGCCGCCTGCGTCGTAACCGTAAACTTTTCTTTGATGTCCTTTTCCCGGCCCAGCATCCGGATGACCTTCATGCCAGTCATCTCCTGGATTTTCGCGGGAAGGGAGACTTCGAAAGGATTCGCGAAAGCGATCAGGATAAAATCACCGACCAGACCGACTGGAATGACCAGATGCTCCTGACAAAAATCCTGGGGGATGCGCTCGAACGTCGAAGCGTTGGTGCGGAATCGCGAAACGTTAAACGGCGCGAGGCCAAAGGCGCGACCCTTGGCCGTAAGCATCTGGAATGAGGATATCTTGTACTCGTCCTGCAGCAGCTTGTCCAACTGGTCGCCGTTGAGTTCCTCCTCCATCCCGGCGATGGTGTCGCGCTGGTCTTCCGTGAGGCGCTCCATCTCGACGAGCTTGTTGACGATCTGAAGCTGAAATTTTCCGAGGGCCATGGTCGTGCGGGTTCGTTAACGTTTCTTCATTCTTCAGGCTCAGCCGCGTGACTGGCCGGACACCTTTTCGAGGAAATCACCAATCATCTCGAGCGTCGTGCCGTACCACACGATCGGGCCGTTGAACTTTTTTTCCCAAAATGTGCGGACTGCCGGGCTCAAGTAGTAGGCGGTGGCAACGAGATGAAAATCATCCTCGCGGTCAAACGGGACCGTCCATGTCGCCCAGCAGGCGCCGATATCCATGGATTTTTTCAATTCCTCCGACGCGTCGTAATTACGCAGATCCACCAGGCCGAGACCGTGCTCGTCGACGATATGCTGGAGCACATCCTCCTCGCGCAAGACCTTCATCTGGAAGGCGAGAATGCCCAACACCGTGCTCTTGCGCGGATCATCGCCCGCAACCACTTCCAGGAGCTGTTCATTGGCAGCCTCGAGGTCCTCGATCTTGACCAGGTTCTGCTCAACAAGCGTGGCGCCAAGCAGACGATTGGCGCGCATCAGGAGGGGACGGTGTTCGGAAGACATGGAAAGCAGTTGGAAATCGGGTCGGCTCAGAGATCGGCGCTGGGTGATTTGACGACGGCCGGGCGGATCTTGCGCACACGGCGGCGGAGCTCGTCTTTAAGTTTTTCGAGGCCGGTGCCATCGAGGCAGGAGATTTTCAAAACATCGACCTTATGGCGGCGGCTGAACTTCGCGAGGTTCTCCTTGGCTCCTTCAAGGTCCATTTTGTTGGCGACCACGACACGCGGCTTCTTGAGAAGCGCAGGATCGTAGAGCTTCAGCTCTTTGACTAGGGTCGCGTAATCGTCGCGCGGGTCACGATTGTCGACGCCGGCCATGTCGATAAGGAACATGAGCAATGCGCAACGCTCGATGTGGCGCAGGAACCGGTGGCCAAGCCCGCGGTTCTCGCTCGCGCCTTCAATCAGTCCAGGAACGTCAGCAAGAAGCAGGCGGTCGTATTTTTTGGGAAATTCGATCACGCCAATCTGCGGATGCAGCGTGGTGAAAGGATAAGCGGCTGTCTTTGGACGCGCCTTGGTGATCTTGGTGGTCAGCGACGATTTGCCGGCATTCGGAAAACCCACGAGACCGATGTCGGCGATGCTCTTCAGCACGAGACGAAAGGCCCCGACTTCGCCGGGATGTCCGGGGTTGGCGCGTTTGCGGCGCGCGGTTGGTCGACGTTTTGAAATGCGTGTTACCCCAGCCGCCGTTGCCGCCTTTGCAGAGGACGATTTGCTCTCCGTCGTTGATGATCTCGGCGACGACTTTGCCCGTTGCTTCGTCCGTCACGACCGTGCCGAGAGGCAGTTTGAGGATCGCCGGTTTGCCATCGCGGCCATGGCAATCGGCTCCCAGGCCATGCTCACCGCGTTCACCGCGCCAATGCGGTTGATATTTGTAGTCGATGAGGTTGTTAGTGTCGTCATTGCCGACGAGGATAACGTCCCCTCCCCGGCCGCCGTCGCCGCCGTTGGGACCGCCCCATGGCTCGTATTTTTCCCGGCGGAAGCTCACGCAGCCGCGGCCGCCGTCGCCGGCTTGGACTTTAATGACACACTCGTCGATAAACATGGCGGAGAGTTACAAGTGGATGCGGGTGCGGACACAAATCAATAGCACTGCCTTGGATGAGGGATCTCCGCAGGGATAAAGCAGGCGCCCGGCAACGCGTGCATGGTCATCGGCACGTTTGAGCGGCCGGTAAAATGAATCGAGGCAGCCGCTCTCCGAAAGATCTCTTCCGAGCGGTTGCAACCCGTGTAAGTGCGAATCAGAACGCGATTTTGATCCCTTTGCGCAGGTACGTGGGGACATCGAGATCCTGGCCTTCGAACAGATTGCGATCCGTCTTATCGAAAAACCCACGACGCTCGACTTCCCCGAAGAGAAACTCGTCCTGCGCCGGTTTCGCACCATGCACATTGAGAGGAAGCTCGGCAGCAACGGGAGCCGCCGTCCGCGGGGATCCGCCTGTTTTGGCGGCCGGCGCCGGTGCGGGTGCGGCGGAAGCGGGCGCCGTGTCGGAAGCCGGCGTGTTCGCCGCGACGACGGCAGCCGGAAGCGGCGAAGATGTCTGACGTGAGCGGGTGGAAGGCGCGGCGCGGCGCGGTGAAACGCCACGTGTGCCGACGTCGGTGGTGCCAAGAACGCAGATCTCGACCTGGTTTTGCAGGCTCTCGTCGATCACAGCGCCCATGATGACATGCGAATCGCGGCCAAACTGGTCGGTCACCGCAGTCATGATTTCGTTCACCTTGGGGAGTGTGAGATCGGTGCCGCCAACAATGTTGACGAGCAGTCGGTCGGCTTTGCGGGAGAACTCAGGCGTGTGCAGTAGCGGGCAGAGCTTCAGACTCTCGATCGCCTCAGTGACCGCGTTTTCACCCGAGCCGCTGGCGAGGCCAAACAGGGTCTTGCCGCCGCGCTGGTGGAACACCTGGCGGAGGGTGGCGAAGTCGAGATTGATGAGACCGGTGCGGAAAAGCATCGACCAGATCGAGCGCACACCGCGGCCAATCCAGGCGTCGGCGCGCGCGAAGGAATCGAGCGCCGTTTCGCCTTCCTCGGCTTCTTGAAGAAGCATGTCGTTCGGAAGCGGGATGACGGCATCGCACACACGACGAAGCGCATTGAGCCCGTCCTCGGCCTGTTTGATCCGGCGGCCGCCTTCAAAGCTGAACGGCATCGTGGCAAACGCGATCACGAGCGCGCCCGTTTCAGAAGCGATCTCGGCAACGATCGGTGCCGCACCGCTGCCGGTGCCGCCGCCCATGCCTGCGATGAGGAAAATGAGGTCACAGTCTTTAACGACGGCGGCAATTTTTTCGCGGTCCGCTTCGGCCGCTTCACGACCGAGTTCAGGGTCACCGCCAGCGCCGAGGCCGCGCGTGACACCAGTGCCGACGAGCACCTTGTCCTGCACGGGCGAAGTCGAGAGCGCCTGATAGTCGGTGTTGATCACGGCCATCTGGAGTCGCTCCAGATTTTCCATTTTCAAACGGTCCACGGCGTTCGAGCCCGCGCCGCCCACGCCCACCAGTTTGATCGCGATATTGCGGTCGGTGAGGATCTCGGTGGTGAGAGGAAGTTCGTTGGGAGTCATCGGGGTGAGGCTCAGGCGTTGGCGAAAAGTTTGCTGAAGAATCCGCCTGCGCGGCGGCGGGCCGGAGCGGCTGCCTCGGCCTTTGAGTTGAGACCGAAATAGAGCAACCCAAGCCCGGTCGCGTAGCCGGGATCTCGGAGGTTTTCGTTGATATAACCGGGGAGCTCGCCCACGCGTGCCGTGGCGTCGAAGACCTTGGCCGCAGCCTCGGCGATGCCGGGAAGTTTCGCCGTTCCTCCAGTGACAACAACGCCAGCCGCGACGCGGTCGGTCGTGAAAGCAGGTCCGAGTTTTTTCTTAACGACTTCGAAGATTTCCCAGACGCGCACCGACGCGATCTGCTCGATCGCCTGCTTCGGGAACTGGCGGTCGCCGATGGCGAAATCGCCGTTGAGCCAGACTTTCTCCGCCTTGTCCTTGGTCGCGATCGTCGCGCGGCCGAAGCGGTGCTTGAGCTTTTCCGCCTGACCTTCCGTGAGACGCAGTCCAAGGCTGAGATCGTTGGTGAGGTGGCTGCCTCCGACGGGAATCACTCCCGTCAAATAGGCGCAGCCGTCGCGGTATAGAACGAAGTCCGTGGTACCCGCTCCGATATCGATCACCAGCACGCCATTCTGGCGGTCTTCGGCTGACGTGACCATCGTGCCGGACGCGAGACTCGCGAGGATCAGTTCTGCAACGGGAACATTGAAGCCGCGGATCACATGGATGTTGTCCGCGATCTTGTTTTCCTGGCCGTGCACGGTCCAGTAACCAACATCGAGGCGCTGGCCGACGAGGTGCTCGGGATCGGGCACGAGGCGTCCATCGAGATGAAACGGGCGGCGGATGTTGTGCACCACCATGCGGCCTTCGGGGAGATTCTTGGATTTCGCCAGGCGGCAGACCGTGTCGATATCCATCGGGCTGACCATGTTGTTCGCCGCGGAAACACTGACGGAGGCTTCATTATAGAAGCCCTCGAGATGCCCGCCGGTCTGGGCGAGGAACACCTCGTCGATGCGCACGCCGGCACTCTGTTCGGCGGAAAGAAGCGCGCTGTGCGTCGCATCACTTGCGGCGCGAAAATCAACGACCGCGCCCTTGATGACGCCGCGCGACTGGCACTCGCCATAGCCGATGATCGAGAGGGACCGGCCGTTGGAGAGTTCACCGACGAGGACGGTGACTTTGGATGTGCCGATTTCGACGGCACCGATGTAGCGGGTTTTTGCGGTCACGTTAGAGCGGAGAAGAGGGCTGTAATTGGAAGAAAGCGGAAGGGCGTTGCGGCGCGGACCTGGCCGGGCGGTTGCGCGGAGACTGGAGACTCGGGATATAGTTGGCCGGACGTCCGCTGGTCGATGGAGTTGACGACGCGGCGGGTTGGGCGCCAGGGACCGGATCAGGCTGCGCGTAAACCACCGGAACGAGCACGCCGTTGGCTGAAAGACCGACCGAAAGATTGACCGAAGCCAGCGTGCGCCCGTCGGGCTGGCTGCGCGTGCGATCAATGATGAGATCGAGCTGTGCGAGCTGTTTCAGGAAATCGTCCCGTGTTCCAAAAGTGACCTCGGGAATATCGGTGGAGCGCACCACAATCACGCCATCCGTCGCCAGCCGAGCGAGCGAGACGATGCGCCAGCGCGAATAGAGATCGAGGGTGTTGGCGCGTGCGGTGCCGAGCAAGTCGCTGACGGTTTCCATGCCCTCAATCGGCGCAAAGCCCCTGCCGCTGCGTCGCAGTTTGATGCCGTCCAGATAGGGAAGCGTCTCGATGCGCTCCGAAGCGTAGTTGATTCCCGGAAAGACGAAGCCGTCCCGCGACACAAGGTAATCGGTCAAAGCGCCATCGCTTTCCGGCACGCGCACCCGGGCGACCGGCATGCGTTCCTCGAGCACGACAGAGAGCTTGTCAGGAAACTTTCGCGCAAGCACCGCCGTGCGCACCTGCGGGACGGCGAGCAGGCGTTCGCGGAGCGCGTAGAGATCGATCTCCATCAGGTCGATGCCCTTGGGCAGCGCGAGCGTGCGCTCGATCCAGGCATGATCAAGCGGGCCGTCACTCTGCAGGACGATCTCGCGCACGGGCGAACTTTTCACCGGAGCCTTCAGCTTCACAGGATCGTGCTGCCACAGCCGGAAGAGTTCGTATCCGCCCCAAAGCGACGTGCAGAGCACGGCCACAATGCCAATGGTCTTGAGCGTGGCGAAGGCCAGGCGCTTGCGCCCCTCGCCCGACATCGAGCGTGGCGCGATATCCTGGTGGATGTCGCGCCAGCTGCGGGCGGGAGGAGAGATGTTCGCGGGCGCGTTCATGCGTTCAGCAGATGCCCGGCTGCGCGAAAACGCCCCAATGCGGGTGTGACGAGTTCTCTTACCAAGGCCGAAAAATCCAGACCGGCGCAACGTGCGCTCATCGGCAGCAGGCTGGTTTCTTTCATGCCGGGCAGTGTGTTTATTTCCAGTAAAAACAAGCCGTCGCGTGCAGAAAGTATGAAGTCGACCCGCGCGTAGTCGCGGCAACCGCACGCGGCGAACGACGCTTCAGCCGCCAGCTGCACCTCGCGGGTGGTCTTTTCGTCGAGCGGCGCCGGAGCAAAATACTCCGTCAGCCCCTTCGTGTACTTGCTCGTGTAGTCGTATACTCCTGACTTCGGACGGATCTCCACGACACCCATGGCGCGACCGCCGATGACTCCAACTGAAAGCTCCCGGCCGACGATGCGCTGCTCGATCAGCCAGTTGCCTGAAGCGGCTGAAGCCAGTCCATCGACCAACTCGGTCCGCGTCGTGATCATGCGGAGACCGACACTGCTGCCCTGGTCATTAGGCTTCAGCACGACTTCCACGCCCAATTCAGCGACAACCTGGTCAGGCGACGGCTTTTTGGCGGCGGCAAAAACGATGCCTTTCGCAATCTTCACCCCGCGCGCGGCGGCCGCCTGCTTCGTGAGCGTCTTGTCCATCGTCAGCGCACTGCTCAGCGCGTCGCACCCGGCATAGGTGACATTGGCGGCGTCGAGCAGCCGCTGCATTCCACCATCTTCGCCGAAGGTCCCGTGCAGCGTCGAAAAAACCACATGCCGGGCCGGGTCGAGTTCTAGCGGCAGCGACTCATCGTCGATCTGGAAGAGACGGGTCGGAAAATTCCGCGCGAGGGCCGACGCACAGGCCGCGCCTGAGCCGAGGGAGACTTCGCGTTCGGAGGAGGTGCCCCCGGCGAAAACGGCGATGATGGGTTCGTTCGTCCTCATAAAACATCCTTCCATTCCTGTCCGTAAAGCAGCACCTCGGGCTCGAGCTTCACGCCTTTCGCCTGCTCGACACGTGCGCGTATGCGACGGACCAGCTCGATGATGTCGGCACTGGTCGCATGGCCGCGGTTGACGATGAAATTTGCGTGGACCGGCGACACTTCCGCGTCCCCCACCCGCTCGCCCTTGAGTCCGGATTCGTCGATCAGTTTCCCCGCTGAAGTGCCCGGCGGATTCTTGAAAATGCAACCCGCGCTCGGTTCGCGCGGCTGGGATTTCTGGCGCTTGTCCCGGTAGGTATCGATCTGCCGTGCGATATCATCGGCGGCGGATTGCGCAGCCGGCTTGAGCAACGCACCCAGTGCAATCGCGTCATGGAGCTCGGCGCAGTGCCGGTAGTCCACGTGCATCTCCGACTTTTTCATCACCCGCTCGTCGCCGCCGTAGGTCATCATGCGGACCTCTTCGACGACATCGAACATCCAGCCGCCCATCGCACCGGCGTTCATGCGCAGGGCGCCGCCAATGTTTCCAGGAATACCTTCGAGAAATTCAAAGCCAACAAGCCCGGCCTTCGTCGCCAGGCCGCAGAGGTTTTTCAGGCGCAGCCCGGCGCCGGCCCAGACCCGGCCGTCGGGGCGTGGCTCGAAGAGCTGCCAGTTCGCGTGATTGAAGGAAATGACCACACCGTCGACACCACTGTCAGGTATCAGAAGATTGGAGCCACGGCCCAGAATATGAATTGCAGCGGAACGGGCGCGTGCTTCGCGCAAAACCTCACGCAAGTCGTCGGCCGACGCCGGCTCAACGTAGACACGGGCGGCGCCGCCAACGCGCATCGTGGTTTTCTCGGCCAGTGATTCCTCGCGTTTGACCTTGGTCGCAGGCGAAACCTTCGCGCGCACGGCGGCAGCGATATCATCCCAGCCAACAGCGGCTTTTTGTTTTTCCCCCATAAGGGCCACCCACTCGCGGGCTCGCTGGTCGATGTCTCCCGCGCCCACGAAAGCGACAAGATCGCCCGCTGCGGTTTCACGGGCCAGCCGGTCGAGCAATGCGCCTGCCTGACCCGGGTAATAAACCGCCGGCAGGGTGGGGCATTTTTATGCAGCTCGGAATAAAGATCGGCCGTGGTGCCGCCGGCGATGAGTGCCTCGCCCGCTCCGTAGACATCGAGCAGTTGCACTCGATCCGCCAGCGCCAGCGCAGCGGCAAATTCGGCTTTGAACTGCGCGGTGCGGCTGTAGCGGTGCGGTTGAAAAACCGCGACAAGCCGGCCACCCTTTGCGAGTCGCCGGCGCAAGCTCGTGAGCAGCGCACGGATTTCGGAGGGATGGTGGGCGTAGTCTTCGATCACCCTCAGGCCGGCAGCGGAGTGCAGCACCGACTGGCGGCGCCGCACTCCCGGGTAGTCAGCCAGCATGGCAGGCGAAAGTGGCGCCCCCATGAGATGCGCGGCGGCCAGTGCAGCGGTGGCATTGGCGGCATTAAACTCTCCGAGCGCGCGCACAGTGGCGCGGGCCGGTGCAAATAGATGATTCAGCGCGAGCGTCTGTTTCTCATCGGTCTCCCCCTCGATCTGGCCACGATAGTCGCCAGTACGGCCAAAGGTGTGGACAGGCGTCTTTCCGTGTTGCTGCGAGGCAACACGCGCAGAGAGCGCGCAGGCGTCACTTACCAGCACGGCCTGCCGCGTGCGTTCGAAGAGCGCCGCAAAGGTCGCCTCAAGATCAGCCTGCTGGCGGTAGTAATCCGGATGATCCCAGTCGAGATTCACAGCGACGGTCAGCGTCGGTGAAAAGCGATCGATGGTGCCGTCGCTTTCATCGATCTCCGCAACGATCCAGTCGTTTGAGCCGGCGCGCGCAGGCGAAACCGCGTCGTCATTGAAAAGTCCGCCGAGCACGTAACCGCGGGAAAATTCGCCCGGCGCAAGGCGGTGACCAGCATCGCAGTCGTCGTGGTTTTCCCGTGCGAGCCACAGATCGCAACGAGCTTTTTGTCGCGCACGACTTCTGCGAGGAGCTCGCCACGGCGCACCAGCGGGATTTTCCGCGAGGATGCCGCGATGAATGCGGGATGTGCCGGCGAGATCGCCGACGAATAAACCACCAGGTCACAATTCGCAGGCACGCCGCCGGCGACGGTGAGAGCGACGCCGGCCCGCTCGAGATGAACGCGCATGGCCTCGATCATCGCATCGTCTTCGCCGCTGACGCTGAAGCCGGCCTGCGCGAGATAGATGGCAAGCGGCCCGACTCCCATGCCGGCAACGCCGACGCAGTGAATCGATTTCACCTCACGGGAAAAAAGCGTCGGAAGCGGCGCTGGTCTCACAACGATGTTCCTCCGTGAGCGCCCGCCACGTGATTGTTCTTTTCTCCGCGCGCGGAGGATTCATCTGCCGGGGCCGCGGATGCATTGCCTGAGAGCTGTTCGAGATCCGCGATCATCACGCCAAGCGCATTGGCCTGATCCAGACACTGAAGCGCATCACGAAATTTGCGCAGCTCGGCATCGTTCGTTATCAACGCCCGGACGGCGGGCGTGAGTTCATCAAGCGACGTCTGGGAAATGACCACTCCTCCGCCCTGCTGCGCAAAGTAGCGGGCGTTCGCTTCCTGGTGATTGTCCGCCGCGTGCGGAAACGGAACGAGAATGGCCGGCGTACCGCAGCGCGCGAGTTCCGCGATCGTGCCGGCTCCCGCTCGTGAAACGACCAGATCGGCAGCAGACAACAACGTCCCCATGCGATCGCAGAAGGAGCAAAGATCACCTGCGCCGTGCCGCCATCGCGACGGAGATACTCAGTGACTTCGCCCTCACTCTTGCCGAGGCCGGTGACACAAGACGTCTGCACGCCATCCGCAGCCAGAGACGCCGCGTGTTCGCGCGCCCACGTGTTGAGTGCGGTCGCACCCTGGCTGCCGCCGAGGATGACGAGGACCGGTTGCTGAGTTATCGAGATGAAAAAAGCACACGCCGTCGCCGAGGGTTCGCGGGTGATTTCGCGGCGGACGGGCAATCCCATCGAAAACAGTTTTCCCGGTTTGAGTCCCGGCAACTGACGCCCTGGAGGAGCGTAAACGCGCCGGGCGAGTTTGCTCAGTCGGCGGATCGCGCGGCCGGTACATGATTCGCCTCGTGCAAGGCGACCGGTACGCGATGGAGAAAGCCAGCGAGGATGATGCTGGCCGTGGTGAATCCGCCAAAGCCGACAATCGCGTTTGGTTTTTCGCGACGCACCAGACTCAGGCCAAAAGCGAGCCCCTTGAGTTGCTGCCAGACGAAACGCGCCAGAGCCACGGGACTCCATGCAAACGGCGCACCGGGGATGCGCAGGAAGGCGAAGTGCGGTATTCTTCGATCAGACGCGCATCCACTTTTTTATGGCTGATCAACAGCGTGACGCGGTGCCCGCGGGCGACGAGTCCCTCGGCGACGCCATTTCTGGCTAGATGCTCCTGCCTGTGCCACCACAAGCGATGAGGAAGTCCCGCCGCTCACGTACCGGTCACCTCCTGCATGGCGCGCCGCTTGCGCGAGAGCGCAGAACGCGGCCACGAGCGCTGCGTGTTCACGATGATGCCGAGAAGAAGTCCCATCAGCAGCAGATTGGAAAGACCCGCGCTGATGAAGGAGTGACATGCCCTTGGTCTGTAGATGTCTGTGACCACGCTGAGCAACTTCACCATGGCCTGCAGGAGCCATTAGCAGGATGATTGATCATGAGCAGGAACTGAAACATGTTGGGCGCGCGCCGAAGATGAACCATCTGCGATAAAAATTATGATGAACAGTGCCACCACATCCAGTGTGACATCTAGGTCCATTTCCTCTTCCATCACCGCGAAAATGAAGTCCGTGTGAGCCTCAGGCAAAAAATTGATCTGCTGGTGTTCCTGCCCCAAACTGCTTCCACACCCACCACCACATCGGAAGGTGGCTAGCTACTCAGAGCTGGAGGTTCCCGACTGCTTGTTTCCCTCCACATCCAGAAAGGCCAGAAACCGGCGCAGACCATCTGGGTTGCGCAGAATGAGAACCGTGAACGCCGCCACCGCCAGTCCGATGGTCGGCATAATGTAACGCCAGCGCGCGCCCGCGAGGAAGAGAAGGATCACGCCAATCGCGAGGTCAACGCGGCGGTGCCGAAATCGGGCTCAGGATGATCAGCCCCGCAAAACCGCCCATCATCGCAAGCGGGATGAAGTACCCGCGCTTCACGTCGCCGATCTAGGTGCTGTTCGGATTCTATTGTGTTTCCTATTAACCTTAGCAAGACCACCAATGGAGGCCCACAG
>JASGJB010000043.1:0-55404 GCA_049840895.1 Nibricoccus sp. | reverse complement strand
CCTACGAGAACCTCGCCAGCCGCACCGGCCTCGAACAGGTCAAGAGCGTGGTGACGGCGCTGATCCAGGCCGAACGCTACGGCACGCCGCTCGGGCAGGCGCTGCGCGTGCTGGCGCAGGAAAGCCGCGACACCCGCATGTCCGAGGCCGAGAAGAAGGCCGCCGCCCTGCCGCCGAAGCTGACCGTGCCGATGATCGTGTTCTTCCTGCCGGTGCTGTTTCTGGTCATCATGGGGCCGGCCATGATCACCATCTTCAAGTGGCGCCTGGGTCGAGGGCATCGGCGAATCCCTGCAGCCGGTGGCGGTGCCGCCGGCCCGCTTCCTGGTCGTCAAGCCGGCCGAGGGACTGGAGACGGCCAGAATTTTCACGTCGCCACTTCTCAAGCGCGACACGGATCGTGCTACACTCTTAGGCTTTGCTGCAGACCCATTCGGCTTTGGCCGAAACGACTTGCAGACCGTCGCTCAGAACCTGAGCGCAGATGTCGCCAAAGCCCTCGGATGGCTTGCAGCGGCTGGCGCAACGGGCAAAATGACGGGTTCTGGAAGCGCAGTGTTCGCACCCTGGTCCTCGCCGGAGCATCCGGCGGTTCCGGAGGGCTGGCAGGCACGGCTTTGCAGCAATATGGATGTCCATCCCTTGGCGGGGTGGGCCTCCAGCGACGATTGAACGGTGGACGGCCTGGCCGGACACCTGTGTAGGGGAGTCGCCAAGTTGGTTAAGGCACTGGATTTTGATTCCAGCATGCGAAGGTTGAGAATCCTTCTTCCCCTGCCACCTGACAAGCCGGGCCTGACACAGGCCCGTTTTTTTCTGGCGGTTTTTTGCCGAGGCACGGTGATGCAGGCCCATCCCGACTTCATGATCTTCACCGGCAACGCCAATCCGGGCCTGGCGGCGGAGATCGCGCACCATCTGGGCATCACGCTCGGCGCCGCCAGCGTGGGGCGCTTCTCGGACGGCGAGGTCACGGTCGAGATCAACCAGAACGTGCGTGCCCGCGACGTGTTCGTGGTACAGAGCACCTGCGCGCCGACCAACGACACGCTGATGGAGCTGCTGATCATGGTCGACGCGCTCAAGCGCGCCTCGGCCGAGCGCATCAGCGCCGTGATCCCCTACTTCGGCTACGCCCGGCAGGACCGCCGCCCGCGCTCGGCGCGCGTGCCGATCACGGCCAAGGTCGTGGCCAACATGCTGCAGGCCACCGGCGTGGACCGCGTGCTGACCATGGACCTGCACGCCGACCAGATCCAGGGCTTCTTCGACATCCCGGTCGACAACATCTACGCCTCGCCGGTGCTGCTGGGCGACCTGCGCCAGAGGAACTACGAGGACCTGATCGTGGTCTCGCCCGACGTCGGCGGCGTGGTACGCGCACGCGCGCTGGCCAAGCAGCTGAACTGCGACATGGCCATCATCGACAAGCGCCGCCCCAAGGCCAACGTCAGCGAGGTGATGCACGTGATCGGCGAGATCGACGGCCGCAACTGCGTGATCATGGACGACATGATCGACACCGCCGGCACGCTGGTGAAGGCGGCCGAGGTGCTCAAGGAGCGCGGCGCCAAGAGCGTCTACGCC
Source organism: Nibricoccus sp. (assembly GCA_049840895.1). Lineage (GTDB taxonomy): Bacteria > Verrucomicrobiota > Verrucomicrobiia > Opitutales > Opitutaceae > Nibricoccus. The sequence goes on along the minus strand of JASGJB010000043.1, from coordinate 53,817 downwards.
TACTGCACGCACCCGATCTTCTCCGGCCCGGCCATCGAGCGCATCGCCCAGGGCTCCGCGCTGGACGAGGTCGTGGTCACGAACACCATCCCGCTGAGCGAGACCGCCGCGGGCTGCCGCAAGATCCGCCAGCTCACCGTGGCGCCGCTGATCGCCGAGACGATCCAGCGCATCGCCCGCGGCGAGTCGGTCATGAGCCTGTTCTCGGAGCAGAACAACCTGTTCTAGGTCCCGCAGGCGCCAAGCCGCGCCGCCTCGTCCGAGGCGGCGTCTTTTCAACCGGAGCGGAGCTGGTCGCGGCCCGTTTCCACAGGAGTTCACATGAAATTCGTCGCTTTCGAGCGCAACAAGCAGGGTACGGGTGCGAGCCGCCGTCTGCGCATCACCGGCAAGACGCCCGGCATCGTCTATGGCGGTTCCGGCGAGCCCCAGCTGATCGAGCTGGACCACAACGCGCTGTGGCACGCCCTGAAGAAGGAAGCCTTCCACTCCTCCGTGCTGGAGATGGAACTGGCGGGCCAGGTCAGCAAGGTGCTGCTGCGCGACGTGCAGATGCACCCGTTCCGCCAGCAGGTGCTGCACATCGACTTCCAGCGCGTGGACGCCAGGACCCGCATGAACCTGAATGCTCGAAATAATACCTTTAATCAAAGACTTTATAGGGATTGTCAGGAAATGGAAATAGGGCTCTCTTTCTGGAAGAGACCTAGCATTAGCCAAAGGAGGATGAGACAAACCTAGAAAAGTTGCACGGGGAAGCAGAAATTATTGTATAAGGGTTATCGGGCATGGGGAATTTAGTGGTTGGAGTCTGTTTTATACCATGTGTTGTGTTTTCGCGTGTATGTGAAATCGCATACTGAAAAGTTTATCTCGGTAATCGTGGATCCTAGACCATGAAATATTTACATCAATCGATAGAGCTTGTCGAGACGAGTCGATCGACACCAAATTTGGCGCATTTTAGTGAAAGAATAAATTTCTAGAAACCTTCGAACTGAACTATTCTGATACAGCTGGATTTAGTGATCGGTGTGCATTTTAATCATCATATTCGTGATCAGCGCCCTCAAAAACCCCTATCGATAAAATATTAGTCCATTTTGAATAGTTCGAAAAATTTCGGCCCAACTCTCTATGAAAAGCTCGCTTTTAACTTATAACGAATAATTTACAATAAATTTCTAAAATTAACGCTCGTAATTGTAAATTGGCATAAAAATAGAAATACTAACTCGTAATTTTACTTGGGTCCCACCCCCGAATTTGGAGAGGCTCTAATAAGTAGATGCGATGTAAGCGAATACAGCTCCGAATTACTGTCCTTAATCATTTTATCTGGATTATCAATGTACAATAGTCTCTATCGGCACGGATTTCAAGCTTTAGTGCTGGCCAAAATCGAAATAGTTCGGAAGACAGAAAGGAAACGGGATTATTTTCAAAACTTTTCTCCGCGTCACACTAATCTATAATTCGGTAAACGAAGGACGCTCCGAAGGAGTAATGCTTGAATTTCTATCTTTTCGTCTATTTTCGATTTTATTGTATTTTTTTACGTTTTCAAGCTTTAGGAACCATGGATCAAGTGTCAATGGTAATCCAACAGCAGATTGCATCCGGACAGTTCATGGTCGACGAGGACATGGCTGAGGCAATGGGAGTCGAACTGCCCGGAGCTCAGGTCAAAATTGATGCCCTAATTTACCACTGGATTATCGAGCCATTATATTTCTCTGAAAAGACTTTCAAAAACAAAACTAGAAGAAAAACATTGTATCGATGCAATGACTTTATTTATCAAGAATAATATAATCATGTGTCAGAAAAAGGCTTTGCAGCTAGGGCTGGCGGTACTCGTGTGAGCAAGGACACCGTTGTCATAACTCCGGTCCTTGCTCTTGCGTTCGGACTGCAGACCGCGGCGTTTAGTCTCGGACAGGTGCCGGTGTACCTGCTCAACGGCCTTGGACGGATGCGAGGGCAGACGATCTATGGATTGCTTGCGCTCGGGGCCGCATTTTCAGGCATGGTGTGGGGATTGCCAAAGTACGGGTTGATTGCCGGGCCGGTGGCGTTGCTGGCGGCGTGGATTGGGATCTTTCTGCCGTTTATTTATCGCGAGGCCGGCCGGACTTTGAGAGCCGTTATCCCTTCCCAGTAATCATGATCAATCGAGGACACATGCCGGCCGGCAGGCCGCCTTATGGGCGGCCCGGTCAGTCGCCGTCTCTTCGCCCGCCGACGGCAAAGCCGCCGTCGACCGCGAAAGACTCCGCTTCGTGCGAGCAGTGAAGACCCTCCTGTTTGTGGCCGTCGTTGGCGTCTGCTTGTGCGCTCGGATTCATTGTCCGCGTAGTCGGACGGCTCTTCTTGCCGACCTGATGGCCCCGCTTGTTTTCGCTGGCGTGGTTTTGTGGCCGACGGCCCGGCGTTATCTCTGGGCGCATTGGCGCGAGTCGCTGGTGCTGCTCTCGTTTCCGGCGATCGGTCTCGTCTGGGATTTGCTGGGGCACACGCCTCCGAGTCTCTATCTGCGCGGATTTTCTCGGAATTTGGTTTTTGGCGTTGGAGCGGTCGCTGCGATGGCTCTGGCGAGCCAGCTATCCCGCGGGAAGATGTTGATCATTTTTCTCTCGCTGGCGGTCGCGATCCCGATCGCGGGGGTGATTCAGGAGCCGTTTGAAATCACCTCGATCATGATATTCGTGAAATACTTTGGGGGATGGTCGCTGATGTTCTGGCTGATGATGCTGGTTACGCGGATGACTTCGCCGATGGTGGCGGGATTTACCATGATTCCGTTGGGGCTGACGATCGCGCTGGCGCTCTCTTACCGCAGTCTAGGGGGTGTCTTTGTGCTGGCCGGACTGTTTACCGTGTCGGCGCATTTGTGGAAGCAGGCGCCCGGGGAATCGTGATTGCGTGCGTCATGATCGTGCCGGTTGTAATAGCAACAATCGCGATCGGTATTTTTCAGGGGGACTATATCTTCCGAACAACTGCGCAGCGACTGGGACTACTCAAACTTTCAACGTCTGGATATGGCGGTGGATGCGTGGCGCGGGTTTTGTGAGGCACCTCTTTTTGGCAGTGGCAGCTGGGCGCACGCGGTCCGCTACACGGACCTGTCGCAGCCTGGCGTGCTGGTGGGAGTGCATTCGTTTATCCTGCAGTTCGCGTTTGAGTATGGAGTCTGCGGCTTTTTGTTTGGGTGCTGGCTCCTGTGGCTGGCCGTTTGCGGGACGGTGGATTTTATGCGGTCGGAACAACCGGAGGACCTTAGTTGGATGCCCATGCATGTGCTGGTGATGTTGAACCTGGCATATGCCGTCTTGATGAGTCCGATGGGGGGATATCGACGCGTGCTGGCGGGCGCGGCCATGGGAATGGCACTGGCACAAATTCACAGACGGCGGAGCGCAGTCATTGGATGATCCTGATTCTGACACCGACATTGGGAGAGTCGCGATTTCTCGCCGAAACGGTGGCATCGGTCGAATCGCTGCGGGTACAAAAGCGCCATCTGCTGGTGGCGCCAGCGGACAAGATGGAGTCGCTGAAAAAGCAATTTCCCGGCTGTGAGGTCGTGGAGGATGCGGGACGGGAAGGCGGACTCTATGGCGCGTTGAATGCGGGGTTGCGCGCAGCTGGCACCGGTTGGAGTTGGTTCACCTACATCAATGACGACGATGTCCTCGGCCGCGATTTTGAGCGACTGGCGCAGACGCACACTGCAGGCAGCGGATTGCGACGCATCTCCTACGGCGATGTGGCCATGATTGATGAAAGGGGGCGGAGGCATGGGCTTATCTCGGTGGAGAAATCGCCGGGCCGGTTTGTCCCGCTGCTTCACGCGGGAGTGAATCCCGTGAGTCAGCTGGGAATGATTTTTGGCCGGGAGCTGCTGGACGACGTTGGTGAATTCAGGCCGGACTGGCGCCTGTGCGGAGATCAGGATTTCTGGCTGCGTGCACTGAAGAGCGGTTATTCATTCAACTATCATGCGGGGGAGGCGGGCTGTTTCCGGCTTCGCTCCGGACAGCTTTCGTCAGATGCCGCGCGAATGCGTGAGGAAATGCGCGAAGTGACGCTCAGTCATTTTCCCGACCGGCCTCCGGCGTCCGAGATTTCTTCGGCGGTCTGGAGGTTTCGTTTGAGAAATGCGCCCCGAAGGTTGCGCCGGATGCTGACGACAGGGCTGCGCAGCAACGCGGCCATGCTTTCGGCGGGCCGCGACGCTTAATGGAGAGGCTGACTCCCATGAATAAAAGTGTGCCGTTGCCTAGCTCCTCATTTTATCCACGAGTCTTTCGCCATGTGGTATGACCGCTTTGCCAGCACTCGTGGAAGCGACCCCCTGCTGGCATTACGCTGGATGTGGTATCGTGCAGCCGGACCGTATTTGCGCGGATGGTGGTATCGCATCTGGCACTTCCGCCACACGTCGGGTCCACTTTTTATCGGACGAGGGACAAGCGTGTGGTTTCCCGAAAAAATCCGCTTTGGTCAGTGGGTGTTTTTGGGGCGTCACGGTTTGTTCAACGGGCTGTGCAAGGGAGGAGTGACGATCGGCGACCGAGTGACACTGGCCGAAGGTTTCTGGGTGCAGGGCACCGCGCATTTGAGCAACCCGGGCGATACTCTGGTGATTGAGGATCACGTCTATATCGGGCCGGGAGCGGTGATTGGCTTCCATGGTCCGGTGCGAATAGGCACCGGGACGGCGATCGGGGCGAAGTTGCAGATCTCGGCCCAGAGCCACGATCTCGCGGTGATGGATGGAATCTCCACGGCCACAATCCCCAGTGTGGGCATAAAGATCGGGCGTCATTGCTGGATTGGAAACGACGTCAAGATACTCGATGGCGTCGAGATCGGCGATCATGCCGTGATTGGTGCAGGCAGCGTGGTGACCCGATCGGTTCCGGCCCGTTCCGTGGCGCATGGAGTTCCCTGCCGAGTGGTGCGGTCCCGCTGAAGAAACCCTGCCGATGCGTCCTGTCTTGGTAAATGGGCTTGGCTGTTATGAAGCAGGATCGCGCCTGGTGCTCCGAGAACTGCTCAAGTCAGCGCCGGCGGGCGTTCTGCTCTGGGTAATAGTGCCTGATAAAAACCGCGAAGATATGGCGGGAAGTCCGGCTGCAATCCGCGGAATTCCGCTCAACCATCGCGTATTTGGACGGTGGTTGCGCCCGTTATTTGAGCTGGGGCTGTATCTGCTGGGGGCGGCGGGATTCTTTTCGCGGATCGTCAACGTCTCGAATTATGGTTGGTGTGCGCCCGTCCGGACGCCGACCGTGCTCTATTATCACAACGCCCTGCTGGTAGAGGATGGGCATGATCAATTTTCGGGCCGCGGCGGCCGGCCCAATTGGTTCAAGCGATGGTGTCTCGATTCCTGCCTGAAGCGTGCGGAAAAAATCATTGTTCAGACCGATCATATGGCGGCGCGAATGGCCGCGTATGCCGGCCGGCGCGGGCTGCCTTCACGTGTGATCGACGTGGTGCGGCCTCTCCCGGACTATGCATCGAGTGAGCGGCGTGCGGAGAAATGCTTTGAGTTTCAGTTCTTCTATCCAGCGAGTTCGTTTCCGCATAAGCGGGTTAACCTGGCGGTGCAGGCAGCGGTGATTGCCAACAGCGAAGATTCGCGAATCGGACTGGTGGTCACAGGCGAATCTTCGAGCAACGCCTCCTGCGTGCGTACACTTGGGACAATTTCACACGAGTCGGTGATGGCGCACTTTGCCTCGTCCGATGCGTTATTGTTTACCTCGAGCCAGGAGACGCTCGCGCTTCCTCTGCTCGAAGCGATGCATCATGGGTTGCCGGCCGTGCTTCCGGCGCTTCCCTACGCGCAGGATATCTATGCGGACTCGGCCATATACTTTACGAATGACGACGTCAGCGCGGTTGCTTCGGCGATGCTGGCGTGTGCACGGGAATATGAAAAACGTCGTGAGATGATTCTGATGAGACGCGAGCAAGAGTGGGGACGTCGTACCTCCTGGCGGAACCATTGGAGCAAATTGGGTATCGCATGAACGACTCACGGAAACCGGCTGCTTTTCTGTCAGTCATCATCGTCACCTACCGTTCGGAGCGGGAGATCGGCGCATGCCTCGAATCGATTCCGCGGCGCATGGCGGGCGGTGATGTGGAGGTCATCGTGGTGGACAACTCGCCCGACATGGCGACGGCGGAAATCGTGGCGACGAAATTTCCCGAGGTTAAATTGCTGCGCACGGGAGAAAATATGGGATTTGGCCGGGCGAACAATCGCGGTTTCTACGAGTCGTGCGGTGACTATGTGCTCTTCCTCAATCCCGATACCGTTTCCAATCTGGCAGCCTATGAAACGTGCGTTAAGACGCTGAATGAACGGCCGCACGCAGGCGTGGTTTCACCCCGATTGGTGATGGGGGACGGCAGGATGGATCTCGCCTCGAGGCGCGGCATACCGACGTTGTGGGATGGTTTTTGTCGTGCGACGGGTCTGGCCGCGGTGTTTCCCAAATGGAAACCGGTCGCGGGCTACAACCTCACCTACCTCGACGAGCGCGGGACCTACGCGGTGGGTTCGGTGAACGGGGCTTTTTTGATGACGAGTCGCGCGCTGCTGGAGCGGGTGGGGCTCTTCGACGAGGAGTTTTTCATGTACGGTGAGGATCTGGATTTCTGCCACCGTTTCACACTCGCCGGCTACGAGGTGGTTTTTATCGGAGGCGAAACGGTCGTGCACTTGAAGGGAGCCAGTTCGAGCCGGGAGACGGAGAAGATGAGCCGGGAATTTTTTGAAGGATCGAAGAAGTTTTTCCTGAAGCATTTCAATCCGCGCCATTCGTGGTGGGTGAAGCTCAAATACGATCTGGCGTTTGGACTTTGGGAGCGCTGGGCACGTTTGCGGCGCTGGCTGAAGGGAAGCAGGAGGGTGCGGCCGGCGTGATCCGGTTTCGACGCGTTATGAAAATCCGAAGCGTTTTGATTTTATTGGGCCTCGTGCTGGGGGCGGCGATCGCGTTGCAGGTGTACAGTTCGCTGCGGCTCGAGCGTGAGCCGGTGCGTGCGCCGTTGAATCAACTCGTGCCGCGCGAACTGGCGGGCTGGTCCGTGCGCGAAGGGCAGGTTGCGGAGACGCAGGAGATGAAGCGCGCGGTGGGTGAATTGCTCAACTTCGACGACGTGGTGTTGCGCACGTACCGGCGTGGCGGAATCGAGTTTGAAATTTACGCGGCGTACTGGAGGCCGGGAAAAATGTCGCAACGGCTCATCGCGGGGCACACGCCGGATGTCTGCTGGGTGGCGGCCGGGTGGACGATGCTGGAGCATGGGCCGGGGAAGGGGCTGGGCGCGTTCGATGCCGGGATGATGGAGCATGCACAGCAGCGGGTTTTCAAGGAGCCGCAGGGGATGCAGCGCTACGTGCTCTTCTGGCATTTGTCGGGCGGTGTGCCGGTGAACTATGATGTCGCGGGAACGCCGCCGTGGTGGGCGGTCTTCAGCGACTTCAAACGCTTTGGGCTGAACCAAAGGCGCAGCCAGTATTTCGTGCGGATATCGTCAAACGTTCCCTTCGTGGAGCTGAAGGACGATGCCGGATTTCGGACGGCTCTGGCGGCGCTCAAGCCGGTGGTGAGTACGAAGTGAACCGGGTGATCGGGTGGTACTGCGACGCCGGTCAGCGTCCTGTCGGGGCAACGCGTGGAGTTTTCAGTACGCGTTCTTTATGCGGAAGAACGTCAGTACCATGATCTGCACGTCGAACCACGGGGACCAGTTCTCGATGTAGAACAGGTCGTATTTGATGCGCTCGGCGAGACTGGTGTTGCCGCGCAGACCGTTGACCTGGGCCCAGCCGGTCATGCCGGGGCGGACTTCGTGACGCGGGTTGTAGTGGGGAATTTCGCGCTCGAAACGGGCGATCAACTCGGGGCGTTCGGGACGCGGGCCGACGAGGCTCATGTTGCCCAGGAGGACATTCCAGAACTGGGGGATTTCGTCGAGATTGGTGGCGCGCATGAAGGAGCCGATGCGTGTGCGGCGCGGATCATCTTTCACCGCCCAGGCGGCGCCGGAGTCGGATTCGGCGTCAACGCGCATGGACCGGAGCTTGTAGATGCGGAACCAGCGTCCGTGCAGACCGACGCGTTCCTGTGCGTAAAAGACGGGGCCGGGGCTTTCGCGTTTGATGAGAATCGCGAGGATGCCGATGAGCGGAGCGCTGAGCAACAGGCCGACCAGCGAGCCGGCGATGTCGATGGTGCGTTTCACGTAGCCGTTGGCGAGGGAGACAATGGGCAGTTCCTCGACGCCGAGGATCGGCACGCCGGAAATGGTCTGGAGGCGCAGGTTGGAGATGAAAATCTGGAAGAAGGACGGGATGACCTTGAAGGCCGCATAGTATTGCTCGCTGAGCGCCGCGGCCTGCATGAGCTGCTCGCGGGGTAGTTCCAGGTCCGCCACGATAACAATGCCGATATTGTGGTGGCTTAGGACGTTCTCGAAGCGATCGATGTGCCCGATCACGGGATACGACGCGGCGCGCGTGACGGTCAGCGCGCGCGTTGGAGTGTCGACGATGCCGGCGATTTCGTAGGGATGATTGTGGTCGCGCAAAATGGCCTCGGCGACATCGGCGGCTTCCTGAGTCCAGCCGACAATGGCCACGCGCTGAATGAGGCGTGCGCGGAGTGAACTCCGGCTGAGCCAAAGATGAAACACGGCCCGCCAGCCGATCACCACGCCGACCGTGGTGAGGCAGGAGATGGCGACGAAGAGGCGGGAGATCGGCGGCTCGAATTTAAGAACCAGCGACGTGCCGAGGAATGCGGCGAACCAGAAGAAGACGGCCCGGCCGATGATGCTACGCGCGCGATTGGGGCGCAGGAGATGACGGCCGTCGTAGAGATTCAGGTAAGTGCAGGCCACGATGAAGAAGCCGGTGCCGAGCGCGAGCAGGGGCAGGTAGCTTCTGAACGTGGTGCCGGCGTCTGCCTCGACACCGATGGCCCGCAGCGGGCTCTCGAAGCGCAGCCAGTAGCCGAGGGAAAGTCCGGCGAAGCAGAACAGCGCGTCACCGAGCAGCAGGCAGGTCAGCAGGAAATTCTGCGTGCGCGTGTAGGTCTGTGGGGCGGACATGGAGTGGCGTCAGGACGAACGAAGCAGGCGGGCGGCGCAAAGTCGAAAACGGAGCGGACTGCTTTTGAAAGTATTTTAGGTCGGCTGGCGAATGGAGTTTGTCTGGTGATTTTGGCCGGGCGATGGAAGACGCTTAATCCGCTGGCCTCCGGAAAGAGGATCGGTTCGCTCGAAGAAGTGAAACGGACGCGCACGCCGGAATATTTTCATCGAATGACTCGAGGCATGGCCGTGTTGCTGGTGTGGCTTTGGCTGATTGGAGGAGTGCGGGCGCAAACGGGTTTCGATGCCGGCACGGGGGCCGTGGAAATACTGAGGGTATTGGAGGTGAAACCGGAGCTGCAACTGGAGCCGGGCACCTGGTTGCGGATACGCGACCTGGCTCATGCGGACGGAGAAATGAGCGCGCGCGAATGGGAGGCGTTGCGAACCTTGCGGAAGAAGGGCGTCAGGATTTGCGCACTCGTCGAGTGGCCGGAAAGCGTCTGGCGGGAGGGCGTACGCGCGGGAGGCGGACGGAGAGTGGCGCTGGATTTGCGCGAAGTGTGGGAGCGCGCGCGACAACTCGGGCGTGAGTATGCGGGAAGTGTTGATGCCTGGGAGATCGGGAATGAGCCGGATATTTCGTTCTTGGAGGAGAATCCGGAGACATACGCAGCCTATCTGAAAACCTGCCGCCTCGGGTTGCTGGCCGGGGCGAAAAATGGAGATAAAAAAAAGGCGATGCCCCGGGTTTTGATGGCGCCGCTGGGGTTGCCGCCGGGGCCGTATTTCGAACGGCTGTGGGCAAATGGAGCGGGTGGTGCGACGGACGGCTTCAATTTCCACTTCTACGGCCATGCGGAGGATTTTTCCGATGTGTATGGGCAGTTCCGTGACGCGGTGGAGAAAAACGGCGATCGGGAGGAGAATGCGGCCAAGCGGGACCTGCCGGTGTTTCTGACCGAGTACGGATATGGTTTGCTCGACGGAGAGGCGGGGCGGACGAGAGAAGGCAGAGCCCGTCAGGAGCGGTGGTTTCAAGATGTGCGGAAACAACTGGGGGCGCTGAAGCCGGAAGGCGCGATGGCTTTCATGCTCATGCCGTATATCGAGCAGGGGAGGAGCGAGTTTGGATTATTGATAGACAGGCGAAGCAGCGCTGTGGGGGGAGGAGCGCCGTCACTGGACATTTCGCCTGCGCTGTCTGGCCTGTTGGCGATCAAAAACGGGGATGATACGAAATCGAAAAACTGGCGGACAAGGCAGCCGGCGGATAACTCGCCTGTAGTGCTGGATTTTGTGGCGCGCGACGGACTGGAACAGCGGAAGAGCTTTCTGGGTTACTTTGTCCGAGGAATTTCCAGCGAAGGAAATCCGGCGGGCTGGGGCGACGTGGTTATCTATAATTTTTCGAATGAAAAAGTCGTGGGCCTGCTGACGCTGGGTGAAGGGCTGACCGACGATGGGGCGCGACGGTGCCTGTTGCAGCTCGAGCCGGGCGAGCGGCGGAGTGTGCGGGTGCGCGCCGAAGTAAATGCGGCTGTTTTTGAAGGAACGAAGAGCGGTGCTCTGTTCTCCTATGAAAATAAAAAAACGCGGAATGTGAGCACGACGCGTCTGGTCACGACGCTTTGGCCGGATCCGACCGCGATGACCGCGGAGCCCATTTCGAGTTTCTCGCATGACGAACGAGCAACGGACGCGGTGACGAAGCGGTTGTTGAACCGCTGGACGGCGAAGGAAGAGCCCGTGTTGCGGCGTCAGGGCCGCTGGCTGGTTTCGCAGGGCGTTTCCGTGACTGAGCGGTCGGCGGACAAGTGGGCTTTTACAGTCGATGGGTTTCCGACGGAGCCGTCCCGGCCGGCGATGGCGGAGCTTCCGTTGCCAGAGGAGTTCGTATTCGAGCCGGGAATGCTATTGGAGTTTGTGCACCGATTGAGTGAGGTCGGCGCGGAGACGGAAGCGTGGTTCGACGTCTATTTCAGAGCGGAGAATGGAAATCTTTATCAAGTCTGGCCGCGAGTGCAGGCGGGGCGGGAGTGGCGCGGGTTTGCGGAGGCGCAGGAAAACTTCACCATGGCCTTCTATGGGCGGGCGAAGCTGCCGTGGCGGTTTGCGGAGAATAGGCCCGTGGCATTGGTCTTCTTTTTCAGGCCGGAGAAATTGCCGGCCATTTTTGAAATCGAGGATGCGGCGATCACGCGGCGGGTAGTGGAGTGAGCAGAGACGCTCTCCATCCGGCACATTGTCTATCTCGATCCGGTCCACACGGAGGTGGACCCTCCAGCGGAGGCAGATGAGGCGACTGTTTAATCCACGATCAGCACGTGATCGCCCGCGCGGACGTCTTCGTAGAGTTCGACGATTTCCAGGTTGCGCATGAGGACGCAGCCCGCGCTTTGCGGCTGGCCGATGAGCGCTTCCCGGTTCGTGCCGTGAATATAGATGTAGCGCTCGTAGGAATCGACGTTGTCTCCACAGTTCACGCCGTTTTCGAGACCCCGGAGCCAGAGGATGCGGCTGGTGATGAGGTTGCCGGTGTCGGCCTCGGCGGAGAGTTCGCTGAAATGGTGACCGGTACAGACGCGGGCTTTGAACACCATGCCAGGCGGCTGGCCGGCGCCGATGCGTTCGGCGATTTCATGGTGCCCGCGCGGGGTGCCGAGTGAGTTCTTCACGTTGGAGGGCGGCTTCTTAGACGTGGAGATGACGAAACTGCGGACGAGGGAGCCCTTGCGGAAAAACTGCATGGTTTGCTTCGCGATAGAGACGAAAAGCAAACGTTCTGCGGGCTTGATGCCGAGCGAGGCGCGGGCTTTAGTGACCGACTCCCAAGGAGATTCTATCGTGAAAAATTCACTCACAGTTGGCATCGTCGGCGCGACCGGCGCAGTCGGTCAAGAGCTCGTCAGGCTCTTGCACGAGCGCAATTTCCCGATGGCCTCGCTGCGGCTTTTCGCCTCGGCGCGGTCGGCGGGCAAGACCGTGGAGCGCTTCGGCAAAAAACTCGTGATTGAAGAAGCGAAGCCCGGCGTGTTCGCGGATGTCGATGTGGCGTTTTTCGCCGCCGGCGGCTCCGTGACGAAGGCGCTCGCTCCTGATGCAATCAAGGCCGGCTGTCTCGTGATCGATAAGAGCTCCGTGCACCGCATGGACGCGGATGTGCCGTTGGTGATTCCAGAGATCAATCCGCAGGGCCTGCGCAATCATCGCGGTATTATCGCGAATCCGAATTGCTCGACCGCCGTGACGCTCATGGGGCTCTGGCCGCTGCATCAGCGCTTCGGTTTGAAGCGCTATTTTGCCGCCACGTACCAGTCGGTTTCCGGCACGGGCGCGGAAGCGGTTCGTGAACTGGAAGACCAGACGCAGGCCTACGTGAAGGGCCAGCCGCTCACGCACAAAGTTTATCCGTATCAGATCGCGCAGAACTGCATCCCGCAGGTGGATTCGTTTGGCGAAAACGGCTACACCGGCGAGGAGCACAAGATGATGCTCGAGAGCCGCAAGATCATGGGCCTGCCGAACCTGAAGGTTTCGACGACCTGCGTGCGCGTTCCCGTCGTGCGGGCGCACTCGATCGCGGTGAATGCCGAGTTCGAGAAGCCGGTGAATCTGGAGGAAGCTCGCAAGGCCATCGCGGCCTTCGAAGGCGCCATCCTCGTTGATGACACGGCGAACCGCAAATACCCGACGCCGCTCGACTTCGCTGAGAAGGTGAAGTGCGGCGTGGGCCGTCTGCGCATCGACACGGCCCTCGATAATGGCCTCTCGTTCTGGGTTTCCGGCGACAATCTCTGGAAAGGCGCCGCCCTCAATGCTGTCCAGAACGCCGAGCTCATGGCCCGCGAAGGCTTGCTCAAGCCGAAGCGTGCTCTCGCGGCGGTCTGATAAAACCTGCTTTCGGTGGTCAGCGGCGCGTTAGAGATAACGCGCCCTGCCTCTGAGAATCCTGAATAAAACCTTGTCAGCCCGCGCACCCGCGCTTTTTCCTCATCCTTTCCGCCCGGACGCTTAGCTCAGTTGGTTAGAGCATCTCGTTTACACCGAGAGGGTCGGGGGTTCGAGTCCCTCAGCGTCCACCATCTCTTTTCCACCGTTAAAATCCTTCATGCGACACACGATCTCCATCCTCGTTGAGAACAAGTTTGGCGTTTTGGCGCGCGTCTCCGGTTTGTTTTCCGGCCGCGGCTTCAACATCGACTCCCTCAACGTAGCCCCGACGCATGACGCCACGCTCTCCCGCATCACGGCGGTTCTCAAGGGCGACGACTCCGCGCTCGATCAAGTGACCAAGCAGCTGCGGAAACTGATCAACGTCGTCGAGGTCATCGACTTCAAGGAAGGCCAGGCCGTTCAGCGCGAACTGCTCCTCGCCAAGGTCAAAGCCGACGGCAAGACCCGCTCCGAGATCATGCAGATCTGCGATATTTTCCGCGCAAAGATCGTGAACGTTTCCCACGATTCCGTGATCGTCGAACTCACTGGCGACGAAGGAAAGACCTCCGCGTTTCTGAAGCTCATCGAAGGCTTCGGCATCATCGAGCTCGCCCGCACCGGCGCGCTCGCGCTCATCCGCTAATTTCCAACCCCAAAAACAAAACCTCTCATCATGCCCGCCAAAGTATACACCGACAAAGACGCCGATCTCGGCGTGTTCAAAAACAAGACCGTTGCTGTTCTCGGCTACGGCTCCCAGGGCCACGCGCACGCCCTCAACCTGAAGGATTCCGGCGTCAAGGTCATCATCGGCCTCTACGAAGGTTCCAAGTCCAAGGACGTCGCCATCAAGCATGGCTTCGAAGTCGTCGAAACGGGCGAGGCTGTCCGCCGCGCTGACGTGATCATGGTCGGGCTCCCCGACATGAAGCAGGCCGACGTTTATGAGTCGTCCATCCTCCCGAACCTCTCCAAGGGCAAGACCCTCCTCTTCTCGCACGGCCTCGCCGTTCACTTCGGCCTGATCAAGCTCCCGAAGGACGTCGATTGCATCATGGTCGCCCCGAAGGGCCCCGGCCACATGGTCCGCCGCCTCTACGCTGAAGGCAAAGGCATGCCCGCCCTCATCGCGGTCGCTCAGGACAAATCCAAGTCCGCCAAGAAGACCGCTCTCGCCTGGGCGAAGGGCATCGGCTCGACCCGCGCTGGCGTTCTCCAGACCTCCTTCAAGGAAGAGACCGAGACCGATCTCTTCGGCGAACAGGCCGTTCTCTGCGGTGGCGCTTCCGCCCTCGTTCAGGCCGGTTTCGAAACGCTCGTCGAAGCGGGTTACCAGCCCGAGATGGCTTACTTCGAGTGTCTCCATGAGCTGAAGCTCATCTGTGACCTCATGTACGAGTCCGGCATCGCCGGCATGCGCTTCTCGATCTCCGAGACCGCCAAGTACGGCGACATCACCCGCGGTCCTCGCGTTGTGAACAAGAAGACCAAGGTCGAGATGAAGAAGATCTTGAAAGAGATCCAGACCGGCAAGTTCACCAAGGAATGGGTCAAGGAGCACAAGGGTGGTCTCAAGAACTACAACAAGCTCCTCAAGGCCGGCGAAAAGCATCAGATCGAAAAGACCGGTGCTTATCTCCGCGGCATGATGCCCTGGATGGCCAAGAAGAACATCAAGGGCGTCCAGGCTTCCTACTAAGCCTCGCTTGTTGATTTGATTTAAAACGGGCCATCCCGCTTCGGCTGGATGGCCTGTTTTGTTTTTGCGATTCGTCCGCTTCCTAGGAACGTTCTTCCTCCCGTGTCCGCCGCCAAAAAACTCATCCTCGCCACCCGCAAAAGCCCGCTCGCGCTCGCGCAGACGGAAATGGTCGCCGCGCATCTGCGCGCGAAGCTTGGCGTCGAAACGGAGCTGTTGAAGCTCGTCACGACGGGCGACAAGCAGACCGACTGGTCGCTTGAAAAGAAAGGCGGCAAGGGGCTTTTCACGACCGAGCTCGAGCAGGCGCTTCTGCGCGGCGAGGCGGATGTCGCTGTTCACAGTACGAAGGATTTGCCCGGAGACATGCCGGACGGTCTTGGCATCGCCGGCTACATGCCGCGTGAAGACGCGCGCGATGTGCTGGTGCTGCGCGCGGGTGTGGCGGAGCCGAAATCGATCGCGACGGGCAGTCCGCGGCGCCGGTTGCAGATCGGCATGCTTTTCCCGAATGC
The DNA here is from genome assembly GCA_049840895.1 of Nibricoccus sp. GTDB lineage: Bacteria > Verrucomicrobiota > Verrucomicrobiia > Opitutales > Opitutaceae > Nibricoccus. The sequence goes on along the minus strand of JASGJB010000043.1, from coordinate 38,541 downwards.
GCAGTTCACCGAAATCCGCGGAAATGTGGACACGCGTCTGCGCAAGATCGCCGAGGGCGGTGTGGCCGATGCAACGCTGCTGGCGGCAGCAGGACTGAATCGTCTGCGCATCGGCAACTGGCCGGGCGTGGAGTTTCACGCGCTCGGTTTTGAGAACATGGTGCCCGCGGTCGGGCAGGCAGCGATTGCCGTGCAGTGCCGGGCGGGCGAGGTTGCGAAGTTTGCGGGCGTGTTCGACGCGGCGACGGCAAAGACGGTGACTCTCGAGCGCGCGTTTCAGTCGGCCCTGGGTGGCGGGTGCCACACGGCGTTCGCGGCGCATGCGACGGCGGACACGCTTTATTTTTTCCACCACGAAATCGGCCTGCGCTCGCTGCCGCTAGGTCCGGAGGATTTTGCGAAGCCGGTCGAGTATGCCCGGGCCACGCTGAAGTATTTTGGGTTTCAACTTTAACCGCGAAGCACGCGGAAACGCTCATGTCTGACAAAGGTATCGTTTATCTCGTAGGCGCCGGTCCCGGTGATCTCGGTCTTGTTACGTTCCGTGCGAAGGAACTCATCTCGCAGGCGGACGTGCTTGTGTACGATTACCTCGTGCATCCCGAACTCGTGAAGTGGACGCGCGCCGACTGCGAGGTCGTGTATGTCGGGAAGAAAGCGGGCTTTCACGCGGTGCCACAGGAAGAGATCGAGGCCCTGCTCGTGAAGCATGCGAAGGCAGGCAAACGCGTGGTGCGGCTCAAGGGTGGCGATCCGTTTGTGTTCGGTCGCGGTGGAGAAGAGGCGCGCACACTCGCGAAGGACGCTATTCCCTTCGAAGTCGTGCCGGGCGTGACGGCTGCGCTCGCTGCGGGCGCGTACTCGGGCATCCCGCTCACGCATCGAAACACCAGTTCGTCGCTCGTGCTGCTCACCGGACACGAAGATCCGACGAAGCATGAATTGCAGATCGACTGGCGCACCTATGGCGCGCTGAAGAATACCACGCTCGCGATCTACATGGGCATGGGGCACCTGAAGTTTATCTGCTCCGAGTTGATTGCCGGCGGGCTTTCTCCGGAGACTCCTGCGGCCGTGGTGCAATGGGCATCACTCGGGCGTCAGCGCAGTGTCGCGGGAACGGTTTCCGATCTTGCGGAGCGTGTGGAAAAGGCCGGGCTCACGGCGCCTTCGATCATCTTTGTCGGCGAAGTCGTGCGCGGGCATGAGCAGATCGACTGGTTTGAGCATCTCCCGCTTTTTGGCCGCCGCGTGGTCATCACGCGTACGCGCGATCAGAACAGCGAGCTTCGCGACAAACTCGAAACGCTCGGCGCCGAGGTGCTGGAGCTGCCACTCATCTCGATCACGAAGGATGTGGCGCGGGATTCGCTCGTGGAGATTCTGGCGGAGCTGGGGAATTACGACTGGATCGTCTTCACGTCGGCGAACGGCGTGCGGTTTTTCTTCGAGGATTTCCTCAAGGGCTTTCAGGATATCCGCGCGCTCGGCATGTTGCGGTTCGCGTGTGTGGGCGCAGCGACGGCGCGGGAAATTCAGAAGCATCATATCCGCGTCGAGTGCATGCCGGATACCGCGACGGGCGAATCGCTAGCCGATGCACTTATCGCGACAGGCAGCATGGACAACGCGAAGGTGATCGTCGTCACCGGCAATCTGAATCGCGACACGATGGTGAAGAAGCTCGAAGCCGCCAGTGCGATCGTGGACAAGCTGCCGCTCTACAAAACGGAGAAAGTCGATCTGGCGAACAATCCGGTGGCCGACGATTTCCGTCAGAAGGGCGCGGACGCGATTCTCTTCGCGAGCTCCTCGGCTGCGCAGTCCTTTTACGAACAGTCGCCCGCGCTGCAACTGGAGCGAGGTGCGAAAAAACCGCTTGGCGGAAGCATTGGACCGCAGACGACGGCGACGATGGATGAGCACGACATGCCGGTGGATTTCGAAGCGAAAAAACCGAGCCTCGATGCGCTGATCGAGGCCCTTGTGGAGAAGTTGAACAAGTCCCGCGCGTCGTAACGCAGCGACAGGGTTCAGCCTTTTACTGCGGGCACGCCGGCGCCTTGCTGGGCAAGGCGATCGGCCAGACGGGCGAAATGTGCGCGTGTGGCTTCGTCCGGCGCGTTCGCCATGCCGTACTCGATGAGTATGCGGCTTTCTTTGACGTGGTTGTAAGTGATCGAGACCTCGGCGACCCGATAGACGATCCCCAGTTTTTTGGGGAATATCATGGGGCCTCTGACCAGGTCGGTGAACTGTTGTTGGGTGGGCGCCTCGGGACTTTCCATCCAGGCGAGGGCGAGCTCGTCGTAGAATTCGGGCATCGCGGGCTGGAGTTTCAATCCCGTCGATAGTGGTGCGATAGCGTGCAGAAATTCATCCTTCGTGATGCCTCGCTTTTCAGCGGCAGCCAGTTGCCTGGCCGACTGCAGGCGCAGGCGGCCTAGCTCGAGCATCGCGCGTGCGCGGGTTGTTTTACCGACGGCGGCGGCTTCCAGGAATTTGCGCGCGCGTTCGTTGTTACCGGCATAGAGTTCGGCCAGGCCGAGCGCGGCGAGGAGTTCGGGATTTCGTTCTCCGCGCACGTACGGCGCGATCAGGCGGTTGAGCGATTGTGGCTCTGCCCGGACAGCCGCAGCGTTTCTCCGGCGATGCGGCTGGAGTCAGAGTCGGTCGCTGTTTTGACCTCGAACTTGGGTGCTGCCTCGAAGCCCTTGCCTTTGGGTGCCGTCAACTCGACGTACTGCTGGGCGCACATCTGTATGTGGCCTCGCAACGTCAGTCCTATTTGTTTAAAGGATCGATTGAAGCAGGATTTGAAAACCTCCTCGGTGACAGGACCGGCCGAGGCCTTCTCTATCAGCTTATAGAAGTTAGGCGTGTACTTGGACTTCGCGCCCCAACTGTAGAGGCAGAGGTGGGCAAATGCGGCTGCCTGGGCCTGATATACGCCGAGCCCGCCGTGTTTTTTGATGGCCTCGAGTCCTTCGGGAGTATTGGGGTCGAGCTGGAAAAAATCCTTAAACGGAATCAACCGCTGGTTGTTGAGAGCGTGGACGAGCCCCGAGGATCCGAGGCCCGAAAAGGCAACGACCTCGGAATCGTTGAGTGAGCGTCCCGCGTAGCCAGGAATGGTCATGGGCTGCTGACCTCCCGTGAAGCCCCTCGTTGTCTGGCCGGCTACTTTGCCGATGGTGACGCTGTGTTGATCAAATTCCAGTGCCGCCAGGATTCCCAGCATGCCTTCCTCGAACCAAGGAGGCAGCTTGTTTGCCGATGCACGAGAAAAGAGATTTTTAAAATAGGAGCGCTGGAAGTTTTCGAATCCACTGGCACCGAGATAGTCTACGATGAGGGCAGATCGCTCTTCGTCGCGCACAAACAGACTGCCGATTTGGTTTATCTCCTCCGCAACGTCGTTCGCTTCTCGAAACTGAGGTGGGATGAACTGCTCGAAGGCATTTCCTTTGACGCAAATCACCACGTAGGTCGGAAGCGGGTTGGTTTCTTCGAGCCCGGGGAACAACAACTGGCCGACCTGTTGTAGCAGGTAGAAATTTTGGATGAACCGCCGGGTGTTTGACTCGTTGTCGTTGGAAAGGATCTCGTACCCGGGGATCGAGACGTAGCGCCATTTTTGCAACGGGGCGAGAACGCGGTCGGCTGACACATTAAAAGCGGGCAGATCGACCACTTCGCTGGATACCGATGGCTCAGGCGAAAGCGCCGCCGGTTGAGCGGATATTCCGAGTGTCAGGATGGAGGTTAGTATGGCTGGGAGGAGCTTCGCGATTGCCGAAAAACGCATATGGGGGAAGTCGATGAAAAGGGGCTGCCAAACGGGGTATCCAATCGGCCGCCCTTTGTCTACGGCCTTGAGCGCGGGATTTGGCGGACGTAGCCGCCGCATGAATGGCTGCTCCAGTTTTCGCTATGCGACAAGGAGCTGTCTGGTTATACCCGACGCTTCTCCATGAAAGTCCCTTTCCTCGATCTTTCGCTTCAGCATAAAGCTATTCGTGAGCAGGCGCTCGCGGCGCTTACGGCGACGTACGACGCCAACCGGTTTTGCCTTGGGAAGGACGTGGAGGACTTTGAGAAAAGCTTTGCGGCGACGCTGGGTTATTCAAAGGCGCTCGCGCTCAATAGCGGCACTGCGCCGCTGCACATCGGGTGCATGCTGGCCGGGTTTGGGCCGGGCGATGAAGTCATTGTGCCGCCGTTCACCTTCATTTCGTCGGCTTGGGGCATCAGCTATGTCGGTGCGACACCGAAGTTCGTCGATGTCGAGGAAGGTACCTTCAATCTAGACCCAGTGAAGCTTGAGGCGGCGATCACGCCGAAAACCAAGGCTATCGTGGTGGTTCACCTGTTCGGCCAGCCGGCGCGCATGGATGAGATCATGGCGATCGCGAAGAAGCACAATCTCTTCGTGATCGAGGATTGTGCGCAGGCCATTGGAGCGAAGTACAAAGGCACACCGGTCGGCAGTATCGGCGACGTGGGCACGTTCAGCTTTTATCCGACGAAGAATCTCGGCGGTTGTGGCGAGGGTGGTGCGCTTGTGTCGAAGAACGACGCACTCTTCACCAAGGCGCGGCATATTCGCGTGCATGGTTCGGACCGGCGTTATTATCATGACATCGTGGGCGGCAATTTCCGCATGGACGGCTTCCAAGGAGCGTTGCTCAACGTGAAGCTTCCGCACCTGGCGACGTGGACGGGGCGGCGTCAGGCGATTGCCAAGCGTTACGCGACGGAGATCAAACTGGCCGACACGATCCTGCCGTTGACGGACGTCAGCTATGGGGCGGGTGTTTTTCACCAGTTCACGATACGTCATCCGCGTCGCGACGCGCTGCGAGAGCATCTCGCAAAGGCGGAGGTCGGGACCGACCTGATTTACCCCGTGCCGCTTCATCAGCAGGCGTGCTACGCCGGGCTTGGCTACAAGGCGGGATCGATGCCTGTTTCGGAGAAAATCTGTGCGACCTGCGTGAGCCTGCCGATCTTCCCGGAGTTGACCGATGAGCAGGTCTCGCACGTCATCCGAACCATCAATACGTTCTGAGCGGCGGATTTAGGGAAATTTCCCTAACGAAAGCTGGTGCCTGTGTCGTTTAGGCATTTCTGTAACTACGCATGATCAACGGAATCCGGATTAAAGTCTGTGGCATCACTTCATTGGTGGATGCCGAGGCGGCTGCTGCCGCCGGAGCGGACTATCTTGGTTTCATCTTCTATCCGAAGTCGCCGCGTTACGTCCCGATGGAAAAGTTTCAGGAGATGCGGCCGTCACTGCCGGCTGGTCCGAAGAAGGTCGCGGTCGTCGTGTACACCGACATGGGCGATCTGGAGAAATACAAGGACGCGGGTTTCGACTACGTGCAGCTGCATTTTCCGAACGACACGCCGTTTTTCGAAGTGGCGATGTGGACCGAGATCATTTCGCCCCATCAGCTCTGGCTCGCGCCGCGTGTGCCGCCGGGCAAAGAGATGGATCCCGCGTTTTCCCGCTGGCCGATCACGTGCTCGTGGACACGTACCACGATGGCGGGTACGGCGGCTCGGGCATGACGGGAAACTGGACGGAGTTTGCGCGGCTCAAGGAGCGCTTCACGAAGGTAACCTGGGTGCTCGCGGGCGGCCTGAAGCCGGAGAACATCGCCGAAGCCATCAAGACGAGCGGTGCTAATTTCGTAGACGTCAACAGCGGCATCGAGGCTTCACCCGGCGTGAAGGATCACGCCAAGTTGACGGCGTTCATGGATGCGATTCGCGCGGCAACGAGCTGAGCGTACTGAACGTACCGCATCATTTCAGATGCGGACTCTGCTTATGGGTATCCGCGCCTTAAGTGACGCGGCTCCGGGCGAAGGAAGGGAGCGTTACGACCAACTGAGGTCGGTTTTATTGATGGGCAGCGTGCGCAGGCGTTTGCCGGTGGCGGCGAAGATGGCGTTGCAAACCGCGGGTGCGACCGGAGGCAGCGCGGGTTCTCCGAGACCGGTTGGCGGGAAATCTGTTTTGGCGAAATGGACTTCGACTTTTGGGGCGTCGGGGATCCGCAGGAGCGGGTAGTCGGAATAGTTGGTCTGTTGAACGCGGCCGTTCTCAAGGGTGACCTCCTGAAACCAGGCCGCGCTGAGACCGTCGATCATCGAGCCCTGCACCTGATTTTCGCCGCCGCTGAGATTGATGATCGGGCCGACGTCCACGGCGGCGGTGAGCTTTTCAACTTTGAGCGTGCCGTCTTGGGCGACGGTCACGTCGGCGACGACGGCGACGTAGCCCGCGTGACTGAAGTGGAAGGCGATGCCCTGGCCTTGTCCGCGGGGAAGTTGCTTCGATTTCCAGCCGGCTTTTTCGGCGACGAGACGGACGACATTTTTCATCCGTCCGGCGTGATAGGCGCGGCCGCGGTTTTGGGTGCTTGGCTGGACTTCGCGGTCTTCGCCGAGGAGTTCGAGGCGGAACTCGACTTGGTCGCGACCGCCGGTGTGTGCGAGTTCGTCGATGAAGCTTTGGAAAACCCACGCGTAGGCGCAGCTCCCTGGCGCGCGCCAGTAGCCGGTCGGCAGGTTGCTGGAAATGATTGATTGCGTGAGCCGGAAGTTCGGTGTGAAGCGGCTGGGAAACTCGTCGCCGCTCAGGTCTGCGCCGTTGCCGGCTTTTTCGGTGGAGTTGGTTCCGAGGGTGACAAAGTGGTCGTGCCACGCCGCGAGTTTGCCGGAGGCATCGACTGCGCCTTTGAGGAAATGCCAGCCGGCCGCGCGGTAGTAGTCGTGCTGCATGTCTTGCGCGCGCGTCCAGGTGACTTGTATCGGTTTGCCGGGCACGCGGTGGGCGATGGCGGCGCATTCGACGAGGTAGTCGTTCATCAGGCGCCGGCCGAAACCGCCGCCGATGCGGGTAAGGTGGAGCGTGATCTTGTCCTTTGGCAGATCGAGCGCCTTCGCGACCATGTCGACGCCGGGACCCGGACTTTGGGTTGGCGCCCAGATTTCCATGCGGCCCTCTTTGAAGAGGGCGGTGCAGTTCTGCGGCTCGAGCGTGGCGTGTGCGAGGTAGGGATAGTGATAAGCGGCCTCGACGGTCTTCGCTGCGGAAGCGAGCGCGTCATCTACGCTGCCGGTGGCGCGGAGTTCTTTTTTTCCGCCGGCCTTGGCGAATGCCTCGGCCTGCGCGGCAAATGCGGCGCTGCTGTAGTCGGTGCGCGAGGATTCGTCCCATGTGACGTTGAGTTGATCGCGGGCCTTGAAGGCCTGCCACGTGGTGTCGGCGATGATGGCGACGCCGGGGACGAGCGAGAAAAGATCGTCGGTGCCTGTGATGGTAAACACGTCGCGCACACCTGGGAGTTTTTTGATGTCTTCGAGGTTGGCGCTGGAGACTTTGCCGCCGAAACCGGGCGAGCGGACATACACGGCGTGGAGTAGTCCGGGAAGTTTTTGATCGATGCCGAAGAGCGGCTGACCGGTGACGATCTTTGGGTTGTCGACGCCGGTGATGCGACGACCGAGGAGTTTGAAGTCCTTCGGATTTTTGAGCGCGACTGTCTTGAGATCCGGCGCAGGAAGAGTGGCGGCTTTGGCGACGAGTTCGCCGTAGGTGAGTTTGCGGCTGGTCGGACGGTGAACGACCGCGGCGGCTTCGGCGAAACATTCGGCCGCGGGGACTTCCCACGTCTGTGCGGCGGCTTCGATCAACGTGATGCGTGCGGCGGCGCCTAGTCGCCGGCATTGATCGTAGTTGACGGGAATCGCGGTGCTGCCGCCCGCGAATTGTCCGCCCAGGCGAGGGTCGAGACCCGCTTGTTCGATCACGATGCCTTCCCACGGTGCTTCGAGTTCCTCGGCAATGATCATGGGCAGGGAGGTTTTGATGCCCTGGCCGATCTCGGGATTTTTTGCGATGAGGGTGATGACGCCTTGCGGAGAGATGCGGATGAATGCGTTGGGCGTGAACTCTGCCGCAGTGCCGGCCGTTTCCGCGGCTCCTGCGATGTCGGCGCCGAACCCGGCGGGTGATGACTTCAGGTAAAGACCGAACACAACACCGCCGCCGGCGAGTGCGCTGAGCTTGAGGAAGCTGCGACGGTCTAGGCCGGGGCTGGCGGAGGGTGTGGCTAGCGATGCCTCGATAAAGTCAGGCAGGAGCGTGCTCATTTGACGGTCTCCTGGAGTTTGGGCTTGGGCGTGCTTGAACCCGCGGGCAAGGACTCGGAACCGTTGGATGATTTGGTCTCCGCGGCGAGCCGGGCGGCTTCGTGGATGCCGGCCCGGATGCGTGTATACGTGGCGCAACGGCAGAGGTTGCCGGCCATGGAGTCGTCGATGTCTGAGTCGGTGGGGGTGGGATTTTTAGCGAGCAAGGCGGCGGCCGACATGATCTGGCCGGCCTGGCAGTAGCCGCATTGGGGGACGTCGAGGGTGCACCAGGATTTTTGCAACGGATGCGAGCCGTCCGAGGAAAGCCCCTCGATGGTGACGATTTTTTTCTCTCCCACCGAAACGAGCGGAACGGAGCAGGACCGGGCTGCTTCGCCGTCGAGGTGAATGGTGCACGCGCCACACATGCCGATGCCGCAGCCGTATTTCGTGCCGACGAGGTCCAGATGGTCGCGAAGAATCCAGAGCAGGGGCGTGGTGGGATCGGCGTCCACAGTTCGGGACTGGCCGTTGACGGTGAGCGAGAACTTCATGTGGAGGGGCGGAGCGGTTATGATGCCAGACGCGATGCGTGCCAGATGGATGCGTGTGGGAACGTAAGATTAAAAACTCTCAACAAGGGGCAACGCGCGGGCATGAAAAAACCCGCAGCTTTTCAGCGGCGGGTTTGGAAATTTACGGGATTCGCGAAGGCTCAGGCCTTCTCGACGAGGCCGGCCTTGATGGCCTTGACCGAGACGAGGACGCGCTTGGTGCCGCCGTTGGCGGTCTTGATGCGGATGCGCTGAAGGTTGGGACGGAATTTACGCTTCGTGATGCTGGTCACGTGCGTGCCGATGCCGCCGCTCTTCTTGGACTGACCTTTACGGTTGATGGAGCTGCCCTTGACGGGACGGCGACCGGTGATTGCACAGATTCTGGCCATGATGGTTTCGAGTAGGTTAAAGGGTCAGAGGTAAAGGTTGGGGGAAACGTGACGCAAGGGGAAACTTGGGGTTGAACCACGGCGATTAACGCAGGGCGTGAAGGACTTGGAATTTTTGTCCCATGTTCGCGGGATGAAGCAATTGCATGAGTGAGAGTTTACGCGAACTCAGGCGGCTGGCCTCCGCCGCCGTGAGTTTTGCAATGAAGTCGCCGGCGTGGTGGATGAGAAAGGCCTCTTGTGATTCGACGGCGGGTGAAGCGAATCCCTGTGCCGCAAGTGCATCGGCGAGCCAGTCCCAGCAAACGTGGCAGGTGAGATCTTGTTCTCCCGGGCGGGCGAGGAGGTCGTTGGACTGTTGATGGCGGTGATAGGCGCGGGCGGTGCCTTGCGGGGTGGCCTCGGTCAGTTCGCGCCAGGATTTGCCATAGTCGCAGGCGACGAAGAGGCCGGTCCACGGTTGGGCGGCGATTTTGGCGGCGAGTGAGGATGCGGCGATGGGAAGATCGAGGTGATAGCCGTCCGGGGCTTTTGCGGGAAGTGTGATAAACGAAGGAAGCGAAGGGGCGAAGCCAGAGGATCGCTGAACGGAGGGGGAGGTGGGTAGCTCGATCTCTTGGAGAAGCCCAGCAGGCGTCGAAGCCACGCCGAGTTCCCGCCAAAGGCCGTCGCGTGTGACGAAACGTCGAAAGGGCTGGGCGTCGAAAAGCTCGTTGGAAAAAACGATCAAGGGCGCTCCGATGCTGGCGAGAGCGAGTGGTTCGCCGATATGGATGGTACGGACGGACGCAAAGGGATGTGCGACGTCGCGCAGAATGCCGCCGCCGGGTTCGGCGCCAATTTCAACAAAGGTGAAGGAATGCGGATCGTTTTTGGGGCCCAGGAGTTTTGTGCAGGCGGCGCAGATCAGTTCGCCGAAAAGCGGACCGGATGAAGTCGCCGTGTAGAAATCCGTGCCGGAACTGCGGCCGACGCGTTGTTGGTCGCGGCGGTAGTATCCGAGTTCCGGATGGAAGAGCGCGAGATCCATGAAGTCGGCGAACGACAGCACACCATCCGCCAGAGCCGGATGACGGCGAAAGGCTTCGAGAAAAGCGGGCGAGGGCGCGGGAGTGGCTTCGTTGGCGGCGGGCATCGGACGTGGAGGCGGCCGGTGAGTTGGGATGGGCGGGACGTTTGGGGCAATCTTTCCCACGGTTTGATCGCGGGCGGCGTACGAACCGATTTACAAACGGCGGACGATCCCCACAGTCAGCCTTCTCTCTCTATGTTGAAACGCATCGTCACCATCGCCTGCGGAGTCGTGCTGGGCTTGAGTCTGTCCCTGGGTGCTGCGCGACTGGCCTTCGCATGGGGATTGTTTCCGAACCGTGAATTGGAGAAGTCCGCGGGCTATCTGCGCGATGTGCTTGAGCTGGTGAACGAAAATTATGTGGAAGAGCAGAAGGCGAAGCTGCCGCAGCTGACGAAGGCGGCCTTGCACGGGGTGGTGGAGTCGCTCGATCCGCATTCGGAATTCCTGGAAGCGCGCGCTTATCAGCAGCTCGAGGAAGACATGAGCAGCCAGTTTGGCGGCATCGGCGTTCAAGTTGAGCTGCGCAAAAACCGCGTGGTAATTGTCGCGCCAATCGCGGGGACGCCGAGCGACCGTGCCGGCATCCGGCGCGGGGACGAAATCGTGCGGATCGATGGCTCGGTTTTGGAGGATCCCACGATGGAGATGGTCGTGGAGAAATTGCGCGGTAAGCCGAAGTCGCACGTGACGGTCGGCCTGCTGCGTCCGGCGGAAAAACGGGAGTATGAAGTCACGCTGGTGCGCGAACTCATCAAGACGGAGAGCGTGCGGGACGTGCAGGTGCTGCCCGGCGGTGTTGGCTATGTGCAGATCACGCAGTTTACCGAGCGCACGGCGGAGGAGTTCATTGTGGCGTTGAACAAATTTGCCGAGCAGGGCGTGACGAGCCTCATTCTCGACCTACGCAACAATCCCGGCGGCTTGCTGGATGCGGCGGTGGAAGTGGCGGAACCGTTTTTCAAAAAAGGCGACTTGATCGTCTACACGCAGGGCCGTGGCCAGAAGTCTCGCGAGGAGTATCGGGCCGAAGCGCCGGAGCCGCCGATTGAGGTGCCGGTGGCGGTCTTGATCAACTCGGGCAGCGCGAGTGCGGCGGAGATCGTGGCCGGGGCGCTCAAGGACACGCGCAAAGCGGTGATCGTGGGCGAGCGATCGTTTGGAAAAGGCTCCGTGCAATCGATCTTCAAGCTGAAGAATGGAGAAGGCATGCGGCTGACGACGGCGCGTTATTACACGCCGAGCGGCGTCACGATTCACGAAAAAGGTGTGGAGCCCCAGGTTGAAGTCGTCATGTCGCCGGAGGAGGATGAAAACGTGCGCCTGCAACGCGACCGGCCCGACATGAACGACCCGGAGCAGTTCAAGGAGCGGTTTGGCATGGACCCGGTCGCGGACCGGCAGCTGCAGGCGGCGGTGGATGTGCTTCGCGGCGTGACAGTCCTTGGCTCGCGAGCCGTGCCGGCGCTGCCGCCCGCGCCAGCGAAATCCAGGCCCAATACGAAGTAATGCGCGCATGATTCTCGCGTTGGAAACGTCCTGCGATGAAACCGCCGTCGCGGTTTTCGATCCCGCGCGCGGTCTGCTGGGCGAGTGGATTCACAGCCAGATGGCGATGCATGAACGCTATGGCGGCGTAGTGCCTGATCTGGCGACGCGCGAGCACCTGCGCACGGTCGCCCCGCTGCTCGAGCGGGCGCGCGAAGTGACGAATGATTTCCGCGCGATTACTCGCGTGGCGGTGACGCACGGCCCGGGACTTGCGGGTTGTCTCGCGATCGGGACGGCGGCGGCGAAGGCGTTCGCGCTCGGACTGGGCATGCCTCTTGGCGGCGTGAACCATTTGCGCGGGCATGCGTTTTCTCCGTTCATTGCGCTTCATGAGCAGGAGCCGGCGGTGTTTGCGGAGAAGTTCTCGGCGCTGTTGCCGCATCTCGGGCTGGTCGTCTCGGGCGGCAACACGCTGCTCTTCCGGCTCGATGCGCGGCGGTGCATCACAGTGATTTCTTCCACGCGCGACGACGCTGCCGGCGAAGCGCTCGACAAAGGTGCGAAACTGCTGGGGCTCGGTTATCCGGGTGGGCCGTTGATCGAGAAACTTGCGGCGCAGGGCAGAGCGGATGCGTTCGATTTCCCGCGGGGAATCGGCCCTCGCAGCGATTTGGATTTCAGTTTTTCAGGCCTGAAAACGAGCCTGCGTTATCAGTTGGAAAAGATGTCTGCCGAGGATGTCGCGGCGCGGACGCCGGATCTCTGCGCTAGTTATCAGCAGGCGGTGATCGATGCGCTTGCCCGCAAGACAGGACTGGCGTTGGACCAAGGCGGATACGCAAGCGTGGGGCTTTCCGGCGGCGTGGCGAATAATCGCACTCTGCGAGCGACACTCGAATCTGTGGCGAGAAAACACCGGCTGCCGTTACTGGCGGCGCAGCCGAAGCACACGGGAGACAACGCAGGGATGATCGCGTTTGCGGCTTGGTGCGATCCGTCGGTGCAGGCGGCCGCGTTGGGCGAACTGAGGATCGAGCCAAGCCTGGAGCTGGCGTGATCAGTGCCGACGCTGGTTGGAGTACTGTTTGTCGTCAGGACTCGCGCTGTGCGTAGAGGGCCATTCCGACGAGAAGAAGTGCGCCGAGCGCAATGAGGACCATGCCGCCGATCACGGTCATGATGCGGTTGGTGACATGAAGTCGCGGGTCTTTTTTATTGCGTGGCAAAACGAGCGGCACGATCTGGCCGAGTCCCGGATGATCATCCATCTTCGTTTTCCATTTTGTTTTCTGTCCGTCGCGATCGACGAACTCGATGATCGTCTGGATTCCCCCATTTGGGTCGGTGTAGACGGAAGAAACCGTGCCCTCGATAATGTCTGCAGGATTTACGCGGCGCAGCGCGCGGTAGAGCATGAAGAGGCCGGCACCGATTGCGAGCCACGCGACTTTGCCAAAAAGCTCGGCGAGCTGGGCGGGATTTTGGGGTAAAGGGAGACCGCGCATAGATGGCCGCTCCTGACGGGGTGTTTTGAAGAAAGCGAAAACAAACAGGCGACGCGCGGCGCTTCAGGGGGGGCTGCGCCAGCGCGACGCCGCTAACATCAGTTGATCTTAACCATGCTGGCCCGTTCGCCCTCGGTCAATTGCGAGGCGAGAACGACGACGAAGCCTGTCTGGTTTTTAATGAGCGAGGCTTGTTCGGTGCTGAGCTTGTGCTCGATTTTGTCGGGTGTCAGATTCCACATGGAACCGGTGAGCGGATCGACGACGATCATGCCAATGAGGCCACCGAAAACGATGTTGCCGAAATACCAACCGGACATGGATGGGCGCAGCTGCACCTCGGTGGATTTGTAGCCGGTCAGCTCGAATTTGAGCGTGTAGGCCTGGCCCTTGAAATAGCCGCCCTTGGGATCGAGCGACAGAGTGACGGGAGTGGTGCCGGAATGGATGGCTTCGGTCACGCCGTCTTTGAAGACGGTGACCTTGGCCCCTACCGGATCGGAGGTGACCTTGATGTTGCGATTGCCGCCGTGGACAATCGAGGAGCAGCCCGCGCCGATAAAGGACAGGGCAGTTAGTGCGGTCACGCAGAGTACGCGCGACGTGAAGCGGAGGGTTTTGTTCATGAGGTAATGATTGCTGGACGCGTCCCGCCACAACGCCGCGCCGAGCCCCGACGCTGGAGCGTCAATACGACGCAGCCCTTCGCCAAAATCCCGGACAAGTTGAAGCAGAGACGGTTGAATTCGATGAAGAAACTGGAGGCGGTTGTCCAGTTTTGGTATGCAAAAAGCAGTGGCGGCGTGGCTGCCGCCCTTTTTGAAGTTGGAATCCTGACAGAGCGTTTGGTCGAGCTACCGGCGCGACAGGAAGCCAACAACACGTTCTTCGCTTTTTACGTTCCGGTACTCAATTTCTCCCGCCCAGAAGATAAACGCAAAGAGTACAGCGAGCAGTGGGCCCTGAATCCATGCCTGTGCGGTGACCATGGCGGTCAGCGCGAAACCAATGGCTGCGACGGCCGAAAATTTTCCCCGTGGCCGCGGCCCAAAATGTCGCGCTCAGGTAACTCAGGCGTTTCGCGAGCAAGGCCCGCAAGACGCGACCGCCGTCCATGGGGAAAACGGGCACCAAATTGAAACACCCCATGGCGATGTTCATGGCCAGAAGATGTCGGGCAAGACTCGCAAACGTGGGCTCGAATGAAAAGAGTTCATCCATCGTGGGCACGTTCACGAATAACAGCAGCAGGGTGATCAGGAGGAAATTCACCGCGGGTCCGGCGAGCGCGATGATGATCTCCTGGCCGGGTGCGCGTGGAATGCGATCGAACTCCGCCATGCCGCCGACCGGCGTCAGCAAGATACGCGAGACTCGCACGCCAAAGCTGCGGGCGGTGAATGCATGGCCGAGCTCGTGCAGTACGACGCACGCAAACGCCAGCAACGTGTAGGTGATACTCCACGCCAGTCCCAGCCAACGGGCGTCGGGTGAGGTGTTCCAACCCTCCCAAGCCACATAGCCGAGCAGCAGGAAGAAGGTGAGATGCACGGCGAGCCGGATGCGCGCGATACGGAACAAGCTAATTGACCAGTCGAGCATTTGACCTAAGCAAAACGTGTTTTGTGAGTTTGGCCACCGTCCGGCCGACACACGACCTGTCCTTTTGTTTCCATATGCCCGATGCCGCTGCCAAGACACCGACAATCCTCATCATCGATGATGATTCGGAGATTCGTTATTCCCTCTCGCGTGTTCTCTCGTCGCGCAAGTACCAGGTTCTTGAGGCGGCCAGCGGGGAACTAGGCATCGCGGCCGTCAAGAAGAGCCCTCCGGATCTCGTGTTTCTCGACATCCGCATGAGCGGCATGAGCGGCATCGAAGCGCTGCAGCACATCCGCTCGTCGAATCCGAAGCAGATGGTCGTGCTGATGACGGCGTTCGGAACGGCGCAGACGGCCATCGAGGCGATGAAGTACGGGGCGTTTGATTACATCATGAAGCCCTTCGATCCACAGAAGGTGCTCACGCTCGCGGAGAATGCGCTGAAGGCTCATGCGGACATGCGTGCGGTGGGGGAGTACAAGCCCACCATCAACAGTGAAGACTACAAGGAGGGCATCGTTGGCAGCTCGCCGGTGATGCAGGATGTTTTCAAGGTCATCGGCCAGGTCACGGCGAGCGATGTGACGGTGATGGTCACGGGTGAAAGCGGCACGGGCAAGGAACTCGTCGCACGCTCGATATGGAAACACAGCCACCGTGCATCGAAACCGTTTATCGCCGTGAATTGCGCGGCGATCCCGGACAATTTGATCGAGAGCGAGCTCTTCGGCCACGAGAAGGGCTCGTTCACGGGCGCGACCGGCCAGCGGCTCGGCAAGTTCGAGTTGTGCGATGGCGGCACGATCTTCCTCGATGAAATCGGCGACATGGCGCTCGCGACGCAGACGAAAATTTTGCGCGTACTTCAGCAGGGGGAAATCCAGCGCGTGGGCGGCGTGGATACGATCAAGGTGGATGTCCGCATCATTGCCGCGACCAACAAGGATCTCGAGGAGATGGTGAAGGCGAAGACCTTCCGTGAAGATCTTTATTACCGTCTCAACGTCGTGCGCATCCGCATGCCTGCGCTGCGCGACCGCGAAGACGATATCCCGCAGATCGTGGATTTCTGCGTGCAGAATCTTTCGAAACAGAAGAAGGCGCGTGTCAGCAAAGTCTCCGCCGAGGCGATGGCTGTGCTCACGAAGCACCGCTGGCCGGGGAATGTCCGTGAACTCGAGAACGTGATCTACCGCAGTGCGGTGATTGCGCAGGGTGACACGATTTTGCTCAAGGATCTCCCTCAGGAAATTCGTGACGCCGTCGGAGCGTCGTTGCCCGCGGCCTCTTCGGCGGCGGGGGCTTCGACTCCGCCGATGACAAGTACGACGGCGGTGATATCCGCGCCGGCCAGCGCCGCGCCCTTTGACGTGCTGCGCACTGTCGCCGCGGAAACGGCGGCCCTGGCTCATGCGCGTCAGGTCGTTGACGCGATCGCCCCTGCAGAACCTGCACTCACAGTGGAACGCGCCTTGGATTTTCTGCATGAAAAACTCTCGGAAGAAACAGAGTCCATCCTTGGCCGGCTCGAGCGTGAAATGATCGTGCGTGTCCTGAAATCCGAGGGCGGCAACATGGTGCGTGCCTCGGAGAAACTGGGCATCACGCGCGCCACATTGCGCAAACGAGTCGACGAACTCGGGCTTAAAATTTGAGCCCGTTTTTCCGGTAAACAGGGCGACGTTTGCGATGAGGCTGCTTCTCACGAAGACGGCCTCACGCCTCTCCATTAGTAGACATTCCAGTAGACTGGAAGGATGCCGCGTTCGTGAAGGAGCTCGATGATTTCGAGAAATCCGACGATCCAGATGAACCAGACTACGCTGCACATATGCCGGCGAACGATGGACGGGTTTACCGTGTATGAGTCAGGCTCGATGAATCCCGCGAGCCTTGGAAAGAATCTCGGTACCCGCTGGCAGTAGGAGGGGAAGTCTTGAGGGAAAAGCACGGCCAGCTTCCTTTCCTCGGCGCTGATCACGAAGGGATAGTAGATGCTGAAGGTTGCCAAAAAGAAGAGCGGAATGGTGATTGTCTCGGTGGCCAGGCCGGCGCCGATGATTCCGATAAAGCTGAAAAAATAGAGAGGATTGCGCGTTAGCGAATAGGGACCTTCACACACAAGCTGGCGGTCCTTGCGGCCTGCAATGTAGAGCGAGCACCAGACGCGACCCAGTGCGGCAATTCCCACGCAGATCACTCCGAAAAAGAAGAGAAGTTCTGCGATAACCGGTGTTACTGCCTCCCACCGGCTGCTGGTAAAAAGGATCACTGAAAAAACCAACGCGATGAAAACGCGTGTGGTGAGAATTCTCATTCTGAAGTGCGCGGTGGCCGATCTGGCGGGAGACGGCGAGGTGGAGTGCGGCAACTCAGAGTGCCGGCCAAGTCGCGCCTTCATTTCTGTCTGGGGTTCGGCGCGCACCGTGTTTTTCGCGGTGATGCGGGGTAGCATTTTTGTGCCAGATAAGGTGCCGCTGCATCTGGATACAAGTCTGTTGTCGGCGACTTAGGTGTCTTTTGTGCGACACCGCGCGTTGCGAGTGTGCGCAAAAAAGGCCGGGCTTTTTAGGCCCGGCCTTGAAGATGGGATCGCGGCGTAAAGCCGCTACTACAGCGTTTAGCGGCGGGACTGCGGGAGGGCGCTGCGGCCGGCGTAGACGGCGTTCTTGCCGAGGAGCTGCTCGATGCGGAGGAGCTGGTTGTACTTCGCGGTGCGGTCGGTGCGGCTGAGGGAGCCGGTCTTGATCTGGCCGCAGTTGGTCGCGACGGCGATGTCGGCGATCGTGGAGTCCTCGGTCTCGCCGGAGCGGTGGGAGAGGACGGCGGTGTACTTGTTGGTCTGCGCGAGGCGGACGGCGTCGAGCGTCTCGGTGAGGGAGCCGATCTGGTTCACCTTAACGAGAATCGAGTTGGCGGTGCCGGTATCGATGCCCTTCTGGAGGAACTTGGTGTTGGTGACGAAGAGATCGTCGCCGACGAGCTGCGTGGTGGCGCCGAGCGCGTCGGTAAGTTTCTTCCAGGTCTTCCAGTCGCCTTCGGCGCAGCCGTCTTCGATCGAGACGATCGGGTAGTCTTTGCAGAGTTTGACGTAGAAATCGACGATGTCGTCGCCGGAGAGTTTTTTGCCGGAGCTCTTCTTGAAGACGTAGGTTTCGTTGCCGGTGTAGAATTCCGAAGCGGCGACGTCGAGGGCGAGGTAGATGTCCTTGCCGAGCTTGTAGCCGGCGTCCTTGACGGCGGCGGAGATGGCGTCGAGCGCGGCTTCGGCGGACTCGAGCTTGGGGGCGAAACCACCTTCGTCACCGACGGCGGTGGAGAGGCCTTTTTTCTTCAGCACGCTCTTCAGGGCGTGGAAGATTTCGGTGATGGCCTGGAGACCGTCGGAGAACGTGGTGAAGCCGTGGGGCATGACCATGAATTCTTGGAAATCGATGGGAGCGTCGGAGTGGGCGCCGCCGTTGATGACGTTGGCCATCGGAACGGGGAGGGTCTTGGCGTTGGGTCCGCCGAGGTATTTGAAGAGGGGCTGGTTCAACGCGGCGGCGGCGGCCTTGGCGTTGGCGAGGGAGACGGCGAGGATGGCGTTGGCGCCGAGCTTCGACTTGGTCTCGGTGCCGTCGAGCTTGAGCTGGATGGCGTCGATCGTGAGCTGGTCGAGGGCGTCCTGGCCGATGAGGGCGGGAGCGATGAGCTTGCCGACGTTGGCGACGGCCTTGGAGACGCCTTTGCCGAGGTAGCGCTTCTTGTCGCCGTCGCGGAGCTCGATGGCTTCGTGTTCGCCGGTGGAGGCGCCGGAAGGAACGGCAGCGCGACCGACGTGGCCGGAGGCGAGTTTGACGTCGACTTCGACGGTGGGATTACCGCGGGAGTCGAGAATTTCACGGGCGATGACAGATGTGATCGTGGTGCTCATGGTTGGAAAAATTAACGGTCGCGCGGGTGCGCGGGAATGCGCAATGAAGCGCACGGTGTGAGCAAGGGGAAGGCCAAAAGCACTCTTGCGCAAAGGATCGCAAGGGATGCGCGGCGCGATCTCCTTTCCGGCGCGGCGAGGAGGCAAAACAGAGACCCGATTGCCTCGCTACTTTATGAGTGCGACGGCTACGTAAGGACTAGTTCCGCCGCTTACTCCTCAATTCAGCCACCACTTGAAGACCTGACCGGGATCCCAATAGGTGAGAAGCAGGCTGCCGGCGAACGCGAGGAGGCTGATGACCAAGCGCGAGAAGGCGCGTTTGCTGTGACTTTTGGGGAGAAAGAATCCCCACATGAAAGTGACCGAGCACGCTGCAAAGAAGAGGCCGAACATGGCGGGCAGGAGTTTGCCCGAGGCGAGATGGACGAATGCTGCAAAACCGCTGAGTTGTGTCGGAGTGTCGACGGCGGGAAGCGGCGCGCGCCCCAGTTGCATACGAGCGGCCATCCAGGAAAGAAAAACAGGCAGGGTAACTGTGAGCGCGGACAGGATCGCGAAGTTGGCGAAGAGCAAGCAACGCTTGCAGCAGCACAGAGAGGCGCAGGGTTTCAGGGTATGAACGTGCGCCGGATTGACGGTACTTTCCATTGCGACTACTGGCTGGATGATTGAGCGGGAACTCAGGCACTGCGCGCAAGGCCCAGTTTATTGAGCACGCGGGCGATGGCACCTGGCGGTTTCGGACGTAGTGAAGGGGGAATTTGTGAACTAAAACCGCGGGAAACGGCGACGCGAACAGGGGTAGCGCCGTCGTAGTTGCGAACACCGAGGTTCTGCGCAGTGAGAAGGGTAGACGGAATTTGGTCAAGATGCCCTTCGTAGGCAGCCGCATGAAGAGGGGTATCGCCGTGTTCGTTGCGCGTGAGCAGAAGTTCGGCGGTGAGCTCGGTGGACGGGATTTTGTCGAGCTGGCCGCTTTCGGCTGCGGCATGAATGACCGTGTAGCCCGACTTGCTCGCGAGGGTCAGGTGGGCGCGTGCGAGGAGCTCGGTGGGAATTTGCTCAAGACGTCCGGCGATAGCGGCGGCGTGGAGCACGGTGTCTCCGGCACTGGTTTTGCCGAGAAGTGCGTTGGCGGTGAGGAGGGCAGGACTTAGCTGGCGCAGATTGCCGTTGAGGGCGGCGACGTGGAAAACGGTTTCGCCGGAGGCGTTGGTTTTCGTGAGGAATTCGGGGGTGAGGAAGTTTTTGGGAAAGCGGTCGAGCGTGCCGTTTTCGGCGGCTTCGTGAAGAAGCGTATTTCCCAAGTCCGTGTGCGTCTGGACGGCTTCGGCCGTTAAAAAAGGAGCCGGAATCTGATCGAGATGACCGTTGCCGGCGGCTACGTGGAAGACGGTGTAGCCGGAGTTGCTGCGGGTGTTGAGCGTTTCGGCGTCTACCACGGCCGGTGGCAACTGGTTGAGAAAACCTCCGAGGGCGGCGTGGTGCAGCGGGGTGTAGCCGGAGTCGTTTTTGATGAGAAAATTTTCCCGTGTAAGCAACCGGGCGGGTATTTGAGCAATGGCGCCGTATTTGGCGGCGGTGTGCAGCGGGGTGGTGCCGGCGGAGTTCCGGGCGGTCAATTGATCGACCGTGAGAGCGGCGGCGGCTTCCGGAGAAACCAGCTGGTCGCGGAGGGCTGAATGGAGTTCGTCGACCGTCATACCGAGTGTCGTAAAAATCGGCGCAACTTAAGGACTGGCAAACAAAAAGCCGGGTATGGACGTGAATGGAATGTGAACTTTTTTTGAACGCGGCGGGCGCAGGATTTCGGTTTGCCAAGAAGGGCATGCAAAACACGCTCTCGACCCATGAGCGAAGCCCCCGTGTCGAACGCAGCTGATCCATCCGTCATCCGCGATGCCATTCTGGTTGTTGATGATGAACGCCCGATTTTGGACATGTTCAGTGCGGCGCTCGAAACACAGTTTGAAGTGGTGACCGCGACGTCGTCACGCGAAGCGGAGTTCGCGCTACGCAAAAAGACCTTCAAGGTCGTGGTGGCCGATCACCTGATGCCTGGCGGAAATGGGATGAGTTTTCTCGTACGCTGCCGTGAGGAATATCCGCACATGCAGCGCGTACTTGTCACAGGTTACATGAAGCCGGAAATGCTTCTGCGCAGTGTGAACGAGGCGGCGCTTTATCGCTATTTGCTCAAGCCGGTGCAGATGACCGATCTTCTGCGCATCGTGCAGGATGCGGTTCGCGCGCACGATGTGGCGGTGAAGACCGCGTGAGGGAGATCGGCGCGCGCAGGCGGACAGGGATCGCGGTTGTAGGAGCGGCTTTACGCTGCGATTCCGTCCTTTCGGCGTCAAAAATCGCGGCGTAAAGCCGCTCCTACAGTTTCGGATTGCCGGTGTGCGATCCTGTTACGTGCGGCCTTTGAGTTTGGAGCGGAGGTACGGGGCGGTCGGGGAGTCTTTGACTTTGAGGAGGCCGTCGAGCGGGCCTTGGTAGAGGAGTTGTCCGCCGTCGGGGCCGCCGGTGGGGCCGAGTTCGATGATCCAGTCGGCTTCGAGCAACAGGTCGAGATGGTGTTCGATGACGACGACGGTATGGCCTTGGTCGACGAGCGAGTGGAGGACGCGGATGAGTTTTTCGCAGTCGCTCAGGTGAAGGCCGATGGTGGGCTCCTCGAGGAGGTAAAGATTGCGCGGTTGTTCGCCACGGCTGCGTTCGCGGTAGCTGGCGAGACCGGCGGAGAGTTCCGTGACGAGCTTGAGACGCTGAGCTTCGCCGCCGGAGAGGGTCGGAGAACTTTGGCCGAGCGTGAGGTAGCCGAGGCCGCAATCGACCATGAGCTGGCAGACTTGCGAGAGCTGCGAATGGAAGTCGAAGAACTGCGCGGCTTCCTCGAAAGTTAGCTGCAGGACTTGGCCGATGTTTTTGCCCTTCCAGGCGATGTCGCTGAGGTCGGCGCTGTAGCGCGAGCCACGGCAGTCGTCGCACGGCAGATAGGTGTCGGGCATGAACGCCATTTCTAGTTTGATGCGGCCCGCGCCGGCGCAGGTTTCGCAGCGGCCGCCCGCGGTGTTGAAGGAGAAGCGCGAGGCGGAGTAGCCGCGGATCTTGGCTTCGGGGAGCGAGGCGAAGAACTGGCGGATGAGGTCGAAGATGCCGAGGTAGGTCGCGGGCGTGGAGCGCGGGGTTTTGCCGATAGGGGACTGGTCGACCTCGATGACGGCTTTGAAATGGGAGGCGCCGGTGAGTTCGTCGAAGGGAGGGAGAGCTTTGGCGGATGTGGACTGAGCGAGGGTGTCGGCGGTGAAGCCGGTGGCTTTCGCGAAGTCGCGACCGGTGAGTTTTGCCTTCTTGGTTTTGATCGCGTGCGTGACGGCGGGATTGAGCAGGTCGCGGAAGAGCGTGGATTTGCCTGCGCCGCTGGGACCGGCGGCCATGATGAGGCGACCGTGCGGGAGGCGGAGGTCGAAGTTCTTCAGGTTGCGGAGGCGGGCGCCGGTCAGTTCGAGCGTGCCGCTCGAACTAAGAGTGAAGGGTGAAGAGTGAAGAGTGAGAGATGGCGCGGCTGCGGCGGATTTTTTGGCTGAAGCTTTTTTCGCGGCTGATGACTGGGCCTTCTTTGGTGTTTGGGTTTTGGCGTTTGTGATTTCCCGATACGCGCCGCGCAGCGGGTGCTTGATGCCTTTGGCGAGGAAGAGGCCGGTGAGGGATTTGTCGCTGGCTTTGATTTCGGCGGGCGTGCCGTTGGCGAGGATTTCGCCGCCGTGGATACCCGCGGCGGGCCCGAGGTCCACGATGCGGTCGGCGCGCTCCATGAGTTCGTCGTCGTGTTCGACGACGAGGAGCGTGTTTCCTTTTTCGCGGAGGGACTGGAGGGTTTCGATGAGGCGGTCGTTGTCGCGGGCGTGGAGGCCGATGGACGGTTCGTCGAGGACGTAGAGGACGCCGGAGAGATTGGAACCGAGCTGTGCGGCGAGGCGGATGCGCTGGGCTTCGCCGCCGGAGAGAGTCTCGGTCGGGCGGTCGAGCGAGAGGTAGCCGAGGCCGACGTGGTCGAGGAAGCGGAGGCGTTCCTCGATCTGCGGGACGATGTCCTGCGTGATGAGTTTGCCGCGGTCGTCGAGTTCGAGGGAGCGGAGATTGGTGAGGAGTTGCGACGGGGTGGCGCGGAGGAATTCGGGCAGCGAAAGCGGCGGCTGTTTTTTCGAGGCGAAGTGGAGTTTTACTGCGCGGGCGATGCGATTGAGGCGGGCGCCGTGGCAGTCGGGGCAGGGCTGGCCGTCTTCGGCGACGTCGTCGGCGGATTCGACACCGAAGGCGCGGAGCCGGAGCGCGGCGTCGGCTTCGTCGTCGTTGGCCTCTTCTTTTTCGAGCTGGAGCATCCAGGGGAAGACGCGGCCGTGTCCGCGGCAGGTCGGGCACCAACCGCGCGGGGAGTTGAAGGAGAAATGTTTCGGGTCGAGCTCGGGAAAGGATTCGCCGGTGTCGATGTCGGTGCGCGTGGTGGAGAACCACGAAAGGATGTCGCCTTGCGGGGTGACGAGGAAGCAGGAGCCCTTGCCGAGCTTGAGGGCGGTTTCGAGGGCTTCGCCGGGTTTGGCTTCGGTCTTGAGGTCGGCGACGACGACTTCGATGTCGTGCTCCTTGTAACGGTCGAGTTTCTGGAAGGTATCGACGCGCAGGAGACGGCCGTCGGCCCGCATCAACTCGTAGCCGTGGTTTTCGATCCAGGTGGCGATGGGCTGGTGGTGGCCCTTGCGGCCGCGGATGAGCGGGGCGCAGAGATAGAGATGTTTCGCCTTCTTCGCCTTGGGCGTGCCGTGCATCACGCGCAGGAAAAGTTTTTTGAGCTGGCCGAGGGAGAGCGGCTCGACGGGGCGGTCGGTGTCGGGGTGGTGCTGGACGCCGAGTCGCGCGTAGAGGAGGCGGAGGTATTGGGCGACCTCGGTGATGGTGGCGACGGTGGACTTGCGGGAGCCGCGCGTGACGCGTTGCTCGATGGCAACGGTGGGCGGGATGCCGGTGAGGCGGTCGATCGCGGGGCGCGGGAGTTGTTCGACGAACTGGCGCGCGTAGGGCGACATGGACTCCATGAAGCGGCGCTGGCCTTCGGCGAAGACGATGTCGAAGGCGAGGGTGGATTTGCCGGAGCCGGAGACGCCGGTGACGACGGTGAGCTCGCGATGCGGGATGGAGAGCGAGACGTTTTTGAGGTTGTTCTCGCGGGCGCCTTCGATGCGAAGGGCGTTGGATGAGAGGAGCGCGGCGGGCGACGCGTGATAGGTGGCCGGGGCTTCGGCGGCGAGAAGTTCGGTTTCGCCGCGGGCGTGTTCGGCGAGGGCGGCGCGGAGGAAGGGGCTCGTGGCGGTGTCGGCGGCGGCGATCGTTTCGGGTGTGCCCGCGGCGATGATACGGCCGCCGGCGGCGCCAGCTTCGGGGCCGACTTCGAGGATCCAGTCGGCGGATTTGAGGACGTCGAGGTTGTGCTCGATCACAACGACGCTGTGACCGCGGTCGACGAGCGCGTGGAGGACGGTGAGGAGTCGTTTGACGTCGTGGCGGTGGAGGCCGGTGGTGGGTTCGTCGAGGAGAAGGAGCGCGCCGTTTTGCGGAGCGGTTTCCGAGACGGGTTGCGTCGAGGCAGCAGCGAAGCCTGAGAGGTAACGGACGAGTTTGAGGCGTTGGGATTCGCCGCCGCTGAGGGTGTTGAGCGGCTGGCCGAGCGTGAGGTAGCCGAGGCCGACGGATTGGAGACTGGCGAGGCGCGTGCGGATGGCGGCGTGTTCGGAGAAGAGCGCGAGCGCGTCGTCGATGCTGGTCGCGAGGAGGTCGGCGACGGAGCGGCCGTTCCAGGTGATGGCGAGAACTTCGGGTTTGAAGCGGCGGCTTTCGCAGACGGGGCAGGGGACGAAGACGTCGGAGAGGAATTGCATCTCGACGCGTTCGTAGCCGAGGCCCTGGCAGTGGTCGCAGCGTCCGTCGCCGCTGTTGAAAGAGAAGCTCGACGGACTGAAACCGGCTTCCTGGGCGGCGGGTGTTTGCGCGTAGAGTTCGCGGATGAGGTCCCACGCTTCGGTGTAGAGGGCGGGATTGGAGCGCGGGGTGCGGCTGAGCGGAGATTGGTCGACGAGGACGATTTCGGAGAACTCGAGGTCGCTCTCGATTTTCTCGATGACGGCTACGTCTTCTGTGAGCAGGTGGCGCTGGGTGAGGAGGCCTTGGTGGATGACGTTGTCGAGCAGCGTGGATTTGCCGGAGCCGGAGACGCCAGAGAGGCAGACGAGGCGCTGGAGGGGAAGGGAGAAGGTGAGTGCTTCGAGGTTGTGCTTTGATGCGCGGGTGAAGCGGAGGGCGGGCGATTTTTTGGAGATGGGGCGGCGCGTGCCCGGAGTTTCGATACGCTCGCGGCCGGAGAGGTAGGCGCCGGTGATGGCATTTTCGGCGGTGAGGAGTTGCGGGATGGTGCCCTGGAAAACGATGTGGCCGCCGCGGCTGCCGGGAGTGGGGCCGACTTCCAGGACGTGGTCAGCGGCGCGGATCATGGCTTCGTCGTGTTCGACAACGACGACGGTGTTGCCGGTGTCGGTCAGCGTGCGGATGATCGCGATGAGGCGGTCGATGTCGCGCGGGTGGAGACCGACGCTTGGTTCATCGAGGACGAAGAGCGTGTCGACGAGCGAGGTGCCGAGGCAGGAGGTGAGGTTGACGCGTTGAACTTCGCCGCCGGAGAGCGTTTTCGAGGAGCGGTCGAGCGTGAGGTAGTTGAGGCCGACTTGATTGAGGTAGCGGAGGCGCGTGGTGATGGAGTCGTAGGCGAGCGAGGCGGAGCGTTCTTCGGCGATGTCGGCGTTGGGGTTTTTGATCTTCGACTTTGCGATCAGGTCGAGCAGTTCGCTGACGGGAATCTGGTAAAGTTCGGGGAGGGTTTTGCCGTGCCATTTCCAGCAGAGGGATTCGGGCTGGAGGCGGGTGCCGCCGCACGCGGGGCAGGGATTGTAGGCGCGGTAGCGGGAGAGGAACACGCGCACGTGCATCTTGTACGTGTTTTTCTCGAGCCACTTGAAGAAGCCTTTCACACCGTACCAGTATTGCGGCCACGTCTTGTTGTTTTCCTCGCCGTAGCCGGGTTCGCCATCGATGACGAAGGCGCGTTGCTCGGGCGTGAGTGAAGCGAAGGGGACGTTAGTGGGAATTTTGCGTTTCTTGGCGAACGTCATCAGGTCGCGCTTCGACTCGCTGTAGACTTCGCCTTCCCAGCATTTGAGCGCTCCGTCGTCGATCGACTTGGTCTGGTCGGGGATCGCGAGGCGGTAGTCGATCTCGATGACGCGGCCGAAACCACGGCATTGCGGGCAGGCGCCGAGCGGGGAGTTGAAGGAGAAGAGTGCGGGTGTGGCCGGTCTGAAGGTGCGACCGGTTTTTGGCGAGTGCAGGCCGCGGGAGAAGTGGGCGACTTCGCGGAAGGTGGAGTCGGCGGTGGCGAAGAGGCGGACTTCGTTGTGGCCGAAGTGGAGGGCGGTTTCGGTGGCTTCGAGGAAGCGGGCGCGGCTGGCGGTGTCGATCGTGACGCGGTCCTGGACGACGAAGAGCGCCGAAGCGGCGCTCAGTTGAGAGTTGAGAGTTGAATGTTGAGAGTCCGGAGAAAGCAGGTCGTCGATACGGTGGGCGGTGGCGTTGCCGTCGACGGCGGGGACGAGGACGCGGACGTAGGACTGGCATTTGAGATTCTGGAGGATTTCGGGCCAGGTGAGGTTGTCGGGTTTCTTGATGCGGAAGGCGACGACGAGCGTCTGCTTCGCGTGGGTGGTGGAGATTTTTTCCCAGATGGATTGCGGGGTGTCGTCCTCGACTTTTTCGCCGGTGACGGGGTCGAAGCATTCGGCGACGTGGCTGAACCAGACTTTGAAGAAGTCGGTGAGCTCGGTCATCGTTCCGACGGTGGAGCGCGAGGTTTTGACCGTGTTCGTCTGCTCGATGGCGATCGACGGGCGGATGTTTTCGATGGCGTCGACCTTGGGCTTATCGAGGAGGTCGAGGAACTGGCGCGTATAGGCGGAGAAGGTTTCAACGTAGCGGCGTTGTCCCTCGGCGTGGAGCGTGTCGAAGACGAGCGAGGATTTGCCCGCACCGCTTAGGCCGGTGACGACGATGTATTTGCCGAGCGGGAGATCGAGGTCGAAGCCCTTGAGGTTGTTCTGCCGGACGCCGCGGAGGCGGATGGCTTCGGGTGAGGCCGCCGTGGGCTTGGCGCCGGAAGCGGGCTTGGCTTTGCGAGTGGCAGAAGCAGACGACGGAACGGAGACGGCGGTGGGCTTGGCGGTGCGTTTGGACACAGGGCGAACACCGATGTCTACGCGGCGCGGGAATTCAACTGCGGTGTGAAGATGGGGACGATGTTGGCGATGATTGCTGACAGGACGGTGTCAGGATCGATCACTTCTGCGGCCGGAATTTGGACAGGATTGACGCGATTAACAGGATTAGCGGAGCAGTAGTTTGAAGAGATCGATATAGGCGGTCGCTTGGCGCTCTGGGGAGAAGTGCGTGGTGGCGTAGGCACGGACTCGGGTGGATTCGTTGGCGCGGAGGGTAGTGTCGGTGACAAGGGCCGTAAGTGCGGCGAGGAAGGCGGGCTGGTCGCCGGGCCGGACGACGGTGCCGCCGCATTCGGCGACGCCGCTGACTTCGTAGGCGACGGAGGGCAGGGCGTGGGCGTGGGCTTCGATGAGGAAGTTGGAGAGTGATTCGCTTTTCGATGTGAGAACAGCGAGGTCGGTGGCGTGGTAGAGCGGGCGCGGGTCTTTTTGGAAGCCGGTGAATTTGACGCGGTCGCCGAGTTCTTTGGCGGCGACGAGTGCCTGGCATTCGGCGAGGGCGGGACCTTCGCCGCCGAGCCAGAGCTGCCAGTCGCGATCGCGGGGGAGTTGTGCGGCCAGTTCGATGAGTTCGCGCTGGTTTTTCTCCGGGCGAAACATCGCGACGCAGAGGAGGACGACGGTTTTTTCGGTGGCGCCGAAGCGGGTGCGGAGTTGGGTGCGATCGGCGGCCGCTGCGGCGGAATCGTTGTGTGGGGCGAAGACGAGCGAGTTATGAATGACACTGATTTTCTCCGCGGGGACGCCGTAGGTTTCGCTGAGAATTTTTTCTGAGACGCGGCTGTTGGCGACGACGTGAGCGGCGCGATGGAGGGAACGGCGATAGAGATAGGGCAGGGGCTTGCCCGTGCGCATGGTGCAAACGACGGAGCTGCGAGGGAGCTTTACCTGCACGAGGTTTTGCAGGAAGCTCGCGTGGCAGTTGGCCATGCGGCCCATGCAGAGGATGATGTCGGGAGCGAAAGAGGAAACGTGTTTCCCCAGTCCCGGCGCGAACCAATCGAG
This sequence comes from Nibricoccus sp., assembly GCA_049840895.1. Classification (GTDB taxonomy): domain Bacteria; phylum Verrucomicrobiota; class Verrucomicrobiia; order Opitutales; family Opitutaceae; genus Nibricoccus. Next base: position 10,467 of record JASGJB010000043.1, on the reverse strand, counting down.
GTGCGTGTCGAACCATTGGATGACTGTGCACGGCAAGTCTGCAGCAGTGGCGGCGAGATCTCCGCCGGGGCGAAACGTGAGGAGTCGCGCGGAGTGGCCGGCGGCGCGAAAGGCGCGTGTAAGCAGGATCGACTGGCGCTCGGTGCCGCCGCTGCGCAGGCGGTCCTGGATGACGAGAATTTTCATTGCGCGAGAAAAGCGCCGGAGAAAAGTGGGCGGCTCAGATGAAACATCCGTTTGTGCAACTCCTGCTGCGCTGGTGCGTGCTGGCTATTGGCGTGACGATCGCGACCAAGCTCATCAACGGCATTCATTGCGACAGCCGGGAGACATTGCTGGTGGTTGTGCTGCTGCTGAGTTTTTTCAACGCAGTCCTGAAACCGCTTTTGCTGTTGTTCGCGATGCCGTTCATCGTGCTGACGCTGGGGTTCGGCATCGTGCTGATCAATGCCTTGTTGTTCTCGTTTGTGGGAAAACTCGTGCCGGGATTTTATGTCGACGGCTTCTGGTCGGCGGTTGGCGGCGCGATGATCGTGAGTGTGACAAGCATCGTGGCGGATAGACTACTAGGTAACCAACAGACGCCGCGAGGCCCGCGTCCGCCGGGAGGTGGTTTTGGTGGAGGTGGAGGACAGGGCTTTGGAGGGTTTGGCGTGCCGCCACGTCAGCGTCCGCCGGAGAAGCAGGTGCCGCCGGGCAAGGGGGACGTGATTGATATCTAAGGCAGCGCTCAGGCGCTGCGGACGGAGGTAGTTGGTAGTTTGGGTGGACTGAGGCGGGGATCGCGACGTGAAGCCGCTCCTACAAGAAAGAGGCGCGGATCGGAGGTCTGGTCCTACTAGGTTTTACGCGTGGGATTTCCCGTTTGACCGGGGTGGCGGCGGGCGCGACGGTTGCTGTTTTCCGCGATTCACACCTCTTTCCTACCATGGCTGAAACCACTGAATATGACCTCATCGTCATTGGCGGCGGTCCCGCGGGATACGCGGGAGCGATTCGCGCCGCGCAGCTCGGCAAGAAAGTCGCCTGCATCGAAATGGAGCGCGCGGGCGGCACGTGCCTTAACTGGGGCTGCATTCCCACGAAGGCGCTGCTCAAGAGCGCGGAGCTCTATCAGAAGATCAAGACACGTCCGAGGCGTTTCGGCATCAGAGTGGAAGGAAGTGTCCTTCGATTTCGCCAAAGTCATGGAGCGTTCGCGCGGCGTCGCCACCCAGATGGCCAAGGGCGTGGAATTCCTCTTCAAGAAGAACAAGGTCGACTACATCGTCGGCAAGGCGCAGGTGATCGCGCCGGGCATGGTCTCGATCACCGAGGGCGAGTACAAAGGAAAGTTCTTCAAAACGAAAAACATTCTCATCGCCACCGGCTGCAAGATGCGCCGGCTCCCCGGTCTCGAGCATCGAAGGCGTGCGCGTGATGACCTCGCGCGAAGCGCTGCGAACACGAAGCTGCCGAAGTCGGTGATCATCGTCGGCGCCGGCGCGATCGGCATGGAGTTCGCTTATTTCTACAATTCTTTCGGCACAAAGGTGACGCTCGTCGAGATGCTGCCGCAGATCCTTCCCGTCGAGGACGACGAAATCGCTAAGACGCTGCAACGCTCCTTCGACAAGCAGGGTATCGTGATCCATACCGGCACGAAGTGCGAAAAATTCCGCGTCGGTCGGACGGCGTGAAGGTCGATCTCGTCAAGGATGACAAGAAGACCGAGGTCGAGGCGGAGCAGCTGCTCTCGGCGATCGGCGTCGTCGCGAATCTCGACGGCCTGCTCGCGGGCAACGTGAAGCTCGAGCTTGAGAAAAATTACCTGAAGGTCGGCGACGATTATCAGACCTCGATCAAGGGCATCTACGCCGCTGGCGACATCATCGGGCCGCCGTGGCTCGCGCACGTCGCGACCTTCGAGGCGTCAGCGCCGTCAACGGCATCTTCGGCCACGGAAAGCCGAAGCGCGTGCAGAAATTCCCCGGCTGCACGTACTGCCAGCCGCAGATTTCCAGCACAGGCCTCACCGAGAAGGCCGCCAAGGAGAAGAAGCTCGACTACAAGGTCGGCAAATTCCCGTTCACGGCGTCCGGCAAGGCGGTCGCGTCGGCCGACAGCGAAGGCTTCGTGAAGGTGATCACCGATACGAAGACCGGCGAAATCTACGGCGCGCACATCATCGGCTCGGAAGCCACCGAACTCATCGCCGAGTACGGACTCGCGATCGAACTCGAGGCAACCGTCGAGGAAATCCACCAGACAATCCACGCGCACCCGACGCTGAGCGAAGCGGTGATGGAAGCCGCCGCCGCCTCACTGGGTGAGGCGATTCATATCTGAGCGGATCGATCGCTCAACAAAGTCTCTTAAACGCGAACGGCCGGAATTTTCCGGCCGTTTTTCTTTTGGAGTGATAGGGTTTTGCCGCGATTCGATTGCCATAGCGCGCGGCGTGTTCACAAAGCTACGACATGATACCCCGCCAGCTTCGATTTGCTTTTGGTGTCTTTGCTTTCGTTTTGGTTTTTAATGCCAGCCCTCTCACCGCCAAGGAGGACCTGGATCCGGAAACCAAGTTGTCTGTGATGACCGGCTTGATTAATGTGAAACCGGGTATGTCACTCACTCAGGTTGCGGGTATCACTTGGGTGAATCAGTATCTGGTCGAAGAATATACCCCGGAGCGGCTGGTGGTGAATCTGCGGATGAATCGGGATGCGTTCCTGCCGTATCGAGCCGAGTTCCTTTTCAAGGATGGCAAACTCACCGGGATTTCGAAAACAGAGCGTGACGTTCCGCCAGACTTTGAGAAAGCGCGTAGGCAGGATCTGGATGACCGCCCTTGGTTTAGCGTCGACCGCGCCATTCATGGATATTATTTCAAGCTCCCGCTTAACTGGCCCCGGCTTTTCGAAAAGGAATTCAAGACGCCTTCGTTTACGTTTCAATTAACCGTGCTCGGACTACCGAAGATTTATGATTCGAAGGTCGATCAATGGATCGAAAACTCGCTTCAATGGTGTGTCTTTGAGAAGCCGGCGCCTTACACGTCGGTTGAGGAGGTTATCGATCACGAGGAGCAACGATTGAAAAAAATGGGGACTGCGATCGTGGAAAGGAAGCCGGCCGGTGCGGCCCACGCCTTCGTCTACCGCTCCACTTACAACGGGCTGTCCTATGTCGGCAAAACCTACTACTTCGTTTTTGATGGCAGGGGCTACGCGGTGCGGTTCAACGCCACTGAAGGTACTTACGAGACCAATCTTGTCCGCTTTGAACGATTCATTTCTGAGTTCCGGCTAACCTCAGAGCCGATGCAAGACGCGGACGTGGCACTTGTGCGCGATGGTGAGATTATCATCGAGACGGTCGGCGGGTTCGACCCGGGGAAGCAGGGTGATGTTAGGCGCGAGTTTTACCGCCCGGTGAAATGATTTTCGAAATTCGAAACGTCTGAAAAATACCAGCCGTTCAGGCGTGGTCGCTACCAAGACCGTTTCAGACGCGACACCGCACTCTCGACGAACCCGGCTGCCTTGTTCTCACTCGGCTAATCATGCCTTTCGTTAGGACTCCACTGACGCCCCTGCCGGCCCGCAAACGCATCGCGCTTGTTGCGCACGATCACGAGAAGGACTCGCTGCTGGCGTGGGCGCGCGTTCATCGCGACGCTTTGGCGAAGCATGAACTCTTCGGCACGGGGACGACTGGAGGTATGATTGCGGACGCGCTGAAACTCCCTGTCCATCGTTTCCTCAGTGGTCCGATTGGCGGTGACCAGCAAATCGGCGCCGCCATCGCAGAGCAGCGGGTCGATGTGCTGATTTTTTTCTGGGATCCGCTTGCGGCGCAGCCGCACGATCCGGACGTCAAGGCGCTGCTACGGCTCGCCGTCCTGTGGAACGTGCCTTGTGCGATGAATCCGGCGACCGCTGATTTCCTGTTCAGCTCGCCGTGGATCACTCAGGACTATGCGCGCGCCAGCGGTCGTCGCCCCGGCAGCTGATCGTTTTCTTTCGCTTTCCAGCCCATGTCCAACCCCACGCTTCCCGGCACCTTGCCGGTCAATTCCCCCGGTCGTGTCCTTTTCGCGAGCCTCATTGGAACGACGATCGAGTTCTTCGATTTCTATATCTACGCAACGGCTGCGGTTCTCATTTTCCCCAAACTCTTCTTCCCGGCCTCCGACCAGCTCGCGGCCACGCTGCAGTCGCTTGCCACATTCGCGCTCGCCTTCTTTGCCCGTCCGCTCGGCTCCGCTCTCTTCGGGCACTACGGCGATCGCATCGGCCGCAAAGCCACGTTGGTGGCGGCGTTGCTCACGATGGGGATCTCGACGGTGGTGATCGGCATGCTGCCCACGTATGCGAGCATCGGCTGGCTCGCGCCCGCGCTTCTCGCGCTCTGTCGTTTCGGCCAGGGACTCGGTCTTGGTGGCGAATGGGGCGGTGCCGTTCTCCTCGCGATCGAGAATGCTCCTCCGGGCAAACGCGCGTGGTATGGCATGTTTCCCCAACTCGGCGCGCCGATCGGCTTCATTGCGTCGGGCGGCATCTTTCTGCTGCTCTCCGATTTTCTGACCGACGAACAGTTTTTCACCTGGGGCTGGCGCGTTCCGTTTCTCTCGAGTGCGGTCCTCGTTTTTGTCGGCTTGTGGGTGCGTCTCCAGATCACCGAGACGCCGGTTTTTCAAAAGGCCGTCGATCGTCATGAACGCGTCGAGGTGCCCATGCTCGCAGTCTTCCGGGAGCACACGCGCGCGCTCATTCTCGGTACATTCATCGCGCTGGCGACCTTCGTGCTCTTTTACCTGATGACCGTCTTTGCGCTCTCTTGGGGCACGACCGCACTCGGCTACACGCGCAATCATTTTCTCATTCTCCAGATGATCGGCGTGGTTTTCTTCGGACTCACCATTCCCTTTTCCGCGGTCTTGGCCGACCGTCATGGCCGTCGACTCACGCTGATGCTTGTTTCCGCCGGGATCGTCGCGTTTGGGTTTGTCATGGCACCTTTGTTTAGTGCGGGAACAGCCGGTGCACTCACCGCGCTTATCCTGGGACTCTCACTTATGGGACTGACCTATGGTCCGCTGGGCACATTGCTTTCCGAGCTGTTTCCCACGGCTGTTCGCTACACCGGATCGTCGCTGACTTTTAATCTCGCGGGCATCTTCGGCGCGTCGCTGGCACCTTATCTGGCGACGTGGCTGGCCAAAAACCACGGCCTCCCGTTTGTTGGCTATTACCTGTCCGCTTCGGCTCTGCTCACGTTGCTCGCGCTCTGGCTCAGCAAGGAGACGCGCAACAGCAACTTTGCGGGCAAGTAGTTGCGACCGCTCAGAGGTTGTATCGAAACCACACGGCTCCGATTCCGGCGATCAGCCCGAAGAGGTGTCCTTCCCAGGACGAGTTGTTGCGTGCCGGTGCGACACCGGCGAGTATGCCTCCATAGAGAATCAGGACTCCTCCAGCGATCAACAGATCGTCTGTCTGGCGTGTGAACCAGGCGATGCCAACCAGCCAGCCGAAGAAACCGAAGATCACGCCGCTCATTCCCATGTGCGCGGCACGCCGGCCGCAGAGCCAGAGCAGCACGCCTTGCGCGAGTGCGATGGTGAGCGACACGTGGAGGAACTCCGCATCACCTCGGCGAAGAATGACTCCGCCGAGCACGACGAAGGGCGGAAGATTCGCCACCAGGTGCGCGAAATTCGCGTGGATGAACGGCGCGGTGACGATCCCGATCAGGCCTTCCGCCGTGCGCGGCACGATGGCGAGCGCTTTGGCCGTTGTTTGAGATGCGAGCGCCAGCAACGTTCCCAAAAACATGGCCGTGCCCGGCCAGGAAATCAGAATGTACGGGCGGTCAGTGAAAATGCGGGCGAGAAACCCAACGACGTCATCCATGATGCAAACGGGCACTCATGGAGGACACTCGTGACAAACGGAAGCAGGGAATCGCCTTACTTCGCCGCCGATTTTTCCACGACGGTCTTCAAGTTCGCGAGGCCTTCCTCAAAGGGTTCACCGATCATTTTGTCCTGACTCATGAAGAGGCAAAATGTCTTCGAGATGAATCCATTCTTCCCCCACATGCTCCACGTGACCTTCGTTTGATTGCCTTCCGGCTTGAGCGTGAACGCCGTAGCGCACGTGGATTCAAACGGCTTGATGAAGTCGAGGCGGAGGCCGACGTACTCATTGGCGCGACTTTCCACGATGGTTTCACGGCCTTCACCGGCCTGACTGTTTCCGGCCCAGCTCACCGTCGCGCCAACTCCGGCCGAGGGATCCGAAAAGGTGCATTTCATATTTGGATCCAGTTTTTTCCAGGGCGACCAGTCCTGCAGCTTCCGCAGATCGTTTGTTTGCGGGAAAACGTCCGCCGCCGAGGCGGAAATGAGGATGGAGCGTTCGATTCGAAACTCGGAGGGCTGAAGCGCCACCACGATGACGAAGATCACGAAGAGAACTGCGAGGCCGATGAGGATTTTCTTAAACATAGGATGGGTTGATCAGAGGTTGGGGAAAAGTGACGGCGGTTGCTCAGCGAGCCGGGCGCGCGACAAACAAAGGTTGGTAGGTCTTTCGATAGACCCACGCGAGATAGAGTTCTAGTGCGAGAAATATCACGGCCATGGGCAGGCCGCTCCGTTCCAGGCAGAGATGAAACGCGAGGCTGTTCACGAAAAACGGCGCCATCAAAAGGAGCGCTAGTGGTACGAACCGATTGATCAATAACAGCACTCCAGAAATCAGCATCGTCGCTCCAATCAATTGCAGCATGTAACCGGATTCCATCAACGCTCCCGCAAACGCCATGGCCTTTTCTGGCAGCGGCGTGGGTGGTGGCGGGATGAAATTGAAGAAACCATTCAGTCCAAAAATCACCAGTGGGAGTCCAAGAAGGATTCGCGCACATGCGGGAATGAAACGCATAAATGATTTCTTGGGTTGCTGGTTTGTTTCAGTGCGGGGCGAAGCGGTTTCTGTGTTCATGTTTTGAGAGGGCCGTTTGAAAATTTGAGGCGTCGGTCGGTCGGGCGTTCCAACACTCAACGAACGAGCCGGCGTATTCCGGACACGGCTCCACTGCATTTTTCATTTTCCACCAAACGTCGCGCTGGCGAATGAGAAAAAAGCGACGGATATTTTTCCAAGGTTTCCCGATACCTCCGCGCCCGCATCGGGTCCGGATGAACGCTCATGAAGAAAACCATTCTTCGCTTCTGGCATGCCGGGCTTCTCGGAGTGGCGGCATTGTTGCTCGTATTGTCAGTTTTCACCGGGATCTGGGCTGGCTGGCGGACCTATGAGCGGGTGCAATGGGTGAACGCAACCTATCGGGTGATGGAGATGACCAGCCAGACGGCTTCGTTGATCAAGGATGCCGAGCTCGATCAGCGCGCCTTTTTGATCAGCGGTGCGACCTCGTATCGGGATTCCTATTTCGAGTCCGAAGATGCCGTGAGGAAAAGTCTCGCCGAGCTTGCCAAGGTTGTCGCTGGAAGCCCCCGACAGTTCCAGCGAAGTGAAGAACTGGGCCGCCTGGTGGAAGCCCGGCTGGCAGCTCTTCGCAAGAGCGTGGAGGTGTATGTGGGACGCGCGGAAGCCCCGACCAATGACGCGGGACTCCGCCAGATGGCTGCGATCGATGCGCTTGTGCGGGTGATGCACGCCGAGGAAAATGCCTTGCTGGATCAACGTCAGGAAAACATGCGGCGTGAATTGTGGACTACGGCGCTGATGATCGTGCTCTCCGGCGGCATGGCGCTCGTTATCGGAACCAATTCTTTCACGTTCATGCGCCGCGCCTTCACCGCGCTTAAACGCGAGGCCGCTTTGTTGGGCGCCAAGGAAAAGGCGGAGCAGGCGGATCGCGAGAAAAGCGAATTTCTCGCCAACATGAGCCACGAGATACGCACGCCGATGAATGCGGTGCTCGGTTTTGGCGAGCTCCTTTCCCAGATCGTGACGACGCCCAAGCAGCGGCAATATGTCGATGCGATCAACACGAGCGGCAAGGCGCTCCTTTCGCTCATCAACGATCTGCTCGATCTCTCCAAGATCGAGGCGGGCAGGCTGGATCTGATGATGAAGCCGATGTCGCTTCGTCACCTTTTTCACGGTGTCGCGACGATTTTCGAACAACAGGCCGGCGAGCGCGGGGTGAAGCTCGGTTTCTCAGTCGATCCGTCCGTGCCGCCGTCCTTGATGTTCGACGCGATCCGGCTGCGACAGATTTTGTTTAACGTGGTGGGAAATGCGCTGAAATTCACCTCACAAGGATCGGTGGACGTGCGCGCATGGAGCCGGCTGACCCAGGGAGATGAGACGACGGTGACGCTCTATCTCAGCGTCGCAGACACGGGTATCGGCATCGCGCCTGAGCACCATGCGCTGATTTTCGAACCGTTCAGACAGGTGCGAGGAAACAGCGCTGCGTCCGCCGGAGGTACGGGACTTGGACTGAGCATAACGCGCCGGCTCACCCATTTGCTTGAAGGCAATGTTCGTCTTGAAAGTACTCCCGGCCGCGGGACGACGTTTATTTTTGAATTCCCCGAAGTGATCATTTCCGCGGCACTGCCCGATGAAGACCGGCTGGCGAACATGGATGAATCGCTGGAGCGGTTACGTCCCAGCCTGATCCTGATTGTCGACGACGTGGCGTTGAATCGTGATCTCCTGCTTGGTTATTTTGAAGGCACTCAACACCGGCTTCTTTATGCGAGCAGCGGGACTGAGGGCATTGAAATGGCGAAAAAATACCATCCTGATGTCATCCTCATGGACCTGCGAATGCCGGACATGGACGGACACTCGGCTCGCAATGCAATTCGCTCGATTCCTGAGCTTCAAACTGTGCCCATGATCGCAGTGACGGCTTCCAGTCTGCTAACTGAGGAAATAAGTTTGCGGAAAGTCTTCGAAGGCTACCTTCGTAAGCCCCTCACGCGCCGGATGCTCTATACAGAACTGACGAAACTTTTGCCGAAAGAAGAAAAACGGACGGCCGCGCCCACGCCTCCACTGCTGTTGAAGGCCACCGCCCCACAGGATGCCAGTCAGTGGAAACCTGTCGCGGATCACTTGCGTGCGCTGGAGCAAAACACCTGGCCGTTGCTTTCAAAATCAATGGGTATGCGAGAAATGGAGTCATTTGCGTTCGATCTGGTTTCCCTGGCGGATTCGGCCGGTTGCGCACCGCTTGCGGACTATGCCGCAACGCTGCTCGCCGAGGTGCAAGCCATCGACATACAGGGGCAGGAAAAGACTATGAGGATTTTTCCGGAACTGGTGACACAGATCGATCGTCTGGCAAAGGAGGCGGCGCTATGATCCGGACTACTTCTGGACACGGTGGAGTCGTCCTCGTCGTCGACGACATTCAACGCAACGTGCAACTGGTCGGGGCCACGCTCACACGCGAAGGTTACGAAGTGTTGTTTGCCACGAGTGGCGAACAGGCCCTCGAGCGTTTGCAGGCACGCCAGCCGGATCTTGTCCTGCTGGATCTGATGATGCCCGGGATGGATGGCATGGAGGTGTGCCGGCGTATCAAACGCGATCCGCGCACGGTGACGCTGCCGGTGATTTTTCTCACTGCGGCGAATGAGGCGGAGCTTGCGGCAAAGGCGCTCAGCGAAGGCGCGGTCGACTTCATCAACAAGCCGTTCAACACGGCCGAACTCCTTGCGCGCGTGCGCACGCACGTGGACCTCAAGCGTACACGCGACGAGCTGCAGCGGATCATCGCCCAGAAAAACGAACTCATGAGCGCGGTTGCCCATGACCTGAAAAACCCGATCTCCTCCGTGCGCTTCAGCGCTTTCATGCTGCGCGATGAAGGGTTGAAGGCGCCGGGATCCGGCGTGCCGAACTTGTCGATACGATTCTGGAATCGTGCGACGGTCTCTTGAAGTTCATTCAGGAACGGCTGGAGCGCAGCGCGGCCGAGGCGAAGTTGAGCCAGCTGCAACTTGAGACGATCGACGTCGCTGAAATCATTGATCAGGTCATGCGGGTCAATCAGGCCTCAGCGCACGCGAAGCAACAGCGTCTGACGTATTCGGGCACGCTGGATGGATTGCCTGCGGTACGGGCCGATTTTCACGCGCTTGGCCAGGTGCTGGGCAACTTCATCTCCAACGCCATCAAGTTTCGCCGCCAGGTGCGAGTGTGACGATGGATGTCGGGCCCCATCCATTTAACGCGGAGCGTCTGCGCATCACGGTGATCGACCAAGGTCCGGGTCTCACGATCGAGGATTGCAAGGACCTGTTCAAACCATACCACCGCTTGAGTGCCCGCCCGACCGGCGGCGAATCGAGCACGGGTTTGGGACTTTCGATTGCGCATGACATGACTCTGGCAATGGGCGGCACCATCGATTGCCGGTCGGAGCCGGGCAAAGGTGCATCCTTCTGGATCACGTTGCCGCTCGCTTGAAGCGGTGAACCCGGATTGCTGACGA
>JASGJB010000042.1:0-10809 GCA_049840895.1 Nibricoccus sp. | reverse complement strand
ACGTATTGCTAAGGTTAATAGGGAAACACGATAGAATCCGAACAGCACCTCGATGCCTTGGTCGAATCCCGTCACCAGCGCTGTTTTATTTTCGAGTTTTAGATTCATAGGAGAAAAGAGAGGGAAATGTTTTAAATCAGACGGAGACTACACCGGACGCTTGGCGGACCAGCGGCGCAACTTTTGTCCCCAGCAATTCGATCGCACGCATGAGCTGCGCGTGCGTGTAGCAGGCGGTTGTCGAGAAGGACCGTCAGCCGGGAGAGACCGCCAAGCGACTTGCTCTCGTTCACGATCTTTTCCGCCAGCGCTTCCGGTCCACCGACCATCAGTGCGCCGATGTGACTGCATTGCGCGTCGAACTGCGATCGAGTCGGCTCCGGCCAGCCGCGCTCGCGTCCCAGCCTGCCAAACATCTCGCGATAGCCCGGCCAAAAATCGTTCAGCGCTTGCTGGGTCGTTTCCGCGACAAAGCCGATGTTGTGAACCCCCACGAAGCACTTCTCTGCCGGATGCCCGGCCTTCCGCCAGGTCTCACGATAGAGATCTGTCAACGGATCGAAACTGCGACGGCTGCCCGCCGATGATCGCCACGATCAGTGGCAACCCAAGGGTCGCCGCCCGCACCACCGACTTCGGCGTGCCGCCAACGCCGATGTACACAGGCAGCAGCGGCCGGGCCGCCCGTGGATAAACGCCCTGCCCTGTCAGCGGTGCGCGATGTTTTCCCGACCACGTGACTTTCGTCTGCGCACGAATCTTCAGCAACAGTTCCAGTTTTTCCGCCGCCAGCTCTTCATAGTCGTCGAGGTCGAAACCAAAGAGCGGGTACGATTCGATGAACGATCCACGACCGACAATAATCTCCGCCCGGCCCTTCGAGATCAGATCGAGTGTCGCGAACTGCTGGAATACACGCACCGGATCATCGGAGCTAAGCACAGTCACCGCACTCGCGAGCTTGATGCGTTTTGTGCGCGCCGCCGCAGCCGCGAGCAACACCGACGGTGCTGACGCGACATAGTCAGGCCGGTGATGTTCACCAACGCCGAACACATCGAGCCCCACCTGATCGGCGAGCTCGATTTGTTCGAGCAGTTCCTGGACGCGGGCAACGTCGCCCGTGCTGCCGTCTTTCGACTGGTCGAGGGCTGTCGCGACAAAACTATCGACTCCAATTTCCATAAGTAAAAACCGGCGCGAGATGCGCCGGACTCGAGTGATATAGCCAGCTTTTCATTTTTATCCAATCGCCCCCGTGCCGATGTAGGAAAGAAACCGGCTCCACATGCTCAAACTCTCCATCTTTTTTGCCGCGACGGTATTCGGCTACGCCTTCTGGTGGGCGGCCGATGCACTGGGTTGCGGTTTCATGACGGCGTTTTTCATCAGCGGCGCCGGCTCCCTGCTGGGTGTGTGGGCAGCTTGGAAATTTCACCGTCGTTATCACGACTGAGGGGATGTCCGCCGAATCGGCTGTCGCCCACACGGCTCAGGTGCTGCTGGTCTTTTCGCGCAAACGTCTGAGCAATCCCGCACAGCCGTCCTCAAGCAAATCAAGCACATGCTCGAAGCCTTGCGGTCCGCCGTAGTACGGATCGGGCACTTCGCTCGCATCGTGATGTTCGCAAAAGCTGCAGAACGCGTGCACCCGAGCGTGATGCTCGGGCTTTGAAGCGAGCGCGAGGACGTTGCGCCGGTTCTCCTCATCCATGGTCAGGATAAAATCGAACTCCTCAAAATCGGCCGCGGTAAATTTGCGCGCGCGGCTAACCAATTCGTATCCGCGCTTCAAGGCCGCCCGCCGCATCCGCGCATCGGGCAACTCTCCCGCATGCAGGCCAATGGTCCCCGCCGAGGCGATCTCCACCCGCCCGGCCAGACCTGCTTTCGCAACGAGTGCGCGCATGACTCCCTCTCCCGCCGGCGAGCGACAGATATTCCCCATGCACACAAAGAGCACACGCGCTTTCTTCATCCGCGGAAGACGGACAACCGATAACGGACACGGCAAAACAAATCCAGCCGTCGAGAAATGCAGATCAAATACCCTGAGTAAGCGGCAATAATCTCGTCCAAGGAAACCGGCCGGCCGCTTGCGCGGTGCCTTCGGCGAACTAGCGTCGGCGGCATGGACGATCTCGTCGCCGCGCGTGCCACCATGGGTTTCTCGCTGGGATTCCATATCATTTTCGCGGCGATCGGCATGACCATGCCATTCATGATGTCGGCGGCGCACTATCGGTATCTGCGAACGAAAGACGCCGTTTACCTGGAACTGACCAGGATGTGGATGAAGGGCGTCGCTATCCTGTTCGCCGTCGGCGCGGTCTCGGGAACGGTTCTTTCATTCGAACTCGGGCTGCTCTGGCCCGGATTCATGAAGCACGCGGGTGCGATCATCGGCATGCCGTTTTCGTGGGAGGGCACCGCCTTCTTCCTCGAAGCCATAGCCATCGGGCTCTTTCTCTACGGGTGGAAGCGAATGTCGCCATGGCTCCACTGGTTCACTGGACTCGCTGTCGGACTTTCTGGATTTGCCTCGGGAATCTTTGTCGTCGCGGCAAATTCCTGGATGAACACTCCCGCCGGTTTCGACTGGATCGACGGCGCCGCCCACAACATCGATCCCGTGGCGGCGATGTTTAATCGCGCGTGGCTTCATCAGAGCCTCCACATGCAAGTCGCCGCGCTCCAGGCCGTGGGCCTCGCCGTCGGCGGTATTCACGCCTGGCTTTATCTCCGCGGACGCGCGCCTGATCTGAATCTTAAAGCATTGAAAATCGCGATGGTTTTCGGCGCCACGGCCTCCCTCGCGCAACCGTTCATCGGACACTTTGCCGGCGAGCGCATCGCGGAACTCCAACCCGCCAAGCTCGCCGCCATCGAGGGACATTTTGAAACCGGTCCTCGCGCCCCGCTCACACTCGGCGGCATTCCCGACGCTGAAACACGCTCGATGAAAGGGGGAGTGAAAATTCCGGGCCTCCTCAGTCTGCTCGCCCACCGGGACATCGATGCCGAAGTGACCGGCCTCGACAAATACCCGCGAGACGAATGGCCGCCGCTGGTGATCACGCACGTGGCGTTTCAGGTCATGGTCGGCATCGGTTCGCTGCTCGCGCTGGTAGGAGCCGCCTACTTTTGGTTCGTTCGCCGCGCCGCGTTTCCACGCTGGTTCCTCTGGACGCTCGTTCTCTGCACGCCTCTCGGGATGATCGCGATCGAGGCCGGCTGGATCGTGACAGAGGTCGGTCGTCAGCCGTGGGTCATCTATGGCATCATGCGAACAAAAGACGCGGTCACTCCGGTGCCGGGAATGGTTTATCATTTCTACCTGTTCCTCGCGCTCTATCTGGGACTTGCCGCCGCGACGGTGTGGCTTCTGAGGCGCCAGATTCGCACCGTGCAGAAAAAATTCGGAGGCTGAGATGATCGACATTCTCGTCCTTTTCATCGCCGCATCGCTCCTGCTCTACGTTTTGCTGGGCGGCTCGGATTTCGGCGCAGGTATCCTCGAACTGCTGCCTGCGGGGAAACTTCGGGAGAAACAAAAGGAAGTCATCAACCACGCCATGGGGCCGGTCTGGGAGGCCAATCACATGTGGCTGATCCTGATCGTCGTGATTCTCTTCATGGGTTTTCCGACGATCTTCACCACGCTCATGATCGCGCTGCACATCCCGATGCTCGCGTTGCTCGTCGGCATCGTGTTGCGCGGAGCGACGTTCACCTTCCGTCACTACGATGCGATCCAGGATAAAAAATCCCAGCGCATCTACACGTGGCTGTTCGGACTCTCCAGTCTGTGGACGGCCTTCTGGCTTGGCATCATCGCGGCCAGTTTGAATCGCGGCATCATCGACCCGGACGCTCGCGATATCTGGCGAGCCTACATTGCGCCGTGGTGGGGAGCTTATCCGCTGAGCGTCGGTGCGTTTGTCTCCTGCATCTACGCCTTTCTCGCGAGTATTTATCTCATCGGGGAAACCAAGGATCCGGAGCTGCAAAGGCGCTTCCAACGCCGCGGCGCCGCGTTTAACGGCCTCGTCATCTTGATGGGCGGCGTGGTCTTCCTGTCCTCGCTCACAGAGCACGAAAGCCTGGCGACATCCTTCCTTCGGAGTCCGCTGAATCTCGTGGTAATCGGGCTGGCGACCGCTCTTTTCGTCGCACTCTGGTTTTTCGTGGCGAAGCGACGCGTCATGCTCACGCGAGCAGTCGCCTCCGGCCAGGTCGCGTTGATCTTGACCGGCTGGTGGCTGCTTTACGCCCCCAACGCACTGATCACCACGCACGGTCCGCTGAGTTTCTATACGGAGGCCGCGCCTCCCGCGACGCTCCGCCAGCTCGTGATCGCACTGCTGGTCGGCAGCGTTTTCATTTTTCCCAGCCTGTTCTTCCTGCTGCGTGTCTTCAAACGCTCGCATTCAAAACCAGAAACAGAGGAATACTCCTGAACATCTCGCTCCGTCGCGCCTGACTTCAGAATAACAACCTTCGGCCGACCACATCGGCGGGAAGGCGTTTCGCAGTGCGACCGCTGACTCACAACCCGCGAACGGCTTTGATTAAGAAAAAGATGGCCCGGCCGGATTCCGCTACGAATATGAAAGAGCTTACTGCCGTACCCGTCATCCATGTTCAGCCGTTTTTTCCGCGCGCTCGCCCCTTCGCTTAGAGGTCGTCTCTCATTGGTTCTAGCCGCGGTGCTTTTTCTCGGCGCAACCCTCGCCGGAGGATTGATCTGGCAGGGCTATCGCAACGAGCGGGAGGTGCGGGAACGCCATCTTGTCGACGCCACTCGCGCGATCGCTACGTTGATGGAAGCCGAGCTCAGCAAACGTGAAGCTCTCCTCAAAGGACTCTCGGTCTCCGTCCATCTGAGAAGCGAAAGTCTGGAGGCATTCGCACAACAGGCCAAACAGGTAGCTCCCGGGACTGACGAGTGGATCATCCTTTTCGACATCACTGGACGCCAGCTGGTCAATACTCGCGCAGATCCCGGCACCGTGCTGCCCACGGTAAAGAAGCCGGCCGACATCGGCAAGGCGATGGCCGGCGGCGCGACCTACATCTCGAATCTGGAAGATGGCCCGCTTGCAGGGGGAAAGACCCTCGCCGTCGTGATCCCCGTCTTGCGGGAAGGAAAACTCCCTCAAGTTCTCTGCTTCGCGATGAAGCCCGAGCACTTCACCGAAACACTGCTCAGTCATCGCATCGGCGAGGGCTGGCTCGTCTCGGTGATCGACCGCAACATGAACATCGCGGGACGCAGCCGGAACCCTGAAATGTACGTGGGGAAAAAGGCCAGCGACCGCATGATAAAACTCGTGGCGGCCCAGAACGAAGGTGTCTTCGAAACCACGACGCTGGACGGCGTGCCAAGCACCACAGCCTTCCATAGGTCATCGCGCTCCGGCTGGACAGTCATCGTCGCAGTGCCACGCACCGAACTTTTCGCGAGCGCACAGCAGCTGGTGATGCAAGCAATCGCAGGCGTCATCGTGGCAGGCAGCCTTGCCCTCTTCTTTTCGGTGTGGATGGGGCGCTCCGTCATCGCGGGCGTCCAGACACTGGTGGACGCCACGGAAAAACTCGCGGCGGGCGCTCCCCTGCAGACCAAACAGACCGGCATCGACGAAATTGATTTTGTTTCAAAGGCGCTCGCCAGTACAGCGGAGGCGCTGTCCGCCCGCGAAGCGGCACTTGCCCATGCACGAGATGAAGCCGTCGCCGCCTCGCGCGCCAAGGACGAGTTCCTTGCCTCGCTCTCGCACGAACTTCGCACCCCGCTCAACCCGGTTTTGCTGCTCTCCAGCGACGCCGCCAAAGATCCCTCACATCCTCCCGCCACCCGGGAGATGTTCGGAACCATCGCGCGCAATGTCTCCATCGAGGCCCGTCTGATCGACGATCTGCTCGACCTCACCCGCATCAGCTCCGGCAAACTCTCGCTTCAATTAAAGACGCTTCACATCGACCAGCTCCTTCACGACACCATCGAAACACTGCGCCCGCTCGTGGAGGAAAAGCCGCTCACGCTCACGCTCGATCTTCGAAGCCCCGGCGCAACTACCACTGGAGACGCGACGCGCCTTCAGCAGGTTTTCTGGAATATCCTCAACAACGCCCTGAAATTCACTCCGGCCGGAGGTCGTATCGAAATCGCCAGCCGCATCGATGGCGCCGCCGGCAGGATTAATGTGACCATTTCCGACACGGGCCTGGGCATGACTCCCACGGAGACTTCTCGGCTCTTCACCCGCTTTGTTCAAGGTGACCACGCTACCGGCACAGGGCATTCTGAATACGGCGGACTCGGACTCGGTCTGGTGATTGCGCGCAACCTCGTCGAAATGCATCAGGGTGAAATCACCGCTCAAAGTGAAGGACGCGGAAAAGGCTCCACGTTCACCGTGCGGCTCCCACTCACGCTCTCCTCGCCTGCGCGAAACTCCGCGCGGCCCATCGCCTCCAGCGGCAGCAACGGTCCGGCGAGTCTTCATCCTCATCCCAAAGTCAGCGGCAAAAAAATTCTCCTCGTCGAAGATCATCGCCCCACGCTGCTCACCCTGGAAAAACTTCTTCAACGGCGCGGCCATCAAGTCACGTCCGCAGCTGCCACAGGAATGGCGCTACAACATGCCTCGGCCGAGGCATTCGATCTCGTGATCTCCGATATAGGGCTCCCTGACCGTACCGGCTATGAACTCATGCAAGAACTGCACGCCCAATACGGATTGAAAGGCATCGCCATGAGTGGCTATGGATCCGACGCCGATCGCGCTCAGGGAAAGGCCGCCGGCTTTCTCATCCACCTGACCAAACCGGTGGATATCGCCGCACTCGATGAAGCGATCCGGAGAATTTTCGACGAGTCGCACCGTAGTTAGCCAGGTGAGAGCGGCGCACTGTCCGCTCTTGGGAACTGTTGCACGAACCGCGGCCCCCTCGATCTTGTGCGCATGAGTCTCCGCTTCCTGTTCGCAGCGATTGCCGCGGCCCTGCTCCTTCCAGGGTCCTTCTTCACGCTGAATGCCGCGCCGCTGCGAGTTCTCTATTTCACCAAATCTTCTGCGTTTGAGCACAGCGTCATCAAACGCACGGATGGCCAGCCCAGTTACTCGGAACGCATCCTCGCGCGACTGGGGACCGAGCACGACTTCACCTGCACGTTCAGCAAAGACGGCAGTCTGTTCTCCAAGGATTATCTCTCCGCATTCGACGTCATCGTTTTCTACACGAGCGGCGATTTGTTCAGCACCGGAACCGACGGCCAGCCTCCGATGACCGCGGAAGGAAAAGCCGCGTTGCTCGACGCAATCGCCGGAGGCAAAGGCTTCGTGGGCCTGCATAGTTGCAGCGACTCGTTTCACACCGGGGAAAGCGGCGGCGGCATGCGAGAGGAGCGCGGCCAGCGTTTCAAAAATTACGGCGAAGCCTCGGATCCGTTTATAAAAATGCTCGGCGGAGAGTTCATCCGCCACGGCCCCCAGCAACAGGCAGTCACCCGTGTGACATCTCCGCATTTTCCCGGCTTCGAAAAACTCGGCGCCGAATTCACCACTCACGAGGAGTGGTACTCGCTCAAGGATTTCGCCCACGATCTCCACGTTCTGCTCATCCTCGAAACAAACGGCATGAAGGGCGGCGACTATGCGCGTCCCCCGTTTCCAGTCGCGTGGGTCCGCGTGCACGGCCAGGGGCGCGTCGCTTACAATGCGATGGGGCATCGTGAGGACGTGTGGGACAGCGCCGCGTATCAATCGATGCTGATCGGCGCGATCAACTGGGCCGGCAAACGCGCCAGTGCCGACCCTGCGCCCAATCTCGAAACAACCGCACCCGGGCACACAACGCTTCCGCCTTTTGAAAAACTCCGAAACTCCTCGCGGCGCGCCGCTCAACCACCCCGGGCATCCAGTTCGGCGCAGAGTTCGCCAATGCGGGCTGCAGTGGTCACCGCGACTTCGGCGGCGTCCATCCGGCCTTGTTGATCGAGACGGAAAGCAAGTTCCACGAGTTCGTTCTGCACTCCGGCGAGCTTGCGAAACAGTTCCGCAGATCCGGCAGACAGGGGGATTACGTGCGACGAATGCATGATGGAGAGGATTTGATAACAACGCGTGATCAGACGCTCACTCAGTTAACGAACGGGACCCGTGATTTCAGACAGGGTTCTCAAAATCCTCCGGCTCTCTTAAAAATTATCGCAGGGACGCCATTGCCTCGCTTTATCCGCGCACAAAAAAGCCGCGGCGAACGTTCGTTCGTCGCGGCCTGAAGAGAAACCGATGCCAGCTGGATTTACTTTTTCAGCGAGGCACAGAACTTGGCGAGCCGCGCAACACCCTTGGCGAGGATTTCATCGCTGGTGGCGTAGCTGAGACGGAGATAGCCCTCGGCCCCGAACGCGCTGCCGAAAACGGCGGCGACTTTTTCCTGCTCCAACAGACGGGCGCAGAACTCCTGGTCCTTCAGCCCAAAGCTGGAGATGTTCGGGAAAAGATAGAATGCGCCTTGGGAAAGGATGCAGGAAATGCCCGGGATCTTGTTCAGCTCCGTGTGGAGGAATTTACGGCGACGATCGAAGGCCGTCATCATGACCTTGAGCGCGGCGGCGGTCTTTTCCTTTTCCTTCAGCGCTGCAAGCGCGCCGAACTGGGCAAACGTCGTGGCATTGCTCGATTGCTGGCTCTGGATTTCAGCGCAGGCCTTGGCGATGGGAGCCGGGGCGACGAGCGTGCCGAGACGCCATCCGGTCATCGCGTAGGTCTTGGAGAAGCCGGCGACGATGATCGTGCGCGCCTCCGCCTCTTTCGAAAGCGTGGCGACGCAGGTTGGCGTGCAACCATCGTACACGAGATGCTCATACATCTCGTCGGAGAGAATGTAGAGGTTGTGCTTGATCGCGACCGCGACAATGGCGTCGAGCTGCGCGCGGGTGTAAACGGCGCCGGTCGGGTTCGAGGGCGAGTTAAGCACCACGAGCTTCGTCTTGGGCGTGATCGCCGCTTCGAGCATCTCAGGCGTGAGCAGGAAACCGGTCTTGTCGTCGGCGAGGACGATCTTGGGAACAGCTCCGGCGAGCTTCACCATCTCGGGATAGCTCACCCAGTAAGGCGCCGGGATGATCACTTCATCGCCGGGCGAGCAGGTCGCCATGATCGCGAGATAGCAGGAGAACTTTCCACCCGGCGAAACGACCACCTGGGCTGGCGTTACCTTCAAGCCGTATTCGGCAGCATAACGTTCGGCCACGGCCTGGCGAAGCGGCTCGATGCCGGGGGTGGGTGCGTACTTGGTTTTGCCACTCTTCAGCGCGGCAATGCAGGCCTCCTTGATGTGTTCCGGAGTGTCGAAGTCGGGTTCGCCAGCGGCGAAATTCAAGACGTCTTCACCGGCGGCGAGGAGTGCTTTGGCCTTCGCATCAACCGCGAGGGTCGGCGAGGGAGAGATATTTTGTGCCCAGGAGGAGAGAGGCCGTGGAGAGGTGCTCATGCAAAAGGGCGCCGACTGAAAGTCCGCGCCCTAAAAAGGGCAAGCGCGCCGTAAACGGGCGCGCTTGCGAAATTAAGAGGGCCGAAAATTACTTTACATCCTGCGAGCGGCCCGGACTCGCGACGGTCGGAAACCAGAGCAATTACTTCTTCTTGGCGACCTTCTTGGCCTCCAACGAGTCGATGGCGACGCGGAGGAGCTCGCCCACGCTGACACTCTTCTTTTTGGCGACCTTGGTGAGCTTGGCTTTGATGTCCGCAGGCAGGCGCACCGAAATCTGGCGGTGCTCTTCGGCGGAAGCCTCGTACTTGTCGAAGTTGAATTCCGAGATGGCCAGGCGAACGACTTCACTGGCGGATTTCAGACCGAGTTTTTTCTGGTTCGAACCGAGCTTGCCGATCAAAGAAACCGGCAGATCAAACGTGAGGGGGGCTGGGGCATTTGTTTTTTTCTTGGCCATGGCTGGTTGGATGTTCTCTCGACTGTTGAGTTGCGTGTCTTGGTGAAGACATTACACCAATGCGCGCCTCTCCGCGCGGGGCAACACGATTTTTTGCATGATCTCCGCCGTTGACTCATCCGGATACGGCCCGAACTTCCCGCCATTCCCCCGTCAGCGCAACCCGACTCCCCTCCTCATGGCCAAAGTCACCATCGAGAATCTCGTCAAAACCTACCCTGAAAAGAACGGCCCGGGCGTCACTGCCGTTAACAACATCAAACTCACCATCGAGGACCGGGAATTCATGGTTTTGGTGGGCCCCTCGGGCTGCGGAAAGTCCACCACCCTGCGGATGATCGCCGGGCTCGAGGAAATCTCGGGAGGCACTATTTCCATCGACGGAAAGGCCGTTAACGACGTCCTTCCCCGCGACCGCGATATTGCGATGGTTTTTCAAAACTACGCCCTCTATCCGCACATGAGCGTATACGAGAATATGGCCTTCGGCTTGAAGCTCCGGAAGTTTCCCAAGGCCGAAATCGATGCCCGCGTGCGTGAAGCCTCCGCCATGCTTGGGCTCGATGCTTATCTGGACCGCAAACCCAAGGCGCTTTCCGGAGGCCAGCGCCAGCGCGTCGCGGTCGGCCGGGCAATCGTCCGCAAACCCAAGGTGTTTCTCTTCGACGAGCCGCTTTCGAACCTCGACGCCAAGATGCGCGTCTCCACCCGCACCGAGATCTCGAAGCTTCATGCCCGGCCTCGGCGCCACGATGATCTACGTCACCCACGATCAGACCGAGGCGATGACCATGGGCGACCGCATCTGTGTGATGAAAGACGGTAATATCATGCAGGTCGCCGAG
>JASGJB010000041.1:0-8711 GCA_049840895.1 Nibricoccus sp. | reverse complement strand
TTATGTAACGTACTTGGTTCCGTTAGGGTGTTACCTCGCAGCCATAGGGAAACACGATAGAATCCGAACAGCACCTACACCGGCTTCATCAAGCTCGACGAAGATCACGGATCAAAATCTCGCGGTCATCTCGCCGAAAGCCGGCGAGCGCGCGGACAATGAGCTACGCGCGCATGTCCAACGAAAGGTCTCGCAAATGAAGACCTCCACAGCCAGATCGCGGGCGCTGATGACCTGCTTCGGCCTGGCTGGGATACTTTTCGCTACTTTTCCTTCCGCCTCATCCAAGTGCAAGTGGCACGGGCGGATGAGTTTGCCCCAGCGAAGCCGCCGCCAAGCACGTCAACAAACAGATCATCTACGCGCGGCGCAGGATGATCTCCGACATCCACGGAGAGCCGCTCGCGCAGAACGAGCCGGTGAAGACGATCGTGGCCGATGCTTCGCTGATCAAGGATCGCGACGCCTTTGCCACACTGATCGCGGGACCGCTGGAAGTGCCCGAGCAGGTGATCAACGGCAAGCTGAGCCGCATGGTGATGAGCAAGGTCACCAACAAGCTCGAGCCGAGCCGCGTTACATCGTGTTGAAGAAGGATGTGCCGGAGTCCAGGTGGCGAGCAAGCTGATCGACCTGATGGCGGTGGCGAAGGAAGAAGGGCATGACCTCGAATCTCGATGCGCTGCGCTTCGAGCAGGACTTTGTGCGCGTTTATCCGAATGGACAGCTGCTCTGCCACGTGCTTGGTTTCACGAATAATGAAAACTCGGGCATCGATGGTATGGAGCGGACGATGGAGCAAATCTCTGAAAGGGCACGATGGGTTCCGCTATCACCGAGCGGGATCGCACGGGCAAGGAGATCGTGCCTTACCGCGGCCAGGAAAAGCGCGATGCGCGCGACGGCTGCAACGTAAAGCTGACCGATCGACATGGGGCTGCAAAACATCGTCGAGCAGGAGCTCTACGATGCGGTGAAGAAGTATCGGCCCGAAGAGCGCGACGGTGATCCTCATGCGTCCGCAGACCGGAGAAATCCTGGCGATGGCCAACACGGCCGAATTTCGACCTGAACAAGCAGGCGGGGGTTCCGGACGAGAATCGGCGCAACCGTGCGATCACGCGACATCGTGGAGCCGGGTTGCACATTCAAGCTCGGTGACCACCGCGGCAGCGCTGACCGAGCGCCTGGTGCGGCCGGACACGATGATTTACTGCGAAAACGGCTACTTCGGCGTGGTGCAAGCTGCACGACCATCATCCCTACGCCGATCTCAGCGTGGAACGATATTCTAGTACAATCGAGCAACATCGGTGTGGGCAAGCTCGCCATCGCAACTCGGGGACCAGAGTTTCTACGAATACGTGCGCAAGTTTGGTTTTGGCGAACGCACGGGCGTGGCGCTGCCGGGCGAGATCGGCGGATTGGTGCATCCTCCGCACTTGTTGGAGCAAAATTTCGATCACCCGTCATGCCCATGGGACAGGAAGTGGCGGCCACGCCGCTGCAGGTTACGACGGCGATGTGCGCGATCGCCAATGGCGGCAATCTCATGATCCCGCAGATCATCCACGAGATCTTCGACGAGCGAAAATCACACGATCGTGCACGAATCCGACCACAGGAAGTCCGCACGCGTGGCTTCCAAGGAAGCTTGACCGACGCGCATCCGCAATGCACTGATCCGACGTAGTGAGCCCCAAGGGACCGCCGCTCTGGCCGCGTGTGCCGGGTTACGAGGTGGCCGGCAAGACGGGCACCGGCGCAGAAGACAGACCGAAAACACCCATCTGCCGACGCACGACAAATATGTTGTTTCTTTCCTCGGTTTCATGCCGGCTGAAGATCCCGCGTTTGTCTGCCCTGGTCCTGCTCGACGAAGCGCAGGCTAAGCATGGTAAGAACTACGGCGGCCTCGTCGCTGCTCCGATCTTCTCGCGCATCGGCGAAAAGCGCTGCTCGTTATCTCGGCCTCACACCCACCGCAGTCGAAGAAGCCGGTAGGCAGCGTCTGTGGCGGGCGCACGAGGAATTTCCGCGACCAATGAAGCTCGAAGCGCTGCTGAATCAAAATTGCAACGATCAAAGTCGACGGATCGCACGGATCGTGAAATCAGTCCGCATCGCCTACGACTCTCGTCGCGTGAAACCGGGGAGTGTCTTCGTTGCCATGAAGGGCGAGAAGGTCGATGGAACCGATCTTTGTCGAAAACGCTATCGCCGCAGGTGCGGAAGCGATGGTCAGCGAAAGCGGACTGCCTGAAGAGCCGCGCGACGAATGATCATGGTGCCAAATGCGCGCGACGCGCTGGCCGAGATCGCTGCGGCTTTTTACCAGCATCCGTCGCAATTCTCTGAAGATCGGCTGGCGTGACCGGCACGAACGGCAAGACGACCACGGCCTTCCTCATCAAGCACATCTGCGAAGCGGCGCATGCTTCGCTGCGGACTCATCGGCACAGTGCGTTATGAGGTGGGCGAGCGCATTTTGCCCGCCGCGCGGACCACGCCGGAATCGCTCGATGTGCACGATCTGCTCTGGCAGATGCGCTCTGCAGGTTGCAAGGCGGTGGCCATGGAAGTTTCCTCGCATGCGCTCATGCAGGCGCGAGTGCGCGGGGTCGAATTCGACGCCGCGGTCTTCACGAATCTCACGCAGGACCATCTCGACTACCACAAGACGATGGACGCCTACTTCGAGGCGAAGGCGACGCTGTTCAGCGGTCTCGCCGAGCAGCAGAAGAAAAAGGGCAAGGCGGTGATCAATCTGGACGACCGTTACGGTGCGCAACTCGTCAACCGGCTTAAGCAACGACATCCCGATCATTACCTACGGACTGGGCGTCGCATGCCTGATTTCCGCGCGAGCAATGTCCGCATCGATTTCAACGGCACGAGCTACCAACTCGATGCGAAGGGCAAGAGCTATCTCGTGCGTCTGCCGCTCATCGGCCAGTTCAATGTCTACAACTCGCTCGCCGCGATCGCCGGCGCGTCCGTGCATGGGCGTCAACGTGCGCACGGCGGTGCTGGCGCTGGCCAATGCGCATGCCGGTGCCCGGCCGTCTTGAGGCGGTGCCGGCACAGCGGCAGTTCAGCATCTTCGTCGACTACGCGCACACCGACGATGCGTTGCTCAACGTCATCAAGACCTGCCGTGAACTGAATCCGGCGCGGTTGATCGTGGTCTTTGGTTGCGGTGGAAACCGCGATAAAACCAAGCGTCCGCGCATGGGGGCCGTCGTCGACCAGTATGCCGACTACGCGATTGTGACTTCCGACAATCCGCGCAAGGAAGACCCGCAGGCCATCATCGACGACATCAAGCCCGGGCATGAGCGTGGCAATTATGAGGTGATCGTGGATCGCAGCGAGGCGATCTTCAAAGCCGTGGCCATGGCGCAGACCGCGGGACATCATGCTCATCGCGGGCAAGGGCCACGAGACCTATCAGGAATTTGCCGACCATACCGCTCCCTTCGACGACGCCGCAGTGGCGCGTGAGGCGTTGGAGGGCAAACGGATCGATGAGACCGACTGTTAAATGGACTCCACCAGCTTCAAGAAAATCGCGCGCTGGTGCAGAAGGCAGCTTGTCGCTGGTGATCCGCACGGCACGGTCACGAACGTGTGCACGGACTCGCGCGCATTGAAAGCGGGAGATCTTTTCGTGGCGCTGCGCGGGGAGAAATTCGATGCGCATACTTTCATCGGCGAAGCCGCGAAGCGCGGTGCGGCGGGGGCGATTGTCGAGGAAGTGTCCGGCGGATCTGCCCGCGGGTTTTGCGGTCGATCAAGGTGAACGACACGCTGCGTGCGCTGCAGCAGCTTTCCGCAAGTTATCGCCGCACGCTGCCGATCCAGGTCGATCGGTCTCACTGGCAGCAACGGCAAGACCAGCACCAAGGATCTCACGGCTTCGGTGCTCGGCGAGAATTTTCAGGTCACGAAGACACGAAGGAAATTTCAACAACCACATCGGACTGCCCCTCACGATGCTGCGTGCGCGCGGAGGCGATCAGGTCGGGGTGATCGAGATGGGGATGAATCACCCAGGTGAAATTGCCCCTCTGGCCGCGCTGGCCGCGCCGGAAGTGGGCATCATCACCAACATCGGCATCGCTCATATCGAATATATGGGAGCCGCGAAGCGATCGCGCCAGGAAAAGGGCATGCTCGCCGAAGCGCTGCCGCCGAGCGGCACGTTCGATCCTGAGCGCACACGACGATTTTTATGAACTCCATTGCCGCTCGCACCAAGGCTGACGTGGTTTTTGCCGGCATCGGCAAGGGCGAAGTATTGCGCTACCAGACCTGCGCCCGCATTTCGCCGGCGACAAACTTTCGCGCTCCATGCCGATCGGCGCAGCGGTGGAGGCCGAGCTTTCCGTGCCCGGCGAACACATGGTTCGCAATGCCGACGCTCGCCGTCGCCGCGGGTCGCGCCTTTGGATTGTCGCTGGAGGAATGCGCGGCTGGCTTCGACCAAGCTGCGGCTCACCAAAGGCCGCCTCGAACAGAAGGTCATTCGCGGCATTCAGATCATCGACGATACTTACAACGCCAATCCCGATTCGGTGAGCTGCGCCTTGCGCACGCTTGCCAGCATGCCCGCTGCGGGTCGCCGCATCGCGGTCCTCGGTCGGATGGGCGAACTCGGCACGGAGCCGAACGCGGCCATCGGATGGTTGGCGAAGTCGCCGCACAGGTGCAACTCGACGGCGTCATCGCGCGTGGGCGGCCGAAGCGCAGTGGATTACCGATGCCGCCTGGCGCGGAGGCGTGGAAAAGGTTGACCAAGTCGTAGACGCACCGAAGAAGCCACGAAGGCGCTGCGCGATCTCGCCAAAGCGGGCGATCTCGTTCTCATCAAGGGCAGCCGCTCCTCAAAGATGGAGCGCATTGTGGAGGGACTTGCTCGCGTCATGATGTACTATCTCCACACTCTCGCAGCTCTATCCGACCGAAGACTTTTTCCGAGCGTTCAACGTCTTTCAATATATCACTCTGCGCGCGGTCGGCGCGGCGATGACGGCGTTTCTGCTTTCGCTTGATGTGCGGCAACTGGGTCATCCGCCGCCTCATCTCACTGAAGCTGGGCCAGCCGATCCGCACGAAGGAAGAAGTCCACAAGCTCTATGAACTGCACGGGCAAAGGCAGGCACACCCACCATGGGAGGTGTGCTCATGCTGGGCGCGGTCATCATTTCCTCGCTTCTCTGGGCGCGCCCGGACAATACCGCCGTCTGGCTGCTGCATCTTCACGCTGCTCTACTGCGGCGGCGCTCGGCTTCTGGGATGACTATCTCAAGGTCTAGAAGAAGAACTCCGCGGGCGTCAGCGAGCGCACCAAGTTCATCGCGCAAGGCGATTCTCGCGCTGTAGTTATCGACTGTTCTTCCTGCTCAATCCGTCCATCGAAGTCCAGGCGCGCGCGCTGTACGTGCCTTTCTACAAAGAGCCGATGATCGCCAATCTCGGCATCGTCGGGACGTTCGCTTTTTCGCCCTCGTCATCATCGGCGCATCGAACGCGGTCAATCTCACAGACGGTCTCGACGGTCTCGCTGCAGGTTGCACCATGACGGCTGCGTTCTGCCTACGCGGTTCTCTCCTACATCTGCGGCCACATGAAGATCGCGACGCTATCTGCAGATTCCGTTCTACCCTTTCGCCGGTGAGCTCACGGTCATCTGCATGGCGCTCGTCGGAGCGTCGTTCGGCTTCCTCTGGTTCAATTGCCACCCGGCGAAAGTCTTCATGGGCGACACTGGCTCGCTCGCCATCGGCGGCATGCTCGGCGTCATCGCGATCTGCACAAAGCAGGAAATGCTGCTCGTCGTCGTCGGCGGCGTGTTCGTCATCGAAGCCGTCTCGGTGCTCATTCAGCGCACCTGGTTCAAAATTACCAAGAAGCGCTACGGCGAAGGCCGCCGCGTCTTCCTGATGTCGCCGCTTCATCACCACTTCGAGCTCAAGGGCTGGAAGGAAAACACCGTCATCGTCCGCTTCTGGATTCTCTCCATCATGTTCGCCTTCCTCGGGCTCGCCACCCTCAAACTTCGTTGAATGTGTCTTACGCCAACCAAACCATCGCCGTACTCGGCGCAGGTGAAAGCGGTGAATCCGCAGCCATCCTGCTGAAACAAGAGGGAGCCATGATCACAATCCTCGATACCGCGGAAGAGAACAAGCTGCGCAAGAAGATCGACGCGCTCGGCACGCACGGCATCCGCCTGATCGCGGGCCTCGCCGCCGAACACGAGAGCGCGCACGGTCGCTTACGAGCTGAGCATACTCAGCCCCGGCATCGATCCCGCGGTACCGCTGGTTCAGCACTTCATCCAGCGCCGGATCAAGATGATCGGCGAACTGGAGCTGGCTTACGAGATGTGCCAATGCCCGATTATCGGCGATCACCGGCACGAATGGCAAAACCACCACGACGCAGCTCGTGGAGAAGATGCTGCTCGGTTGCGGCGTGAAGACGGTGGCTGCGGGTAACATCGGGCCGGCTTTTTCCGCCAGGGTAACGCAGAGCAAGGATCTCGATGTGATGACGCGTGGAGATCAGCTCATTTCAGTTGGAAACGATCCAGCGTTTTCCATGCGAACCTCCGTGTGGCTGGGCTTCGCGCCCGATCATCTCGATCGCTATCACTCGATGGAAGAATATTACGCGGCGAAGATTCGGATCTTCGAAAACCAGACCGCCGATGACTGGGCGATGGTGAATTTCCGCGACAAGTTCCCGGACTGAAAGCGACGAAGATTACCTTCAGCGCCTATGTGACCGGTGGGGATTTCGATTTGCGTGACGGCGTGATCTTTTCCGCGGCGAGCCGTGCTGGCCATGGCGGACACAAAGCTGCGCGGCTTGCACAATGCCGAGAATCTGATGGCGGCGCTCGGGCGTGGGCTTTGTGCGCGGGCTCGAGCTTTGCCGAGATGGTCGCTTCGCTGCGCGAGTATCAGCCGCTGCCGCATCGCTGCGAACTGCTCCGCACGGTGAACGGGGTAGAATGGGTGAATGATTCCAAGGGGACGAATCCGGATTCTGTGGAGAAAGCGTTGTCATTCCGAGACACGGCCGGTGGTGTTGATCGCGGGCGGGAAGGACAAAGGTTTCGAATACGAAATGCTCACCGAACTCGTGGCGGCAGGTGCCGCGCAGTCGTGGTCTCGGCGAAATGGCCGACCGCATCGAGGCGATCTGGAAGACCGCGTTGCAGGTAGCCAATGCCGGATGGTCCCTGGAAAAAGCGGTGAACTCTCCCACGACCTCGCCCAGCCCGGCGATGTCGTCCTTTTCAGTCCTGGTACTTCGAGCTTCGACATGTTCAAAAACTACGCCGACCGCGGAAATCAATTCCGCGCCCTGGTCAAGCCCTAC
The DNA here is from genome assembly GCA_049840895.1 of Nibricoccus sp. Taxonomy (GTDB): domain Bacteria; phylum Verrucomicrobiota; class Verrucomicrobiia; order Opitutales; family Opitutaceae; genus Nibricoccus. The sequence goes on along the minus strand of JASGJB010000041.1, from coordinate 1,319 downwards.
CTGCCCAATGAAACTGCAAATCCCGAAATTCCTGAAGCAGCGTCCGGCCTTCCTGCCGCGGCCCGCGAAACCGAAACCGATGAAGTTGAATGCGGCGACCGCGCGTGCATGCGCCCAGGGATGGAGGACGACTTCGACGACGAGCCGCAGACCCGCCTCTCGAGCGCTTTCTTCGTGGTGCTGATCCTCCACGTCGTGGCGGTGGGTGGCATCTACGCTTTCAACAGCATCAAGGCGCATCGCCGCGGCTTCGAGCCGACGGTGGCGGCGACGAAGGCGGCTCCCTCGGAGAAGTCCGAGCCCGCTGAGGCGCCGGTGAAAACGCAAGCGGCTCCGGCTGCGGCCCCAGCTGCTCCGGCTCCGTCGCTGGCCGCGCAGCCTTCGAATGCTCGCTACTATCATGTGAAAACCGGCGACACGCTGCCGAAAATCGCGGCAGCCACGGGCGTCTCAGTCGCGGAACTGCAGTTTCAGAACACGGGCAAGGACCTGGCCACGCTGAAGAATGGCCAGATTCTCAACCTGCCGCCGAAGAAGGCCACGGCTCAGCCGGTGCAGACAGCGGCGATCGAGCCTCCCGCACCGAATCCGGTGGTGGAAAAGAAGACCGACACGGCGGCGACCAAGACTGCCGCTCCCGGCACTTACACGATTCAGAAAGGCGACACCGCCACGTCGATCGCGAAGCGTTTCGGCGTGACCGTGGACGACCTGTCAAGCTGAACAAGGATCTTCCTGACCCGAAGAAGCTGCAGCTCGGTCAGAACCTGAAGCTTCTCCCGCAAGAAAAGCTAACCCGCCACGCCGCCCGCCCTCCGTTGAACGTTCATCGCAACAGCGTCTACTTCATGGTGATCGCCGTGATCGGCCTGATCGTGCTGGGACTGGTCATGCTGTCCAGCACGGCGGCTTTCGCGCCCCGGGAATCATGGTGACCAGCTCTTCTTCCTGAAGCGCCAGGCGATGTGGCTCGGAGTCGGCGTGGTGGTGTGCACGATCGCCTCGTGCACGGACTATCACCTCCTCCAGCGCTGCTGGTGGATGCTGCTGGCGGTGTCCTTCGTGTTGTTGCTGCTTCTGCTTTGCGCCCGGAATCGGCCTGCGAATCAAAGGTGCCGCGCGCTGGATTCATGTGGGGAGCGTTTCCTTCCAGCCTTCGGAAATGGCGAAGCTGGCCTGCGTGGCCACGATCGCCTGGTGGTTCTCGCGGGATGAGTCGAATGCCCACGTATCTTCGGGCGCGGGTTTGTCTTCCCCCTGATGTTCCTGAGGTGCTGCTGGATTCTATCGTGTTTCCCTATTAACCTTAGCAATACATC
>JASGJB010000040.1:0-51751 GCA_049840895.1 Nibricoccus sp. | reverse complement strand
GCGTCTTGCTAAGGTTGATCGGGAAACACAATGATCCAAACAGCGCCTCAGGCAGCGGCGGTCTCGTTCATCGTGCCATCACCGCCGATGGCGACAACGAGTTCGCAACCCTCATCGACGGCGCGGCGGGCGAGTTCGGTGGCGTGGCGCGGGCGCTCGGTGTGGACGATCTCGGCGTCGAGTTCTGTTTCTCGATGAATTGGCGTGCACGCTCCAGCAGGTGCGGGTTCTTGGCGTTGTAGCAGAATTGGGATTGTGGATGAAAGCACGTTCACCGGGCAGCTGGATTCACCTTAATCGGAACGGACGCGAAGAAAATGATGGAATTGTTTTTATGGTTCCGGAGGACGTCGAGCAAGGGATATCGCACTCCATGGGATGGAACCAAGGTCCGGGAGATGCCCTCGGCGGTCTTGCGCGCGGCGGGGCTGAGGCGGGCGCGGAGTTCCTGGGAGCGGGCAGCGTGAGCGGCGAGAATGATGGAAGAGCGGCGCGGTCGCCGAAGGGAGCCGGCCGCCGTTTTCGTCGTGGCGGATGAAGCGGCGGCAGCCGCGTAGTTGAACGCAACAACAGGGAGGCCGCTGGCGGTGGACTCGGTGGTGACGTTACCGAACGTCTCGGTGAGGCTCGGATAGAGAAAAAGATCGGCGGCGGCGTAGTGAGCGGCGAGGAGATCACACAACGAGAAAAGCCGGTGAATCGGACGGAGATTTGACGGGCGAGTTTTTTGCGAAGCGGGCCGTCGTCGACCACGACGAGTCTGGCGTCGGCGGACGGCGCGGATGGCGGCGTAGGACTCGAAGAGAAGCGGATAGTTGTCTCCGCGGCGAGGCGGCTGACGTGGACAATGAGAAGGTCGGAAGGCGCGGCGCCGAGCTGGGGTGCGGAGAGTTTCGCTGCGAAGCAGGGGGTGAAGACGCGGTGTTCACGCCGCGCGACATGAGGCGCATGTCGCGGAAGCTCATGGGTGAGCTCGTCGTTGAGCTCGACGGTGGGCGAGAGCGTGATGCGCGTGCGGTTGTGGAAATGGCGGGGGGTGGGCGGACGCTGGGCGGGTGAGAAACGCGAAGCCGTAGTGCGGGCGGCTGTAGCTGTGGAAATTGGTATGGAAGCGGAGTGACGGGGAGACCGAGTTTGCGGGCGGCGAGGAGTGCGGGTAACCGAGCGGACCCTCGGTCGCGATGTGGACGAGGTCGGGCGCTCTGCGCGCCAGAGGCGGATGGTTTTCCGCGCGCAGGAAGGCCGAGGCGAATTATAGCCCGGGATCGGGAGCGAAGCGGAGGGGTGTTCGCGGTAGAGACCGTCGATGCGCTCGTGATAGGAGTTACCCTGGCGTGGACGGAGGACGGTGACGGCATGTCCGGCGGTGCGCGAGTCCTTCGACGAGATGGCTCGCGTCATGGCGACGCCGTTGATCTATTGGCGGGAAGGTTTCGGTGACGAGAGCGAGTTAGAAAACGGGAGCGGGTGGCTGCGTGGTTCGCGTTGAAGGGAGGACGTGAGCTACCCGGGCGGAAGGGGCAAAGGGAAAGTGCTGGAAACCGGAGATGTTTCGCGGCTGTAACAGAAAGCGAGCGACTGCGGAATTTTAACAGACACGATTGCGATTAGCAGGATGCCAAGGACGCGGGGTGAGAGCCTCTGTCTACATCTGAAAAGCGTGCTCAGAATGGCTCCACCTTGGCTTAGTCTATGCGGAAGTTTTTGATTTCGATTTTGGATTTTACGGTGCGGAAGCCGAACCAGCCTTCGGTGAGGGGTGCGGGGTCGCGGTAGGTGAAGATGACTTCGCCATCGCGGAGGAATTCGACGACGCCGTCGCGGGCGCGGAGTTCGATGCGGTAGGTGCGGCCGGGCTCCAGGAGGAATTTTTTGTCGGAGAGATCGTGCTCGGAGAGAAGCGGGCGGGCGCCGGAGCCGTCGTAGCGGCGGAAGCGGGTTGTGGTGTTGGTGTTGCCACCGTAACCGACGTAGTAGGTCCGGAGGGAATCGTAGGTGGCGAAGGCGCCGGTGCGTTTGTGGCCTGAGAAAAAAGAGGTCGTCGGGATGTGCAGAGTCGGAAGCCATCCAGAAGCAGTTGAGATCGGAGACGCGGGCGTCGGGGCTCATCGTTGCCTCGTAGCGGATGGTGACGGGCGCGCGGAGTTTTTCGCGGAACCAGACGGTGCAGCCGGCTTCGTCATCGATGATGAGCAGGCCGTTTTCCGCGGTGACGCGGCCGCCGGGGCGTTGTTCGACGACCCAGTTTTTCAGGCCGGAGCGGAAGTCGTCGGTGTGGCGCGGGGCGGTGTCGGCGGTGCAGGCCGAGAGTGATAACGTGGAGAAAAGCAGGACGAGCTTGGCCGGGCAGGGAGATCATGGGCAGAGTGTTGCGCTCCCAGCATGACTTTGCGCGCAGAAAAAGTTCTTCACGTCATCACCGGCCGACGGCCGTCGGGAAAACCGAGCTGTCGCTGCGCTCGGCGGGAGTTGAACGAATGCGGAAATCATCTTGTGCGACTCGCTGCTTTTTTACCGCGGATTGGATATCGGCATGGCGAAACCGACGAAGGTGGAGCTGGCGCGCGTGCGGCATCATCTGATCGACGTGTGCGATATATCGGAGCGGATGGATGTGACCGTGTACGTGAAGCAGGCGCGGGCTCGGATGAAGGATATCATCGGACGCGGGAAACGTGTTGTTCGTGGCTGGCGGAACGGAATTTATCTGAAGGCATTTTTCGGGCCGGTGGCGGACGACGTGACGGTGGCGGAGGAATTGCGTTCGGAGATCGCCGGGCAACTGGAGCAGGAGTGGATTGAACGCGCTGGTCGCGGAGCTGTGGGCGTTGAATCCGGCGGGTTGGGGAATCTGGATACGGCGAATCCGCGGCCGGTGACGCGGGCGTTGGAGCGCTGCCGGGCGTCGGGGAAAACGTTGAAGGCGCTGGGCGAGGAGGATTTGCGGCCAAGCCCGGGCCGTTTGCGGATTTTTCCGTGAAGTTGACGCGGCTGGACCGGGAGCAGTCGCAGCTGGAGTCGCGCATCACCGGGCATATCGAAGAGATGATCCGTGCCGGACTTGTCGATGAAGTGGAGAGGCTTCGCGCGGCGGGGTTGGAGAAAAACTCCCCAGATGCCGCCGGATCGATCGGCTATCGGGAGACGCTGGCGTTTTTAGACGGAAAGTTGCCGAGGGCGGGAGCTGGTGCCGGAGATTGCGAAGAATACGCGGGCGCTGGTGAAGAAGCAGCGCACATCGATTCGCACGCAGGTGCCCGAGCACCGGGTCGTGGAGGCGGGGAAGGCGACGGTGGACGGGATTTTTTCGACGGGGCAGGACGGATGGTTTTTTGGACAAGACTGCAGGATGAACAGGATTGCCGGAAAGGCGGAGGGAAGCGGGAAGCCGAAGAGAAGGAGTATGATTAAGAGAATGAGAACGATGGCGGAGAGCGTGAAAAAGGCCCGACGGGTTAGGTCGGGCCGGGAGGGCTGAGGAAAAGGGAGGCGGACGACACGGAGGTCGTCCCTCCAAGTTTATTGCTGCAGGTTGATGCGGTAGCGGTTGAGGGATGTGGTCTCGAGGCGGGCGAGGTCGGCGAGGGCGTTGCGGAGGGCGAGGCGGGCCTGGAGTTCGCTGATCTGGGCGGAGTCGAGATCTTCTTTCGCTTCCTGCACGAGGCGGAAGGTGGAGCGGCCGTTGTCGTTGCGGGCTTTCTCGGCCTCGAATTGTTGTTCGCTGAGCTTGGTGGCGAGCGTGGCGATGCGGACGCTTTCGTTGTTGGTCTCGACTGCGCGGATCGCGGAGCGAACCTGGACGAGGAGATTTTGATCGATCTGCTGCAGGCGGATCTGCTCGCGGTTGAGGCTGCTCAGGGCCTGGCGGTAGCGGGCTTTATCGGCGCGGATGCCCCACGGAAGACTGACCGTTGCGTCGAGCTGCCAGTTGTAGCCATCGGAGCCCCAGACATCGGAGACGGCTTCGTTGGCGTTGTCTTTGCGGGTGTTGTAGCCGAGGCCCGCGCCGAGATCGAGGGTGGGGAGCTGGTTTTTCTTGGCGACGGTGGCGTCGAGTTTGAGCTGTTCGATGGAGAGCTGGCCGGACGCGAGGGCGGGGGCGTTGTCGCGCGCGAGCTTGTAGGAATGGTCAAACGAGACGGAGATCGCGCCGAGCGGCTCGAGGACGACGGGGCCTGGGGCGACGGTGAAATTGAACGGGTTGATGAGCGCGACGAGATTGTCCTCGGCGTTCTGGGCGGTCTGCTCGGCGAGCAGGAGTGCGCGGCGGGCGTTGGCGACAAGGACCTCGGCCTGGAGGACATCGAGCTCGATGGCGGCGCCGACGGAAAGACGGTCGCGATTTTCGGCGACGAGTTTTTCCGCGACCTCGAGGGAGAAGCGGCGGACGTCGACCTGAACGCGTGCGAAGGCGAGGTTGTAGTAGGCGGTCTCGACGTCGCGGATCGTGACGAGGACGGCATCCTTCAGGTCGTAGTTGGCGCGGGTGACGCCGAGTTTTGCGCGGTCGATCGCGGCGCGATTGGCGGCGATGCCGGCGCCCCGGAGAAGCGGCTGGCGGACGGAGAGGGAGACGTCGCTGTTGTAGACGGGATTGAAGTTCGAGGTCAGCGTGGGGCGGAAGTGTGCGCGGTCGAGATTGCCGCCGGCGGCGATAGTACCGCCAGTGATGACTTTTTGCGAAGCGCTCAGGCGTGTATCCAAGCCTGTCTGACTGGTGTTGCCGTCGATCGCCTGGCTGTACGTGCGGACGGCGGTGAGGCTGAGCGTCGGGTCGTAGGCGGCGTCGGCGATGATGAGGGAGTCGCCTGCGCTGTCGGTCGTGAGGCGCTGGATTTTGAGATCGAAATTTTTATCGAGCGCGAGGGCGACGGCATCTTCCAACGTGAGCGGGCGCGCGGTCGACGTGGATGTGGTGGGTGCGGTCTGAATTGCGGAGGCGGGGACCGGCGGGAGTGCGGGAGCTGGCGCTGACGCAGGTGTCTGGGCCTGAAGTGCGGCGGTGGCGGTGAAAAGGGCGGAGAGGATGCGAAGGCGCATGGAAAGTGATGACGGTGACGTGAAGACGGACAAGAAGGAGAACACGAAGACGGAGAAAAGGTTGCGAACGGAACGGATAAAGTGGCAAGCGCGCCGACAGGCGGTGGTTGCACGGCTGGAATGACGGAGGGAACGGGGGAAAGTTACGGAAAGGCGGCGGGGAGGGATCCACCAATGATGTAGGGCGGGTGGAGGGGGGAGTCACTCTGCGCGGAAAATAAAAAAGCCGCCGGCTGGCGGGCGGCTTGGGAAAGGGACTGGGCGTGGTTTAACGCTCGTCGGGAAGCGTCGTCTTGGCGAGTTCCTGGGTAACAAGGTCCCGGAAGAAGGCCTGGGCGGTGCCGGCGGCGTTGCTCTGGGCGAGGCGCGTGCTGACGGTGACGTACTGAGGATTGGTTTCGCTTAGGTCGGGGAGCTTTTTGTCCACGGCGTAGGCGAAGACACCGGAAACCATGGGAGAGACTTCGCCTTTCGCGAGGTTCTGGAGGACCTCGAAGAGACCGCGGTCAAAGTCTTGCGGAGGCTGGCGGAGCGTGAAGGCGGCGAGTGTCTTCGTCTCAACTTTTACATTTGCGGCGGCCGCGGCGGCGGTGGCGGCTTTTTCGAAAGGAGTCGCCGGCCTTGAGGCGGACCTGAATCTGGGTGCGCAGGGACTGGCCGAGGGCGATGAAGCGTTTTGCTTTTTCGTTCTCGATGAAGTCGGCGGTCACTTTGGCGCGGACTTCGGAGAGGGACGGCTGGCGCGAGGCGAAGCTGTCTTTCCAAAAGAGGATGACGCTGCCCTTTTCCGTTGGGATGGCGTCGGAGACCATGCGGTCTTTGTTGAGCTTGAGGGCTTCTGCAGGAATCGCGGGATTGGCGCCGAGTTCGGCGGGGACATTTTCTTCGCTGAACGGGGGAACGTTTTTGAGGGTCAGCTTGTTGGCGGCGAGAAAGGCGGGGAAGTCAGCGGAAAGAGGGGTGATCTTCTTCTCATAGAGAGTAAGAGCGACGTCGCCGGCGACCTTTGAGGCGACGCGTTTTGCGGCGGCTTGCTTGAGGGTGGCTTCGACTTGAGGACGGACCTTGGCGTAATCGGCGTCCGGATTCGCAGTCTCGCCAGGCTTGCGGTCAGCTACGGGGAAGCGGGCGGCATTGTTGTCGTAGAAGCCGCGAACATCAGCCTCGGGCGGGGTGGGAAGAGCGGCGAGGAATGAATCTGCCGTGAACTCGACATAGCTCACGCTCACCTGGGCGGGGATTGTGTAGGCGGGGGCGTTTTCCTCGAAGAGTTTGGCGATCTCGGCGTCGGTGGGTGTGATCGCGGGTGCGAAGCTGGCGCGGTCGATGGAGGCGGTGGCGAGCGTCCAAGTGGTATCGAAGAGCGTGAGTTCGCGTTTCACGTCGGCGGGAAGGGTGTATCCGGGGCCGGCGATGAGCTTCGTAACGCGTTCGATGCGGAGATTGTCGGAAAGGATGCGGGAGATCTGGCCTTCGGTAACGGCTTTGTTGGCGGCGATCGTTTTGCGAAATTCAGCGTATTTACCGGCGTCGAACTGGCCGTCGCTGCCAGCGAAGCTGTTCAAGCCTTTGATGTAGTCGGCGAGTTCGGCCTTGTTTGGGGACGGAACATTCAGCTGGTTGGCGAGGTGGAGGCAGGTATAGCGGGTGAGTGCGTAGCCCTCGAGTTGCTGCTGGCTGCGGAACGGCATCTGGCCATACTCAATTTCGAGGCTCAGCATGGCGTCTCCCATGATGCGACGAGTGTCTTCTGTATCACCAAGAAGGCGTTGTTGATCGGAGGAACGGCCGATGTTCAGATCAAGATAGGGGCGTTTGACTACCTGGTGGTCGGCCTGGCGGAGGCCGGAGGAGGCATTCGTGATGAAGATGAACGAAATGATGATGAGGACCAGCAGTACGGCGAAAACGATGCGGAAGTGCTGCTGAAAGGTTTTCTGGATCCAGGAAATCATGTGGGGAAAGGGCGCGACGGTAGGTTTGGCAGGGGGGGTGGCAAGCGTGGAAAGCACGCGTCGCGCTGGGCGCGACGCGAATGGCCAATGCCCAATGACTCGGGACGAGGTTGGCTCGAGCCCGATCCAGCCTGTGCAATTGGGGTAATGTGCCCTACCTGGGAAACTCAGGTGGTTTTTTGCGCGTTCTGGCCGAGTGTGAAGGGGGGCCGGGATTCGTCGAAGTCGTGCTCTTCGAAAAGGGCATCCAAGGGTTTTGAGAAGAGCGTGTGATCGCTGAGTGCGCGAATGGTGGCGTGGTACTGTTCGATCAGCGGATCAAGGCGGTCGATGCTGTCGCCCGCGGGGTCATCGCCGTGACTGTCGAAGGTTTCCTTGAATTCGCCGAGGGTGATGCTGTTGAGGGGGCGGGCGGGCTGATAGGCGTAGTCGGACGCGGTATTTTCCTCGGCCGACGGGACCGGGGTGACCAAGTGAAGGTCGACGAGCCGGTTGAGGGCTTCGTTGAGAATCTGGGTGGGGACTTTGATGGTGCTGCCGAGTTGGGCGACGTTGCAGGGAGGCAGGCAGGATTGGAAGCGGCGGCCGATGGTGAGCAGGACGATGAGCGTGAGACGTTCGCGGGTGGAGGCGCTGAGATTGTCCCACGCGGCCTGACTGTTTCGGTAGTGGACGTTTTGAACGGCGTAGCTGATCTGTCCGCCGACGAGCACGACGAGCCAGAAGATGTAGAGGCCGAACATCAGGATCATCGGCAAGGCGAGCGAGCCGTAGAGATTTCGCGTGAGTTCGACGCGGCTGAAGTAAGCGGCGGCCAGGAGGTTGTTGGCGTAGATGAGAAGAGTGACGACGATGGCGCCGGTGAGCGCGGCGCGCCAGAAGACGCGGGTATTGGGAATGTACCGGTAGAAGAGTGTGAGAATCCCGATGAGAAGCGAAAGGGACAGGACGGGCAGGGAGAGATTGAGCAGGCTCGCCACGTGTTCGCCGAGATGGTCTTTGAAAAACCGGATGAACGTGGCGGCCGACAGAGCGCCCAACGCTCCGAAAAAGAGGACCGCGCCGAGGGTGAGAATGGTCCAGTAGAAGACGATGCGGAGCACCCACGAGCGCCCCCGCCGCACGCCCCAGATGTCGTTGAAAACCCCCTCGATCGACGTGAAGAGCATCAGGACAATGATGATGAGTGAGATGGCGCTGACAATGCCACCGCCGGCGCTGGATCGGGTGGCGTTGATGAAGTCGTTGATGTGGGTGACCAGTTCGGGATTCACCGCCGGAGAGGCCGCGACGACGGCATCGGCGTGGGCCTGGGCGTCTGCGGCGCCGGAGTTTTTGATGTCCTCGTAGTGATTCAGCTGCGGAGCGACGAAGTTGATCAGGTCGTTGAGTTTGTTGACGACCAGTTGAGGATCGTTTTTGCCGGCGGCAAAACCGGCGATGAGAACGGCGATGCCGATGAGCGGCCCGATGCCTAGCAGACTGCTGAAAGCGAGCGCCGCGGCCCTGGCGGTGGCGCGGGTTTCCTGAAGGCCGGTAAGGGTGATCGAAACTACGCGCAAGACTGCGTAGGACGCACCGCGGAAAGAGCGCTCCGACAGATAGGCGGGCTGCCAGATATCTTTTTGGACGAGCTTAACGAGCCGGTTCCAGAGCAGCGGAGTACGAGGCATGCCGACACGTTGGCGTGTGACGGACCGCTTGGCCAGCGTCAGTTAGTGAGCATGTAGTAGGCGAAGCCGAGTGAACCGGCGAGGCCGACACCCACCGAAACCGCGAGCGGAAGGTAGCTGACGAAGATCGTGGACAGGTAAAGGCCGGCGGAAGCGGCGGCGACGACCAGCACCGGAATGACGGGCGTGGGCATCTGCATCCAGAACATGACGCCGAGGAATCCGAGGCCGAGCGCGGCGCGGAATCGGATAAACGGATACCAGGCGATGGCCCCCAGCATGAGCATCAACGAGAGGCCGAGGTCGACGATGCCGAGGTAAATATAGGGATGGCCGACAAGCTTGGCGGTATCAAACGCGACGAGAAGATCGATGGACGGGAGCAGGAGCGAAGCGGCGCTCAGAAGAAGCATCGCAATGCAGGCGTAGCGGCCGAGGCGGGCGGCGCGCTCGTAGGCGATGGTTTTGTCGCGTTTGTCGGCGGTGTCGGCCGTGCGGCCCTCGGCGGCGGCGAGCATGTCGTCGACGGTGATCGGCGGATGCGTGTCGGGACCGGCGTTGAGCGTGGCGATGCGGTCCTTGGGCTTGATCGTGAGGCGCTTTTTCTCGGGGAAGATGGCGGTGCGCAGTTCGGCGTTGCTGCCGATGGTGATCCACTGCTCGGTGTTTGCCTCGTAGTACAAGGTTTGCGGGTCCACCTTGCCGGCCTCGGCGAGCGAGATGAGTTGCTCCTGCGTAAACGGGCCGTGCGCTTCGGTTTCGGAGGCAGTGCGGATGTAGAATTCCTGCGTGGCCATGGATTGCATTATGTGGGTGGACGGGAAGTGGGCGGCAAGTGTTTTGTCCCATGGCAGACCGGCGGGAGCGAGCGCGGTTTGCCGGACGAGGTGAATCGCAGGGTTTTTGATAAAACGCTTACAGGCTGGATATGACCGCGTCTGAAGTGGCGCGGCTACACAGAGAGGCGGCTACGTTCGGAACGGTCACATGCGCTGCAAGGTACGCAGGCCTAGGATATGGAGGCCTGTCTCCAGGAGAAGGAGCGTGCGGGCGCAGAGAAGGACGCGGCGGGCGCGAACGGCGGGATCGTCGACGATGACTTTGTCGGCCGCGTAGAAGGCGCTGAATTCGCCGGCGAGTTCGTAGAGATACAGGCCGAGGAAGTGCGGGCGGAGATTGCCGGTGGCGATGGCGAGAGCGTCGGGGAAATGGACGAGTTTGCGCGCGAGCGAGCGTTCAGCGGCGGTGTCGGGTGGCGTGGCGGATTGCTCGAGCGCGACGAGTTCGGCGGAGCCGGGCGTGCCGAGTTGGGCGCGGCGGAAAATCGAGCGGATGCGGGCGACGGCGTAGAGGAGGTAGGGCGCGGTATTGCCTTCGAGCGCGAGCATCTTGTCCCACGAGAAGACGTAGTTGCTGCTGCGGTTTTGGGAGAGGTCGGCGTACTGGACGGCGCCGACACCAACGGCTTTGGCGATCTCGGCACACTCGGCTTCGGTGAAACGTTCAGCTTCGGGACGCTCGGCGTTTTTGGCCTGCACGACCGCGAGGGCCCGCTCCTCGGCTTCGTCGAGCAGGGCTTTTAATTTGACCGTGCCGCCATCGCGGGTCTTGAGCGCCTTGCCGTCTTCGCCGGTGACTGCACCGAAGGTGACGTGGTGTAACTCGGGCAGGCGGTAGGCCTTTTTCTCGAACCATTTCTTCACGGTGAGGAAGAGCTGCTCGAAATGATCGGCCTGGCGGAAGTCGGTGACGTAGACGATGCCGTCGGCCTTGAAGTGATCGGATCGATACAGTGCGGTGGCGAGATCAGTGGAGGCGTAGCCGCTGGCGCCGTCGGCTTTGCGGACCATGAATGGATTTGGGCGCTCGGCGTCGCGTTTGAAGCGCGGATGCTCGTCGTGGAAAACGACGAGGGCGTCGTTGCTCGTCTCGGCGATGCCGGTGTCCGTCAGTTCGCGGTAAACACGATCGACTTTGTCGTTGTAGAAGGATTCGCCGAGGTTGTGGTCGAATTGGATGCCGAGCCGGTCGTAGATCTGCTGGAACGCGGCGAGGGAGACGTCGGAGAATTTCTGCCAGAGTGCGACGTTTTCGGGGTCTCCGTTTTGAAGTTTCACGAGCTCGGCGCGGGCGACCTCGAGTTCACGCGCAGCCTTCTCGGGCTCGGGGGACTTTTCCGGGTCGGTGGCGTTGTTGCCGAGTTTGTAGAGGCGTTCGAGCTCTTCAATGGCGTCGGTTTCGAGGGCTTTGGGATCGGCCCAGCGCTTGTAACCGTAGATGAGTTTGCCGAACTGCGTGCCCCAGTCGCCGAGATGGTTGTCGCGAATGACCTTGGCACCGCTGAAGGCGAGCAGGCGGCAGATCGCTTCACCGATGACAGCGGAGCGGAGGTGGCCGACGTGCATCTGCTTCGCGGTGTTGGGCGAGCTGTAATCGACGATCCACGTCTGACCGTTGTAGGTGGAGGAAGCGCCGGAGGTGAGTGCGGTTTCGTTGGCGAAAGCCTTCAACCAGGAGAGCAGAGCGGCGGGCTTGAGCGTGAAATTGATGAAGCCCGGGCCGGCGATGGAAGCGTCGTAGCGCTCACGGAGATCGGAGGGGAGGGCGGCGAGGAGTTTTTCGGCGACGGCTCGCGGGTTTTGCTTCTCGCGCTTGGCGTAGCCCAGCACGCCGTTGGCCTGATAGTCACCGTGGCGCGGATCGGCGGGGCGGACATCGGGCGCGAAGGCGGCGGTGTCGAAGCCAGCGGAAGCGGCGGCGGTTTTCAGGGCGGCGTCGAGATCGGCCGCGAGATTGAACGAAACGTGCATCCGCCCAGACAACCGGGGCGGCGCGCGGCGCGGCAAGACTCATTTCGGTGACCAAATGACCGGAAAATGCCGGGCCAGCAGGGCGTTCTCCGAGTGAAAACGGGGTAGTTTTGGCTCGACATTTTAGTGACGGAGAGTTGGCTTGTAAACTTTGCTGCCCGCAGGACGGGCTTTCCTATTACGCTGATTCAACCAATGACAAAACGCACGCTGCCTCCCCGGAGGTTCATCAAACCAACGTTCGAATCTTTGATCGAAAAGAAACGCGACGGACAGGAATTCACTCAAGAGGAAATTCGCTACATCATTGATAGCACGCTGGATGGCGAGATGCCACAGCATCAGCTGGCCGCCTTGGCCATGGCCATTTACTTCACGGGTATGTCGGCCCAGGAAACGGCCGATCTCACCGAGGAAATGATGCTTTCCGGTGAAGTGATCGATCTCTCGCACATCGCGAAACCGAAGATCGACAAGTATTCGACCGGCGGTGTGGGCGACAAAACCTCGCTTGTGCTCGTTCCGCTCGCGATGGCCAGCGGCGTTGTGGTCCCGATGATGTGCGGCGTGGAGCACGATTACGTGATCAACACGCTTGAAAAGCTTGCGGCGTTCCCGGGCTTCAAGGGGCACCAGACCACCGAACATTTCTCCAATCAGCTCGCGAAAATCGGCGGCGCGATCGTCGCTCAGACGCCGGATCTTGCTCCGGTTGAAGGCAAGCTCTACGGACTCCGCAAAGAAACCGGCACCATCCCGAGCCTCCCGCTCATCACGGGCAGCGTTCTTTCCAAGAAGCTCGCCGAAGGTTCCGAAGGCCTCGTGATCGATGTGAAGTGGGGCAATGGCTCCTTCATCAAGGACCTCGAGCAAGCCAAGCAGCTGGCGCGTTCGATGACGCGTGTCGGTCGCTCGATGAAGCGTCGTTGCGTGGCGCTCGTCACGGATATGAATCAGCCGCTCGGCGACACCGTCGGCACGGCGCTCGAAGTCAAAGAAGCGATTGCGCTCCTGAAGGGCGAAGGTCCTGAGGACATGAAAGAGCTCGTGCTGAAACTCGGCATGGAGATCGTGCGCCTCGCTGGCGTTGCTGGCTCGACCCTTTCGGCCAAGCAGACCGTGCAGCGTCACCTCACCGACGGTTCCGCACTGGAAAAGTTCAAGGAGCTGATCCGCGCGCAAGGTGGCGACGCCTCGTTCGTCGATCATCCGGAAAAATTCCCGCAGGCAAAACACGTCCGCAAACTCCCGGCCCCGAAGCGTGGCTATGTGCACACGATCAATGCCGCGTGGATCGCGAAGGGCGTACATATCCTCGGAGCGGGCAAAGAGAACTCGCACGACAAGGTCGATTTCGCCGTCGGCGTTTCCGAGATCAAGAAGGTCGGCACCCAGGTCAAACAGGGCGAGCCGCTCATGATGATCCACTACAACGACGAGTCGAAGCTCGAGCAGGCGCTCGATCACTTCAAGAACGCCTATCGTCTCGCGCCGAAGCGCCCGACTCCTCCGCCGCTGGTGGTTGAGCGCGTCGCGTAAAGCGCAGACGCCACGCGACGATTTTAGATGAGCAAAGCCGACCGGATTTCCGGTCGGCTTTTTTGTCGGTGCAAAGATCGGCGGTGTTTCGGTTGGTGGGCGATGCCGTCAGCGCGCTCGGAGTGCGCGCTCCACCTCGGAAGCACGCACCAGAGGTGCGGCCCTACAGCGGGGGAGTGACGCTACTTAAGCGGCGTCAGTGTGACGGGACCGAGAAGGCCGGAAGGCATGATGGGCCAGCTGGCGGCTTCCATTTTCTTGTAGTTCACGTTGACCACGTTCGCGTCGTAGAAATTCGCCCACTTCACGCCGCGTTTGTCGAGATCACGGACGCGATTGGCACCGAGGTTGGTGACTTCGATCGCGATCGTATTGCCGCCGGGTTTCAGGTGTTTGGCGTCGATGCGGGTGCGGAAGGGAATGGACCAGAGCAGATCGACTTCGGTGCCGTTGACGAAGACGCGGGCGGTTTCGCGGACGTCGCCGAGATCGAGCAGCCAGTCGCCGCTGGCGCCGGCGGGCGAAGCCGGAAGATCGAAAGCGAGTTCGTAGCGTGCGGTCCCGGCGAAGGCTTCGTGGGCGGGACTTTGGTTGGTCCACGACGCGAGCTTGGTGCTGGCGATGTTGAATGCAGGCGGGAGCTCCGGGCCGCCGCGGAGGAATGTCACGCGCCAGTCACCGGCGAGCGGTGTGGGCTGGCCGGCGGGGTCGAGATAGCGCCATGTGGGGGCGGTCGGAGTGTTATCCGAGGTGACGCGAATGAATGTTGATTCGCCTGCGGCCAGTTGAAGTCGCACGTCGGTTGTGCGGCCCTTGGATGGCGATTGAGTCACTCGCGATGCAGTGAAACCGCTGGCACCGGTTCGCGGATTCAGGAAAGCAACGCGGCCTGCCGGGCGGGAATCGAGTTTGAGACCGATGGTGCCGTCGAACGGTTTGTCCGAGAGGTTCGTCACGAAGTAGAGCTTGGTGCGTTGATCGTTGCTGATGCGACGGATGAAGCTGAGGCCGTTGGCGGCCAGCGGTTCGCTCTTCGGGAGTTTTGTCAGCACCTGCGCAAAGTTACCGACCACGATGGCGCCTCCGATGTTGTCGTACTTTTTCGCGAACGCGATGCGCACGCCGGAGTAGTCTTTGAGTTTCCCGATGATTTCGGCGCGTTCCTTCTGAAAGGCCGCACGTCGTTCTTGCAATCGAGCGAACCCGGGGACGTCGGCTGGCAGTTCATCGATGAAGCACACCATGTTTCCGCGCTGTCCCAGTTCGTGAAGCTTTTGAAGCGTCTCCAAGGGCATCAATGCCGATTGAGGAACAAGGATGGGGCGGTCGATCTCGAGGCGGGCGTTGTTAGGAAGACCTGCGCGCTTTTTCGGGTCACAGATTTGATCGTCGGAGATGAAATCGAACTGAATGCCGGCTTCGATCAGTTGTTGTGCGAGTTTTCCGGTAGAGGAATCGGTCAGCCATTCCTTGCCGTGCATGGAGAACTTGCGTTCCCAGCCGTCGGCTTTGTGGAGCAAGTCATGGAACGGCCAGTACACGAGGACGTCGGCGTCGGGCTGGCCGCTTTGCAGGAGCGACTGGGCGCGTGTGATGTAGGCGTTTAGGCCTTCGTTGATGTCGCGCCAGAGAGGATTGCGGTCGTTGTACTGTGTTGAGGCGTAGAAGAGCCAGCCGGGCCACGGCACGTCTGCGGGCGAAAAGGCGGTGCCGTGGTAGAAGACGTGGTTGATGCCGGTCGTGAAAAGCTGATCGAGCTCGGGCTTCATCTCGGAAGGCGCTTCGTGGAAATGCTCGCGCACCCACGTGAAGGTTTCCGAGGAGGCCAGGGGCTTTCCGGTGACGTGGGCGGCGGAGGAGGCGAACCGGTTGATGAGCGGTTGCGTCTCATTGTAGCTGATTTCGCCGGGCGTGAAACGATAGCCGGGAATGGGGAAAGGCGTGGCGCCGAAGACTTCGGTTTCTGGGACGTCGGCGAGGGCGTAGAGATCGAGGAGATTGGCGGGAGCGCCGTGGCCTTGGTTGCGGACGACGCCACCTTGCTTGCGGACCCACTCGCCCCACGTGTGCATGTAATCCATGTGAAGCGCGGCGAGCGTTTCGCGGTAGTCGGATTTGATGCGGGCGATGGTGTCGGGGTTGCCCTTATCCTGGAGCTCGGCCATGTGAGCGCCGAGTTCGTAGCCGTGCATGGCTTTGAATTTTTCCGTCAGAGCGGTCGTCCAGTTGGCGGTGTACTCGAAGGAGTCGTGGAAGTGGCCGTGGATCGCGCCCGGTGGGAGGGCGGCGAGGGCTTTGGTGAAATGCGCGAGATAGCGCTCGATGGCGCCGGACGAGTAGGGGTCGAGGACGAGGCCGGAGGCGCCGGGGGCGGCGCGTTTGACTTTGAAGCCGGTGAGTTTTGGCGCGAACTGGCCGTCGGCGATTTCGATTTTGAGTTCGGTGTCTTCCTTCGTGGTCCACGAGCCACCGCCGAAAGGCCAGCCGGTGCCGGTGGCCATGTCGACGGCGAGGCCGAGGCGTTTGGCTTCCGTTGTCGTGTGGGCGAGCATCTCGATGTATTTCGGAGAGAGGAAATCGATGAAGCGGTCCTCATAGCCTTTTGCGCCGTAGATGGGCGTGATTTCGACGCCGCCGAGACCGGCTTGGGAAAACTCGGTGAGTTCGCGTGTGAGGTTTTCCTTGTCCACGGCGGAGCCCAGCCACCACCAGCGCGTCCAGGGTTTGTGCTCCTGTTTTACCTCGGGCCAGGCGAGCGGGTTTTCGGCGGCGGCTGGCTCGGCGGCAAAAGTGGAAACAAGAGCGGCGAGCGTGGCGGCGGTCGTAAGAAGGAGACGCGACGACGGGCGGAGTGGGGTTCGCATGAGGGAAGAGGAGACGGCACCGCTGACGGGGGCAACGGGCAATCTGCGCGGACGATGGACAGTCAACGCGTCGCGCTGGGCGCGACGCGAATGACCAATGACCAGCAGTGCATCGGGAAATGGCCGGAGGGGTGGAGCGGGGACACCGCGTTGGGCACACGCGGTCTGTCGCGCTGCATTTGCGTATGAGTTCCCAGTCTTCAAACCGTCTTGAACGCGCCTCCGTGTGGTTTCGC
This sequence comes from Nibricoccus sp., assembly GCA_049840895.1. GTDB lineage: Bacteria > Verrucomicrobiota > Verrucomicrobiia > Opitutales > Opitutaceae > Nibricoccus. Next base: position 35,634 of record JASGJB010000040.1, on the reverse strand, counting down.
CGGAGCTGGCATATTCTTCTCGTCGTCGTGATTGTTCTCGTCGCGGTGCGTGTGTCGCTGTCGTACGCGATCAAGGCGCTCATCAATCAGCGTCTGGAGAAAATTCCGGAGTACGCGGGACATGTGGAAGACATCGATCTCGCGGTGTGGCGCGGGGCTTATCAGCTCGAAGGCGTCGAGATTTTGAAGACGACGGGGCAGACGCGTGAGCCGTTCTTCAAGGCGGAGAAAATCGATTTCTCGCTGGCGTGGCGCGATCTGTTTCGCGGGCGGTTTGTGGGCGATTTCGCACTGGAGAAGGGCGAGCTGGTCGTCGTGAACGGTCCGACGGAAGAGAGCAGTCAGAAGGAAGTCGTGGACAAACGCTGGCAGGATGCGATCGGGGATATTTTCCCGATCGAGATCACGCGGCTGGAGATCAAGGACAGTCGCGTGCGCTTCGTGGACAACAACGCGGATCCGAAGGTGGATATCGAGCTCGATGGATTGCAGGTGGTGGCGAAGGGATTGCGAAACCGGCCCTCGGAAAAACGTGGACCGCTGCCGGCGGAGATCGAGCTGACGGCGAAGACAATCGGCAGTGGCGACCTGCGGGTTTTTGGCGGGCTCGACGTGCTGGCGGAGCAACCGCGTTTCAAGCTCAACCTGGAGCTGGTGAATGTGGACCTGACGGCGCTGAACGACTTCCTGCTGGCTTATGGGAATGTCGATGTGGCGAGCGGAGATTTTCAGTTGTTTCTCGAGGTGGCTGCCGCCGACGGAAAATACGAGGGGTATGTGAAACCGTTTTTCGATCACTTGGATTTCAAGAACGTGGAGGACAAGTCGAAGCCGGTGACGCAACGGCTCTGGGAGAATATCGTGAGCGGGCTTTCGAAGCTGTTGAAAAACAAACCGCGCGATCAGGTGGCGACGCGGATTCCGTTCTCAGGCGAGTTTGGCAAAACGGATGTCGGTATTCTCGCGACGATCGGAAATCTGATCCGTCACGGATTCGGGCGCGCGCTTTCGGAACGGCTGGAGGGTGAGATTTTTGCGCCCAATGAGAAAGGCGTGCTCAAACCGGACAAGGACGGCGGCGTGGCATCGACGGGGAAGGAAGAGTCAAAGCGTGCGGAAAAAGCGGCGGACGCAGAAAAAAGCGCAGACCTGAGCAAGGGGGAAACGTATGGTCGCACGGTTGAGAAGCCACCGGTGCGGACGCAGGGACCGTCGGGGAAGTGAGAGACGGACGACACGGAGGTCGTCCCTCCAGAGGGAAACTCTTTGGGGTTATCCGCCGAGGTAAGCGGCTTTGAGCTCGGGGCGGGCGCGGAGGTCTTTGCTCGGGCCGGAGACGGCGACGCGGCCGGTCTCGAGCACGTAGGCGTGATGGGAGATTTCGAGCGCGAGATTGGCGTTCTGCTCGACGAGGAGGAGCGTGATTCCGTGGTCGCGATTTATCTCCAGGATTTTCTCGAAGATGGTGCTGACGAGACGCGGCGCGATGCCAAGGGACGGCTCGTCCAGCATGAGAAATTTCGGCGCGCTCATGAGGGCGCGTCCGATCGCGAGCATCTGCTGTTCGCCGCCGGAGAGTGTGCCGGCGGATTGGGCGAGGCGCTCTTTGAGGCGCGGAAAAATGCTGAAAACGTAGTCGCGATTTTTCGCGATACTGGCGGCGTCGCGTTGAAGATACGCGCCCATGGCGAGATTTTCGTCCACGGTGAGATTACTGAAAACCATGCGGCCCTCGGGAACGTGGCTGAGTCCGCGGGCCACGAGTTGGTGCGCGGGGACGCGGGTGGTGTCTTCACCGTTGAAGATGATTTTTCCCGAGGCTGGACGGAGGAGTCCGGAGATCGCGCGGAGTGTGGTGGTTTTTCCCGCGCCGTTGGAGCCGACAAGTGTGACGATGGATCCTGCGGGAACTTCGAAGCTGACTCCGTGCAACGCCTGAATGGCGCCGTAGGAAACGGAGAGATCGGTGACGGTGAGCACGGCGGACGGAAGAGTGAAAAGTGAAGGGTGAAGAGTGAAAGCCGGACAGCCTGATGGCGCTGCGGTCAGTGATGCGCGAGGCTGGTTCGGTGGTCTTCGCCGAGGTAGGCCTCGATGACCTTGGGGTTGTTTTGGATTTCGGCGGGCGGGCCCTCGGCGATTTTCACGCCGTGATCGAGGACGGCGATCCGCTGGCAGACACCCATGACGACACGCATGCTGTGCTCGACGAGAAGGATGGTGAGTTTGAATTCGCGGTGAACGCGCTGGATGAGCTGCACGAGCTCGGTTTTTTCGGCGGCGTTCATGCCGGCGGCGGGTTCGTCGAGGAGGAGGAGGCGCGGCTGCGTGGCGAGGGCGCGGACGATTTCGAGGCGGCGCTGTTCGCCATAGGGCAGGCTGCGCGCGGCGGCGTCGCGGAAACGGAGAAGGTTGAAGAGCGAAAGAAGTTCTTCGACGCGTTTGGCGATCGCAGCTTCGTCCTCGCGGAAGCGGCGGGTGCGCAGGAGAGCGTGGAAAGGGCGCGTGCCCCGATGAAGGCTGGCCGCGGCGCGGACGTTGTCGAAAACGCTCAGACTCTCGAAGAGGCGTATGTTTTGAAACGTGCGCGCGATGCCGAGTGCGGCGATCTGATGACTGCGGAGACCGGCGAGATTTTTCCCGGCAAAAGAGAGGGCGCCCTCAGTCGGCTGATAGACGCCCGTGATGAGATTGAAGATGGTGGTTTTGCCCGCGCCGTTGGGACCGATGAGTCCGCAGAGTTCGCCTTCGGAAACCGTGAGATCGACGGCGTTGGCGGCGGTGAGGCCGCCGAAGCGAAGCGTCGCGGAGCTGAGCCTTAGCAGGGGCTCAGAGGTTGAAGGTTGAGCGTTGATTGTTGAAGAAGACACGGGCGCGGAGCGGAGGCGATCAGGTGGAGGCGGGCTTCGCGGATTTTTTCGTACGCAGGGTGAAGAGACCCTTGGGGCGAGCGATCATAAGGATGACGAGAGCCAGTGAATAAACCACCATGCGGTATTCGGCGACCGGGCGTAGAAACTCGGGCAGGATGGTGAGGATGATCGCCGCGAGAATGACGCCGACGGTGTTGCCCATGCCGCCGAGGATGACCATGACGAGGATTTCGATGCTCTTCATGAAATCGAAACCGGCGGGGTTGATGGTGAGCTTGAAATGGCCGAAGAGCGCGCCGCCGATGCCGGCGAAGAAGGCGCCGATGGTGAAGGCTACGACCTTGTAGCGCGTGGTGTTGAGGCCGACGGACTCGGCGGCGATCTCGTCATCATGAGTTGCAAGGAAACCGCGTCCGTAGGTCGAATGAACGAGAGAGAGGACGACATAGACGGTGACGGCGGCGGCGGCGAGAACCCAAAAGATCGTTGTGTAGGGCGGAATACCGACGAGACCGAGTGCGCCGCCGAGCGGCTCGAAATTTTGGAGGAAGACGCGGATGATTTCGGCGAAGCCGAGCGTGACGAGCGCGAGGTAATCACCGCGCAGACGAAGTGAGGGAATGCCGACAAGAAGTCCGGCAGCGGCGGCGCTGAGGCCGCCGGCGAGGAGTGCGCCGAGAAAGAGGGCTGCTTGTGAGAATGCCGTGCCGCCTTCTTCACCGAGCAGGCGTGGTCCGAGGAAGAGCGTGACGGCGGCGGAGAGGTAGGCGCCGACTGACATGAAACCGGCGTGACCGAGGGAGAACTGGCCCGTGTAACCGGTGACGAGATTCAGGCTGACTGCGAGGACGACATTGATGCCGATGCCCATGAGGACATCGAGGTAGTACGGATCGATGCGGTCAGAGAAATGGGAGATGCCGAAGGCGGCCAGCAGCGAGGCGAGGAGAGCGAGAGAGGCACGGGGCATCAGGAAAAATTGAAAGGTGAAGAGTGAATGTTGAAAGTCGGACGAGCGACGGTGCTTGTGAGGCTTTCAACATTCAGCGTATTTCATCAACCGCGGGCTGCGAAGCATCAGACTTTTTCCACGGTGGATTTGCCGAGGATGCCGGAGGGGCGGAACAGGAGGATCAGGATGAGCACGGCGAAGGCGATGGCGTCTTTATAGGTCGAGTACTCGCTGCCGCTTACGAAGGTTTCGACGACGCCGAGGACGAGTCCGCCGAGCGCGGCGCCGGGAATGCTTCCGATGCCGCCGAGAATCGCGGCGACAAAAGCCTTGAGGCCGGGCATGACGCCCATGAGCGGGTCGATGGCGGGATAGTTGAGGGCGTAGAGAATGCCGCCGGCGGCGGCGAGGGCGGACCCGAGGCCGAAGGTGAACGAGATGATGCTGTCGTGATTGATACCGACGAGCTGTGCGGCCTGTGGGTTGAGGGCGACGGCGCGCATGGCGGTGCCGAGGCGTGTGCGGAAAACGATGAGTTGAAGCGCGACGATCAGGGCGGCGGAAACGACGAGGATGATCAGCTGGTTGCTGGAGACGGAGAGCGTGCCGAGCTGGAATTGGGCGGCGGGGAAAATCGTCGGGAAGGTTCGTGGCGTTGCGCCGAGCAAAACCTGGCCACTGGATTCCAACAGCAACGAAACGCCGATGGCGGTGATGAGGACGTTGAGCTTTGGCGCTTTGCGGAGTGGACGATAGGCAAGGCGTTCCATGATCACGCCGAGGAGTGCGCAGGCGATCATTGCGGTGAACAGCGCCGTGAGTCCTCCAAAAAGCGTGGCTGACGGAACGTGTTGCCCCACGAAAAAACCGACGAAAGCACCGACCATGAAAATGTCGGCGTGTGCAAAGTTGATGAAGCGCAGGACGCCGTAAACCATGGTGTAGCCGAGCGCGAGAAGCGCGTAGACGGCACCGAGCGAGACACCGTTGAAGAGCTGCTGAAGGAAGGTGCTCACGCGGACGTGAGCTGGGTTGAAGGTTGAAGGTTGAAAGTTGAATGGATCATGAATCTAGCGAGGATCGGAGGCCGCTGAGCATGCGGACGATGGTGAGTGCGTCGTCGTAGAGGAGTTGATGGCTGGCTTCTGCGAGCCATCCTTGGTGATGAGCAATACGTGCTTGAGAGACGACCTCGAAGGTCGAGCCTGTTGCTATTTCGACGAAGCGACGATAGTCCTGGCGTGAGGTGTGAGAGCTGCCTTCTGCAATGTTGGATGATATTGAAACGGCGTCCCGCCGCATCTGGTTGGTCAGGCCGAAGCGTTCCTCGACCGGAAATCGTTGGGTTTCTGTGTAGACGAAGTCGGCGAAGGCGATGCTCTTTTGCCACACGTCCAGTTTCTCGAAGTTAAGCATGTGGTGTGGGGCGCCCTTCAACTTTCATCTTTCAACATTCAACCAGCGACGCTTACGGCGTCGCGGACTGGACGAAGTGGAATTTACCGTCCTTCACGGTGAAGAGGGCGGCGGGCTTGGAGGCGTTGCGTTCGGCGTCGAGTGTGGTTGCGCCGGTCGCGCCCATCACGTCCTTGGTGGCGGCGATGGCTTCGCGAAGTTTGGCGGGTTCGGTGGTGCCCGCGCGTTTGATGGCATCGACGAGGACGAGAACGGAGTCGTAGCCGAGGGCGGCGAGGCCGTCGGGGGTTTCGCCGTTGTAGCGCTCGCGGTATTTTTTCACGAAGGCCTGCGTGGCGGGGGCGGGATTTTCGGAGGAGTAGTGAGTGGAAAAGTAGATGCCTTCGACGGCTTTTCCGCCGATAGCGATGAGTTGTGGCGATTCCCAGCCGTCGCCGCCGAAGAGCGGGATATCGAGGCCGAGGGCGCGGGCCTGGATCGAGATGAGGGCGCACTCGGTGTAGTACGCCGGAACGAGAATGCCATCGACGCCGGCGGCCTTGATTGCGGTGAGCTGGGCTTTGAAGTCTTTGTCGCCCTCGGCGAATTTTTGCTCGATGGCGATGGTGCCGCCCTCGGAGAGGAATTGCTTTTTGAAGGCCGCGGCGAGGCCGACGCTGTACGCGGAAGAGACGGAGGAAAGGATGGCGACTTTCTTCACGTGCAGCGTGCTGTGCGCGAACTTGGCCATGACCTGCCCCTGAAAGGCATCGACGAAGCAGACGCGGAAAATGTAGGTGCCTACTTGAGTAACTTTGGGATTCGTCGAGGACGGCGAGATCATCGGAATCTTCGCTGCTTGCGCGACGGGGGCCATTTCAAGGGAACGGCTGGAGGCGACTTCTCCGAGGAGGGCGACGACCTTGTCGCGGGAGATGAGTTTTTTGGCAGTGGTGGCGGATTCGCCGATTTTGCACTGGTTGTTTTCGGTGAGGAGTTCGAGCTGTTTGCCAAGCACGCCGCCGGCGGCGTTGATCTCGTCGACGGCGAGTTGCGTGGCCTTGTGCGAGGACTGACCGAAGGAGGCGTCTTTGCCGGTGAGGGCGGCGACCTCGCCGATTTTGATGGTGTCTTGTGCCCGCAGTGTTGGCGAAAACCCGGCGGCGAGAACGAACAGAGGGGCGATGAGGCGAAGCGTTTTAAGCATGATCAAAAATCCAGTTGGTCACGAGGTGTGCGCAGACAAGGCGAGTCGGTGGGCGCTTTCAAAAAGAAACTGTGCTTGTCCGGCAGACCGTAACAGCAGGGTTTGTTCCGGGGGAGCGGTGCGGAGGGGAGATTGGTAAGAAAGAGGGGACGTGGAGGGCGGGTGGCGAGGCCGCCATTGAAACGCGCTGTTGCCACGAGGCGGTGGCGCGGCTGAGTTGGCGCGCGTTGAACCTCATTGACCGGCATATCCTGCGCGAATGGCTCAGCATCCTCGGACTCGCCCTCATGGCAACGCTGGGGTTGCTGCTGATCCAGACGATGTATGACGACTTTGAGGATTTGCTGAACTACAAGGCTCCGGCGACGGACATCGTGATGTACTTCGCGATCAAGGTGCCGAGTTTCCTGGCGATCATCCTTCCGGTGGTCCTGCTGATCTCGCTGCTGTATGTACTTGGCCAGTTGCACCGGAGTAACGAGATCACCGCGATGCGCGCTGCCGGGATGGGAATTTTTCGTATCACCCGTTCGATCTGGGTGACGGGCGTGGTGCTGTGCGGCGTGATGTGGACGCTTAATGCAAGCGTGGTCCCGTGGTCGGTCGAGGAGTCGCGATCGATGATGGAGTACTTGAAATACAAGCACGAGCTCGAGACGGGTGGCGACAGCAAGGTATCCGGGCTTTCGCGGGTGGTGACGTTCGATAACCAGCGGCAGGGCCGGATGTGGTTCATGAACCGGTACAGCAGCATGACGACACGCGGTTATGGCGTGACTGTTTCGGAGCTGGATACGCAGCGGCGGGAGAAGGTGCGTCTCTACGCGTCGGAGGCGAAATTCGACCGTCAGAGCGGCAGCTGGACGTTTTATCGCGGGCGTGAGACCTGGTTCGATCCGGCAACGGGTGATCCGATCACCAGCCGGCCATTCGATGAGAAAAAAGTACCCTATTTCACGGAGGAGCCGGATCTGATGCTGGTGTTCGATGTGAAACCGACGCAGCTCTCGTTTTTTCAGCTGAGGCGGATCATTGATTATTTCACTGTTGAGGAAAACCCGAAGGTCACGGTTTACGCTGTGAGATATTTTGAATTGGTGGCGGACACGCTGTCGCCCTTGGTCGTGATTCTACTGGCGATTCCCTTTGCGGTGAGCGGGGTGCGGGTGAATCCAGTCGTCGGGGTATCGAAGTCGCTCGGACTTTTCCTTCTCTACTTTGTGCTCTTGAAAGTGGCCAACGCGCTAGGCGTGCGTGGCACGCTGGATCCGATCACCGCGGCCTGTGCGCCGAGCCTGGCGATGCTGGCGCTGGGCGGGTGGTTTTCGCTGCGGATGCGGTAAGCGAAGGCTGGCTCGTGACTGGAGAGTCGCGGAAACGCGGCCGGGTTATTTCTGCTTCCACATCTCCTCGCTTCGAACGAGGACGGTGTAGGCGGAAAGTTCGCCGTCGGGAGAGACGAAGAAGACGTCGCGGTAGGCGCCTGAAGGAACCTGGAGCTGGTAGAAATAGGGGCTGTTGGCCGTAGTCTCGCCTCTCATACGAAATGAGCAGGCGATCTCGGCGGGAAGCGTGCGGTCGCTCACGTTGCGAATGCGGGCCCAGATGCGCAGGCGGCCGTCATGGAGGGGGTGGGCCTCGACCTTGAGAAGGCGGACTTGCGTAGTATAGGCCTTTGCGAGGGCGGCGTTGACGGGGACGAGGACGAGCCCGGTCCAGTCGCGTTCGACGAGTTCCGTCGAGTTTCCATCGGCTGTGAGGCCCTTGGGCGGTGGAAGCGTGACGTTGCCGAGCGTTTCGACCTTGGGTGCCGGAGCTCCGGTCTGGAGCGAGGCGAGTGCAGAGGGAAACCCGGTGCTTTCGGCGAGTTCGTGTGCGGTGCTGCCGCTTGCCGCGTGTGTGAAGCGGTAGACGACGGCTTCGGCTTCCGGGGTGAGTTTGGGCGGCGGAAGTGGCGTGGCGGAAGGCGGTGCGGACGGCTTGGTGGTTTCGGCGGTGGAGGCGGAATTGGTGGAGCCGGCGGGCGTGGCGGGTTTGCCGGTGGGGCGTGCGGGAGCGGTTGCGGTGGCTGTGGTCGCGGGGCGTGAAGGCTTGGCGGACGTTGCCGCGGGCGGAGTCGGCGTCGACGTACAGCCGGCAAGAAGGGTGAACGCGGCGAGGATGGTGATGCTTGAAAAGTGTTTCATTTAGATTGCGGCGGATTTCCCGCGGGAGGGCGGGACAAGAACGCGAGTTGTACCAAAAGATTGGTAACGATGTTTACCATGAGAAGCGCGGAATTGAGCGCGGACGTGAGAAAAGGGTGAAAACCGTCCAGCCAGGAGCCGGAGCAAGCCGGATCACCCGAACTGCTGGGCGAGGCGTTTCCAGACGCCGCTGCCCGGCCAGAGGATGACGGCCCAGATGGCGAGGCAGTTGAGGTAACTCAGGAAAACGGCGGCGCTGGCCATGTCTTTGATACGTTTGGCCAGCGGGTGATGCTCTGGCCGCAGGTAATCGATCGTCCACTCGATGGCGGAATTGAGGAGCTCGACGATGATGATCAAAAACAGCGAGCCGATCATCAGGGCCGTGGAGACGGCGTTGACCGGGAGGATGATTGCAAATGGGACGAGCGCAGCGGCGAAGAGAAGGTCTTCGCGGAAGGACGGCTCATGGCGCAGGGCTTCGCGGAAGCCGTCGATCGAGTAGCGAATTGAGGCGATGAAATTCCGGAAATTGCGGCGCTTGACCGGGACTTTGACGGCGCTTCCAGGTGGTTCGGGCGCGGGAGGCGTCGAAGAGGAGCCGGGGGAAAGGGCAGGGCGGGAAGACGTGTCCACAGCGATGATGTCAGTGTTGAGGGCGACCGGACGGGTCGAGATCGAAGTCAGTGAAGTCGTTCAAGACATCGGGGTAGCGGCGGTCTTGTTTGTAGATCTGGAGGATGCGACCATGCTCGTGATCGCTTGTGGGGAAAATGCGCGGAGGTTCGCCGGGAAGAAAGATCGCGGTGAATGCACGGTCGCGGTCGAGGAGACGGCGAATGACGATCATGCGTTCGGATTAAACACGAGGACACGGATCGCGCGAGCGCTGGCGCGAAAAATCTAGAGCGATGGCGGTTTTTTCCGGACCTACCCGAGAAAGAGCGGCTGAAAACAGCCGGGCTGGTCAGGGCTTGGCAGGCGCCGTGGGGGTGGCAGGCGCCTGTTTGATCGGCACCATGATGATCGTCTGTGTTTCGCGTTTGCCGCCGAGCAGGAGCGTGATGGTGACCGGAATTTCTTCACCGCTTACTCCGAGAAGCGACACCATGGGATCGGGCTGGCCGGATTCGCCGGGGGCGATGGTGATTTTTTCGGGGCGCACGGCGAAGTTACCGAGGTAGGATTTGCATTCGACGAATCCAATTTCGATCGGAGCCGTGCCGAGATTGGTGACGCGCAGACGGAGCGCGACAGGCGGAAGCGTGCTGTTACGCATCCGTGGGATGAAGAGTTCGGATTCCTCCTCCTCGGCGGCTTCCCGGGCGGCTTCGTCAGCGTAGATCGTCGTTCCGAAGGCATTTCCATCCCTGGGTTTCCAGCCTGGTTTCACCATGCGGGCGCGGAAACCACGGCCGAGATTTACTTCTACCAGAACCGCTCCGTCAAAAAACTGATGTTCCGCCGCCATGGTGGGTGGCGGGACTTTTTTCGCCTCGGCCAGACTGGCTTCATCGGCCACGCGCTGGCTGCTGCATGCCGCCATGAAAAGAGCTGAGGCACTGAGGAGAACAAGAGACAGAGGACGGAGGCAGAGGCGGACGATCATGAACAATGGAGTAAGGGTTTGCGGGCAGAGCTGGAGCGATGAGATGCGGGCGCGCCGTGAGCTCAAGCCCAGTTGTAATTAAAACTGATGCTGATGCGCTCGTCATCCACGCGGTTGGAGGCGACCTCGTGGCGGAGCCAGCTTTCGAAGAGGATCACATTGCCTGCTTCGGCGGGGTAAGTGGTGTGGATCCGGTTTTCGTCGCGCACGGCGGAGATTTTTGGAGGCGCGGCCATGAAGCGATCAAGGCGCGGGTCTTCGAACTTGAGTCCGGGACAACCTTTTGGGGTGCGTACGTAATAGGTGCCGCTCAGGAAAGCGAGTGGGTGGAGGTGGAGACTGTGGGCGGCTGTGGGTGGCATGATATTGACCCAGCAATCGGTCATGCGGATCTCGCGACCGCGGAGGTCCATGTCGAGGGCCTTGGCGAAGGTGCGGACATGGCGGGCAATTTTTTTCTCCAGATCGGCGAACGTGGACGAGAAGCGGTGCAGCTCGTTCATGGAAGCGTAGCTGGTGTATCCGCCGGGGTAGTTCGTCGCGGACCACTTGCGTCCGGCGTCATCGAACTCGCGAAGGCGTGCGCATTCGTCGGCCAGATCGTCGTTGAGGCGGGCGAGGCCGTTTTTTTGAAGCTTTTCGCAATAAATGTGAGTGGGAAACCAGGCGCGGATGGGCATGGGCGCGAGGATGGGCGGCGAGCGCGGCCCGGGGAAAGAGGAAAATCAAGTCTCGGCAGTGGGGCTCACCGGCACCGGCTCGGGAAGCGGGGCGGCCGTGGCGATTTCCGGAAGGCCGTGATTTTTCCGCCGGCGGAGCATGGCCAGCAACTGGCCGGAATAACGTCCCAGACTCAGGCGGCCGGAAACGAAAAAGGGACCGAGGCGCAACCAGTCGCTGCCGAAGAGCAGACGCGGGCCGAGCGTTTTCCAGAAGCTGTGCCAGCCGCGAAGCCGGGTCTTGGGGAAATCGAACCCCGGGTGGCGCGTGCGAATTTCAGCCCGAGCCTGCTTCAAGGCGTCCCAATACGGCCCATAGATCGCCTGTCGAAGCGTCCACGGTATTATGCCGTATTCGAGCTGGCCGGATTGAAACAGGATGGAACCGATTTGAGGGCGAAATCGTGCGAAGTGGAAAATCTCGAGCGGCTGGCCATCGATGCGAACCGAACCCTCGTTTACTTTGGTCGAGTGAGCGGACCAGTTCCATGGTGCGAGGTTAATACCAGAACGCGCCGAGATGCGGAGGTGGTTGGGGAAGAGCGTGGGCCAGGCATCGAGGTAGCCTTGGTCAGCGTATTTTCCGTCCTGCACCTGATCGTGACACCAATCGAGACACTGTTCGCGCCAGTGATCGAGACAGCGAAGGCCCTCGATGTCGTTGCGAAAGAGAGGACGGCCACGTTGAAGCGTCCGCAGCGCAGATGGTGAGCCAGGTGTTCCGGGTAGCGGTGCTCGGTGACAAAGATGCTGCTTGTCCCGATCTCTTCAAAAACAGCCCGGGGACTGGCGAAGAAAAATAAATCGGCATCGAGATAGGTAATACGCTCGAGCGCGGGCTGGGTTTGCAGCAAGTAGCGGGGCCAGCACGGGGACAGTGTGAAATAATATTCCACGCGGCTGCGATTGCCCCGCGCTATGACGAGCGCGGAATCGGCGGATTCGAGAAGGGAAAGAGCTACAGGACGGATATGGGCGTTGCCCAGCCCGGTAAGGTAGCTGTGGGTGAAATCATCCAGGCAGAGAACCCAGAGCACGCTGTCTTCGTCGTGGGTGCGAAGTGAACCGGCCAGGGCCATTCCCTGAATGAGAAAATTCCGGTCGAAGTATGTGCAGTAGTGATTCACGCGACGCGGACCCGGGGATTAGGTGGCGGTTACGCTTTCAGACGAAAAAAGTGGGTGAAGCTCGGGACTGATTCGTTGTCGATTTCCCAGGCTTCCGTGTCGGGTGCGCGCCAGATGAGTTCGTAGTCGCGCTGAATGGCGCGCAGGATGCGCTCGTTGGACAAAAACCATGCGGGGTAGGTCGCCTCGTAGATTTCCGGGGGAACGTGCTGTACGGTGAGGCGGTGGTGAGGATGGTGCCACAGGGGTTCGCGGTCGAGGATGAGATGCGGAATTTTCCATGTGCGCATTTCTTCGAGAAAGGCTTCGGGGTCGGGAAGGAAATGCAGGACACCTGAGACAAGGAGCACGTCTGGCTGCGTGGTCTGCAGCGCTTCGGGGACGGACAGCGCGAAGCGAAGTTCATTGTTCTCAAAGTCGGCCTTGCCGGTTGCGACGTGCGCGGGTTGCTCAACCACGGTCCACCGCAGATCCAAATCAGGAGAAAGGAATGGGCGGCACCAATAGTAGGTCGAGCCTAGCGATCCGCCGAAATCGAGAACGTTGAGGGAGCGACGGCCGCCTTTGGCTGCGACACGCAAAAGGCATGAGAGCAACGCCCATGGAAGTTCATGGGTGTCAGACACCATGGCGTCGCGCTCCCATCGATGCTCGCCGTTTTTCACTTTCAAAATGGCTGCGCGAGTGGCGGCGAGAATCGCAGGTGCATCGTAACCGGCTGCAGCACGCCGCGCGTCTTCAAATGTCTTATAATCCCCTGTGAAGCGAATGTGCGTATAGTGTCCACCCAAGGCGCGAACGAGTCTGGGGAGACGGCGCTTAACGAAGTTCCAAGCGACAGGCGGGGTAAGTTCGCGAACGAGTTGGGCTCGGCCGAGGGACATGTGGCGTGACGATTGTTTTTTGGCGACAGCTTGGAAGCGGAAAAGCAACTGAAGTCTGTCGGGGAACCACCGGTTGGCGTATCGGACAATTGCGCCAACCAGATATTATGCAGGGTGTTTGCTTATGGCTCGGAGGGTAGCGAACTGTGTGGCTGAGCGAAATCGCTATAGTCGCGGCCTGGCTGAGTAAATTTGCGCAAAAAAGCCGCGCTCGATTAAGAGCGCGGCGAAGCGATTACGGAAATTTGCGCAAAGCTCAGACCGTCTTGGCGGCCTTCTTGGCCTTGTGGCGGCGATGAGCGGCGATGCCCATGAGTGCGGCCGCGCCCATCAAGCCGTATGTCGACGGTTCGGGGGTGGGAGGCAGTTCGCTATCTTGGGAGAAGGTCAGGTCGATACCACCGATGTCGCACGTGGAGGGCACACAACCCTTGAGGTAGTCCTGCTTCTTCGAGACGTCAGCCCAGTTCACCGTGATGTCGAAATCGCGGTTGGTGGTGGAGCTGCTATAAGCGTTGTCGAAAAACTGGGCCAGATTGGCAGTCGTGATATTGTTCGAGTTAAACTTGAACGTGAGGGTAGCTTTTTCGTTGTAGCCAACACCTTTGGTGGAGCTGGTGGTGGCGACACCGTAATCTTGATCGTAGGTGTTACCCGAGCTCATCGCAGGATCGTATTTCGAAGTCTCGGTCCAATAGTTGTCAGAGTTATTGGGGTCCGGATTTGGATTGTTCGATCCCTGGGTGAGATTCATCGAGAAGGTCACGTTAGGATCCACCGTGATGCTGCCAAAGGGCGTATTGAAACCAAAGCCCACTACGGTGCCCACCTTGGCGTTCGAACCCGCGGCCAGCGTGTTATCAATGTTAACGACAAAGGTGTCGGCATTGACGTTAATCCAAATGGTGAAACGGGTGACGACTCCAGTGGAGCCTGAAACGTTAAAGGTCTTGGTGATGAGCTGCGCCTGGGCAATCGAGGTGAACGCGGCCAGCGCGAAACCGAGGATCAGTGCAGTGCGTGATGTTTTCATAGGTGTCCCTGAAGTGATACCACAGTCTATGCCAATGATTGGTCTTACGGTATCAGGGAGACCCCTAACGGCAGGCCCGGCTTTCCCGATCAAATTGCACGGGCTATGCGGAAATCGGCTGCGCTCTGCACTCAATCAATGTATTTTCGTGCAGAGTGACCGGAAATTGATGCCATTGACTATGTGCAAGCCAACAAGCGAGTTGTGAATTGGCGCACACTCAATGTTTGGTGTTCTGCCGCTCGCCTTTGGGTTGGCGGATGCCTTTGAGCAGGTCATCGAACCACGTCAGGCCGGTATTGAAGGGTTTGCCGCCTTTGATGCGGGGAAACTCGATGGCGCGAAGGACGCCGCCTTTGTCCTCGTCGTGACCGATGACGCCGCTTTCGCGACGGAGCGCGCACTCCACGGCGAGGTCGGTGCAGCTCTTGATGAGGCGCAGGTCGTCGGAATTCGCGGCTGCGGCGCGGGCGTAGTAGCCGGATTTTTGGACGAGGACCTTTTCGGCTCCGAGGGCTTTGGAGAATTGCTCGCCGAACCATTTGCCGGGATTCACGGCGTCGAGCTTGATGTGACCGAAGGCATCGCGCGGGACTTCCTGCCCTTTGGCCTGCATCTCCGCGACGATGCTTTCAACGCCGGCCCCTTCGGAGATGAAAATGTTCACGTTGTCGGTCTTGTCCATGACCGCCTTGAGACGTGCGGCTTCAGCGGCGAGGTCGATGGACAACTCGGGGATGTAGATGGCGTGCACGTCGTGACATTCGCGGGCGAGGCCGATGCCCGGGACGAATTCCTGATGCGCGATCAACTCACGATAGGCGCGGGCGGTTGCCGCAGTGAGCCAGCCGCAGTTGCGCCCCATCACTTCGTGGATGATCAGCATGCGCGGGTTTGCGTTGTGCTCGGCGACGACGTTGTGGAAATAGCGCGCGCCCTCCTCGGCGGCGGTCCATGCGCCGAGGGATTGGCGGATTGGATACACGTCGTTGTCGATCGTCTTGGGAAGGCCGATGACGGAGAGGCCGTAGTTGTTTTTCGCGAGGAACGCGGCGAGATCGGCGGCCGCGGTGTTGGTGTCGTCTCCGCCGATGGTGTGGAGCACGTCCACGCCGTCTTTGATGAGTTGGTCGGCGGCGACTTTTTGAGGATCCTGGCCTTCTTTCACGAGGCCGCGCTTCACGCAGTCTTTGACGTTGGTGAGCTTGACGCGGCTGTTGCCAATGGGCGAGCCGCCGTAGCGATGAAGGACGCGGGCTTTTTCGCGGATTTCGGGAGTGATCTTGTAGCTGTCGCCGAGGAGCAGGCCTTTGTAGCCGCCGTGGTAGGCGATGATCTCGATATCGGGGGCGATTTCGGTGTAGCGTTCGATGAGTCCGCCGACGGCGGAGCTGAGGCAGGGGGCGAGGCCGCCGGCGGTGAGAAGCGCGACTTTTTTAGGGCGGGCAGACGTGGTCATGGGAAGCGATGGGTGTGAAAAAGACAGCGAAGATCGTCACGCGAAGGGGTGCGGATTGTCGAGGCACGACGGTGCGCAGCGCTTGGGGAAGTGTGCGCGGAAGTTGCGCACGCAAAGCGCGGTGAATGCGCCGTGCTTTCTGCGAAAAACCGGCTGGCTCAGTTCTGGCCGAACAGGAAGCCGGCGCCTTTGCCGCCGGTGCCGGCGAGGGCTTCTTCGTTTTCTGCGACGGCTTCTTCGTCGGGAAGTTCTTCGAGCGGGGCGAAGCGTTCGGAGGTGAAACCAAGTTCCTGTTTACCGGCGTGGAAAGGGTCGGGCGGGTTGTTGAGTTCAACCAGCAGCAGGCCGACGGTCGCGGAATCGCCGCCTTTGACGACCTTCTCGCGGCCTAGAAAGACTTCACGGATCGTATACGTGACTCCTTTTACCGGGAGCTGCTTGTAGATCGCGCGGATGAATTCGTTGAAGGTGTCGTTGATGCAAACGACGCGTTGGCCTTTGACCATGATCCGTCCACTTGAATGTGTTCCCGTGCGCGGGGCAACCGCGGAAGCGGTGCAGTCGGTCAAGGCTCCTGAGGCTTTGGTGGCAGCGTGAAAAAAAACGTGGCGCCTTCGCCCGGCGCGGACTTGGCCCAGAGGCGGCCACCATGGCGGTTGATGATGCGATTCACGACGGCAAGGCCGACTCCCGTGCCGGAAAACTCTTTTTCAGCGTGGAAGCGCTGGAAGGGCGCGAAGAGTTTCGACGCGTAACGCATGTCGAAGCCCGCGCCATTGTCGCGAACGAAGAACGCTTTGGTGCCGGGGTCGATCTCAGTTATGCCGACTTCGATTTTGGCGAGATCCTTTTTGCCGGAGTATTTCCAGGCATTGCCGAGAAGATTCTGAAGGGCGGCCCAAAGGAGTCCGCTGTCCCCCCACGCACGCAGGCCCGGAGTGATGGAGACTTCCACCCGGCGCGATGGTTCTGCTGACTGGAGCGTTTCGAGGATTTTCCGGCACATGAGGCTCAGGTCGATCTCGATGGCGAGCATCTCATGCTGGGAAAGTTTGAAGAGTTTCAGCATGTCCGCAATCAAGGTGGACATCCGCTTGGCGCCGGCGCGCACCTGGTTGACGCGCGCGACGGCGGCCGGTGTGAGCGTGTCGCGGTTTTCCTCGAGAAGGATTTCGCTGAATCCATCGATCGCGCGGATGGGCGCGCCGAGATCGTGGGAGACCGAGTAAGCGAAGGCTTCGAGCTCCTTGTTGGCCGACTGCAGCTGGGCGGTGCGCTCTTCCACGCGGCGTTCGAGGGTCTGCACGAGGCGGACATTCTCCAGCGCGACGGCGGTGGTGTCGGCCAGCAGCTGGAGGAGATTCGCCTCATCGCTCGTGGCGTCGTGATTGATTGCCCAATACACGCCGATGGCGGCGATGGGCTGGGAGACGCGGACGGGCGTCATCACGAGGCTTTTCACGAAGGTGGGGCGATAGGCGTCGTGTGGGATGCGGTCGTCCTGATAGATGTCGTCGATCATCGCCTGCGCGCGGTTGTGCATCACCCAGCCGCTGATGCAGGCGCTCATGGGGAAGCGTTTTCCCTTCCAGAGCGGCTGGATCGCGTCCTCGTCGGCGTAGAAGCAGAGATCGCCGTCGCGCAGGACGAAGGTGGCTCCGTCTGCATTGACGAGCTGGCGGGCGGCGGTGCGGACAATGGCGGTGATTTCGTTGAGTGAACGGACGGAGGAGAGATCGATGACGGCCTGGAGCAGGCGCGTGACATTTTGCGACGATCGAAAATCGGAAGCGGCGGCCGGTTTCGCCGAGAGGGATTTGCTGTGTGCGTTTCTGATGGCAAAGGGGAGGCGCCAGAGCTCGTCCTTGAAGACATAGTCGGCGGCTCCGCTGCGGAGATAGCCGGCAGCTGCGTTGTCATCGCGGGAACTGCTGACGAAAATAAAAGGCGTATCGGGATGGCGGGCACGGGCGGCTTTCAGTGCGGCGTGGCCGTCGTAGCCGGGTATCCGGTTGTCGGAAAGGATGACGGCAAGGTCTTTTCGTTCGAGATGCCTGAGAAATTCCTCCTCCGTGCGGGCCGGGAGGATATTCATCGCGATGTTGTTCTTTTTGAGAATGTCTTCTGCGAGCTCGGCGTCGGTTGGGTTGTCTTCGAGGTGCAGAATATGCGGCGTGAACATGGCGTTGGATTTCCCTTCGATTGTTTGAATCAGAATGCATCAGGCCTCCGACCTGGTGCGCCCATGCTAATAACGACACGTACATCGGCAACTTGACCGACGAAAAGAGTGCGTAAAAAAGCGCGGCATGCAAAATGCCGCGCTGACCTGACTGGCCGTAAAATTTTCTCAGAGGCCGTTGGCGATGTATTGGGCGAACAGATTCTCCAGGTACTCCTGCTTGCCACTCTTTGGCGTGGGTTCGCCGAGTTTGGTGAGAACGAGCTTCTCGAGTTCCTTGAAGCCGACCTTGCCCTTCTCGATATCCTTGCCGTAGCCGGTGTCGAAGGAGCTGTAGCGGTCTTCGACGAACTTATCGAATTTGCCTTCTGCGATGATCTTTCGCGCGAGTTTGAAGGCGAGGGCATAGGCATCCATGCCGCCGATGTGGGCGTGGAAGAGATCGTCGAGGTCGATCGATGGGCGGCGGAGCTTGGCGTCGAAGTTGAATCCGCCGGAGCCGAGGCCGCCGGCCTTGAGGATCGGGATCATGGCGAGGGTGAGTTCTCGGGCGTCGGTGTTGAACTGGTCCGTGTCCCAGCCGAGGAGCGGATCGCCGGTGTTGGCGTCGATGGAACCGAGCATGCCGGCGGCGGCGGCGACCTCGATCTCGTGCTGGAACGAGTGGCCGGCGAGCGTGGCGTGGTTGGTCTCGATGTTGAACTTGAAGTGCTTTGCCAGGCCGTAGGTCTTGAGGAAGCCGATACAGGTGGCGCAGTCGAAGTCGTACTGATGCTTGGTCGGCTCCTTCGGTTTCGGCTCGATGAGGAACTGGCCCTTGAAGCCGATCTCCTTCGCGTAGTCGACGGCCATGCCGAGGAAGCGGGCGAGGTGGTCCTGTTCGCGCTTCAGGTTGGTGTTGAGGAGGGTCTCGTAACCTTCGCGGCCACCCCAGAAAACGTAGTTTTCACCGCCGAGCTCGAGGGTGACCTCGAGGGCTTTCTTCACCTGCGCGGCGGCATAGGCGAAAACGTGGGCGTCGGGATTGGTGGAGGCACCGGCGAGGAAGCGCGGATTGCTGAAGAGATTGGCGGTGCCCCAGAGGAGTTTCACGCCGGTGGCTTTCTGGAGGTCCTTTGCGTGGGCGACGATGGCGTCGAGGTGCTTGTTGGACTCTGCGAGCGTCTTGCCCTCCGGAGCGATGTCGCGGTCGTGGAAGCACCAGAAGGGCGCGCGGATTTTTTGAAAAAATTCGAATGCCGCATCCATGCGGACTTTGGCGACGGAGACGGGGTCTTTGCCGGATTCCCACGGACGGACGATCGTGCCGGGACCGAACGGATCGGAGCCGGTGCCGCGGAAGGCGTGCCAGTAGG
This sequence comes from Nibricoccus sp., assembly GCA_049840895.1. Taxonomy (GTDB): domain Bacteria; phylum Verrucomicrobiota; class Verrucomicrobiia; order Opitutales; family Opitutaceae; genus Nibricoccus. Next base: position 16,653 of record JASGJB010000040.1, on the reverse strand, counting down.
CGATGCCGAAGCGGAGGTGTTCGGAGAGCGTTTTGCCGTCGACGACCTCGTCCGGGTTATAGTGCTTGAACGCGAGCGCGTTGGCGCTGCGGGGACCTTCGTAGGCGATCGTGTTGATCGCGGGGAAGTGGGATTTGGATTTTTTCATAGGAGAGAAAGGAAGAGTGAATGGTGAAAAGTGAGGGGTGAAAAAGAGGCTGCTCGATCAGGCGGGAGGGGCGGCGAGGGTGGCGCCGGGGATGAAGGTGGTTTCGACGAGGATTTTCCTGCGGAGCGAGCGCGGCTGGAGAAGGCGGCTCACGAGGCGGGCTACAGTGGAGGCGCCGAGTTCTTCGTTGGGGACGCGGAGAGTGGCGAGGGCCGGGAGGCCGGGCGGCGGTTCGTTGCCATCGAAGCCGGTGACGGAGCAGTCTTGCGGGACGCGCAGGCCACGGGCGCGAAGATCGGCGATAAGTTGGTAGGCCTGGTGGTCCGCGGCGCAGACCCAGGCAGTGACGCTGCCGTTGCGCGTTGCGACCGCGGCGGCGTCGGCGAGCGAGTCGGACGTGGCCAGGCGCGGCTGATCGTGGTGAAGATTGAAAATCCAGCGCTGGTCGAGCGTGAGACCGTTTTCGAAAAGGCCTTCGGCGTAGGCGGCGAAACGGCGGGACGCCCAGAGGCCGCCGGTCGGGTAGGCCCAGGAGACGAAGCCGATGCGGCGATGGCCCAGCGTGGCGAGACGACTGACGAGTTCACGCACGCCGCCGTGGTCGGTGTCGATGACGTCGAGTGGCGTGTCGTTGTATTCGGTGAGGATGGACACCGCGGTGAGTTTGCGCGCGATCATCTTCACGACATCGGCGGGAAACGGATAAACGAGGATGACGCCGCGCCAGCCGGACTTGCGGATTTGAAGGAAGAGCTGGCGGCGGCCGGTGTCGTTGTTGAGTTCGGCCGGATCGATCGAGAGCACGTCGATGGCGAGGTGTTCGATGGCGGCGCGGCGGCGGATGCCTTGGAGGATCTGCGGGAAGGTGGCGCGGTCGGCGGCGACGAGCGGGGCGCCGATGAGGACGCCTATGGTGAGCGGCTTGGCGGCCCGAGGCCGGCGGATCGAGCGGGTGGGGGAGCGCCCGTAACCGGACGCGGCGGCGGCGGCCAGCACGCGTTCGCGGGTGTCGGCGCTGATCGCGGGATGATTGGAGAGGCTGCGCGAAACCGTGGTGCGGGACAGCTTGAGCTGTCGGGCAAGGGCTTGCTGGTTCACGGAGCGCATGTGCGGGGCGATTGGAGAGGCAAAGCTCACGCCCTTGTTTGCGACACCGGCAAGCACGAAGTTGTGCACATAGGTGATTAAAATGGTCTAATGTTTGGGCCGATTACCTATGATAAATCACGGATTTAATGTGTGCACATAATTCTGAAGAATAGAGCGCTTTGAACGAAACGGTATGCATGCGTTACCCGAAAAATAAGCGAGTTGGTAAGACTTGAACGACGAGTTGGATAACACCGAGGCCAGGGGTGTGCGTGACTTTTGGGTGGCGACGAACGGTGGCGAAAAAGGCTTTGTTGACCGGGCGGATGGGTCTGATTTTGCGGACTGTTCCCAACGCTCATTTTTCATGGAAAATCCTGCCTCTCCCGCTCCGAATCCCAAGATCGCCGAAGCCCTTTCATTTCTGCAGGCGGCGGAGCAATCGGCGGCGACGGGTGATCCGTCCCGGGTGGCTTGGACGATCCAGCAGTTTGACGAAGGGCTGTCGCGGCTGGCGCCGTTCGTTTCGGGCGGAGGCGATCCGGTGCGCTGGTTCGCGCTTGGATTGCTGGGGCGCGCGAACGTGCTGCGCTCGCGTGGTGAGGCCGGGCTGGCGGATGCGTTGAAAAGTTACGACGAGGCGGCGAACGTCTTGAAGGCGGCGACGGCGACAGGGCCTTCGGAAGAGTTTCGTCGCGATGATCTCGGCAATGTCTGGATCAACCGCGGGCTGGCGTTGCTGGCGGCGGGCTCGCCGGAACAGCTGGCGCAGGCGGTGATCAATTTTGAGGCGTGCGTTGAGCTGCGCAAAGGGTTGTCGGCCGGGCCTAATCATCAATTTCACTATGGACTGGCGGCGGGCTGGATGAACCGTGCGGACGCACTTACCCGTCTGGGCGCGCCCGAGCATCTAACGGAAGCGCTCAGGAGTTATGACGAGGCGCTGGCGGTGATGCAGACGCTGCCCGTGGAGGAGAACGACTGGTTCCGTCATCGTCTCGCGGTGGCGTGGATGAACCGCGGCATCACGGCACAGGCGATCGGCGGGGCTGACAGCGTGGCGGAGGCGTTGAAAGGATTTGATCACTCGATCGCGTTGCTGAAAGGGCATCGCGTTTTTGAGCGGCCGGAGGGGAAACATCTGCTGGCGTGCGTGTGGCTGAATCGCGCGGGGCTGCTGCTTGCGACTTCACCTGAAAAAATGGTTGAGGCGCGGGAAGCGGCGATTGAGGCGCGCAATACGATCGCGGGCATGGAAGAGCAGCAGCCGGGCATGGCGGACGTGGCCCTGAAGGCGCGTCACGCGATCTGCCGCGCGGCGGCGGCGCGACTGGCGGAATCAAAGCCCGGTGATGACGTGAAAGAATTGATCGGCGAAGCGACCGACGCGGTGGATGAAGGGCTCGCATTGTCGCGGCTCTGGGAACAGCGCGGGCTGCCGGCGTTCAAGCCCATGGAGGCGGAGCTGTTTCGTTTTGGAACCGAGATCTATTCAAAGTATCAGCCGCACTTCCTCGCCGAGTTTGTCCTCGAAAATCTTGATCCCGAGCGTTCGGCGGCAGCGAAAAAAGCAAGTGCGCCGATGGTGCAGGCGGGCGGCGAGGCGCTGTCGCGGACGTTGCAGGGATTGCAGGCGCGCGGCTTCGGCGAAATGGGCAAGCCTGGAATGGAGCGGCTGATTGAAACGCTGGGCGATCTGCGCGCGGCCGACGAACGGTTGCGGGCGATCCGCACGCGCGTGCGGGCATAAAAAACTCCGCGCCTGGCGGCGCGGAGTTGAAGCAAAGGGGCGGCATAGCCGCGCCGGCTGCGAGCGAAACGATTTTATTTCGCTGCGCTGGCGGATGCCGGGGCCGGTGTTGCCGGCGCAGACGAGGCGGCGGCTGCGGGCTTGCGACGCTTGAAGAAGCGGCGGAAGGCGAGGGCGAAGCCGGTGTACACGAGGACGAGCGTTCCGATCGCGGCGAAGAAAACGATAGTCTGATGCCACCAGCCGCCGAGCATACCCGTGTGAAGTGGTTTCACCATTGTGCGCAGACGACGTCCGAGATCGGGCTCGGCGGAAGTGGTGGCGTTGGGATTCACGAGCTTTTCAGCGGTGAACGGATTCAAGTTCAACTGAAGCGGTGAAGACAGGCTGTCGGCGCGGATCATGACGCTGACAGGCTGCGGTGCGCCGCGGCCACCGCCTCCGCCCGGTCCACGACCTTCGCCGGCGTTGCCGCGGCCTTCGCCACGTGGACGGTTTTCGGATCCGGCGGGACGTTCGGTGCCGGCCGCAGGAGCGGCGGTGGCGTTTTCGCCAGCAGGACGGGCGTTGTTGTTTGCTCCTGGAGTCTGGCCCTGGCCGGGTTGCTGACCACCGCGGCCGCGCTGCATAGCGGCGGTGCGGATCGCGATGGTGGACCAGTCGGCGGGAGCCTCGGCTTTGGCAGCGACGAGGAGGGCGTCGAAGCCGAGCGGGCGGGCGCCTTCGGGACGGACGATTTCAAATTGCGGGGTGTTGTTGGCAGGCGGTGTGTTGGCGCCGCGTGGAGGAGGCGGTGTGCTGCCGACGGCGCGGAAGAGGAGATTGTTGGCCCACGTGTACGACATGATCGCGCCGGTGAGCGTGGTGATCAGCAAAATCGGTGCGGACCAGAGGCCGATGACGTTGTGCCAGTTCCAGTCGCGGGCTTTGCCCCGGGCGCTGCGGACGAACCACACAGACGGGCGCATGGCGCGCCACGACCAATTGCGTGGCCACCAGAGATAGATGCCTGAGACGAGCAGGGCGAAGAAGATGAGGTTGGCGGCGCCGGTGATACCCTTGCCGATGGGGCGTTGGTCGCCTTCGAGCGTGAGCCAGCGATGGCAGCTTTCCATCAGGTGGATGAAGTCGTGGACCTTTTTGCTCTTTTCGGAGGGCTGGCGGAGTTCGCCGGTGTAGGGATTGGCGTAGTAGGATTCTTCACGGCCGAGCGATAGAATCGTGGCGGCGGTGGGATCGGCGGAAACGGTGATCGATTGCGGACGGGCCTCGGGATTTTTCTCGCGGAGCTTTTTCACGAGGTCGTCGATCGGAAGACGCGGAGCGTCAGCGGACGGTGGAGTGACGACGCGGGCGTCGCGCTCGAGGGCGGCCAGGATTTGGGGCTCGAAGGCCATGGTCGCGCCGGTGAAGGCGAGCATGGCGATGACGAGGCCGCCGGTGATGCCGACGACGAGGTGGGTCCAGAAAAGGATTTTGCGGAAGAGTTTCACGGAAGCAGGAAGCTGGGATTGGTTTCACCGCGGAGACGCGGAGGGCGCGGAGGCCGGAGAAAAATCGGGAAGTGGTGAGACGGTGGGATGGGCGGCGAGTTACGATCAGACTTCAGCCCATTGGCGCAGGAGATTGTGGTAGACGCCGGTGAGCTGGGTGATCGATGGATGGCCGGGGTGGTCGATGCTGAGGCGCTGGATGGCGATGTCCTGTTCGAAGAGCAGGGCGCGTTTCACGTCGTCGCGGATCATGCTTTGGATCCAGAAGAAGGAGCAGAGACGGGTGCCGCGGGTGACCGGTGTGACGCGGTGGAGACTCGTACCGGGGTAGAGGATCATGTGGCCGGCGGGGAGTTTCACGCTTTTGGGACCGTAGGTGTCCTCGATGATCAGCTCGCCGCCGTCGTATTCGGAAGGCTCGGCGAAGAAGAGCGTGCACGAAAGATCGGTGCGGATGCGATGACCGGTTCCTGGGATGGTGCGGATGGAGGCGTCGATGTGATTACCGTAGTTCTGGCCGCCGGTGTAGCGGTTGAACATCGGTGGCAGGAAATGCAGCGGGAGTGCCGCGGACATGAAGAGGGGCGACTGCGTGAGCGCGCGGATGATCGTTTCGCCGACCTGTTTTGCCACGGGATGCGTGGGCGGGATCTGCATGTTGTCCTTCACCTTGACGGCCTGGTGACCGGCGGTGGCGGAGCCGTCAGTCCACTCGGCGGAATCGAGGAGACGGCGGCAGTCAGCGACTTGCTGAGGGGAAAGGACGTTGGGAATGGCGAGGATCATTTAAGCAGAAGGGCCGCTCCGCGGAATGCGGAGCGGCCGGGAGGCGTTGTTCCTGATGTTGGACGTTCGCTTAGAACTTCAAGTCGGCAGAGAGCGTATAGGTGCGTGGAGCGCCAACATAGATACGGGCACCAGCATTATTGAGCGCGCGGGCGTAGAGCTCGTCGGTGACGTTTTCCACGTTGAGGCGCAGGGTGATGTTCTTGGTGATCTCGTACGAGGCCATGAGGCTGGCGACCCAGTATTCCGGAAGGCGGGCGCCATTCACGGCCGGGGTATTTGTGGTCTGGCGGGCAACGGAGTCGACATACTGCACGCCGCCGCCGATCACGAAGCTCGAGGGGAAGGCGTAGGTGGTCCAGAGGTTGCCGGAGAACTCAGGCGTCCACTGGAGATCCGCGCCGTCGGCGGTGGCGCTGACCGGGTTGTTATTCACCGTGTCGAGGTAGGAGAAGCCGCCGAAGACGAGCCATGCATCGGTGACCTTTCCGGTGATGCCGATTTCAACACCGTTGACCTCCGTGTCACCGTAAGCGGCGGGTTCGCCGGTGAGGGCGTTGGTCGCGACGGAAACGTTTTTATTCGTGCTGTTGAAGATCGCCAAGGTGGTGGAGAGCTTGCCTTGGTAGAAGTCCCACTTGGTGCCGAGTTCGTAGATCTCGCCGCGCTGGGGCTCGGCGCCGGGGCTTTCGGCACCTGTGACGCCGGGGCTGCCGTTGCCGTTGGCGGGAGAGAGGGCGCTGGTCAGCGGCGGGCGGGCGGAATTGCCGTAGGCGAGGTAGATGCTGCTGGCGGGCGTGGGTTTGAAGACGAGACCGAGTTTACCGGAGAGGAGGACGTCGTCGTCGGAGGTGTCGGTGACCGTTGCGGTCACGTCATGGACGCTCGTGTCGTAACTTTCGATACGGGCACCGCCGGTGATCTGCCACTTGTCGTTGAACTTGGCGGTGTCGAAGACGTAGAGGGCGGCCGTGTCGATTTGAGCGTCGGTGGCTCCGTTGCGGACCGGACTGAAACCGGTGAGGGCGCGATTCGGATCAGGATTGATCGAGCTGTTGGCGGCGGCGGTGCCGAGGCCGGTGAATTTCTTGGTGTAGGCAGTCTCGGTGGTGAGCTCCAGGCCGGAGGCGAGGGTGTGCTGCACGGATCCGGTCGAGAATTCGGCCGAGAGGTTGGTGACGTTGGCGATCACCTCATTGGTGCGGAAGCTGGACTGGCGGCTGCTGGTTACCGGCGTGGTCGGGAGCGGGTTCGGCGGGGTGATGTTGTATCCGAGCGAGGTGTAGATCGCCTGCCGATCAGTGAAGCGGTAGACGGTCTGGTTGCTCAGGCGGAGATCGGAGCGGATGTCGTGCTCGACGCGGAGATTCACGGAGTCGCTCTTCACGTCGTCGTAGTCGCTGTAGAGGCCGTAGAAATTATCGGGCTCGATGGCGGTGCCCCAGTTGGTAGGAAGGACGTCCGGGACTGCAGGCGACGGGACGCCGAACTCAGGGAGTTTGTTTTGCTGGAAATGTTCGTACGCGAGGCTGACGCGCGTGGGCGTACCGAGGCCGATGGCGAGCGAGGGGGCGACGGCCCAGCGGTTGTTTTCGGCGATCTCGCGACCGGCGACGCCGCCGTCCTGCCAGAGGGCATTGAGGCGGAAGGCGGTGCCCTTCACGGGGCTGTTTGCGAGGGTTTCGTTGACGTCGATCGTGGCGCGGGTGCGTGCGTCGGCGTCGGTGTCGTCGAAACCATAGCTCACGGTGCCGTTTTGGAAGCTGGCGGCCTGTGGAGTCTTGGTGGTGAGATTGATGTAGCCGGCGGGATTGCCGCGGCCGTTGTCACCGGCGGGGCCTTTGGCGACCTCGACCTGCTGGGTGTTATAGATGTCGCGGCTGTAGTTGCCGCTGTCGCGCACGCCATCGATGAAAATGGAGTTGGAGGCATCGGAGCCGCGCATGAAAAAGCTGTCGCCGGTGTTCACGTTGCCGTTTTCGCCGGCGGTGAAGGTAATGCCCGGCGTATTGCGGAGAACGTCGCTGAGGTTGGCAGCGGCCTGCTGGTTGAAGACCTCGCTCGGGATGATCGCGATCGTCTGAGGTGTGTCGACAGGAGCGGCCGTGAACTTCGGAGAGGGGAGAGTGACCTTGGCCTGCGAATCTTCGACCGTGAGCTTGTCGAGACTCACCGTATCAGGGGCAGCGCTCTGGGCGGTGGCCGTGCTGGCGAGCACGATCGAATTGACCAGTGCGGCGATGGCGGCAGGCGCCATGCTCGTGGCGGAGCGCGGCGATGTTTCGGTTGGAGTGGAGGTGTTGGTGATGCTGCGGTCGGACATGACAAAAAGCGGGAAAATAATCCCATCCGCCGCCGGCCTGGGGCCTGCCTCTTTTGAACAACAAACAAAGACTTTAACTGACCTGTGAGTGAGGGGCTCCAGGGAACGGACGGCGGCGGACGAAAGTGTGGAAAGAGCTTTTCGCGGATGCTCTTGGCGTCTGTGACGTTGGGAGGCGCGAGTTAAGAACGTTGATTAGCGAACGTGTTGAGAATGAATCTGAGACAGAATCTCACGTCAATAGTTTATTGAGACGAAAACTCAGTCTCATTAAAACGGTGAATTGACCCCGCTGATGTACAGGACTTTATGGCGCGTCATGGTTGAAACCCTGACCGTAAGTCTCAGTGAGCGGAGCTATCCGATTTTGTTTGGCGGCGATCTGTCGAAGCAGGTTCGCGCGAAGGTAAATGAGCTGACGCAGGCGGGCAGGAAGATCGTGGTGGTGACGGACCGGCATCTTGCGCGGAAACAGGCAGACGCACTTTATTCCATGTTGGGAGAAGTGCCGACGATCGTGTTGGAGCCGGGCGAGGAGACGAAGTCGTTGCACGAGTTTGGCCGGGTGCTGGATTTTTGCGCGGAGCATCGCGTAGACCGGGCCGGTGCTCTGTTCGCCGTGGGTGGTGGAGTGATTGGCGATCTGGGCGGGTTTGCGGCCGCGGCGTTTTTGCGGGGCATCGAGTTTTATCAGATCCCGACGACGCTGCTCGCGATGGTGGATAGTTCGGTCGGCGGGAAGACGGGCATCAATCTCAAGGCGGGGAAAAACCTTGTCGGCGCGTTTCACCAGCCGCGCGGAGTTTTTGTGGCGACGGGACTGCTCAGCACGCTGCCGGCGCGGGAGTTTGCCGCGGGCATGGCGGAAGTGATCAAGTATGGGCTTCTCGGAGATGTGGCGCTGCTGGAGCAGCTGGAGCGCTCGCCTCTCACGGTCGACAGCGAAGAGCTGGCGGCGGTGATTCATCGCTGCTGCGCAATTAAGGCGCGCGTGGTGGAGGCGGATGAACGTGAGCTGGCCAAGGAAGGCGGCCGCGCGCTGTTGAACCTCGGGCACACGTTTGGCCACGCGATCGAACAGGTCACGGGCTACGGCGTTTATCTGCACGGTGAAGCGGTCGCGATCGGACTGGCGGCGGCGGCGAGACTCTCGGCGAAGCTCGGGTACATTGGTGCGGGCGAAGTGGAGCGCGTGGAGAAAGTCCTGGCGGCGCATGCGCTGCCGGTGCGGTTACGCGAGGCGTTGCCACTGGGCGGATTGATGGCGGCGGCGGCGCGCGACAAAAAGGTGCGCGCGGGGCTGCCGCGTTTTGTGGTGCTGAAGTCGCTCGGCGATGCGGCCACGCAATCGGGCATCGAGCCGGCGCTGGTGGAAGCGTGTTTCCGCGAGGTGGGCGCGTCTGGTTGAGGCGGCAGGCATTTCGGCCTTCTTAATTCTCCGGTTTCCTTTTTAGTTCCCAGTCATGTCAGCCATCGACGAAGGCATCGTCCGCGAATATTTTGAGCAGAACGGTTTTCTTGTCCGGCAGCTGCGCAAGTACGACGTGCAGGCGCGCAAGAAGACGGGTGACGAGGAAATCGACCTGCTGGTGTACAACCCGTCGTATCAGCGTGATTCGCGGAAGCCGGATTTTTTTCTGTTCTCGAACGAACTCGCCTACATCCACCGTGCAATCGTGGTCGTGAAGGCGTGGCATACCGGACGGTTTACGCCGAAGATGCTGCAGAGCAGCCCGGAGATTTTCGGTTTTCTGCAAGACAATGTGCTGAAGGAGGTGCCAAAACTTTTCCCGCGGAAAGCGCCGGCGCGGCTTCAGGCGAAGAAGGCGAGGCGCTGCCGACGAAAATTCTGGTGCTGCCGAGTCTGCCGACCGCCGAGCCGTTTCGTTCGCAGAGTCTGCAACTGCTCAAGGAGCGCGGGGTGGATGCGATCATTTCATTTCGCGCAATGCTGCTCGACCTGATCGAGAAGATTGAGCCGAACCGCAGCTACGGGAAAAGCGATACGCTGCAGGTCATTCGTATTCTGAAAAACTACGACCTGCTCAAAGACGCGCAGCTGGATTTGCCCGGTGCGGAGCGGATAGTGACGAGAAAGCCTCGGAGCTGAGTTGCGCCAGGAAATCGCAAAGGCCCAAGGTTCAAGCACCCAGAAATCTCAATGTCCGGAAAACTGGAATTGAAGAGGCGTGGGATTTTAAGGCTGGAATGTTTTTGGCGTTTGGAGGTTTGGTGTTTGTGATTTTTCCCCATGATTCATCCGTCGGCCATTGTTGAACCGGGCGCGCAATTGGGCGCCGACTGCGAAATCCACGCGCACGCAATCATCCGCAAGCACGCGATTCTTGGCGATCGAGTGGTGGTGCATCCGTTCGCAGTGATCGGTGGTGATCCTCAATATCTGAAGTTTGATCGCTCGACGGAGAGTTTCGCGCGAGTGGGCAGCGGTACGGTTTTGCGCGAGTACGTGACGATCAACCGCGCGATCCATGCGGGGCAGGCGACGACGGTGGGCGAGAATTGTTTTCTGATGTCGGGTGCACACCTGGCGCATGACTGCGCGGTGGGAAACAATGTCGTGCTGGCAAACAATGCGTTGCTAGCCGGGCACGTAAGCGTTGGGGATTTTGCGTTTATCGGCGGCGGTGCGGCGGCGCATCAGTTCACGCGCATCGGTGAAAGCGTGATGCTTGGCGGGCTGGCGCGGATCACGCGCGATCTTGCGCCGTATACAATCGTGGCGGAGCGCGATGAAGTGTCGGGATTGAACCTGATCGGGCTGAAGCGGCGCGGGTTTTCGCGCGACGCGATCAAAGAACTGAAAGAGGCATTTCGCGCCGTGTATTCGGATAGCGGCAACATTCGCGAACTGGCGAAGCGGGCGCTGGAAGGCGGAACATTCACGACTGCGGAGGCGCGGAAATTCCTGGAGTTTTTCACGAGCGGGAAGCGCAGTTTTGCGCGGCCGGTGAGAGCGGCGCGGTCTGAAGACGCGGAGACGGAAGCGTAAGCATTCTGCATGGGCGCGAAACTGGCATTCACGTGTGGAGATCCGGCGGGCGTCGGGCCGGAGATTATCGCTGCGTGGCTCAGGGCCAACCGTGAACAGGCGGGGCATGTCGCGGTGATTGGTCCGGCGCGATGGCTGGGGTCGATTGATTTGCACGGTGCTGCGGCTGTTGCCGTGGGCGACATGGAATTATCCGTGACGCCGGGGCAACCGAGCGTCGAGGGAGCGCGTGCGGCGCTGGCGGCGATGGAGCGGGCCGCGGCGGGCACGTTGAGCGGCGAATTTTCCGGCGTTGTTACCGGGCCGGTAAGCAAGAGCTGGCTGCAAAAGGCAGGCTATGCGTTTCCCGGGCAGACGGAATTTTTTGCGGCGCGGTGGGGCGGTGAGCCGACGATGGCGTTTTGTGGCGGGAAACTGCGTGTGGTTTTGCTAACGTGGCATATTCCGCTGCGCGAGGTGGCGGGACAACTGACCGAAGCGAATATTGCGCGGTCGGTTCGTGCGGCGGACGAACTGGCGCGCGCCGAGGGTATTGCGGCGCCGCGCATCGGTGTGTGCGGGCTCAATCCGCATGCGGGCGAAGACGGACTGCTCGGCACGGAGGAGCGCGATGTGATCGATCCGATCCTGGCGAAGTTGCGTGCGCGGTTTCCGGGGCTGTCACGTTGTGAGGCGGGAGACACCGTGTTCGCGCGGTCGTTGCGCGGGGAGTTCGATGTGGTGATCGCGCTTTACCACGACCAAGGGCTGGCGCCGTTGAAGACGGTGGATTTCGACGAGTCGGTGAACGTGACACTCGGACTGTCGCATGTGCGAACGAGTCCGGATCACGGCACGGCGTTTGGGATCGTGGGCAAGGATCTGGCGAGCGCGATGAGTTTCACGAATGCGGTGATGGTGGCGCGGCGCTTGATAAACGCGCGCGGTAGACAATAGTGGGCCGTTCCATGTCCGCCGAACCGATCGTTCCTTCATCCACGGTTGCTCCCGCATCGACCGCGCCTGTGGCTGCACTGGTGACGTTGCGTGAAGGAAACGAGAATCTGGTGAAGCTCACCGAACCGGCGGGGACCAAGATTAATGCGTTGATTGCGCGCGAAAAACAGGGGGACTACCTGCGCATTGCGATCACGGGCGGTGGCTGCAACGGGTTGAGCTACAAGATGCGTTTCACCGGCGATACGAAGAAGGGCGACATTCTGGTGCGCACGGGTGGGGCGAGCGTGCTGGTCGATGCCAAGACGGCGCTTTATCTCAAAGGCACCGTGCTCGATTATTCGAACAAGATGGTCGGTGGCGGCTTCAAATTCACCAATCCAAACGCCAAGGCCAGTTGCTCATGTGGCGAGAGTTTCAGCGTGTGAGCGTTGGGCGAAGTTAGTTGTTGTCAGCCCGGGGCATCCGGGCGAAAAGAAATTCACCGAATTCACCAAGCACTTATTGATGGCAACCTCGTTTCCCTCCTCCGGTAGTGGCGGCAATCGCCCCGGTCAGTATCAGCGTCGTACAAACAACGACCCGTTTGCGGCCATCCGTCGCAACCATCGCATCAAGGTCCCGCAGATTCGCGTGATCAGTCCTGAGGGTAAGCAGCTCGGCATTCTGGCCACCGAAAAAGCGCTCGCGCTCGCGATCCAAGTCGGCCTCGACCTCGTGGAAGTTGCCCCGAATGCAGTGCCGCCCGTCTGCCGTATCATGGATTTCGGCAAGTATGTGTACGAGGAGCAGAAGAAGGTTTCCCACGCGAAGGTCACCGCCAGCAAGATCAAGGAGATCGAGTTCTCGGCGCGCATCGCGGATAACGATTTCCACACCAAGATCCGCCACGCGGAAGAATTCCTCAATCACGGCGCGAAGGTGAAGCTGCGCTTGAAGTTCCGCGGCCGCGAAATGGCACATACGGAAATCGGTTTCGGCGTGATTACCAAGGCGCTGCAAGAACTCGACGGCATGGGGCACCCGGACTCATCTCCGAAGCTGATGGGCAAGCAGATCAACGTCATGCTGACGCCGCTGCCGACCAACAAGCGCAAGCCGAAGTATCTGAAGGAAGGCGAAGTCACGCACGACGTTCCCTCGAAGCCGCATCACGACGACGAGGACGACGACGATCAATCCGAGGCGAAAGCCTGAGGAGTCGGGCGTGCGGCCTGCCTATAAAAAATTCCGGACGCTGCTGGCGCTGACCGGGCTGCTGGCGGCATTGGGCGGGCAGCAGTTGCACGCAGTTTCACGCAGCACGCCTACGCGTCCGACAGCGCCTGCCGGCAGTTCCAGTAGTGCGGCGGGAGTCGTGAAGTTAGGCGGCGTCGAGTATGTCGATGCCGTGGAGTTCGGGAAAAAAATCGGGCTGAAGGCCGCGTGGATAAAAACCGGCGAACGGCTTTCACTGCGAAGCGAGGGCTCCCGGGTCGACCTGGAGGTTGATTCCCGCGAAGCAACCATCAACGGCCTGCGCGTCATCATGGGCGAAGGCGCGAGGCTCCACAAAAGAACGCTGCGTATCAGTAAGATCGATGCGGAACGGCTTCTGTTGCCCATTCTTCGCCCGGACGCCGTAAAGGGAGCAGTTCCTCAGCTACGGGCGATTGCGCTGGATGCAGGTCATGGCGGACGGGATCCGGGCAAGGAAAACAAGAAGCTGGGTGTGAATGAAAAGACGCTCACTCTCGACGTGGTGAAACGGCTGGAGAAGCTGCTCTCACAACAGGGATACAAGGTCGTTCTCACACGCAAAAGCGATACGTACGTCGAACTGGGAGACCGGCCTGAGGCGGCCGGGCGCGCCGGCGCGGATCTTTTTATCAGCGTCCATTTCAACGCGGTTGCCAGCGATGTGGAGCGCGTCTCCGGAACCGAGACGTACACGATGACGCCGCAGTATCAGCGCTCCGCCGCCGATGCGGATCGCGACTCGATGGATGCCATTTCCAATCCGGGAAATGCGAACGACCACTGGAACGCGGTGCTTGGCTATCAGATGCAACGCGCGGTGCTTGCCGATTTGAAGACATCGGATCGCGGTCTGAAACGTGGACGCCTCGCGGTGCTGCGGCTGGCGACGTGTCCGGCTGTCCTGGTCGAGGCGGGTTTTTTATCGAATACGGCCGAGGCAAAAAAAATATCCACGCCCGAGTATCGCCAGAAAATCGCCGAAGCCATTGCTGACGGGGTGAAGGCGTATGCCGGCGCGCTGGCGACGGCGCGGAAGTGATTCGAATCTGAAAAAACGGACGAACGATGCTTATCCGCACTCTGACTTGTCTGTTGCTTGGGTTGGAGGGAGGGGCGCTGCTGGCGAATCCGGGCCGTTCGTCGCCCACGCGGCCAGCCAGTGTTGTTGACCAGCCCAAGCCTGCTCCAGTGCTGAAGACGGCTGATCAGTCCACATCTGAGCCGACTGTCACCGTAAACAAGGTCGTTAACTTTGTGCCCATCGCGGAACTGGCTGCACGTTATTCGCTCGAGTCTTCGTGGATCGAGCCGCAGCGGCGCTTGCTGCTGAAGAATGAGACGCACCAGCTCGAGATCGAAGGAGGGTCGCGCGATATGCGCTTTGACGGCTTGAGGATTTTCCTGGGTGAGCCGGCGCGTTTCGTAGACGGACAGCTTCAGGTCAGTCAGATCGATGCTGAAAGATTGCTGGCCGGTTTATTTGGGCCCGCGGTGGCAGGAGGTACCGATATCAAAGTCATTGCGATCGATCCCGGGCATGGCGGGCCGGATACGGGGACTCAAAATGCCGCGCTGGGACTGCAGGAAAAAGTATTCGCGCTCGATGTTTCCATACGCCTCAAACGCATTTTCGAAGCGATGGGCTATCGCGTGGTGATGACGCGTGAGACGGATATCGACGTGGGAAAAGGCGCGCGGACGATCATCGCAAATCAGGCGAAGGCGGACGTTTTCGTAAGCATTCATTTCAACTCCGTCCTCAATGACACGAAAACCAGCGGGGTGGAGGTGTTCACCTTTGCACCTCAGTTTCAGCGTTCGACCAACGCTTGGGGAAAAGGACAACCCGATGATACGGAGGCGCTGCCGGCGCCTGTGAATCGCTTTGACGCGTTGAGCGCGGCATGTGCGCATGCGATCCATGGCGCTTTGTTGAAATCGCTGCAGACGGAAGATCGTGGGCAGAAAATCGGGCATTGGGCGGCCCTGCGGGCCTTAAATTGCCCGGGGGTGCTGGTGGAGGCGGGATTTCTCTCAAACGAAAACGAAGGAAAGAAGATCGCGACGCCTGAGTACCGTCAGCAGATCGCTGCGGCGATCGCGGACGGCGTGAAAGCGTATGCAATCACGCTCACCGCGGCGAAACGGTAAGCAAGGTAGCCGCGTGCGGGAGACACCGCGGCAGGCCTACGACTATTTCGCAGGTTTCGCCTGACGCGCGAGGATCTGGGCGCGAAGGTAAGTATCAGTCGGAGCTTCCTGCCAGGCGGTGAGCCAGAGACTTCCGAGCATGTGACCAGCGGTGACGATCTGGGTTTCGAGGAAGGCTTTGCCCTCTTTGGATTGGGGGTTTTCGGGTGTCAGTTTCCCGGCCTTTTCGAGGACATAGAGTGGCTCGACGAGGGCGAACTGTGCCACGAGGTAGTTGACGGAGTGATCGAAAATGGGATCGCGACCGGAGGGACCTGCAACGGTGGCGAGGCGGAGAGCGGGTTTCACCTGTTGCTCGAGTTGAGCGAGATTAAGTTGCCCGATTTGCCGAGGAATCCACCGTCGATCCATGAATGAAATTTGCGGTCGACGGTGTAGCCCTTGGGATTTTCACCGACCCAACCGTGATGGTGCATGGTGGTATGGAGCGGCTGGGCGCCGTCACCAACATAGTGCCCCATGACGCCCATGATGTAGATGATGTTGGCCTGGGCATTGGCGATTTCCTCGGGAGTGCCGCCGGCTTCCTCGAATGCTTTGAGGTAGGAAAACGCAGATTTCAGCCGGGCGTAGGACTCGGCGATGCTCCACGGGAGGTAGCCAGGGAGTGCGCGCGTGCCGTCTTTATTTTTCTCGGGATCGATGGGCTTGAAGCGCTCGGGATGTGCGGCGCGCGCGAGAAAGATTTGAGAGGTATAAATGTGACGAAGGTCGCTGAGCGTCGCGGGAGTCAGGCCGAGAGGCTCGAGGTCCTCGAAATCGAGGTAATGGTCGGGGGCGTTGGTATGTTGAAGAGGGAGATCCGGAACGTTGCGCCAACGGTCGGGTTCGCCAGCAAGAAACCCGATGCGCTCACGGGCTGCTGGTGCTTTGACAAAGGCTGGAAAGTCAGCCGGCAGCGAGGAGACGGCGAGCAAGTTGACAGTGCGATGGCCTTCAAAGTCCCAGGCGAAAACGCGGACGGCAGTGAAGGTGGCGAATAGAACGGTGAAAACGGGCAGGCGCTTCATGACAGAAGTGTGCCAATAGCATGGCGCGGGCCGAGAATAATTGCGCACGACAGTCCGGACCGGTTTTGTCGCGCACGTTTATGGCCCTGCGATTCGGAAATTCATGGCGCGTCTTGCTGTTGCTGGCGGCGGCGTTGGGGGCGTTTCGCGCCATCGCGCGGGCGAAGGAGGAGGATGATGATCTGGTCAGGCGCGTCGTTATTCTGGCCAACGCGAGTTCGGACGAGTCGTTGAAGCTGGCGCGTTATTACGCACAGCGACGCGCGATCCCGGAGGAAAACATCGTGGCACTGCCGATGACGCTGGCGGAGACGATCGGCTGGCGGGAGTTTGTCGACACGGTGTATCAACCCTTGCAGGACGAGTTGGTGCGGCGCGGCTGGATCGATGCAACGGGGTCGGATTTGAAGGATTCGGTTGGCAGGAAGAAATATGCGGTGCTGGGGCATCGCATGAGTTATCTCGCAGTCTGCCGGGGAGTGCCGTTGCGAGTGGACCATGATCAGGCGCTTTATGTGGAGATGAGTCCGTTGATGAACTCGGCATTCAAAACCAATCACGGAGCGGTGGATGCAGAGCTGGCTCTCGTGGTGCGCAGCGGTTATCCGATCAATGCGTACAGGTGCTGTTCGGATTATTGTGTTTCCCTATTAACCTT
>JASGJB010000039.1:0-8912 GCA_049840895.1 Nibricoccus sp. | reverse complement strand
AAGGTTCACAGGGAAACACGAGATACCGAACAGCACCTATAGCCGGAGTCGACTTCGGGATCGCCGTCGAGATCCTTCGAGTCGTAGTCGGTGTAACGCGCGCCGACGATGGCCTGCCAGTGTTCGCCGAAGTGCAGCGTATCGCTGGCGAACAACGCGTTCTGCCGCGTGTCTTCGACCAAGCGGGGCGAGGCTGAAATCGATGTCGCGCGTGATCAGGAAAGTCTGCGGCTCGTAGATGTTGCCGTCGAAGTCATTGCTCCAGTACCACTCGTTGCTCCACTGATTGCGCGTTCTCTGCAGCGACGTGCCGAACACGAGATCGTGCGAGATGGCGCCCGTCGTCACGCGTCCCTGCACCAGCGCGTTGAGGAATTCGTTCTTCAGCAGGCCGGCGAAGTTGTATGCGCTGCCGGCGTAGTCGCCATCCTCGTTGAGCAGGTCGCCGAACATCTTGTTGGAGCGATGCAGCTTGCGGCTGAAGCCGACGGTGACGTCGGCGTTCCAATTCTCGTTCACCTGCCACTCGAGACCGGTGGTGGCGAGGCGCGTCTCCGAGTCGTACCAGGAGTTGCGGACCGTCACGTTCTTGTAGTCGTACGTGGGCGTCGGCAGCCGGTCGCCTTCATAGAGATCCCAGTAGAAGTAGAAAGGCTCGTGCTCGAGGCGGTTGTCTTCGTACACCGCGGAACCGTGCCAGCGCAGGTTGTCGCTGATGCGGTAGTCGAGGGAGACGGAGCCGAGGTGACGATTGAGCCCGGCGGTGTTGTAGGCCTCGCCGGTGTCCGTCGCGACGTTCACGCGATAGCCGAACCTGCCTTCCTGTCCGACGCGGCCGCCCGCATCGATCTGGCCGGTGAAGGCGCTGTCGTTGTGATACGTGAGACCGACGTCGAACATCGTCTCGTCGGTGGGCTTCTTCGTTTCGTATTTGAGCAGGCCGCCCGGCGAACCGAAGCCGTACATGAAGCCGGTGAGTCCTTTCAGCGCTTCGACGGACTCGACGGCTTCGAGCGGAAATTCGCCGCCCCAGCTGAGTTCGAGCGCGACGCCATCGATGTAGTAGTTGCGGACGCCGAGACCGCGGATCTGCGCTCCCCACCAGTTGGTGGTTGCGGGCGCCGAATAAGAAAAGACGGAGGGATCGTTGAGGAACACCTCGGCGACGGTGGTCGCCTGGCGGCGGCTGATCTCGCTGGCGTCGACGACGGTCACCGAGAACGGCGTATCGAGCAGGCTCTTGGTGCCCAGCGCGCCGGACGCAGTATCGCGGTCGAGATCGAGGCGATCGGCTTCGACCACGACGGTATCCATCCCGAACTCCGGTGAACCGGTCGGCTTCTCGTCGCTATCGGCGGCGCTTGCCAGTGGGCCGGCCAGCACTATCCCTGCGACGCCCGTGAGCGCAGCCAACTCCCTGAATTTCCTCATCTCGACCTCTGTTGAACGGCTCGCGCCAGGATCCAATACAAATGCGAACGATTCGCATCTTAATGAGGCGAGCGAGGTCCTTCAAGGTCGGGGGCTGGCGCTACAACTTCTCCCCGGGGAGTCTGCTGGCCTGCTTCACCCAGTCGGTGAACAGACGTTGGTCGAAGTCGTCGGTTTCGTGCAGGTGGAAGTACCGCACGTGCGGCATCTTCGAGGTCACGGCAGGGACCGGCTCGAGTTGGGCGCCGCGAAAGAAGGTTACCTTGAGATAACGGTCGTAGCAGTGGAGCGACAGGAACCAGGTTTTTCCGTCGAGTCCGTACAGCGGCGAGTTGTACTTCACCGCCTTGCTCACGTCCGGAATCGCGCGCGAGATCAGCTCGTCGACGCGACGAGCGACCGCCTTTTTCCATCCCGGCACGGCCGCGAGCCAGGCTTTCACGGACTTGTCGCCGTAACCGAGCGGGATCTGCGGATTACCGCCCGAGAGCAGCGTCGGTTTCGACGCTTTCTTCCGGGCAGCCATCGGTAGTTAGACGTCGAGGTTGGCGACCGCCAGCGCGTTCTTCTCGATGAACTCGCGCCGCGGTTCCACCTGGTCGCCCATCAGCGTCGTGAAAATCTCGTCCGACGCCAAGATGTCCTCGATGCGCACTTGCATGAGCCGGCGCGTCTCGGGATTCAGCGTCGTCTCGCGCAGCTGGTCCGGGTTCATTTCGCCCAGGCCCTTGTAGCGCTGGATCGACTGGCCCTTGCGCGCCTGATCGAGCAGCCAGGTCATCGCCTGCTTGAACGTCGAGATCTCTTCCTTCGCGTCGCCACGTGTGACGAACGCGCCCTCGCCGATCATGCCGGCCAGCGTCTTCCCGAGCTCCACGATCCGGTGGTACTCGGCAGACTCGAAGAATTCCTTCGGCAGGCTCTTTTCCGTGACGGAACCGTGTTCGGTCTTGCTCACTGTCACGCGGGCGGGATGACCGTCGACCTGCTTGAGGTCCACGCGATAGCTGCGTGGGCTGTCCGAGAGACCATTGAGGTGTTGCGCGAGGTCGCGGGTCCAGTCGCGCATCCAGTCCGCGCGATCGAACTCGGCCGCGCTGACGACCGGCATGTAGATGAGCTGCTCGAGCAGCCGCTCGTCGTAGCGACGCGCCCAGCGACGGATGATCGCCTGCACTTCCATGTACTGGCGCGCGAGCGCCTCGAGCCCCGGACCGCTGAGCGGCGGCGCGGCGTTGTTGATGTGCAGACCGGCGTCATCGAGCGCGGACGCCAGCAGCATCGCGTTGAGCGCGGCGTCGTCCTTCACGTACGTCTCGGTCTTGCCGCGCTTCACTTTGTACAGCGGTGGCTGCGCGATGTAGATGTGGCCGTTCGTGATGAGGTCCGGGATCTGCCGGTAGAAGAACGTCAGCAGCAGCGTGCGGATGTGTGAGCCGTCGACGTCCGCGTCCGTCATGATGATGATGCGGTGGTAACGCAGCTTCGCGATGTCGAAGTCGTCCTTGCCGATGCCGCAGCCCAGCGCGGTGATCAACGTGCCGACTTCCGCGGACGACAGCATCTTGTCGAAGCGCGCGCGCTCCACGTTCAGGATCTTGCCCTTCAGCGGCAGGATCGCTTGCGTGCGCCGATCGCGGCCCTGCTTCGCGGAGCCGCCGGCCGAGTCACCCTCGACGATGAAGATTTCGCACAGCGCCGGATCCTTTTCCTGGCAGTCGGCGAGTTTTCCGGGAAGACCGGCGATGTCGAGTGCGCCCTTGCGGCGCGTCATCTCGCGCGCCTTGCGCGCGGCTTCGCGCGCCCGTGCCGCCTCGATGATCTTGCCGACGATCGCCTTCGCTTCCTGCGGATGCTCGAGCAGGAATTCGGAAAGCTTCTCGCCGACGGCGGTCTCGACGACGCCCTTCACTTCGGACGAGACGAGCTTGTCCTTCGTCTGCGACGAGAACTTCGGATCGGGTAGTTTGACCGAGAGGATCGCCGTCAGACCTTCGCGCGAATCGTCGCCGGTGGTCGGGATCTTCTCCTTCTTCGCCGCCATCTCTTTTTCGATGTAGTCGTTCAGCGTGCGCGTGAGCGCGGCGCGGAATCCGGCGAGATGCGTGCCGCCATCCTTCTGCGGGATGTTGTTCGTGTAGCAGAACATCGACTCGGTGTACGAGTCGTTCCACTGCATGGCGACTTCGACGCCGATGGCGGCCACCTGCGTGCGGAACCAGAACACCGACGGGTGGATGCCGACGCGCGAGCGGTTCAGGTGTTTGACGAACTCCTGCAGGCCGCCTTCGTGCTGGAAGACGTCCGAACGCGATTCGCGCTCGTCGACGAGCTCGATGCGCACCCCGGAGTTGAGGAAGGACAACTCGCGCAGGCGCTTCGCCAGGATCTCGTAGTCGTACGTGATGTTCGTGAAGATGGTCGGGCTCGCCTTGAAGCGAACCGTGGTCCCGCGCTCCGTGGTATCGCCCGTGATCGCGAGCGGCGCGACCGGGTCACCCAGGCGGAACTCCATCTTGTGGGTTTTCCCATCCTGGTTGATGGTTAACCACAGGTTATCCGACAAGGCATTCACAACCGACACGCCCACGCCGTGCAGGCCGCCGGACACCTTGTACGAGCTGTCGCGCTCAAAGGATACAACTTGCAAGCACCGCCGTGGTCCGGGATGTCCTCGACCAATTGTGAAAAGCCGAGATTGGGATTGCGTTGGAGATAACGCTGCTCCATCACGACGTGTTGGATGTGATTGCGATTGGAGCAGATGAATTTACGCCCGAACGCATCAAATGTTTGTCCGAACTGCGCCGTGCCCGACGCCGGCTCGATTTCATACGTGCCCGGCCGGAATCGCCCATCCACGCGGTTCAGAAATACCGCTTCGCGATTCGTCCACGTTGGCGATGTCACCTTCGCCGCCGTCAGGCCGCTCGTGAGATAGACCCAATTATCGATTGCCAGCGTTGGATGACTCACGCGGAGCTGCGTGGTCGAGAGGTCTTGAAAGCCTTTGAACACGATTTCTTTTACATCCGCCACGCCGTCGCCATTCGTATCCTTGAAATAATAAAGATACGGCGCGCAAGTCACATACACCCCGCCTTTCCACGGCATCACACCATTGGGAAATGTCAGACCATCGACGAAGACCGTGCGCTTGTCATATTGACCATCGCCGTCTGTGTCTTCGAGCAAGACCACCTGTCCGACGGGTTTTTGCCCTTTGCCCGGTCCAACGGGATAGCCGCGATTTTCCACGACGAACATCCGCCCGCGCTCGTCCCACGCCACCGCGACGGGATTCACCACCATTGGTTCGGCGGCGACTAACTCGACTTTCAACCCGGGTTCCGTCTTCAGATATTTCAGCGAGTCTTCGGGTGTCAGCGGCCCGTCCAACGCCCAGCCACGGGATAATGTCGCGAGAGTGATTCCTACGCCTGCCAGCAACGCTTTCGTGTCCATGCGTCTTGAATGTGATTATTTAAGTTTCCCCAAAAGCTCCACCGCCGTGTCCACGAGCATCTCACCGACACCCGGTTTCACGCGCGCGTTCGTCACTTCATAGCTACCTTCGACGAATGCCTTCTTGGTCGGCACATAACTGGGCCGGTCATTGCAGATGGCGATGACCATGGTGCGTTTGAACGGCGACGCCTTTTTGATCGCCAGTCCCAAATCGACGAAAATCTCGCACGGCAAGCACACAATGGCGGTGTCCTTGTCCAACCGGAACACCTGCACCTCCAGCGGCACCGATTTGCCGCGATTGCCCAATCCACTGCCTTGACCGCATCCACCTTTTCCATGAATGCGCCGCTTTCGTCCGTGCCATCCAGCAACTTCAGCTTCGCTTGCGCCGCCGCGACTTGCTCAGGCGTCACATCCTGCAACGGAGCATCAAAGGTTTTGGACTTCACCGCGAAGCGCGGTTTCTTGATAACCACCAAATCTTTCTGCGCCGCTAATACGGTTTGACCCAAAGTCGTGCCGATGTGCTCGGCGACGTCGAAGCCTTTGACATGGTCCACCTTCACGCCAGTATTGATGTGATTGATGTCCCCGCATGTTCCCGCGCCAAAGGCCGAGATGTAATCGGCTCCCAAAGCCCGTCGCAGCGTCTCTTGCAAAAAGAAAGGATAGTCCGCACTGAACTCTGTCCCGCCGATCGTATCCGCGTGACAGGCAAAGACGGTGAATCCGGCGGTCGGTGCTGTCTCGCCCGCCAACTTCACGGACAACATCGGCACATCCGGATCCATTGGCCCGGCGGGTTTAACGATGTTCGGATTCAGCAGGCCGGGATTGAACGCCACCTTGCCATTCTTCATGTGATAACGTCGGTTGAACGACAACCCCTCCTGATGCGCGATGCCCACGCTGACTTGTGCCGGTGCGATCTTCGCATTCGCCGCGCTAAACACCTTCACCAATCGGTCCGTGAGAAAATCCGCGTAATCATATTGCTCTTGAGGATCCTTGCCGGTCTCCGCAATCGACTTCGCGTGAAAATAATCGCGCCGCACATCATCAAACGAAGGCCCGGTGTGACTATGCGTCGCTGCGATCACGATGTGCGAAACAGGAATGCCCGATGCGGCACTGAACTGCGCGCGCGCATTCGTGGTCACGTGCAGCGACAAACCCACGAGGTCACAGAACCCGAATGCGAACTTCTCCTTACCGTCCTGCAAGATAATCACCTTGGCCTTGAGCGGGTCGTGTGTGCCGGTGGCGAGGCGTTCGTTGAAATATCCGGCCATGCGATAGCCGACGTGCGGAGTGATATCGATTTCAGCCGCGCCGGCTTTCATGGCTTCCTTGGCGGTCACGATTACTGGCAAACCTAATAATAAAGCGATAACGACCCGACCGAGCAACGCGATGACTGGTTTCATGTCGGAGCAACGATGAAGTTGCGGTGAAAAGCTGCAAGACTATTTTCAAATCGCGAAACCCGGTGATTTCACTTGAAGCGCCGGGGCGCGTGGCCCACATTCTCGCCCGCCAGGCCCATGAAATGCGGACTTACGAACCCCGCCAGGGCCGGAAGGCAGCAACGGTAGTTTGCTCCGCATCTGTCGTGGTCACCCTGGCATTTTCAATTTTGTATTTTCGATTTTTGATTCTAGATTATGGGCGATTCCCGGATCGTCCGCCATCGTTGAATCCAAAATCCAGAACCCAAAATCGTGCATGTCATACCAGGTCATAGCCCGGAAATACCGCCCGCAGCGCTTTGCTGATGTCGTCGGCCAGGAGCATGTCACCGACACGCTCGCCCACGCCATCGAGCAGAACCGTATCGCTCATGCCTATCTCTTCTGCGGCCCGCGCGGCACCGGCAAGACCACCGTAGCGCGTATCTTCGCCAAATGCCTCAACTGCACCGATGGCCCGAAGGCCGATTTCGAATGCGACGATCCCAAGGCGCGTGCAGGAGATCGCCGAAGGTCGCTCCATCGATGTGCTGGAGATCGACGGTGCGAGCAACAACGGCGTGGAACAAGTGCGTGAATTGCGCGATACCTTCAAATACGCTCCAGCTTCGTTCAAAATTCAAGATCTACATCATCGACGAAGTTCACATGCTCTCGACAGCGGCGTTCAACGCGCTGCTGAAAACTCTCGAAGAGCCGCCCGAACACGTGAAGTTCTTGTTCGCCACGACCGATCCGGAAAAGGTGTTGCCGACCATTCTCTCGCGCTGCCAGCGCTTCGACCTGCGGCGCATCCCGTCCGCTCTGATCGTCAAACATCTCAAATATATCGCCAAGCACGAGAACGTCACCATCGATGACACCGCGTTGCTACGCCATTGCTCGCGGTGCCGAAGGAGGCATGCGCGATGCCGAAACCGCGCTCGACCAGTTGATCAGCTTTTGCGGCAACAAAATCGAGGAGCCGGATGTGCTTGTCCATGTTCGGCCTCACAGCGCAGGCGCAAATCCTCGGAACTCTCCCGCGCTGTACTTGCCGGAGAAGTCGAGACGGCCCTGCGACAATTGAACGATCTTTCGCAAGGGAGGCAAAGACCTCGGTCGCTTGCTCTCCGATCTGCTGAATCATTTCCGCAACTTGCTCATCTTCCACGTCTCACACGGCGATTTCGAGTTTGCTGGAAGTTTCCGAAGCCGAGGCGGATTTGCTCAAACAACAATCAGCGATCGCGACATCGGAAAGCCTCACACGCATCATCGAAGTGCTTGCCGACGCCGAGATGCGCCTGCGTGACGCGACTTCAAAAAAGATCCTGATTGAAGTCGCTTTGCTGAACGCCATCGAATCCCGCAATGCCGTGAATCTCGATTCCGTGCTGAAGCAATTGAACTCCATGCGCGGTCAGGGCGGTAACGGCGGCGGTGGTGCTGTAGCCGCTTCAACACCTGCACCAGCAGCCGCGCCTGCCAAGCCAGTTCCTCCGGCACCATCTTTTTCGCTCAAAGCCGAGCCTCCGGCGTCCGCGCCCAAACCAGCACCCGCCGTCACAACGCCCCCTGCTCCAACACCGGCGGCATCCGTCGCCGCTACCGCTCCAACCAACACCGCTGAGTTGGAACATCTGTGGCAGCAAGTGCTCGATGGCGTTTCGCGCGCGAGTAAATTCACCGGCGGTTATCTCATCAGCGCGCATCCGGTTTCGTTCGTCAAAAATATTCTGACAGTTGGCTTCGATCCTGAGTTTGAAGACCAACTGAGTCTCATGGAATCAACCGCGCAACCATACGCTCATCCAGACCAAGCTAGCGGAATTGGGCCACCCGAACTGTCAGGTGAAGTTCATCAAAGAAGAAGCGCCGGAAGGCCGGGCAGTTCAACAACCTGCCATTTCGCTCGCGCCGCTGACTCCGCCCGCGGCATCAGCAGCCGCTGCCGCACCCGCAGCAAAACCGACGGCCGCCGCTCCGGCAGCCAAGGAAAAGACCACTTCAGTCTCGTTCAACAAAGACGATTTCAAAAACGATCCACTCATCCAAAAGGCGTTGGAGATCTTCAAAGGCACGATCGTGGAAGTGCGCGCGTGAACCTTCATTTTACCATAGCAAATCATCCTCTAAAAATCGTAAATTCCTCCCATGTCTAGCATTGGCAAACTCATGAAGCAGGCTGCGAAGATGCAGCAGCAGATGGAACAAATCCAGGCGCAGCTTCGCCGCCAAGACCGTCGAAGCCACCAGCGGCGGCGGCGCGGTGAAGGTCACCGCCAAGTGCGATGGCTCGCTCGCCTCCATCAAGATCGATCCGCAGGCGTTGAATCCCAGCGATGCGCAATTGCTCGAGGACATGATCCTGACCGCCACGAATCAAGCGCTCGCGCAGGCCAAGGAGATCTCCAACAGCGAAATGGGCAAAGTCACCTCCGGCTTGAGCCTGCCTGGATTCGGCTGATTCATTTTTGTAGGAGACGACGTGAGGAGTCTCTTAATTGCAATAGGTGCTGTTCGGATTCTATCGTGTTTCCCTATTAACCTTAGCAATAC
>JASGJB010000038.1:0-79280 GCA_049840895.1 Nibricoccus sp. | reverse complement strand
TGACGCGGCCCTGGCTGCGAGGGGTGTCGTCACCGAGACGATCAGCCATGTGAGCGTGGCCCCACTCATGCAGTGTGAGGCTCGCAACGACGATCAGGTAGCCCAGCAGCGCGTCGTAGATCTGTGCCTGGGACATGTTCACGCGGAGGGCGAGTCGGAGTTATTTCCGGCGGGTACCGCGGCTTTGCGGTTGGGCAGGTGGTCGCTGCAGTAGCACTTGTCGTCGGCGGCGTAGCGGAAATCGAGCTGGGGGTTGGTGATGTCCGTGCGCCCGCAAACAGAGCACGTGTGGCGGGCTTCCGAGTCTTGGGTGTCGTTAGCGCGACCGAGACGAGCGGTATGTCCGCGGCGCGCGCTTTGGCGTGTGGCGCGTGCGATGTCGCGGGAAAAGAAGATCAGGAAATTCACGATAGCGGCACCCACTGCGAGCCGTGTTCCCATGCCGCCGGTGGCGAAGAAAAACCCATAGGTAATCCATTCGATCAGTGCCAGCCACTTGACCTTCACCGGCAGGACAAAAAACAGCAGCAGTTCGAAATCCGGATTCAGTCGCGCGAAGGCGAGGAAGATCAGGCCGAGAAGGAATATGTTTGTGATGTAAGCGGACCCAGCCAATGGGATGATCAACGAAAGACCGACTGTGAGCGCCCAGCCGGTGAGCAGGAAAAAATTAAAGCGCAGTGGTCCCCAGACGCGTTCCAACGCGGAGCCATAAAGGTAGAAAAGATAGAGGGCGAAAGCGATGAACACCGGGCCTTTCGCCGGAGGGATGAGGATGAAGCTGAAGATACGCCACCATTCGCCCGCCTTCACGTGGGAAGGAACGAGGATCAACAACTCCGGGTCGATCAGGCCGAGCATGCCGGTGAGCAGCACGAAGACCTGGCCGATCACGATGAAGAGCGTGAGATTGGTGATGGCGTAGGGTTCGAGCCGGCGCTCGAGGCGGTTGATCCAAGACATGCGGGGAAGCTTTGGGCGGTTGGGAGGCAGTTCAACCGCGAATGCCGGGACGGTTTTCTGACCGTGCCGCCGACGTTTACAGTGCGTAGCCGATGGAGCTGGTGACGCGCTGGTCGGCGCGGAGCGCGGGGTTGGCGACGCTGTTGTCGTACTCGTATTCGTAGCGAAGATTCAGTGACACGCGTTCGGTCACGCGGCCCTGCAGGGCGGTGTTGAAGCGGATGCGGTAGTTTTCGGCGGGTTCCTTGCCGTGGAAAATGGGTTTGGTGGAATAAAGCACGCCGGAGTCCTGAATGAAGGATAGGCGGCCGCTGATTTTATAGGAGTAGTCCTGGAAGAATTCGCTGAGATAGATCCAGTTCTCGGGCACGCCCAGCGTTTCGCGGTACTGGCCGGTGCCGCCGAGGCCCGCGTTGAGCAGGTGGCGGCCGGTTTTGATGAACCGGTAGCCGAGGCCGGCGTTTTGCTCGAAGTTGTGGTCGATGTGTTTCACCCGGTCGATGTAGTAACTGGTAAGTGTCTGGGTGAACGTGCGGTCGCTCAATTCGTGGCGCCAGCGGAAGGACGCCTCGTAGCGCTCGGAGTTGGTCTGATCATTCTGGCGTCCGTAGATCACGCGGCTGCTGGCCTTGAAGAGATTGTCGGTCTTCACCGCGCTCTCCGCGTCGATGCGTAAGGATCCAGTGACGATGTCGCGGCGGCCGGATTGCTGCTGATAGCCGAACTCGATCTTGCCCTTCCATTTTGGTTTTGGTGCGGGGCCGGTGGCTTGGGCGGGAGCGGTTGAAAGCGCCGATGCAGCGGCCACCTTGGCGGTGGAGTCGGACGGCGGTGCGGCTGCTGTTGTCGGAGCTGGTGATTGAGCGGGGGGCAGGCCGACCAGGCTTTCGACGGGAGTGTCGGGGACGTTGACGACTTTGGCATCTGCCGCGGGAACGAGAATCGTACCGAGGACGGGTGACTTAAACGTGATGAGGCCGTTTTCGGTTTTGATGTGTTCGCCGCGGAGCGTGTCGCCGTTTTTCAAACGCAGCTCGGTCGCGGCTGAAATCGAGAGGGGAATGAACAGGGAGATAACGCCGAGCAAAGCGGCGAGGCGGAGAACGGGACGGGACATGCGACGGCTGGAGCTGGAAAGGATTTCCCAAGTCTGACGGAGAAGACAGGGAATTCGTTGCGGACTTTGCGGGGCGCGCGGAGGGACCGCAGGTGGGATGTTACTTCACCGTATCGGTGCCGGCGGCGGGCGGGGCGGATTCCGGAGGGGGAGCGGGCTTGTCGGCGGCGGCGAGCGTGTCGGCGATTTTCTCTTTCTGCCGGGCGAGCGCGGGCTCATCCACACTCGCGAGGAGGGTGCGGGCTTCATCGGTGCGGCGGAGTTCGTGGAGAACTTTGGCCTGATGGAGGCGGCAGACCTGTTGTTCGACGCCGGGTTTTAGTTTCTTCTCGAAGGATCGCCAGAATTGCAGCGCGGCCTCCCACTCGCCGGTTTCGAGTTCATAGAACGAAAGGCCGTATTGGTACGAGTAGCGCCAGTCGTCGGGAGCGAGCTCCATGGCGCGCGCGAAGGCTTTGTGCAGCGTGTCGTCGATTTTAGCGCGCGTCCATTGTCCGCCGCTTTTCAGGAAATCGTCGCGTGCCTCGGTGAGCAGCATGCCGAGCTGATAGTGATAGAGCGGTTCTTCCGGCTGGAGTTTGATGGCAGCCATGAAGTAGTTGATCGCCTCCAGGGGACGGCCTTCCTCGGCGAGGTAGTTGCCCAGTTGGTTTTTGACGATGGGCAGGTCGGTATCGAGCTGGTTGGCGCGCAGGAGCATGGAGACGGATTCTTTGCGCATGCCGATCTTGCCGAGCATCATGCCGTAGGCGACGTAAGCGGGGGTGAAGTTTTGGTGGGCTGCGAGGAGTTTGTCGTAGTCCTGGGCGATCTGCTGGAGCTGCATGCGCAGTTCGTCTTCGTCGGCCTTGTCGCCAGCGGCCTCCGCCTTGGCGAAGACTTTTTTCTGCGCTTCGACAATTTCCTTGAGCCGGGCGGTGGCATCCTCGATGGGATCGGCGGCGCGGGAGAACGGCGCGCAAAAACAAACGAGGCAGAGGAGAAAAATTCCGGTGCGGGCAGGGATCATGGATGCAGATGCGACCTACGAAACGGACGGAGGTGCCCGGCGTAAAGCATGTGCGTCGGGGCGGCCTGATCCTATGCGTCGAAGAGCTGTGTTTTATTTCACGCGGTCTGTTGCGTCCGGCCTAATTACATGTTCATCCGAACATGTCTGTTTATGTCTGATCTACAGCCACAACTCCCGCCGCCACTCACGCTCGTTGGTCGGGGTCCCGCGATCAATCCTCCGAATCGTTTCGAGCGGCTGCATGTGGCGTGTGATGCCGCGACGTGGCAGACCGATCTAGACGGGATGCCTGACGAGCGGCCGGATCCGCGCACGCAGTTTTTCTACGACAAGACGGAGTCCATTCTCGCGCACAACGACAGTCCGGACATCCCGTTCAGCTATGGCATCAACGTCTATCGGGGGTGCGAACACGGATGTGCCTACTGTTTCGCGCGGCCGTATCACGAGTATCTCGGCTGGAGCAGCGGATTGGATTTCGAGACGAAGATCCTGGTGAAATTGCGCGCGCCGGAGCTGCTGCGCCGCGAACTCTCTGCGCCGAAATGGCAGCCGCAGACGGTGACGATGAGTGGTGCGACCGACTGCTACCAGCCGGCGGAGCGGCATTTCCGGCTCACGCGACAATGCCTGGAAGTGTTCGCGGAATTCCGGAATCCCGTCGGGATAATCACGAAAAATTTCCTGATCACGCGCGACCGCGACATCCTGGCGGAGATGGCGCGGCATCGTTGCGTGACTGCGTATATCACGATCACGACGCTCGACAGTGAACTTGCCGGAAAACTGGAGCCACGCGCGGCGCGCCCCGAGCATCGCCTGCGCGCGATCCGGATGCTTGCGGAGGCGGGAGTCCCCGTGGGCGTGATGGTGGCACCGATTATTCCGGGGCTCACCGATCACGAAATGCCCGCGATCCTCGACGCGGCGAAGGCGGCCGGGGCGCGACGGGCGGGATATGTTGTTCTGCGTCTGCCCTATGCGGTGAAGGATGTTTTCATCGCGTGGCTCGACCAGCATGAGCCCTCGAAAAAGGAGCGTGTGCTGGCGCGGGTGCGCGAGTTGCGCGGCGGCAAACTCAACGTGGCCGAGTGGGGATCGCGGATGCGAGGCGAAGGAATTTTCGCGGAGCAGATCCATGACCTCTTCGCGGTGGCGGCGCGACGGACAGGCCTGGACAGGAGCTTCGACACAACGACCACGGAAAATTTCCGGCGACCGGGGGGCGTGCAGATGGATTTATTTTAGTGGCGGGCGCGTGAGGCCATGAGAAGAAGATCGCAGAAGCGCGGAAGGGCGGAGGCGCGGAATTTTGGACGGGATTAACGGGATGAACAGGATTAGGAAAACCGGCGAGGATGTCGGCGCGGTCGGAAGTTTTATTCCGTGCTTCCGCTCTTCCGCGGTTTCGCGATTCTCCGGTGCATGGCTGACCGCGACTATGTGATCGGTTTCGATGCTGACGACACGCTCTGGCACAACGAGACCATTTTCGAAAACGTGCATGTGCGTTTTCGTGCGCTGCTCGCGCGTTATCACGACGCGGCCACGGTGGATCGCACGCAGTTCGCGACGGAGATGCGCAATCTTGAGCTCTATGGCTACGGCGTGAAAGGTTTCACGCTCTCGGCGATCGAGACGGCGATCCAGCTCACCGAAGGAAAGATCAGTGCTGAGGAAATCCGGCAGCTCATGGAGCTCGGCCGTGAAATGCTCGCTCACCCTGTGGAGTTGCTGGATGGCGTCGCGGAGACGCTGGCGTCACTCGCGCCGGCGCATCGTCTGCTCGTGATCACCAAGGGCGATTTGCGGGACCAGGAGCGCAAGCTGCGCAAATCAGGACTCGCGGAGCATTTTCGCCATGTGGAGATCGTATCGGAAAAGGACGAGCGCACGTACGAGGGGATTTTCCGGCGTCACGCGATTGCTCCCGAAAACTTTCTGATGGTCGGCAACTCGCTGAAATCCGACATCGTGCCCGTGCTGGCGCTCGGAGGTTCGGGCGCGCACGTGCCGTATCACATCACCTGGGCGCACGAGCATGTGGAAAATGTGCCGGCCGCCGAGGGGCGTTTCTTCCAGTTGAAAAGTGTGCGCGAACTCCCGGCAGTCGTGGCGGCGTGGACGCGCGTCACTGGCTGAGACTTCAGGCCACGGCGGAGTCGGGCGCGGGCGATTGCCGCCGGAAAGGCGTCTTGAAAGAAAGCAGCGTCAGGCAGCGCCAGAGCCACTCAAGCGGTCCGTAGTGGAAACGGTGCAGCCACCCGTGCATGAAGAGGAGTTGTGCTGCGAAGAAAACGAAACCGTAGAGCAGGCTGTAGAATTGTCCCCACTGCCGGAACAGGCCTGCGCCGAAGTGGTAGAACACTAATACGCCGATGGCGTTTTGCGTCACGTAGCCGGTGAGGCTGGTCCGTCCAAAAGGGACGAGCAGCCGTAGCAGCGCTTGCGCGCGCGTGAGCTGATAGATCAGGACGAAGCCGCCCGCCCACATGCACATCTGCGCGAGGTTCACGTAGGAGGAGAGCAGTTTTTTGAGGATGCCTTGCTGAACTTTCGGCAGCTCCCACGAGGGAAGATTTCTTTGTGCGAGATAGAGCACGGCGAAAGCCACGGTGCCAATGATCAGGACGCGCTTTGCGAGTCGCATGGAAGCGGCCGGGTTTTCGAATATCCGGCTCCGGCCGAGGAGCAGGCCCCAGATGAAGAGGCCGAACATCTGAAGGTAGCGCCCGTTCTCGATCGCCCAGGCGGAGCGGCCGAGCAGGCTGGTCCACGTGTTTACCTGCAGAACCTCGGCGAAGCTCCCGCTTTCGAAAACCGGATACATCTGCTTGTAGAAAGCGCCTACCCCCAGTTTGAGCGGAGCGTAGCCGGGGTCGGCGAGCGACATCGCCAGCTGCCATAGAAACGGGATCTGCAGAAGCAGCAGTGCCGAGAGCCAGCCCAGGAATTTCGTCGGGGCTTTGTAGAGAAACACCAAAGGCAGACCCAGCACGGCGAGCATCGTCAGGATCTCGCCGCAGTAGATGAGGCCGAAGAGATAGCCCATGATCCCGAGCACACAAAGGCGCCACACGAAGCGTCCGCGGAAATCGAGGCCGCGTTGGGCGGCACGGTCGATGATCAGGCAAAAACTCACGCCGAACATCATCGCGAAGATCGCGTAGGCTTTTCCTCCGAAAAGGAAGAATGCGGCATCGCTGGTCTGCTTGTTTAATGTCGCCAGCCACGCGGGCGGATCGGGCGGATAGACGCTGAACTCAAAGTGCTCGACGCAGTGCACAAGAAAAAGTCCGAGGAGAGCGGACCCGCGCAGGGCATCGATGATGTCGATTCGTGACGAGTGGGGGACGGGGGCTGCGTGGGTGGACATGGACAAGAAACGGCGCCGGTTTTAAAAATCCTGCTGGGCGCCGGGGAAACTGGAGGCCGTTACAAGCGACAGCCGTGGAGCCTGTGACAAAACATTATTTACGGGACGGAACCGGCGGCCGGTCTTGAACTATGGAGAAGGTGCTACGGCTTGCCTGTCGATTGAGCGGGAGTAGGGTGCGCGTGTGAGCACCCCTAGTATCAAGGATCTCCGTCAGGCGCGGGCCCGTCAGGGACAGCGTTCTCCGAAATGGCTGCGCTTGCTGTATATCATGGCGGGGCTTTTTGCCTTCTACGTCATTGCAGGTTTTTTCATCGCGCCGCCGATCGTGCGTTCGCAGCTCGAGAAGCGACTCGCGGCTGAACTGCACCGCGAGGTCAAGGTGGAGAAGGTTTCCCTGAATCCGCTCACATTGTCCTGTGCGATCGAGGGGCTGGTGATTCGTGAGCGCGATGGGAAGGGCAGCTTCGTCGCTTGGAATCGCGCCTTTGCCAATTTCGACTCGTGGTCGCTGTTTACAGGCGAGTGGCGTTTCGACGAAATCGCGCTCGACGGCGCGGAGGCGCATGTGCTCATCGATCGAGACGGGAAGTTGAATTTCGCCGATCTGCTTGGGCAAAGCGCGGCGCCGGCGAGTGGAGCTGACGCGCAGGCCAATGCGCAGGCAGCAAAGAACGGAGCGAAGACCGGCGAGCCGCGGCCGCTTTATGTGCACCGCATGTCGGTCTCCTCGGCGAAGATCGAATATCGTGAGGATTCCCAGCCGGAGCCTTTCGCCACGGTAATCGGGCCGGTGACGTTTTCGCTGCGAGAGTTTCATACGGGTGGAAAAAACAACGCCCCGGGCGAGTTCTCGGCCACGACCGAGGCTGGCGAGACGATCGGCTGGCGCGGCACGCTGGCGGTCGCGCCGTTGCGTTCGGCGGGTGAATTTTCGCTCGGGAATGTCGTCCTGAAAAAATACCGGCCGTACGTGGGCCGCTTCGCGCAATTTGCGATCACGGACGGGACCTTCGGGGTGAAGTCGCGCTACGAGCTGGTGTTTTCGAAGACCGGCCCTGCGCTGCGACTGCAGGAGGGACTGTTTTCATTGAAGTCGTTCAAGCTCGCCGCGCGCGGTGAGGATGCGACGAGGATTGCGGTCGATTCGCTGGAGATTCCGGGTTTTTCGGCCGACTCGGATGCGCGCACGGCGACGTTGCCGCGTGTGACTCTTGCGGGAGGAAAGCTGGTCGCGACGCGAGACGCGCAAGGCATCGATTTGCTGCGGCTACTTCAACTGAAGCCAGGCGCGGTCTCGCCATCACCATCGCCCGCGCCCACGTCAGGTGCCGCTGCAGCCACTTCATCGTCTTCGAGCACGCCAGCGACGGGGGCTCCCTTCGACATGAAGCTCGGCGAACTCGCGGTGAGCGGGTTCACTCTTGAGCTCGGCGATACCACCACACCGCGGCCGGCGCGGCTGGAGCTCGAACAGATTTCGCTCCAGGTGAAGGATGTGTCGCTGCTGCAACTCGGGAAGGCGTCACCGCTCCAGCTGGGTGCGGCACTGAAGGGCGGCGGCACGATCATGGCGGCTGGTTCGCTCGCGCCGCAGCCGCTGCGGGGCGAGATCTCGCTCGAAATCGAAAACGCGCCGCTGTCGGTCGTAAGTCCCTACGTGGAAACGTTCGTGAACGTGCGGATTGCACAGGGTTCAGCATCGTTGAAGACACGGGTGGTTTTTGATTCGCCCGCATCCGGTGGGTCGCCTGCGATCACGGCGACTGCCGAGGCGAGTATCCGTGGTTTTCAAGTGATCGAAGGTGAGGGCACTGAAGAGCTGGCGCGCTGGAAAACACTTTCGTTGCGCGGCATCGAGGCCGCGACCTCGCCTTCACTTAAGCTGCTTGTGGCCGACATCGAGTGGACGGATCCGGTGGGAAGCGTGGTCATAGGTGAAGACGGAAAGATGAACCTTGCCGGGTTGCTCGCGACACCTCCGTCATCGAGCGCACCCGCGGCACCGGCGTCAGTACCGGCGGTTTCCTTTAACAAGGCAGGCAAGGGGCCGGCTCCGGAAACTGCGCAGTCCGCGGCGTTCATCGCCATCGATCGTTTCCAACTCAACAACGCTGCTTTTACGTTTACCGACCGCTCCATGGAGCCCGACGTGAAGCTCGCCCTCAATCAGCTGACTGGCAGCGTGACGGGTCTCTCGTCCGCCGTGCTTGCGCGCGCCGATGTGGATTTGAAAGGGCAGGTCGACGGCGTCGCTCCTGTTTCGATCCGCGGCCAAATCAACCCGCTCGCGGCGGAGGCCTTCACGGATCTCAAGTTGAATTTCAGGAGTATCGATCTTCGTCCGACTGGACCTTACGTGGCCAAGTATGCCGGCTACGAACTGGACCGGGGTGCGCTGACGCTCGACGTGAAGGTGAAGCTCGATCAACGGCGGGTGGATAGCACGACCGTCGTCACGCTTGATCCATTTATGCTGGGTGCGGGAAGCAACAGTCCCGACGCGACCAAGCTGCCGGTGAAACTCGGGCTCGCGATTCTGCGGGATCGCAACGGGCGGATTGCGCTTCCTCCCGTGCCCGTCGACGGCAGTTTGGACGACCCGAAGTTCCGTCTGGGCCGGGTGATCTGGTATGCCGTTGGAAATGTTTTCGCGAAGGCCGCGACGTCGCCGTTTTCGGTGCTGGGTTCGATGTTTGGCGGTGGCCGCAAGAGCGAGGAGCTGGCCTTTCAGGAATTCGTTCCCGGCACAGCTGAGCTGACCGATGACAGTATCAAGAAACTCGACGTGCTCGCGAAAGCCCTGACCGAACGTCCGGAGCTCCGGCTTGATGTGGCGGGATCGTATGGCGTGGCGGTCGACACGCCGACGTTGCGTGAACGCGAACTGGACAAAGGCCTGCGCGTGGCGTTTTGGGAATCGCAGCGCAAGGCTGCGGGACCCGGCGTGGTGGTGCCGCCGCCTGAGCAGATCACGCTCACGCCTGAGGATACTGAACGTCTGGTCGCCATGTTCTACCGCATGGCCTTTGAGCCGAAGGAACCGGCGAAACCGGGCGAGCCGGGAAAGAAAACCGAGGACGTTTCGGACGAAACGAAGAGCAAGAGTCAATTTTGGACACCGGTGGTGCGCATGTTCCGCCGTGGAGGCGCCCCCGTTTCTGCCACGCCCAAGAGTGCCGCCACACCGAAGCCACCGCCGCCCAAGCCCTATACCACGACCAGCACGGCTGGTACGACGCCCGCAGGTTCGCCCGGTGCGTCTGCCTCGGGGCAGGCGGACGCCGTTCCGCCGGGACCGACCTATGCCGAGATGCGCGCGAAGCTGCTCGCGGCGATACCCGTCGACGAAAATGCGCTGCGCGAGCTGGCCGGTGAACGCGCGCGTCGGGTGCGCAGTTATCTGATCGAAGGAGGTCAGATCGATGCCGGCCGGATTTCGCTCGTGGGCGAAATGGCGAAAGGTCCGCGTGTGGACCTGCAGTTAAAGTGAACGAACCGGAGATCGCCTGCCGGCCGGGATGCGGAGCGTGTTGTATCGCGCCGAGCATCAGCTCCATCCCGGGCATGCCCTTCAAGCCGGCCGGGATTCCGTGCGTCCATTTGCTGCCCGATTATCGCTGCGCGCTTTTCGGAAAGCCGGAGCGGCCGGCGGTGTGTGCGAGTTTGCGGCCGGTGGAGTCCATGTGCCGGGCGAACAGGGATGAGGCGCTGGCTTATCTGAGCGAACTGGAGCGACTGACCCGACCGGAGTGACGCTCGCTGAAAACAAACGCGAAAAATCGTGAAGGGGATTTATTCACGACGGTGTTTCATCAGTAGCCACATAGAAGCGACGCCGGTCTTCTCCGTTCTGGGGTAAGGGACAAAATCCGGTGTCGCGGGTGTTCTGTTGGCGCCCCTGGCTCGTGCCAGGGGCTTTCTTTTTTAGAAACGGCGGGGCGGCTCAACGAGGGTGTTCGTGTGCACCGGCGCCTGTCGATTCGGCGATGCTTTTACTTGGAACTGGCCCCGGCGTTTTCTGGGAAAACTCCCAGTTTTGCGGAGGATTTTCCAAAACCCAAAGTCTGAACATGCGATGAATGCTGTCTTCGGAAAGAGACTTTATGAAGACAGCACTGAAGGGGGGCTTCTCCACTTCGATCATGATGCTCAACCCCGGTTTCGGAACTGTCTCATAAACACAGAATCCACCCAGGCTCTTCTCATAGGCTATGCCCCCACACCGAGGTTCTCCTTTAAGAATGATCACTCCGTCTGAATTCGCGTAATAGAAAAAAGCGAAGTCTTCAGCTACGAGATGATAGTCGTCGGCGCGGAGAACGGCCGACCACTTGTCGATGTGATTGCTCGTTACGGGTGTGTCGCTTTTGACGGTAATGCATTGAGGAATCGGCGCCATGAGCGCGCGTTTTGGCGGACGTGAGACACAGGAAACCGTCATCGTGGCTATGAATAGCCACACACTCATTTCTTTGAGTCGCATACTGGGGAGGAGTCCTGTGTCCCGATCCACGCCGCCGGAGTTCCCTGCGATGCAATAAAAGTGGACGCCAGGAACCCCTGAATGCCTTTGACTCAACGATGATGGCCGTGCGCGCCGGCGCCCATTTCGGCCATCCACTCGAAGTATTCGTGGCCGAGATCGGCGCGGCGTCGCAGTGCGAGGATGTCCGGCAGGCGGGCGAGTTCCCCCTCGACGTGGGTGAGGCGGTCGGCGTCGTTCACGAGGAGCAGCATGCGGCTCTCGATGCCGCCGGGCAGTGGCACGCAGAGGATGGCTTCGAGATTGAAGCCGCCATCGGCGAAAAGCGCAGTGATGCGCGCCATGGCGCCAGGATGATTCTGGACACGCAGCTCGAGCACGATGGTGGGCGTGGGTGGCTTGCGGTTGGGAGGAGTGGGCGGATTAGGCATGGTACGAGGCCCGCTCTCGCGTTGCGCTGCTGGGGCAAACAAAAACCCCCTCGGCGCATCGCCAGAGGGGGAAATTGATTTTGGTTTGAATCAAGATCCGCCCGGCGAGCCAGCGCGTACGACTGCGACGACCACGGAGACGTGGACGGAGGCGACGACGGATTTGGCGGAGGAGCGGATCATTGAACGCGGCCAAGGCAAACGGCGGCGCGTGGATTCGTCAAGGCGGGGGTTGGGGCTGCGCGAAACGGCGAGTGCTTGCCGGATTGCACCGCGGAGGCGCGGAGAGCGCGGAGGACGAAGACAGTAAGCAGGGTTATGGGAGACCACTGCGGCTTGGGATTTCTCCGCATTCTTCACACCCCGTGGTGAATGTTTTTCATCCCGGGCGCCCGAAGTTTCTGATTCTTACCGGTTCTGCAGCCAGAAGAACACACCGACCACGGCAATCACGGCGACGACGACAATTGCGATCTTGATCCAGCTCTTTGGGTAGCGACCCGCAATGTTGCCCGTGTAGCCGTTGATCACGACCTGGAAGTGTTTTCCGCGAAAGGTGTACGTGAGCAGCCAGACGGGCGCGAGGATGTGCTTGAACGTCTGCGCGCTGTAGTCGGTCTGCACCGACAGGTTGCGATGAGTGTCGCCGGGCACCTGGCTGGCGCAACGGTTCCTGGTCTCATCGTCCATGCGCTCGCGTGCGACGAGGGCCGCTTTGCCGAGATCGAGTTGATAGCGTTCGACAACCCAGCCGGAGAGGAAACCGGGATTGTAGGGCTTTAGTTCCTTGGTCGGGAACGGCTCGACTTGGGAAAGTAGTTCGGGCTCCACGCCGCGAGACGCGGCAACGAGCGTGTCGTCGAAAGTGTGATGGAGCGAGCCAGCGCTGGGCTGCCAGCGGGTTTTGCGGACCTGACGTGTCTGCCGGTTGCCTTTGCTGTCGGTGTATGACTCGGAGACGTAATAGTAATAGCCGGACTCTGCGGTCCACTCGGCGTAGACCTTGGCATCGAACGTCCAGTAGGGGATGTAGAGCCCGCGAAGTGTGTCGGTCATCGCGCGCGTTTTCAGGGCATTGGGGGCGAACCAGTGCGAGCCGTACCACTTGCGGATCGATTCGCGGACCTGGGGTTCGCTGACGCGAAACTCGAGGAGGCTTTCGGGACGGATGGACTCCTTGATCTCGTCGTAGGGCACGAGCGACGAGGAGCCGCAGAAATCACAATTTTGTCCCACTCGACCGGCGTCGAAGACTGAGATCGCCTGGCAGCTCTGGCAGCGGACTTGGGTTTTCTCGGCCTGCCATCCGCGCGAGGAGTCGGGAAGGGAGCGGAGTGCTGAAAGCAGATCGTGCTCCTTGATGGTTTCCTGGCCGGTCGCGTTGAGTTCGACGTCGGCGGGCGAGGTGGTGCCGCAGAAGCCGCAGACGAGGGCTTTTTTCGCCGGGTTCCACGTGGCCTCCGCGCCGCAGGCGGGGCAGGAGAATTTATTTCGGGCGGAGGCTTCGGACATAGGGTGGGGTGCTACTCGGGAACGTTTCGAGGGTGGATTTGTAAGACCGGCGCACGGACAGATAAAGGGCGAGCGCCGCGACGGCACCCAATGTGACTAGAACCGGATGGTAGAACGCGACTGGCAGGGCCACGGCGACGGCTGCGATGGCGCAGGTGGAGATTTTTGCGCGGCTGACCGGAAAGCTGCCGGTGATTTTGCCTGTGTAGCCATTGACGAGCACTTGGTAGGGTTCGCCTGCAAAGAGGTAGTTGAGGATCCAGACGGGAACGAGAACGTGTTTGAAGGTTTGCTCAGAGTAGTTGGTCGAGATCTGGAGGCCGCGATGCTTTTGGTTGCGATTTCTTTCCGCACAAATGGACTTCATCTGGCGGTCCATGCGCTGGCGTCCCAAGACGGCGGCGTTGGCGAGATCCAGATGGTATCTTTCCACCGGCCAGCCGGCGAGAAAGCCCGGATGATAGGGCTTAAGCTCGTTGGTGGGAAACGGCTCAAGCTCGGTGAGCATGTCATGGTTCAGGCCTTGTGAAGCCGGAACGAGGACGTCATCGAACTGGACTTCGACATGGCCTGATTCCTCGTTCCCGGAAAAACCAATCGAACGGTTTTCGCCTGACCCAGTTGTTGCCGTCCAATGAGCGGAAGCGCGTGCATCGAACGTCCAGCAAGGAATGTACATGCCGCGCACGGTGTCGGTCATGGCCCTGGTCTTGAGCGCCGCTGGAGCGAGCCATTGCCTGCCATACCACATGCGAACGGATTCCCGCACTTGGGACTCCGTGATTTTAAACGGGAGGACGCTTTCCGGGCGGAGTGATGGTTTGAGCTCTGTGTAGGAGGACAACACGGACGAACCACAGAAAGTGCAGCCACCCGTCATGCAGTCTTGATCGAGAACCGAAATGGCACCGCACGTTTCGCAGCGAAGTTCCTGTTTCTCAGACTGCCACCCGCGCTCCGAATCCGGGGCGTTGCGCAGGCGTAGAGTGAGGATGTGTTCTTTGATGTCCTGTCCATCGAGCCCGTTGAGTTCATCGTCGGCTGGAGCGCGGGTCTCGCACGAGATGCAAACCAGTGCGTGCTCGGCCGGGTCCCAGCGTGCTTCCGAGCCGCAGGTGGGGCAGGGGTATTGTTTGGGTGTGGGAGAGTCCGGCATGGGTTGTCGCCTGATCAGGTGCCCATCCATTTAGTCAGGGCGCGGAAATAAAAATCAGCCCCAGACTGAGTAAAATGACGCCCGGCCAAGGCCCCGACGTCTTATGAAGCCAGCTTTCCAAGAATCGCAGTCCGCCGCAAAGTGAGGCAATGCCGAGTATTGCTGAAATGCCCGCCGAGGGATTCAGCGAGTCGGGTAAAATCGAAGCGCGTGCCGTTTCCTCTGCCTGCAGTTCGTTGATCGCCTGGAAAGCAGTGTCGTGGCGTATGCCCCGCCGTTGCAGTTCCAGCGCTGCGCGAAGCGCTGGTTTTTTTGCATACCGCGCGATGAAACCGGGAACGTCCTTCCGCTGCATGCCGCGCGCCACGAGAAGCTCTTCTAGCTTGGTGACGGGGTCGGCAATTTTCATGGTCGGGGTGCTTTACGGGCGTGGGCTGAGTGATAAGTAGATCGGGAATCCAATGCTTTAATCTATACTTCTACGCGGCTCATTGGCTTATGAAAGCGCTTCTTTTTCTGTCTAAGAACTCGGCGAATCGAGGCACAGACATCCCATAGACCGCGCTGATCAACACATCGAAATCACTTAGTCTCCT
Organism: Nibricoccus sp.; assembly: GCA_049840895.1. GTDB lineage: Bacteria > Verrucomicrobiota > Verrucomicrobiia > Opitutales > Opitutaceae > Nibricoccus. Next base: position 64,631 of record JASGJB010000038.1, on the reverse strand, counting down.
GTTATCTCGGCATTGCTTGGATTGATATAGGGAACTCCCTGGGTGTAGCTGAATACCTACGTGACACGTGGAGCTTCCCGTATTTAGACCTCCTTTCATTGAGCAAACGCTAGCCGTTCCGATGGAGACGATTTCGTGCCAAGGCACGCTGAACGATTTAAAGATATGGCGCATGACGTGGATGCCGTGCGCGTCAATTCGCAGTCTGCGTGTACTCGTCCAGTGCCATGTCAGGGACGCAGCTACTCCGAGAGATGCAGGACCAATTAAGTCTCCAATCGACCACTGGGGATTCCCGGCTTTCGCTACAGTTGAACAGAGTATCGTGGAGAAAATGAAGACGAATGATAACCCCAATTTGTCAGGCTGGCTTTGAAGTATGATGGGTTTCACTGCCGTCTCGTGGCGGTTGTTCTCGTTTAGCTCCGCAAAAACTCATCCAACGCGGCGCGGGTGATGCGCCAGGTGGAGCCGATTTTTTTGCCCTTCAACGAGCCGTCGGTGAGCGTGGAGATGACGTCGGCTTCGGAGACGCTGAGAACTTTGGCGACGTCGGCGGGGCTGAGTAACTCGGGCACGCCGGCGGCGGGTGCGGCGGCTCCGGCAGTGACAGGAGCGCCTCCGGCGGGTGGTGTGCCTTGCGGGGCGAACATACCGCCGGGTTGATTCATCATTTGCTGGGCGAGACCGAAGCCCATGGCGATTTCGGCGGCGGAGCCGGCGGCGCCTCCACCCTGGCCTTTGCCGAGACCTTCGGCCATCTGGAGTTTCACGTAGTCGTTGAGATTGCCGATCGCGGCCATGCTCGAGCGCTTGTCGATCGCCTGCTCGACCTCGGGTGGGAGCGAGACGTTTTCGACGATGAAGCTGACGATCTCGATGCCGTATTTCGCGATGATCGTGGGATTGATGATCGGGCGCAGGGCTTCGCCGAGTTCACCGTAACGCGAGGCGACGTCGAGCACCGGGACTTTGGCGGTGGCGAGGGCGTCGGTGAAGACGCTGACCACGCGGGAGCGCATGGTGTCGTTGAACTCGTCGAGACGGAACTGGTGATCGGTGCCGGCGACCTCCTTGAGGAAGGTTTTCACGTCGACGATCTTGAAGTCGTAGGTGCCGAAGGCGCGGGCGCGGACGATGCCGAAATCGGCGTCGCGCATCATGATCGGATTGGACGTGCCCCACTTGTTGCCGGTGAAGAGGCGTGTGTTGACGTAATAGACGTCGGCCTTGAACGGACTTTCGAAGCCATACTTCCAGCCCTTGAGCGTGGAGAGGATCGGGATGTTGTCGGTCGCGAGCGTGTGTTTGCCGGGGCCGAAGGTGTCGCCGAACTGGCCGAGGTAGATGAACTGGGCGGTCTGCGATTCGCGCACGATGAGCTGCGCGTTGCGTTTGATTTCCTTGTCCTCGTCCGGGAAACGCCAGGACAGCGTGTCGCGGGAGTCGTCCTCCCATTGGATGATCTCGAGGAACTGTGTCTTGAGGTAGTCGAACAGGCCCATGGGCGTTTGGATGAGTTGAGTTGTACGGCGCAGGAGATCGGCCGTTATGGTGGGGAAGCTGGAACGACTGACGGCGAAAGTGGAGACGGAACTTATCCTTTGGAAAAAATCATCGCTGCTATAACGTGGGGATCACCTGATGAGTCATAAGAGAAAATTCCTGATCGGCGGAGGCCTTGTAGTTATTTTAGCCGTACTCGTCATGCTTCGGCCCGGCGCCTCAGAGCCCGCCGTTCCGGCGAAACCGCCAAAGATGCCGCCTGCGCCCCAAGTCCGTGCCGTGGCGAACGAGGAGGCGCCGGCAAGCCTGCCGAAAGTGGAGCCGGCTCCTGGAAGCGTGGACGCATTGAGGACGTTGATGGAGGAAAAGAAGAACGGCAAAAAAGTGTCCATTCCCGTGGTGAATTTTCTCGGCAAGGTGGACGACAAATTCACGGAATCGTTTGGCCTCACGAAGGACCAAGCCGGACGAGTGCAGGCGGCGATTGATGCCGCTGTTGTGGTGCTAGGTGAGCTGGAGCTGGAAAACGCGACGGTCGTTCAGCGGGATGCCGGAAAAATTACGGTGCAGATCAAAGCATTCCCCGAGCGCGGGGGACAGGTCTACGACGCGTTGACGAAAGAGATCGGGGAAATTCTTGGATCGGAGAAGAAGGAGGCTTTTGCCGTGCTGGCCACCGAGGCATTGGACGAAGGCCTCGGGTTTTTCGGAACGAGTGAAAAAACAGCGACGCTTGAGTGGCGGCCGGGGGCCAAGAGCTATGCACTGAGGGAAACGATGGAGGTTCGCGAAACGGTTGGGGCGACAACATCGGTCAGGAAGAAAAATTCTTCCATCAAATTACCTCCAGACTTGCTGAGACAGATCCGTCCTGCGCTGGCGGAAATTGCGAGTGCGAGTGAGGCGTCTTCTCCGGCAAAATAAATCCGGACGGGTGCCGCGAAGTTATTCCAACCGTTGACCTGGAATCGGCGTTCGGCCCATTTCTTGAGTCATGGCAAAACCCGACGAGCCCAAGGTGATTTTTTCGATGATCGGCGTCTCGAAGAAAATCGAGCGCAAGGAAATCCTCCGCGACATTTCCCTGTCGTTTTACTACGGCGCGAAGATCGGTGTGCTCGGTCTCAATGGCTCCGGCAAATCGTCGCTCATGCGCATTCTTGCGGGGCGCGACAAGGAGTTCGACGGGCACGTACATTTCGAGCCCGGATATGCGGTCGGATTGCTCGAGCAGGAACCGCAGCTCACGGCGGGCAAGACGGTGCGCGCGTGTGTCGAGGAAGGCGTGCAGCATCTGACCGATCTCGTCGCGGCCTACGATGCGTCATGGGACGAGATCAACGACGCGCCGGACGATGCGACGCGCGACAAGATTACGGAGAAGCAGGGGCAGTTGCAGGAGAAGATCGATGCGCTCGGCGCGTGGGATGTCGCCTCGCACGTGGACATGGCGATGGAAGCGCTGCGCTGTCCGCCGCCCGAGCAGATCGTGGACAAACTTTCCGGCGGTGAGCGGCGTCGCGTGGCGCTGGCGCGGCTGTTGTTGCAGAAACCGGCGATCCTGTTGCTCGACGAGCCGACGAATCACCTCGATGCGGAGAGCGTCCACTGGCTCGAGCAGCATCTCGCGCGTTACGAAGGCACCGTGATCGCGGTGACGCACGACCGATACTTTTTGGACAACGTTGCCGGTTGGATTCTCGAGCTCTCGTACGGTCACGGTATTCCGTGGAAGGGAAATTATTCCTCATGGCTTGAGCAGAAGCAGCGCCGCATGGCGGTGGAGCAGCGCACGGAAGATCGCCGTCAGAAAGCGATGGCGCGCGAACTGGAGTGGATTCGAAAATCGGCGAAGGCGCGGCAGGCGAAATCGCAGGCGCGCATCAATGCGTACGAGGCGATGCTGAAGGAGAACGTCGCGGAGAAGGAGCGTGAGTTTGAAATCGTGATCCCACCGGGCCCGCGGCTCGGCACGCTCGTTGTCGAAGCGGAGAAGGTGGCGAAGGCGTATGGAGACAATCTGCTCTTCGAAAACGTGAGCTTCTCGCTTCCGCCGGGCGGAATCGTGGGCGTGGTCGGACCCAACGGCGCCGGCAAGACGACCATGTTCAAGTTGATCACGGGCGTGGAAAAGCCGGACAGCGGCGCGTTTCGCGTGGGGCCCTCGGTGCAGGTCGCGCATGTGGATCAATCGCGTGATTCGCTGCCGAACGACGCGACGATTTTTCAGGCGATCAGCGACGGGCAGGAGATTTTGAAACTCGGCACGCGCGATGTGAATGCGCGCGCCTATTGCGCACAGTTTGGTTTCACGGGCGCGGATCAGCAGAAGAAAGTGGGCGTGCTCTCGGGTGGTGAGCGCAATCGCGTGCATCTCGCGCGTCTGTTGAAGAGCGGTGCAAATCTGATCCTTCTCGACGAACCGACGAACGATCTCGATGTGAACTCGATCCGCGCGCTCGAGGAAGGCCTGGAGAATTTCGCCGGTTGCGCAGTCGTCGTATCGCACGACCGTTGGTTCCTCGACCGTGTGGCGACGCACATCCTGGCGTTTGAAGGCGACAGTGTCGTGCAATGGTGGTCGGGAAACTATTCCAGCTATCTCGAGGATTTCCGTCGTAGGAAAGGCAAGGAGGCGGACCAGCCTCACCGGATCAAGTACCGGAAGCTGACGCGGTAAACTGGAACATTTTCAGGGGCGGTGGAGTCGCAGTTGCCGCCATTCCTGCTTGTTTCCGAAAACCGGATGCGGCTGGCTGGCGGTTGCGGGAGGTTGCACAGGCTTGGTGGCTGTGGCTTTCCGCGCCACTTCAACCCTATGAAAACCAATCAACTCCTATGCGCCGCGCTGGTCACGACCGCGCTGGCTTCGACTGCATTTGGCGCGCGTTTTTATGCGCAGCCTTCCGTCGTTTTTGCAGCGATGGACAACTTCGAAAATGAAATGGGCTACGGCCTGACTGTGGGCGCCAGTTTCGCCGGAAAGCACTTGGTGGAAATCGAGGCAAACCGTCTGGACTTCACCTCAAAATATTCCTCTCAGGTCACTCTTGAGACGATGCCGATCACCCTGGGTTATCGCTACGAGTTCCCGATTGCCCAGCGGCTGTCTGGTTCGATCGGCGTTTTGGCCGGTATGATCCACCAAGAGGTGGAATATCCGTCGTATTCATATGTCTGGGATGGCTTTGGTTATACGTTTGTTTCTACGGGCCGTATTCGTGAGACAGCCGAGTCGTTTGCGGCCGGTTTTCAGGCGGGCGTATCCTACCGCCTAAACGACCATTTTGCACTGACGCTGGGTGCGAAGGCGTTGCGTTTTGGCGAATCAGAATTGCTGGAGCAGGGCACGCTCATGGCGCTCCAGCTGGGTCTTAACTGCCGGTTTTAAGCGGCAGGCGGGATTTCGCAAAACTGGGTGACGATCATTGTCCCCTCCTCGTGTTTTCCGTTGCGGGAGGCATGGCGCGAGCGAACTTCGCTCTGTCATGCCTCTCCAATACGTTCCACTGGTGGTCGATAAATTATCGAGCTTTCACGAAGAGGACTGCCGTCAGAAGGGTGAGGAAGCGGGCCATGCGGTGAGCCAGTTGTGTATCCCGTCCGTTTATTCTCTGCCGCCCGTCTCGAGAGGCGAGTTTTCGGATGGCTTAGATGGGCCTGAGTTGCCGCACCTGATAACGACCGGCGCAGTCCCGGCGCAAGGAATGCGCTTGCGCGCATCGGCTGCGTTTCGTTTGCCTCGGCGCCAGCGGGAGCCTCGATGGCCGCCCGCTAGTCGCATTATATGAAATACCCCAGCTTGTTTATGATGGCTTTCGCGGTTTCCAGCATCGCGGCCGTTGCCCAGACATCACCGTCGGCCTCCGGGACGACGGTCTATATCCAGCCGTCCGCCGCAATCATTGTCCCCGGCGACGATTTCGAAACCGGCGGCGGCGGATTGATCGCATTCGGTGTCCAGTTTGCCGAAAACCATCACCTCGAGGTGGAGACCGGTTTTTTAATCTCCGACATCAAAGACTCGCAGCTTTCGATGGGCTTCATCCCGGCGGTCCTCAATTACAAATACGCCGTTCCGCTCTCGGAGCGTTTCTCGCTGCACGCGGGCGCATCGGCAGGCGCGATGTTTCAAAAGCTGGGCTACAGAACCTTGGGGAATAGTTACGGCGAAACCAAATCATCCGCGACATTCGGCCTGAATGCCGGCGTGTTTTTACGGTTGAGCGAACGGTTGTCGCTGGATGCAGGTGGCAGGGTGTTACGCATTGATAAGACGAGCTACACCACGGAGGGGAATGTCGTGATCTTCCACGCGGGCCTTAACATTCGCCTGTAAGCGGAAACGTCATTACCTTGGTAATTGGCTTGTGTGCTGCGGAGGCACCGAAGGGGCGGACAGTACAGTCCGTGACATCGGTGTAACTTCCCGTTGCGGGCGGCATGGCGCGAGCTAGCGTGCGACACGTCATGCCGCTGTCCGTTGAATGTTCGCTTTCCTATCAGGTGCTGTCGCCCGCAGCCCATTTCACATTCAACATTCTCGCGGGAAATGATGCGCAGCAGCGGCTGCTCGCGGAGCAATTGATCTTCAAGCCCGAGGTGCCGCTCGAAAAGGTGACGACCTCGAAAGGCAACCGGGTGGTGCGCGTTGAAGCTCCAGCTGGTGCGTTTGATGTGAGGTACACCGCGACGATCGAGTTGCTGCGTCCCGGGCTGCCGGAGGAAGTGAAGGCGGATAATCCCGGGCGCCTGCATCTTTCGATTCTCACGTACATGCTGCCGAGCCGCTATTGCGAGAGTGACCGCTTCACACAGCAGGCGTGGGAGCTTTTCGGAAAAATAGACAATCGTGCGGAGCAGGTGCGCGAGATCTGCCGCTGGGTGGACGCGAATCTCGCTTACCAGCCGGGCGCAACGGACTCGCGGACGTCGGCATGGGATGTGTGGCAGCAGCGCAAGGGAGTTTGCCGTGACTACACGCATCTCGCGATCGCCTTGTGCCGCGCGCTGAACATTCCGGCGCGTTATGTGAGCGGCTATGCGGCGGGATTGGATCCGATGGATTTTCACGCGTGCTTTGAGGCGTATCTTGGCGGGCACTGGTATCTCTTCGATCCGACGGATCAGATTGCGGCGGATCGCATCGCGGTGATTTCGCGCGGACGTGATGCGGCAAATGCGCCGCTGACGACTATTTTTGGACGTGTGATCAACGGTGCGGTGAAGGTGCGGTGCGAGCTGGCGCGGATTGCGGGAGAGGCGCAGCCGGAAAATCCGGGCGCTGCTCCGGCGGCGTAGGCATCGAGCGTGTGTCTAGCGTTAGCGCGAGAGAAGGGACTGTCACGGTGGGTGGCGGGTTGCGTTTGAAACCGCGGTGCGGTCGTGTGGACGGATGTCCTTGCGAAACGACGCCACACTTCATCCGAAGCTACTCACGTATCTTTGCTACGGCGCGATGATGACGCTGGCGATCGGGTTGAATTTGCTTCCCGTGTTTCTCACGACGCTGAGCGGTCTTTTCGGTGGGGAGAGCGGGCTCTCCAAGGAGCAGTTGGGGCGGCTGGGCGGGCTGGCATTTTCCGGTCTGGCCGCGGGGATCGTGATGACCGGGCCGCTCGTGGATCGGGCGGGGCCGAAGCCGTTTATCCAGCTGAGCAATCTCATCGTGGCGGTGAGCCTGGCGGGGCTGGCTTTTTCTTCCAGTTACACCGTGCTGTGTGTGTGGATGTTCGTTCTCGGGCTCGGTGCGGGGATTCTCGACATGGTATTGAGTCCGGTGGTGTCGGCGTTGAATCCGGAGCGGCGGGCGGTCGCGCTTAACTGGCTGCATTCATTTTACTCGGTGGGGGCGGTGGTCACGATTCTCGTGGGAGCCCTGGCGCTCAAACTTGGGTTTGGCTGGCGGGAGTCCTGCCTTGTGCTGGTGCCGCTGCCGGTGGCGCTGCTGGTGGCTTTCGGGTCCCAGCGATTTCCCGCGCTGACGGCGGAAGGCGGGGCGTATCCCGCTCGGTGTTTTGTTCAAGCGGTCGTGGTTTGTGGTGGCGATGATCGCGATATTTCTCGGCGGTGCGACGGAGCTCGGCATGGCGCAGTGGCTGCCCGCGTATGCGGAGACGTCGCTGGAGTTTTCCCAGTGGACGGGCAGCATGTCGTTACTCGCGTTTTCGGTGGCGATGGCGCTCGGGCGCATGGTCATCGGGGCGATCGGCGGGAAAATGAATCCGTTCCAAATCATGGCGTGGGGCTGCGGACTCTCGGTGGTACTGTTTTTCCTGGGATCGTTTCTGCCGTCTCCCGTGGGCGCGTTGCTGGCGTGCGTGGCGGTGGGATTCACCGGGAGCTGCTTGTGGCCGACGATGCTGGCGGTGACGGCGGATCGCTATCCGGACGGGGGAGCGAGCATGTTTGGCGCACTGGCAGCGTTGGGAAACGCGGGCGGAATTTTTATGCCGTGGCTCGTGGGTGTGATCGCGGATCGGAGTGATTTGCACTGGGGGCTGGCGGTGTCGGCGGTGGCGCCTTTGTTGATGATGCCGCTGGTGCTTTGGCTGGGACGCGCACGACCGATTCCCTGAGCTGGCGAATTGGCGCGAAAGGTGGCAGAGGTTTTGTGTCTTTCAGTCCGCTCAAGCCAAAATTCTACGCCCATGGCCACTGACCTAAAGTCTGGAACCTATCACGCCGATGATGCCGATCTTTCGGGCTCGGTGTTTCAAAACGTGAATCTCAAAGGCGCACGCTTCGACGACGTGAATCTGGGGGCGCCGTGTTTCGCAACATCGCGCTTTCGAGCGCGGCCTTCAGTAATGTGAATCTCAGCCACGTGACGATCGAAGACGCGAACTACGAGGGCATGATGATCGATGGTATTCTGGTGACGGAGTTGCTTCGAATCTATCGCGAGCAGTCTGGCGGCCTGTAGAAATCGTTTTGGCGGAGGCAGGCGGTGCGGGAAAATATTCTCGATCGAGGGCGCCGGGCCAGCCGCGCACGATGCGGGTCCGTTCGCCTCGTGGCGTCACCCCTTATGATCCCAAGTCGTTTGCTCCGTTTTTTCGTTGTCGGTTTAATGCTGTGTGGCGCTTGCCGCGTCAGTCTGGCCGCGACGGTGGTTTCGGGGGTATTTCCCGTACGGGCGTTTGGTGCGACAGGGGATGGCCGCACACTTGATACGGATGCCGTGAACCGCGCGATAACCGCCGCAGCCGAGGCGGGTGGCGGCACGGTGGAGTTTGGCGCGGGGGAGTATCTGTGTTATTCGATCCGCCTGAAGAGCAACATCACGCTGCATCTTGGAGCGGGAGCCGTGATCGTGGCGGCGGAGCCTCCGCCGGAAGGGCAGCCGGGCGGATATGATGTGCCGGAGGAGAACCCATGGGCGTGGTATCAGGACTTCGGGCACACGCATTTTCGCAACAGCCTGATCTGGGGAGACGGATTGGAGAATGTTTCGATCACGGGTCCGGGGCGCATTTTCGGGCGCGGACTCAGCCGGGGAAACAGCCGCGTTGCGCTGCCAGTCGGGAAGCAGGCGGAAGGGTTGCCCGGGAATCCGCCGGACGCGCTTGAGGCGGACGGAGAGTTCCCCATCACGCCGCGGCCGGACCTGATTCCTGGACCATTCGGTTATCCGAATGCGCGGGACCGGAAGGCGGATGGCGTGGGAAACAAAGCCATCGCGCTGGTCCGCTGCCGCAATGTGACGCTGCGCGATTTCACGATCCTGCACGGCGGACATTTTGGAATTCTGGCGACCGGCGTGGATAACCTCACGATCGACAATCTGCTGATCGATACCAATCGCGATGGCATGGACATCGATGCGTGCTCGAACGTGCGCATTTCCAATTGCTCGGTGAATTCGCCGACGGACGACGGCATCTGCTTGAAGGCATCCCACGCACTTGGCGTGAAGCGCGCGACGGAAAATGTGACGATCACCAACTGCTTCGTGAGTGGGTACGACGAAGGCTCGCTGCTGGACGGGACGCGCACGCGGAAGATGCGCAAGCGCGGCGGCACCATGGGGCGCATCAAACTGGGAACCGAGGCAGGCGGGGGATTTCGCAATATCGCAATATCCAACTGCGTGTTCGAGTACTGCCGCGGGCTCGCGCTCGAGCAGGTGGATGGCGGCGTGATGGAAGATATCGCGATTTCCAATATCACCATGCGCGACATCAATAACGCGCCCATTTTTATCCGTTTGGGCGCCCGGTTGCGGGCTCCAGAAACGGCGGCTCCGGGAACTGCGCGGCGCATTGTCATCAGCAATCTTGTCGCGAGCAACGTGGCGCCGGAGCATGGCATATTGATCGCGGGGCTGCCGGGGCATCCAGTTGAGGACGTCGTGCTTTCAAACATCCAGATCCACTATCGCGGAAACGGCACGGCGGAACAGGCGGCGCGTGTGGTACCGGAGTTTGAGAAGGATTATCCGGACCCCTACAATTTCGGCACCATGCCCTCGTGGGGATTGTTCGCGCGGCACGCGAAAAACTTACAGATGCGCGATGTTGATCTGCGATTGATGAACGCTGATGCCCGACCTGCGGTGTGGCTTGAAGACGTGGGCGGGGCGGGCTTCGCGAATATGCGCCTGCCGATCTCGGGCGGTGTACGACTTTGGGCGCTCAAGGATGTGTCGGATTTGCGCGCCCGTGACACGAGCGCGATGCCCGATGGCGAATTACCGGCAGTCACAGAACGACAGATGCGCTGACGAAGGAGCTCGTCGGAGCGTCGTCGACGCGCCTTCAAACGGTAAGACTTCAAATTAGTTGCGGACGTGGCTCCTCTTGGGATTTTGGAGGTCTACGCGTTACCCCATTTTCCTGCGTAGGGCCTTTCCCCCAGGCTTTCGTTTTACCTTACCCCATCGTCTCTTTTGACCGCTTCGTGCGGTCATTTCGTCTGCACCACGCCCGGCCCGTTAGTGCCTTCTGTGTCTTGCGTGTTCGTCCTGCTTCTCACGCGTACGCCCCGATTTTTTCCGGCATTCGGCCGGATATCCCCAACCCCAAACCTGGTTAGAAAACCGATGAAAAAATACCCCAAATCCGCGGCCTGCACGATCGCTGCATCGTCCCGTCGCTATCTCCGGAACCTGCTTGTGGCACTGCCGCTGGCGATCACGATGCAGGTCTCTGCTTCGGCCGCGACATACTACGTGGCCACCACCGGCAGCGACAGCAATGCAGGAACGCTTGCGGCTCCGTTCAAGAGCATCACCAAGGCCCAGTCAGTCGCGTCCTCAGGCGACACCGTTTTCATCCGCGGTGGCACCTATAGCAGTTTCACAGTCGCGGCGACGGACAGTAACTACAACTACGTCCACAATCTTACCAAAGCCGGCATCACCTACGCGGCCTACAACTCGGAGATCCCGATTTTCAACTTCTCCAGTGTGTCCACGTCACTGCGAGTGTGCGGCTTTCACATCACCGCCTCCGGCATCACGATCAACGGTATCCATGTTACCGGCACGCCTGTCGGAAGCCAGAAGCAGTCCGAGTGCTTCCGCATCGATGGCAGTGCGGCCAGCTGCACCTTCAACAAGTGTGTAGCGTACAACAACGCGGCCAATGGTTTCTACTTCACGAACAAGTCCAGCGGCACCTGCAACAACTGCGATGCGTACAACAATATCGGGCCGACCAGCACGTCCGTCGGCAACACCGATGGCTTCGGCGCACACGGCAATGCCGTGACGTTTAACTACTGCCGTTCCTGGCATAACAGTGACGACGGTTACGACTGCATCGCTTCGTACGGTGCCGTCACCTTTAACCACTGCTGGGCCTACAACATGACGGCGGGCGGCGATTCGAATGGCTTCAAAGTCGGCGGCTGGGGCACCTCCACGGTTCCGAGCTCGGTACCCGTTCACACGGTTAAGTACTGCCTTTCGGCGAACAATAACGCCAATGGCTTCTACGCGAACCACCAGCCCGGCCAGTCGGCCAACTGGACCTACAACACGGCGTACAACAACAAGAGCGCCAACTATAACATGCTCGAACGCGTGAGCCCGACTGACGCGACCGACATCGCGGGCACCCGCGAAGTGTTTCACTACAACATCGCCTTCACCGGCACGACCATCAGCAACGACAACAATCCCGCCGCCAACAAAACGAACAACTCATGGACCAAGAGCGGCGTGACGGTTTCGTCGGCCGATTTCCAGAGCCTCGACGCGAGCCAGATGACGGCTGCGCGCGGCACCGGTTCGCCAAATCTGCCCACGATCACCTTTATGCATCTGGTGAGCGGCAGCGATCTCGCAGGTCTTGGTTGTTTTTGATCTAGCAATAGTCCGGCTTGTTTAAGCCGGACTCAACTGCCGCGGGCCCCGCATAAAAGTGGTGGCCCGCGGCTCTTTCATTTTCGTTCAGGTAAGTTCGTCGTATGAAAAATTCCGTCCGTAGCGCTGGCTGGCTTTTTCTCATCGTGCTCACTTTGGCGCTTCGCGGCCAGACCGGCGAAGCGGAGAAAGCGGCTTTGCAGTCTCCTTTGCCTGCGACACAGACGCTCGATCTCGGCGACGGCGTGACGATGAATTTTGCGCTGATTCCGCGCGGGACATTTTGGATGGGCTCGAATGAAGAGGCGGGCGATGGCGACGAATCGCCCGAACACAAAGTCGGGATCAGCCAGCCATTTTATCTGGGAACCTGCGAAGTTACCCAGGCTCAATGGGAGAAAATCATGGGAGCGAACCCGAGCAGGTTTCGCGGCGAGTTGTTGCCGGTGGACACCGTGAGCTGGAACGATGCGCAGCGTTTTCTCGCTGCACTATCGAAGAAAACGGGACGCACCTGCATGCTGCCCACAGAGGCGCAGTGGGAATATGCTTGCCGCGCCGGTACTCGCGCACCGTGGAGTTTTGGTGCGCAACCGGGGGCAGCCGCTGATTTTGCCTGGGGTGCTGAAAACGCGGAGGGGGCGACGCATCCAGTCGGCCTGAAGAAACCGAATCCCTGGGGGCTCCACGACATGCACGGCAACGTTTGGGAGTGGTGTGCGGACTGGTATGAGAAGCACACGTATTCAAAAACGGCGGATGTCGATCCGAAGGGGCCGGTGTCCGGCGATGGGAGGATCTTGCGCGGTGGCGCCTGGGGCGATGAGCCCGACGGCATGCGCTCGGCGGTGCGCAATTGCAACGGCCCCGACGGGGCCAATCACGGGATCGGGCTGCGGGTGCTGCTGATCGCAACGTCACCGGGTTCGTCGGAGGTCCACTGATTTTTACCGGAGTGTACGCGATGAAATCGAAATCCACACTCCTGATGGTGGCGGGCTGTATTCTTGCCGTGATGATGGTGATTGTCGGCCCGGTCGAGTGGATGCAGTGGAAGGAAAAAGAAAGTGTCCCTCCAGGTTTGGGTCACGGTGCGGTGAAGGGAGAGATGTCGGCCCGTACGCAGAACTTCACCCGTGATGGCGGCGCGTTGCCGTCGCAGGATGCGCGAATTTCAAAAACGGTCGCGCCCGTGAGTGCCGAGTTGATGGCCGCGTTGCGGCTGAAATTGAAACAATGGCGCGAGACCGAGACTGGTGCGGAGGCGGCGCAAGGGAGACTGATCGAGGAGTGGCTGGCGTTGTTGGACGCCGCCACGGTTGGAGATGTGGTTCTCGCGTTGACCGAAGATGAGCTTGCGACGCCGCTCGGTGTAGCCGCCTACGCGCGCTGGCTCAACGCGGAGCCGGAAGACGCGTTGGAGTGGATCAAAACGCGCGGGCGTGGTTCGGAGGGCGAGACGTTACTCGTGGTTCAAGCTCTCCTGGTCACGCCAGCGAAGCTTTCGGCATTCTGCGAAGACCTGCCGGACAGTGAATGGAAGCAGGCATTTCTGACGATGGCGGGGCTGCAGGCGGTGGGAATGGATCCGGCGGTGACGCTGGATATTGCGAAGCACATGAAAGCGGGTGACGCGCGGACGAACGTGCTTCAGACCCTGGCGTACGATTGGATGACGCGTGATCCCGGCGCGGCGACGACGTGGCTGCTCACCGTTCCTGAGCCAGAAATGAAGGAGACGTTATTTGCGGCCGGCGCCAAGGCCATCGCGGTGACCGATCCGGACCTGGCGGTTCGCTGGATGTCGGCGGGGATCAAGACAGAGGCGACCTTTGCGGATACGGCGCTTTGTGTGGTGGAAATTTGGGCGGAGCGGGATCCGGCGAAAGCGGGCAGCTGGGTGGCTCAATTTCCTCCGGGACGCGTGCGTAACGACGCGATTGATCTGATGAGCCGGCGCTGGTTGCAGGCCGATCCTTCCGCTGCGAAGGACTGGATCCGGCAGTTGCCGGAAGGCACGAGCGTGTTTGCGCGGCTCAAGGCGGAAGAGCTGGCGCGCGGAGACCCGCCTGCTGAATAAATTCCGGCCAGCGCCGAGTATTCAACCGTTGTTGAGCTGCACGTCGGCGACGATGCGATGACCCGCGCAGTCGAAGACGAAGACGTGGCGGATCGAGGACTTGAAGCAGGAAACTTTGACGCTCTGGCCGCGGACGATTGTGGGCAGAGTGAGTTTGCAGGGATAACCGAGGTCGCAGAGCGCGTTCTTGAAACCGCCCGCGGTCATGTTGGTGAGTTCGCCGATGACGTCCTTGACGAGATCGTGGTCGGCGAGATCGACGTCGCTGGCGGCGGAGCCGAGAACGTGGCCAACGGCGTGCATGGCGAAACCGTCGGTGAGGCAGAGATAGACGATGCCGCACGCTTCGCCGACGAAGCCGACATTACTGACAACGTGAAACTGGGCGCCGGTCGCATGGAGGGCTTCCGCGGTGGTTTTTTCCACAAAGACGGCCTCACGCTTCAGCATTGTGCGGAAGACGTTATCCATCGCGAGCGTGATGGATTTTTGGATGAGGGCGTCGTTGATGGGCGGCGGGGAGGAAACCATGTAAAGTGAATGGGCGGACCTACCTATATCGGGGCATTTGGCCGGGGATTAAGCACGGATGTTGATTAAAATCGGCACGGCCAAGCTGTGTGAATAGGTTGATGTCTAGTGTGTTGGGTGTGTGCGAAGGAGGTGGAGAAGGGCGATGGCAAAGGACCAAGGTCAGGAATACTTCGTCTGCAACCTTTCGGCTGGTTGCGGGGTCATAAAGGCGCATGCGACTTCTGAAGGCAGTGCTGGCCGGTTTCTTTGTGTTACTGGTGGGATTTTTCACGGCGGCGGTGATCGCCGTGAGCGCGTGCGTGATTTTTATCGGACGACTTTTGCGGGGAAGTTCATCAACCGGCCGCGAGCCGATGCAGGCAGGAGTCAACGGACGTGGTCGTTCGCGGGAGGCATCGATGCGCGGTGGGGATGTGATCGATGTGACGGCGACGGAAGTGCCGCCGGCGCGGTAGTCGAATTGCGACGACACGGGGTCGGGATTTCTCGTTGAGGGCGTTGCTTATCGGGCGGGGTGTGAGTCGAGTGGTGCGGAATGCATCTGGATTCCGATCTGGCCACCCGAACAAACACGCCACCTGCACAGAACGCGGGAATAAAACTCGTCCTGATTCTTGGTTCGCTGACGGCGCTTGGGCCACTGGCGATCGATATGTATCTGCCGGCGTTTCCGCAGATGGCGAAGGATCTGGCTGTCGATACGGGGACGGTGCAGCTGACGCTGTCGGTCTTCATGGCGGGAGTGTCCGTCGGGCAGGCGTTTTACGGACCGCTGGTGGATCGTTGGGGACGGCGCGGACCGTTGCTGGTGGGAATGGCGGCTTTTTCCATCGCGGCGATTGGCTGCGCGAGTGCGCGCTCCATCGGGAGTTTGCTGGGCTGGCGGCTGGCGATGGCGCTGGGAGGGTCGGCAAGCATGGTCATTCCGCGTGCGGTTGTGCGCGATTTGTTCGGTACGCAGGAGTCGGCGCGGGTCTATTCGCTGCTGATGCTGATTCTTGGGGTCTCCCCGATTCTGGCGCCGACGCTGGGCGGACAGTTGCTGGCATTCATTGGATGGCGGTCGATTTTTGTGACGCTGGCGGTGATTGGTGTGGCGATCGCGGCAGCGGTGGCGTGGGGGCTGCCGGAGACGTTGAAGAAAGAAAACCGGGTCAAAGGCGGTGTGGCGCTGGCGGTCAAAACTTACGGGCGGTTGCTGATGGACCGGCGATTTCTCCCGTTGGCGCTCTCGGCCGGCTGCACACTGGGTGTGATCCTGACTTATCTCTCAGGTTCTTCGTTTGTGTTCATGGAGCTGCACCACTTGAACGCTCAGCAATATGCGTATGTGTTCGGCTTCAATGCACTGGGGCTGATCGCGGCGTCGCAAATCAACCAGCGTCTGCTGCGCCGCTATACGCCGCGGCAGGTGTTGTCGGTGGCGTTTCTGGTCAACGCGTTTGCGGGGGTGACACTGGCGGTGATCGGAGCGACAGGTGCTGGCGGCATGTGGGGTATGATTGCGTTGCTGTTTGCCTGCCTGAGTGGCTGCGGGATTATTTTTCCCAACGTGGCGGCGCTGATCATGGAGCCGTTTGGCGAAGTGGCGGGAAGTGTGTCGGCTTTGCTGGGGACGGTGCAATTCGGCGTGGCAGCGGGCATGGGCGCGCTGGTCGGATTTTTCCACAACGGCACGGCAATGCCGATGACGGCGGGCGTGGCGGTGTGCGCGCTCGCGGGACTGGCTATTGTGAAGACGTCCGTGAGATGGACGCACGCGTGAACGACGCAGATCTCGGATCAATGTCGCTGCTGCGAAGTGAACGCATGAGCTGCTGCAGAAAAACTATTTGGTTTCGAGTGTCGCCAAGCCGCCGCTGAGGCGTGTCAAAGCAAGCGCATCGAGCCACTCGCGGGCGGCGGAGTCGTTGCGCAGGTTGGCGTCGAGGAAGGCGAGGGTCGCGGGAAAATACCAGCGGCTGAAGCGATCACCTTCTTCGGCAATGCCGGTGTCGCTGAAATCGTTGTGCTCGCCTTGGTCGAGCGTGAGATGGGCTTTGTTGCCGGCGGGCATTTCGTCGTAGGGCTGCCGGCGGGTGACGGGATCGTCGGTGCCTGGAGCGCTGTCGAGCGTGCCGTGCATCGTAAGTGAAGGGCGGGTGATGTTGTCCCACGAGCCGCTGAAGAGGCCGAGGGTGGTCGCGCCTTGCGGCGAAAGAGCGACGCCGCATTTGATCCGTGTATCCGGAAAGCTGACGATGGGTGAGAGGGCGCCGGCTTCGTGATAGCGCGCGCCGAGCAGTGCGAGCGTGGTGAAGGCGCCGAAGGAGTGACCGCCGTGGGCGAGACGCGTGGCATCGACGCGGCCGGCGAGAAGCGGATTTGCCGGTGAGCCGAGGATAACGTCGAGCGCGAAGATGACGTCCTTGGGGCGTTCGATGCGGGAGTCGGGGCGGCTGTCGGCGTGCTCGATCATCACGCAGATGTAGCCGTGGCTGGTGAGATAGTTGCTGAGCGTGTCGAACGCGCCGATGGATCCGGCGAGACCGTGGGAAAGGACAATAAGCGGAAAGGGCCCGCTGCCGTGACTGAGGGCGGGCGCGTAGATGCGGACCGGCATCGAGTATCCGCGCCCAGAGTCGAACCAGGTTTCGTCAGAAAATGGAGCGACACTGTAGGGGCCTGGAGTGGAGATTGGTTTGTAGGCGGTATCGGCGGGAAATTCGGCGACGCGCCAGAAAGCGGCAGACGTGGAGCTGGTGACGGTGTGTTGCGCCATGTTGCCGGTGCCGAGGGCGGCGGTGGGCGTGTAGGACCACGTGCGAAGATCGGGACTGGATTGAAGGCGGTAGGGAATGCCGGCGGTTGTTGGATAGCTGAGGGAAAATTGTCCGGATGCGATGCGCGTGAGTTGGAGTGGAGCCTGAGCCTGCGCGGAGACGTGGAGCGCAAACGTGAAAAGCAGGAACACGCTTAATTCGAGAGCGAGCCGGAGAACGGAAGGCGTACGGCGAAAGGCGTGCATGGACAGCTGCGGCAAGAGACGCGCGGTGCGGTATGCGGTTACCATGGACGCACGGATATGGCAGGATGCCGCGACGATGCGCGACTGGAGCCGTGAAATCTTTTCACCGAACCCCAGCGGGCTGCAGCTCAGCGATTAGCTGGCGGGCGCCGGTGTGTCATCGACCGCCAAACCGAAGACGGCGCGGCGACGGAAGAGAACGCGGTTGAGCGCGAGGGCGAAGGCGACGCAGGCAGGGACGGTTACGCCCATGACGTGAAGGAAATGCCAGGGGCGCGGCATCGTGGCGGGATGAAGTTTGTGGAGGTATTCCCAGCCAAAGGTAAGCGCGGCGTAGAGCGCGGCGCCAAAGATGATGGTCGCAATCACGGCGCGGGCGTCGACGTTGCGGAAGAGCAGGCCGACGATGAAGGCGGAAAGAATCGGCATGCTGAAGAGGCCGAGCACTTGCTGGATCGTGGCCATGATGCTGTCGGCGCCGATGTAGAGCGGCATCAGGAAAATCGAGACGCACGCAATGAATGTGGAGACGAGCATGCTGAGCCGGCCGAATTCGCCTTCGCTGCGAATATAGCGCTGATGGAGATCGCAGACGTAGAGCGCGGCGGAGGAGTTGAGCACGGAGTTGTAGCTCGACATGACAGCGGCGAACATCGCGGCTGCAAAGGCCCCGGAGAGCCAGGTGGGTAGCACGTCTCCGACAAGCCGGCCGTAACTCGCGTCGCCGATCGGGCCGTAGAGTTTGTAGGCGGCAAGACCGGGGAGAACGACCATCGCAGGAATGAATGGCGCGCGCAGAAAGAGCGCGAGGTACACGCCACGTTTGGCTTCGCGAAGATTGGGGGCGGCGAGGGCGCGCTGGGTGATCGATTGGTTGGTGCTCCAGTAGAACAGCTGGCAGAAGACCATGCCGGTGAGCAACGTGGTCCATGGGATTGGTGCGTTGGCGTCGCCGAAGAGCGTGAGGCGTTCTCTCGGAATACCGGAGAAATCCCAGTGGATGGCATTCATCGCGAAGACGACCAGTGCGCCGCCGAGACCGAGGACGATGACGCCGCAATAGGTGTCGGAGATTGCGACAGCGCGGAGTCCCCCGAAGATGGCATAGATCGCGCCGACGATTGCGACACCGAGCCCGATGGCGAAAATGGTTTCCATGCCGAGCAGCGTGTCGCCGAGATGGAACATCGATTTCATCACGAGGCCGCTGGTATAGAGCATAGCGGGGAGAAAGAGGAAGATGTTGCCCACGAGAAACACGACGGCGACGGTGGCGCGGATGTGTTTGTTGTTGTAGCGCCGCTCGAGGAGTTCGGTGACCGTGGTGCAGTTGTAACGATAGTAGATGGGGAGAAAAATTTTCGCGAGAAGCACGAGGCCGACGGCGCCGGAGATTTCCCACCAGACGATGTTGAGGCACTGCGCGCCGCTCATGCCGATGAAGGTGTCGGTGCTGATGTTGGTCAGCGTGATGGTGCCGCCGATGAAAATCCAATTGAGGCCGCCGCCGGCGAGGAAGTACTCGCGAGTGTTTTCGGTCGAGCGCGTGGCTGTGCGGCAATGAAGCCACGTGGCGAGCGCGACGAGCGCAGTGAGGCCGAGGAAAACGGAAAGCTGGATGATGGCGTCCGGCGGCATGGCGGTTTGAAAAGCGCTGAAAAGGGGTGGGGCGCGTCCATGGCGTAGCGGAGGGCGCGCGCTTACAAGCAACTGGTCCGCCTAACAGTACGAAGTGGTACGGGAAAACGAAAAGCCCCGCGTCCTAGGCAGGCAGCAGGGCTGAGAACGAAAGACGTGAAGGTGGTGATTAATGTTCGTCTTCGATCTTTGCCGGGCCGACGCCGGGTTTGATCGTGCGTGTCACGCGCGTGAAGACGGGGTGATCCGCGTCCTTGATGATGAGGTCTTTTTCCGCGGTGAGCGTGACATCTTCGAGCGTGATGTTGGTGATGGGGCTGTCGGGCAGGCCGATGATTTTGCCTGCGTTGCGCGAACCCTCGATGGTCACGTGGTCGATGAGGATGTTTTGAATCTTTGGGACTTTGGTGGGGTCGCCTTTGAAGTTGGGGCGGTTGTTGTCCACGTAGTCCAGCTGGAGCGTGATGGCGTTGGCGACGCCCTTCATCTGAATATCGGTGTAGCGGACATTTTCGATGAGGCCGCCGGCGCCGCGCATGGATTTGATGCGGATGCCGTTGTCGGTGCCGTCGAACGTGCAGCGGCGGACGAGCATGTTGTGGATGCCGACGGTGGTTTCGGAGCCGATGGAAATGCCGTGGCCGTGTTTGATGGTGCAGTCCTCGATGAGGATGTTGGTGCCGCCGGATTTGATGACGATATCGTCGTCGCCGGTGTCGATATCGCAGTGGTGAATCCAGGCGTTGGTGACGGGACCGGGATCGATGGCGTCGGTGTTCGGGCCGCTGCCGTCCCACGGTGCGCGGACTTTCACGTGTTCGATGGTGAGGTCGGTGATGTTTTTCGGGACGAGATGAAACATCGAGGAGTTGCGCAGCGTGATGCCGGAGACGAGGAGGCGTTCGCAACCGGTGATGACGACGAGGTGCGGGCGGCGATAGACGAGACGGCCGGGCTGGGCACGAGCGGCGCGTTCGGACCATGCCCACCAATGCGCGCCGCTGCCGTCGATTGCGCCCGTGCCGGTGAGCGCGACGTCATGAAGGTTTTTTCCCGTGATGAGTGGAGCGGGCGTTTTGACGGCGGAGGCTTCGGCCTGGGTTTTGAGCGTGCCGGGATCGGGAAGACCGAGAGCCTCGAAAGTCTCGGGCGCTTGGATCACGGCGTCCTCCGCGAGATGGAGCTCGAGGTTGGAGCAGAGCGTGAAGGGTGCGGTGATGAAAACGCCCTTCGGCACGATCAGCCGCCCGCCGCCGGCTTTATCGACAGCGGCGATGGCTTTGGTGAAGGCCTCGGTGTTGAGCGTCTTGCCATCGGCGACGGCGCCGAAATCGGTGAGCGTGAAGGTGCGGTCGGGGCTTTTGGGGAGCGCGGGGCGCACGTTTTCCGCGGAGGAAACGTCAACGCCGGCGAACAACGCCGGTGCAAAGGTGAGGAAAAACAGAACGACGCAGGGGCGAAGATTCATGGGATAAGGTGTGAAGTCTTGCTCTAGCCGTGCCGGCTGGGCGACGGAAAAAGCCGGACGGAAGCCAAGGGAGCTCCTCGATGGGGAGGCGGAAGTTTATCGCGTGGCCGGGGGATTGGTGAGAGCGCTTTCGGGTAACGGTGTAGCGTTTTCGAGGCCGGTGCCGGTGACGTTACGTGTGGAGAGGAGCGGGCCGGAGAAACCAGTAAAGAAGATGCCGCGCAGGGTGACACCTTTCATATTGGCGAGCGAGATGCCTTTGGCGGCAGTGCCGCTGATGTCGGCGAGCGTAAGATTTTCGACGAGTTTTTCGGGTGCAATCTGGGTGGCATCGACGACGGTGGTGGCGTTGTGGAGGCGGATATTGGTGAAGCTCAGATTTCTCGCGGAGGGATACCCGAGCGGGCCGGGAACGGGGTCGTCGGCGGTGTTGGTGTTGCCGCCGACGGTGAGGTTGATGCGGAGAAAGCCGCCGTTGAGGATTTCGAGGTTTTCGGCAGTGATGTTTTCCGTGATGCCGGCGCGGCCGATGCGTGTCTTGATGTAGATCGCGTGAGTCTTGCTGTCGAACATGCAGCTTTCGATGCGGACGTTGCGAACGCCTGCGGAGGTTTCGCTTCCGATGCCGATCGACGCGAAGCGCGTGCAGCGGAGTTTGCAGTTTTTGATGACGACATCCTCGGTGGGGCGGCCGATGCGTGCGCCGTCCATGCCACGTCCGGACTTGAGGCTGATGGCGTCGTCGCCGGTCTCGATGTCGCAGCCCTCGATCAGGACGTTCTTGCAGGAATCAACATCGATGCCGTCGCGGAGACCGCGGATCGTGAGGTTTTTGATGACGACGTCCGTGCAGTAAGTCGGATGCGTGGCCCAGTTGCCGCCTTGCGTGACGGTGAAGTTTTCCCAGCGAACGTTGTTACAGTTGATGGGCTCGAGGATGACGACACCACGCGGATTCTGCGGCTTGGCGACCTCGGCATTCCCCTCGATTCGACCGGGGCCGACGATGGCAATGTGATCGACGTTGTCGGCGTAGATGAGCGCGCGGCGACCGGGTTGCCAGCGGCCTTCCCAGCGGACGTCGACCATTGGGTAGTCGTTGGCGTCGGGGCTGCCGACGAGGATGGAGTCGTTGGTTGCGAAGCGGAGCGTAGTGCGCGTGCCGAGTTGAATGCTGCCGATGAGATAGCGGCCGGCGGGGACGAGGACTTCTCCGCCGCCGGAGACGGCGCAGGTGTCGAGGGCGCGTTGAAAGGCGGCGGTGTCTTTCATGGTGCCGTCGCCGACGGCGCCGAAATCACGGACGTTGAAGGTCGCGGTGGCTGAGAAGCCCGGAATGGTGGACAGGATTAAGAGGATGGACAGGATTGTCGGAAGGTGGAGGAAGCGGAAGATGGGGCCGGCAGGATTCATGGGCGGAGGGGAACGAGTAGGAGAAAGATGGGGAGAAAGGCAGAGGGCGGAATCGCGGCGTAAAGCCGCTCCTACAGGGTGGAGTTATTCGGAGGGAAAGTTGTTGAAGGTTCGGGTGACGGGTTTGCCGAGGAGTTGTTGATCGGCGAAATCGAGGAGGGCGGCCCAGTCGGCGGCGTCGTAGCCGTGACGGTGCGGTGCATAGTGGGCGACGGGATGAGTGGTGGCCTTGAGAAGCGAATACGCGGGATCGGCGCCGGCAAGAGACTGGCGGACGGCGTTGGGCACGCAGTTCTGGTCATCAGCGCCTTCGAGCGAAATGAAGGCGCGGGGCGCGGTGAGGGCGATGAACCAGTGCTGGTCGAAGGGGAGTTTTTCGACCTGGCCGCGAAACGCGTGGAGATGTGGCGAGAACCAGTTCGGGTATTTGCGCATCATATCGTCGAGGCCTTCCTTCCCGCCGCGTCCGGCTCCAGTGAAACGATAGGCCGCAGTGCCGCCCGCGCCGGAGCCGGCGGGTGCGGAGAGCGTGATGCGTTCGTCGAAGGCGCCGGCGATGAGCACGGCTTTGCCGATGCGGGAATGGCCGGTGGCGATGAGTTTGGTTTTGTCGGCGAAGTTTTCCGTTTCGAGGAAATCGATCACGCGCGAGATGCCCCAAGCCCAGCCGGCGGCGGTGCCCCAATCGTAGCCGGGATAAGCGGCGAACTGGCGTGTGGTGCGGAAAGACCAGGAACCATCCGGCTGGCGGAGTGTGGTGTCTTCACCGGTGTCTTGATAGTGGTAAGTGACGAGCGCGTAGCCACGGGCGAAGAGTGCGCGGTGAGCAGTGGCGACGACTTCGGGAGAGGATTTGTCGGGCCTGGGTGTGGATGTTGGCCGAGTTGTTGCGGAGGCCGTTGATGGAGGCGTGGACGGTATGTTAGCGGCAGGCTCGGGAACGTAGGCGTCGGCGGGGAGCAGGGCGTTGACGCCTTTGCCCTGCCCAGGAGGACGGGCGAGGGCGGGAAGTTTTTCTGCGCCGGGAGTAGGATCGAAGGACGGAAAGATAATTGTGGGCAGCGGGCCGCTGGTTTTTGCCGGTGTGAAGATGGCGATGTCGAAGCCGAGTTTTTCGTCGGGACCGAAGCTCAGACGGACAAGCCGGTAGTGGACATCTCCGTCGAGGAGCGTGGATGATTTGAGTTCACGACCGCGGACACTGCCGGGAGGGGATGGAATCGCGCCAGTGGCGTAGTACTCGAGCGTTTTGCGGAGTTCGGCGCGGCGTGCGGGCCACTCGGAGGCGGAGGTGATACGCTGACCGGAATCGGCAACGAGAATGTCCGGCAGAGCAGGGCGGGGAGAAAGTGCGTCGGGACCGGGGAGTGGTGGAAGCGAGGTGGCGATTGGCGGGACGGGAATTTCGCGCGAGTCAGGGGTGAAGGCGGTATTGGCGAGTTGAGCGGTCGCGAACGGAGTTTGAGACAGGATGAACAGCAGCGACAGGATGCGGGTGGGACGATTGCACATGGAGGAGATGCGATTGCTCTGTGAGAAAGGAGACGGAGCGCAGACGGAAAGAGTACGGGTTTTGACGCGAGGTGTGCGCGTGCTTCAGGTAATCTGCGGGACAACAAAGGGGGCGCGGTATTCGCGCGTGAGGAAGGCACTCGCGGCGGCCTTGTTCTCGCCGGTGAAAGATTGGGTGGCCACGTCCAGAGTCAGCGGCGCGCCGAATGTGAGGGGTGTTTTTTCGAGAACGACATTATTGGCGGCCAGATGCTCATTCATACGCCCGAAGGCTTCGCCGAGATCGGCGCGGCTCGACAGCTGTGCACGGATGTCGTCGGGCGTCAGCGTGTGACCGACGCGGTGGGAAATATTGGCAAGATGCGCCAACGCGCTGGAAATGTGTCCTTCGATGATCGGTGCGTTGAGATCGGAGGTTTTCCGGCTGCGAACGGCGTCGATGAAGTTGGCGTAGTGATTGCCGCCACCCTTGAACTCTTTGACGGTTTTGCCGTCGCGATCGAAAGCCTGCGCGCTGGTGTAGTCGGCGCCGAGGGCGATATGACCGCCCTCGCAGTGGATGATGTTTCCAACGGCGACGCCGCGATAACGATCCATGCCGGCGGCGATGGCGGACGTGATGCCATTGACCGCTGGGGCCTCGGCAAGCGTGCTGAGTGCGTCGGGTTTTGCGGGCAGGCCGCGGACTTCAAATAGGAGCGGCGCGGTGGCGTAGTCGTAGGAAACGAGCAGCGTGTTTGGCGTCTCGCCGTCGTCCTTGTAGCCCAAGCGCCCGCCGAGGCTCAGCACGCGCGGAGGCAGGTCCGCTTCGCCGAGGAAGCGACGGGCTACATCGATCTGGTGATTCCCCTGATTGCCGATCTCGCCGTTGCCGGTTTCCCATTGCCAGTGCCAGTTGTAGTGAAAGCTCGCGCGGCGAAGCGGAGCCTTGGGCGCGGGCCCCAGCCAGAGATCGTAGTCGACGGTGGAGGGGACAACTTGAGGACCGGTCGTCAGGCCGATCGTGGGGCGGCGTTTGTAGCAGAGGCCGCGGGCGCAGGTGATTTTGCCGAGATGTCCGGCGCGAGTCCATGCGATGGCCTCGGCGATGGCGGCGCTGGAGCGATTTTGCGTACCGGCCTGCACGATACGGTTATACTTTTTTGTCGCGACGACGAGCTGCCGGCCTTCCCAGATGTTGTGAGAAACGGGTTTCTCGAGAAAGACATCCTTCCCTGCCTGCATCGCCCAGATGGCCTGGAGAACGTGCTGGTGATTGGGCGTGGCGATGGCGACGGCGTCGATGTCGGGCTGTTTGAGTAGCTCGCGAAAATCGACGAATGTCCTGGGCTCCATTTTGGCCGCGCGGGCCATTTCCAATGCCCGATCGAGGATGGCGGTGTCCACGTCGCAGAGGGCCGCCACGCGCACGCCGGGAATTGTGGAAAAGGAGCGAAGGTGGTCCCGGCCCTTGCCATTCAGGCCCACGATGGCGACGCGGATGTCGCTGTTGGCGCCGGGAACCTGCGCCCATGAGCGACTGGACAAGGAAGCGCCGGCGACGCCGAGCGCGGTGGTTTTGAGAAAGTGGCGGCGGGTGAATTGGCTCATGGGGTGGGGCGATGGGATTGCGGCGCAGAAATAAGACCGGGACGCCAGCGCTAGCGACCGGCGGCGTAGTCGGCGAAGTGCTCGGCGACTTTGGCGGCGCGTTCGTCGCCGGTGTGAAAATAGAAACGATAGCGAAGCGTGAGCGCGCCACCGGCTGGGATCGTGTAGTTGCCGAGATCGGCCGGGAGAGGTTTTTCCTTCGTGGATTCGAAGGAAGACTGGCCGAAGGGATTTGCTGCGAGCAGGCCATAGTCGCGCGCCATCCACCACGCCGGGTGGCGGATGTTTTTAGGATGATCGAACAAGGCGACGCCGTAGACGCGGCCGTTGTGTTCGGCGAAGTAGTCGCACCATGCGGCGCGTTTGCCCCAGGCATCGCTGTCGCGATTGCCGGCGGACGTGACGATGTGACCGGTGCCGGGCCAATCCTTGCCGCCCTGGCGATGGGGCAACACCATCCACTGCGCGACGCGGAGGGCCATGACGCCTTCCTTGTTGTCACCGAGGACGAGTGGTTTGTCGGGCAGGGCGTGGATGGTGACTTCGTAGTCGATGAAGCGCGCATCATCGGTGCCGCGGAAACGGAGCGTGGTTTCGTCGGTCGCGATGAGTTCGCCGGTGGGCGCGGTCCAGCGGTTACGGACGCGAAGTTCTCCGACGGGGCCGCTTTTTGTTTCCACGAGGCCATCGTGCACGGTGAGGCCTTTGGGAAATTTCGTACCGGAGGTGCCTTCATTCCAGAAGTCGATTTTGTTCACGTCGCCGTGCGCGAACATGAGCGCGCGCTGGTGCTTGTGATCAGTTTCCTCGCCGGGCGTGTCTTTCTCCGGGAAATCGCGCACGAGCGATATGCCGTCGGGCATCAGGATCGGATAGCAATAGGGACGCGATGCGCCTCTGAAAATGTAGTCGGTGAATAATTTTCCGCCGATCTCGACGCGCACGCGATCGTCCATTCGGGTCAAGGTGACTTCGTTCGGCTGGGATGCCGGCGCATCGGCGCGGAGAAAGTGTGCGCCGAGGCCGATCGCGAGCAGTGCGCAGAGGAGGCGAAGGGGTTTCATGCGTGATCTAGTGATCTGCAGAGGTGATTGGGATCGGACTCGTTCAACTCTTCGGTGTGAGTGGCGTGTAGTAGTAAACCACGGTGTAGGTGACCGGTACGGTGCCGGGATTGCGAAGAAATGTTGTGGCACGGGCGGCGAAGAAAATCACTGAGCCGGCCGGTGCGATCCTGGTTTCTCCGTCGAAGTGCGCTTCGAGTGTGCCTTCTTTCACGATGATGACTTCCTCCTGGAGATGAAGGCGGGGTTCGCCGCTGCTTTCGCCGGGATTCAGCGTGGAAATGTGACAGTGAAGTTTGTCGACCGTGCTTGTCGGGCCGTCGAAGACATCGCGACGCGAACCCTTCGGCGTGGGCGTGGCGCTCGCTTTTTCCCAGTCGTAGATTTGGGAAACGAGCGGCGCTTTTTTTCCGGGCGTGAGCGGCTCGAGCCACACATTGCGAAACTCGATCGGTGCTCCCTCCATCTGCAGTGCGATGTTTCCGGACGTGACAGGGAGTTTCTGCACGAAGTTTTGTCGCACGCCATTCACGGAAACCTCGATGGTTGCTTCGTTCACGACGATGTCGTAGCTGTTCCACTCACCGCGCGGCTTTTCGGAGGGAGGTGCGAGACGTTCGGCGCGCTTGCGGTTATTGGTGAGCGGCGCGTCGGGAATATCGAGGCCCATGCCGACGATCTGGCCGGCGTTGCCGGTTTTCAGCTGCGCCTCGAAAGCGGCGGGCCACGCAAGATCGGGGCCGTTGACGTGAAGCATCACGCCGCTGTTGCTGCGATCGGTGGCGTCCGCGTCCCAGCGCCATTCAACGTGCAGGCGGTAGTTGGCGAAGGACTTTTCGGTGCGGATGTAACCGTTGGCTTTTTTCGCGTCCAAACGCAGCGCACCATCGCGCACGGTCCAGACTGTCGCGGGATCGATGGCTGCGTCGCTCAGGAAAATTTTCCATCCCGTGAGATCGCGACCGTTCCAGAGTTCGATTCGCTGCGCGTGCGCGCGGACGCTGGCACCGAGAAAAAAGGCGATGGCAAGAAGGGCAAAAAAAGAGCGCATGACCGGGATGGGGTTATCGCCATCGAGATGGCGGCAGAGGTGAGAAGAGGCTCTGTTGAGGGCCTGACTACTGAAGTCGTGATGAAAAATCCTGGCCCGGCGAGACTGTGGTCATCGGTGGGTCAGATGTGGTTGGGATGCTGCCAAGTGGGGAGTGTTGACGGAGCTTAAGACGGGGGGTGTGGGACCAGGCGGTTGATCAGGAGCGTGGTGCGATGCCGTTGAGGAATTCCTCGAGATTGGTGTAGCCGTCGCCATCGGCGTCGGCGGCGCTGTCGGAGGCGTCCTTGGGATTGAAGCCATGTTGTTTTTCCCACGCGTCAGGCAGGCCGTCGTCGTCGGAGTCGGGCGGGGCGTCGATGGAAGCGAGTTGGGGCCAGCCGCCGACCTCGGATTGGGAATTGATGATCCGGCCGGTGCGCGTGCGGACGTGTTCGACGAGGCGGGCGTCGACGGAATCGCGCGCGGGCAGCGAGGCGCCGACAGAGGCGAGAACGAGATCGAGCGCGTCTTTTGCGGAGGTGGTCGTGACGGCGGGAGCGTCGAAAGGTTTGTCGAGAAGCGTGACGATGCGTTTGCCCTCCTTGGTTTCGCGCACGCTGAAGAATGTGGCGTTGTCGGTGGTGAAGTCGTCGTGGCCGTCGAACACGTTGTCGCGGATGAAAAATTGAAGATCGGAATTTTCACCGACGCTGATCGGTGTGTGAGCCGAGCTGCTCTGGCCGGCGCGGAGGAAATTGCCGACGTAGTTTACCTGGAGATTGCCCTGGGTGAGGCCGGAAGCGGTGGCGCCGAAATCGTAGATGACATTGTTGCGGACATCGAAGGTCGGGAAGGGAGGCTTGCCGTAGTTATCGCCGAGGCGCGGGTTGCGGGCGTCGTTGTGGATCCAGAGATTGTGGTGGAACGTGACGGGGCCGTTGGCACGGGCGAGGGAGCCGAAGCCGTGCGCGCCTTTGGCGTGGACGCTCTGGCGCAGCGATTCGCCGATGAGGCACCACTGGATGGTGATGTTTTGAACGTTGCCCGAAAGGGAGAGGGCTTCGTCGATCGACCACGTGGCGGAGCAGTGATCGATGATGACGTTGCTCGATCCGTGAAGCACATCGATGCAGTCGGCCTGCTGGTTGGTTTCGTCTCCGAGACGGCTTCGGAGGTAGCGGACAACAACGTCATGCGTGGCGATGCCAAAGGTGTAATTGCGCAGGCAGATGCCGTCGCCCGGAGCGCTCTGGCCGGCGATGGTGAGGAAAGGATTTGTCACGGTGATCGAACTTTTGAGCGCGATCGTGCCGGAGACGCGGAAAAGGACGATGCGCGGACCCTCGGCTTCGCAGGCGGCGCGGAAGCTGCCGGGGCCGGTGTCGTCGAGATTGGTGACAAAGATCAGCTTGCCTCCGCGGCCGCCGGGAGTCGTTGCACCGAAGCCTTCGGCGCCGGGGAAGGCGGGAAGCGGCCGTGCGGGCGTGGGCGATGTGGCGGGTTGGTCGGCTGCGAAGAGAGTTGGGGACAGGACGACTAGGAACGGCAGAACGCAGAGCGCGGGAACGCGGTGAAAACGGGGGCGCATGGGGTGGATGCAGGCTAGACGATCCGGGAGGGCGAAAGCTGCGGGGAATTTGGGTTTACCGCAGGGAGACGGCGGACGCGGAGTGCGAGAAAAGCGAAGCGTCAGCCCAGCGCGAGGGCGAGGATGCCGAGCACCATGCCGGCGGCGGCGGTCAGGCGGCGTCGGGCGTCGGATTCCTTAAGGAGTTTTGCACCGAAGAAGGCGCCGATCACGATGCTGATTTCGCGGGCGGGGGCGATGTAGCTGACGGGCGTGAATTTCATCGCGGTGAGGATCAGCACGTAGCCGGTTGACCCGAGCACGGCGACGGTGAGCGCGTGCCAGCGGTGCGTGCGCCATTCGAAGGCAGCCTCAGCGCGGCGTTGCAGCGCGAACGGTGTGAGTCCGCAAAACATGACGAGCTGTGTGCCGGCATCGTAGATAACCGGCGGAATGTGTAAATGTGAGACGGCGCGCTGGTCCCAGACCGTGTAGATAGCGATGACAAGTCCGCAGGTGAAACCATAGCCGAGCGCGGTGCGGAGATGCGCGCGGTCTTGATTGAGCAGGCTTGTGCCGCCGGTGAGGTAGAAAACGCTTGCGACGATGATTGCGCCACCGATGAGCGCGAGTGGCGTGGGGCGTTCGTGGAAGATGACGATGGCCGCGATCGTGGAGAGGAGCGGACCAGTGCCGCGGGCGAGTGGATAGATGAGCGAGAAATCGCCGGTGCGGTAGCCGCGCTGGAGAAGAAGCGAGTAGGCGATTTTCGCGACGCCACCGGCAATGATGACGCCGAGCGCAGTTGTGGTGAGATCGACGGCATGGGTGGCGCTGTAGATCGCGACGACGGGCAGGTAGAGCGCCATCGCCATCGAACTGGAAAGCCAGACGAAAGGGAGTCCACCGCCAGCGCGTTTCGCGGCCAGGTTCCATGTGGCGTGGGTGAAAGCGGCGATGAGAACAATGAGGAGAGCCAGCGCGGACATTCCACGATGAGTGTGGAGGCTACCCGGAAATCAATGCGAGCGTTGGTTCGTTTATGAGGGGTACAGTTGCGCGGTGATTTTGAGGTGTGTGAGGAAAGGAAAGGGGATTAAACCGCAGAGGGCACGGAGGACGCAGAGAAGGGAGTTGAGGAAAGACGGGTTTTTTGCGCGTCGCGTGCAAGGAACTGGATTTGGCAGCATCTGATAGGGCGAACGCTTTTTCACGAACCCACGAACTCGATCCTTTGAACGCTGCCGAACAACATACGCTTTTTTCCCGCTGGCTGGCGGAGCACGTCGCGTTGCTGCATCACGTGGCGAATGGCTTCGCGGAGGGGGCGGACCGGCATGATCTGATGCAGGAGTTGATGGTGGCGCTTTGGCGGGCGGTGCCGGCGTTTCGCGGGGCGGCGCAGCCGTCGACGTTCATCTATCGTGTGGCGTACAACACGGCGCTGACGTGGAAACGCGGGCAGTCGAATTACCGGCGGCGCGTGGAGACGTTTGAGGCGGAGATGCCGGTGACGGCGCAGCCCGAGGCGGGCGCGGATGCGCAGCGTTCGACGCGGGATCGGGAGGCGCTGGCGTTGATGTACGCGGAGATCCGCGCGCTGCCGCCGATCGAGCGTTCGCTGCTGTTGATGCATCTGGACGACGTGAGCTATGCCGGGATGGCGGAGGTGCTGGGCATGAGCGAGAGCGCGATCGGCGCGCGGCTGACGCGCGTGAAACAACGACTGATTTCAACCCTGAAGGAGAAAACCCATGAGCTACGATGACATGAAGAACCTGTGGAAATCGCCGGAGAACCGGCCCTCGCCTGAGGAAACGGAGCGGCAGCGCGCGGCGCTGGTGGCGTCGCTGAAGAAGGAGCATCGCGCGTTTTATCTCCGCGTCGGACTCGCGCTGACGCTGATGCTGGTGCCGTTGATCGGCATGGTGAAGCACGTGATCGAAGGCGGGCCGTTTGCGTTCAATCGCGAGTGGGCGGTGTTGTTGTTGTTCGCGCTGCCGTGGATCGGTGCGGTGCTGTTCATCCGCAGGCAGCTGCGTCACCGGCGCGCGCATGCGGACTACGATCGCTCGGTGGGGCAGACGCTGCGGGCGGCGCTCGATGCGAATCACGCGGCGCAGCAGCGAGCGAAGATCATGCAGGGATTGCTGGCGTTGAGCGCGCCCGTGATGGCGCTGTGCATCTGGCAGCTGCAGGTGGTGGGCAAGGCGCGCCCGCACGAAGCGGCTTCACTGGCGACGCTCATGACGATCGTGATCGTGGCGTCGTGGGGCGGGATTTTCTGGGATGCGCGGAAGCTGCGTCCGGAGGAAAAACGTCTCGCGGCGCTGGTGGCGGAGTTGGGGTGAGGGATTAGCAAATCTCCTGGCCTGAAATGTTGTTTGAGTCTTTCTGGCATCATGCCCGCAGGAGAAAATTGGTCCGTTGAAGAAGTACGCGCGGTGGTTGTCGACTACATGGCGATGCTGAAGCTTGAGCTTGCAGGTCAGCCGTACAGCAAGACGGATTATCGACGGGCGTTGCTGCCCAAGCTGGATGGCCGAACTGAAGGCGCGATCGAACTCAAACATCAAAATATCAGCGCGGTACTTCAGGATCTCGGCCATTTTTGGATTTCTGGGTACAAACCGCGTGGGAACTACCAAGCGATCTTGGCCGATGAAGTGGACTCTTGGGTTCGAAAAAGTCCGGATTTGGATCGCTACGCATTGGCTGCAGCCGATGCGCCAGCTGCAACTCCTGAGGTTTTTGATTTCTCTCAGTTTCAGGTATCTAGCCCCGAGCGAGCGGCTGATGGCATTGAGGAACCGAAGGCTGGATATCAGGCGGGACCACGAGTGGGGCGTAAGCACGACTACGTTGCTCGTGAAGCGCGCAACTTATCGTTGGGAAAAGCAGGCGAAGAGTTGGTGTTGAAATTTGAGCGGTATCGCTTGGAGCGACAGGGATTGGACCGACTCGCTTCTCGAGTGGAGCACGTTTCTCAGACTCAGGGCGATGGGCTCGGTTTTGATGTGCTATCTTTCGACGAAGATGGGCGTGAGCGATTCATTGAGGTCAAAACGACTGCCTTCGCTAGGGAGACACCTTTCTTTGCATCATCGAGTGAACTATCGTTCGCACGGACTAATGCTGAGCGCTATTTTTTGTGCCGAGTCTTCGAGTTTAAAAAGCGGCCCCGCTGTTTCACGCTCACAGGTTCTTTCGAGGAGCACTGCAGGTTGGATCCCGTTACGTACCGTTGCTCTTTCGCCTAGTTTTGCAGTTCGAGCTAGCTGAGCCGAACTACCTCTAGTTGATGTGCACGAAAAAGCCCCGCGCTTTTTGGGCGCGGGGCTTTGAGAGCTTTCGAGGAAGTTTTTCCTGGAGGGATTACTTCTTCTTCGCGTTGGCGCGGGCTTCTTCGATCGCGGCTTGGGCGGCGGCGAGGCGGGCTACCGGCACGCGGTAAGGCGAGCAGCTCACGTAGGTGAGGCCGACCTTGTGGCAGAACTTCACGGAGTCGGGATCGCCGCCGTGTTCGCCGCAGATGCCGAGCTTGATGCCGGGGCGGGTCTGATTGCCCTTCTCGGCGGCGATCTTCACGAGCTGGCCAACACCGGTCTGGTCGATCGAGGCGAAGGGGTTCTTCTTCACGATCTCGTTTTCGGTGTAGGCGCCGAGGAAGGAGCCGGAGTCGTCACGCGACATGCCGAGGCAGGTCTGGGTGAGGTCGTTGGTGCCGAAGCTGAAGAACTCGGCGGTCTGGGCGATCTCGTCGGCGGTGAGGGCACCGCGCGGGATTTCGATCATCGTGCCGACGGAGTAGGCGATCTTCGTCTTGGTTTCCTTCTGCACGGCGGCGGCGACTTCGTGGACAATCGCGACCTGGAGATCGAGCTCCTTCTTGAAGCCGACGAGCGGGATCATGATCTCGGGCTTGGCCTTGAAGCCGTCTTTGTTCGCCTTGGCGGCGGCTTCGAGGACGGCGCGGGCCTGCATGCGGGTGATCTCCGGGAACTTGATGCCGAGGCGGCAGCCGCGGAAACCGAGCATCGGGTTGAACTCATGCAGCTCGTGCACGCGGGCCATGATCTTCTCGACCGGGATGTTGAGCTTCCGGGCGAGGTCCATCTGCTGCTCCTTCGTGTGAGGGAGGAATTCGTGCAGTGGCGGATCGAGGAAGCGGATCGTGGCGGGGAAGCCCTTGAGCGCCTTGAAGATTCCGTAGAAGTCGTCGCGCTGGTAGGGGAGGAGCTTGGCGAGGGCGGCTTCGCGGTCGGCGAGGTTGTCGGCGAGGATCATCTCGCGCATGGCGTCGATGCGGTCGCCTTCGAAGAACATGTGTTCCGTACGGGTGAGGCCGATACCGACGGCGCCGAAGGCGATGGCCTGGCGGGTCTGCTCGGGCGTGTCGGCGTTGGTGCGGACGGTGAGCTTGGTGGCCTGCGAGCACCACTTCATGAGCTGCACGTAGTTCTTAAACTTCTCGGTCTTCTGCGCTTCTTTGTCGTCGCTGAGGAGGCCGGAGATGATCTCGGACGGGGCGGTCTTGATCTGGCCGGCGTAGACGATGCCGGCGGTACCGTCGATCGAGAGGAAGTCGCCTTCGTGGAAGGTCTGTCCGTCGACGGTGACGGTCTTCTTGTCGTAATCGATGACGACGCCGGCGGCGCCGCAGACGCAGACCTTGCCCATCTGGCGGGCGACGAGCGCGGCGTGCGAGGAGACACCACCGCGGGCGGTGAGAATGCCTTCGGCGGCGATCATGCCGCGGAGGTCTTCCGGGGAAGTCTCGACGCGGACGAGGAGGACTTTTTCGCCCTTCTCGGCGGCGGTGACGGAGCGGTCGGCGTTGAAGTAGATCTTGCCGGTGGCGGCGCCGGGGCCGGCGGGGAGGCCGGTGGCGATGACCTTGGCCTTCTTGACCTCGGAGAGATCGAAGATCGGGGCGAGGAGCTGCTCGAGCTGGTCGGCCGGGTTGCGGAGAACGGCGGTTTCCCAGGTGATGAGCTTTTCCTTCACCATGTCGGCGGCGAACTTCAGCGCGGCGGCGGCGGTGCGCTTGCCGTTGCGCGTCTGGAGCATGAAGAGCTTGCCTTCCTGGATCG
Source organism: Nibricoccus sp. (assembly GCA_049840895.1). Lineage (GTDB taxonomy): Bacteria > Verrucomicrobiota > Verrucomicrobiia > Opitutales > Opitutaceae > Nibricoccus. The sequence goes on along the minus strand of JASGJB010000038.1, from coordinate 30,817 downwards.
TGAATTCGATGTCCTGCACGTCCTTGAAGTGCTTCTCGAGCGTGGCGCGAACCTTGAGGAGCTCGGCGTAGCTCTTGGGCATGACGTCCTTGAGCTTGATGACGGGCTCGGGCGTGCGGACGCCGGCGACGACGTCCTCACCCTGCGCGTTGACGAGGAATTCGCCGTAGAACTCGTTGGCGCCGTTGGCGGGATTGCGCGTGAAGGCGACGCCGGAGCCGGAGGTTTCGCCGGTGTTGCCGAACACCATGGCCTGGACGTTGACGGCGGTGCCCCACTCGGAGGGGATGTTGTACTTGCGGCGATAGACGATGGCGCGGTCGTTCATCCAGGAACCGAATACAGCGCCGGCGGCGCCGCGGAGCTGGTCCCACGGATCGTTCGGGAAAACTTTGCCGGTGCGCTCCTTGACGAGGGCCTTGAAGCGTTTGACGAGCTCCTGCTGGTCTTCGGCGGTGAGCTTCGAGTCTTCGATGTCGCCGTGGTATACTCTCGTGTTTGAAGCCTTCGATGACGGTCTCGAACGGCTCGTGGTCTTCGCCTTCGCGCTTCTGCACGCCGAGGACGACGTCGCCGTACATCTGGATGAAGCGGCGGTAGCAGTCCCACGCGAAACGCTCGTTCTTGGTGGCGGCGACGAGGGCGAGGACGGTCTGGTCGTTGAGGCCGAGGTTGAGGATCGTGTCCATCATGCCGGGCATCGAGTCGCGGGCGCCCGAGCGGACGGCGACGAGAAGGGGGAAGTTCGGCGGAGTCGCCGAACTTGTAGCCCATGATCTTCTCCATGTTGTCGACGCCGGCTTCCATCTGAGCTCTGGAGGGAGGCCGGGTAGGTGCGCTTGTTGGCGTAGAAATAGGTGCAGACCTCGGTCGTGATGGTGAAGCCGGGAGGAACGGGGAGGCCGATGCGGGTCATTTCCGCGAGGTTGGCGCCCTTGCCGCCGAGGAGGTTCTTCATCGAGCCGTCGCCGTCGGCTTTGGCGGCGCCCCACGTGTAGACGTATTTTTGGGCCCTTGGAGGCGGATGATTTTTTCGCGGGAGCGGAAGGCTTCTTGGCCTTCGCGGCGGGTTTCTTGGCTTTGGATTTAGCGGCCATGGATGGGTTGGAGGGTTGTTGGAAAAGACGTTTTTCGGGCGTCCCCTGCGGGGCGCGGAAAGGGAAGAGGCAATAGGTCGGCACCGAGGGCTGTCAACGGCGCAGCCATAGGGAGAAGGCGCTAACGTTTGCGCGGGGCGTCTGGGGATGGGGCCGGGATGCGGGAAGGATGGATTTTCCGGAGAGACGGTCCGGGCGTGACCCGGCGATTCCTCGCTTCCGTTCGGCGTAAAAACCCGCACCATCGCGGGCCTTTTTATAAACCGTGAGCCCATCCGAAGAGACTTCCAACTACGACGACCCGTCGAACCACCGGTCGATCCGCGCGAGAGGCCGATGGGCTTTTTCGATCACTTGGAGGAGCTGCGCTGGACGCTGGTGAAGTGCGCGGTGGTGTACGGCATCTTCGCGGTCGCGATCGGCATCTACCTCAAGGAGTTCAACGATGTGCTGCTGTGGCCGTTGAACCATGCGAAAGTGGATTTTCCCAGCGCTGACGCTGGACCTCAACACGACCTCGGTGATGGAGTCGTTTACGATTGTGATCCAGCTGTGCTGTCTGGGCGCGCTGGCTCCGGCGACGCCGTTTTTCTTTATTTTTCTCGGACAATTCATCGGACCGGCCCTGACGAAGAAGGAGCTGCGCATGATCCTGCCGGTGAGCCTGGTGGCGTTTTTCCTGTTTTTGCTGGGCGCGGCTTTCGGTTTTTTCCTGTTGATGCCGACTACCATCAGCAGTGCGGCGGAGTTGAATCAACTCTTTCGGCTTCGCAACGCGGTGGACGGCGGGAAGCTACTACAGCCTGTTGAGCTGGCTGGTGATCGGCGTGGGGGCGGCGTTCGAGTTTCCACTGGTGATTGTGCTGCTGGTCTACATGCGCCTGATGACGGTAGGCTTCTTGAGAAAGTACCGGCGCCACGCGATCGTGGTGATATTCATCGTTTCGGCGGTGGTCACACCGACGCCCGATCCATTCACGCAGACGATGTTTGCGGCACCGCTGTACCTGTTGTTCGAGCTGGCGATTTTCGCGGGTTCGCAGATCGAGCGGCGCCGGGCGAAGTCCCTTGAAGTGGCGCCTTAACGCCGGGTGGGAAGTCGGCAGGCGCTGCGCGATAAGCGCAAAAACCCTCCGTGGATGACACGGAGGGTTTGATAATGGTGGAGGTGGCGGGAGTTGAACCCGCGTGCCCCTGGGCTTCATGCACCGCGTCTACCGTTGTAGTGAATCATTTATCTCGTCGGGGTTACGCTAATTCACGCGCTTAAGCCCAGACCAACTCCCGGGTGAAGGTACGGTATGCGGCCCGCGAGTGGCTCCGCACACTATGCCTGCTGTCGACGTTCGTTCCGGCTAGCAGGTGTCGCCGGACAAACGACGCTGCATTAAGCAGCGAGGGGCATTTCTTCGTAGTTGCCTGTTATTTTTTTGAAGGACGATTAACGAGGCCAACCTTCATCCTCGAACGGCAGCGGCGCACTCCAACCAAGGGTCGAATCCAGAACACCCCCAAAGCGGGAAAGTGACAGGACTGGCGTGCGGCCAATCAAAGAACGGGAGGGAGATCGTGCGGAGATTTGCGCGAATCGCAAGGGGCTATTCGAGGATGGCGCGCGGCGGTGGCGGGAGTGTCTCCGCGGTGGAACGCGCACTCCGAGCGCGTTCGGTTTGAGCGCTAAGTGCGAAATGGGCGCAAAAGTATGCGCAGACTAAAGCGCGCTCGGAGTGCGCGCTCCACCTTTTGGCTTTCGCTTGGAAGTGCCGCCAGTCATCGGTGGAGGCCATTTTTATTCATGGCGAAAACGAGCGACGGACTTTCCTCAGTGGTGCAGCAAATCCGGTTTGTCGGGCGCGGGAGCGGCGCGGTGAAGACGTTGGGCGGGTTTAAGAAGAGTCATCACACGCTGCCGGACGCGGTGAATGCGACGACGACGGCGTTTCTCGGAAAATTGTGCGTGGGCGAACTCGCGGAAGAGGCGGAGGCGTTTTTCCAGAAGGCGCGCGAAACGTTTGGCTACAAGCGGAAGGATCTGTCGCTCGATGTCTCGAGTCCGTCGGCGGTGCTGACCGCGAAGGATTTCACGCTGGAATGGGCCTATGCGCTCGATGAGTCCGATCCGTCGGCGTGGACGCTCGTGCGGACCCTGTATGGCGTGGGCAGTAGTGACTTCCTGGGCACGACGGAGTGCGCGGAGTTTTTTGGCGGCCTTTTTTCCGAGCTCGTTTTCGCGCTCACGAAGAGCGTGTCGGTTGAGGCGGTGATCGATGCGATTGAAGGGCTCGATGAAAGAAAAAGCGATACGGGGGGCGCGGAAGGAGCAACCGCGTTGCGCGTGGATTATCCGTCGGATTGTGCGCACTGCGTGCTTTCAGTGGAAGGCGTGTCGGCAACGGTGAAGTTCGAAGGTGCAGAGCTATCGATGGTGTTTCCGCGCAGCGGGGCGCCGCAGGAATTGCTCGACGGATTTATGGCGGTGCGGGCGGCGTTTTCGCTGACGAAGAACAAGGCGCTGTCCGGGCTGCTGAAATAGAGAAATGAAAAACGCGATCCGGTGAAGGATCGCGCTTGGAGGAAGGCGGAAAAAGAATGCCGTTTACAGCATGTCGGCGACGGCGGCGCGTTCTTCGACGAGCTCTTTGTTCGTCGCGGCGATCTTGGACTTCGCGAAGTCGTCCATCGTGTAACCAGTGATGACTTCGTAGCTGCCCGGCGTCGTGGTGCGGACGGGCATGCCGGCCCAGACGTTGGCATCGAAGCCGTAGAGGCCGTTCGACTTCACGGCGAGCGAGTGGATCGCACCGGGCGTGACGAGGTCGCGGACGTGATCGACGAGGGCGTTGGCGGCCGAGGCGGCGGAAGAGGCGCCGCGGGCGGCGATGATGGCGGCGCCGCGTTTGCCGACGGTTTCGCAGTATGGTCCCTGGAGCCAGGCGGTGTCGGTGATCACTTGCGTCGCTGGCTTTCCACCGATCGTGGCGTGGCCGAAGGCTGGGAACATGGTCGGGCTGTGGTTACCGTAGATGAAGATGTTCTTCACCGTGGTGAGATCGACGCCGGCTTTTTTCGCGAGCTGGGTTTGCGCGCGGTTTTGGTCGAGGCGGACCATGGCGGTGAAGCGTTCGGGCGGGAGACGCTTGGCCTGTGAGGCGGCGATCATGCAATTCGTGTTGGCGGGATTGCCGACCACGGCGACGCGGGCGTCATCGGCGGCGACTTCGTCGATGATTTTGCCCTGCGAGATGAAGATCTTGCCGTTGTCCTTGAGGAGATCGGCGCGCTCCATGCCGGGACCGCGTGGCTTGGCGCCGACGAGGAGGGACCAGTTGGCGTCTTTGAAACCGACGCGAGGATCGTCGGTGAGAACGAGTCCTTTGAGCAGAGGGAAGGCGCAGTCATCGAGCTCCATCGCGACGCCCTCGAGAGCCTTCATGGCTTTTTCGACGGGGACTTCGATGAGTTGAAGAATGACGGGCTGGTCGGGGCCAAACATCGCGCCTGAGGCGATGCGGAAAAGCAGGGAGTAGGTGATCTGACCGGCGGCGCCGGTGACTGCGACACGGATGGGTGATTTGCTCATGACTGGGGAGACGTTAGCGGATTGGCGCGGGCGGTGACACGCATGGATTGCGTTTCAGCACGCGGAATTAGCGGTTCGATGCGGGCTAGAAGTTTTTGTCGCGGCGACGCGGGACGGCCGGATCAGGCGAAACGCGGGGCGAGGGCCTTATGAATCTCGCGAATCATGGCCTCGGTCGTGGCCCAATCGATACAGCCGTCGGTGATGGAGACGCCGTACTTGAGCTGATCCTTGGGCACGGGGAACGGCTGGGCGCCGGCGTTGATGTTGCTCTCCACCATGGCTCCCATGATCGAGTTGTTGCCGGCGGTGATCTGCGCGAGGAGCTCGCGCATGACGTCGGGCTGGCGCTCGGGTTTTTTGGCGGAGTTTTCGTGGGAGCAGTCGACTAGGATGGACTTGGGTAGATTGGCCTTAGCGAGGAGCTGCTCGGTCTGCGCGATGTGAGCGGCGCTGTAGTTGGGGCCGGCGGAACCGCCGCGGAGGACGATGTGGCTGTCGGGGTTGCCGCGTGTAACGATGGACGATGCGGTGCCTTCCAGATTGATGCCGAGAAAAGTCTGCGGCTGGGAGGCGGCCTTGATGGCATTGATCGCCGTCTGGAGAGAGCCGTCGGTGCCGTTTTTGAAGCCGATGGGCATCGAAAGGCCCGACGCCATCTGGCGGTGGGTTTGTGATTCGGTCGTGCGGGCGCCGATGGCACCCCAGCAAACGAGATCGGCGACGTATTGCGGGGTGATGGGATCGAGGAACTCGGTGGCGGTCGGCAGACCGAGATCAAGAACTTCGCGGAGGAAGGCGCGGCCGGCGCGAAGGCCTTCGGCGATGTCGTGCGAGCCGTCGAGGTGGGGATCCATGATCAGGCCTTTCCAGCCTACCGTGGTGCGGGGTTTCTCAAAATAGACGCGCATCACGATCATGACGCGGTCGGCGACCTCTTTGGAAAGGGCTGCGAGGCGACGGGCGTAGTCGGCGCCGGCGGCGGTGTCGTGGATCGAGCAAGGGCCGACGATCAGAAGGAAGCGCTTGTCGTCCGTGAAGATAAGGCGGCGGATGTCCGCGCGTGCGCGCGTGACGAAGTCGGCCTGGGCCTCGGTCTTGGGCAGTTCTGCCAGGAGTTTGGCTGGTGCCGGAAGAGGACGTGTCTCGACGACGTTGATGTCGGAGGTCTTTTGCATGAAGGGGCAGAAATTGGCCCGTTCGCGCTTTTCGTGGCAAGCTTCGGCTGGGATCGCCGGGTCCGGAAAAGAAGTTGGCCGGTCGCCTACCCCTAAGCGACCGGCCATTTGCTTTCTTAGTTACCCCAAAACTCCCGCTAGGCGGGAGAAGTGAGAAATTGAATGAGCAGAAGAGACAACGGGAGGGTGTTTTCGTCAAACGAAACTTCCGTTTTTCCCGCCTCGATTTTGCAATATGCCATTATTAAGGTACTTAAACTTTATGAATTTTGGCGCTCGTGTCCGTTTTTGTCGTTGGCAACCAGCCGCTGTGTTGCGGGTTTCTGGTGAAGATGCGCTAACCTTTCTACAAGGACAATTTACGCAGGACCTGAAGTCGATAGAACTCGGAGGAGCGGCGTATGGATTGTGGCTGAACCAGAAAGGAAAAGTCTTGGCGGACAGCTTCGTTTTAAGGGCCGAAGGTGGTGGATGGTGGCTCGTGAGTTACTTCTCGGCGGCGACCGTGATTCGCGAGCGGCTGGAGAGCTATATTATCGCGGATGACGTGGTGATTGAGGATGAGGCGGAAGCTTGGGAAGGCCTTGTTGTGGTTGGAGAGGGCGCCGGCGACCGTTTGAAGGGAGCGGCGGGATTGGTCTGGCGGGGCCGTCGTAGCGGAGATGCGACTTGGGAATGGCTGCGACCCAAGGGAAGTGCGGTGCCGGTAAGTGGTGCCGAAGAATTTTCAGCGGAGGAGCTGGAAAAAATGCGGATCGAGGGCGGCATTCCTGCGGTGCCGCGCGATGTCGGACCGGGCGATCTTCCGAATGAGGCTGGATTGGAGGATGTCGCGGTGTCGTATACCAAAGGCTGTTATCTCGGGCAGGAGGTGATGGCGCGGCTGAAAGCGATGGGGCAGGTGCGGCGGAGGCTTGTGCCCGTCTCGGGCGGTAGTGATGGACGGGGTGGGGTGTCGGCGTTACCCGCGGGATTGTTTCACGGAGAGAAGCGGGTTGGCGAAGTACGCTCGGCGGTGATGGTTGATGGCGGCTGGATCGGGCTGGCGATGGTGTCGTTGTTGGGGCTCGAGCCGGGGGTGAGGTTGAGTTTTTCACCGAGTGGCGCGGCTGAAGTGTCTGTGGAAATTTCAAAATCATGAACGAGCACGAACAACTGGTGGCGCTTTGCGCAAAGATGGGGGCGGCTCCGGCGCAGGCTCAGGTGATGGCGACGCAGCTTGCGAAGCGTGCGGATCAACTGGTGGTGGAGCGCGGAATCACGCGTGTGGAGGCCATGGCGCATCTGCTGCAGCTGGTCGTGAAGGGACGCAGCGGGGAGGCGCCGCCTGGGTTTGAGGGCGGGCTGCCGCCCGGAGCGAAGGTTATCTAACAGTTTGAGCGGGGATAAAACCGTCTCGCTTTCGCGTGGCCGCATCGTGAGCTTCGCGGGCTCATTTTACCCGAATGAACGAGCAAATCACCGCCCAGTTTCAGAAAGCATTTGGCCGCGCGCCCGAGATTGTGACGCGCGCCCCTGGTCGAATCGAATTCATCGGGAATCACACCGACTATAACGGCGGCACGGTGCTCGGCGCATCGATTGATCGCGGTGTATGGGTGGCGCTGGCGCGACGGACGGATGGGAAGCGCCGGTTCTTCAGCGCGTTTGCCGGAGAGATCACCGAGCTGGCTGCAGGCGTTCCGCAGAAGCAGTCCGGCAAAGCGTCGTGGATTAATTATCCACTCGGCGTGCTGGCGGCGCTGCCGGTGTTTGGGCTGAAAGCGCCGGAGGGTTTTGATTATGTGGCGGCGTCGGATCTGCCCGCGGGCGCGGGGTTGAGCAGCAGCGCGGCGATCGAGCTGGCGTCGGCGCTGGCGTTTCTCGAGGCGACGAATCAACGGCCGGATCGCGAGACGGTCGTGAAGATCGGCAAGCATGCGGAGAATAATTTCGTGGGCGTGCCGTGCGGGATTCTCGATCAAGGCGTGTCGGGCTTTGGGAAGAAGGATCATCTGGTCTTCATCGATTGCCGCGGGCCGAAGTTCGCGACGGTGCCGCTTCCGGCGGGCGCGCATTTCTGGATTTTCAATACGCATCACAAGCACGCGCTGGTCGACGGACTGTACGCAGCGCGTCACCGCGAGTGCATGGAGGCGGCGAAGGTGCTGGGCGTTTCGTTGCTCGTGGAAGCGAACGCGGCGCAATTGGAGTCGGGGAAGGGCAAGCTGGGTGCCGAGGCGTACAAACGGGCGAAACACGTGATCGACGAGATTGCACGTGTCGGCCTGGCGAATACGGCCTTGCGGGCGGGCGATCTTGCCGGCGTCGGGAAATTGCTGACGGCCTCGCACCGGAGCTCGCAGGCCTTTTTTGAAAACAGCACACCGGAGCTGGATCTGCTTGTGGACACGCTGACGGCGACGCCGCATGTGTTTGGTGCGCGTCTCACGGGCGGTGGTTTTGGCGGCGCAGTGATGGCGCTGACTGATGCTGCATTTGGTGCGAAGCAGGCCGAGGCGGTTGCCGCGGTGTACGAGAAGAAATACGGCGCGAAGCCGGAGATATTGCACTGCCAGACCGGAGAAGGCGCGGCGGTGCTGTAACAGCGTCGTCCGGGAAAATTTCCGGATGGGCGGCAGGCGGATGGGATGGGTCCCATGGGTCTTGTAGGACCTATGGGGACCTATATCGAAAGGGTAGCTGACGGGTGGAGTTGTGGGGCGTTGACGACGGCGTGGGGAAGGGCAGTAGTGCGCTGACTATGAACACGCGCGTCTTTGGGAAAACCGGCAGGAACGTCAGTGAAATTGGCCTCGGTACCTGGCAGCTGGGAGCCAACTGGGGCGAGGTGACGGATGAAGTGGCATTGGAGACGTTGCGCGCGGCACGCGGAAGTGGCGTGACGTTTCTCGACACGGCGGACGTCTATGGCGACGGGCGGAGCGAGCGGCTCATTGGGAAATTTTTGAAAGAGATCGGATCGGCGGAGGCGGCGAAGTTGTTTGTCGCGACCAAACTCGGACGGCGCGGCGATCCGGGCTGGCCGAAGAATTTCACGCGCGAGGCGGTGCGGAAGCATACGGAGGATTCGTTGGCGCGACTGGGCGTGGCAGCGCTGGATCTGACGCAGTTTCACTGCGTGCCGCCGGACGTGCTCAAGCGCGGCGAGCTGTTTGGCTGGCTCGAGGAGCTCAAGAAGGAGGGGAAAATCAAAGCATACGGCGCGAGCGTGGAGGCGATGGATGAGGCGCTGTGGTGCACGGAGCAGCCGGGATGCGCGGCGTTGCAGATCATCTTTAATGTGTTTCGTCAGAAACCGATCACGACGCTCTTTGAGGCAGCGAAAAAGAAGAACGTGGCGCTGATCGTGCGGCTGCCGCTCGCGAGCGGATTGCTCGGCGGGAAAATGACGGCCGCGACGACATTCGATGCGACGGATCACCGGAATTTCAACCGCGACGGTCAGCACTTCAATGTGGGCGAGACGTTCGCGGGGCTGCCGTTCGCGAAAGGCGTGGAGTTGGCGGACAAGTTGAAAGCGCAGGTGCCTGCGGGCTGGTCGATGGCGGACTGGGCGTTGCGGTGGATCCTGGATTTCGACGCGGTGAGCGTGATCATCCCTGGCGCGAAGAATCCGGCGCAGGCGACGGGCAACACAAAGGCGGCGGCGCTGCCGAAGTTGAGCGCGGAGCAGCACGCGGCGCTGAAGGAATTTTATACGCGCGAAGTGGCGGCGTTTATTCGCGGGCCGTATTGATAGGTTGTGTCACGCCTGTTGGTCGCTAACCCAAGCGTCATGATTCGATCAAAGAAAGCGGTGGTGGTGGTCGGTGTTGTTTTGGTGGCGATTGGCCTTTGGACGCACTTGCAATATTCCCGGTTAAAGACGGCCTATGTGCGTTCAATTGTTCAAAACGACTATTCGGCTCTTACACAGGCCGTGCAGCGGATTGATTTCGGAAGCGTGGCTTCGGGCAGTAAATACGAAGTGCGGCCAGGCGTGGTTGAGGCGATATTGAAGGTGACGTTGCCGGCAGCTCAGGACGATAGGCAGAAGATGCTCAACAATCTGGCAGGCTTGAGGCTGGTCGGCTCATTTGAGTCCCGATACGTTTCCAGCAGCACAGTGACCTTTGGCGCTTTGGAAGGCGATGAGTATGTCTATCGATGGCGGGTGACCTATTGATGCCTGAATCCCTGCTGAAATTATTTTGAATGTCCTTTTGCGAGGTGCGCGAGGAGCAGGGTGAAGAAGCAGAGGACGATGTTTTGGAGGGGGAGTTGGAGCGGTGTGGGCAACGCGTAGATGATGCAGACGGCGGGGACCCAGACGCCGATGTTGGAGATCAGGAGCGGAAGCACGCGGCGGGCGTACCAGCGCGGGGCGCGAAGGTCGGTGAGGACAGCGCGGGTGTTGAAGTGGGTTTCTGCGTAGGCGTAGGCGAGCGTGGTGAGCGGGACGGCGATGAGCGGGCAGTAGACGAATTGGTCGAGGAACATCTTGCTCGCGACAATGCCGGGTGAATTTCCTTCGCCGACGAGGCTGGCGAGGACGCGGTACCAGAGATCGATTTCGAAACCCTTGTAGGCCCAGAAGGCGGTGATGAGCGCGCCTTGCGACCACGTGTAGCGGTTGGACGACGCTTTGAGGTAGAGGAAGGGGAGAAGTCCGCCGAAGAGGCCGGTGGAGACGATGGCGAAGATGAGGCCGAGTTCGCTGCGCCAGGCGCTGAGGCGGTTGAGGGCATCGTGCGTCGGTGTGTGAAAGAAGTAGGCGAGGACGAGCGCGAGGGCAAAGAGCTGGAGGGCGAGTCCGGGCAGAAGATTGGCGCGGGCGCCGCGCAGGCCTTCGGCCCACGGGGCTTCGCGGGCGGGAGTGTTGCTTGAGCTAGGAGCGGACATGCAGGCTCGCGACGGTTTCGCGGCGAGGGGCGATGGCGAGAATTTTATCGCGGAAGCACGGAAGGGCGGAGGCGCGGAATTGGATGACCCGCAATCGAGCATCGGAATTTTGAACAGAAGATAACGAAGGGAACGAAGTGCGGCAGGTTTTCTCAGTCGAGGCTTCGTTAGCTTCGTTTCCTTCTGTGAGAATTCTGAGATCCGGGTCCGCGTCTTAAGTGACGCGGCTACCTGCTCATTCAGGAAGAGGGCGGCCTTTAGTTTCGGGGGCGAACCAGATTGCGATGAGGCCGAGGGCGTAGATGAGGGCGACGACGGCGCCGGTGCGGGCGAAGCTGCCGTCGAAGTGCGCCATGAGCGCGGACATCTGCAGCGTGCCGACGGCGGCGAAGACGCGGCCGGCGTTGTAGGCGAAACCTTGTCCGGTGGCGCGCATGCGGGTGGGAAAAAGTTCGGGCAGGTAGAGCGGCGCCCAGCCGTAGAAGGATGCGGTGGTTAATCCGGCGATGAAGGTCATCACGAGGAAGGCGTCGCCGTAGGTGTGGATGCCGCGGAAGAGATACGAGCAGGCGATGAGCGAGGTGAGGCAGATGAGGAAGTAGGCGGGGCGGCGGCCGAGTTTGCCGAGCCAGGCGCCGAGGAGGCTGCCGGTGACGGCTCCGAAGGCGGAGAGAATTTGGGTAACGGCCTTGGCGTGAGGCTGCGTGCCGCCGGTGAGTTGATCGGCCCAGAGCGGTAGCCATTGGACGGTTCCCCAAGTGCCCAATAAAGTGATACCGCAGAAGAGCGCGGCGAGCAGCGTGCGACGGATGATGGTTGGGGCGAAGATTTCGCGGAGCGGGCGGGCGGGGGATTGTTGGGCGGCGTGCTGCCAGCGGTGGGATTCGGGGACGAAGAGACGGATGAGAAACGTGAGGAGTGCCGGCACGGCGCCGACGAGGGCGACCCAGCGCCAGGAGTCAGTCGTGACTTTGAAGGAGAGTCCGATGAGGCCGATCAGCGCGAAGCCGAGATTGGCGGCGGCGCCGATCACGCCGGCGAGCCAGACGCGGTGTTTGTCGGGCCAGATTTCCATGACGAGGGCGACGCCGAGCGCCCATTCGCCGCCCATGCCGAGTGCGGCGCAGAAGCGGGTGATGACGAGGTGCTCGGGGGTTTGCGCGAAGTAGGTGAGGCCGGTGCAGAGCGAGTAGCAGAGAATGCTCAGGGCCATGGCGCGAACGCGGCCGAAGCGGTCGCCGATCCAGCCGAAGACGACTCCGCCAAGGGCGGCGCCGAGGAGGAACGCGGCGGTGACGATGCCCATCCAGCGGCCGACGAAGACGTCGGCGGCGAGTGTTTGCGCGGCGTCGGTCGCAGCGTGCATCTGCAGGAGTGCGGGGCGGGCGACGAGAGGGAAGATGCCCATCTCGAGGCCGTCGAACATCCAGCCGAGAAACGCGGCGAGGAGGACGGCGAGGAGATGACGGGAGTTGGGCGCGGGTGTGAAAGCGGGCGGAGTCGTGGAGGCGGATGGGGACATGGGGTGGGGCGGAAATCCGAAGGTCGAATGATGAAGATCAGAGGGGATGGGGGAAGTGGTCGGAGCGTGGAGGGGTTCGCTAATCGCGAGCGAGGGCGGACGGAATTTTGGACAGGATTTACGGGATTAACAGGATTGGGGAGGACGTGGAAGGCGGACGGTTCCGAGGGGTTATAGGATCTGCACTGGCAGTGGTGAGATTACGGCAAGATGTGCGGAGGTGCGGCGCTGGACTCGTGACGAGAGATGCCATTTTGTGAGGCATGCGCCTCGATCTGACGACGATTCCCACGCGTGACGCTTATGCTTGGATGACGAGCACGATTTTACCGCGGCCGATTGCGTGGGTGTCGACGATTTCGGCAGAAGGAAAAACGAATCTGGCGCCGTTCAGTTTTTTTCAAGGGGTGACCTCGGCGCCGCCGACGTTGATGTTTGTGCCGGTGAATCTGCGCGACGGGTCGAAGAAGGACACGGTGCGGAACATCGAGGCGACAGGTGAGTTTGTGGTGAATCTGGTGTCGTTCGCGCAGGCGGAGGCGATGAACAAGTGCGCGGCGCTGCTGCCTTATGGAGAGAGCGAGTTTGAAAAATTTGGAATTGCGACGGCGCCGGCGGAGAAAGTGAAGCCGCCGCGGGTGGCGGGGGCGCCGGTGAGTTTTGAGTGCCGGCTGCATTCGATCACGCACATTGGCGAAGGGCCAGCGGCGGCGAATGTGGTGTTCGGGTTGATCCAGTTGATGCACGTGGATGACGCGGTGCTCGGATCGGATGGAAAGGCGGATCCGGTGAAGCTCGACCTGGTGGCCCGGCTCGGTGGGGAAGCGTATTCGAAGATGGGGGAGATTTTTTCGCTGAAGCGGCCGGATCGCATCGCGCCGGAGGCGCGATGAATGACCAGTGAGGAAATCAGAAGATTGAAGGTAGAATGTCGAAGAGTACGAATATGGCTGGAGTGGGGATATTTATCGCGGAAACGCGGAGGCGCGGAATTTTGGGACAAGATTAAGAGGATTAAAAGGATTGGCGGGTTTACGGTCCAGATTTGTGGGAGGTGAAAAATGGAGGTTGGGGCGCAGGGTTGGGGGCTTACCCTTTTACCCATGTTGTTTTTTAATCGTGTCGGTGCGGTGGTGTTGAGCGTTTGCGCAGCTGGTGCTTTCGCGGCTGAGCCGGTGACGGTGTCGTTCGATGCGGCTGCGAAGGGACGGCCGATCAGCCGCGACCTCGTGGGGATTTTCTTTGAGGACATCAATTACGCGGCGGATGGCGGGTTGTACGCGGAGTTGGTGCAGAACCGGTCGTTTGAGTACCGGTCGACGGAGCAGCCGACGTGGACGCCGCTGACAGGGTGGGAGCTGGTGTCGCGCGGCGGAGCGAAGTTGAAATGGGAGGTGGATGATTCGGAGCCGCTTCATCCGAATAATCCGCAGAGCGTGATTTTGAAAGTGAGCGCTGTCGGCGATGGCGCGGGCATTTTGAACGCGGGGTTTGGTGGCATCGCGTTGAAAGAGGGCGAGCAGTACGACGTGTCGTTGTTCGCGAAGCATCTTTTCAAAGGTGACCGCTGGAGCAAAACGGCGAATGACGGCGATCCCGCGCCGCTCGTGGTGCGGCTTGAAGCTCCGGACGGCGAAGTTTTGGGCGAGGCGAAACTGGGTGCTCCGACGCGTGAATGGACGCGGCTGGCAGCGACGATCACGGCGAAGCGGACGGAGACGGCGGCGCGACTGGTTGTGCTGGTGACTGAGCCGGGTGGCGTGGCGCTGGATGAGATTTCACTTTTTCCGCAGAAGACATTTAACGGGCGGAAAAATGGGCTGCGTGCGGATCTGGCGCAGGTGATTGCGAATTTGAAACCGAAGTTTATGCGGTTTCCCGGCGGTTGTCTCGTGCACGGTGGAGGGCTGAACAACATGTACCGTTGGAAGGAAACGCTCGGGCCGGTCGAGCAGCGGCGCGGGCAGAAAAATCTCTGGGGCTATCATCAGTCGGTGGGGCTCGGATATTTTGAGTATTTTCAGTTTTGCGAAGACATCGGCGCGGCGCCGCTGCCGGTCGTGCCGGCGGGCGTGTGCTGTCAGAATGCGGCGCATCGTCACGGTGTCGGGCAGCGCGGGCTGCCGCTGTCGGAGATGGGCGCGTTTATTCAGGATATCTTGGATTTGATCGAGTACGCGAACGGGCCGGTGACTTCGACGTGGGGCGCGAAGCGGGCGGAGGCGGGGCATCCGGAGCCGTTTCACCTGAAATATCTCGGCGTGGGTAACGAGGACCGGATCACGCCGGAGTTTCGGGAGCGTTTTGCGATGATCTACGAGGCAGTGAAGGCGAAGCATCCGGAGATCACGGTGATCGGGACGGTCGGGCCGTTTCACGAAGGCGAGGATTATGATGCGGGTTGGAGGATTGCGGATGAACTGAAGTTACCGATGGTGGATGAGCATTACTATGTCGCGCCGGAGTGGTTGCTCGTGAATACGCGGCGCTATGACGCGTACGATCGCAAGAAGTCGAAGGTGTATCTTGGTGAATGGGCGTCGCGCGGAAACAAATTCGCCAATGCGCTGGCCGAGGCTGCGTACATGACCGGGCTTGAGAGAAACGCAGACGTGGTGCCGCTGGCGTCGTATGCGCCGCTGCTTGGAAAAATCGGGAACACGCAGTGGAATCCGAATCTTATCTATTTCACGAACACGGAGGTTTTCCCGACGGTGAATTATTACGTGCAGCAGTTGTTCAGCCTGACTGCGGGCGACGCGTGGCTGGAGCCGGTGGTTTCCGGTGGTGGAGCGGCGAGTGCGGTGGAGTGGGAGAAGCGTGGGCTGGCGGTGTCGGCTGTGCGCGACAGTCGAAGTGGAAGCGTAAGCCTGAAGATCGTGAACATAACCGCCGAGGCGCGGAGCATTCGGGTGCGGCTTGGCGGAGCGGAGAAATTCGGGGATGGTGGTTTAAAGTTCGTGCTGACGGGCGATCCTTCGGCGGTGAATGATGCCAAGACGCCGTTCGCGGTTGTGCCTGTGCAGAGCGTCGTGCCGGTCAGCGGGGACTTCGAAATCGAGAGCCCGGCTCGATTCGCTGACGGTATTGAGGCTTTCGGCGAAGAAGTAGGAGGCGTGGAAAAACGCAGCGACCTTCCGGGCTTTTCTTTTTCGGGAGGACGCGCAGCGTGGCGGGCCATGGCTCAAGCGCCGCGCGATGTCGCGCTCATCCCCACGCTCGAAGACTTTCGCCCGGATTCGCTCCGCGGGACGCCGGGATTTTTCCGGGTCGGGCAGGCGCGAGACGGGCATTGGTGGCTGATCGATCCGCTGGGGCAGGCATTTTTCAGCAAGGGCGTGGCGGGTGTGAATCGTTCGGGGCGCACCGATGGGCGCCTGCCGATGTCGGGGCCTTATGCGTCGGCGGTGGCTGCGCGGTATGGCGGCGATGCGCATGGCTTCATGCGCGCTGCGATCCAGCGGTTGCGTGGGTGGCATTTCAATACGCTGGGCGCCTGGGCGGAGCCGGCGCTTTCGGATCAAGGCATGTATTATGCCGAGGTGCTTGAGCTGGGGCAGTGCGGACCGGTGATTCATAGCGCGGGTGCGCGGGTGCCGGATGTGTTCGATCCCGCGTGGCGCGAGGCGGTGGAGCGGCAGGCGGCGGAGTTGTGCGCGCCGCATCGGGGAAGCCGTGAATTGATCGGGTATTATACGGACCACGCGCTTAACTGGGCGCAACCGCGGGCGGAAACGCTGGCGGAGGCGGCCGGTGCAGGCGGGCGGACGGCGCCGCTTTTCCCTGTGGAGGCAAACGCCCAGGACCGGCCGTCGTTGTTGCAAATTTGTCTGAGCCTGGAGCCTTCGCAGCGGGCCTATCATGCGGCGTGGGAGTTTGTGCTGGCGACGCGGCGGGGCGACCTGGCGGTGCTGGCGAAGGACTGGGCGGTGGAACTGCCGAACAAGGAAACGCTCCGGCAGCTGACGCATCACGAGGTGCCGCTGGTGAGTGCGGGGTATTTGCGGGACCAGCGGTTGTTCGCGCGTGAGTTTGCGCGGCGGTATTTTGCGACCAGCGCGGCGGCGATACGGGCGAACGATCCGGATCACTTGATCCTTGGCTGCCGTTTCCAGCAGGCGCCTGGGGCGGTGGTGCTGGCAGAGTGCGTGTATCCGAATGTCGATGTGGTGTCGGCGCGGGTGGCGGGCGAGTTTTGGGAGAAAACGGCGCAGGCGTGTCATGCGGCGCGGTCGATGCCGGTGCTGTTGCTGGAGGCGGGGTGGACCGGCGAGGCGTTCACGCGGGCGCCGGTGGTGCGCGATGCGCGGGGAGTGACCTCGATCGAGAGGATGCTGAGAAAAGGCCGGGCGGCGCTGGAGAAGATTTGCGCGCAGCGCGGCGTGGTCGGGTACGAATGGGCGGCGTGGGCGGATGCGGAGACGGATGAGCCGCCGTTTGGTCGCGGGCTGGTGCATCTCAATGACCGCGAGGCGCGGGAGCACACGGAATTGCTGGCCGACCTGAACGGGCGGGCGGAGAGGTTGCGCGCAAAACGCGCGATGCGTTGAGCGTTAAAAGGAATTGCCGGGAGGCGGGGCGATGCGGCAAAACGACGTCATGCGTTTTCTCAGATGGACCCTGTTGAGTTTGGTGCTGGCCGCCCCGCTTGCCGTGCAGGCGCAGCGGGAAAAATTGCCGCCGGAAGATTTGGAGATCGTGGAGAAGAAATGGCCGGAGGCGAAGCGGACATCGACCGGGCTTCGCACGGTTTTGATCGCCGAAGGCAAGGGTGACCTGGTGAAGGTGGGCGACCTGGTGAGCGTGATCTACAAGGGGCAGTTGCTCGACGGGACGGTGTTCGACGAGACGAAGGATCCAAGCAGGCCGCTTACATTTCGCGTCGGTCGCGGGCAGGTCATCGATGGCTGGGAGCAGGGACTGCAACTGATGCGTCCGGGCGAGAAGCGGATTTTGATCGTGCCGTTTGAACTGGGTTACGGGACCCGTGGTGATCCGCCGAAGATCCCGAAACGTGCGACGCTGGTGTTCGAGGTTGAGGTGACGGAAGTGAAGAAATAAACGACGTCGCCACTCGCGTAGTTTTCAAACCCGGTTCGAAGGATTTCCCTCGAGCCGGGTTTTTGCTTTCCTGCGATTCCGGGGGGTGGACCCGGTGGCGGGCTCCTTGACTCGGAGGCGTGGCGCGTGAGTGATTGTTTCCGTGCAACCGCCGCATGCCCCTCCATTTCGATGGTCATTTCGCACGCTGGTTTTGCTGGGGATGTCGGCGGTGGTGCTTGGGGCGATGGGTTTGCTGGGAGCGTTGCTGAACCGGCAGTCGCGGCAGATGGCGGAGACGCTGGCGACGGCGTTGCTGGCGCAGAAAATCCAGCATGTGGAAGGACGCATCGGCGGGCTGCTCTCGTCGGCGGAGCGGCAGGGGCGGGCGTGCCGGGAGCTGACCCCGGAGGGAGGGCTGGCGCCCGACGATTATCTCAAAGTGTTCGTGCGGCTGGCGGCGACGTTTGCGCAGCAGGAAGAGTTTACTTATCTCGGCTACGCGGTGGAGGCGACAGGTGAGTACATCATGCTGGAGAGGCGCGACACCTCGACGTGCCGGTTGCGTGAATACCTGCTGCTTCCTTCGGGCGAGCGGGTGATGCGCCGGCACCGTGTGACGCGGGACGGTTTTGAGCTGGAGAAGACGGAGCCGTGGGATGGCTATGATCCGCGGACGCGGCCGTTTTACCAGAAAGCGCGAAGTGCGACGGGGCCGGCATGGACCTCATCGTATCTGTTCAAGGGCAATGACTGGCATCCGGAAATGCTGGGGGTGACTTATGTGGTGCCGGTGCGGGACAGGGCGGGGGCGTTGCTTGGGGTGTGGGATGTGGATTTCGACATGCGCGAGCTGTCGCGATTTTTGAAGGAGAAGGTTTCAAACGAGACCGGCCATGCCCTGGTGATGGAGATGTCGGACGCGGGGCCGGTGTTGATCGCCCATCCGAAGATGAGCATGGGGGAAGGCGAGGGCGGGACATCTCCACTTGATCCGGTGGTGCCTGAGCTGACGAAATTTTTGCGAGGCGGTGCGGGGGCGGGCGGCGGGATGGTGACGTTGCGGATCGACGAGGGGGAGGGTGCGAAGTTGGTGGCCTGCCAGCGATTGCAGACGGGCGGCCCGCCGTGGCTGGTGGCGGTGGTTTTTGATGAAGCGACGGTGATGGCGAAACTGGAGCGCAACCGGCAGTGGATCTGGATGCTGGTGCTGGGTGTCACCGGGCTGGCGGTGCTGACGGCTGCGTGGCTGGCGCATGTGTTGTGGCGGCCGGTGGAGCAGTTGCGTGCCGCTGCTGAGGGACTCGCGGGGGGATCGGGGTTGCATACGGTGCCGGTCGAAGGGCCGCGCGAACTGGCGCGTCTCGCGGAGACGTATAACACGATGGCGCGGGCGGTCGAAGCGCGGCGGCGCGAACTGCTCGCGACGAATCTGCGGCTGCAGGAAGAGGTGCGGCAGCGAGGGTTGCGCGAGGCGGAGCTCGAGGCGGTTTTTGCGAATGCGCCGGTGGAAATCTGGGCGGTGGACACGGCGGGCCGGTACACCTTGCAGAGCCGGCGGCTGCGGGAGCGATGCGGCGAGGCCATCGGGTCGACGCCGGAGGAGTTGAGCCTCCCGGGCGACGTGAGCGAGGCGTACTCGCGCAACAACCGTCGCGCACTCGGCGGCGAAACGGTGCGCGGAGAGACGACCGAGGTGAGCGAAGGCCGGGAGGCGCATTATCACTGGATCGTTTCGCCGATCCGTATCGGGGGACTCGTGACGGGTGCGCTTGGTGTGAGCATCGATGTCACCGAGCGGCGGCGGGCGGAGGATGCGTTGTGGCGGAGCCAGCAGCGCCTGCGGCTGCATCTGGAAAATACCCCGCTGGCGGTGATCGACTGGAGTATGGATATGGTGGTGCTGTCGTGGAATCCGGCCGCCGAGGCGGTGTTTGGCTGGAGCGCGGAGGAGGCGCTCGGGCGCCACGGATTGTTCATCGTGCTGGAGGCAGAGCGCGCGGAGATCAAGGAGGTGTGGGCCGATCTGCTGGCGCGACGGGGCGGCTACCGGCACTATAACCAGAATCTCACGAAGGACGGGCGGGTGATCGACTGCGAATGGTACAACACGGTGCTCACGGACGAGAATGAGCGGGTGATCGGCGTGTCATCGCTCGTGCTCGACGTGAGCCAGCGTCTGAGCGCGGAGGCGCTTTTCCGGGAGTCGGAAGAACGGTTTCTGCACGCATTCAAGGCGAGCCCGGTGGCGAAAATCATCAGCCGGCGCTCGGATGGGACGATCCTCGATGCGAACGACCATTTTTTGCAGATGATCGATCACCGGCGCGAGGACGTGGTGGGGCGGACGAGCATGGAAGTGGGGATCTGGGACAATCCCTCCGACCGGGCGATGTTGTTGCAGGCGCTCGACCGGGACGGGGAGATCCGGGACCGGGAGTACCGGCTGCGGCCGAGGACAGGCGCGCCGGTCGATGTGATTGTGTCGGCGGCGGCGGTGCCGCTGGGCAAGGAGCTGTGCCTGCTGGTGACGTTTGTGGACAACACGGAGCGCAAGCAGGCGGAAGGCGCCTTGCGCGAGAGCCAGCGGTTCCTCGCCGCGCTCATCGGGCATCTGCCCGGAATGGTGTATCGGTGTCGAAACGACAAGCAGTGGACGATGACCTTCGTCAGCAATGGCGCGAAGGAGCTCACCGGCTACTCGCCCGCCGACCTGGAGCACAATCGCGTGATTGATTTTGCGAGCCTGGTGCATCCGGAGGACCGGGACCGGCTCTGGCGCGAGACACAGGCGGCGATCACGAATGGCCGGAATACGTTTTCCTACGAGTACAGGATCCGGCATCGCTCGGGCGAGGTGCGCTGGGTGTGGGAGCGGGGCGAGGCCCAGGCGGGCGCCGATGGCTCGGCGACGACACTGGTTGGATTCATCACCGACATCAGCGAGCGAAAGAACGCGGAGGATGAAGTCTTGATGTTGAACCTGAGTCTGGAGCGGCGGGTCGAGGAGAGGACCGCGGAGCTGGCGGCGGCGAACGAACAATTGAAGGAGCTCGACCGGCTCAAGTCGGAGTTCCTGGCGACGATGAGCCATGAGCTGCGGACGCCGCTCAATTCGATCATCGGGTTCAGCTCGATCCTGCGGCAGGGGCTGGCGGGGTCGTTGAATCCCGAACAGCAAAAGCAGATCGATCTGGTGCGCGGCTCGGCGCGGCATCTGTTGTCGCTGATCAATGACCTGCTCGATCTCTCGCGGATCGAGTCGGGGCGCATGGAGCTCTCGACCGATGAGTTTGATCTCGCCGGTGTATTGTCCGAGGTGGAGGCGGTGCTGGCGCCCATGGTGGCGCAACGGGGGCTGGCGTACGCATCGCGTTGCGAGAAGCCGCCGGTGCGGATGCGGTCGGACCGGCAGCGGGTTTTCCAGGTGATTCTTAACCTGGCTAACGATGCCGTGAAATTTACCGAGCACGGCGGGGTGACAGTGGAGTGTGATGCCACCGCGTCCGAGGTGAGTGTGCGCGTGCGTGACACGGGCATCGGCATTCGTTCCGAGCATCTGCCGTTGTTGTTTGAAGCGTTTCGTCAGGTCGATGGCTCGGCGCGACGGATCTACGAAGGAACGGGGCTGGGCCTGCATTTGTGCCGCAAGCTCCTGGACCTGCTTGGGGGGCGGATCGAGGTGGAGAGTGTTTATCAAAAGGGAACGTGCTTCACCGTGACGTTGCCGCGCGGGAGTGTGAAACCGGGAGGGACGAAACCCGTATGAATGATCCAAGGATGAAGCGCACCGTACTCCTGATCGAAGATAATGACGCCAACCGATATCTGGCGCGGTTCATTCTGGAAAAGAACGGCTTCGAAGTGGTGCAGGCGTCCAATGGAGCGGAGGGTGTGCGGCTGGCCTTGGAGCGGCCGCCGCATTTGGTGCTCATGGACATAGAAATGCCGGAGATGGACGGTTATGAGGCTGCGGGGCGGCTACGGGCGAATCCGGCGACGGCGCAAGTCCCCATTATGGCATTCACCTCGTATGCACACCCGAGCGACCGGGAGAGGGCATTGACGCAGGGATTTTCTGATTATCTCGAAAAACCCTTCGAAGTAGATGAGTTTATCCGCCGCGTCACCCGGTTGCTGCCGTCCACTTCATCCGATTCGTCATGAAAATTGTCGTCGCCGAAGATCACCCCGAAAGCCGTTACCTCTTGCAGCAACTGTTTGCCGGGCTCGGTCACCAGGTGTCGGCGGTGGCGGACGGGCTCGAGGTGCTCGAGCTGCTGGGCAACGTCAACGCTGAGGCGCCGGACGTGGTCGTATCCGATGCGTTGATGCCGAGGATGGATCGGATTTCAACTATGCCGGGCGCTGCGGCAGCATCCGCGCTGGTGCCGGCTGCCGTTTATTTTCTACACGGCGACGTACACGGACCGGGCGGATGAGCAGTTTGCCCTGAAGCTCGGCGCTGATCGATTCGTAGTAAAGCCGGCCGAGCCGGACCAGCTCATGGCGATCGTCACCGAGACGGTGGCGAAGGCGAAGGCCGGGCCGCCACGGGCGCCGCGCCCGCTCGATTCCGACGCGACGGTGCTGGAGGAGTACACGCACCGGCTGTCGTTGAAACTCGAGTTGAAAGTCGCGGAGCTCGAGGGCGCGAATGACGATCTTCGTGCCTCGGAGCATGCGATCCGCGATCTTAACGAGCAGCTCAAGGAAACGGTGAGGGCGCTGGAAAATGAGGTTGGCGTGCGAAAGGAGGCGGAGGCGGCGCTGCGCATCCGCGAGGAAGTGCTGCGTTATGCGCAAAATCTCGGCCAGACCGGCAGCTACGTGCGGGATCTGGACACGATGGATATGATCTGGTCGGACGAGGCGTTTCGCATCTGCGGCTTCGAGCCGATTCCCGGGCCGGTGAGCCGGGACTGGCTGGCGGAGCGGATCCATCCGGAGGATCGCGAGCGGGTGCTTGGAGTGCTGCGTGCGGCGGACAAGGACCGGACGGGGCTTGAAGTGGAGCATCGGATACTGCGACCGGACGGCGGAGTCCGGCACATTTTCGTGCGGCGGCATATTTACCGTGACGCGGATGGGAAGCCGCGGAGGGCGATCGGCATCATCCAGGATATCACCGACAGGCGGCAGGCGGAATTGCAGCGCACGCGTCTGGAGAACCAGCTGAGGCAGGCGCAGAAAATGGAGGCGATCGGCAATCTGGCCGGCGGGATCGCGCATGATTTCAACAATATCCTTACGGCGATCATGGCGCATGCGGAGCTGCTCGACCTTGAGCTTCCGCGTGAAACGACCGGGCCTCATTTGCGCGACAGTGTTCACGAAATCCTCATGGCCTCGGGGCGCGCGCGGGACATGGTGCGGCAGATTCTGACGTTCAGCCGCAAGCAGCCGGTGGAGCGCAAGCGCATCGAGATCGATGCGGTGGTGCAGGAGGCGTTGAAGCTCGTGCGGGTTACGCTTCCTCCTTCAGTGGAGTTGCGGACGGAATTGAAGGCGCAGCGGGCGGTGATGGCCAACGAGGCGCAGATTCACCAGATCGTACTTAATCTTTGCACGAATGCGGCGCAGGCGATGGGCACGACCGGAGGGATGATTTCGGTGACGCTTTCGGTGGCTGAACTGGATGAGACGAGGGCGCGTTCGCGGCCACCGTTGCGCACGGGCGAGCATGTGTTGCTTGAAATCCGCGACAACGGCTGCGGCATGGATGCAGCGACGGTGGAGCGAATTTTCGGAGCCGTTTTTCACGACGAAGGGAGTGGGTCATGGCACGGGCCTTGGGCTCGCCGTGGTGCATGGAGCGGTGCAGGCGCACGAAGGAGCCATCTTCGTTGAGAGCTCGCCGGGCCTCGGCACGGTCTTTTCCATTTACCTCCCTGCACTGAAAGGCGTGGCGGCGGGCAGGACGGGGGCGACGAACGCACCGATGACGGGCGGGGGCAGAAAGTTCTCTTTGTCGATGACGAGCCGAGCGTGGCGAAGATTGGGGCGCGTTTGTTGGAGCGGCTTGGCTACAATGCGGTGGCATTGACTGATCCGGTGGTGGCGCGCGACCGGTTGGTGAACAATCCGCGGGAGTTCGATCTGGTGATCACGGATTATTTGATGCCGCGGGTGACGGGCCTGGATTTATCGCGGGCGGTGTGGGCGGTGCGGCCGGAGCTGCCGATGATCCTGGCGGTGGGCTTCGGCGGGCAACTCGATGCGACCAAGGCAAAGGCGCATGGATTCAAGGAATTCGTCGCGAAGCCCTTTGCGATTCAGACGCTCGCGGATGCCATCACGCGGGCGTTGGGGACCCATGGGGGAAAGTAGCGAGTGGGCGTGGAAGGCTCAGCCGCCGGCCACGGGCGGGATGAAGACGATTTGGGCGCCATCGGCGATAGGCGTGGTCCACGGAGCGAATTCACCGTTGATGGCAACGCGAAGCCGGTCGGAAGGAAGCGTGAAGGGATGGCGCGAGCGGAGTTCGTCGTAGAGTTGCGCAGCGGTCGCGGCGGAAGTGGCGAGCGTTTCGGCGCCGAGGCCGCGTTGTTCACGAAGGACGGCGAAATATTGGAGGTGGACGGTTTTCAAACGTGGAGCGGACGACGGAATTTTGGACAGGATTGGCGGGATTTACATGAGAACGATCACGGAGCGTGGTAGTCGCTCTTGCCGCCTGTTTTTTTCGAGGAGACGGATTTCGCGGATGATGATGCCGTGCGTGACGGCTTTACCCATGTCGTAAAGGGTGAGGGCGGCGATGCTCGCGCCAGTGAGGGCTTCCATTCGACGCCGGTTTTCGCGTGGGTTTGCGCGCGGCAGTGGATGATCACATCAGCAGAGCCATCGACAGATGGAGTGCGGGTTTCGATTTCGATTTTGCAGTCGTCGAGCGGGAGCGGATGGCAGAGCGGGATGAGGTCGCTGGTTTTTTTTGCGCCCATGATGCCGGCGAGAATCGCGGCTGGAAGAGCGGGCCTTTCTTCGACTGGATTTCACCACTGGTGATGAGCCGGGCGAGTGCGGGCGGAAGGAAAACGGTGGCCACGGCGTGCGCAGCGCGGTGAGTGACGGCTTTGGCGCCGACATCGACCATCTGCGGCTGGTTGCGGGCGTCGAGGTGTGTGAGCATGAGAAGACCTTACGGGTGGAGTGCGCGGTGTCTACGTTGTGCGTGCAGGCGATATCATCGAGGTGGGCGCGAAAAACCCGCGCCGGGGTGGGCGCGGGTTTCGGGAGTGAAGAGGGATGTGACGGGCGGCGCTTAGAAGCGATAGAGCACGCCGATTTGGGCGACGGGATAGAGGCCGAGATCCTCGAGGTCGTCGTTGATGTCGTTTTCCTCGGCGCGAAGGTCATTTTGGAATTGCGGAGTGCCCGTGATCGGACCGGTGGCGGAGAGCTTGGCGCTGGCGTCGCCGGCGAAGAGCACACCGAGATCGGCGTAAAAGCCCCAGCCGCCGTTGACGGGATTTTTGGCCCAGCCCACGCCTATGTAGGGAGCGACATCGTCTTCAAATTTCGCGGTGCCGAGAGCGACGTGATCAGGCTGCTGGTGTAGGTATTCCCGTTCAACTTGTAGGTGGTGCCGTTTTTCGGACGGGCGACGACATCGACGTTATTGTCAGTCGCGTAGACGCCGCCGGAGAAGTGGAACGTGCCGTTCCACGGATGCCAGTTCGCGACGGCTTTGAAATTGGAGAGATTCAGTTTCCCGTCGTAGTCGTTGTCGTCGGACTCGACGTCATAATCCGTATCGAGCCAGGTGTAGCCCACGGTGAGTGTTGACTTGGGATTGAGCGTGAAGACCAATGATGGACCGACGCCGGTGGTGCCGCCTTCGATGACGAGCGCGACACGGGAGGGTTCCGTGGGCGAGGTTGTGGGAGTGGGCGGCGGAATTTCCTGGGCATGAACGGCGCCTGCAAACGAAAGTCCGGCGAGCAGTCCGGCGCAGCGATATGATTTTAGGAGCGAGGTTTTCATAGCTTTAGTCAGTTTGGTTTCGGCCACGAATGGCCGAGGCGGTTCTAAGCTGACGCGATGCCATGGAGTATTGGCGCCCGCTAGGGGCCAGCCAATCAACGGCTTGCGTTTCCCGCCTGTTTGCGGGGGAGGGTTTTTGCAGCACGAAGTCCATGCTTATAGTGCAGAACGCCCCGGCGAAATGCGGGCCTTCACAGCCAAACGAAGACACGGGCAGAATGTCCTGCGGGGAGCTCAATGGGACCGCTAGGAAGTTCCAGAAATCCGCTGGTGCCTAAGAGTCCGGCGAAGTCGCCGGAGGTGTTGGTCGGCGATGCATGCGCGAGGAGGCGACCGTCGTGAGCGGATTCCAGCCGGACAGGGACGAGCGGCGCGAGTGCGGGTTTGAAAGTGAAGGGTGCCGCGAGAGTCGCGTAGGTCGCGGGGCCCGGAGTGGCGGCGCTCATTGCGGCGAGTGCGGGGAGAACGTAGCGGTGGAAACAGGTGAGCGTGGACACCGGGTTTCCTGGTAGTGCGAAAACGGGCACGCGGCGCGAGGTGAGACCGAACCAGAACGGTTTGCCGGGACGCTGGGCAACGCCGTGGAATTTTTTCTCCACGCCGAGCTCGGTGAGAACGGTGGGCAGGAAATCGTATTTTCCCTTCGAGACACCGCCGGTGAGGAGCAGGACGTCGAACTCGGAGAGGAGGCGTTTGAGCTGCGTTTCGAGCTCGTACTTCAAGTCGCGGAGGTGGAAGCGTTCGACGCGGGAATAGCCGGAGGAAAGGAGCGAAGCGCGGAGCGCGTGGTCGTTGGAGCGGCGGATCTGGTGCGGCGCGGGCGACGGGTTTTCGACTTCGGTGAGTTCGTCGCCGGTCGCGATGACGGCGATGCGCGGGAGGTGGGAAACGCGGACGGTGGAGGCACCGCAGGCGGCTGCGACGGCGATTTCACGGCCGGTGAGACGTGTGCCGGCGGGAATGAGTTCAGTGCTGGCCGTGGAGTCGGAGCCGCGGCGGTGGATGCTTTGACCAAGCGTGAGTGCTGTGGCGGTGGAGTTGGCGATCGTGACGGAGGCGGAGGGGTTAACTCCGGGAGTGGAAGACGAAGAGTTGGCGGAGCGGTCGGTGTCTTCGTAAGGGACGACGCAGTCGCAGCCGTTGGGGAGGACGGCGCCGGTGGCGATTTCAATGCAGGTTTCGTCGGATTCGAGGGTGAGCGGAATCGTGCCGGCGGGTTGGAAACCCTGGATGCGGAAACTGCGGCGACCGGCGGCGACGGCGCTGTGGCGGAGTGCGAAGCCGTCCATCGTGACACGGTCGAAGGGAGGGAAGTCGCGATCGGCGCGGATCGGTGTGCGGAGGATGCGGCCGTGAGCGGAAGCGAGCGGGCAGTCTTCGGCGGGAAGCGTGGGGACGCTGGCGAGGATGAGGCGCTCGGCTTCGGCGGGGGAGATCAGCGGCATGGCGCTGAGAGATGAAAGCGGGCCAGTGCCAAGTTGAAGCGCAAAGATGCGAAGACGCTAAGACAGTCTCTGGTTTGCGGCGCAGTTTTTTAACAGGAGGGAACGGAGGAAACGGAGAAGGGATAGGTGTGATCTCCGTGCTCTCTGTTGCCTCCTGTTAAAATCCTGGAGTTGGCGCGTCTTTTTAGGGCTTGGTGGGAATCGCGCTGAAGTCGGCGGGTGGGGTGCGGTGGTGGGTGGCGGACTCGTAGGCTGAGGCGATGCGGAAGAGTAGCGGTTCGTCGAAAGGGCGGGCGAGGAAGTCGACGCCGACAGGCAGTTTTGCGGGCACGGGGCCTTCGAGGCGGGTGCCGTCTTTCGAGGAAGTGTCCTTCACGCGGTTATAGACCTGCGTGGTGAAGCCGGCGGGAACGGTGATGGCAGGAAAGCCATTTTGACCGAGGAGATTCCAGGAGGAGTTGCCGGGGCGGCCGTTGAGATTGGGCTCGATGGGCGCGCCGAGGATGGGTGGCGGGATGTTGGCGGTGGGGTAGACGACGGCGTCGAGCTTCAGGTCGGCCATGCCCTTGAGGATGACCTGTTGAATGACGAAGCGGCGCTGAAGGCGGTTTCGCGTATCGAGTGTCCGGGCACGGTCGGCGGTTTCGAGTTCCTCCTTTTTGCTACCGAAGCCTGGATCGGTGAAGTGATTGGCCTTGGTGATGAGGTCGGTGAGGGTCTTGATATTGGTGTCACCCCGGCGCTTGAGATAGAGGTTCATCCAGTAGCGGCTCTCGCCCTCGGGTTGCGCGCCGCCGCCGAAGTCACGGATGGTGGCGCCGGCAGGGACGAGGGAAGGATCGGCGGTGTAGTCGACCAGCGTGGCGATGTGGTCGCCGGTGGGTTTGCCCGAGGCGTCGACGGGGAACTGCTGTGGAAAGAGTTTTGTGTAGAGAGCGTTGTCCAGCGCCGGGTCGTATTTGCGCATGGCATCTTTGAAGAGTTCGCCCCCCGGGCCGGGGTCGATGATCTCGGCGCCGAGTTTTTTCAGTTCGGCGATGGCGCGCTCGGTGATGTCGATGCTCTCGTGGTCGGCGGCGGTGAAGAGGGATTTGTCCATGTACTCGCGCACGACGCCGATGCGGAGGCCCTTGAGGCTCTTTTCGCGGGCGTAGCTGGCGTACGGTTTGGGCGGCGTGCGGCCGATGGAGAAAACGGTGAGTTCGTCGAGAGGATCGTAGCCGGCGATGACATCGAGGATGCGCGCGGCGTCCTCGACGGTGCGGGTGATGGGGCCGACACGGGTGTTGAGGCCGGCGCCGATCATGCCGTCGCGGCTGACGAGTTCCTGGGTCGGCGCGATGCCGACGCTGTTGTTGACGCGCGCAGGCGTGCGGATGGATGCGCCGGTTTCCTCTGCGATGGAGGCGGTGACAAGGTTGGCGCCGACGGATGCGCCGGAGCCGCCGGAGGAGCCGCCCGGGTAGCGGTCGGTGGCGTAGGGATTGCCGGTCGTGCCGCCGAAAGCGCTGCGAGCGCGGGGTGTGGCGTACTCGCCGAGGTTGGCCTTCGCGAGGATGATGGCGCCGGCGTCGCGGAGACGTTTGATGAAGGTGGCGTCGCGCGGCGGACGGTCGTTGGCGTAGAAGGCGTCAGCGCCGCCGGTGGTGCGGAGGTCGAAGGTGTCGTACTGGTCCTTGATGGAGAAAACGACGCCGTCGAAGAGGGCCGACGAGTTTGCCGGTTTTTGCGAAGTGGGCGTCGAGTTGCGCGGCGACCTCGAGGGCGTCGGGCATGGAGGGATCGTTGTCGGCGAGATCGGTCAGGCTGCGGGCTTTGCGGTCGTCGAAGCCCCATTGCTTGCGGGCGGCCGGGCGGAGATTGAGCGTGATGAGGGCGTTGATGCCCTTGGCGTGCGCGACCGGTTTTACGACGCCGAGAATGCCATTGGGCTCTTCGACGGCGGGGCCGTTGAAGGCCTGGATGCGCTTGAGGTAGAGTTCGACGAGCTGCGTGGAGGTGAGCTTTTTGGCGAGGATCGCGGCGTGGATGTCGGCGATGGTCGCTTCCTGGACCTCGAAGGTTTTCGGGGCGGCTGCAGGTGCGATGGTGCAGAGAAAGGAGCCGAGCAGCAGGAGAAAAACCGGACGGAAGATCGGGGACATGCGAGGAATGAGTGTCCTCGCGTCGTGCAGCGGACGTGCCACGAGTCAGCGAAAGAATTTGTGGCTGCGGTCCAGCACGTGAAGACGAGCAGGGCAGACGCACCACCATCGCGGTGTGGACCGGCGGCTCAAAAGCGGGGATCCGGGACGATCCCTTACTGACGACAAAGGCGCGTTTGGGATAACGCGCCTTTGTTCTCGGTTTAGTAAACCTGCTCTTCGAGCAGGGCGAAGAGATCGGCCTCGGTGATGCGTCGTTGCTGTCATGGAGTCGCGCTCGCGCAAGGTGAAGGTGCCGTCCTTCTCGATCGTGTCGAAGTCGATGGTGACGCACCACGGAGTGCCGATTTCGTCCTGGCGGCGGTAGCGGCGGCCGATCGCGCCGGCTTCGTCGTAGAAAACGGCATACCGGCGCTGGAGTTTTTTGTAGAGTTCCTGGGCGCGGTGCGACGAGATGCTTCCTTGTTCTTGAGGAGCGGCAGCACGGCGACCTTGACGGGGGCGACGCGCGGGCTGAGGCGGAGCACGATGCGTTTCTCGACGTCGCCCTTTTCGTCGGTCACGTCCTCCTCGGCATAGCCGGAGCAAAGGACCGCGAGGAAGATGCGGTCGATGCCCACGGCGGGCTCGATGACGTGCGGCACGAACTTCTTCTTGGTGGCCTCGTCGAAGATTTCCTGCGGCTTGCCGGAGGCGTTGGCGTGCTGGCGTGAGGTCGTAGTTGCCGCGGGCGGCGATGCCCCAGAGTTCCTGCACGCCGAAGGGGTAGCGGAACATGATGTCGGTCGTGCCCTTGGAGTAGAACGCGAGCTTCTCCTTCGGGTGCTCGTAGAGCGGAGAGGTGCGATTCGCGGGAGGCCGATGGAGAGGAGCCACTGGCGGCACCACTCGATCCATTCCTGGTGGCACTTGGCCCAGTCGGCGTCCTCGTGGATGAAATACTCCATCTCCATCTGCTCGAACTCGCGCGAGCGGAAGATGAAGTTGCGCGGGGTGATCTCGTTGCGGAAGGACTTGCCGATTTGCGCGATGCCGAAAGGCAGCTTCACGCGGCCGGTGTCGACGACGTTCTTGAAATCGACGAACATGCCCTGCGCCGTCTCGGGGCGGAGGTAGGCGACGGACGAGGAGTCGCGCATCGCGCCGACGTAGGTCTCGAACATCATGTTGAACGCGCGCGGCGGCGGTGAGGCTGCCGGGCTCGCCGGTGGCGGGCGAGGGGATGAGCGCGATCTCCTCGGGCTTCGCCTCGGTCATGTCGCTGGGCGTGACGGGCGCGAGCTGACCCTGGATGGCCTTCTTGCGCTTGAAGCGATTCGGCGGCGGCCTGGAGGTCCTCCGCGGTCTTCTCGCTCTCGAGCGCGGAGACGTAGCCGACGGTCTTGCCGTCGACGACGACGGGGGAGAAAAAGAGCTGGTCGGCGCGGTAGCGCTGCTTGGAGACCTTGCAGTCGACGAGCGGGTCGGTGAAGCCGGCGACGTGGCCGGAGGCCTCCCAGACCTTCGGGTGCATGATGATGGAGGACTCGATGCCGACGACGTCGTCGCGGCGGCGGACCATGTCGTTCCACCAGCAGTCGCGGATGTTCTTCTTGAGCTCCACGCCGAGCGGGCCGTAGTCGAAGAAACCGTTGAAGCCGCCGTAGATCTCGGAGGATTGGAAAACGAAGCCGCGGCGTTTCGCGAGGGAGACGATGGCTTCCATGGAGATTCGGCGGAGGACGAGGGCGTGGGCATAAGGCGCGAGAATTAGGCGGAGCGCGCGCGGTGGGTCAATGCCGGGCGTGGGAGTTGGAGAAGGGCGGAGTTTTGGACAGGATTAACAGGAAGGACAGGATTGGAGAGAAGGTGCGATATATGCGACAATGCGCGCGGTTTCGCGATTGCCAGAGGTGCTGTTCGGATTCTATCGTGTTTCCCTATTAACCTTAGCAATACGTA